>NZ_JBSGZA010000010.1:0-329650 GCF_053610745.1 Streptomyces sp. NPDC054866
GAGCGGACGAACGCCAATGGGTCGAAGAAGTTCCGTGAGGCGATGCTGGAGGGCCGCTGGGACGACTGTGTGGAGATGGCCCGGGACCAGATCCGCGAGGGCGCCCACATGCTCGACCTGTGCGTCGACTACGTCGGCCGGGACGGCGTCGCCGACATGGCCGAGCTCGCCGGCCGCTTCGCCACCGCCTCGACGCTGCCGATCGTGTTGGACTCGACCGAACTGCCGGTGATTCAGGCGGGGTTGGAGAAGCTGGGCGGCCGTGCGGTCATCAACTCGGTGAACTACGAGGACGGGGACGGCCCGGAGTCGCGGTTCGCGAAGGTGACCGCGCTGGCGAAGGAGCATGGTGCGGCGCTGATCGCGCTGACCATCGATGAGGAGGGCCAGGCCCGCACCGTCGAGCACAAGGTCGCCATCGCCGAGCGCCTCATCGAGGACCTGACCGGTGAATACGGCATTCATGAGGCGGACATCCTCATCGACTGCCTGACCTTCACCATCTGCACCGGCCAGGAAGAATCCCGCAAGGACGGCATCGCCACCATCGAGGCGATCCGCGAGCTGAAGAAGCGCCACCCGGACGTGCAGACCACGCTGGGCCTGTCGAACATCTCCTTCGGCCTCAACCCCGCCGCCCGCGTCGTGCTGAACTCCGTCTTCCTGGACGAGTGCGTCAAAGCGGGCCTGGACTCGGCCATCGTGCACGCCTCCAAGATCCTGCCCATCGCGCGCCTCGACGACGAGCAGGTCAAGGCCGCCCACGACCTGATCTACGACCGCCGCAGCGAAGGCTACGACCCCCTGCAGAAGCTCATGGAGCTGTTCGAGGGCGTCAACATGAAGTCGATGAAGGCGGGCAAGGCCGAAGAGCTGATGGCCCTGCCGCTGGACGAGCGGTTGCAGCGGCGCATCATCGACGGTGAGAAGAACGGTCTGGACGCCGACCTGGACGAGGCGTTGCAGACCCGCCCGGCCCTGGACATCGTCAACGACACCCTGCTGGAGGGCATGAAGGTCGTCGGTGAGCTGTTCGGCTCCGGGCAGATGCAGCTGCCGTTCGTGCTCCAGTCCGCCGAGGTGATGAAGACCGCCGTCGCCCACCTCGAACCGCACATGGAGAAGTCGGACTCCGAGGGAAAGGGCACCATCGTCCTGGCTACGGTGCGCGGGGACGTCCATGACATCGGCAAGAACCTCGTCGACATCATCTTGTCCAACAACGGCTACAACGTGGTCAACCTCGGCATCAAGCAGCCGGTGGCCGCGATCCTGGACGCCGCCGCCGAGCACCGCGCCGACGTAATCGGCATGTCGGGTCTGCTGGTCAAGTCGACGGTGATCATGAAGGAGAACCTGGAGGAGCTCAACCAGCGCAAGATGGCCGCCGACTTCCCCGTCATCCTGGGCGGCGCCGCCCTCACCCGCGCCTACGTCGAGCAAGACCTCCACGAGATCTACGAAGGCGAAGTCCGCTACGCCCGCGACGCCTTCGAAGGCCTGCGCCTGATGGACGCCCTCATCGCCGTCAAGCGCGGTGTCCCCGGCGCCACACTGCCCGAACTCAAGCAGCGCCGCGTGGCCAAGAGGGACACCCCCGTCGCGGAGGTCACCGAGGACGAGGGCCCCGCACGCTCGGACGTCTCCGTCGACAACCCTGTCCCGACCCCGCCGTTCTGGGGCACCCGCGTCGTCAAGGGCATCCAGCTCAAGGAGTACGCGTCCTGGCTCGACGAGGGCGCGCTGTTCAAGGGGCAGTGGGGCCTCAAGCAGGCCCGCACCGGCGACGGACCCTCGTACGAGGAACTGGTGGAGACCGAGGGGCGGCCCCGGCTGCGCGGCTGGCTCGATGAGCTGCACACCAAGAACATGCTGGAGGCGGCCGTCGTGCACGGCTACTTCCCCTGTGTCTCCAAGGGCGACGACCTGATCATCCTGGACGACCAGGGCAACGAGCGCACCCGCTTCTCCTTCCCGCGCCAGCGCCGTGGCCGGCGTCTGTGCCTGGCGGACTTCTTCCGCCCGGAGGAGTCCGGCGAGATCGACGTGGTCGGCCTTCAGGTCGTCACCGTCGGCTCGAAGATCGGTGAGGCCACGGCCGAGCTGTTCGCCGCCGACTCCTACCGCGACTACCTCGAACTGCACGGCCTGTCCGTGCAGTTGGCCGAAGCCCTCGCCGAGTACTGGCACGCGCGCGTGCGCGCCGAGCTCGGTTTCGGCGGCGAGGACCCCGCGGACGTCGAGGACATGTTCGCCCTGAAGTACCGCGGCGCGCGCTTCTCGCTCGGCTACGGCGCCTGCCCCGACCTGGAGGACCGCGCCAAGATCGCCGAACTCCTGGAGCCGGAGCGAATCGGCGTGCAGCTCTCCGAGGAGTTCCAGCTCCACCCCGAGCAGTCCACCGACGCGATCGTCATCCACCACCCCGAGGCGAAATACTTCAACGCGCGCTGAGCGGACAAGTCGTACACTTATCGGTCCAGTGCAGGCCGGTTGCCCTCCCGTCAAAAGGGGGCAGCCGGCCTTCTCGTCCCTCATGGAGGTGTGCCCGGATGACCAGTACGGTTCCCGCGCTCGGTACCCGAACGGCCGAAGGCTCCGCTCTTCAGGCGGTGCTCCTCGACATGGACGGAACACTCGTGGACACCGAGGGGTTCTGGTGGGACGCGGAGGTCGAGGTCTTCGCCGCGCTCGGACACACGCTCGACGAGGCCTGGCGTGACGTGGTCGTCGGCGGCCCCATGACGCGCAGCGCCGGATTCCTCATCGCGTCCACCGGTGCCGACATCACGGTGCCCGAGCTGACCGTGCTGCTCAACGACGGCTTCGAGGACCGCATCGGCCGCGCCCTGCCGCTGATGCCGGGCGCCGCGAGACTCCTGGCGGAGCTCGCCGCGCACGAAGTGCCGATGGCCCTGGTCTCCGCGTCGCACCGGCGCATCATCGACCGCGTGCTCGACTCGATCGGAGCCCACCACTTCACGCTCACCGTCGCGGGCGACGAGGTGACCCGGACCAAGCCGCACCCGGACCCGTACCTCCTCGCGGCGGCGGGGGTTGGCGCGGAACCGGCCAGATGTGCCGTCATCGAGGACACCGCGACCGGCGTCGCGGCGGCCGAGGCCGCGGGCTGCCATGTGGTGGCCGTACCCTCCGTGGCGCCCATCGCACCGGCCTCCGGCAGGACCGTCGTGCCGTCCCTCGAACACGTCAACCTGCCCTTCCTGCAAGGACTGATGGCCGGAAAGCGCTGAACAGTTGAAGATGTGACCTTTCCCACTCCCCGGGGGGTCGACAGCCGGTCACGGCTGTGCCGGGCCTCCGATTTGGGCGAGTTGTGGAGTGACGTTGTGTCCTGATTGAGGGGAACCTGACGAAACCTTCCCGTGTTGGGTTATCGGTGCGTCCGCGCCCGGTTTCGCTGCGTGATTGAGGGTCAACTCCGGTCCCTTCCAGCCCTCCTGGTGGTGCGGACTAATGTCGTCGCGAGAACATCGCCCCGCCCCCACGGACCGACTGACCCCACCCCTCGTTGCCGGTCCGGACGGGACCAACAGCTGTGGAGAACGACGAGCATGAACCGTAAGACTTTGGTGCTGCCGGCCGTCGTAGGTCTGCTCGCCCCCGCGCTCGCGGCGTGTGGCGGAGCAGGCGACGGTGGGGGCGACGACGCGATCGCCGTCGGCACCACGGACCGGTTCGCCACCTCGCCCGAGGTCCCGGCCCCCTTCGACCCGGCGTACGCCTATGACGCGGGCTCCTGGAACATCCTGCGCCAGACGGTCCAGACGCTGATGGCCATGCCGCGCGGCGACGGCGACCCGGAGCCCGAGGCCGCCGAGCGGTGCGGATTCACCGACACCGGCAACGAGCGCTACGAGTGCACGCTGCGCAAGGGCCTGAAGTTCGCCGACGGCAAGCCGCTGACCGCCACCGACGTGAAGTTCTCCATCGAGCGGGTGCGGGACATCAAGGTCAAGGACCCCAGCGGCTCCGACGGCCTGGTGGCCAACGTCGACGCGATCGAGACCCAGGGCGACCGGGGCATCGTCTTCCACCTCAAGAGCCCCGACGCGACGTTCCCGTACAAGCTGGCCACGCCCACCGCGGGCATCATCAGCTCGGAGCACTACGCCAAGAACAAGCTGCGCGACGGCTTCGCGGTGGACGGCTCTGGCCCCTACACCGCCGAGCACGAGGTCAAGGGCAACCAGCTCGTCAAGACGACGTTCTCCAAGAACCCCAACTACAAGGGCGCGTTGAAGCCCAAGAGCGACAAGATCGAGCTGCGCAACTACGCGTCCACCGACGCCATGGGCGCGGCACTCAAGGGCGGCGACATCGACATGATGACGCGCACCATGTCGCCCGAGCAGATCAAGCAGCTCGGCGAGGACCCGGGCAAGAACATCGAGTTCGTCGAGACGCCCGGCCTCGAGATCCGCTACCTCGGCTTCAACACGGACGCCACCACCGTCAAGTCCAAGGCAGTGCGCCAGGCCATGGCGCAGGTCATCGACCGCGGCGCCCTCGCGACCGGCGTGTACGGCGACGCGGCCGAGCCGCTCTACTCCCTGGTGCCGACCACGATCACGGGCCACACCAACTCGTTCTTCAACAAGTACGGCGACCCGAGCCCGGCCAAGGCCCGGAACCTGCTCCAGAAGGCCGACATCAGCACGCCGGTGAAGCTCACCCTGCACTACACGACCGACCACTACGGCCCGGGCACCAAGAAGGAGTTCGAGCTGCTGAAGAAGCAGCTCAACGCCAGCGGCCTGTTCGACGTGTCGATCAAGGGCGAGGCCTGGGGCACCTTCCGCGCCGCCGAGCAGAAGGGCGCCTACGACGTCTACGGGATGGGCTGGTTCCCCGACTTCCCCGACGCCGACAACTTCCTCGCGCCGTTCCTCGACGAGGACAACTTCCTCGGCTCGCCGTACGTGAACAGCACCATCAACGAGGAGCTGATCCCGCACTCGCGCCGCGAGGCCGACCGGCTGACCGCCTCCAAGAGCATCAAGAAGATCCAGGACATCGTCGCCGAGGACGTACCGGTGCTTCCCCTCTGGCAGGGCAAGCAGTACATCGCCGCCCGCGACGACATCACCGGCGTCGAGTGGGCCCTCAACTCCTCCTCGAACCTGCAGCTGTGGGAGCTCGGCCGCGGTGTGAGCGGCTGACCTCCGCGCACACCGGCACTCTGCCGGGCTTCGCTCCACCGATGGACATCAACGACAAGGCACGTACGTGAAATTGCGTAACCAGTGGTTGGCCCTTCCCCTCACGGGAGGACTGGCCGCCGCCCTGCTGACCGGCTGCGGCTCGGAATCGGGTGGAGCGGGGGAGGACGGCGAATCGGTGGTGATGGGGATGTCGGACGACGTCCTTGCCACCGACCCGGCATCCGGCTACGACCCCGGGTCGTGGCTCCTGTTCAACAACGTCTTCCAGTCCCTGATGAGCTTCCCGAACGGGGGCACCGAGCCGGAGCCCGAGGCCGCGAAGGAGTGCGGTTTCACGGACACGGAGACCAAGGTCTTCGAGTGCACGCTGCGGGACGGTCTGAAGTTCAGCAACGGCAACGCGCTGACCTCGAAGGACGTCAAGTTCTCCTTCGACCGCATGATGAAGATCAATGACGACGACGGCCCCGCGATCATGTTCCCGATGCTCGACCGCGTCGAGACCCCGAACGCCAAGAAGGTCGTCTTCAAGCTCAAGTACGCCGACGCGACCTTCCCCAGCAAGATCGCGTCCGGCGCCGGTTCCATCGTCGACCACGCGTCGTACGACATGAACTCCCTGCGCGGCGGCGACGAGGCCACGGGTTCGGGACCGTACAAGCTCGACTCCTTCGACAAGGAGCAGGCGGTCTTCTCGGTCAACCCCGACTACAAGGGCACCGCCAAGGTGAAGAACAAGGGCGTCACGCTCAAGTTCTTCCACGACGACCAGAAGGGCCTGAAGAAGGCGCTCCTGGACGACAAGATCGACATCGCGTACCGAGGCCTCGCCGCCAACGACATCGCGGACATCGAGGCGGACACCTCCGAGGCGAGCCAGAACATCGACGTCGTCGAGGGCACGAGCGCCGAGGTGCAGCACCTGGTCTTCAACATGAAGGACCCGGTCGCGGGCAAGCTGGGCGTCCGCAAGGCCATGGCGTACCTGCTCGACCGTGACGCCCTGGTCAAGGACGTCTACCGGGACACGGCGACGCCGCTGTACTCGATCGTCCCGGCCGGGATCGGCGGCCACAACACCGCCTTCTTCGACACCTACGGCGCCCGCCCGCAGCGCTCCAAGGCCGCGGCGGCCCTGCGTGAGGAGGGCCTGAGCGGCAAGGTCAAGCTCACGCTCTGGTCCACGCCGTCGCGTTACGGCCCCTCGACCGACCAGGAGCTGCGGGCGATCGCCAAGCAGCTCAACGCAAGTGGTCTCTTCGACGCCGACGTGAAGTCGATCGAATTCAGCCAGTACGAGCGGGACATCAAGTCCGGCAAGTACGGCGTGTACGTCAAGGGCTGGGTCCCGGACTACCCGGACCCGGACAACTTCACGCAGCCGTTCTTCGGCAAGGGCAACGTCCTGGACAACGGCTACCGGAACAGCGACATCACCGGGAAGATCATCCCCGGCACCGCCGCCGAGACCGACCGCACCAAGACCGACGAGGACTACTCCCGGCTCCAGGACACCGTCGCGAACGAGCTGCCGATCCTGCCGGTCTGGCAGGCCAAGCAGTACGCCGTCATCTCCGACGACGTGTACGGCGTCGAGTCGTGCCTCGACGCGTCGACGGTCTTCCGCTTCTGGGAACTCAGCAAGGCCTGATCCTCGCCCCACGAACGACTGAAGGTGGCCGCCCCTCGGGGTGGCCACCTTCAGTCGTTCATCCGTCTGTGCGGGTTCTACTGGGCGCCCGGCCGCACCAGACCGCTCTCGTACGCGTACACCGCGGCCTGCACCCGGTCGCGGAGGCCGAGCTTCGTGAGCACATGGCCCACGTGCGTCTTGACCGTCGTCTCGCTCACGAACAGGTCCGCCGCGATCTCCGCGTTCGACAGGCCGCGCGCCACCAGCTTGAGCACCTCGACCTCCCGCTCGGTGAGCGTGTGCAAGGTGTCCGGCACCGGCTCGTCGCCCGAGGGGAGATGCCCCGCGTACTTGTCGAGGAGCCTGCGCGTGATGCTCGGCGCGAGCATCGCCTCGCCCGACGCGACCACCCGGATCGCCTGCACCAGTTCGTTCGCCGGGGCGTCCTTGAGGAGGAAGCCGCTGGCACCCGCGCGCAGCGCCTCCACCACGTACTCGTCGAGGTCGAAGGTGGTCAGGACCAGGACCTTCGCAGGACCGTCCCGGCCAGGACCGGTGATCTGCCGGGTCGCCTCGACGCCGTCCATCCGCGGCATGCGGATGTCCATCAGGACCACATCGGGCTGTAGCGCCCGCACCTGGTCGAGAGCCTGTAGGCCGTCTCCGGCCTCGCCGACGACCGCGACGTCCTGCTCGGCCTCCAGGATCATCCGGAACCCGGTGCGCAGCAGTGGCTGGTCGTCGACCAGTAGGACACGGATCGCCACGTAACTCTCCTTCGCTAGCCCGGGGCCATTCTGCCCTGCGTGTCCTCTTCGGACTCGGGCACCCTCACCGCAAGGGGGTACGGCGGGGGAGTCCCGCCGAATTCCGGACATACGGCCTGGTGGTCGCACCAGCCGCAGAGCTTCGTGGGCCTCGGCCGCCAGTCACCCGTCTCGGTGGCGAGCGTGATCGCCTCCCACAGCGCGTGCAGCTTCCGCTCGACCTGCTCCAGATCCTCGGTCCTGGGGTCGTACGTGATGACGTCGCCGCTGCCCAGATAGACGAGCTGGAGGCGGCGCGGGACCACGCCCTTCAGCCGCCACACCACCAGGGCGTAGAACTTCATCTGGAAGAGCGCGCCCTCCGAATACTCGGGGCGCGGGGCCTTGCCTGTCTTGTAGTCGACGATCCGCACCTCGCCGGTGGGCGCCACGTCCACGCGGTCGATGATGCCGCGCAGCTTCAGGCCCGACTCCAGCTCCGCCTGCACGAACAGCTCGCGCTCGGCCGGCTCCAGGCGGGTGGGGTCCTCAAGGGTGAACCACCGCTCGACGAGCTTCTCCGCGTCCGCCAGCCAGCGCGCGAGCCGCTCACCCTGCTCGTCGTCGGCGAACAGCTCCGTCAGCTCCGGCTTGGCCTCGCGAAGGCGGTCCCACTGCCCCGGGATCAGGGACTTCGCGCGCGGCGCCGTCCGCTCACCCGCGGGCGCGTCGAAAAGCCGCTCCAGGACGGCGTGCACCAGCGTGCCGCGGGTCGCCGCCTCGCTCGGCTTCTCCGGCAGCTTGTCGATCACCCGGAACCGGTAGAGCAGCGGACACTGCATGAAGTCACTGGCGCGCGAGGGCGACAGGGACGCCGGACGCACGGCCGTCACGACACCGTCGGTGCTGGTTTCCATGAGGACAGACCCTACGACCCGCCACTGACAACGGCCGCATACCATCGACGACAGACCCTCTCGCCCTGCATGATCGTGCGTGTACCGCGCCGGGCAGGGGCGAGGGACGCTTCGAACGAGGGGACATCGTGGACGAGAGCGGCGGGAGCGGCAGGCCGCGATCCGACGGCACGGACGGTCGGCGACCGGGTGCCGAAACAGGCCCCGAGGGCACACAGAGCACTGACGACACCGCCCGGCCCCAGGCGAGCGAAGAGGAACCCCGGCAGGCCCCCGAGGGAGCACCGCGCCCCGCGGCCGAAGCCCCGCGGCCCGCCGACCGCCTCACCAAGACCCCGCGGGACACGCCCGGGAAGCCCCCGCACGACACCCACCCCGAGTACGCGCACGCCAGCCACGGCCCCACCCCGAAGGCCACCCCTCCCCAGGGCAAGAAGGGCCCCGGGGGAGGCCTGCTCATGGGACGCCCGTTCGGCGTGCCCGTGTACGTGGCCCCGAGCTGGTTCCTCGTAGCCGCCCTCATCACCTGGGTCTTCGGCGGCCAGCTCGACCGCGTCCTGCCCGAACTCGGCGCCGCCCGCTATCTCGTCTCGCTCTTCTTCGCCGTGGCCTTCTACGCCTCCGTGCTCGTCCACGAACTGGCGCACACCGTCGTCGCCCTGCGCTACAAGCTGCCGGTGCGCCGCATCCAGCTGCAGTTCTTCGGCGGCGTCTCGGAGATCGAGAAGGAGTCGGAGACACCGGGACGCGAGTTCGTCCTCGCCTTCGTGGGCCCCCTGCTCTCCCTCGTCCTCTCCGGCGTCTTCTACGGGGCCATGCGCCTCGTGGAGCCCGGCACCGTGCCCGGCGTCCTGCTCGCGGGCCTGATGATCTCCAACCTCATCGTCGCCGCCTTCAACCTCCTGCCGGGCCTGCCCCTGGACGGCGGCCGCATGCTCCGCGCCGTCGTCTGGAAGATCACCGGCAAGCCCATGAGCGGCACCATCGCCGCCGCCTGGGTCGGCCGCGCGCTCGCCATCTCCGTCCTGATCGGCCTGCCCCTCCTCAACCAGTCCGGCGCGCTCGGCGGCGAGAGCCAGGACATCGGCGGCATGGACACCGTCACCGACGCCCTCCTTGCCGCGATCCTCGCCGCCATCATCTGGACCGGCGCCGGAAACAGCCTCCGCATGGCCCGCCTGCGCGAACACCTGCCCGAGCTCCGCGCCCGCGCCCTGACCCGCCGCGCCGTCCCCGTCGAGTCCGGCACCCCGCTCTCCGAGGCACTGCGCCGCGCCAACGACGCCGGGGCCCGCGCCCTCGTCGTCGTCGACGCCGACGGCGACCCGATGTCGGTGGTCCGCGAGGCGGCCATCGTCGGCGTGCCCGAGCACCGCCGCCCTTGGGTCACCGTCAGCGGCCTCGCCCAGGACATCACCGAAGGCATGCGGATCTCCGCCGAGCTCGCGGGCGAGGAGCTCCTCGACACGCTCCGGGCGACGCCCGCCACCGAGTACCTCGTGGTCGAGGCCTCCGGCGAGATCTACGGAGTGCTGTCCGCCGCCGACGTGGAGCGCGCCTTCGTCAAGGCGATGGCCCGCCCCAGCTGACGCCCACCCGGGTCCGAGGCCCGCGCGGGGGCCGGTAGGCTGTTCACATGTCCGAACCGACCGGTGCCGCCCGCCGACGCGGGCCCTTCAAGGTCGGGGACCAGGTTCAGCTGACCGACCCCAAGGGCCGCCACTACACGTTCACGCTCGAGGCCGGGAAGAACTTCCACACCCACAAGGGTTCCTTCCCCCACGACGAGCTGATCGGTGCTCCCGAGGGCAGCGTTGTCCGCACCACGGGAAACGTCGCCTACCTCGCGCTGCGCCCCCTGCTCCCCGACTATGTCCTGTCCATGCCCCGCGGCGCCGCCGTGGTCTAC
This sequence comes from Streptomyces sp. NPDC054866, assembly GCF_053610745.1. Classification (NCBI taxonomy): domain Bacteria; kingdom Bacillati; phylum Actinomycetota; class Actinomycetes; order Kitasatosporales; family Streptomycetaceae; genus Streptomyces; species Streptomyces sp. NPDC054866. Next base: position 10,392 of record NZ_JBSGZA010000010.1, read on the forward strand.
CCCAAGGACGCGGGGCAGATCCTGGCCTTCGCCGACATCTTCCCCGGCGCACGCGTCGTCGAAGCGGGTGTGGGCTCCGGCTCGCTCAGCAGCTTCCTCCTGCGCGCCATCGGCGACGACGGAATGCTGCACTCGTACGAGCGCCGCGAGGACTTCGCCGAGATCGCCCAGCAGAACGTGGAGCGCTACTTCGGCGCCCCGCACCCCGCCTGGCAGCTCACCGTCGGCGACCTCCAGGACAACCTGAGCGACACCGACGTCGACCGCGTCATCCTCGACATGCTCGCCCCCTGGGAGTGCCTGGACGTCGTCTCCAAGGCGCTCGTCCCCGGCGGCATCCTCTGCTGCTACGTCGCGACCACCACCCAGCTCGCGAGGACCGTCGAGTCCATCCGCGAGATCGGCGGCTTCAACGAGCCGACCGCCTGGGAATCGATGATCCGCAACTGGCACGTCGAGGGCCTCGCCGTCCGCCCCGACCACCGCATGATCGGCCACACCGGCTTCCTGCTCACCGCCCGCCGCCTCGCGGACGGCGTCGAGCCGCCCATGCGCCGCCGCCGCCCCTCCAAGGGCGCCTACGGCGACGACTACACCGGCCCGAACGCCGGCGGCGGCACACCCCGCGCGGAAGGCTGAAACACCCGGCACCGCCGACACCCGCGTACAACCGCTGAACGCACCGGCGCCGCCGCCGAGTTCCCCACGAGAGAAGGGAACTCGGCGGCGGCGCCTTTCCGTTCACGGAAGCCGCCGACCCCGGTGTTCCGCCGCACTGTGAGGTATGGCACGATGCTGGCCACCTCCCCCACCGGCACAGCCCTCACAGGAGACACTCCTAGTGCAGCACCCCGCCGTCCCGGAACTGGCACACAACACCACCCGCCCCATCCACTGGCTGGCCACCGCGGCCGCGCTCGCCGCCGTCGTCGCCGGCTCGTCCTTCCTTCAGCCCGACCCCGCGAACGCCGCACAGGCGGGCTCCAAGCCGTCCAGCAAGACCGCGGCCGCCCCCGCGCCCGCGACCGCCCCGGATCCGGCCACCGTCACGTACCCCCTCACCTGCGGCAGCGTGAAACCCGTGGTCAAGAAGAAGGCCTCCGGGGACCTCGACGGGGACGGCAGACCGGAGACCGTCGCCGTGGTGCACTGCGCCGCCGGATCGGGCACGCCGCCCGACGGTGTGTACGTCGTCACGCGCCCCACGGAGGGCAAGCCCCGGGTCGTCGCCACCCTCGTCGACCCGAAGGACCGCCAGAACGTCAGCGACTTCGCCGTACGTGACGGTGTGATCACCGCCACGCTCCTCGGCTACTCGTCACCGAACGTGCCCAGCTGCTGCCCCGACCTCCAGGAGGAGGCCAAGTGGCAATGGAAAGACGGCACGTTCGCCCGCTCCACACCGGCCGGGGCACACAGCGTGTGACCGAAGAGACACGAACAAGGGCCTGTGCCCGCCGTCCAGCGGCGGGCACAGGCCCTTGTCAGTCGTCTAGTTCGTCATCGACTTCGCGCCCTCACGCGGCGTCGGGGCCGTAGACCTCCACCCTGTCCGAAACGCGACGCACGTGGATGCAGTCCCCGGGGCATTCCTTCGCCGAGTCCGCCACATCACGCAGAAGCGGCAGCGGTACGGGCGTTGTGGCGCCCGGCGCCTGCAGAAGCTCGTCGTCACCGCTCTTCACATAGGCCAGGCCGTCGATGTCCAGCTCGAAGACCTCGGGCGCGTACTGCGCGCAGATGCCGTCGCCGGTGCAGAGGTCCTGGTCGATCCAGACCTCCAGGAGATCGCCCTCAGGGCCGGTCCCAGCCTCGTTCTGCACGGTCATATCTCCTGCCGATCGCTGCGTCGAGCCCACCGACTCGGGTACAAGTCGGGCCAGCTCTGACGGGTGTTGAACGCTTCGACGATACAACCGCCCGCTTTCCGATGTTGCTGGGTGGGTAATGACCTGACGTGAGGGAGAGCGCAAGGGTGAAGATCGGACACACCTCTACCGTCTTTGTGATCTAGGGGTTTCAATCGACACCCACCCAGGTAGGGTCTGGAAGCGTCCAGCTCCCCTTGGAGGAGGTGAGGACCGTGGCAGCACACGACGACGACATCAACCGCGGCATCCGGCCGGGGCGAGGGTCTGAGGACCCCGCCGGTCAGGTTGCCTATCTCGAGCAGGAAATCGCCGTCCTGCGACGCAAGCTCGCCGACTCTCCGCGGCATACGAGGATTCTCGAAGAGCGGATCGTCGAGCTGCAGACCAACCTGGCCGGCGTATCCGCACAGAACGAGCGGCTCGCCAACACGCTCCGTGAGGCCCGCGACCAGATCGTGGCCCTCAAGGAGGAAGTCGACCGGCTCGCGCAGCCGCCGGCCGGCTTCGGAGTCTTCCTCGTCGCGAACGAGGACGGCACGGCGGACATCTTCACCGGGGGCCGCAAGCTCCGGGTGAACGTCAGCCCCAGCGTGGAGCTCGAAGAGCTCAGGCGTGGCCAGGAAGTCATGCTCAACGAAGCACTCAACGTGGTCGAGGCCATGGAGTACGAGAGCGTGGGCGACATCGTCACCCTCAAGGAGATCCTTGAGGACGGCGAGCGCGCCCTGGTGGTCGGGCACACCGACGAGGAGCGGGTGGTGCGGCTCGCCGAACCACTCCTCGACGTCACCATCCGCCCCGGCGACGCACTCCTGCTCGAACCCCGCTCCGGCTACGTCTACGAAGTGGTCCCCAAGAGCGAGGTCGAAGAACTCGTCCTCGAAGAGGTACCGGACATCGGCTACGAGCAGATCGGCGGCCTGGGCAACCAGATCGAGCTGATCCGCGACGCGGTCGAACTGCCCTACCTCTACCCGGACCTCTTCAGGGAGCACGAACTGCGGCCGCCCAAGGGCGTCCTGCTGTACGGGCCCCCCGGCTGCGGCAAGACGCTGATCGCGAAGGCCGTCGCCAACTCCCTTGCCAAGAAGGTCGCCGAGGTGACCGGAGCGGCAGCGGGGAAGAGCTTCTTCCTCAACATCAAGGGACCCGAACTCCTCAACAAGTACGTCGGCGAGACCGAGCGTCACATCCGCCTGGTCTTCCAGCGTGCGAGGGAGAAGGCGAGCGAGGGCACCCCCGTCATCGTCTTCTTCGACGAGATGGAATCCCTCTTCCGCACCCGCGGATCCGGAGTCAGCTCGGACGTGGAGAACACCATCGTCCCCCAGCTGCTCGCCGAGATCGACGGCGTGGAAGGCCTGGAGAACGTCATCGTCATCGGCGCCTCCAACCGTGAGGACATGATCGACCCCGCGATCCTGCGGCCAGGACGACTCGACGTGAAGATCAAGATCGAGCGCCCGGACGCCCAGGCGGCGAAGGACATCTTCGCCAAGTACCTCACCGAGCGGCTCCCGCTGCACGCGGACGACCTCGCCGAACACAGCGCCGACCGGCGCACCACCGTGGACGGCATGATCCAGTCCGTCGTCGAGCAGATGTACGCGGAGTCCGAGGAGAACCGCTTCCTCGAGGTGACGTACGCCAACGGCGACAAGGAAGTCCTGTACTTCAAGGACTTCAACTCCGGCGCCATGATCGAGAACATCGTCGGACGCGCCAAGAAGATGGCCATCAAGGCCTTCCTCGACGCCAACCAGAAGGGCATCAGGGTCTCTCACCTCCTCCAGGCTTGCATCGACGAGTTCAAGGAGAACGAGGACCTGCCCAACACCACCAACCCGGACGACTGGGCCCGCATCTCCGGCAAGAAGGGCGAACGGATCGTCTACATCCGTACGCTCGTCACCGGAAAGCAGGGCGCGGACACCGGACGCTCCATCGACACGGTGGCGAACACCGGTCAGTACCTGTAGAAGGCAGGGCGGCTGCGGGTGTCCTTCGTGGGTACCCGCAGCTGTCTGTTTTTCAATGAAGGCAATGATCTCCCCACCAGCGCAAAGGCGCTCTAGGCTCTTCGGTACCGCCGAGTCGCGCAGTGCGGGGACGGGCACCGCACACGCACCGGAGAACCAGCGGTACTTGAGCGCCGTTCCCGAAGGGGAGCGCCGCCGGGCAAGGAGGGCCGCATGACCGTACGGCGAGTAATGGGCATCGAGACGGAGTACGGGATCTCCGTCCCCGGCCACCCGAACGCCAATGCCATGCTCACCTCGTCCCAGATCGTCAACGCCTACGCCGCGGCGATGCACCGGGCGCGACGCGCCCGCTGGGACTTCGAGGAGGAGAACCCCCTGCGGGACGCGCGGGGCTTCGACCTCGCCCGTGAGACCGCCGATTCCAGTCAGCTCACCGACGAGGACATCGGCCTCGCCAACGTGATCCTCACCAACGGGGCGCGCCTCTACGTGGACCACGCGCACCCCGAGTACAGCTCACCCGAGGTCACCAACCCCTGGGACGCCGTCCTGTGGGACAAGGCCGGCGAGCGCATCATGGCGGAGGCGGCCGAGCGGGCCGCACAGCTGCCCGGGGCCCAGCCGATCCACCTCTACAAGAACAACACCGACAACAAGGGCGCCTCGTACGGCACGCACGAGAACTACCTGATGAAGCGGGAGACCCCCTTCTCGGACATCGTGCGCCACCTGACGCCGTTCTTCGTGTCCCGGCAGGTCGTCACCGGCGCGGGACGCGTCGGCATCGGCCAGGACGGGCACGAGCACGGCTTCCAGCTCAGCCAGCGCTCCGACTACTTCGAGGTCGAGGTGGGACTGGAGACGACCCTCAAGCGGCCCATCATCAACACCAGGGACGAGCCGCACTCCGACGCCGAGAAGTACCGCCGCCTGCACGTCATCATCGGCGACGCGAACCTCTCCGAGATCTCGACGTATCTGAAGCTGGGCACGACATCCCTGGTCCTCGCCATGATCGAGGACGGCTTCATCGCGGTGGACCTCGCCATCGACCAGCCCGTGCGCACCCTCCACCAGGTCTCGCACGACCCGACACTCAAGCGTCTGATCACACTCCGTAGCGGCCGGACACTCACCGCTGTCCAGCTCCAGATGGAGTACTTCGAGCTGGCCCGCAAATACGTGGAGGAGCGGTACGGCTCCGACGCCGACGAGCAGACCAAGGACATCCTCGGCCGCTGGGAAGACGTCCTGGGCCGCCTGGAGAGCGACCCGATGAGCCTCTCCGGAGAGCTCGACTGGGTCGCCAAGCGGGAACTCATGGAGGGCTACCGCCGCCGTGACAGCCTCGACTGGGACGCGGCACGGCTGCACCTCGTCGACCTCCAGTACGCGGACGTACGGCCCGACAAGGGCCTCTACAACCGCCTGGTGGCACGCGGCAAGATGAAGCGCCTCCTGGAGGAGCCACAGGTCGAGCGCGCCCAGACCAAGCCTCCGGAGGACACACGCGCCTACTTCCGCGGCCGCTGCCTGGAGCAGTACGCGGACGACGTGGCCGCGGCCTCGTGGGATTCGGTCATCTTCGACCTCCCGGGCCGCGACTCCCTCCAGCGTGTGCCCACACTGGAGCCCCTGCGGGGGACGCGGAACCACGTAAAGGAGCTCCTGGACCGCTGCCGCACGGCGGAGGATCTGGTACGGGTGCTCTCCGGAGGCTGAAAGACCCGGCGTGTGGGAATCATCGAGGTGGTCCCCGGACGTTGCAGTAACTACGGGGCCGATGTCAGACCTGGCTTATAGGGTCTGATCAAGTGCATCGAACCGAACGAGCGGGGTGAGGTAGATGGCGACCAAGGACACCGGCGGCGGACAGCAGAAGGCAACGCGTTCCACCGAGGAGGTCGAGGAGCAGACAGAGGAAGCGCAGGGCTCCGAAGACCTCAAGGAGCGCCAGGAGAAGCTGAGCGACGACGTGGACTCCGTCCTGGACGAGATCGACGACGTCCTTGAGGAGAATGCCGAGGACTTCGTGCGCTCCTTTGTGCAAAAGGGTGGCGAGTAAGTCGTTCCACCTTCGTTTCGAAGGCTTGAACCGAAGGTCGGGCTGGGGGGTTGCTGGGTCGGCCGTTGGCCGGTGGTCGCAGGACCGCCATGCCTCGGATGACCTGGCGACGCTCTCCGGCGGGGCCTTGTGTGATCTCTCCGAACGCTTCAGCCGTTCATGTGGATCACCGCCACGAGACGGGTAGGGTCCGTGGCGTACTGTGCTTCAACTGCAATTCGGCCATCGGCGAGTTGGGAGAATTTCCCGACACTTTGCGGCGGGCCGTCACTTACCTGGAAGGAAACGCGTGGAAGCCAACACTCGTAGCACCGGGCGTCTACCAGCTGCCTTCCTGACGCCTGGGTCTTCGTCCTTCATGGACTTTCTGTCCGAGCATCAGCCCGACATCCTGCCGGGCAACCGGCAGTTGCCGCCCACGCAGGGTGTGATCGAGGCGCCGCACGGCACGACCATCGTGGCGACGACGTTCCCCGGCGGCGTGGTGCTCGCCGGTGACCGGCGGGCGACCATGGGCAATGTCATCGCGCAGCGCGACATCGAGAAGGTCTTCCCGGCCGACGAGTACTCCGCGGTCGGCATCGCCGGCACCGCCGGTCTCGCCGTGGAGATGGTCAAGCTCTTCCAGCTGGAGCTAGAGCACTTCGAGAAGGTCGAGGGCGCCACGCTCTCCCTGGAGGGCAAGGCAAATCGTCTCTCCACGATGATCCGGTCGAACCTGGGAATGGCCATGCAGGGCCTGGCCGTTGTCCCGCTCTTCGCGGGGTACGACGTGGACCGCGAGAAGGGGCGCATCTTCAGTTACGACGTCACGGGCGGCCGTTCCGAGGAGCACGGCTTCGCGGCCACCGGCTCCGGTTCGGTCTTCGCGCGTGGTGCGATGAAGAAGCTCTACCGCAAGGATCTGTCGGAGGAGGAAGCGACGACGCTCGTCGTGCAGGCGTTGTACGACGCCGCGGACGACGACTCGGCGACGGGTGGTCCTGATGTCGCCCGCCGCATCTATCCGATCGTCACCGTGATCTCCGACGAGGGTTTCCGGCGGTTGGGGGACGAGGAGTCCTCCGAGATCGCCCGCTCGATCCTTGAGCGGCGCCTGGAGCAGCCCGACGGCCCGCGGGCCGCACTGCTCTGATCGATCCGTATTCGCCACTGACTGAGTCACTGACAGAAAGGGACGGATAGCCGGTGTCGACGCCGTTCTATGTCTCACCCCAGCAGGCCATGGCCGACCGGGCGGAATACGCCCGCAAGGGCATCGCCCGCGGTCGCAGCCTTGTTGTGCTGCAGTTCGCCGATGGCATCGTGTTCGTCGGCGAGAACCCGTCCCGTGCGCTGCACAAGTTCAGCGAGATCTATGACCGGATCGGCTTCGCGGCCGCCGGCAAGTACAACGAGTACGAGAACCTCCGGATCGGCGGTGTGCGGTACGCCGATCTCCGTGGATACACGTACGACCGTGACGATGTGACGGCCCGTGGGCTCGCGAACGTCTATGCCCAGACGCTGGGCACGATCTTCTCGAGCCAGGCGGAGAAGCCGTACGAGGTGGAGCTGGTCGTCGCCGAGGTGGGCGCCACGGCTGACGCCGATCAGATCTATCGGCTGCCGCACGACGGTTCGATCGTGGACGAGCACGGTTCGGTCGCGGTCGGCGGCAACGCCGAACAGATCAGCGCGTATCTCGATCAGCGTCATCGTGACGGGATGTCGCTCGCCGAGGCCCTGAAGCTGGCCGTGCAGTCGCTGTCCCGCGACACCAACGGCAGCGAGCGGGAGATCCCCGCGGAGCGGCTCGAAGTGGCGGTCCTTGACCGTACGCGGCCGCAGCAGCGGAAGTTCAAGCGGATCGTCGGGCGTCAGCTCGCGCGGCTGCTCGAAGGCGGTGCCTCGGCGCCCACGGACGCCGAGTCCGACAACGAGGAGGAGACGGATTCCGGCTCCGACTCCGGGTCCGGATCCTCCGAGGAGTAGTTCGGTTCGTCGTGTGCCCCCGTGTTCCGGCCCTGGCCGGAACACGGGGGCACACGCATGTGCGGGGTCTAGCGGGCGGCAGGGGCCGTCGAGCCGCGGATGACCAGCTCGACGGGGAGGGTGTCGGTCTGGGGCGTGCGGCCGTCGAGGACGGCGAGCAGGGACGTCATGCCCCGTTCGCCGAACTGTTCCGCCGGCAGTCGCACGGTGGTGAGCTCGGGTTCCACGGCGGTGGCCAGGGTGAGGTCGTCGAAGCCGGTCACGGAGAGGTCTTCGGGTACGCGCAGGCCGAGGCGGCGGGCCGCCTTGCAGGCGCCCGCGGCGAGGATGTCGTCGTCGCAGACGAGCGCCGTGGGGCGGGGTCCGGGCGCGGAGAGGGCGGCCTCGGTGGCCGTGCGGGCGTCCTCGACGGTGAGGAGTGCCCGAGCCGTGCGTACGGCCGCGCCGGTGCCCCTCAGGGCCGCCGCGAGGGCGTCGGAGCGAACGTCGAAGGTCCAGGAGTCGACGCCCGCGGCGAGGTGCAGGAAGTCGCGGTGGCCCATGGCCAGGAGATGTTCGGTGGTCTGGCGCATTCCGTCGCCGATGTCGAGGTTGACGGTGGCCGCGCCGAGGCTGCCCGCGGGGTCGCTGTCGAGCATGACCAGGGGGAGTTCGTCGCCCTGGATGGTGGCGAGGGCGTCGGACGCGATGGAGGAGGCGAGGATGCCGTCGAGGGCGGCGCGGCTGGAGTCGAAGGGGTCGCGGGCGGGGCCGATGCCTTCGGGGGAGGGGTAGAGGACGACTCCGAAGCCGTGTTCGGCGGCGACGCGGGCGGCTCCGGTGTAGACGCGGGCGAAGAATTCGTTGGTGAGGGCGGGGACGACGAGGAGGGCCGTCCTGGTGCGGCCGAGGCGGAGGTTGCGGGCGGCGAGGTTCGGGCGGTAGCCGAGCTCGCGGGCGGTGGCCCGGACGCGCTCGGCGGTCCGTTCGGCGACACGGCCGCGCCACTTCTCGCCGAACACGAGGGAGACGGTGGCCTGGGACACCCCGGCGGCGCGGGCGACGTCGCGGCTCGTGGGGCGTGGCCCCGCGGCCTCCTGCTGTGGCCCGGCCACTTTTGGTACCTCCCGGATCGGTCCCGCGGGGAGATCGGGATGGACCCGCGGTGAGCGCTCATGGTACGTATGACGCTCGACGTTATACGTAAAACCTCTGCGCGTCGGCGCGGGGTGAGGGGCGGGAAGCATGGCTGCCGGATACGCGGAGATCCTCCGGACGAGATATGCCGGGCGGCTGCTCGCGGGCACGCTGGTGGGCCGGCTGCCGAACGCGACCGCCGCGATCGCGATCGTGCTGTTCATCCGCGCCGAGGGCGGGACCTACAGCCTGGCCGGTGGCCTCGCCGCGGTGTACGGCGTGGCCAACGCGGTGGGGCAGCCGCTGCTCGGCCGCCTGGTGGACCTGTACGGGCAGCCGCGGATCCAGCTCCCCGCGGCGGTCGTCTCCGCGCTCGGCATGGGGGCCTTCGCCTTCACCGGGCCCGATTCGCTCGGCCTCGCGTACGTGGCCGTTGGCGTGGCCGGGCTGTTCACACCGCCCCTGGAGGGCGGCCTGCGCGCGCTGTGGCCGAGCGTCCTCGGCAAGGAGGAGCAGGTGCACAGGGCGTACGCCATGGACGCGATCGCCCAGGAAGTCATGTTCACCGTGGGCCCGTTGCTGATCACCGGCTGTGTGGCGCTCTGGTCGGAGCAGGCCGCGCTGCTCGTCGTGAACGTCATCGGCGTGCTCGGCGCCCTCTCCGTAGTGATGTCGCAGCCCTCGCGCGCGTGGCGCTCGGCGCCCCGTGAGGCGCACTGGCTCGGCGCGCTGCGCTCACCCGGGCTCATCGCGCTGCTCGGCGCGTTCCTCTTCATCGGCATGGCGCTCGGCTCCATCACCGTCGCGGGCGTGTCGTACGCCGATGAGAACGGCGGCGACGCGGTGTACGGCTGGATGATGGCGGCGCTCGGCCTCGGCGCCCTGGTCGGCGGTTCCGTGTACGGGGCGCGGCAGTGGGCCGGCGTACCGGAGAAGCGGCTGACCGGCCTGGTGGCCCTGCTGGCCCTCTGCTACTGGCCGTTGACGCTGACGCCCGGTGCCGTAGCGATGACGGCGCTGTCGGCCGTCGCCGGGATCTTCCTGGCGCCGGCGCTCGCGTGCGCGTTCATCATCGTGGACCGGCACGCGCCGCGGGGCACCGTCACCGAGGCGTTCTCCTGGCTCGTGACCACGTTCACCGTCGGCGCGTCGCTCGGCACGGCCGCCGCGGGTCCGGTCGTCGAGTGGGGCGGGACCGTGTGGGGCTTCGCCGTTCCGGGGGGCGCGGGCGTCGCCGCGCTGGTTGTTCTGCTGGCCACGGCGCGGGTGCTCGTACTCCCCGCTGATTCGGCGGTCGTTGCGGGTTCATCGGAAAATGATCGAAACGGTGCCGTCGAACCCGGTTTCAGGGCAGGGCATCAGGCGTAATGTTCAGTCATGGACCGCCGCATTTTCGGGCTGGAGAATGAGTACGGCGTCACGTGCACGTTTAGGGGACAGCGCCGTCTGTCGCCTGACGAGGTGGCGCGCTACCTCTTCCGCCGTGTTGTCTCATGGGGCCGCAGCAGCAACGTCTTTCTGCGGAACGGCGCCCGCCTCTATCTTGACGTCGGGTCACATCCGGAATATGCGACACCGGAATGTGACAACGTGACCGAGCTGGTCACGCACGACAAAGCGGGCGAGCGCATTCTGGAAGGCCTGCTCGTCGACGCCGAACGCCGCCTGCACGAGGAGGGAATCGCGGGCGACGTCTATCTCTTCAAGAACAACACCGACTCGGCGGGAAACTCCTACGGCTGCCACGAGAACTATCTGGTGGCCCGGCACGGGGAGTTCTCGCGGCTCGCGGACATCCTCATTCCCTTCCTCGTCACGCGACAGCTGCTGTGCGGCGCGGGCAAGGTGCTGCAGACTCCACGTGGCGCCGTGTACTGCGTCAGTCAGCGTGCCGAGCACATCTGGGAAGGGGTCTCCTCCGCGACCACCCGCTCCCGGCCGATCATCAACACCCGCGACGAACCGCACGCGGACGCCGAGCGTTACCGCAGGCTGCACGTCATCGTCGGCGACTCGAACATGTCCGAGACGACCATGCTCCTGAAGGTCGGCGCCACCGACCTCGTCCTGCGCATGATCGAAGCGGGCACGGTGATGCGGGACCTGACCCTGGAGAACCCCATCCGGGCGATCCGCGAGGTCAGTCACGACATCACGGGCCGCCGCAAGGTGCGTCTGGCCAGCGGCCGCGAGGCCTCCGCCCTCGAAGTGCAGCGCGAGTACTACGAGAAGGCCGTGGACTTCGTGGACCGCCGCGGCATCCGCACGGGCACGGTCGAGCAGGTCCTCGAGCTGTGGGGCCGCACGCTCGACGCGATCGAGGCCGAGGACCTCGACCGCATCGGCACCGAGATCGACTGGGTCATGAAGTACAAGCTCATCGAGCGGTACCGCGCAAAGAACAACATGACCATGTCGCATCCGCGGGTCGCGCAGATAGACCTCGCGTATCACGACATCCACCGCCGTCGCGGGCTGTACTACCTCCTGGAGAGGAAGGGTCAAGCCGCCCGTATCTGCAACGACTTGAAGATCTTCGAAGGCAAGTCGGTGCCGCCGCAGACCACCCGCGCGCGGCTGCGCGGCGACTTCATCCGCAGGGCCCAGGAGCAGCGCCGCGACTTCACGGTCGACTGGGTGCACCTGAAGCTCAACGACCAGGCACAGCGCACGGTGTTGTGCAAGGACCCCTTCCGGTCGGTGGACGACCGGGTGGAGAAACTGATCGCCGGTATGTAACCCCTGATACAGGAGGCGCGTTGCGGGAACGCAACGCGGGGCGCCGTACGTTCCTCGTACGGCGCCCTTCTCCATGCGTAGAGTTGCGCGCACGCCAACCGACAAGATCGACCGATACGAGGCCCCCACCGTGCGCCGACGCTCACTTCTCCTTGCTGTTCCGGCCGGCCTGCTGACGCTGGCCGGGTGTGGTGACGACAAGAAGGCCGACAAGGCCAAGTCCAGCGACAGCCCGTCGCCTTCCAACTCGACCTCGGCCGCGCCGACGGCGAAGATCGTGGACGGGCCGGTGCCCGAGATCACGAAGGGGAACAAGTTCGGCCAGAAGCCGACCGTCGCCAAGGGGTCCGGGAAGCCGTCCTCCGACCTCGCGGTCAAGACCCTGATCGAGGGCAAGGGCGCCGAGGTGAAGAAGGGCGACTACCTCCAGGCGAACTACCTCGGCCAGATCTGGGCCACGGCCAAGGTCTTCGACAACTCGTACGACCGCGGTAACCCCACGGTCTTCCCGATCGGCGTCGGTCAGGTCATCCCCGGCTGGGACCAGGCCCTGGTCGGCAAGAAGCTCGACAGCCGTGTGGAGCTCGCGATCCCCCCGAAGATGGGTTACGGCACCGAGGGCAACAAGCAGGCGGGCATCAAGGGCGACGACACGCTGGTCTTCGTCGTCGATCTGGTGGGCACCTTCAGCGCCAAGAGCTCGGCCAAGGGCAAGGAGGTCGCGCAGTCCAACATCGACCTCCCCAAGGTCGGCACGAACACGGACGGCAAGGCCCCCAAGATCGACGTCCCGAAGAAGGACGCCCCGAAGAAGCTCGTCGCGAACTACATCCTCGAGGGCGACGGCGACGAGATCAAGGAGACCGACAGCCTCCTGTGCCAGTACAAGGGCGTGCTGTGGGCCGACGGCAAGGAGTTCGACTCCTCGTACAAGAGCGGCCAGCTCGCCTCGTTCCAGCTGGCGCAGGTCGTCAAGGGCTGGGCCCAGGGCCTGACCGGCAAGAAGGTGGGCAGCCGCGTCCTGGTCGTCGTCCCCCCGGAGCTCGGGTACGGCGACCAGCCGCCGCAGGGCAGCACCATCAAGAAGGACTCCACGCTGGTCTTCTCCGTGGACATCCTCGCGAAGATGTAAGACTGTCCCAGCCGGTCATTCGTATCAAGCAGGAGCATGAGTAACGTGAGCATCGAGAAGCCCGAGATCGACTTCCCCGACGGTCCGGCCCCGGCCGACCTCGAGATCGTGGACATCTGGGAGGGCGACGGACCGGAGGCGAAGGCGGGTGCCACTGTCTCCGTCCACTACGTGGGCGTGGCTTTCTCCACCGGTGAAGAGTTCGACGCCTCCTGGAACCGCGGTACGCCGCTCCAGTTCCAGCTGGGTGCCGGCCAGGTCATCGCCGGCTGGGACCAGGGAGTCCAGGGCATGAAGGTCGGCGGACGCCGCCGGCTGACCATCCCCTCGCACCTCGCGTACGGCGAGCGCGGCGCCGGTGGCGGCCGCATCGCGCCCGGCGAGACGCTGATCTTCGTCTGCGACCTCGTCGGCGTCTGAGCGACGACTGGGGCCAGGGTCTGATCAGACCTGTCCACCGAGGGTCCATGCCTGTCCTGGCATGGGCCCTCGGCTTTTGCCCGGACACCCCTGGGCGGTACGGTCAGCGGTCGGAAGCACTGTTGAGAAAGGGCGTCGATGGCCATTGCCAAGGCCGAGCGGCTGATGAACCTCGCGCTGTGTCTGCTCGGGACGCGGCGGCCGCTCAGCAAGCGCGAGCTGCGCGAGTCCATCGAGGCCTATCTGGAGGCGGGGTCCGACGACTCCTTCAACCGGATGTTCGAGCGCGACAAGGACGATCTGCGCGAACTCGGCCTGGTCATCGAGACGGTGGAGAACCTCGACGGCGAGGTGGGCTACCTCGCGCGCCGCGACAGCAACCGGCTGCCGCCCATCACCATCGACGCCGAGGAAGCCGCCGCGCTCGGCCTCGCGGCCAAGGTCTGGCAGCAGGCGCGGCTCGCCGGAGCCGCCAGCGGCGCCCTGCAGAAGCTGCGCGCCGCCGGACTTCCGGAGGACGTCGATCCGTACGAGGCGCACAGCGCCCTGGAGCCGCGGATCCCTGTGCACGAGGCGTCCTTCGAGCCGCTGATGCTCGCCTGCCGCGACCGCCGCCCCGTCGTCTTCGACTACCGCAAGGCCACCGCCGCCCGCCCCGAGCAGCGTCACGTCGAGCCGTGGGCGCTGGAGTGCTGGCGCGGCCACTGGTACCTCGCGGGGTGGGACCGTGACCGCGGCGCCGAGCGCGTCTTCAGGCTCTCCCGCATCACGGGGAAGGTCCGCGCCCGCGCCGGCAAGTTCACCGCCGACATCCCCGATGTGGTCACGGTGCGCGAGACCGTCGCGAGCTGGGCGGGGGAGAGTGCCGATCGCTCGGCCCTGATCCGACTGCGTACGGGCGCGGGCTATCCGCTGCGCGCCAAGGCCGCCCGGATACGTGAAGTGGGCGAGGGGTGGGACGAGTTGGAGATTCCGTACGGGCACGGGCTCGATGCCTGGCTGGTGGAGTTCGGACCCGATGTGGTGGTCCTGGAACCCGCCGAGCTGCGGGCCGACGTGGTGGACCGGCTGCGCGCCGTGGCCAAGGGCTGAGAGGACGTACAGACCATGGCCTCGAACGCCATCGACCAGACCCGGCGGATGCTCTCCCTGGTGACCTATCTGCGTGAGCGCCCCGGCGCCCACGTCAGCGACGTCGCCCGGGCCTTCGGGATCACCGAGGACGAGCTGATCTCCGACCTGGACGTGCTGCCGCTGTGCGGGACCAGTTTCCGCGGCGGCGACCTCCTGGACATCGACACCGACGGCGACCGCATCTGGTGGCACAATCCGGACGATGTGGCGGCCCCCCTGCGGCTCGCCGCCGACGAGGCCACCGCGCTCCTGGTGGCCGCCCGCGCGGTCTCCACACTTCCGGGGCTGCGCGAGAGCGACCGGCTGGCGCTGGTGCGCGCCACCGCGAAGCTGGAGACGGCCGCCGGTGAGAACGCCGGCGCCAGTGCGCGGCTCTCGGTGACCTTCGAGTCCGAGGGCGGTGTCTTCGCCGACGTCGACCGCGCCATCTCCGAGCGGCGCCGGCTCTGGCTGCGCTACTACTCGCCCGCGCGCGACGAGCTCACCGAGCGCGAGGTCGACCCGATCCGGCTCTTCGCCGTCGGGCACACGTACATGGAGGCGTGGTGCTACCTCTCCGAGGCGCGCCGCACCTTCCGCCTCGACCGGGTGGCCGAGATCAGGATCCTGGACGAGCCGTCCGCGCCGCCCGAGGTCGAACTGCGTGATCTCTCCGAGGGGCTCGTGCAGCCCGCCGCGGAGGACCCCGAGGTGGTCATCGAGGTGGGGCCCGGCGGCCGCTGGGTCGCCGAGTACTACCCCCACGACGCGGCCGATGAACTCCCCGACGGCGGCCTGCGGATCACGCTGCGCACCCCGGACCCCACCTCGCTGCGCAGGCTCGCGCTGCGGCTCGGCGGGGACGGGCACATCGTCTCCCCGGCGGATCTCGCGGACAGCGCACGGCAGGCGGCACGCGAGGCACTCGCGGCCTATGACCGGCACCCGGACGGGTCGGACCGGCATGCGGACCGGCACCCGGACGGGTCGTACGACAGGCAGGAGCAAGGGCGTTGAACACCAGCCTCATGTCCGAGATTCCCGGAATGTCGAGAATCTCCCCCGTGCTCTTCAAGGCCGCCTGCCCCGACTGCCGCGCCCGCTTCGAACTCTCCGCCGGCGCCCTGCGGTTGGCCATCGGCGCCTCGGCCCGCACCACCTTCTACTCGTTCACCTGCCCCGAGTGCGGCAACGCGGTGCGCAAGCCCGCGGGCGAGCGCATCGTCGAACTGCTCACCGGCGGCGGGGTGCGGACACTGCGTCTGCACTCGACCGTCTAGGCTCGGCGCATGTTCTGGGCGATGCTGGCGATCGCCGCGGGGTTCTGTGGCCTCGCGGTGCTCGGCGTACTGGCGATTCGGGTCTTCATCGAGGCGCAACGCCTCAGCACTCAAGTGACGCAGACCACGCAGCGGATCAATCGCGCGGCGGAGGATCTCGAAGCGGCGGCGACGGGTGCGGCCCGCGCGAGCCGGGATGTCCTGTAGCTCCTGTGTATCCGCTCGATGCCGCTGAGACGCGCATCGAGACCGCGGCCTGTCAACTTCCCTTGTCCGGAAGGTACGCTGCTGACGTAGCCCGGAGTGCGAGGCGCGGGCCGCAACTGGGGGTACGCACAGGGATTGCCCTGCGTTCACCCCTGAGCGTTACGATCGCTGTCAGCACGGTGGCCGGACAGCAAGTCCGACCTGTCCGGCAGCCCCGCCCCTGCCGCCTCGGTGAGAAGGTAAAGACGTATGTTTTCCGGAAAGATCGGCGCCCCCGAGATCATTCTCATTCTCGTCGTTGTCATTCTGCTGTTCGGCGCGAAGAAGCTTCCCGACATGGCCCGGTCGCTCGGCAAGTCCGCGCGCATCCTCAAGAGCGAGGCCAAGGCGATGAAGTCCGACGGCAAGAAGGACGAAGCCGCCCCGGCCGATCCGCCCAGCGACCCTTCCGCCGCTCAGCCGCGCACCATCCAGGCCGCGCCCGGCGACGTGTCCAGCTCCCGCCCGGTCACCGAGCCCACCGACAGCACCACACAGCGCTGATCCAAGGCCGGCGACGGCCGGCCTGCCGCACGAGATGAGGACGTGGGTTGCTCAAGTCTGCCCGCAAGAAGGAACAGGATCCCGAGGGGCGGATGCCGCTTGCGGAGCACCTGCGCGAGCTCCGCAACCGGCTCGCGAAGGCCGTGCTGGCCATCATCGTCGTCGCGATCGTCGCTGCCTTCTTCTACAAGGACATCATCGAGTTCTTCACGAACCCGATCCTGAGCTCCGTAGGGTGCGAGTCGAGCTTCGCCGAGCTGGCGGACAAGGGCGGCGAGGAGACCTGCGCGCGCATCGTGCTGAACGGCCTGATCACGCCGTTCACGCTCGCCCTGAAGATCTCCCTGATGGCCGGTGTGGTGCTCGCGTCGCCGATCTGGCTGTACCAGCTGTGGGCCTTCATCGCGCCGGGCCTGCACAAGAGCGAGAAGAAGTACGCGTACGCGTTCGTGGGCGCCGGCTTCCCGCTCTTCATGGGCGGCGCGTTCTTCGCGTACAAGACGCTGCCGACGATGGCACGCGTACTGCTGGAGTTCTCACCCGGCGGCGTCGACAACCAGCTGCCCCTTGACGAGCTGATCGACCTGGTCACCCGCATGGTGGTCGTCTTCGGTCTCTCCTTCGAGCTGCCCTTGCTCCTGGTGATGCTCAACCTCACCGGAGTCATCACCGGCAAGCGCATGCTCGGCTGGTGGCGCGGCATGATCATGGGCATCACCGTCTTCGCGGCCGTGGCGACGCCCAGCACCGACCCGCTGACCATGATGGCGCTCGCCGGACCGATCTGGGTGCTCTACTTCGCGGCCACCGCCTTCTCGCTCCTGAACGACCGGCGCAAAGCCAGGATCGAAGCGGCCAAGCCCGGTGACGACGAGGCCTCCGACCTCGACCTGACGCCCGAGGACGTCGGCGAGATCGAGCCCGTGTCCGCGAACAGGGCACTGCCCGAGCAGGCGAGCGGCGACGGCGCGACCCGAGACCGAGTGAACGGTTTCGACGACGTCACCTGACCTTGTAGGGTCCTCCCGCACACTTCGTCCGGGGGGACCCCTAGAGACCAGCGAGATCACACTCTTCGTCAATCCCACCGCGGGCCGCGGCCGGGGCGCCCACGCGGCGCAGCCGGCCGCTTCGGCGTTGCGGGCCGCGGGCTACTCCGTGCGCACGGTCATCGGCGAGGACTCCGCCGACGCACTGCGCCGGGCACGTGATGCCGTCGACGCCGGTACGGGCGCCTTGATCGCCGTCGGCGGTGACGGCATGGCGAGCCTCGCGCTCCAGGCCGTCGCACGGACGCCGACGCCCCTGGGGGTGATCGCCGTGGGCACCGGCAACGACTTCGCGCGTGCCCTCGGGCTCCCGGTGCGTGATCCGGCCGCCGCGGGGGCGGTCATCGCCGAAGCGCTCGACGCGGGGCGCACGCGCGACGTCGACCTGGGGCGGGTGGGCAAGACGTGGTTCGGCACGGTGCTCGCGTCCGGCTTCGACTCGCGGGTCAACGACCGGGGCAACCGGATGCGCTGGCCCACCGGACGCTTCAAGTACGACCTCGCGATGGCCGTGGAACTGGCGGCCTTCCGGCCCATCCCGTTCCGGATCACGCTGGACGACGCACAGGTCCACGAGATCGACGCGACGCTCGTCGCCGTCGGCAACGGATCCTCGTACGGCGGGGGCATGAAGATCTGCGCGCGGGCCGACATGGGCGACGGCCTGTTCGACGTCACGGTCGTCGGCGACTGCAGCCGTACGACGCTCCTGAAGGTCTTCCCGCGGGTCTACAAGGGCACGCACCTCGACCACCCCAAGGTCACCGTGTTCCGGGCCTCGAAAGTGGAGCTCGCCGCCCCGGGCGTCACGGGGTACGCGGACGGGGAGCAGCTCGGCGGGCTTCCGCTGAGGGCGGAGTGCGTGCCGGGGGCCGTGCGGGTGCTCGGGCCCGAGGGGCCGCGGGAGCCGTAAGGCAGATAATGATCGTCCGTTGTCAGTGGTGGCCGGTAGGCTCGAAAGCACGATGACAGAGGACCTCTCACCGGCCGAGCGGTATGCGGCGGCGCGCGAGCGCGCTGTCGAGCAGGCCACCGCACTCGCTGGCTTCCGCGAGATGTACGAATTCGGCCTCGACCCCTTCCAGATCGAGGCCTGTCAGGCGCTCGAGGCGGGCAAGGGTGTGCTCGTGGCCGCCCCCACGGGTTCGGGCAAGACGATCGTCGGCGAGTTCGCCGTGCACCTGGCCCTGCTGCAGGGCAAGAAATGCTTCTACACCACGCCCATCAAGGCGCTCTCCAACCAGAAGTACGCCGACCTCTCCAAGAGATACGGCGCGGACAAGGTCGGTCTGCTGACCGGCGACAACAGCGTCAACTCCGATGCTCCGGTGGTCGTGATGACCACCGAGGTGCTGCGGAACATGCTGTATTCGGGCTCGCAGTCGCTGCTGAACCTCGGCTATGTGGTCATGGACGAGGTGCACTACCTCTCCGACCGCTTCCGTGGCGCCGTCTGGGAAGAGGTGATCATCCACCTCCAGGAGTCGGTGACGCTGGTCTCCCTGTCGGCGACCGTCTCGAACGCCGAGGAGTTCGGCGACTGGCTGGACACCGTGCGCGGCGACACCCAGGTGATCGTCTCGGAGCACCGGCCCGTGCCGCTGTTCCAGCACGTCCTCGCCGGGCGCCGGATGTACGACCTCTTCGAGGAGGGCGAGGGCCAGCGCAAGACCGTCAACCCCGACCTCACGCGCATGGCGCGGATGGAGGCCAGCCGTTCGTACAACCCGCGTGACCGCCGCAAGGGCAAGATGGTCCGCGAGGCCGACCGTGAGCGCGAGCGCAGACAGCGGTCGCGGATCTGGACGCCCGGCAGGCCCGAGGTCATCGACCGGCTCGACTCCGAGGATCTGCTGCCCGCGATCACCTTCATCTTCAGCCGCGCGGCCTGCGAGGCCGCCGTGCAGCAGTGCCTGTACGCGGGACTGAGGCTGAACGACGAGGCCGCGCGGGCCCAGGTCCGCGAGATCGTCGAGGAGCGCACGGCCGCCATTCCGGACGAGGACCTGCACGTCCTTGGCTACTACGAATGGCTGGAAGGCCTGGAGCGCGGCATCGCCGCGCACCACGCGGGCATGCTGCCGACCTTCAAGGAAGTCGTCGAGGAGCTCTTCGTCCGCGGGCTCGTGCGCGCCGTCTTCGCCACCGAGACCCTCGCCCTGGGCATCAACATGCCCGCGCGCAGCGTGGTGTTGGAGAAGCTCGTCAAGTGGAACGGCGAGCAGCACGCCGACATCACCCCCGGTGAGTACACGCAGCTGACCGGCCGTGCCGGGCGGCGTGGCATCGATGTCGAGGGCCATGCGGTGGTCCTGTGGCAGCGCGCCATGAGCCCGGAGCACCTCGCGGGCCTCGCCGGCACGCGTACGTACCCGCTGCGGTCCAGCTTCAAGCCGTCGTACAACATGGCGGTGAACTTGGTCGAGCAGTTCGGGCGGCACCGTTCGCGTGAGCTCCTCGAGACGTCCTTCGCGCAGTTCCAGGCCGACAAGTCGGTCGTCGGGATCTCCCGGCAGGTGCAGAAGAACGAAGAGGGCCTTGAGGGCTACAAAGCCTCGATGACTTGTCACTTGGGCGACTTCGACGAGTACGCGCGCCTGCGCCGCGAGTTGAAGGACCGGGAGACCGAGCTCGCCAAGCAGGGCGCCAACCAGCGCAGGGCGGCGGCTGCCGCCGCCCTGGAGAAGCTCAAGCCCGGTGACGTCATCCACGTGCCGACCGGGAAGTACGCGGGCCTGGCCCTCGTCCTGGATCCGGGGATTCCCGCGGGCCGGGTCAACGGCCACCGAGGCTTCGAGCACCAGGACGGGCCGAGGCCCCTGGTCCTCACCGCCGAGCGGCAGGTCAAGCGCCTGGCCTCGATGGACTTCCCGGTGCCGGTCGAGGCGCTGGAGCGGATGCGCATCCCGAAGTCGTTCAACGCGCGCTCGCCGCAGTCGCGCCGGGACCTGGCGTCCGCGCTGCGCACGAAGGCCGGGCACATCGTGCCGGAGCGGCACCGCAAGGGGCGCGCGGCCGCCGCCGACGACCGCGAGATCGCCCGGCTCCGTACGGAACTGCGGGCGCACCCCTGCCACGGGTGCGACGAGCGGGAGGACCACGCGCGGTGGGCCGAGCGCTACTACCGCCTGCGGCGGGACACCGTGCAGCTGGAGCGGCGCATCGAGGGGCGCACGAACACCATCGCGCGGACCTTCGACCGGATCGTCGCGCTGCTGACGGAGATGGACTACCTCCGGGGTGACGAGGTCACCGAGCACGGCAAGCGGCTCGCCCGGCTCTATGGGGAGCTGGACCTCCTCGCGAGCGAATGCCTGCGGGAAGGCGTGTGGGAGGGCCTCAGCCCGGCCGAACTGGCCGCGTGTGTCTCGGCGTTGGTCTTCGAGGCCCGGATGGCGGACGACGCGCTCGCCCCCAAGATGCCCTCCGGGAAGGTGAAGGCCTCCCTCGGCGAGATGGTGCGGATCTGGGGGCGGCTCGATGCCCTGGAGGAAGAGTTCAAGATCAACCAGGCGGAAGGGGTCGGGCAGCGGGAGCCGGACTTCGGCTTCGCCTGGGCGGCGTACATGTGGGCGTCCGACAAGGGCCTCGACGAGGTGCTTCGGGAGATCGAGATGCCTGCCGGGGACTTCGTGCGGTGGTGCAAGCAGGTGATCGACGTCCTTGGGCAGATCTCGGCGGCTGCTCCTCGTGAGGGCTCGACCGTGGCCAAGAACGCCCGCAAGGCCGTGGATCAGCTGTTGCGGGGTGTGGTGGCGTACAGCTCTGTCGGCTGACGGCGGCTGATGGCGACTGACGCCGGCTGATGCCGGTGGGGCGGGCCCGGGGGTTTTCATCCCCCGGGCCCGCCCCTTTTTCGTATCCAGGTCCGCCTGTTCGACGCCATCACTCCGCGTGTTCGATTGATCGCCACGCGTGCAAATGGAGCCGAGTGTATGCCCGTCGGTGAGCGCGCTGCAGAGGGTTGCTGAATATGACTCGGCGATGATTCCGGCGGACTAAGCTCGCCCGGAGCGCGGCGAGTTGAAACGAGTTGCGATAGATTCGCGCGCTTGTTCCTAGATCTTTCGATTGTTCGCATACGTCTCCAGCTCCCAACTCCCCGTAATCTCCCCACATTTCCCAGCATCACCCCCCATTCCTCCCCCAAGACAAGTGTTCAGAGGGCATACATGGTGAGTGTTCAATCGCCTCCCGGTGGCCGAGAAGTCCCTTACGCACGCGTGCTGTTGCTGCCCGCCATGCTGATGGCCGCGGCCACCGGAGCCGCCGTCGCCGCGGTAACGGAGCCCGCCCGCATCGCGGTGGGCTGGTGCGGCGCCATCGCGACCCTCGTGGTGATCGCGGTCGGTGCCGAAGCCGTGCGTCGCGGCCGGACCATCCGGGAGTTGCACACCCAGCACGCGCAGCGGCTCGCGTTCCTCGAGCGGCGCATCGCGGCCCATGACGACGAGACCATCCGGCTGGGCAGGGAGATCATCCCTGAGGCCGTCTTCCGGCTCCGGCAGGGCGAAGCGCCGTCGGAAGTCATCCGCAACCTCGTCGACGCCGACGAGTCCTTCTCCGAACTGCCGCAGTCACAACGCAAGTTGCTCCGGAACGTCCTGGACACCCTGGACTCCGGAGAGGCGATGCGCGAGTCCTCGCAGCGCGCCTTCGTCAACATCGCCCGGCGCGTCCAGGCCATCGTCCACCAGCAGTCCGCGGAACTGCGCGAGATGGAGGAGTTCCACGGCCGCAACCCCGAGGTCTTCGACGACCTGCTCCGCATCGACCACGGCACCGCGCTGATCGGCCGTCTCGCCGACTCGATCACCGTGCTCGGCGGCGCCCGCCCCGGACGCCAATGGCCCAAGCCCGTACCGCTGTTCAGCGTGTTGCGCGGCGCCATGTCCCGGATCCTGGAGTACCAGCGCGTCGATCTGCACTCGATCGCCAAGGTCGCCATCCGCGGCACGTCCGTGGAGCCGCTCATCCACGCCTGCGCCGAGCTCCTCGACAACGCCACGCGCTACTCGCCGCCGCAGACCCGCGTGCACGTCACCGCCGTCGAGGTGCAGACCGGCATCGCCGTCGAGATCGAGGACGGCGGCGTCAGCCTCAGCGAGGAGGCGCGGGCCCGGGCCGAACGCATGCTCGCGCAGGCCCAGGCCGGCTTCGACCTGAACGACCTCGGCGAGAGCCCGCGCCTGGGCATGGCCGTCGTGGGCCGGCTCTCGCAGATGTACAACTTGCAGGTCTCGCTGCGCCAGTCCGCGTACGGAGGCGTCCGCGCGGTGCTCATCGTCCCGCACGAGATGATCACCGCCGGGCCCGCCCCCGGCCTCGCACACGGCATCGGCGCCTCCGCGGTGCCCCGGGTGAACTCCGAAGGCGTGCCCATCGAGGAGGCCGTCGGCATCCGGCGCAAGAAGCCCCGCGTGATGACGGCGGGCCCCCCGCTCTCCAAGTCGCTCGGCGCGGCCATGGAGGACGACATCCCCGAGGTCACCGAGTGGACGTCGAACGGTCTGCCGCAGCGCCGCAGCCGGGTCCGCACCTCGCTGAGCGAACGGCTCGCGCAGGAGGCCGCGGACGAGAAGTACGCCGCGCAGCGCGCCCAGTACGCCCCGCAGGCGGCCGCACCGGTCGTACCGGAACCGGCGAAGAAGGAGGAGAAGGAGCCCGGCCTCTGGATCGAGGCCTTCATGAAGGGCGTCAACGGCGACGACTCCGCAGCCGACGACCCGTTGTTCCCCAAGGGCCACAGCGAGAACGACCACGGCACCGCCGACGGTGCCGACAACGCCGACGAGGGGGGCTGGAAGTGATCCAGCAACGGGCCAATTTCGACTGGATGCTCAAGGAGCTCGCCGACGGCGTGCCGCAGACCCGGCAGATCGTGGTGCTCTCCGCGGACGGCCTGCGCATCGCGCGCTACGGCGGCGACCCCGACGCCGCCGACCGGATCGCCGCCGCCTGCGCGGGACTTCAGTCCCTGGCCGCCGCGGTGGCCACCGAGATCCCGCGGAGCGACGGCGGGATGCGCATGGTGATCATCGAGATCGACGGCGGCTACTTCTATCTGATGGCCGCGGGAGCCGGCGCGTACCTCGCCGTGCTCGCCGACGAGACCGTCGACGCTGGCCTCATCGGCAACCGCATGCGGGACCTGGTCGTCCGGATCGGCGCCCATCTGACGAGCCCGCCCCGGCGAGACGGGCAGGCCGTATGAATCCTCCGCAAGGCGAGCACCCCTCCCACCGAGACGACCCTCCCCAACGGCAGCGGCGCAGCCCGGAGAACCCCGAGCGGCTCTACATCCTGACCGGCGAGGACACGGAGCGGGCACCGCTCGACCTCGTCACGCTGATCGTCGCGCACGGCGAGGCACCGCCCTCCGCGGAGCCGGAGCACTCCGTGGTCCTGCGGCTGTGCAGCACGCCGCTGTCCGTCGCCGAGCTCTCCGCCTATCTCGCGCTGCCGTTCAGCGTGGTGACCATCCTGCTGACGAAGATGCTCGGGGCCGACCTGGTACAGGCTCGGGCGCCGATCGTCCGCTCCACGCTCCCCGATCGTTCCCTCCTCGAAGCGGTGATGCATGGACTTCAAAAGCTCTGACACGATCACCGGGCCCAGCAGCGAGGACGTCCTTCCGCACACGGCCACGGCCGCCGTGAAGGTCGTGATCGTGGGCGGGTTCGGGGTCGGCAAGACGACGATGGTCGGCTCGGTCAGCGAGATCCGTCCGCTGACCACCGAAGAGACCATGACCCAGGCTGGCATCGGCGTCGACGACAACTACGGCTCGGAGACCAAGACGGCCACCACCGTCGCGATGGACTTCGGCCGGATCAGCATCACCGAAGAGCTGGTGCTCTATCTGTTCGGCACCCCCGGCCAGGAGCGCTTCTGGTTCCTGTGGAACGGCCTCTTCGAAGGGGCGCTCGGCGCGGTCGTCCTCCTCGACACCCGGCGCCTGGAAGTCAGCTTCGACGTGATCGGCCGCCTGGAGGAGCGGGGCGTGCCGTTCGTCGTCGCCGTCAACGACTTCCCCGACGCGCCCCACCACCCGATGGAGACACTGCGGCGCGCCCTCGACCTGGACGAGGACGTGCCGATGGTGAAGTGCGACGCCCGGCAGCGCGCGTCCAGCCGGGACACCCTGCTGACCCTCATGCGGTACCTGCACACCCTGACCGTGGCCCGCGTCTGACACCCCCACCTCACCTCACCCGCAACCCCGGAATCTCTTCCGCGACCCCGGAGCGACGAACGTGACGACTCCCTCCCACTCCCACCTCGGCACGGACGACCCGGCCATGCCGCCGCCCGGCTGCCCCGCGCACGGCCTCGGCCCCGGCGGCCTGCGCCGGCTCTTCGGACCCGAGGCGGACACCGACCTCGCGGGCGTCTACGAGAAGCTGCGCGCCGAGCACGGAGCGGTGGCCCCGGCCCTGCTGCACAACGACGTACCCATCTGGGCGGTCCTCGGCCACAGCGAGAACCTCCACATGGTGCGCACCCCCTCGCAGTACACCCGCGACTCGCGCCAGTGGCGGGCCGTCCTGGACGGCTCCATGCGCCCCGACAACCCGCTCGCCCCCGTCGTCACCTGGCAGCCCATGGCCAGCTTCGCGGAGGGCGACGAGCACCAGCGGCTGCGCGGCGCGGTCACCGGCGCCATGGCGGGCCTCGACCACCGGGGCATCCGCCGCTACATCAACCGCTACAGCAACCTCCTGCTCAACGACATCTGCCAGGACGGCCGTGCCGACCTCGTGAGCGGGTTCGCCGAGCATCTGCCGATGATGGTGATGTGCCATGTCCTCGGCATGCCCGAGGAGTACAACGAGCGGATGGTGCAGGCCGCCCGCGACATGATCCGCGGCACCGAGACCGCCATCGCGAGCAACGCGTACATCATGGACGCGCTGATGCGCCTGGTGGCCCGGCGCCGGGCGCAGGCCGAGGAGGACTTCACCAGCAACCTCATCGCGCAGCCCGCGCAGCTCACCGACGACGAGGTCGCGGCCCACCTGCGGCTCGTACTCATCGCCTCGTACGAGGCCACGGCCAACCTCATCGCCAACGCCCTGCGCATGGTCCTCACCGACCCGCGCTTCCGCGCCCAGCTCAGCGGCGGCCAGATGACGGTGCCGGAGGCGGTCGAGCAGTCGCTGTGGGACGAGCCGCCGTTCAGCGCGATGATCGGCTACTTCGCCAAGCAGGACACCCAGCTCGGCGGCCAGCAGATCAAGAAGGGCGACGGTCTGATCCTCGGCATCGCGCCGGGCAATGTGGACCCCGTCGTACGGCCGGACCTGGCCGCCAGCATGCAGGGCAACCGGTCCCATCTGGCGTTCAGCGGCGGCCCGCACGAGTGCCCGGGGCAGGATCTCGGCCGTGCCATCGCCGACACGGGCGTGGACGCGCTGCTCATGCGCTTCCCGGACGTGGAACTCGACGTCGAGGAGCACGAGTTGAGGTGGAACTCGTCGATCCTCTCCCGGCACCTGGTGGCGCTTCCGGTGCAGTTCGCGCCGCGGCCCCCGCAGGACGTGATGGCGCGGCCCATGGCGCGGGTGCCGGGCGCGCGCAACGACTGGCAGGTGTCGTCCCCCGCGCCGCGGCCCGCCTACCCCGCGACGCCGGCGCCTCAGCCCGTGGCGCAGCCCGCCCCGCCGCCGCCCGCGCCGGAGCCCGTACCGGCCGCGGTGTCCGTGCCACGGCGGCAGGGGGCGTGGCGGCGCCTCGTCACCTGGTGGCGGGGCTACTGACCGCCACCGCCCGCTGACGGGTTCGCCCAGCTGTCGTACGAGGTCCAGGCGCCCAACTCGCGTGCGCTGACGAAGCGATGGTCGGCGCCCGTGACGGGGTCCGTGAACTCCAGTACGCGGGAGAGCAGTTGCAGGGGCCGCCGGAAGTCGTCCGGCGGCACCGGCCCCGCCACCACCGGGTAGACCGGGTCGCCGAGGATCGGCAGGCCCAGCGTGTTCATGTGCACGCGCAACTGGTGGGTGCGGCCGGTGTGCGGGGTGAGCCGGTAGCGCGCCAACTCACCTTTGCGTTCGGCGAGTTCGATGCGGCTCTCGCTGTTGGGCTCGGCGCCGGGGACCTCGTACGCGGCGATGATGCCGCGCTCCTTGACGATGTGGCTGCGCACGGTGCGGGGGAGTTCGATCCCGGGGTCGTGGGCGGCCACGGCCTCGTACTCCTTGCGCACGCGCCGCTCGCCGAACAGCGTCTGGTACGCGCCGCGTTCCTCCGGCCGCACGGTGAAGAGGAGCAGACCCGCGGTGAGCCGGTCCAGACGGTGCGCGGCGCCGAGCGCGGGGATGTCCAGTTCCCTGCGGAGCCGGGCGAGCGCGGTCTCGGTGACGTGGCTGCCGCGGGGCATGGTCGCCAGGAAGTGCGGCTTGTCGGCGACGACGATGTGCTCGTCGCGGTACACCACGTCGATGCTGTACGGCACCGGGACCTCGTCCGGCAGCTCCCGGTGGAACCACACGAAGGTGCCGGGCACATACGGAGCGTCCGGGGCCACGGGAAGCCCGTCCACGCCGACGATCAGCCCGTCCCGCAGCATCCCGTCGATCACTTCGGGCCCGGCCCTGAGCCGCTCGACGAGATGATCCCGTACGGTCGCCCACGCTCCGCCGGCGGGCAGCTTGACCCGCATGGGGTCGACGCCCTGCCGCTGGGGCAGGGGAGAGGGCGGGATGCGGGGCTTACGGGTCACAACCGGCAAGAGTACGGGGCCTGGCGGGGGCGCTTGGCCAGGTCAGGAGCCCTCAGGCCTCAGCCCTCTTGGACGCGGGCGTGCAGATGCATGTCGTGCCAGCCGTCCGTGTGCAGCACCGCGCCGCGCTTGGTGCCCTCCGGCGCGAAGCCGGACTTGAGCGCGACACGGCAGGAGGCTTCGTTGGCCGTGGAGTGGGTGAGTTCGAGGCGGTGCAGGCCGAGTTCACCGAAGGCCCAGTCGGTCAGCGCCGTGAGGGCCCGCGGGGCGATGCCCCGGCCGCGGGCCGACGGCATGGTCCAGTAGGCGACTTCCGCCTGTCCGTCGGCGAGCACGATCAGGCGCAGCGATATCCGCCCCACCACGGCGTCCGTCGCGGCATCGGCGACGGCCCAGTGCGCGTCGCGCTCCTCGGACCAGGCTTTGCGCCAGCCGTCGATCCACCCGCGAGCCTCGTCGACGGAATCGGCCTCGCGCGCGTGCCAGCGCTGAAGCACCGGGTCCTGAAACGCCTCGTACACGGCAGGCGCGTCGTGGGGCGCCCAGGGCCTGATGACCAGGCCTCCGGGGACGGGAATGACGGGCTGCTCCTGCTGGGCGAGGGCGCCTGCGGCGACGACGTCCGGGATCTTGTAGGGCATGGGGGCATGGTGCCAGCGGCTGACGCTGAGGGGGACTGGTTTTCCGTCAGCGGAGACGGCCCGTCAGGGGGCGCGAAATGAACTGCGGGGCCCGCCGACGGTGGCCCCGTCAGGGGCGCGGGGAACTGCGCGGCCAGCCCCCACCGGCCGACAGGTGGAGGTGGCCCGGCACCGAGGGCGTCCATGCCGACCCCGGGGCAAGAAAACATCCCGCTCAAGCCGAGCGCAGCTCTTGCTCCGCCTCGACCTGCGCGTTCCAGTCCCGCTTGGACGCCTGCCAGCCGTCCTCGTTGTGGCCGAGGCGCCAGTAGCCGGAGATCGAGAGGCGCTCGCGCGGCACCTCGCGCTCCATGCGGAGGTAGCGGCGCAGCTCCTTCACGAACCCGGCCTCGCCATGCACGAACGCCTGCACGTCGCCCGCCGGGAAGTCGAGGGAGCGTACGGCCTCGACGAGGGCCTGGCCCACGGGGCGCTGCCCGCGGTGCAGCCACGTGATCTCCGCGACGGAGCTGATCTTCTGCTCCTCGTCCGCGTCGGCGACCTCCACGAAGGCGTACGCCTTGGCGCCCTCGGGCAGTGCCTCCAGGGCCGCGGCGATCGCGGGCAGCGCGCTCTCGTCACCGGCGAGCAGATGCCAGTCGGCCTCGGTGTCCGGGGCGTACCCACCGCCAGGACCGAGGAAGCGGACCGTGGCGCCCGGCTGGACGCGCTTGGCCCACGGGCCCGCGAGGCCCTCGTCGCCGTGGATGACGAAGTCGACGGCGAGCTCACGGGCCTGCGGGTCCCAGGAGCGCACCGTGTACGTACGCGTCACGGGCCACTGGTCGCGGGGGAACTCCTCGCGGATCCGCTGGATGTCGAACGGCTCGGGATACGTGACGCCCTCGGCGCCGAAGAGCAGTTTCACGTAGAGATCGGTGGAGTCGCCCGCCGTGAACTCGGCGAGGCCCTCGCCGCCCAGGACCACGCGCTGCATGTGCGGGGTGAGGCGCTCGGTGCGCATCACCTCGGCGACGTGGGTCTTCGGTGCCTTGCGTGCCGGTCGTTCTGCCATGACGGCGGCCTCCCCTGATCAAATGTTGCTTAGGCTTACCTAAGCTAACACCTCACCCCTGAAGAGTCGTCAGCAACCGCTTCAGTGCTCCGCCCAGGTTCCACCGCGCGGCCAGCTCGTCCAGGGCCGCGGGATCACGCGGTTCGCTCGGCAGCGCGAGGTCCACGTCCGGCAGCGGTACGTCGCCCGCGACGCGGACCACCGTCGGCGCGACGGCCACATACGCGCGGGATTCGTCGAGCCGCTTGCGCTGGGAAGGCGTCAGCTTGCTCGTCCGGTCGTCCACCGCGGCCATGATTCCGGCCAGATTTCCGTACGCGTCGAGGAGCTTGGCCGCCGTTTTCTCGCCAATGCCGGGCACGCCGGGCAGGCCGTCGCTGGGGTCGCCGCGCAGCAGGGCCAGGTCGACGTAGCCGGAGCCGTCCACCCCGTACTTCTCGCGGAGCCAGGCCTCGTCCGTGAGCTGGAGGGAGCCGACGCCCTTGAGGGGGTAGAGGACGCGGACGCCTCGCGCGTCGTCGACCAGCTGATAGAGGTCGCGGTCGCCGGTGACGATGTCGACCGGTCCCGTGGCGCGGCCCGCGTACGTACCGATCACGTCGTCCGCCTCGTACGACGGCACGCCCACGCGGGCGATGCCGATGGCGTCCAGGACGTCCTCGATGATCGGGACCTGCGGGGAGAGGGTGTCCGGGGTCTCCTCGACGTCCGGGCCCCGCTCGATCTCCTCGGCGACGCGATGCGCCTTGTACGAAGGGATCAGCTCCACCCGCCAGTGCGGGCGCCAGTCCGCGTCCATGCAGGCGACCAGGTCGTCGGGGCGGTGGTCCTGGACGAGCCGGGCGATGAAGTCGAGCAGGCCGCGCACCGCGTTCACCGATGTGCCGTCCGGGGCCTTCATGGAGTCGGGGACCCCGAAATAGGCGCGGTAGTACAGGGACGCCGTGTCGAGCAGCATGAGCCGTCGCGTTCGCTGAGTCACCTTCGCATCATGCCGCACGGCACTGACAGCGGACCGGCTCCGGCCCCGTCAAGGAGTTGTTTCCGCCCCGCTGGGCAGGGGCCGGATCTCGGCGCGTTCCAGCCGGCAGAAGTGAATGGAATGTGAACTGGAACACTCTTGCGTTTGATCTGTGTAAGTGAGGGCAGGCGCCGAGCCGGAGCGCCTCCGGTAGAGGATTCAACTATTTCGCCGGGTAAATAGCGGGCAGAACCCGCGTCGCTCCACGGCCCGCCGGCGGGGGAGGCGGGCCGTCTTGGTTCAACCCGAGAGGTGTATGTGTCCAGGCTGCAAGCCGAACACCTGTACAAGGTATTCGGCAGACGACCCGCTGACGCGGTGGAGAAACTCCGCCACGGAACCGACCGAGAGGAGCTGCGCGCCGAGGGCACCACTGCCGCGGTGATCGACGCTTCCTTCACGGTCGAGCCGGGCCAGATCTTCGTCGTCATGGGTCTCTCCGGATCCGGCAAGTCCACGTTGCTGCGCATGCTCAACGGTCTGTCGGAACCGACGGCCGGACAGGTGCTCTTCGACGGTCAGGATCTGACCGGTCTGAGCGCCCGTGAACTGCGCGAGGTGCGCTCCAAGAAGATCAGCATGGTCTTCCAGCACTTCGCGCTCTTCCCGCACCGCAGCGTCCTCGAGAACGCCGGCTACGGCCTCGAGGTGCAGGGCGTGCCGCGCGCCGAGCGCGAGGAGCGCGCCACGGTGGCGCTCGAACTGGCGGGCCTCAAGGGCTGGGAGAAGTCCTGGCCCGACGAGCTCTCCGGCGGTATGCAGCAGCGCGTGGGCCTGGCCCGCGCGCTCGCGACCGACGCCGACCTGCTCCTCATGGACGAGTCGTTCAGCGCGCTCGACCCGCTGATCCGCCGCGACATGCAGGACCAGCTCCTCGAGCTCCAGAAGCGGCTGAAGAAGACCATCGTCTTCATCACCCACGACCTGAACGAGGCCATGCGCCTGGGCGACCAGATCGCCGTCATGCGCGACGGCGAGATCGTCCAGATCGGCAACGCCGAGGACATCCTCGTCACCCCGGCCAACGACTACGTCGCCGCGTTCACGCAGGACGTCGACCGCTCCCGTGTCCTCACGGCCGGCGCGATCATGGCCGAGCCCGAGACCGTGTTCGGCACGAAGACGCCCGAGGGCAAGGAGCTGAAGACCGCACAGGACGTGCTGTCCGCGGCCCCCGCCACGGTCAGGGCCGAGACCCCGATCATCGAGCTGTTCACACCGTGCTCCACCAGCGCCGCGGCCGTCGCCGTGACCGACGAGGAGGGCGCGCTCATCGGTGTCGTGCCGCGGGCGCGGCTGCTGGCGGTGCTCGGTGAGCCGATGCCCGCGGTGGAGGAGAGCGGTGACACGCCGCAGGACGCGGCGCCCGTGTCCCCGGTGACCGAGGACAAGGGCGAGGGCCCCGTGAGCAAGGTGATCGCCAGTGCCTAGGATCCATATCGGCGACTGGGTCGCCTCCGGAGTCGACTGGCTGCGCGACAACTGCGAGTGGCTCTTCGACTTCATCAAGATGGTCGTCGGGAACGCCTACGACGGCGTCAACGCGGTGCTCACCTCGCCCGAACCACTGGTTCTCATCGGCATCTTCGCCGTGCTCGCCTTCTGGCTGCGCGGGCTGGTCGCCGCGGTGGCGACCTTCGCGGGATTCGCGCTGATCGATTCGATCGAGCAGTGGGAACCGGCGATGAACACGTTGTCCCTCGTGCTCGTCTCCTGCGTGATCATCTTTGTGTTCGCGCTGCCGATCGGCA
The DNA here is from genome assembly GCF_053610745.1 of Streptomyces sp. NPDC054866. Taxonomy (NCBI): domain Bacteria; kingdom Bacillati; phylum Actinomycetota; class Actinomycetes; order Kitasatosporales; family Streptomycetaceae; genus Streptomyces; species Streptomyces sp. NPDC054866. Next base: position 42,071 of record NZ_JBSGZA010000010.1, read on the forward strand.
TCTGGGCCGCCAAGAACCGCACCGTCAGCGGTGCGATACGCCCGGTGCTCGACTTCATGCAGACCATGCCCGCCATGGTCTACCTGATCCCGGGCATCTTCTTCTTCGGTGTCGGCCCGGTACCCGGCATGGTCGCGACCATCGTGTTCGCGATGCCGCCCGCCGTCCGCCTCGCCGAGCTCGGTATCCGGCAGGTCGACGAGGAACTGATCGAGGCCGCCGAGGCGTTCGGCACGCACCCGCGCAACACCCTGTGGCGCGTCCAGCTTCCGCTGGCGCTGCCGACGATCATGGCGGGCGTCAACCAGGCGATCATGCTCGCCCTCTCGATGGTCGTCGTCGCCGGCATGGTCGGCGGTGGCGGTCTCGGCTCCACCGTGTACGACGGCATCAGCTCGGTCGACGTCGCGCTCGGCTTCGAGGGCGGTATCGCGGTGGTCATCCTCGCGATGTACCTGGACCGTATGACCGGCGCCCTCAACCAGCGTGTCTCGCCGCTCGGCCGGCGCGCCCTGGCCAAGGCCAACTCCGCGCTCGGCGGCCTGAAGATCATGCAGTGGAAGCCGGCCACGCCGGTCGCCATGGTCGGTGTTCTGGTCCTGGCGCTCGTCGCCGGCGGCCTGAACGTCTGGGGCGGCGACGACGAGGGGGCCAAGGTCTCCGCGAACGTCGGTCAGGGCCGCACGGTCAAGATGGGCTACATCGACTGGCCCGAGGGCACGGCCTCCACGTACCTGTGGAAGAACGTCCTCGAACAGCGCGGCTTCAAGCCCGAGGTGCAGTCGCTCGAGGTGGGCGCGCTCTACAACGGCCAGGCGCAGGGCAGCGTCGACGTGCAGACCAACTCCTGGCTGCCCGCCACGCACGCCCCGTACTGGAGCAAGTACAAGAACCAGCTCGAGGACTACGGCAGTTGGTACAAGCCGACCTCGCTGGAGATCGCGGTGCCCAAGTACGTCAAGGGCGTCAAGACGCTCGATGACCTCAAGGGCAAGAGCAGCCAGTTCAAGGGCAAGATCTACGGCATCGAGCCCGGCGCGGGCGAGACGAAGCTGTACGAGGACAAGGTTCAGAACGAGTACGGCCTCAAGGGCAAGTACGAGCTGGTCAAGTCAAACACGTCGGCGATGCTGGCCCAGCTGGACCGTGCGTACGCGAAGAAGGAGCCCATCGCGGTCACCCTCTGGTCGCCGCACTGGGCGTACGACAAGTACAAGCTGACCAAGCTGAAGGACCCCAAGGGCGCCTTCGGTTCGGGCGACGGCATCCACACTCTCGGCCGCAAGGGCTTCGCCGAGAAGGAGCCGCAGGTCGCGCAGTGGCTGAAGGACTTCAAGCTCAGTGAGGCGCAGCTCACCTCTCTTGAGGGCGCGATCCAGGACGCCGGTAAGGGCAAGCAGGACCAGGGCGTCAAGAACTGGATGAAGAAGAACCCGGGCATCGTCGACAAGATGGCCCCGGTCGCCAAGGGCACGTACGAGAAGGGCAAGCAGGCCGGCGCCGCGCCGAACATCGGCTACCCGGCGTGGGACGAGGGCATCGCCGCCACGTACCTGTGGAAGAACGTCCTGGAGAAGCGCGGCTACAAGCCGAAGACCACCAAGCTCGACGTCGGCCCGCTGTTCACGGGCCTGTCCACCGGGCAGGTCGACTTCGAGCTCGACGGCTGGCTGCCGGTCGCGCAGAAGCAGTACTGGGAGAAGTACAAGAAGGATCTTGTCGACGTCGGGGCGTGGTACGACAAGACGACGCTCGAGGTCGCGGTCCCGTCCTACGTCAAGGGCGTCAAGACCATGGACGATCTGCGCAAGAACAAGGACAAGTTCAAGGGCAGGATCGTCGGCATCGAGCCGGGCACCGGCCAGATGACGCGTCTCAAGGACAAGGTCATGCCGGCCTACGGTCTGGACGGCTTCGAGCTGACCAGCGCGGGCACGAGCTCGATGCTCGCCGAGCTGGAGCGCGCGTACGCGAAGAAGGAGCCGGTCGCGGTCGTGCTCTGGTCGCCGCACTGGGCGTACAACAAGTACGACCTCACGCGGCTGAAGGACCCCAAGAAGACGTGGGGTGCCAACAACCAGATCAAGACGCTCGCCAACAAGAGCTTCCCGAAGAAGTACTCGGAGCTCAACGGCTGGCTGAAGAACTGGCACATGAGCCCCGACGAGCTGATGAGTCTCGAGGAGGCCGTCCAGAAGGCCGGCCGGGGCAATGAGGAAGACGGTGTGCAGGCCTGGGTCGAGGACCACCCGGGCATCGTCGACAAGATGGCGCCGGTGAAGTAGCCGGACCAGAAGCACAGTTGAGCCCCCGCCGACGGCAGCTTGCCGTCGGCGGGGGCTCGGTCGTTCACGGGTTCAGGCGTGGTGATGAGGTATCAGGAATTGGAGGTATCAGAACTTGCGGCAGAGCAGGTGCTTCCGCTGCACGAAGGCGTTCCTGACCTTGCCGGGGACGTCCTTGGCGTAGATGCGGTAGGTCACCGCGCGCTTGCCGGTGGGGGTGTAGCGGGGCGTGAACAGGTACCCCTGAGTGTTGCCGAAGTCGTGGGTGTAGACGTGATGGCCGCTGCCCGGCGTCTTGAACTTGTGGATGACGCGGCCGCCCGCGGTGGAGGAGATGATCACCTGCTGGCCCCTGGCGCAGCGCTTGGTCCCGCCCTCCTTCTCGGTGGCGTGGGCGGGTCCCGCGGGGGAGAGGAGCGCGGCCGCGCAGGCGGCGAGTACCACGGTGGTGAGCTGCTTCTTCATGGCTGGATCACAGTCCCGTCTTGCTGCAGTACGCGTACACCTTGACCAGGGTTTTCGTGTCGTCGCCCGGCAGCGCGGTCACCTTCCAGTACACGTCCTTGCGCCAGGTCGGAATCTTGCGGATGCCGATGGAGCCGTCGCTCGCGTTCCAGTAGTGCTGGGAGTGCAGCTTGCCGCCGGGGCTCTTCCACGAGAAGCGGTACTTGAGGGCTGCCTTGACGGAGAGAAAGACGGTCTCTCCCCGCTTCGAGCAGCTCTTGAGGCCCTTCTTGGAGTGGAACCCCTGGGCGGAGGCCTTCGTGGCGGACGACTTGCCGTCCTCCTGTGCGGACGCGCTGCTGACGGCCAGCGGCGTGAGTGCCGCTCCGGCGATCGCTGCCGCGCACACGCCGAGGCGTATGCGGTGCTGGTGAGTGAGCATGTTTCCTTCCGGTGATGCGGCTGTCCTGGCAGGTCAGCGCGGGCAGATCTTCTTCGGCTTGGAGGTCTTGGCGAACTCGTACACGGCCTTGCCCCGGCTGTTGAAGGCGAGCGTCCAGACCTTCACCTTCCAGGTCTGGCAGCGGGTGCCCGACATCTCGGCCGACGTCTGCGCGTAGGCGTAACGCTTGCCCCTGGGGCCGGGCAGGTTGACCTTGTCGACCTTGCGGCCGTTTCGGTACAGCGTCACCACGTTGTTGATCTTGCGCACCTTGGACGCCTTCGAGCAGTGCACCTCGACGTTGCCGACCACGACCGTGGTCCTCGCCGGGTGGTACAGCTTCCTGGCGACCTTGCACTTCTTGGCCGCGGCGGTCGCCGTGGGAGCCTTCGTCGCTGCCGTGGTCCTCGTGGCCGGGCCCGGCGCGGCCTGAGCCTGGGCGACACCGCCGGCGAGCACGGCCACTCCGGAGAGCGCTGCGACGGCCGTCATCCGGCCATGGTTCTTCAGCATTCGGTGATCTCCTCTCGGACGGGATCTGAACGCCCCGCCGCAAGGTATTACGTGTCACCGGCGCTCGGTATTGACCGAAAGGGCATTGCCTGAAAGGGAACCAGCGAAGGTTTCCGTAAGTCGCTTTCGCAATGTGGAAGGCGTAATAGCAAATTCAACACTTTGGGTGAGATCGGATGCTTTCGTACCCATGGTGACCATTTCCCGGGAGACGTGGCACGTCAGTGGTGCGGCAACCTCAGGCCCAGCTCAAGTAGGCCTGTTCCGGCAGACGAAAGCGGGTTCCGATCATGTAACGGATGCTCGCCGTGAGGGTGTCTCATGTGGTCATCCGGACCGCCTCGCCGCGGCCTCGGCGATGACCGCCGCCCAGCCCGGTTCGACATCGGCTTCGTCGGCCGCGGAGCGCAGGTGTCGCCACAGGCCGGCTTGGGTCCATGTGGTGAACCGGCGATGTGCTGTCGCGGGCGGGACGTCGAACACCGAGGGCGTCTGCCGCCAGGGGCAGCCGCTGGTCAGTACGTACACCACCGCTGTGAACACGGCGCGTTCGTTGCGCGGTGCGGTCCCTCCGCCCTGTGCGCGCGGGGCGAAGGCGGGCAGTAACGGGGCTGCCAGTGCCCAGAGTTCATCGGGTACGAGACGGCGCGAAAGGTCGTTGTCCACGCGGCCATGATGCCGCACGCGTCACACCACATGAGACATGACGTAATTGCCTCACTAATGCGAACTCCTTGCCCTAGAGTCGCTGTTGAGAGTGATTACAACGGGGAACGGGGAAGGTGACCATCGCAGTGACGATTCAGAACACGGAGCAGGACCACCTGTGGAGCGAATCGCTGGAGACACCGAAGTCCTTGGAGGAAACGGAGCCCCACTGTCCGTGCCGCTCCGCGCTCCACTCGGCCGTCGAGCCGCCGCCCGTCAGTGATCTGACGGTCCGGGAGCGCGAGGTGCTGCTGCTCTTGGGGGCCGGGCTGCCCAATCCCGTCCTCGCCCGGCAGCTCGGGATAGCGGAGCGCACGGTGAAGGCCCATGTCGCGCGCATCGTCGAGAAGCTGGGGCTCAGGAGCCGTCTCGACGCCGTCGTGCTCGCCATCGTCCATCACGGCCTGCTGTGTCCGGACCGGGATCTCGTGCACTAGTCCCTTGCGCCAAGGGTCCCTTGCACTAAAGGGCAGTGCACATAGATTCACTATGAAGTGTTCTCCGATATTCATACGCTCCTGCCCTGACTGAGCAGGACCGATGAACGGGGAACAACAGAATGGTCATCACGCGGATCACCGTCGCGTCAGTCGTCGCGGCGGGAGCCCTGGTGGCGGGTTCGGGCGTGGCCACGGCCACGCCCGAACCCGGCCCTGGGGCGGCGGCGTCCACGGCCGCCGACACGGCGGTTGCGGGGAGTGGCTCCAGCAAGGTCGGCGGCTCGAGCAAGCTGCGGCGGCTGTACGAGCTGACCCGCTCCACGGAGACGAGCGTCACGGACTGGCGGGCGACGCGGAAGCTCGCCAAGCAGGGGGTCGACCGCTGGAACTTCCGGTGGGACACGGACTACTGCACGCGCCTCGCCGACAAGCCGGGCGGTTTCGACTTCCGCCTCTCCTGCGCGCGGCACGACTTCGGGTACCGAAACTACAAGCAGCTGATCGGCAAGACGGCATTCGCGGGCTCGACGCACGAGCGGCGCGTCGACAAGGCGTTCCTCTTCGACATGAACCGGCAGTGCGCCGCCCAACCGCACAAGACCAAGGCGGAACGCGCGAAGTGCCGCAAGAAGGCGAAGGCCTACTACGAGCGGGTCAGCTGACCCGCTCGTAGTAGGCCGAGGGGCCGGCCACGTCGAGCAGGCGTAGCCGGGCCCCGTGCCCGGCGGCCGTGATGTGGGCAAGCCCACCCCTCGGGGCGTTCCCGGGGCCGCCCTCGCTCCCTAGGCTGGGCAGCCTCCCCGCCGCTCGAACGTAAGTGCCCCTACGTGACCGTCCGTATCTCCCGCACCGTCCTCGGCCTCGCCGTGGCCCTGGCCCTCGCCGCCGCCCTGCTCCTCGCGCACGTGGCCGGGGCGAGCTCCGGGCCCGCCTCCGCGGGCACCGCCCGTCTTGCCGCGCTCGCCGAGGACGTGACGGCCGCCGACGGCCACCGCTACGACACCCGGGACCACACCGGCCGCACCATGGACGCCGCGCAGATCGAGCAGACCCCCGACGGCACCTATCTGGCCGTCTACCACACCCTTCTGGACGACGGCCGCTTCCACGCCTCCGTCGCCACCTCCACCGACCTGCGGCACTGGCACCGCCGCCACGACTTCGGTCCCGGCACCCACCAGGCGTCGCTCGCCGACGACGGACGCGGCGGGTACGTCCTCGCCTACGAGAAGGACCCGAAGAACCACATCGCCGTGCGCGCCTACGCCGACGAGACCGCGCTGCTCGACGGGCGCCCGTCGCAGGCCTTCGACGCGCCCCGCACCCTCTCGCGGTGCGCCGAGGGCACTCCCAGCATCACCGCCGTACGCGGGAACACCATCGAGCTCACCGGGCACTACCGCGCCGACTGCGACACCGACCGCCAGCTGCGCGCCACCCTCACCGGGTTCCGCGACTGGCACGCGACGCCGGACCGGCGGCTCGACCGGGCGCTGCAGACCTGGGGAAACGGCGGAAACCTCGGCGACCGGGCGCCCGTCGAGCTCGACGGGCGGCGGATGCTCCTCGTGGAGGGCCAGCGGTGGCGGGGCGACTTCGAGAGCTGGCGGACCTACGCGTACGACCCCGTGAGCGGCCGGGCCGACCGGCTCGCCATCTCCACCCACGGCGGAAGCCGCGCCTTCGCCAATCCGTCGGCGACCCTCGTCACCGACCCACAGGGCAGGCCATCCTTGCTGGTCAGCCTGTTCATACCGGCCGAGGGAGCGGCTCCGGGAGAGTCGGGTCAGCTTGTCTACTGGCACAAGCTGTAGATGGCGGTCCTCGCAACGGGGCAAAACCGTTTGGCGAACATGCGTAGGGTGCAGAAAACCCAACAGGGTTGAGAGTGGACCGACGCGCAGAAGGGAGCCGAGGCGATGGACGAGCAGAAGGAAACCCTCCGGGTGGGCTCGGCCGTGCGGCGCCGCCGCCGGCAGCTGGAGCTCACCCTCGCCGTGGTGGCCGAGCGCAGCGGTCTCTCGGTGCCCTTCCTGAGCCAGGTCGAGAACGAGCGGGCGCGGCCGAGCAGGCGCTCCCTGCAGCGGGTCGCCGACGCCCTCATGACGACCGATGTCGAACTGCTCGCCGCCGCGGATCCCGCGTGCACGGTCGACCTGATGCGCGCCGAGGAGGGCGACGGCGAGGGTTCCACGCCCGACGCCAACGCCCGCGCCGACGCCCGCGTGCGCAATCTGGTGCGCGGCCACCATCAGCTGCACGCCATCGAGTTCACCGGCGACCACGACGAGGGCCGCGAGTTCCAGCACCGGAACGACGAGTTGATGTACGTGGTGGGCGGCGCCGTCGAGGTCGAGGCGGAGGGCAGGGCGTATCGCCTCGGGCGCGGCGACAGCCTGTATCTGACCGGAGGGGTGCGCCACCGGTGGCGGGCGACCGTGCCGGACAGCCAGGTGCTCGTCGTGGCCGTGGCCGATCACATCGAAGCCCTGGACGGCTCGCGGCGCTGAGGGGATCGCACGGTGGCTGGAGTACGGGGCGTCCCGCGTGGAGTACGGGTACGGGTCGTATCGCTGGTGCCCTCGCTGACCGAGGCGGTCGAGGTGAGCGCGCCGGGAGCGCTGGTGGGGGCCACGGAATGGTGCAGCCACCCGGAGGACCTGGACGTCGTCCGCGTCGGCGGCACGAAGAACCCCGACGTGCGCCGGATCATCGGCCTCGCCCCGGATCTGGTGATCGCCAACGAAGAGGAGAACCGCGCGCCCGACCTCGCGGCGCTGCGGGCAGCGGGGCTCCAGGTGCTCGTGACGGAGGTACGCGATCTGCCGGGCGCCTTCCGTGAGCTGACCCGGGTGCTTGCCGCCTGCGGGGCGGGGCGGCCCGGGTGGCTGGACGAGGCCGAGGCGGTGTGGGGCCAACTGCCGGTGCCAGAAGCTCGGTTGACGGCGGTCGTGCCCATCTGGCGGCGCCCTTGGATGGTCCTGGGGCGCGACACGTTCGCCGGGGACCTGCTGCGGCGCCTCGGCGTCGACAACGCGTACGCGACGCACGCCGAGCGCTATCCGCGGGTCCCGCTCGACGAGCTGCGGGCCGTGGGCCCGGACGTGGTGGTCCTGCCGGACGAGCCCTACCGCTTCACTCCCGACGACGGCCCCGAGGAGTTCACCGCCCCGTCGGCGCTCGTCAGCGGCCGCCACCTCACCTGGTACGGGCCCTCCCTCGCGGAGGCACCGGCTGTTCTCGGGGCTGCGCTGCGCGCGGCATGTCCGTGACCGGCTGATGGCGTTGGCGCAGGGTGAGAAGGATCAGCAGCGCGAAAGCGGCGAACGCGGCGCCTGTGCGTGCGTAGTTGAAGGCCTCCCAGCGGGCAAGGATGGCGGCGTGGTCCGCGGGTGGTGAGGAGATGGCCCACTGCTTGATGCGGCCGTTGATGGGCACGTTGCCGAGGCGGGTGATCAAGAAGGACGCGACGGCGAGGGCCCCGGCCGCCGCGGCGAGCCGCCGTGGGACGCCACGCGTCAGCACGGCGAGTGCGAGCGCGCTGAGCGCCGAGATGCCCATGGCGCCTTGCATGGTGATGCCGTTCATCTGCATCAGCTGGGCGTGGAAGGTCAGCCTCATGTCGAGCGGTACGGCGTTGAAGGTGGGGACGAGGTTCGCCGCTCCGTAGCCGAACGCCCCGGCGAGGACGCCGGTGGACATCAGGGCGAGGCCTTGGACCAGCCGGATGCGCGGGTGGGTCACTTCGACGTCTCCGGTCCGGCGTCGGGCGTACGGCCGAGCTGGTGGACACGGCGTACCCGTCCGTCGTCGGCGACGTCGCCGATCAGCAGCAACTCGCTCACCACGTGGCCGAGTTTGCGGTGCTCCGCGCTGAGGCGGCAGCGTGCGGCGAAGCGGTGGCCGTCGACGAGAAGATCGTCGATCCGCATGTTGCTGGCGGTGACGTTCTTGCGGACCGGGGTCGCGTGAGCGATCAGCTGGTCGCGGGTCAGCTCCGTTCCGTCGGTGATCCAGACCGCGTCGTCGGTCAGGGTGCGACCCACGATCTGTGCCGGGTCCTCGTCGGAGAGGGCCATGTCGCGGGTGTAGTCGACCAGGAGGCGGCGGGCTGCTTGCTCAGTTGTGTCTGACGCAGTCGTGTCTGAAGCGGTTATCTCTGACATGCGCGTCAGTTTTGAGGGGCCGCCGTATAGTTGTCAATCGTGTCAGAGATAAGGCGTCGCCGTCAGCGGGTAGAGGTCCGGCGCAACCGTGCCGCCCTGGTGTCGGCAGCTGTCCGCGTGCTCTCCGGGCGGCCCGAGGCGACCATGGCGGAGATCGCCTCCGCCGCCGGTGTCACACGGCAGACCGCCTACGTGCACTTCGGCTCCCGTGAGGCGCTACTGGTGGCGGTGCGCGATGAGTTGAGCCGCCGGGCGGTCGCCGTGCTGGAGGCTGCTGATCTTGAGGCCGGGACGGCGACGGAAGCTCTTGGCCGCTTCCTCACCGCGGCCGGAACGCTGTTGGCCGAGCAGTCGGCGTTCGTCCCGTCGGACAGTGACTCGGAGGCCGAAGCGTCCCGTCACGTGCCGGTGGAGCAGCGGCTGGAGGGCCTGATCCGGCGTGGGCGCGACAGTGGTGAGTTCACTGCCGACCTGGAGACCGGATGGCTGGTCGCCGCGGTGATCGCACTCGGTCATGCCGCCGACCAGCAGATCCGCGCCGGCCGCATGGATGCGGGGGGCGCGGCACGGCAGTTCCGGTCGTCGGTGATGCGCTTGTGCGGTGCCGAGGACCCCGGGCCGGAGTGAAGTTGCTTCTGCTGGGCTGAAGTTGCTTCGGCTGAGGTGAAGTTACTTCGGCTGGGGCGCCGCGAGCAGTTTGCCGTTGACGACACCGTGCAGTGTCCGGGCGAGCGCGATCGCCCAGGCCGTCACCAGGAGGGCGTACAGGGCGACCGCCAGCCAGTCGTAGACCGCGAGTCCGGTGTGCTTGCCCAGGCCCTCGGCGCCCGTGACGCACGTGCCGACGGGGAAGGTGAACGCCCACCAGGTCATCGCGAAGCCCATGCCCCTGCGCCGGGCCCGCACCACCATCGCGCCCGCGAGCGCCAGCCACAGCAGGGCGAAGCCCATCACCGGGACGCCGTAGAGCACGGCGAAGACGGCGAAGCCCTGGTCGTACGGGGCGGGGACGACGCCTGTCGCCGCGGTGTCGGCGAACTTGTTGACGGCGGTCGTCGACTGGCCCAGCGGCCCGAGCACCAGGAACAGCGTGGGGGTGAGCGCGAGAGGGAAGGGGCCGCCGGTCAGCAGCCTGGCGAAGATCATCGGCAGCATCACCAGGGTGGCGAGCAGGCTCAGGCCGAACATCGCGAAGCAGGCGAAGAGGAGCGTCTCCTGTGCCTGGCCCGCCGGGAGATGCGGTACCAGGAGCGGGCCGAGGGCGGCGGACACCATGGGTGCCACCAGGGGCAGCAGCCAGACCGGCGATGCCTGGCCCGGCTCCGCGCGGTGCTTCACCACCATCAGGTACGGGATCGCGACGGCCGCCGCGAGGCCGATGACCGTACCTGCGGTGAAGAGCACGGCGTCGAGCGCGACCGCCGTGCCCGTCCCTATCCAGTCCTCGCCCACGAGCAGAGCGCCGCCGCCGACCGCGAGCAGGGCCATGGAGAGACAGCCGTAGAAGGGGGCGACCGCCGGGTCGAGGAGATGGGCGCGGGCCTGGTCGCGGTGGTGGATCCAGTGCAGGGTCCGGGCGGCGAGCAGCGTGGTCAGCATGAGCAGGGAGAACGCCCAGACCGCCGTGCAGGCGGTCCGCAGGCCGGGGATGTGGATCGGCAGGGTCGCGCCCGCTCCGGCGATGATCGCCGTGCCCATGACGGAGGCGTACCAGTTCGGGCCGAGGTGGCGGGTGGCGAGGGTGATGCGGGTGCGGGGGGTGCCGGGGGTGGTGCGGGTGGTGGTGGCTGCGGGTGGGGGTGCCTGGGGTGCCTGGAGGTGGGCGACGGTGACCATGAGTTCACGGTCGCCGTTCAGCGGGGCCCCCACCAGGAGTCATGTTCGTATGAGGGCATAACCTGGGCTTATGAGTACGTCTTCTTCTGGTTCCGCCGGTGTGTCCGATACGTCGCCGGGGGCGTCCCTCGCGCATCGGGTGCCGGACCTCGGGGCGCTCGAACTGCTGCTCGCCGTGGCGCGGCTCGGCAGCCTGGGGCGGGCCGCGAAGGAGCTGGGCATCACACAGCCCGCCGCGAGCAGCCGCATCCGGTCGATGGAGCGGCAGCTCGGGGTCGCGCTGGTCGACCGGTCACCGCGCGGATCGCGGCTCACGGACGCGGGGGCGCTCGTCACGGACTGGGCGCGGCGGATCGTGGAGGCGGCGGAGGCGTTCGACGCGGGCGCACAGGCGTTGCGGGACCGGCGGGACTCGCGGCTCCGGGTCGCCGCGAGCATGACGATCGCCGAGTATCTGCTGCCGGGCTGGCTGATCGCGTTGCGGACGCAGCGGCCGGACACGGCGGTTTCGTTGACGGCGGGCAACTCGACCGCGGTCGCGGAGCGGCTCCTCGCGGGGGAGGCCGACCTCGGTTTCGTGGAGGGGCTCGCCGTGCCGACCGGCCTTGACTCGGCGGTCATCGCCCACGACAGCCTGATCGTCGTCACGGCGCCCGGCCACGCCTGGGCGCGGCGCGGAAAGCCGCTGGGCGCGGGGGAGTTGGCGGCCACGCCGCTGATTCTCCGGGAGGAGGGCTCGGGGACGCGGCAGGTCCTTGACGCGGCTCTGGGCGGGCTTGCCCGCCCGCTGATCGAGCTGTCGTCCACCACCGCGGTGAAGGCGTCCGCGGTGAGTGGGGCTGGGCCTGCGGTGTTGAGTGAGCTGGCCGTGGGTGAGGAGTTGTCGGCTCGGCGTCTGGTGGGCATCCCCCTGGAGGGGGTTCAGCTACGCCGTGCCCTCCGGGCGGTGTGGCCTACGGGGCATCGCCCCACGGGGCCTGCGCGGGACCTTCTTTCGCTGACCCGGGCGGGGGCCCGGTCGGCCGGGGGGTGAATGGGTGCCTCGCCTCCGGCGAATGCTTTCCCACCCACCCACCCGAGTACCGTCCCTCGTGAGGGCGAGCGCCCCGGTCCTCCGCCGTCTTTCGTCTGCGGGCGGGACATCTTTCCCGCCTTCGGCGGGATTTCCCGCCCACCCACCCGATTACCCGGGGGTAACGGGTGGGTGGGTGGGAAAGGTCCTGCCTGAGGCGAGAGTGGCGTTGCGGTTTCTGCCCTGCAGGGTGGGTAAGGCCGCGGGCCGGCGCGGGGTGCGCGCCGGGGGATCGGGTGGGTGGGTGGGAGAGGTCCTGCCGGAGGGGATACCCGGGGGTGCGGGGAGCCGGTGGCGGGACGTCTACCCCCGGCCGGAGGGCGAACCCCCGCGGCGCGATCCACCGGGGTTCAGGCAGAGCCCCCGCCCCCCGAAGCCCCCGCCAGCCTCACGCTCAAGGCCGAGCAGCGGCCCCGACCAGCGCTGACATGACCCGGAGATCCTCACCCATCTCCGGGTGCCACTGCACGCCAAGCACCCAGCCCGGGGACGGCAGTTCCACCGCCTCCACCGTGCCGTCCTCCGCGTGGGCCGACACGATCAGGTCCCTGCCGAGGCGGTCCACCGCCTGGTGGTGGTACGTGGGCACGGCGGACGCGTCCGGCGCGATGGACGCGTAGAGCGTGCCCGGCACCGGCTTCACCTCGTGCGTCCCGAAGACGCCCACCGCCTCCACATGCCCCTCCAGGTGCTGCACCAGCGTCCCGCCCAGCGCCACATTGAGCAGCTGCATGCCCCGGCAGATGCCTAGCAGCGGCGTCCCCGACGCCAACGCGGCCTCGATCAGCGCGAGTTCCCACGCGTCCCGCTCCCGCGCCGGTGGGCCCGTACGCTCCTCACGTTCCGAGCCGTAACGGGAAGGATCGACATCGGGGCCACCCGCGATGACCACGCCGTCCAGCCTGGCGACGACAGCATCGGCGTACGAAGGATCGTCCGGCGGAAGCATCGCGGTAAGTCCGCCCGCCGCCTGCACCAGGCGCGGGTAGCCGGCGGGGAGCAGCGCCGCGGGCAGCTCCCACACGCCCCACCTCGCCTTCGACTCCAGGTACGTGCTGACACCGATCAGCGGCCTGCCGGTGGTCTCGCTCACCCTCGTCTCCCTCATGCTCCGTCGCGCTCGCGCTCAGTCCCGTTCCAGTTCCGCCTCCGCGGCGGCCAGCGCCGCGAACTCCTCCTCCGGCGCCCGCGCCACCAGCCGCTTCCGGCTGTAGATCCCGAAGTACGCGATCGCCACCACATATACCGCGAGCGCGATCAACGCCGCCGTCACGTCCACCAGGAACGTCGCGACCAGCGCCGAGCAGGCAAGGATCAGCGCCACCGACGAGGTCAGCATGCCGCCCGGCGTCCGGTACGGCCGCTCAAGGCCCGGCTCCCTGTGGCGCAGCACGATGTGCGACAGCGACATCAGGGCGTACGAGATGGTCGCCCCGAACACCGCCACGTTCAGCATCCGCGCCCCGTCCCCGGTCGCCGCCGCCAGGCCGAAGCCGATCGCCCCGGGGACGAGCAGGCCCAGGTACGGCGCCTTGCGGCTGCTCGTCAGGGACAGGAACCTCGGCAGGTAGCCCGCCCTCGACAGGGCGAAGAGCTGGCGCGAGCCCGCGTAGATCAGAGAGAAGAACGACGCCACCAGGCCGGCCAGACCCGCGTAGTTGACGATGCGGCTCAGCGCCGTCGCCTCACCGCCCGGCTGCAACGCCTCCACCAGCGGATTGCCCGCGTCCTGGATCGCGTCCGCGCCGCGCGCCCCGGCCGACGCGAAGAACGTGAGGAGCGCGAGGACGATCAGGATGGCCATCGACCAGCGGATCGCGCGCGGCAGCGTGCGCGCCGGGTCCTTGGTCTCCTCGGCCGCCAGCGGCACGCCCTCCACGCCCAAGAAGAACCACATGCCGAACGGGAACGCCGCCCAGATGCCCAACAACCCCATCGGGAGCCAGGAGTTGGAGCCGAAGGCCTCCGTGTCCACCGCGATGTCGTTCAGCTTCGACGCGTCGAAGTCCATGAACGCGCCGACCGCCAAGACGAGCAGCGCCGCCACCGCTATGCCCGTGACGACGAAGCTGAAGCGCAGCGCCTCGCCGACGCCCCACAGGTGGATGCCGATGAAGACGACGAAGCAGGCCAGATACACCGGCCAGCCCGAGGTCAGGCCGAACAGGCCGAGCGACTCGACGTAGTCGCCGATGAAGATGGAGATCGCGGCCGGCGCCAGGATGTACTCGATGAGGATCGCCGTCCCGGTGAGGAAGCCGCCCCACGGGCCCAGCGCCCGGCGCGCGAAGCCGTAGCCGCCGCCCGCCGTGGGCAGCACCGACGACAGCTCCGCCAGCGAGAACACCATGCAGGCGTACATCACGCCCATGAGCGCCATGGCGATCGCGAGGCCGCCGAATCCGCCCTCCGCCAGGCCGAAGTTCCAGCCCGAGAAGTCGCCGGAGACGACATACGCGACACCGAGGCCGGTGAGCAGCAGCCAGCCCGCGCTGCCCCGGCGCAGCGTTCTTCGCTCCAGATAGTCGTCCGCCGGCTCGGCGGTACTCGTCTTGGGGGACTCCACGGTCATGGCACGGCTCCTAAGCGGCGGCGGCACTGCGGAAGGCGGTTGGCGACTCAATGGAACGGATCCATACCTTTGCCGTGTGACCCGCGAGAAATCAAGACCCCTGCGTTACGTCACCGTTAATCACCGCTCACCCCGCCCCTTATGTCAGAAAACCCCGCAGCAAGGCGGCCGTACCGCCGCAGTGCTCGCGCATCATCTCCCGCGCACCGTCCGCGTCCCCGTCGAGCACCGCCTCGACGAGCGCGGTGTGCTGGCGCTGCGAATGCTCCAGGTTCCGTACCAAGAGCGGGATGCAGTCCAGGAGGTCGTTGACGGTCGCGCGGACCGCCGCGTACTGCGCGGTCAGCGAGGGGGAGCCGCAGAGCTCGGCGAGGGTCAGGTGCAGCAGCGTGTCCTGGCGGCGGTACTCGGAGAGCGGCGCCTCGTGGGTCTGCGCGAGCGCCGTGCGCAGCCGCTCGCGCTGCTCGTCGCTCAGGCCGTGCGCCGCGCAGAGCCCGGCCGCCCCCACCTCCAGGACCTCGCGGAACCGCAGCGCGTCCTCGACGTCGACGTCCGCCACACGCCGCCGCAGCTCGTCCTCGCCGGCCGCCTCGGGGCGCGGGCGCACGAACGTGCCGCCGTACCTGCCCCGCCGCGACTCGACGAGGCCCTGGTCCTGGAGCACCTTCAGGACCTCGCGCAGCGTCACGCGGCTGATGCCGAGGCGGTCGGCCAACTCCCGCTCCGACGGCAGGCGTTCGCCGCCGGGCACCAGGCCGAGGCGTACGACCTGGAGGATCTGCTCCAGGGCCTCCTCGAAGCCGTTGCCCGCGCGTACGGGACGAAGCACCGGCGTCAGCCGGTCATCGGTCGCGGCGCCCGCGTCGTCGGCATCCGTGTGCGACATCTGGCCGTACCCCCTTCCCAATCAATGGTTCTCGGCAATACCTTATGGCTCTCGGCTGACCCAAGGAGGATTTTCCCGTGGCAGACCGCACACCCCCGCTCGGGATCGAGGAGCTGCGTGCTCTCGTCACGAGCGGCGAGATCGACACTGTCGTCCTGGCCTTCCCCGATATGCAAGGGCGGCTCCAGGGCAAGCGGTTCGCCGCCCAGTTCTTCCTCGACGACGTCCTCGAACACGGCACGGAGGGCTGCAACTACCTCCTGGCCGTCGACGCGGAGATGAACACCGTCGAGGGTTACGCGATGTCCTCCTGGGACCGCGGCTACGGCGACTTCGCCATGCACCCCGACCTGACCACCCTGCGCCGCGTCCCCTGGAACGAAGGCACCGCGATGCTCATCGCGGACCTCGCCTGGAACGACTCGTCGCCCGTCGTGGCCGCGCCCCGCCAGATCCTGCGCCGCCAGCTCGACCGGCTCGCCGAACTCGGCTACACCGCCAACGTCGGCACGGAGCTGGAGTTCATCGTCTTCAAGGACACCTACGAGCAGGCCTGGGACGCGGGTTACAAGGCCCTCACCCCGGCCAACCAGTACAACATCGACTACTCCGTGCTCGGCACGGGACGCATCGAGCCGCTCCTTCGCCGCATCCGCAACGACATGGCGGCCGCCGGACTCGTCGTCGAGTCGGCCAAGGGCGAGTGCAACCCGGGCCAGCACGAGATCGTGTTCCGCTACGACGACGCCCTCGTCACCTGCGACCAGCACGCCATCTACAAGACCGGCGCCAAGGAGATCGCGTCCCATGAAGGTGTCTCGCTCACCTTCATGGCCAAGTACAACGAGCGCGAGGGCAACTCCTGTCACATTCACCTCTCGCTCGCCGACGCGGACGGCACCAACGTCATGGCCGGTGACGGGCCCGGAGGCATGTCGCCCGTCATGCGGCACTTCCTGGCCGGGCAGCTGGCCGCGCTCAGGGAGTTCTCGCTGCTCTACGCGCCCAACATCAACTCGTACAAGCGGTTCCGCCCCGGCTCCTTCGCGCCGACCGCCGCCGCCTGGGGCTACGACAACCGCACCTGCGCCCTGCGCGTCGTCGGCCACGGCCGCTCGATGCGCTTCGAGAACCGCCTCCCGGGCGGCGACGTGAACCCGCACCTCGCGGTCGCCGGACTCGTGGCCGCCGGTCTGCACGGCATAGAGCAGAAGCTGGAACTGCCCGACGAGTGCACCGGCAACGCCTACACCGGCGACTACGCGCACGTCCCCACCACCCTGCGCGAGGCCGCCGAGCTCTGGGAGAACAGCCCCATCGCCAAGGCCGCCTTCGGTGACGAGGTGGTCGCGCACTACAGCAACATGGCCCGGGTCGAGCTGGACGCCTTCGACTCCGCGGTGACCGACTGGGAGCTCCGCCGCTCCTTCGAACGCATGTGAGGCACCCTTGCCCGACGCACGGAATCTCGACGCACAGAATCTCGAAGTACTGAACCCGGCGACGGAAGAGGTCATCGCGACCGTCCCCGCCGCCACCCCGCAGGACGTCGATGCCGCTGTCGTACGCGCGACCAGGGCACAGGCCAAGTGGGCGGCCACCGCCCCCGCCGACCGCGCCCGCCTGCTCCGCCGCTTCGCGGTGGCCGTCGACGAACACCTGGAAGAACTCGCCCAGTTGGAGGTGCGCGAAGCCGGCCACGTCATCGGCAACGCGCGCTGGGAGGCGGGCAACGTCCGCGACCTCCTGGACTTCGCGGCCGGGGGAGTGGAGCGGCTGAGCGGCCGTCAGATCCCGGTGCCCGGCGGCCTGAACGTCACGATCCTCGAACCCCTCGGGGTCGTCGGCGTCATCGCGCCCTGGAACTTCCCGATGCCGATCGCCGCCTGGGGCACCGCCCCGGCGCTCGCGGCAGGCAACGCGGTCATCCTCAAGCCCGCCGAGACGACCCCGCTCACCGCGCTGCGCCTCGCCGAACTCGCCCTGGAGGCAGGCCTTCCCGAAGGCCTCTTCCAGGTCCTGCCCGGCGCCGGCGGCGTCGCGGGCAACGCCCTGGTCGAGCACCCCGGCGTCGCCAAGATCGTGTTCACCGGCTCCACGGGCGTCGGCAAGCGGATCATGGCCAAGTGCGCCGACCGCGTGAAGCGCCTGACGCTCGAACTCGGCGGCAAGAGCCCGAACATCGTCTTCGCCGACGCGGACGTGGAGGCCGCCGCCCTCGCCACCCCGATGTCGTACCTCGACAACTCCGGCCAGGACTGCTGCGCCCGCACCCGCATCCTCGTCCAGCGGTCGGTGTACGAACGCTTCCTGGAGATCGTGCGGCCCGCGGTCGAGTCGGTCGTCGTCGGCGACCCGTCCGACGAGAAGACCCAGATGGGCCCGTTGATCTCCAAGTCCCAGCTGGAACGGGTGCGTTCGTACGTACCCTCCGGCACCGGAATCCATGGCACCGCCCCCGAAGGGCCCGGCTTCTGGTTCCCGCCGACGCTCCTCACCGACGTCGACGCCGCCTCGCCGGTGGCGACCGAGGAGGTCTTCGGACCGGTCGCCGTCGTCCTCCCCTTCGACGACGAGGCCGACGCGATCCGCCTCGCCAACGCGACCGAGTACGGCCTCTCCGGATCCATCTGGACACGGGACGTGGGCCGCGCCCTGCGGGTCTCCGGAGCCGTCCAGGCCGGGAACCTGTCCGTCAACTCACACTCCAGCGTGCGCTATTGGACCCCGTTCGGGGGTTACAAGCAGTCCGGACTCGGCCGCGAGCTCGGCCCGGACGCGCTCGCAGCCTTCACGGAAACCAAGAACGTCTTCATCAGCACGGAAAGCACCAGCCCGGAAAGCACGGAGGCCTGAAGCCCTATGTCAGAGAACATCTGC
Organism: Streptomyces sp. NPDC054866; assembly: GCF_053610745.1. Lineage (NCBI taxonomy): Bacteria > Bacillati > Actinomycetota > Actinomycetes > Kitasatosporales > Streptomycetaceae > Streptomyces > Streptomyces sp. NPDC054866. The sequence goes on from NZ_JBSGZA010000010.1 coordinate 60,315, forward strand.
CGCCGCCTCGTCGGCCGCACCGCCGTCATCACCGGCGCCGGCAGCGGCATCGGCCTCGCCACCGCGCGCCGCCTCGCCTCCGAGGGCGCGCACGTCGTCTGCGGCGACATCGACGAGACCGCGGGCAAGGCCGCGGCCGAAGAGGTCGGCGGTACCTTCGTCAAGGTCGACGTCACCGACGCCGAGCAGGTCGACGCGCTCTTCAAGACCGCGTACGACACCTATGGCTCGGTCGACATCGCCTTCAACAACGCGGGCATCTCGCCGCCCGACGACGACTCCATCCTGGACACGGGCCTGGAGGCCTGGAAGCGCGTCCAGGAGGTCAACCTCACCTCCGTGTACCTGTGCTGCAAGGCCGCCATCCCCTACATGCGGCGCCAGGGCAAGGGCTCCATCATCAACACCGCGTCGTTCGTGGCGAGGATGGGCGCGGCGACATCCCAGATCTCGTACACCGCCTCCAAGGGCGGCGTCCTCGCGATGTCCCGCGAGCTGGGCGTGCAGTTCGCCCGCGAGGGCATCCGCGTGAACGCGCTGTGCCCCGGCCCGGTCAACACCCCGCTCCTCCAGGAGCTCTTCGCCAAGGACCCTGAGCGGGCGGCGCGCCGCCTCGTCCACATCCCCGTGGGCCGTTTCGCCGAGGCCGAGGAGATGGCCGCCGCCGTCGCGTTCCTCGCCAGCGACGACTCCTCGTTCGTGAACGCCACCGACTTCCTGGTCGACGGCGGTCTCACCGGGGCGTACGTCACCCCGCTGTAGGCACCGCGAGCAGTTCACCCCGAAGCCACCCACCCGTCAGCCGGGCGTCGCACGACGCCCGGCTGACCTGCGTAAACACGGGAGTGTGTTCGTGAACTTCAAGCGCCGCGCCGCCGCGGCAGCAGCAGTGATCGCCGTCGCCGGAGCCGGTCTCGTCACCGTCCAGGCCACCGCGGAAGCAACCCAGCCCGTGCAGTCCCGGCCGAAGGACTGCCCCTCGCTCACCGTCAGCAAGGGCTGGTACGGCGAGAACAAGGCCAGGCTTCAGAAGATGATCGATACGTACGGGAAGTGCGGCGAGCGCCACGGCCGAGGCGCGGCCAAGCGCGTCGCCACCTTCGACTGGGACAACACGGTCATCAAGAACGACGTCGGCGACGCCACCATGTTCTGGCTCCTGCGCAACAGCAAGATACGTACGCCGAAGAACACCGACTGGCACACCACGAGCCGCTATCTCACCGACCCGGCGGCCAAGGCCCTCGCCAAGGCCTGCCCCGCCGACGGCGCCACCCTCCCCACGCGCCGCGACACGGACTGCGCCGACGAGATCGCCTCCGTCTACAGCGAGGGCACGACCACCGGCGGCGACACGGCCTTCGCCGGCTTCGACCACCGCCGCATGGAACCCCAGTACGCCTGGCTCGCCCAGCTCACCCGCGGCTGGTCCACCCACCAGGTCAAGGGCTTCGCCGCCGCGGCCCGCAAGGAGAACCTCGCCGCGCCCATCGGCACCGAACAGCGCGTCGGCAGCGGCGAGTTCACCGGCTGGGTCCGTTACTACGACCAGCAGCGCGACCTGATCCGCACCCTCAAGAAGGCCGGATTCGACGTCTACGTGGTCTCCGCGTCACCCGAGCCGGTCGCCGAGGTGTGGGCGAAGAGCGTCGGCGTCGACGCCCGTCACACCATCGGCATCCGCAACGTCGCCGCACACGGGAAGCTGACGGCCCATCTCAAGGGCTGCGGCACCGTCAAGGACGGCGACGACTCGATGATCACGTACATCGACGGCAAGCGCTGCTGGATCAACCAGGAGATCTACGGGGTCCGGGGCGCGGCCGCCGAGAAGGTCCAACCGGCAGCCCAGCGCCAGGTGTTCGCGGCCGGTGACTCCGACACCGACATCTCCTTCCTGCGCGACGCCACGGCTCTGCGCCTCGTCCTGAACCGCAACAAGAACGAGCTGATGTGCCGCGCCTACGACAACGGCGACGGCCGCTGGCTGGTGAACCCCATGTTCATCGAGCCCAAGGGCAAGCTTGCCGAGCCGTACCCGTGCGCGAGCACCGGCTACACCGAACGGAACGGCGAGGAAGGGCCCGTGCGCCGCGCCGACGGGTCCGTGATCCCCGACCAGAAGGACACGGTGCATGGGGCCTGACCTGGCACGGAAGATTGATGTACGGTCCATGCGCATGCGCAACAGACATGCCTTGGCGTTGACGCTGGCCACGGCCGCCACTCTGGCAGCCGTGCCCGCGTCGCTCCCCGCGGCCGCCGCCACGCCCGCGAACTCCCCGAACTCCGCCGCTGCGAAGGCCCGTTGCCCGCAGCTGTCCAAGAAGCTGACCTGGTTCGGCGACAACCGTGACCGGCTCCAGCGGATGATCGACGAGCGCGGACGCTGCGGTTCCCACCGGGGGCACGCCCCTCACGACCAGAAGCGTCCCGTCGCCGCCTTCGACTGGGACAACACCGTCGTCAAGAACGACATCACCGACGCGACGATCGCCTGGGCCCTGCACCACGACAAGATCCTGCGTCCCGCCACCTGGAAGTCCACCAGCAAGTGGATGACGGACGACGCCGACAAGGCGCTCACCCAGGCATGCGGCACGAAGGTGCCGGTCGGCAAGCCGCTGCCCACCTCCACCGACACCGACTGCGCGGATGAGATCTTCGAGGTCCGCGAGGACGGGAAGACGATGAGCGGCGCGGCCGCCTTCGCGGGGAAGTGGGACCACCGGCACACCGTCCCGCAGTACGCCTGGGTGCCCCAGCTCTTCGCCGGACACACCATCCCCGAACTGGAGTCCTACGCCGCGAAGGCCCGCAAGGAGGCGCTGGCCGCCCCCGTCGGCGCCACCCAGACCGTCGGCACGCACACCATCCCCGGCTACGCCCGCTACTACGACCAGCAGCGCGACCTCATCCGCACGCTCAAGAAGGCCGGGTTCGACGTCTACATCGTCTCGGCGGGCTCGGAGCCCGTGACCGAGGTGTGGTCGAAGAGCGTCGGCATCGACCGCGAGCACACCATCGCCATCCGCTCCGTCCTCGACCGCAAGGGCCGGATCACGCCCTGGAACGAAGGCTGCGGCAACGTCCCCGTGAACAAGGGCGAGGCCATCCCGTACATCGACGGCAAGCGCTGCTGGATCAACCAGGAGATCTTCGGCGTCAAGGGCAAGTCGGCCTGGGACAAGCAGGACCGGGCCCACCGCATCGCGCTCGGCGGCGGCGACGCCGACACGGACGTGACGTTCGTCGGCGACGCCACGGGCGCCCATCTCGTCCTGAACCGCGAGAAGAACGAGTTCATGTGCCGTGCGTACGACAACGCGGACGGCCGCTGGGTCGTGAACCCCATGTTCATCGAGCCCATGAAGCAGAAGCCGGACCTCTACCCGTGCTCGACGGCCGCGTACAACGCACCGGACGGCAGCAAGGGCCCGGTCCTGCGCGACGACGGCTCGGTGGTGCCCGATCAGGAGGACGCGGTGTTCTGACTGTCCGGCTGTTCTGATCTTCACGGCACGTCCTAGAGTGCCGGGATGAGCATGTCGCCCCCTCCCGGCTGGTACCCGGACCCGTCGGCCCCGCCCGCACAGCACGTCGAGCGCTGGTGGGACGGGTCCGCGTGGACCGAGCACCGGCGTGCGCCCGAAGCGCCCCAAATGGGCCAGGCGCAGCCGGGGTTCGGCCCGCCGCAGCCGGTGCGGCCGACGGGTTCCGGCGGAGGCGGCCGGGCCAAGGTGGTGGCGCTGGCCACCGCCGGGGTCGTCCTGGTCGCCTCGATCGTCACCGGCGTGGTGCTCCTGGGCGAGGACGACGGCGAGCCGCAGGTCGAGGCCCCCGTGCCCGGCACGTCGGAGCCGGTGGACCCGCCGTCACCGACCTCGCCGACCCCGACCACATCGGCGCCCGACCCCGACCCCTCCACCCTCGTCGACCAGCTCAACGGCATCACGCTCCCCGTACCCGACGGCTGGGAGAAGGCCGACAGCACGGTCGGCGGCGATCCGACCGTCCGCACCCCGGACACCTACGACTGCCCCGGCGAGGGCAGCCTCTGCCGCCACGGCACGGTGTACTCACGCACGTCGACCGCGACCGACGAGCGCTCGCCCAAGGCACTGGCGCTCAGGGACATCAAGGACGCGGCCGACCGTGCGTACGACGAGGACAAGGTCGGCATGCAGCCCTTCGGCGGCATCGCGAGCCACGAGAAGGTCAAGGAGGGGACCGTCGCGGTCGCGGGCCGCTCCGGTTACCTCGTGCGCTGGCGGGTCCGCACCGAGAAGGGCCCCGGCGGGTACGTCCAGTCGCTGGCCTTCCCTTCCAGCGTCGGATCCGAGGCGATGGTGATCGTCCGCTTCGCGATCGACGCGCGGACCGGCGAAGGCGCGCCGCCGCTCTCCGACATGGACGAGATCACCAAGGGGATCCGCCCGGTCGGCGGCGGAGAGACCAGCGGCGGCGTGGGCAACAGCGTGGACGCGACGCCGCCCTGATGGGGCTCCTCAGAGGAAGGTGTGGCCCTCGCCGCGATACGTCGGGACGGTAGCCGTCACGCGGTCGCCCTCGACGAGGTGCAGCGCGTCGAACCGCTCGCACATCTCCCCGGCCTTGGCGTGCCGGAACCACACCTTGTCGCCGATCGACAGGTCGTCGGCGGGCGCGCCGAGCAGCGGCGTCTGCACCTCGCCCGCGCCTTCCTGCGGGTCGTAGCGCAGGCCTTCCGGGAGGTACGGCACCGGGGAGCGGTCGGGGCCCGCGGCACCCGAGGCGGGGTAGCCGCCGCCGAGCACGGTCACGGTGCCCGCGCCGGGGCGGCGCACGACGGGCTGGGCGAACAGCGCGGCCGGACGCCCGCTGAACGATGTGTAGTTGTCGAAGAGCCGCGGTACGTACAGGCCCGACCCCGCGGCGATCTCGGTCACCGCCCGCTCGGCCGCGGTGTGCTGCACACTGCCGGTGCCACCGCCGTTGACGAACTCCAGGTCCGGCGCGACCGCCCGCACCGCGCGGATGGTCTCGGCCCGCCGCGCCACGAGTTCCTTGCGGGCGGCGGCCTGCATCAGCCGGATCGCCCGGGAGCGCGCGGGATGACCGGCGACCGCGTCACCCACCCCCGCCACATGACCTTCGTACGCCATCACGCCCACGAGCCTGAAGCCGGGCCGCCGGGCCACGGCGCGGGCGAGGGCGGCGACTTGGACGGGGGAGTGCAGGGGCGACCGCAGCGCGCCGATCCTTACCCGCCCCCCGAGGACCTTGTAGGCGGTGTCCAGTTCCAGACAGACCCGCACCTCTTCGCGCCCGCCGTTCCTGGCCTCGTCGATGAGCCGCAGCTGCGCGGGGTCGTCGATCACCACCGTCACCGAGGACGCGAGCTTCGGGTCGGCGGCGAGCTCGGCGAAGGCGGCGCGGTCGGCCGAGGGATAGGCGAGCAGGACGTCGTCGAACCCGGACCGCGCGAGCCACAGGGACTCGGCGAGCGTGAAGGACATGATCCCGGCGAAGCCGTCGCGGGCCAGGACACGTTCGAGCAGGGCCCGGCAGCGCACGGACTTGCTCGCGAGGCGGATCGGCTTTCCGCCGGCCCGGCGCACGAGGTCGTCGGCATTGGCGTCGAATGCCTCCAGATCGACGATCGCGACGGGGGCGTCGAGGTGTGCGGTGGCCCGGTCGTAGCGGGCCCGGTCTGCTGCACGGGAGGTCATGGCCGAAGCCTGCCAGACGGGATTACCCGAGGGTAGGGGGATGATCCGGGCAGATCGCCCGGGGCCCAGGACTGGTTCCCGCACGACCGGAATCTGCCCTTAGAGTTACGCGCAGAAGAGCGAGGAAACGGGGGGTGCATGGGCACGGAAGCGCGACGGGCCCCAGTCCCGCCACGTCCCACGACTCCACCCCCACCGCCGGGCCCGCCCTCGTCCCTGCCCCCTCCCGCTCCGTCGGCCCGCTTCCCGGACGTGCGTCCGCAGACGGCCGCCGATCCGGCGCCGGAGGACTCGCCATCGCCATCGCCATCGTCAGCCGACGCTGACAGGGACTCCGTCCTGGGGGACTTGCTCGCACCCTTCGACCGGGTGCGGATGCCGGGGCGGTCGGTGGCACTGGACGCGAACGACGCGGGATACGCAGGCAACCAGGACAACCTGGACAGGGCGGACAACGCGGGCGACGCGGATATCGCGGGCGACGCGGCCGCCGGGGCTCAGGAGTCGCCGCCCCCGCCGCCCGCGTCGGCGCGCTTCCCCGACGCCCCGCCGTCAACGACGACAGGGACGCGCGCGCGTCCCTCGGAGCCCACCGCCCCGGATGCTGTTCCGCCCCCGCCGCTGCCTGCTGCCCCGCCGCGCGTGGGCGCCCCGGATGCGGAGGCGGAATACCCCCTGCGCCCTCCGATGCCTCCGGTGCCGTCGTCGGCCCCGGGACGGCTGGCGGAACCTGTGCCGTTCTCGGAGCCGATGACGGCGGGCATACCCGTGCCCGACCCCGCAGCCGCGTCGCCAGAGAAGGCTGACCGTCGGGACAGTCCGGCCACGCGCCCCAACTCCGCACACCCCGCTCCGGAACCCGGCCCCGTACCCGGCGAGTCCGTGGAGGCAGCTGAGCCTTGGGACAGTCCGGCCAAGCGGCTCAAGTCTGCGGACCCCGCTCCGGGACCCGGCCCCGCGCCTGACTCCGTGCCCGGTACGTCCGGTGAGACGCCTGAGCTCTGGGACGCGCCCGGCACGCGGCTCAGGTCTGCGGGCCCCGCTGCGGAACCCGGCCCCACGCCTGGCTCCGTACCCGGTGCGTCCGTGGGGACGCCTGAGCTCTGGGACGTGCCCGACTCCGTACCCCGTGCGTCCGTCGATGCGGCTGAGGTGCGGGACGGGCGTGACGCGCGGCTCCCGTCCGCGTCGGCCGCTCCGCCCGCCGCGGCCCCTCTGTCCAGCGGTGAGAGCAGGATCTCCGTCCCTGCGGTCTCTCCCGCCCACGCACATGCCCGCACCCCCAAGCCCATATCCACGCCCGCCCCCGCCCCCGCCCCTTCCCCCCGAACGGCCGCCGCCCGCCGTGCGGTTGGTGCCGTCGATCTCACCCCCGGCCCCGGAGCCGGGCGGCCCTTCGTTTCGTTCGCCCGGCCCGCGTTGTACGACGACAGCACCACCCGGCTGCGTCCCGTCCGCACCTGGGTGCAGCCCCGCGTGACCGCCGCGGCTGCCTGTGTCGTGCTCGGCCTCGGGCTCATCGCGGGCGCGGCCACCGGGAGTTGGCTGACCGGGGGCTCCGAAGGGACGGGCGCCACGCGGAGCGCGTACGCCGTGGCGGGCGAGCTCTGGCACAGCGTGCCCGTCGACCAGCTCTTCCCTGCCACGATCAAGGGAGAGGGCGCCGGACCCGGCGGAGCCGACCGCACCTGGACCCGCGTCGCCGTCGCCCCCGACTCCCACTGCAAGAGCGCCTTCGACCCCCTCCTGCGCAAGGCGCTCGCCCCCGCGGGCTGCCTCCGGCTGCTGCGCGCCACGTACACGGACGCGACCCGCAGCCATGTCACCACCGTGGGCCTGCTGTTCACCAAGGCCGACGCCGACGCGATGCGCTCGCTGCGCACCCGCTTCACGGAGGAGGGCCTCGACCGGCGCCCCGACCTCATGCCACGGCCGTACGCGGCCAAGGGCACCCCCGCCGCCGACTTCGGCGACGCCCAGCGCGCCTCCTGGACCGTGTCCGTGCTGCCGGACGCCCCCGTCGTCGCCTTCTCCGTCTCCGGCTTCGCCGACGGCCGCGCGGTCACCGAACCGGAGCCCGCCGACGAGGCCATGAAGACCTCCGCCACCTCCGCCCCCGCCCAGGCGGGTCTCGGCCACGAGGCGAAGGGCATCGCCGATCGCGTGGAGCGGCGCCTTCGCAAGACCATCGCGGCCACGGAGAAGCCCTCATGAGAACCCGTCAGCCGGTCGTCGCCGCCTTCGTCGCCGCCCTCGCCGCGTCGCTCGCCCTCCTGCCCGCGACCGCCCACGCCGACGACGGCATACGCGCCCAGCAGTGGGCCCTCGACGCCATGCACACGAGCCAGGCCTGGCAGACCACCAAGGGCAAGGGCATCACCGTCGCCGTCCTGGACACCGGCATAGACGGCGAGCACCCCGACCTCGCCGGCAGCGTCCTCGAAGGCAAGGACATGGTCGGCTTCGGCGCGAAGAAGGGCGACCGCCCCTGGGCCCGGCACGGCACCGCCATGGCCGGCATCATCGCGGGTCACGGACACGGCGAGGGCCGCGGGGACGGCGTGCTCGGCATCGCGCCCGAGGCCAAGATCCTGCCGATCCGCGTAATCCTGGAGGACGGGGACCCGGACAGGACGAAGGCCCGCAACACCCGGGGCAACGCCCTCGCCGACGGCATCCGCTGGGCCACCGACCACGGCGCCGACGTCATCAACCTCTCCCTGGGCGACGACTCCAAGTCCGCCCACCCGGAGCCCGCCGAGGACGCCGCCGTCCAGTACGCCCTGAAGAAGGGTGCCGTCGTCGTCGCGTCGGCGGGCAACGGCGGCGAGCGCGGCGACCACATCTCGTACCCCGCGGCCTATCCCGGCGTCATCGCCGCCACCGCCGTCGACGAGAGCGGCGACCGTGCCTCTTTCTCCACCCGCCGCTGGTACGCCACGGTCAGTGCCCCCGGCAAGGACATCGTCATCGCCGACCCCGACCGGGAGTACTACGAAGGCTGGGGCACCAGCGCCGCGTCGGCGTTCGTCTCCGGCGCCGTCGCCCTCATCCGCGCCGCCCACCCCGGCCTGACCCCGCCCCAGATCAAGCAGCTCCTGGAGGACACCGCCCGCGACGTACCGAGCGGCGGCCGCGACGACTCACACGGCTTCGGCTTCATCGACCCGGCGGCCGCGATCGCCGAGGGCGGCAAGAAGAAGCCGGACGGACTGAAGTCGGCGGCGTACGCAAAGAAGTACTTCGGCCCGGGCCCGGACGCGGCCGGGGACGACGGAGGGCCCGCAGGCTGGGTGGGCCCGGTGGCGGGCGGCATTGGCGTGACGCTCTTGGTGGCGGCGGTGTACCTGTGGCGCGGGCGCCGGGGGAGCGGTCGGGGCTCTGTGAGGTAGGGATGGGGTCACGGTGGCGGGGGCTGGACCGTGGCGGACGAAGGCGATGGCAGCCTCGTCGGCTGGGTGGGTCTCGGCGGCGGGCGCCACTGGCGCGGCGCTTTTGGTCGCGGCGGTCTCTCTCTGGCGGGGCGTCGGGGGAGCGGTCGGGGCTCTGTGCGGTAGGGGTGGGGCCGTGGTGGATGGGGGCGACGGCAGCCTCGCGCCGACGGGTTGGGCCACGGTGGCAGGGGCTGGACCGTAGCGGACAGGGACGACGGCAGCCCCGTCGGCTGGGTGGGGCCCGGTCGCGGGCGGTATTGGCGTGGTGCTTCTGGTCGCGGCGGTCCATCCCTGGCGTGGCCGCCGCCGGGGCCCGTCCCGGCACCGCCCGATAAGGGCCGGGCCGCGGTCGATAGGCTCAGGGCCGTGGCGAACAAGAACATCCCGGACCCCGGCTTCTCCGATGACGACGGGTCCGGTGATCCCCGGCTCACCACGGCCCTGGCTGCCTGGGCCGAGGACCGCACGGCTCACGGCCCCGTCCTGGAGGCGCTCACGGGTGCTCGGCTGCTCGTCCCCGTCGTCGCCGTGCTCGGCGAGGTCGAGGAGGACGAGAACGGGCTGCGCCGCGAGAAGTCCAGCGACATGGCCGTGCCCACCCTGAAGGCGGGCGACCGCAAGGCGCTGCCCGCGTTCACCTCGACCCAGGCCCTCGCCCTGTGGGACCCGGAGGCCCGGCCCGTCGCCGTCCCCCTGCACCAGGCGCTCCAGGCCGCCGCGCACGAGCAGGCCGACACGATCGTCCTCGACCTCGCGGGACCCGTCCCCTACGAGATCAACCGGCCCGCCCTCATCGCCCTCTCCGAGGGCCGCCACACCCGGGACCCGCTCGCCGACCCCGCCGTCACGGCCGCCGTGCGCGCGTCCGTCGCCGCCGAGCCCGCCGTTCTGCGCGCCTACCTCGGTGCGGGCACCGCGGACGGCACCCTCGCGCTCGTCATCGACCCCTCGGCGGACCCGGCCGAAGCCGCCCAGCGCGTCGCCCGGCACATCGCGGCCGACGAAACACTGAGGGCCCGCCTGGTGAGCGGCCTCGACCTGGCACTGCTGCCTGCCGAGGCGACGCCACCGGGCGAGCCCTTCTACGTACGTCCGTGAATTACGTACGTCCGTGAATCACGTACCCATGTGAGTCCTCAGCCGAAGACCGGGCCCGTGTACTTCTCGCCCGGGCCCTGGCCCGGCTCGTCCGGCACATCGGACGCCTCACGGAAGGCCAGCTGCAGCGACTTCAGGCCGTCGCGCAGCGGGGCCGCGTGGAAAGAGGAGATCTCCGTGGCGCTCGCGTCCATCAGACCGGCGAGCGAGTGGATCAGCTTGCGGGCCTCGTCGAGGTCCTTGTGGCCCTCGCCGCCCTCGGCGAGTCCGAGGTTCACGGCCGCGGCGCTCATCAGGTGGACGGCGACCGTGGTGATCACCTCGACCGCGGGGACGTCCGCGATGTCACGGGTCAGGGTGTCGAAGTCGGGGGAATCGGGGGCCGAGCCGGTGGCGGACTCGGGGGTGGGGGTCGCGTCGCTCATGTCCCATACGATATGCGGAGCCCCACCGGGAGTACGCCGGGGGAGTCCGCGAGGACCGTTCGGCACCGTCGGTTAGCCCCACCCCCGCGGACCTGCTAACCTTGTGTAACGACCGGCCGGACACTCGCGTGCCACGCAGAGACCCGGCCCACAAGTGGAGGCTCCGCTTCCCACCTGGTCGCTCCCCGGAGCGGCGGGTCACCGGTCAGGCGGCCGCAGTCCCCGAGACTACGGCAGGCCCGAGATGCGCCCCGCGATCACCGCGGAGGTGCTCCGGTAGTAATGGAGCCCCTTCCTGTGATCGGTTGGGGCATTTTTTATGTACTCACTCGGTTGGTCGAGATAACAGACGTAACGCGGCTGTCCGCCAGACCGCCGCGTGGTGCTACCGAGGAGGATCCATCAGCGCCGAGCCCCGCATCAACGACCGGATTCGCGTTCCCGAGGTGCGACTTGTCGGTCCCAGCGGCGAGCAGGTCGGGATTGTTCCGCTTGCCAAGGCCCTGGAGCTCGCACAGGAGTACGACCTCGACCTGGTCGAGGTGGCGGCGACTGCCCGCCCGCCCGTGTGCAAGCTCATGGACTACGGGAAGTTCAAGTACGAGTCGGCCATGAAGGCCCGTGAGGCGCGCAAGAACCAGGCGCACACGGTCATCAAGGAGATGAAGCTCCGGCCGAAGATCGACCCGCACGACTATGACACCAAGAAGGGTCACGTCGTCCGGTTCCTCAAGCAGGGCGACAAGGTCAAGATCACGATCATGTTCCGTGGTCGCGAGCAGTCCAGGCCGGAGCTCGGCTACCGACTGCTGCAGCGTCTCGCGAACGACGTCGAAGACCTCGGGTTCATCGAGTCGAACCCGAAGCAGGACGGCCGAAACATGATCATGGTCCTCGGTCCGCACAAGAAGAAGACCGAAGCCATGGCCGAGGCTCGCGAGGCCCAGGCGGTCCGCAAGGCGGACGCGAAGGCCAACCCGGGCCGCTCGCAGAACGCCGTCGCGGAGGAGGCCGACAAGGCTTCCGCCGAGGACGCCGCTGAGGCCGAGGCGCCCGCCGAGGAGCCCGCAGAGGCCTGATCCGGGACGCGCCTCCCACGCGCGCCCTGGTGACTATCGATACATCTGACGCTCCCTGCCTCCGGTTCGCAGGAACCGGAAACGGCAGGGAGTGCCACTGACGAGGAGAGAACGGCGCTATGCCGAAGAACAAGACGCACAGCGGTGCCAGCAAGCGCTTCAAGATCACCGGCTCCGGCAAGGTGCTCCGTGAGCGCGCCGGCAAGCGCCACCTGCTCGAGCACAAGTCGTCCCGTCTGACGCGTCGCCTCAGCGGCAACGCCGAGATGGCCCCGGGCGACGCCAAGAAGATCAAGAAGCTTCTCGGCAAGTGAGTCCAGGCGCACACCGCGCCTGAACTCTGACCGGGACCCAATCGATACCGGGTCGTGTGAGTCCAACCACGGCCCCGCTACAAGGAGTTAACAAGTGGCACGCGTCAAGCGGGCAGTCAACGCCCACAAGAAGCGTCGGGCGATCCTCGAAGCCGCCAGCGGCTACCGCGGTCAGCGCTCGCGCCTGTACCGCAAGGCCAAGGAGCAGGTCACCCACTCCCTGGTCTACAACTACAACGACCGCAAGAAGCGCAAGGGCGACTTCCGTCAGCTGTGGATCCAGCGCATCAACGCCGCTGCCCGCCAGAACGGCATGACGTACAACCGCCTCATCCAGGGTCTGAAGGCCGCCAACATCGAGGTGGACCGCAAGATCCTCGCGGAGCTCGCCGTCAACGACGCGAACGCGTTCGCCGCGCTCGTCGAGGTTGCGCAGAAGGCTCTGCCGAGCGACGTCAACGCCCCGAAGGCCGCCTGACGCTGCGCTGAGCTTGAACGTGATCGGACCCGCAAGCCTGTGGCTTGCGGGTCCGATTGCGTCCGTTGTCCGTCGACCGCGGGCCGCATTGGGCTGGTCGCGCAGTTCCCCGCGCCCCTGACGGGCGCTCTCTCCGAGGTGAATTACATGGTTGCCAGCCCCGAGCTGATCTCCCCCAAGTCGCCCCGCGTCAGCGCCGCCCGGCGGCTGGCCAAGCGGAACTTTCGGGGGAAGGAGCAGCTGTTTCTCGCCGAGGGGCCGCAGGCCGTGCGGGAGGCCGCCGCGTACGGGGACACAGCCGACACCCTCGTCGAGCTGTTCGCCACCGTCGAGGCCGCCGAGCGCTACGCCGACATCGTGGGGGAGGCCCGTGCCGCGGGGGCCCGGGTGCACCTCGCCGACGAGGACGTCATCGCCGACATCTCCACGACCGTCACGCCGCAGGGGCTCGTCGGTGTCTGCCGGTTCATCGACACCCCTTTCGACAGCATCCTCGCCGCCCGGCCCAAGCTGGTCGCCGTCCTCGCGCACGTCCGTGACCCCGGGAACGCCGGCACCGTACTGCGGTGTGCCGACGCGGCGGGGGCCGACGCCGTCGTCCTGACGGACGCCTCCGTGGACCTCTACAACCCCAAGTGCGTGCGCGCGTCGGTCGGTTCGCTGTTCCACCTGCCCGTCGCCGTCGGCGTACCCGTCGAGCGGGCCGTCCAGGGGCTGAAGGACGCGGGCGTACGCATCCTGGCCGCCGACGGAGCGGGCGAGGACGACCTCGACGACGAGCTCGACAAGGGCACCATGGGCACGCCGTCCGCCTGGGTCTTCGGCAACGAGGCCTGGGGGCTCCCGGAGGAGACCCGCGCACTCGCCGACGCCGTGGTGCGCGTTCCGATCCACGGCAGAGCCGAAAGCCTCAACCTCGCGACGGCGGCGGCCGTGTGCCTCTATGCCTCCGCCCGTGCACAGCGTGCGGCTGGAGGGTGCCGTTCCGTCACTCCCAGCTAGTAGGGTGACGGGCTCGGAGGCCTCCTGCGCCGGTCCGAGAGGTGGGGTACGGGGAATGAGCATCGGCACGAGCAGATCACCGGGAGTACAGGACATCCTGTCCACTCGCGCGGACCATGGCGCCCTCGGTGACCTCGGCTGCCTCGGTGTCGACCCGGACGACCTGCCCGACGGCCTCGTCGTCGCGGACGAGACGGGTCAGGTCATCTGCTTCAACGCCGCGGCCGTACGCATCACCGCGGTGCACGCCGACGAGGCCCTCGGCGCGCCGCTGGAGCGGGCCCTTCCTTTAGAAGACCTCGAAGGCCGCCGCTGGTGGCAGCTGACCGATCCGTACGGCGGCCTTGCCACCCGCTTCGCACAGCCCGAGCGCAATCTCCTGCTCCCCGGCGGGCGTGAGGTCCTCGTCTCCGCGCGCTACGTGCGCACCGCGCCCACCGGCCCCGTCCGCCGCGTCGTCGTCTCCATCCGCGACACCGAGGCCCGCCGCCGCACCGAGCGCAGCCACGCGGAGCTGATCGCCACCGTCGCCCACGAGCTCCGCTCGCCCCTCACCTCCGTGAAGGGCTTCACGGCGACGCTCCTCGCCAAGTGGGAGCGGTTCACCGACGACCAGAAGAAGCTCATGCTGGAGACGGTGGACGCCGACGCCAACCGCGTCACGCGGCTCATCGCCGAGCTCCTCGACATCTCCCGCATCGACTCCGGGCGGCTTGAACTGCGCCGTCAGCCCGTCGACATCGGTGCCGCCGTCGGCCGCCACATCCAGGCCCATGTCGCATCAGGCCAGGACGCCGACCGCTTCCTCGTGCGGATACAGCAGCCCATGCCCGACCTCTGGGCCGACCCCGACAAGATCGACCAGGTGCTCAGCAACCTGCTGGAAAATGCGGTGCGGCACGGCGAGGGAACCGTCACCATCGACGTGGCACCTTCGTCGTCCCCGCGCGAGCGGGGCGGGGCCGAGACGGCCGTGACCGTGAGCGACGAGGGAAGCGGCATTCCGGAGGAATCGATGGGCCGTGTCTTCACCCGCTTCTGGCGGGGCAGCAAGCGCGGCGGGACGGGACTCGGCTTGTACATCGTGAAGGGCATCGTGGAAGCGCACGGCGGGACGATCACCGTCGGCCGCGCGCCCGGTGGCGGCGCCCAGTTCCGATTTACGTTGCCTGTGGGCACTCCGGCGTATCTCCTCTGATCCCCTCACCGATCAGTCCTTGATCCGCCCGAGCACCGCCCGCGGGCTCATTCACCTGCGTCACCCCCGTTAGACTCGATCCTTGGCACGTTTGCGTCCCTGATCTGTGGACGATTCGTCTCCGAGTCGTAGACGGGGACCATCACCAGCCAACCGGAAGCACGGGAAGAGATGTCGGCACCGAACAAGTCGTACGACCCTGTTGAGGTCGAGGCACTGAAACCTGAAGAGATCGAGCGCATGCGGGACGAGGCGCTCGCCGCCTTCGCCGCCGCGGGCGACCTCGAACAGCTCCAGGAGGCCAAGGTCGCGCACACCGGCGGCACCTCGCCGCTGGCCCTCGCCAACCGCGAGATCGGAGCGCTGCCCCCGCAGGCCAAGGCCGAGGCCGGCAAGCGCGTCGGCATGGCGCGCGGCGCGGTCAGCAAGGCGCTCGCCGCCCGCCAGACCGAGCTCGAGGCCGAGCGCGACGCCCGGGTGCTCGTCGAGGAGGCAGTGGACGTCACGCTGCCGTACGACCGCGTCCCGGCCGGTGCCAGGCACCCGCTGACCACGTTCATGGAGCGCGTCGCGGACGTCTTCGTCGCCATGGGCTACGAGATCGCGGAGGGCCCCGAGGTCGAGGCGGAGTGGTTCAACTTCGACGCCCTGAACTTCACCCCGGACCACCCGGCCCGGCAGATGCAGGACACCTTCTTCGTCGAGGGCCCGAAGGGTACTGAGGGCGACGAGTCCGGTGTCGTGCTGCGCACCCACACCTCCCCGGTGCAGGCCCGCGCGATGCTCGACCGCGAGCCGCCCGTCTACATCGTCTGCCCCGGCCGTGTGTACCGCACGGACGAGCTGGACGCGACGCACACCCCGGTCTTCCACCAGATCGAGCTGCTCGCCGTGGACGAGGGCCTGACCATGGCCGACCTCAAGGGCACCCTGGACCACATGGTCCAGTCGCTCTTCGGCGCGGACATGAAGACCCGCCTGCGCCCGAACTACTTCCCGTTCACCGAGCCGTCCGCCGAGATGGACATGGTCTGCTACGTCTGCCGTGGCGAGTCCGTGGGCAACCCCGACCGCCCCTGCCGCACCTGCGGCAGCGAGGGCTGGATCGAGCTGGGCGGCTGCGGCATGGTCAACCCGAAGGTGCTCACCGCCTGCGGCGTCGACCCCCAGAAGTACAGCGGATTCGCCTTCGGGTTCGGCATCGAACGGATGCTGATGTTCCGCCACAACGTCGAAGACATGCGAGACATGGTCGAGGGTGACGTCCGGTTCACCCGGCCCTTCGGGATGGAGATCTGATGCGGGTCCCGCTTTCCTGGCTGCGGGAGTACGTCGATCTCCCCGCCACCGAGACCGGCCGTGACGTGCAGGCCAAGCTGATCGAGGTCGGCCTGGAGGTCGAGACCGTCGAGCAGCTCGGCGCCGGCCTCACCGGCCCCCTGGTCGTCGGCAAGGTCCTCACCATCGAGGAGCTGACGGAGTTCAAGAAGCCCATCCGCTTCTGCACCGTCGACGTCGGCTCCGCCAACGGCACCGGCGAGCCGCAGGAGATCGTCTGCGGCGCGCGCAACTTCGCGGTCGGCGACAAGGTCGTCGTCGTGCTGCCCGGCGCCGTCCTGCCCGGCGACTTCAAGATCGCCGCGCGCAAGACGTACGGCAAGACCTCGCACGGCATGATCTGCTCCGGCGACGAGCTGGGCATGGGCGACGACGGAAGCGGCGGCATCATCGTCCTTCCGCCCGAGCACGAGGCCGGCACCGACGCGATCAAGCTGCTCGAACTGGTCGACGAGGTCCTGGACATCGCCGTCACGCCCGACCGCGGCTATGCCCTGTCGATGCGCGGCGTCGCCCGCGAGGCCGCCATCGCGTACGGCCTGCCGCTGCGCGACCCGGCGCTCCTGGACGTGCCCGCGCCGAACGCCCTCGGCTACCCCGTCAAGATCTCCGACCCGATGGGCTGCGACCGCTTCACCGCGCGCACGGTCACGGGCCTGAAGCCCGAGGCCCGCTCGCCGATCTGGCTGCGGCGCCGCCTGCAGAAGGCGGGCATGCGCCCGATCTCGCTCGCCGTCGACATCACGAACTACGTGATGCTGGAGCTCGGCCAGCCCCTGCACGCCTACGACCGCTCCCGCATCCAGGGCACCATCGGCGTGCGCCGTGCCGAGCAGGGCGAGAAGTTCACGACGCTCGACGGCGCCAAGCGCGTCCTCGACGCCGGGGACCTGGTCATCACCGACGACCGCGGCCCGATCGGCCTCGCGGGCGTCATGGGCGGCGCGAACACCGAGATCGCCGACCACGAAGAGGCCGCCGGTACGACCGACGTCGTCATCGAGGCCGCGCACTTCGACGCGATCTCCATCGCCCGCACGGCCCGGCGCCACAAGCTGCCCTCCGAGGCGGCCAAGCGCTTCGAGCGCGGCGTCGACCCGCAGGCCGCGTCCGCCGCCGCGCAGCGCACGGTGGATCTCCTCGTCCTGCTCGCGGGCGGCACCGCCGAGTCCGGGGTCACCGAGGTCATCGCGCCCTCCGCGCCGCACACGATCACCATGCCCGCCGACCACCCGGACAAGGTCGCCGGCGTGGAGTACGGCCGCGAGACCGTCGTGCGCCGCCTCCAGGAGGTCGGCTGCGACGTCTACGGCCAGGACGCCCTGACCGTCACCGTGCCGTCCTGGCGTCCCGACCTCGCCGAGCCGAACGACCTCGCCGAAGAGGTCATCCGGCTCGAGGGGTACGAGAACCTCCCGTCGACGCTGCCCAAGCCCCCCGCGGGCCGCGGCCTGACCGACCGGCAGCGGCTGCACCGCCGGTTCGGCCGTGCCCTTGCCGGAAGCGGATTCGTCGAGGCGCCGAACTACCCGTTCATCGGTGAGCAGGCCTTCGACCAGCTGGGCCTGGAGCCCGGCGACCCCAAGCGCAGGGTCGTGAAGCTGGTCAACCCGCTCTCCGACGAGGAGCCCGCTCTTCGTACGACGCTGCTGCCGGGGCTGCTCGGCGCGCTGCGCCGCAACGAAGGCCGCGGCAGCCACGACCTGGCGCTCTTCGAGACGGGCCTGGTCTTCCAGCCGCGTGAGGAAGCCCGCGTCGCGGTGCGTCTTCCCGTCGACCGCCGACCCACGGACGAGGAGATCGCCTCCCTGACCGAGGCGCTCCCCGTGCAGCCGCGGCACGCCGCCGTCGTCCTCTCGGGCGCCCGCGAGCAGGCCGGCTGGTGGGGCAAGGGCCGTCCGGCCGATTGGGCCGACGCGGTCCAGGCCGCGCGCGCCCTCGCCGCCGAGTCGGGCACCGAACTGCTCGTGCGCCAGGGGCAGTACGGCCCGTGGCACCCGGGCCGGTGCGCCGAGCTCGCCGTCGTGATCGACGGCGCCGAGCAGGTCATCGGGTACGCGGGCGAGCTGCACCCGCGCGTCGTCAAGACGCTCGGTCTGCCCGCGCGCACCTGCGCGATGGAGCTCGACCTGGACCGTCTGGAGGACGCCGGAGCCGGTGTCCCGCAGGGTCCGAAGATCTCCACCTTCCCGGTCGCCACGCAGGACGTCGCGCTCGTCGTCGACGGGGGCGTCCCCGCCGCCGACGTCGAGAAGGTGCTGCGTGAGGGCGCGGGTGAACTCCTCGAGTCCATCCGCCTGTTCGACGTCTTCACCGGCGAGCAGATCGGTGCGGGCAAGAAGTCCCTCGCGTACGCGCTGCGCTTCCGCGCGGCCGACCGCACGCTGACCGTCGACGAGGCCTCCGCGGCCCGTGACGCGGCCGTCGCCCTGGCGGCCGAGCGGACCGGCGCGGTGCTGCGCGGAGCGTAGTCACCGCCAGTAGTCGCCGCCAGGCGCACAAGAGGCGCAAAGAAGGGCGTATCCGGGCCTCCGGATACGCCCTTCACTCGTTTGAGTGACAAGTAAGCCCTCTCTGGTCCGATCGGCTCAGGTGGTCGACAGAATCAGTCCGGCCGCAGGGTCCGTGATCTGTACGGTCTGCGCGGACTGCACGCTGAACAGGGCCTTAGGGGGGCCATCGGCATGATCCGTATCAGGGCTGGAGCTCCCCGACGGGTGTTGCTTCGGGCAAGGAGCCGGGCGAGGGCCGGGCCGAGGGTGTTCCGTGTGGACCCGCCGCGGATCCGGCGCGTTCTCACGCTCGGCCTCCCCGCGGTGTGGGGCGCGGCCGCCATCACGTACAAACTCGTCTGCCCGCTCGCCCAGCGGGACGGCCTCGAGGCGCGGATCGTCACCAGCGCGGTCTTCTTCGCGGTCGGCGCCGGTCTGATATTGCATGTCCGCGCCTCGCTGCTGCGGGAGTTGCGTCAGCTCCGTGAGGTCGCGGGCGCCGCGCAGAACGTCCTGCTGCGCCCGCTGCCGCCACGCGTCGAGGGCCTCACGGTCGCGGCCGGGCGGCTCTCCGCGTCACGTGGCGCCTCCGTCGGCGGGGATCTGTACGAGGTGGTGGCCACCGACCATGGCGTCCGCGTCGTCATGGGTGACGTGCGCGGGCACGGCCTGACCGCCATCAGTACGGCCGCCGCCGTACTCGGCAGCTTCCGCGAGGCGGCGCACGAAGAGTCGGAACTGCCGCATGTGCTCAGGAAGTTGGAGCGTGCCCTGGGGCGGCATCTGCGGGAGCGGTCGCGGGCCGAGCATCCGGCGAACGGCGCTCCGGCGCCCGACAGCCCGCTGGCCGAGGAGTTCGTCACCGTACTCCTGATGGAGATCGGCCCGGACGGCGAGCTGACCGCGCTCAACTGCGGTCACCCCTGGCCCTACCGCCTGAGCGGGCATGCCGAGCCGGTCACGGGCGGGGATCCGCTGCCGCCGCTCGGTCCCTTCCCGCTCCCCGCCGAACTGTCCCTGCTGCACTGCGGACCGCTCCTTCCGGGGGAGGCGCTCGTCCTGCACACGGACGGCATGGAGGACGCGCGGGACGCGGCCGGACGGTTCTTCCCGCTCCAGGCGGCGCTCTCCGAAGCGGTGCGGGTCCCGCCGGTCGCGCCCCAGACCGTGATCCGCGCGGTGTACGCCCAACTCCTGCGCCACGCCGGGCGGTTCCCCACCGACGACGCGGCGCTCCTGGTCCTGCGCAACGACCGCCGGCGGGTTCCGGTTCAGCAGGGGGAGACGGTGCGTCGGCAAAGCACCATGACATGACGCACCGTCAACCTCCGCCGGCCATGCGCCGTCCGTCCCGCCCTTGGAGTTGTCGGGCAGACGACGGAACGGACGGCGCCAGTGAGGGCCGCCGTACTTTTCGAGGGGGAGCCGGCGGCCCGGCCGGCCTCCTTGTGAGGCATCTCAGTCAAGCGTGACAGGAGTGGCGACGGCAGAGCGCACACCCCCCGGATTCGGGCGTTCCGTTCACACCCCGTGTGAAGTCACCTCTACTACGCTGGCGACACCGAGTCACCGGAGGGCCTCCATGCAGCCCAATACCCTGCTCGACGCGATCCTCGACGAGGCGGGAATCTCCCACGCGGGCCTGGCTGCCCACGTCAATCAGGCGGGGAAGAGGCGCGGCCTCGCCCTGCGGTACGAACACACCGCCGTCTCCCGGTGGTTGAAGGGCCAGCGCCCGCGCGGCCAGGTGCCCGACCTGATCTGCGAGGTCCTCGCGGGGCGGCTCCAGCGCACCGTCACGCTCGACGACATCGGCCTCGGCGTGCCGGGCCTGCCGGCGGTGGGGCTCGGCTCCGCGGCCTCGACGCTGTCCGGTTTCGTGGAGAGAGCCACGGCCTTGTGGCGCTCGGACGAACAGCAGCGCCCGCATCTGCTCGGCGCACCCGCGGTCACGGGAACACCCGCGGTGATGCCCGTCTGGGAGTGGGAGAACCCGCCCGAGGACGTGGACGTCTCGCGCGGCGGCAGGCACCAGGTGAGCACGGCCGACATCGACATGATGCGCGCGGCCCGCGCCCACTACGAGCAGATGTACCGCAAGACCGGAGGCATCGCGACCCGCACCCGCATCGTCGGCTTCCTCAACGCCGAGGCCGCCCCACTCCTTCGCGGCAGCTACACGGACGAGACGGGACGCCAACTCCACAGATCCACCGGCGGTTTGGTGGCCATCGCGGGCATCTGTGCCTACGACTCGGACGCGCACGGCCTGGCCCAGCGCTACTTCCACCAGGCCCTGCGCCTGGCAAAGGCCAGCGGGGACAGGGGACTTGGGGCCTATGTCATCGCGCTGCTCGTCAACCAGTCCCTGTTCATGCGCGAGTACCGCCAGGCGGTGGCCTTCGCGGAGGCCGCGCTGCGCGCCGCGGGGCGCGAGCTGACCCCGGCCCTCGCCTCCGATCTCTACGCCATGCAGGCCAAGTCGTACGCGCACCTGGGCGACGGCAGCAGCGCGCTGTCCTGCATCCGGCGTGCGGAGGCCGCGGCGGACCGTATCCGGCGTGGGCGCGAGCCGGACGAGACCGGCTATGTCCAGCCCGGACTCGTCAACGTACAAGTGGCGGAGGCGCTGCTCAGCCTCGGCGACCTCACGGGAGCGTACGAGCATGCGGCGGCGGCGGTGGACACGCCGGCTCACGACCGGGGCCGGGTCCACCGGCTCGCCATGCTCAGCCAGATCGAACTGCGCCAGGGAAACACCGACGAGGCGGTGGCCACGGCGGTGGAAATGGCAGAACAGGCACGGGGGATGGAGTCCCAACGGCTGCGCGACCGGCTGCGGGCCGTGCGGGAACATCTGGTGCGCAGCGACTGCGCGGGCACGGCCGAGGCGGCCGAACTCATCGACGGGGCACTGCGCGTACCGCTGTGACATGACGCGCGTACCACTGCTCTGAACACCCTCCTGCTGCGATATTGCCATCTACTCGGCGGAAGGTGGCAGAACCGTGCAGTGGACGAAACAAAGCGAACAAACTGTGTATGGAAACAGGTGGTTCACGGTCAATCTGGCAGACGTGGAACTGCCCGACGGCCGGCACCTCGACCACTTCCTGATACGGCTGCGGCCCGTCGCCGTGGCCACCGCGGTCAATGAGTCCAACGAGGTGCTGCTGCTCTGGCGGCACCGCTTCATCACCGACAGCTGGGGCTGGGAACTCGCAGCCGGCGTCGTCGAGGACGGCGAGGACCTCGCGTACGCGGCAGCCCGGGAAATGGAGGAAGAGACCGGCTGGCGGCCGGGCCCGTTACGACACCTGATGAGTGTCGAGCCGTCCAATGGGCTCACCGACGCCAGGCACCACATCTACTGGTCGGATGAGTGCACCTACATCGGTCATCCCGAAGACGACTTCGAGTCCGACCGCCGTGAATGGGTCCCACTCAAACTCGTCCCTGACATGGTGGCCCGCGGAGAAGTACCGGCCGCCAACATGGCGGCTGCGCTACTCCTCCTGCACCACCTGCGTCTTGGCCAGGACGCGCACTAACGGCCGATGGCCTGCCAAACTGCCACGGCGAGCGCTCCGACCGCCGTAAGGGCGAGAAGGGCGGGCAGTGGCCAGCGAGTGTGTTCCAGTGCGGTGATCCTTACAGTCAGCTCGTCCTGGTTCTTGGCGCTCTGTTCGTCGTGTTGGGTGAGCAACGCGAGCTGTCCGTCGACGCGGGCGAGGCCCACGTCCAAGCTGCGGCGTAACTCGGCGAGTTCCTCGGGGACCACGCGAAGTTCAGGGTCGGCGGTCACTAGTCCGTTCCTCTCTGTAGCTGTCCATCCCCCTGATGCGCACGGAAAGTCAACTCTCGTGGTGGCCAGGACGGGAGAGTGTGCGAAGGGCATATGCGAGCCCGCCGCGCACACGGTGTGTGAACGCCGCGGGCCCGGCACTCGATCGAGTGCCGGGCCCGCGTGCGGTGCGAAGTTCCGGTGCCAGTGTGAGACCGGGGCGTGCCGTGTCAGGCGTAAGGGTAGAAGCCCGAGCCGGACTTGCGGCCGAGCCTTCCCGCGTCCACCATCCGCTGGAGCAGCGGGGGAGCGGCGTACAGCGGCTCCTTGTACTCGGCGTACATGCTGTCCGCGACCGAGGCGACCGTGTCGAGGCCGATCAGGTCGGCGAGCTTGAGCGGACCCATCGGGTGGGCGCAGCCCATCTCCATGCCGTTGTCGATGTCCTCGCGGCTCGCGATGCCCGACTCGAACATCCGGATCGCGGAGAGGAGGTAGGGGATGAGCAGTGCGTTGACCACGAAGCCCGAGCGGTCCTGGGCGCGGATCGCGTGCTTGCCGAGCACCTTCTCGACCATGGACTGCGCGCGGCTGATGGTCCCCTCGGACGTCGTCAGCGCGGGGATCAGCTCGACGAGCTGCTGCACCGGGGCCGGGTTGAAGAAGTGGATGCCGATGACCGCGTCGGGGCGGGACGTCGCGACGGCCAGCTTCACCAGCGGGATGGAGGAGGTGTTGGAGGCGAGGATCGCGTCCTGCCGGGTCACCACCTGGTCGAGCACCTGGAAGATCTCGGTCTTGACCGCCTCGTTCTCGACGACCGCCTCGATCACGAGGTCGCGGTCGGAGAACTCCCCGAGGTCGGTCGTGAAGCTGAGGCGGGCGAGCGTCTCGTCCCGCTCCTCCTCCGAGATCTTGCCGCGCTCGGCGGCCTTGGAGAGTGAGTTGTAGAGCCGGGTGCGGCCGATCTCCAGGGCCTCGCCGGTGGTCTCCGCGACCATCACGTCCAGTCCGGAGCGGGCGCAGACCTCCGCGATCCCGGCGCCCATCTGGCCACAGCCCACTACTCCGACGCGTGCGATGTCGGGCATAGAGTCGGTCACCTCGTGCCTTTCGCTGATCAACGGGCGGGCAGTCCCCCGTTCGGATGCGGTGTCTGCCCCAGCGGTGAACGTTACCGCCGAACCTCAGGTGCATGACGTGCCGGGTCGGGCATGCTGTCCGGTACAAGCAGCGGTTCCGGCGGATATACAGGCCAGGGGGCGAGCGGATGAGGCGTATGTCACGCCGAGGGTTCACGATTGCGGCGGCCGCGATGGTGGCGGGGCTCACAGCCGCGGGGGACGCGGCGGCCGTGCCCGGGAAGGCCCCCTCGCGCCGCGAGCTGCGGGGCATGTGGCTGGCGACCGTCGTCAACCGCGACTGGCCTTCGAAGCCCGGACTCCCGGCGGCCGAGCAGCGCGCCGAACTGATCGGCCATCTCGACACGGCCGTACGGCGCCGGCTGAACGCCGTGATCTTCCAAGTGCGGCCCACCGCCGACGCGTTGTGGCCTTCGCCGTACGAGCCGTGGGCCGAGTGCCTCACCGGCGTGCAGGGCAAGCACCCCGGCTGGGACCCGCTGGGCACAGCCGTGGCCGAGGCACACCGCAGGGGCCTTGAACTGCACGCCTGGTTCAACCCCTTCCGTATCGCCAACCACACGGACCCCTCACGCCTCGTCCCGACGCACCCGGCGCGGCTGCACCCCGACTGGGTCGTGCCGTACGGCGGGAAGCTCTACTACAACCCCGGCCTGCCCGAGGTGCGGCGCTTCGTCCAGGACGCGATGCTCGACGCCCTGCGTCACTACGCCATCGACGCGGTGCACTGGGACGACTACTTCTACCCGTATCCGGTCGCCGGGCAGGTCTTCGACGACGATGACGCCTTCGCGCGCTACGGCGGCGGCTTCCCGGACCGAGCCGCCTGGCGGCGCGACAACATCGACCGCCTGGTGCGCGAGATGGCGGCGCGGGTGAAGAAGGTGCGCAAGAAGGCGCAGTTCGGCATCAGCCCGTTCGGGGTCTGGCGCAACGCCTCGACCGATCCGCTCGGTTCGGACACCCGGGCCGGCGTGCAGACCTACGACAACCTGCACGCCGACACCCGCGGCTGGGTCAAGAAGGGCTGGCTCGACTACATCTGCCCGCAGCTCTACTGGAACATCGGCTTCACCGTCGCGGACTACGGCAAGCTGCTGCCCTGGTGGGCCGACGTCGTCAAGGACACGGGCGTGCGCCTGTACGTGGGGGAGGCCCTCTACAAGGCGGGCGACCCCGCGCAGCCCGCCGCCTGGCAGGACCCCGCCGAGCTGTCCCGCCACCTCACGTACGCCAAGGGGTTCCCGCAGGCGCGCGGGCATGTGTACTTCTCGGCGAAGGAAGTGGGCGTGGACAAGATCGGCGCGATGGCGCGCGTGGTCGCCGACCACTATCAGAAGCGGGCCAGGCCCTGAGTCAGTCGGTGTCCCCGAAATGCCGCACGACGGTGTCGGGGCCCGGTGACATCAGGGTCTCGTGACCGTCCTCGAAGCGGACGCGGTACGGCGGTGTGCCGTTCTCACCGAGTACCTCGATGACCTCTGCGGTCCGGTCGTGCTGACCGACGATCCTGCCGTGGACCAGCAGCTTGTCGCCTACGCTTGCCTGCATCTGGAGCGACCTCCTCGTCCCACCCTGCGGTTGCTTTCCGTGGCCGTCAGTCTACGTCGGGTGGTGTGAGGTAGGCCCTAGCCGCGCGCCCGTTGCGTGACCGCGATGCACACGAGGACGGCCGCGGCGGTCAGCGGCGCCGCCACGGTGAGGTGCTCGCCGAGCAGGAACACCGACCAGACCAGGGTGAGCAGCGGCTGCGCCAGCTGGAGCTGGCTGGCCTTGGGCACGCCGATCGCGGCCATGCCCCGGTACCACACGACCAGGCCGAGGAACTGCGAGCCGACGGCGGCGTAGAGCAGCCCGGCGGTGCTGTGCCCGGTGAGCTGGAAGGGCTCGTGCCGGAGGGCGAGCGCCGCCCCCACCACGGCGAGCGGCAGGCACAGGATCAGCGCCCAGCCGATGACCTGCCAGCCCGGCATCTCACGGGCGAGGCGGCCGCCCTCGGTGTAGCCGGCGGCGCAGATGAGGAGCGAGGCGAAGAGGTAGAGGTCGGCGGTCGACAGGTCGCCGCCGCTCTGCTGCACCGTGAACGCGATCACCGCGGCGGCGCCCGCGACGGCAGCGGCCCAGAACGCTCGCGAGGGCCGGGCCCCGGTGCGCAGCGCCGAGAACACGGCGGTCGTCAGCGGGAGCAGACCTACGACGACGGCCGCGTGGGCGGTGGTGGAGGTCTGCAGGGCGAGCGTGGTGAGCAGCGGGAAGCCGATGACGACTCCGGCGGCGACGACCGCGATCCCGGGCCAGTGGCGGCGGGCCGGTAGCGGAACGCGCAGGGCGAGCAGGGCGCCGCCCGCGATGACCGCGCTCAGCACGACACGCAGGGCCACGAAAGACCAGGGGCCGATGCCTTCAAGGCCCCAGGCGGTGGCGGGGAAGGTGAGCGAGAAAGCGGTGACGCCGAGCGCGGCCATGACGGTGCCGGCGCGGCGGGAGCTGTGCTGCGGGGGCCCTGCGACTGTGGCTTGGGCTGTGGTGACCGCTATCCGACTCGGGAGAGTAGCGCTATCCTGTGCTGTCATGCATGAGGGTAGCAGTGTCGCTGAGTTGGCAAAACAGTTGCGGAGCGACCTGGACCGCTACTCGCCAGGTGGAAAGCTGCCGTCGAGTCGGGCGCTGGTCGAACGGTTCAGAGTGAGCCCGGTGACCGTGTCGCGGGCCCTGGGGCAGTTGGCCGCCGAGGGCCTTGTCGTCTCGCGGCCGGGCGCCGGTGTCTTCCGTGCCGAGCCGCAGGCCACCGCCGCGCCGGCGGGGGACACCTCGTGGCAGGAGGTGTCGCTGAGCGCCGACGCGGTCACGGAACTGGTGCCGCGCGCGGTGGACGCCTCCGGGGTCCTGGTCACGCTCGCGGCGCCGCCGCACGGTGTCATCGAGTTCAACGGCGGCTATCTGCATCCCTCGCTCCAGCCCGAGCGCGCGATGGCGGCGGCCCTCGCGCGGGCGGGGCGGCGGCCCGGCGCCTGGGGGAGGCCGCCGATCGACGGGCTCCCCGAGCTGCGGGAGTGGTTCGCCCGTGGCATCGGCGGCGCGATCACGGCCGCCGAGGTGCTGATCACCGCCGGCGGCCAGAGCGGGCTCACCACGGCGCTGCGGGCGCTCGCCCCGCCGGGTGCGCCGGTCCTTGTCGAGTCGCCGACGTACCCCGGCATGCTGGCCATCGCCCGCGCGGCGGGACTGCGGCCGGTCCCGGTGCCGGTGGACGTGGACGGCGTACGCCCCGAGCTGCTCGCTGCGGCGTTCAAGGCCACGGGGGCCCGGGTGTTCGTCTGCCAGCCGCTGTTCCAGAACCCCACGGGGGCGGTGCTCTCCGCCGAGCGGCGCCCGGAGGTGCTGCGCATCGCGCGTGAGGCCGGGGCCTTCGTCATCGAGGACGACTTCGTGCGCCGCCTCGTCCACGAGGACGCGGGGCCGCTGCCGAGGCCCCTGCAGTCCGACGACCCCGACGGAGTCGTCGTGCACGTCTGCTCGCTCACCAAGGTCACGTCACCGAGCTTCCGGGTGAGCGCGCTGGTCGCCCGCGGGCCGGTCCTGGAGAGGCTGCGCGCGATCCAGGTCGTCGACCACTTCTTCGTGCCGAGACCGCTCCAGGAGGCGGCGCTCGAACTGGTCGGCTCCCCGGCCTGGCCGCGCCATCTGCGGCACGTGGCGGGCGAGTTGAAGGACCGCAGGGACGCGATGACCGCGGCCCTCCGCCTCGACCTGCCCGAACTCGCCCTGCCGCACATCCCCGCGGGTGGCTACGTCCTGTGGCTGCGCCTGCCCGACGGCACGGACGAGGCGGCCCTGGCGGGCGCGGCGCTGCGCGCGGGCGTCGCGGTGGCCCCCGGCCGCCCGTACTTCGCGGCCGAACCCCCGGCGGCGTACCTGAGGATGAGCTTCGCGGCGGTCGCGGGGGTCGGGGAGATCGCCGAGGGGGTGCGGAGGCTCCGCGGGGCGTGCGAGGAGGTCTGGGGGACCACCCGCTGAGCGGCACCCGCTGAGGCAACTCCCGGGGCGGCTGCGAGGCTTGCGCGTATGACTGACGCTCTTCGGATATCTCGTACCCGTCGGGAAGGGTGTGACGCCCGGCTCTGTGACGTGTACGTGGGCCGGTCGGTGCGCGGCAAGGGCTTGGGGAGCGCCCTCGTGGCCGCCGTCAGGGACCACCTGGAGCCGTGCGGTGTGCGAAGGATGTGGATGGCGTTCGGGCGGCAGTGAGGGGTTGGCGGAGTCGCGTGTACGTGGTCGTGAGGATCAGGTCCTTGGCGGGGCCCGCGACCCGCCACCGCATCCGCCAGTGCCGCTCGTCGTACACCTCGAACTCGCCGCGGTAGAGGTCGAGCGCGCACGGGTGGTCGGCGGTGTGCCTGCCGGTGCGCAGGTCCAGGTCGTGGAAGGGGCGGCCGTCGGCGAAGAGGACGTGTGCGGTGGCCGGGTCGTGGCCCGGCAGGAAGCGCAGGGTGCGTTCGGCGGGGCGGGGAGTGCCGTGCCAGGTGAAGGTGCCGGACTCGTGGTGCAGGAGGCCGCCGTCGTCGCCCGGCGTGAACACCGTCGTGCCCGAGAAGTGGCCCTCCGCGTCGCCCGCCAGATCCCGCGCCGTCCGCTCCACCTGCCAGGTCCCGGCGAGGTAGGCCAGCACATCCGGTACGCCGTACAAGGCCTCGCTCATCGCACACCCCGTCCCGCACCGATCGCCGCCTTGATCCAGGCTACGCGGCCCCCCGCCCCGGCCACCGTCCAGGATGTCTACTTGTCGACGAACGCGAGACTGCTCTCGTCGTAGCGGGTCCCGGCGACCGCACCCGCCGGTGCCGCCGCGTCGATCGCCGCGAGGTCCTCGGCGGAGAGTTCGACGGCGAGGGCGCCCAGGTTCTCCGTGAGGTACTTCTCCCGGCGCGTGCCCGGGATCGGTACGACGTCGTCACCGCGGTGCTGCACCCAGGCGAGGGCGAGCTGCCCCGCGGTGACGCCCTTCTCCTCGGCGAGCGCGTTGAGGGCGGTCACGATGGGCAGGTTCCGCTCCAGGTTCCCGTCGGCGAAGCGCGGCTGGGTGCGCCGCATGTCGCCTTCCTGGAGGCCGGCTGCCGAGGTGTAGCGCCCGGTGAGGAAACCGCGCCCGAGCGGCGAGAACGGCACGATGCCGATGCCGAGCTCGCGGCAGACCGGCGCGATCTCCGCCTCCAGGTCCCGCGTCCACAGCGACCACTCGCTCTGCAGCGCGGCGATCGGATGCACCGCGTGCGCCCGCCGGATGGTCCGCGCGCTCGCCTCGGAGAGCCCGAGGTGCCGTACCTTCCCGGCCTCGACGAGCTCCGCCATCGCGCCCACGGTCTCCTCGATCGGCACGCTTCCGTCGACGCGGTGCAGGTAGTACAGGTCGATGTGGTCGACCCCGAGCCGCCGCAGCGAGGCGTCGCACGCCTGCCGTACGTAGGCCGCGTCTCCCCTGATCTCGATCGGCTCGCCGAGGCGGTTGACGAAGCCGAACTTCGTGGCGAGGACGGCCTGTTCGCGCCGGCCGGCCAGCGCGCGGCCGATCAGCTCTTCGTTGTGCCCCGCGCCGTAGAAGTCGGAGGTGTCGAGCAGGGTGACGCCGAGGTCGAGGGCGCGGTGGAGCGTCGCGATCGACTGCGCGTCGTCCGAGGCGCCGTACGTGTGACTCATCCCCATGCAGCCGAGCCCCTGCGCCGAGACGGTCAGTGATCCGAGACGGCGCGTGGGAATGCTGGTCATGCCGGTACCTCCAGGTGGAGCGTGGGCCCTTTGTTCAGGCGGTCGCTCCCGACCCTAGGAGCTGGAGTCGACTCCAAGTCAAACCATTTGTACGGGCCTTGCGTCGGTTACTTCCGGTCCGCCGCCGCGTACAGCGCCGCCACGTCGATCTTCTTCATGCCGAGCATGGCCGCCATGGCGCGCTGTGCCCGCCCTTGGTCGGGGTCGGAGATGAGCTCGTCCATCGCAGCGGGCACGACCTGCCAGGAGAGGCCGAACTTGTCCTTGAGCCAGCCGCACGGGCCTTCCTCGCCGCCTTCGGAGAGCTTGGTCCAGTAGTGGTCGACCTCTTCCTGGTCGGCGCAGTCGATCGTGAGGGAGACCGCTTCGTTGAAGGTGAACTGGGGGCCGCCGTTGAGCACCAGGTACTGCTGGCCGTCGAGCTCGAACTCGACCGTCATCACGGTCCCGGCCGGACGCGGCCCGGCCTCGCCGTAGTGGGAGACGTTCGTGATCTTCGAGTTCGGGAAGACCGACACGTAGAACGTGGCGGCGTCCTCGCCCTGGGTGTCGAACCAGAGGGTGGGCGTGATCCGGGGCATGACTCTCTCCTGTCGTCGGCGGAGCTCGCGCGGGATGCGCTCGGGTCCTTCCGCCTGTACTGACCCTCGCGCCCGCCGGAACTCATCGCCGGAACCCATCGGGACACAGGTTCCCCGGTCACTCCTTGGGGGGGCGCTGCTTGCTCGTCCCGCCCCCGTCGTACGTCTCCGGCTCCTCGGCGACGTCGTTCTCGGTCGCCTCGGCGTCGGCGGGCTGCCTCCGCTCCGGCGCCGCATTCGTCTTCCCGATCCAGCGGGCGCCCTGCGCCTCGTCGTCACGTCGCTTCTCACCCATCGCTGCTCCTCGGTCGCGGTGCTGGTCGCGGTACTGGTCGCTTCCCAGTACCGCACCCACGACCGGCGGCGGACCCGCTGAAACCCCCGAACGGGTGATCGGCTCATTGCATAAAGCTGCGTAGATACGTATAGTCATGCCATCAAGGAGGAGGGTTCCATGGCGGTACGCGCAGCAGTGGCAGGAGCGAGTGGGTACGCGGGCGGTGAATTGCTGCGTCTGTTGCTCGTCCACCCCGAGGTGGAGATCGGCGCCCTGACCGGCAACTCGAACGCGGGCCAGCGCCTGGGCGCGCTGCAGCCGCACCTGATGCCGCTCGCCGACCGTGTCCTGGAGCCGACCACCGCCGAGGTGCTCGCCGGGCACGATGTCGTGTTCCTCGCCCTGCCCCACGGCCAGTCCGCCGCCGTCGCCGAGCAGCTCGGCCCTGACGTCCTCGTCGTCGACATGGGCGCCGACTTCCGGCTGAAGGACGCGGGGGACTGGGAGAAGTTCTACGGCAGCGAGCACGCCGGGACCTGGCCCTACGGCCTGCCCGAGCTGCCGGACGCGCGTGCGGCCCTCGCGGGGTCCAAGCGCGTCGCGGTGCCCGGCTGCTATCCGACCGCCGTCTCGCTCGCACTCTTTCCCGCGTACGCGGCCGGGCTCGCCGAGGCCGAAGCGGTGGTCGTCGCGGCTTCCGGGACCTCGGGCGCGGGCAAGGCGCCCAAGCCGAACCTCCTGGGCTCCGAGGTCATGGGCTCCATGTCGCCGTACGGCGTGGGCGGCGTCCACCGGCACACCCCGGAGATGATCCAGAACCTCTCCGCCGCCGCGGGCACCCCCGTCACCGTCTCCTTCACGCCCACCCTGGCCCCGATGCCCCGCGGCATCCTCGCCACGTGCAGCGCGAAGGCGAAGGAGGGTGTCACCGCCGAGTCCGTGCGGGCCGCGTACGAGAAGGCCTACGCGGACGAGCCGTTCGTGCGCCTGCTCCCCGAGGGGCAGTGGCCCGCGACCGCCGCTGTGTACGGCTCGAACGCCGTGCAGATCCAGGTCGCGTACGACGAGGCGGCGGGGCGCGTCATCGTGATCAGCGCCATCGACAACCTGACCAAGGGCACCGCGGGCGGCGCGGTGCAGAGCATGAACATCGCACTCGGGCTCCCTGAGGAGCTCGGTCTTTCCACGATCGGAGTGGCACCGTGAGCGTCACGGCAGCGCAGGGATTCACGGCGGCGGGCATCGCCGCCGGGATCAAGGAGAACGGCAACCCGGACCTGGCCCTCGTGGTCAACACCGGGCCCCGCCTGGCCGCCGCGGGCGTCTTCACCTCCAACCGCGTCAAGGCCGCCCCCGTCCTCTGGTCGGAGCAGGTCGTCAAGGGCGGGCTCGTCTCGGCCGTCGTCCTCAACTCCGGTGGTGCCAACGCCTGTACGGGCCCCCAGGGCTTCCAGGACACCCACGCCACCGCCGAGAAGGTCGCCGACACCCTCGACCTGAACGCGGGCGAGGTCGCCGTCGCATCGACCGGGCTCATCGGCGTCACCCTCCCCATGGACAAGCTCCTGCCGGGAGTCGAGAGCGCCGCGGGTGAACTCTCCGCGCACGGCGGCGAGAAGGCCGCCATCGCCATCAAGACCACCGACAGCGTGCACAAGACGGCCGTGGCGACCCAGGACGGCTGGACGGTCGGCGGCATGGCCAAGGGCGCGGGCATGCTCGCCCCCGGGCTCGCCACGATGCTCGTCGTCCTGACCACGGACGCCGATGTCGAGGCCGACGTCCTGGACAAGGCCCTGCGGGACGCCACGAAGGTCACCTTCGACCGCGTCGACTCCGACGGCTGCATGTCGACGAACGACACGGTGCTGCTTCTCGCCTCCGGCGCCTCTCAAGTCGCCCCGGGATACGCGGAGTTCGCCGAGGCCGTGCGCACCGTCTGCGACGACCTCGCACGCCAGCTCATCGGCGACGCCGAGGGCGCCAGCAAGGACATCCGGATCGAGGTGGTCAACGCCGCGTCCGAGGACGACGCCGTCGAGGTGGGCCGCTCCATCGCCCGCAACAACCTCCTCAAGTGCGCCATCCACGGCGAGGACCCCAACTGGGGCCGGGTGCTCTCCGCCATCGGCACGACGAAGGCGGCCTTCGAGCCCGACCGCCTGAACGTCGCCATCAACGACGTCTGGGTCTGCAAGAACGGCAGCGTGGGTGAGGACCGCGACCTCGTCGACATGCGCTACCGGGAGGTCAGGATCACGGCGGATCTGGCGGCAGGCACCGCCGAGCCCGTGGTGATCTGGGCGAACGACCTCACCGCCGACTACGTCCACGAGAACAGCGCGTACTCCTCATGAGCGGCAACCCGACCGCGCGGAAGCACACCGCGCTCCCCAAGGCGCAGATCCTCATCGAGGCGCTGCCCTGGCTGACCCGGCACCGCGGCAAGACCGTCGTCATCAAGTTCGGCGGCAACGCGATGATCGACGAGGAGCTGAAGGCCGCCTTCGCACAGGACGTCGTCTTCCTGCACCACGCGGGCCTGCGGCCCGTCGTCGTGCACGGCGGCGGACCGCAGATCAGCGCGGCCCTCGACCGGCACGGCATCGTCAGCGAGTTCAAGGCGGGCCTGCGGGTCACCACCGAGGACGCCATGGACGTCGTACGCATGGTGCTCGCGGGGCAGGTCCAGCGCGAGCTGGTCGGTCTGCTCAACCAGCACGGCCCGCTCGCCGTCGGCCTCACCGGCGAGGACGCGCACACCATCACCGCCACCAAGCACCAGCCCCGCATCGAGGGCGAGTTGGTCGACATCGGCCGGGTCGGC
Organism: Streptomyces sp. NPDC054866; assembly: GCF_053610745.1. NCBI lineage: Bacteria > Bacillati > Actinomycetota > Actinomycetes > Kitasatosporales > Streptomycetaceae > Streptomyces > Streptomyces sp. NPDC054866. The sequence continues at coordinate 93,258 of NZ_JBSGZA010000010.1, forward strand.
GAGATCACCGAGATCGACACCGGCGCCATCGAGGCCCTGCTCGCCGACGGCCGCATCCCGGTCGTCTCCTCGATCGCCCGCTCCCAGGATGACGGACATGTCTACAACGTCAATGCTGATACGGCGGCTGCGGCACTTGCGGCTGCGCTGGACGCCGAAACCCTGATGGTCCTCACGGACGTCGAGGGACTGTACGAGGACTGGCCGAACAGCGACGAGGTGATCAGCCGGCTGACCGCGAAGGAGCTGGAGAAGCTCCTCCCCGAGCTGGCGAGCGGCATGGTCCCGAAGATGGAGGGCTGCCTGCACGCCGTACGCAACGGCGTCGAGACGGCCCGCGTGATCGACGGGCGGGTCCAGCACTCGATCCTGCTGGAGATCTTCACCGACGAGGGCATCGGCACGATGGTCGTGCCGGACGCGCCCGGCGTACGCGACAACGCGACCGAGGGGGAAGCGGCATGACCGGCAACGAGGAGCTGACCAAGCGCTGGCAGGACGCGCTGATGGACAACTACGGCACCCCCAGGCTGCCCCTCGTCCGCGGCGCGGGAACCAAGCTGTGGGACGCCGACGGCAAGGAGTACGTCGACTTCGTCGGCGGCATCGCGGTGAACGCGCTCGGCCACGCCCACCCGGCGGTCGTCGAGGCGGTCAGCACCCAGATCGCGTCGCTCGGCCACGTCTCGAACCTCTTCGTCGCCGAGCCGCCGGTCGCGCTCGCGGAGCGGCTGCTCCAGCTCTTCGGGCGCGAGGGCCGGGTGTACTTCTGCAACTCCGGCGCCGAGGCCAACGAAGGCGCCTTCAAGATCGGCCGCCTGACCGGGCGTTCGCACATGGTCGCCACGGACGGCGGCTTCCACGGCAGGACCATGGGGGCGCTCGCGCTCACCGGCCAGCCCGGCAAGCAGGAGCCGTTCCTGCCGCTGCCCGGCGACGTCACGCACGTCCCGTACGGCGATGTGGAGGCCCTGCGGGCAGCGGTCACCGAGGAGACGGCCTTCGTCGTCATCGAGCCGATCCAGGGCGAGAACGGCGTGGTGGTGCCGCCCGCGGGCTACCTCAAGGCGGCCCGCGACATCACGACGGCCACCGGAACACTCCTCGTCCTCGACGAGGTGCAGACCGGAATCGGCCGTACCGGCCACTGGTTCGAGTACCTCGCGCACGAGGGCGTGGAGCCGGACGTCGTCACGCTCGCGAAGGGTCTTGGCGGCGGCCTGCCGCTCGGCGCGACGGTCGCGTTCGGCGCGGCGGCCCAGCTCCTCAAGCCCGGTCACCACGGAACGACGTTCGGCGGGAACCCGGTGGCATGCGCCGCGGGCCTCGCGGTACTCGACACGATCGAGGCCGAAGGACTCCTGGAGAACGTGAAGCGGGCGAGCGAGAAGCTGCGCGACGGAATCGAGTCACTCGGACACCCGCTCGTGGGCCATGTCCGGGGTGCGGGCCTGCTGCTGGGTATCGTGCTCACCGAGCCGCTCGCGCCCCAGGCGCAGCAGGTGGCTCAGGACGCCGGCTTCCTGGTGAACGCGCCCGCCCCCGATGTCGTACGGCTGATGCCGCCGCTGAACGTGCGCGACGACGAGGTGGACGCGCTTCTGAGGGCCCTGCCCGGCGTGCTTGACCAGGCCACCGCGGCCGACGGGGACGGACGATCCGGAGAATGAGACGACGATGAGCCAGGCGCAAGGCAACGAGCACGCGGAACACCCGGATCACGCCGGGCCCGCCGTGCCGCAGACCCGCACCGCACGCCACCGCCGGATCGTGGACATCCTCAACCGGCAGCCGGTGCGCTCCCAGAGCCAGCTGGCGAAGCTGCTCGCCGACGACGGGCTCACGGTCACCCAGGCGACGCTCTCGCGGGACCTGGACGAGCTGAACGCCGTGAAGATCCGCAACGCCGAGGGCGACCTCATCTACGCGGTGCCGAGCGAGGGCGGCTTCCGCACTCCGCGTGCGCCGCTGGGGGAGTCCGCCAAGGAGGAGCGCATGCGCCGCCTCTCGGCGGAGCTGCTCATCTCCGCCGAGGCCTCGGCCAACCTCGTCGTCCTGCGGACGCCGCCGGGGGCCGCGCAGTTCCTCGCCTCGGCGATCGACCAGGCGGAACTGCACGACATCTTGGGGACCATCGCGGGGGACGACACGCTGATGCTGATCAGCCGGGAGGCCACGGGGGGCCAGGCGCTGGCGGACCATCTGCTGCGCCTGGCCTCGAACGAGCACTAGCGGGCCCCAGGGCCTCGCGCACCGTCGACCACCGGCTTCGCCGAGTTCGTCCTCACACGCCGGACGGGCTGGATTCTGCCTGCTCCGTCCGGCGCGCCCGATGCGACATCCACGCGGCGACCAGCGCGCCCGAGACGTTGTGCCACACGGAGAACACGGCGGCGGGCAACGCGGCGAGCGGGCTGAAGTGGGCGGTGGCGAGCGACGCCGCGAGTCCCGAGTTCTGCATGCCGACCTCGAAGGCCATGGCCCGCGACGCGGGCGGACCGAGGCGGGCCAGCTTGCCCGCGCCGTAGCCGAGCGCGAGGCCGAGGCCGTTGTGCAGGACGACGGCGATGAACACGAGCAGGGCGGCCGACTTGATGGCCGCCGCGCTGCCCGCGACCACGATCGCCACGATGACGGCGATGGTCAGGGCGGACAGCCACGGAAGAGCGCTGAGGACCCGCCCGATGTAGCGCCCGAACAGCAGGCGTACGACGAGACCGGCGATGACCGGAAGCAGCACGGTCTTGAGGATGTCCCCGACCATCGATCCCGCGTCCACGGGCAGATACTCGCCCGCGAGGAGCAGCGTCAGGGGCGGCGTGATGAGCGGCGCGAGCACGGTCGAGACGGTGGCGACGGACACGGAGAGAGCGACGTCGCCGCGCGCCAGATAGGTGACCACGTTCGACGCGGTCCCGCTCGGCGCGCAGCCGACGAGGATGACACCGGCAGCCAACTGCGGCGAGAGCCCGAGCGCGTGGGCGACCAGCCAGCCGAGCCCCGGCATGATCACGTAGTGCGCGACCAGGCCGAGCGCGACGGCCCACGGCCGCTTGACGACGCCCTGGAAGTCGAGCGGGGTCATGGTGAGCCCCATGCAGAACATCACGAGGCCCAGGAGGTACGGGACGTCTTCGCCCCAGCCCTTGAAGGCGTCCGGCGCCATCAGGCCGAGCGCGCCCGCGGCGAGCACGAGAACGGGGAAGACCGTGACGGCGAGGCGGGCAGCCTTGTCGCCGCTCGCCGTTGAACTGGGGATCGTCTGTTCGGTTTGCACCCGGCGATGCAACGCCGCGGCGGAGCGCGGACGCAACCCCGTCTCGATATGTGGTCGCTACACGTACGGGCGCAGGGCGCACCGCTGAGTCAACCCGATGGGCCGCAGGTGGCGACCGGATCGACGGAGTCCACGGTGTGAGCGGGCAGCGTGACGCGTCGCGGCCCGTCCTGCTCGTCGACCTCCAAGGCAACTCCGCCCCGACCCACGCCGAGCAGCTCGCCGCACAGCACGCCCGTCGTGGTGCCGACCCGCACCAGATGGTCCTTGGGTGTCTCGGTGGTGGCCCAGGCGACCCCGACGGCCGCGGCCACCAGCGCGACGCCGAGCAGACAGCACAGTGAGGCCAGGCGGAGGGAACGGGTGACCCGGACGACCTCCTGCTCGGTCCAGCGGCGCAGGGCCTGGCCGGCCAAGAGCATCCGTTCCCCGGAGCTGCCTGGCGCGCCGTGTGCGGCGCGCATCGCGAGGACAGACCCCGCCACGAGCAGCACGAACGCGGTGGCGATCAGGCCCATCGCCGCGTGGCGGGCGGCCGGGGGCAGCCCAGTGAGGTCGTCTCGACCCTTGAGGACGACGAGGATCGCCAACAGTGTGCTGAGCCCGGTGAGCCCGGTGCGCCAGCCCTCGGCCCGCCTCCTCAGTTCGGGGAGCTGGTCGAACTCCAGCTCGCGGGCGAGTTCAGCCCAACGGCGATCCGCCCGGCTGTTCACGGCGAACCGTCGAAGAGCAGCGCCCGCACGCGCCAGCTGGCGCCGCACCCCACGAAGGCCGCGTCCCCGGGCAGTTGCGGATGGGGGTGCCCGCATTCGCAGAAATACGTCTCCTGGGCCAGCGTCGCCGCTACGGAGCCCGAAGCCGGTGCCGGGCCCTGCCCGCCGGACAGCCAGGACCACAGGCCTTTCGTGCCGGTGCCCGGCAGGCCGAGGCGGTACTCGGTGACCGTTTTGCCCTGACAGCGGGGGCATGCGCCCTCGACGACGACACCGAGGCCGTCTGCCGAGGCATGGCCGGTGAAGGGTGCCGCCGTCTCGCCCAAGTGCTGATCGGCGTAGGCGGCGTCGAAGTCGTGCGACATGGCGGGCGGTTCAGTCATCAAGGGAGTCCAGGTGCAGGTCGAACAGGGAGGAGTAGAGCCGCAGCCGGTTCCTGACCCAGGCCTCGGACTCACCGGTCGCACGCGCGGCAGACGCGACATGGCGGTACGTCACCTGGCCTTCGAGGGCGGGAAGCCGGCCGTCCAGGTGCCGGCTGAGGAGCGCCAGGTCCTGCCAGAGCGGAATGGTGTCGGGCGGGTCCGGCAGCTGCCGGGAGGCGGACCACATCGAGAGGTAGGGAGTGAGGCGTCCGAGTGTCAGAGGAAGGGGCTCACCCAGCCGCCCGGCGATGCTGACGAGGCCCAGTGCGCCCGGCGCCTCGTCCGATTCCGTCAGAAGGTGCTCCTCCGAGAGCGCGATGAGGTCGCGTTCGTCGGGGACGGACGCCCGCAGCGTGTACAGCGCTTGTGGCGTGAGGTCCGGGACAAGGGCGCCGAGGGGGCGTAGCCGTGCGAGGCGCTCGTGGGCCGTCGCGGCGTCGATGCCGAGGTCGTGGGCGTACTTGGCCAGGGCGTGGGGCGTCAGATGCCGCCAGACGTGGCCGGTGAAGTGGCCACCCGGGTCGCGCGGCTGGGTGGTCAGGGCGGAGTCGTGCGACGTGGGGCGGTACGCGGCCAGCTGCTCGGGAAGGTGGGGAACAGCCAGACCGAATCGCTTTCCGTCTCGCCGCGCGATCTCCCACACCTCACGCAGGGACTCCTGCAGGACCATTCCGGCGCTGAACAGCGAGGCGGTGGTGAGCTCCGCCGCCGGATAGTCCTCCTCGTCCAACAGAACGTCCTTGCCGGCCAGGACATAGCGGCTGCGCAGCGGAAGACTCTTCCAGACGGTGATGATGCTCGTGTCGTCGGGCGTGGGCACCCCGGCCCGCTGCAACTCCAGGACTGTGGCCGCCAGATCGTCACCCGCCGACGTGGTGTCCTCGGCATAGGCCCACACCAGTGCAAGCCCCTCCAGGTCGAGGCCGGCCTCCAGGTGCCGCCCGATGGCGACCATGTCGCGCAGGAGCTGGGCCGCCTCGGTGGACGGTACGAGCGGTCCCGCGTGCCGGTCGCCCGCGTAACGGGCCTCGTACACCAGGCCCAGCTCCACCGCCACGCGGGCGAGTTCTGCCTCGGCCTGCTCCAGGCTGATGTCACAGGTGTCCGCGAAGTCGATGGTGGCCGCCCAGCGCAGCAGGAGCCGCCCATCGGGCAGCGGTGTGGTGAACAAGGTCAGGACTTCATAGACGTCTTCATCGAGGTCCAGCCACTTGGTGACCTCTTCGAGCGGGGGCGTCGTCCAGCCGAGCCAGGCGAACTCCGAGATCCGGCGCAAGAGTTCCGAAGGCTCCGTCTCCGTGGCTTCCCAGACGGCACGCACCTGTGGCGCGCTGCCGACGCGGTCAAGGCGCTGGCGGCGCATGTGACTGTCCGCCGCGGCCTTGCCGAAGAGCTGGACCATGTCCTCGTCGGTGCACACATAGTCTTCGTGGTGCGTGGGGGCGAGCGGGATCGGCTCTCTGAGAAGGGGTGCGAGGCGGGCGGAGCGCCGAGCCAGGACACCGAGAGGGACGGCGAGCCGATGGGAGGCGAGGGCGAGGCCGCCGAGGTCGCTGCCGCCGACGGAGCCGTAGACGGTGGGGGTGTGCTCTCCGCGCAGCTGTCCGGCGAGCACATCCGCCAGCATGCCGTCCAGTTCGTCGGGCACCCAGTCGAGATCGCCGTCCGTCACCGGGGGCGGTCCTTGGGAGGGGTGGACGATCCTCAGCCTGCGCTGGCGCCGCAGGACCTCGGCCACCGTGATCCGGTGTTTCGCTGCGTGCGCGACCACCGCCTGCCAAGTGCCTCCGACGTTGTTGAAGATGCGCGCGTCACCCGGTCCTGGCACCGGATGTCCCACGAGGCTCATCGGTGACGTCAGGGCGTGTTTGCTGTAGGAGTGCCGCAGCGCGGCCGCCCGCCACGGGAAGAAGCGGCGCTCGGCCGAAGTGCTGTGGCGGGCGGAGGAGTCGGGGGCGAGCGCGTCGTCCAGATGGAACCAGCCGACCTCGTCGAGCGCGTGCTCCTCACGGAGGCCGTGCCGTCGGACACTGATGCCCTTGCCCTGCCACTCGTCCCAGAGCACCTGGGCCGAGTCCTGGTCGTCCTGGTTGTCCTGGCCGGCCCTGTCCAGCTGCCAGAGCCACTCCATGGTGAGCCCGGACCACGCCGAGAGTGCACGCGCTCCCTTGCGCCAGTTCTGCTCGGCCCACGCACGATCGAAGTCCTGCAGTTCCTTGCGGCTGACGCTGAGCCGTCCCGCGTGGGGCCCGGTCAGGTTGAGCACGTGGCCGAAAGGCTTCTTGTCGGTCTCGATGCCGTCGCAGAGCACGGCTCCCGCCTCACTTACCCACCAGAGCACGCCCGGTACGGCCTCCACGGCTTCGGTCCCGGGAGCGGACTGCAGCACGCCCGCGGGCCACCGGTGCGAGTGTCCCCTCGCCTCACGCACCTCCAGGTCGAACTCGCTGATCCTGACCAGGCCACGCAGGGTGTTCACGCAGGAGAGCCCGTCGGCGAGGGCGCCGCTTCGCAGATACAGGCGGACCCGGGTGCCGCCCTCCGGCAGACCGTCGTCCGTACCGTCATGGCGCTGGATGCGGAACAGGCTCCCGCTGCTCGGGATGTCGACGCGCAGGGCGTGCTCAGCGGGGAAACCTTCCGGGCTCACCTGCCGCGTGACGATCGTCATCTCCTCGGCGAGCATGAAGTAGCTGAACACGCCGATGCCGAAACGGCTGTTGGGGTAGAGCCGCAGGGCGGAGTCGTGTCGCAGCCAGCGGGACTGCTCGCGGCGGAACGCCTTGGACTGCTCGAAACGGCTGCCGGCGCGGGTGAAGGTGTACTTCAGCTGCTCCGCGCTCATCCCCACGCCGTTGTCCCGGCACTCGACGTAGCGTCCGCGCGCGTCCTCGCCCTGGGCGAGGGAGATACTTCCGGACCAGGGGGCGGGGCCGGCGCCGCTGCTCTCCAGGAAGGCCCACCGCATCGCGCGGTAGCGGCAGGCATCCATGGCGTTCTGGTAGAGCTCGCGCAGAGCCAACTGTGGTTCGCCGCCGTACAGTTGCTCGCCCATCAAAAGCTCGCGCACTTCGGTCTGCGCCAAGTGGAAGCGCAGCAGCGGAACTTCGTACGACGTCTGGCCGCCGTTCCTGCTGGGGCGCAGTCCCCGAGCCGTCACCCGGGTCGGCACGGCGGCCAGCAGGGCCGCCTCGGGCTCCGGCAGCAGGGCGGCGAGCCCCGTCGCTTCCTCGGCCAGCTGATCGGCCTGGTCGGTGATCTCGGTGAGCGCGGCGTGCACGGCCTGGTGCGGGCAGACCGCGTCAAGGTGGAGGGAGTCGTCCTCGTGCTCCCAGCTCATGCTGTGCGCGATGCCGATGACGTGCTGCGGCAACACGGGGTCGGTGACCGCGAGATGCTCCGCGACGACCGCGGGGAAGGTGCGGACGTCCACAGCGAGCGCGGCCCCGAGGCGGAGCAGCGCGACCAGCGGGCGCACGCGCAGTTGCTGACGGCCCTCCGGAAGCAGGACCTTCCCCGGTGCGCGGGTGTGCAGTTCGTCGCACACTTCGTCGAGGCCGATACCGGTTGCGGCCGTACGGAGGAGATCGGAAAGTTCCCCGACTCGGTCCGCGGTGGCGCCCCGGCCGTTCACCAGCGCGGCGGCGAGTGCGTCGGCAGGCCCGGCGGGCACCGCTGCGTCATCGGTGTCGAAGCGGTCCGCGATCCAGCGGTGCACCAGCCACATCGTGACGGCCACTGCGTCCTCGGCACGGTCACGCGCCCGGCACTCCGCCAGCTTGCGTGCCACACGCGCGTGCTGATCCCCGATCTGTTCGTAGTGCCTGCGATGCGCACCCGCCCCGGCGCGCCGCTCCAGCGCGTACGGATCGATCTCGGCGGCCTGGCTCAGCCGGTCGGCCCAGGCGGCCTCCCGCAAGAACGGCGCCGCGACGAGTGCCGCCACCTCCACGGCGGAGAGCTGCGCCGACGGCGCGAGGAGCAGGGGCAGCCGGTCGCACAGCAGGCGTACCGCGAAGGCGTCGTCGGCCCAGGGGTCCGGGTGCGGGAGTCTCGTCCGGGCAAGGTGCAAGGTGCGGGCGCACTGTTCCACGAAAGCGGCGAGAGCCTCCTGGAACCGGGGAATGCTCTCCTTGTCCCGGACGCAGACGCGCTCCCACAGCGACGTGTCGCGCACGGCGTCCCGCCAGGAGTCGAGAAGGTCGCGCCCCTCGCAGATCTCCGCCTCTCTGGTCCGTGTCTCCGAGTTCGTCCCGTAGCGGATGCCGGCGGTCTGCGTCTGTCCGTGCTGTCGTGCCATGCGCTGCGTCTTGGCGCTCGCGGCCGAGAAGACCTCATGGACGGAGCGGGCGGGCGTCAACGGACCGAGCGCCTCGGCGAGGCCGCGTGTGAAGAAGCTTCCCTCGACGGTGTATCCGCTGCGTTCCCCCGCGGAGCAACCCGTCAGCACAGCGAAGCCGCCGCCTGGCGGTCCGTTGTCGATGGTGTTGCCAAAAGCACCACCGTCCGCCTGGAGGTCCGTGCGGCAAGCATCGATCACCCAGAGAACCGTGCCCGCCGTGCATGCCTTGAGGGCGGGACTGATGGCCGCAGGCAACAGTGAGGACACGTAGGGCTCTTGCCAGACCCCGTCGCTGGGCGGGCAGGCGTCGAAGGGGACGAGGTAGTCGGTCTGGCCGACGCGTACGCCGTGTCCGCTGAAGTAGAGCAGGAGAGTGCCGTCGGCCGGTACGTCGCGGGCGACTTCGAAGATCTTCGTCCTGATCTGGCTGAGGCCCGCGTCGTGCAGGGTCTCCACCTCGTATCCGGCGGCACCGAGGGAAGAGTTCATGAGCCGGAGATCCGCGTCGACCACTGCGTCGAGTGGATCGAAGAAGTCGAGCGCCGAAGGCGCGTGCCCGATACCGATCAGCAGCGCCTTACGCACGTTTCCCATCGTCCCTCCCACAGGCTGAGGGAACATGATGACACTGCAAGGGCCGATAAATGGGCTGGAGTTGACGCCTCCGCCGCCTGTCCAGTGTGTCAGTACCGCGTGATCGCCGTACCCCCCGACGCCGTCCCGATCGCGATGTGCGGCCGCCGCGCCTCATCGGCCCACGCGAGGATCCGCCGCATCGCGCCCTCGGGCACGGACACGCAACCCGCCGTCGCCCCGCGCCCGTTGACGTGCAGGAAGATTCCGGCGCCGCGACCGCGCACCGGGCGGTCGTAGTTGAAGCCGATCACCAGGGCGTGCGTGTACTGGGGGTCGTACGTGATGAGGTGCTCGGACTCTGCGGCGCGGCAGTCGGCCGGGCGTGGCTGGGTCCAGCGGTTGTAGGAGCGGGAGTCGTTGTCCTGGCACCACCAGGAGTTCTTCGTGACGCGGCGGTAGGAGTAGTCCGTGCCGGACGGCGCGGGCTTGATCCCGAAGGCGTACGGGAGGCGGAAGAGCCCGGTGGGGGTCGTGTTCGTCCCCTGCTTGCGGGAGCCGCCCTCCGTCAGGCCGTTCGCGCCGAACCGAGCCGCCGTGGACCCGGACTTCACCCACCGTCCGCCGCTCCGGTCCCACCAGGTGACGGTGCCGGTGGTCGAGCCGGTGCGCGCGGCCTCGGCGGTGATGAGCTGGGTGCCGCCACCCGTGTCGGCCATGCGGTCCGGCAGCGGGGGGCCCGCGCCGGGCGCGGCTCCGAGCGTGCCGACGACGGCCAGGACGAGGGCTGCTGCGGACGCGAGGGCGGCGGCACGAGGGCGCATGGGTCAGACGGTAGTGGGGGGCAAGGGCAGCGGCAGCCCCGGCAGGCCGTCGATGCTCTGTGCGATGTGCTCCTTCTTGGTGAAGTACGCGCTCAGCGACGCGTCGTCCTCGCGCGCGAAGCGCTTGGCGTGCAGGTCGCGGTCCTCGTCGTACGACATGAAGGGCACCGCGTATCCGCAGGTGTCGCGGACGAGTTCGGCCGTCACGACGATGATCGCGCGCAGGCCGTGCGGGGTCGGGTCGACGTCGGGGAAGTGCCCGAGCAGCTCCGCCCAGCGAGGGTCGTCGCGGAAGACGGGTTCGCCGCGGCCGTGCACCCGGACGATGTTCGGCGGTCCCTGGAAGGCGGTCCACATCAGGGTGATGCGGCCGTTCTCGCGCAGGTGCGCGACCGTCTCCGCGTTGCTGCCCGCGAAGTCCAGGTAGGCCACGGTGTGTTCGTCGATGACGGCGAAGGAACCCGTGATGCCCTTGGGGGAGAGATTGATGGTGCCGTCGCCGGAGAGGGGCGCGGTGGCGGTGAAGAAGAGGGGCTGAGCCTCGATGAACGAGCGGAGCCTGCCGTCTATGCGTTCGTAAGTCTTTCCCATGCCTAAGGATTATTCACAAAGTTAGTTCGCCTGTCTAATGACTTCTCGCGATGCCGCGCGGCCGCGTCGCGCGAGGCTGGATTGACGAAACATACGGAACACTGCATACTCATGCATGACAGGCGCATGCAGGTTAAGGAGCACGTGAAGTGAGCAGCAACAACGGCGGTGACGTCCGGCTCTGGGGCGGCCGGTTCGCGGACGGCCCGGCAGAGGCCCTGGCCAAGCTGTCGGCATCGGTCCACTTCGACTGGCGCCTCGCGCCGTACGACATCGCCGGTTCCCGCGCCCACGCGCGCGTGCTCCACAAGGCGGGGCTGCTCACCGAGGACGAGCTGACCCGCATGCTCGGCGGCCTCGACCAGCTCGAAGCCGACGTGGCCGACGGCTCCTTCGTGGGCACGATCGCCGATGAGGACGTGCACACCGCCCTGGAGCGTGGCCTCCTTGAGCGGCTCGGCCCCGACCTCGGCGGCAAGCTGCGCGCGGGCCGCTCCCGCAACGACCAGGTCGCGACGCTCTTCCGGATGTACCTGCGGGACCACGCCCGCGTCATCGGCGGCCTGATCGCCGACCTCCAGGGCGCGCTCGTCGGCCTCGCCGAGGCGCACCCGGACGTCGCCATGCCGGGCCGCACGCACCTCCAGCACGCCCAGCCCGTGCTGTTCGCGCACCACGTCCTCGCGCACGTCCAGTCCCTCTCCCGGGACGCGGAACGCCTGCGGCAGTGGGACGAGCGGACGGCCGTTTCGCCGTACGGCTCGGGTGCCCTGGCGGGATCCTCTCTCGGCCTTGACCCCGAAGCCGTCGCCGCGGACCTCGGCTTCGAGCGCGGCTCGGCGGCCAACTCCATCGACGGGACGGCCGCCCGTGACTTCGCGGCGGAGTTCGCCTTCATCACCGCGATGATCGGCGTGAACCTCTCCCGGATCGCCGAGGAGATCATCCTCTGGAACACGAAGGAGTTCTCCTTCGTCACGCTCCACGACGCCTTCTCGACCGGCTCGTCGATCATGCCGCAGAAGAAGAACCCGGACATCGCCGAGCTGGCGCGCGGCAAGTCGGGGCGTCTGATCGGCAATCTCACCGGTCTGATGGCGACGCTCAAGGCGCTTCCGCTCGCGTACAACCGCGACCTCCAGGAGGACAAGGAGCCGGTCTTCGACTCCTGCGACCAGCTGGAGGTCCTGCTCCCCGCCTTCACCGGCATGATGGCGACGCTCACCGTGCACCGCGAGCGCATGGAGGAGCTGGCACCCGCGGGCTTCTCGCTCGCCACGGACATCGCCGAGTGGCTGGTCAAGCAGGGCGTGCCGTTCCGTGTGGCGCACGAGGTCGCCGGCAGTTGCGTCAAGGAGTGCGAGGCGCACGGCATCGAGCTCGACCAGCTCACGGACGAGCAGTTCGCCAAGATCTCCGAGCACCTGACCCCCGAGGTCAGGACCGTCCTGAACGTCCCCGGCGCCCTGGCGTCCCGCGACGGCCGCGGTGGCACCGCACCCTCGGCCGTCGCCGCCCAGCTCGCCGAGGTCAAGACCGACCTGACGGTCCAGCAGGAGTGGGCCGCGGCGCGTAAGTGACGCCGGGGCGGCGCGTGCCGCGTTGACGTGGGCATCGCGGGTTACGTTGGTCGTCTTCGCAAGGAGCCGAAGGAGTCGACCGAACGGAGCCCGCGATGCCTTTCTCGCGCCTGGCCGCAGCAACGACCCCCACCGCCCACATCGGGTTCGGCCTGGCCGCCGTCGGCAGGCCCGGCTACATCACGCTTGGCCGAGACGCCGACCTGCCGCCCTCGCGCAGCGTCGAGGCCCTGCGCGAGCGCACCCTCGAACTCCTCGACGCCGCCTACGCGCTGGGCGTCCGGTACATCGACGTGGCGCGCTCCTACGGCCGCTCCGAGGAGTTCCTCGCCGACTGGCTGCACGCAAGGCCCGACATCCGGGACGTCGTGATCGGCAGCAAGTGGGGCTACACGTACACGGCCGCCTGGAACGCCGACGCCGCGGGGCCGCACGAGGTCAAGGACCACAGCGTCGCCGCGTACGTCCGTCAGCGCGAGGAGAGCGCCCAACTGCTCGGCGAGCGGCTCGACCTCTACCAGATCCACTCCGTCACGCCGCAGAGCCCCGCCCTCACCGACAAGGAACTGCACGCCGAACTGGCCGAGTTGGCGGCCGAAGGCGTGACGGTCGGACTCTCCGTCAGCGGCCCGGAGCAGGCGGCCGCGATCCGCGCCGCCCTCGAAGTGACCGTCGACGGCGAGCCGCTCTTCCGTACGGTCCAGGCGACGTACAACGCCCTGGAGACATCGGCGGGCCCCGCGCTCGCCGAGGCACACGACGCGGGGCTCACCGTCCTGGTCAAGGAGGCCATGGCCAACGGCCGCCTGGCCGACCCGCAGGCGCCCGCGGCCCTGCGTGAGATCGCCGGGGCGACCGGTCTCGGCTGCGACGCGGTGGCCCTCGCCCTTGTGCTGCGTCAGCCGTGGGCGGGCGTGGTCCTCTCCGGCGCCGCCACCTCGGTCCAGCTCGTCTCGAACCTGCACGCGGCGGCCGTCGACCTCGACGCCGAGCAGCTCGATCGGCTCGCGGGTCTCGTGGAGGAGCCCACCGCGTACTGGGAGCGGCGCGGACAGCTGCCCTGGCACTGACGGACCCTTGGGGTGCCCCCTCGGTGAGAGGCGCGAGTATCTCGTGAGACAAATATGTCTCACGAGGGCTATGCTTGTCTCATGTCAGTCGATCGCGACCAGGTGCTCCGCAGTGCCGCGGCGACCCTCACCCGCAAAGGCTCGTCCACGATGGACGAGGTGGCGCGCGCGGCGGGGATCAGCCGGGCCACCCTGCACCGCCACTTCGCCGGGCGCGAGGCACTCGTACGCGCCCTGGAGGAGCTCGGCATCCAGGAGTGCGAGGCCGCCCTCGAAGCGGCCAGGCTCTGCGACGACAGCGCCCAGGAGGCGCTGCGCCGTCTGGTGAAGGAGATCCAGCCGGCCGCGGGGCTGCTCGCGTTCCTCGTCACCGAGAACCAGCTCTTCGAGGACGACGCGCAGCACGAGGGCTGGTCCCGGCTCGACGACAACATCGGCGCGCTCTTCCGGCGCGGCCAGGAGAGCGGCGAGTTCCGCATCGACCTGAGCCCCGTCTGGCTCACGGAGGCGCTGTACGGACTCATCGGCGCGGGCGCCTGGGCCGTACTGGACGGCCGAGTGGCCGCCAAAGACTTCACACACATGATCGCCGAGCTGCTGATCGGCGGCGCACAACGGAGAGTGGAACCATGACCAGCATCGAACAGCGGACCGCGTCGGCGGAGGTCGAGCGCAGCCCCGGCCGCTGGCTCGCGCTCGCCGTGCTGGTCCTGGCCGTGCTGCTCGTCGCCGTGGACGCGACCGTGCTCGGCCTGGCCACGCCGTACATCAGCGAGGACCTCAAGCCGACCGGCACGCAGCTGCTGTGGATCGGCGACATCTACTCGTTCGTCATCGCGGGTCTGCTGGTCTCCATGGGCAGCCTCGGTGACCGCATCGGCCGCAAGAAGCTCCTGCTGATAGGCGCTGTCGCCTTCGGAGCGGTCTCGGTGCTCAACGCCTACGCGACCACTCCCGAACTCCTCATGCTGGCGCGGGCGCTGCTCGGTGTCGCGGGCGCGACGCTGATGCCGTCCACGCTCGCGCTGATCCGGAACATCTTCCACGACCCGCGCGAGCGCAGCCTCGCGGTCGGCATCTGGGGCGCCATGGCGTCGGCCGGTGCCGCCGTCGGGCCCGTCGTCGGCGGCTTCCTGCTCGAACACTTCTGGTGGGGCTCGGTCTTCCTGATCAACCTGCCGGTGATGGCGGTCCTGGTCCTTGTGGGCATCAAGTTCCTGCCCGAGTCGAAGAATCCGGCGCCGGGCCCGTGGGACCTGATCAGCGTCGTGCTCTCGCTCATCGGCATGATCGCCGTCGTGTACGCCATCAAGGAGGCGGCGGCGCACGGCATCCGCTGGGACGTGGCGGTGGCGGCCGTGCTCGGCGTGGCGGCGCTCACCTGGTTCGTACGACGCCAGCTCACCCTGACGGCGCCCCTCCTGGACATGCGTCTCTTCCGCAACCGGGGGTTCTCCGGTGCGGTCCTCGCCGACCTCCTGACGGTGCTCGGGCTCTCGGGCCTGGTCTTCTTCCTCTCCCAGTTCCTGCAACTGGTCCAGGGGAGGCGGCCGTTCGAGGCGGGCCTCGCCGAACTGCCCGCCGCGGTGGGCGCGGTGGCGGCGGGTCTGATCGCGGGCATGGTCGCGCGGCGGTTCTCCGTGCGCGCGGTGGTCGCCGGCGGACTCGCCGCGGTGGGCATCGCGTTGGCGGCGCTCACCACGCTGGAGCAGAGCACCGGGTATCCGCTGCTCGGGGCCTCGCTCCTGGTCGTCGGCATCGGCGCGGGCTTCTCGTTCACGGTGACCGCCGACGTCATCCTCTCCAGCGTGCCCAAGGAACAGGCGGGCGCGGCGTCCGCGGTCTCCGAGACGGCGTACGAACTGGGCGCGGCCCTCGGCATCGCCCTGCTGGGCTCCATCGTGACCGGCGTCTACCGTGACTTCACCGCTCCGGCGGGGACCCCGCCCGAGGTGGCGTCGGCCGCGCACGAATCGCTGGGCGGCGCGGTGGAATCCTCCGCGGGTCTCCCGGCCCACGAGGCCGAGGCCCTGCTGCACTCGGCCCAGGACGCCTTCGTCGACGGCCTGCGCCTCGCGGCGGGCGTGGGCGCGGGGGTGCTCCTCGCCACGGCCGTGGCGGCGTGGTTCCTCCTGAAGGGCTCAAGGCTGGAGGACGGCGTCGAGCACTAGTCGTCGACCGGCAACGCGAAGGAGGGCCGTACCCCGTGGGTACGGCCCTCCTCGGATGTCTCGTGCCGTCAGGCTGCCTTGGCCTTCGTGGCGTACATGTCCACGTACTCCTGGCCGGAGAGCTGCATGACCTCCGTCATCACGGAGTCCGTCACCGCCCGCAGCACATAGCGGTCGCGGTCCATGCCCTCGTACCGCGAGAACTCCATCGGCTCACCGAACCGCACCGTCACGCGGCCCGGGCGCGGAAGGCCCTTGCCGCCGGGCTGGAGCTTGTCCGTGCCGATCATCGCGAAGGGGACGACGGGCGCGCCGGTCATGAGGGTCAGGCGTGCGATGCCCGTGCGGCCGCGGTACAGGCGGCCGTCGGGGGAGCGGGTGCCCTCGGGGTAGATGCCGAAGAGCTTGCCCTCCTCCAGGACGCGCCGCCCGGTCATCAGGGCGGCGACACCGCCGTGGCCGCCGTCGCGGTCCACCGGGATCATCCCGGAGCCGGTGAAGAACCAGGCCATCAGGCGGCCCTTGAGCCCCTTGCCCGTGACGTACTCGTCCTTGCCGATGAAGAACACCGGACGCGGGCAGACGAGAGGCATGATCATCGAGTCGATGAACGTGAGGTGGTTGCCGGCCATGATGACCGGACCGGTGCCCGGAATGTTCTCTGCGCCTTCCACCCGGGGGCGGAACATCAGACGCAAGATCGGTCCGAGCACAGCCTTGATGAGCGCGAGACGGGACAACGAGCCCTCCGGTGTCAACGGGTCGACGACGAGTATGTGCAGGTGAGGACGATACTCGCGGGTCCCCGCTCACCGCACATCGGGTTCACGCACTGGATACGCAGAGTTGACATGCGGGCGCGTGGTGTAGCCCTTGGACCGCTCTCCCTGTGACGACGTTATCCCTGTGTGCGGCATGTGGCGCGCCCTAGTGGTCCTTGTCACGCACCGGGGTCACGCGCTGCCACGGAGTTCGGTCCCGGTCCGCTCGGGCGATGCCCATCGAAAGGACCCCTCCCCGCACACCAGTCGCCATCCGGCGTCACCCTTCCGTTCGGTCCGGGGTCTCCCATCCGTCACGTGAGGCCACCTACGATCGTGCCGCTTTGTCAGGTGCAAGGCAGTACATCGGGAGGAGCGCTCTATGGCTACGCAGAAGTCGGGTCGGTCGGGGTCGGGGGAGCAGCGGCCGGGCCGGCGCGCGGTACTGGGAGCGGCGGTCCTCGGGGCGGGCACAGCCGTCGTAGGACTGCCCGGCGTGGCGAGAGCCGACGCGAAGCACGGGCACGGCCACAAGGACCTGCCGGTGCCCACGGTCGTCGCGCACCGCGGCGCCAGCGGCTACCGGCCCGAGCACACGCTCGGCTCGTACCAGCTCGCCCTCGACATGGGCGCGCACGTCATCGAGCAGGACATCGTCCCCACCAAGGACGGCCATCTCGTATGCCGTCACGAGAACGACATCACCGCGACGACGGACGTCGCCGCGCACCCCGAGTTCGCGTCCCGCAAGACCACCAAGTCCGTGGACGGCACCTCCTACACCGGCTGGTTCACCGAGGACTTCACGCTCGCCGAGCTGAAGACGCTGCGCGCCAAGGAGCGCATCCCCGGCACCCGCCAGCGCAACACCCTCTACGACGGCCGCTGGGACGTGCCCACCCTGGAAGAGGTCTTCCGGTGGGCGGAGAAGCAGGGGCGTGAGCGCGGCAAGCGGATCTGGCTGCACATCGAGACCAAGCACCCCACGTACTTCCGCAAGCTGGGCCTCGGCCTGGAGGAGCCCCTCGCCAAGCTCCTTCGCAAGTACGGGCGGCACAAGAAGAACTCGCCCAACTTCCTCCAGTCCTTCGAGCCCAGCAGCATCCAGCGCCTGAACAAGCTGGTCGACCCGCCGCTCGTGGTGCTCCTGTCCAGCGCGAGCTCGCGCCCCTGGGACTTCGTCGAGGCGGGCGACCCGCGCACCGTCGCCGACCTCGTCAAGCCCGAGGGCCTGCAGTGGATGGCGTCGTTCGCGCAGGGCATCGGCCCCACGCTCGACCTGGTCATCCCGAAGAAGCCCGACGGAAGCCTCGGCACCCCGACCACCCTGGTGAAGGACGCGCACGCGGAGGGTCTGATCCTGCACCCGTACACGATGCGCAACGAAAACACCTTCCTGCCCGCGAACTTCAAGAAGGGCACCGACCCGGCCGCCTACGGCGACGCCTTCGGAGCCTTCAAGGCGTACTTCGAGACGGGCATCGACGGGATCTTCTCCGACAACTGCGACACCGCGCTGCTCGCCCGCGAGGACTTCCTCAGGGGCTGACGCGAGGACTTCCTCAGGGGCTGACACGGGCCGAAAGGGCTGACACGCGCGGACGTTCGCCGTCGAGCCGCGTCAACAGCTGATCGTCCGGCCCCGGTTGGGGTGACAGACGGCCGCTCCGGCAACCTCCTGCCGGGGCGGCCGCGTCACGCCTTGCATGACTCAGCCCTGCATGACTCACTCGCTCATCCCCGCGTTGCGTCCGCTCCTCGCCGCCGAGGCCTCCGCCGCGGCGCACGGCAGCGGCGCCGACCCCGGTGACCTCGAACAGGCCGTCTGGCTGCGCCTCCTGGAACGCATGGAGGCCGCCGACCCACCCGCCGACCCGGCCACCTGGCTGCGGGCCGCCGTCGCCTCCGAGGCGCGCAGCACCCGGCGTACGGCAGAGCGCGAAGTGGCGTACGCGACCGAGCCCGCCGACGACACCGAGCGCGGGCCCGAACAGCGCGCCCTGCGGGCCGACCGCGACCGCACGCTGCACGCGGCGGTGCGCAGACTGCCCGGCCGCTGCCCCGGTCTCATGGCCGCGCTGCTGTCCCCCAAGGACCTCACCTACCGGGAGATCGCAGGCGAGTTGGGAATGTCACAGGGCAGCCTGGGGCCGGAACGTTCCCGTTGCCTGGGATGCCTGCGCAGAATGCTCGCGGCGGAGGTTGCAGCTCCTGGACCGCGGGGAAAGGAGCGATAGACAACCGGCGGAGCAGGTGAGCGGGAGGCATGCACACATGGGCATGAGCGTGACCATCTCGGAGGCGGTCGGACAGGACGCCGAGAAGATCCTCAAACTGCAGTACCTGTGCTACCAGAGCGAGGCCGAGCTGTACGGCGACTACTCCATCGAGCCGCTGACACAGTCCCTCGACTCCATCAAGGCCGAACTGACCGCCGGCAGCGTGCTGGTGGCCCGCCTCGGGGACGAGGTGGTCGCGTCGGTGCGCGGCACGGTCGATCCCGACGGCACGGCGCGGATCAACAAACTGATCGTCCACCCCAGGATGCAGCGCCACGGTCTGGGAGGCAGGCTCCTGGACGCGATAGAGGGGCGCCTCGGCGCGGGCGGCACCGCCAAGTGCTTCCAGCTCTTCAGCGGCCATCGCAGCGAACAGAATCTCCAGCTCTACCGCAAGCACGGCTATACGGCGGTGAAGACCCAGCACGTGAACGACCGGCTCACGCTGGTCACGCTCTCCAAGGAGGCGGTCGCGGGGGCCTACGCGGCCCGGGTCTAGCGCTCCGCCCGCCGCGCCTTGTTCAGCCAGAAGATCGCGGTGAGCGGCAGGATCACCGGAATGAACAGATAGCCCATCCCGAAGTCGGACCACACCGTGGCGTCGGGGAAGGCGGACGGCTCGATGAGCGTCCACGTCCCCACCGCCAGGACGCCCACCAGCTCGGCGGCGCAGCACACCAGCGCCGCCCTGCGGGCCTTCTCGCCGCCGCGCACGAGCGAGTACGTGATGAAGCCGTAGACGAGACCCGCGAGCGCGGACAGCGTGTACGCCAGCGGGGCCTTGTGGAAGTCCGTCGAGATCTGCACGGCGGAGCGCGACACGGCGCCGACCACCATCACCCCGTACAGCCACACCAGAAGGATGCCGGGCCCGCCGATCAGCCTCTGCCGGGCGGGGGCCTTCTGCTCGTCGGGCTCGGTCACCGTCACCTCAGCCTCCCCAGATGTCGTAGAGCCGCACCTGGAGCACGGCGAGGACCACGCCGCCCGCGGCGACCGTGATGGAGCCCCAACGGGTGCGCTCCGCGAGGGACATGAAGCCCGCGGCCGGGACGCAGGCGAAGGAGCCGATCAGATACGCCACGAAGATCGTCGTGCCCTGCTCGGGCTTCTCGCCCCGCGCCAGCTGGACGATGCCGACGATCAGCTGGACGGTGGCCAGGAGCGTCACCACGCCCATGCCGATGAAGTGCCAGTCCTTGGTCGGCTGGTCCCGGTAGGCGGCGAAACCGCACCACGCGGCGAGGGCGAGCGCGGCCACGGCGGTCGCGATCGTCAGGGCAACAAGCATGCGGTGACTTTATTACGGGCCCTATGACCCGATGCGCGCACCCCTGAGGCCCGAAGCGCGCACCCCTAAGGCCCCATGCGCGTACCCCAGGGGTGACCCGTACGCTCGGACACCATGAAGATCCACGCTGAAGCGCTCCTGTTCGACAACGACGGCACCCTGATCTCCTCCATGGAGTCGGTGTACCGCTGCTGGACGCGCTTGGCGCAGGAGTACGGGATCACCGCCGAGGAGTTCGCGCGGGTCGAGCTGCACGGCCGCCCCGCCGCCGAGATCATCGCCGACATGCTGCCCGCCGAGCGCGTGGCCGAGGCCGTCGCCCGCATCGAGGAGCTTGAGGTCTCGGACGTCGCGGGCGGCGTCGTGCTGCTTCCCGGCACCCGTGAGCTGCTCGAATCCCTGCCGCCCGAGCGCTGGGCCGTCGTCACCTCCGCCGGGCGCCGCCTGGCCGAGGCCAGGCTCGCGGAGGTCGGCATCGACCCCAAGATGCTGATAGCCGCCGACGACATCACGCGCGGCAAGCCCGATCCCGAGCCCTTCCTGCTCGCGGCCGCGAAACTGGGCGTCGACCCGGCGCGCTGCGTGGTCTTCGAGGACGCGCCCGCGGGTCTCACGGCGGGACGCGCGGCGGGCATGACCACCGTGGCGTTGGCCACAACGCACACCTTGGGCGAGCTCTCCGCCGACGTCGTCGTGAAGGACCTCTCGGCCGTGTCCGCGCAGGTCACCGAGGGTGGCGTGGAGATCACCGCCGAGGACTGAGGAGCCGCCGGTCCGCGTCCGTAGCCGTCCACCGGCTGTCCGTATAGCGGACAACCGGGGCGGGGTGCGGACGCACGCGTGTTTTACTGGTCCACATGACCACGACGAGCAGCCGCATCCCTGCGACCGAGGCGATCACGACGCCCGGTGCTCGTTGTATGTGTCGAATGTGCGCCTTCTGAGGGCCCCCGCACCACTCCTGAGCATCGCGCCCCGAAGCGAAGCCGCTGTGCCGCGCCCCTATGCGACGTACGCCTTACCGGCGGACCTGACGTAGGACGCGAGCCTGCCCCGCGCACACCTCCTCCGGTTCCTTTCGCCACCGCGAGAAACCGTGCCGCGTTCCCCACGAATGCCCCGTGCCCGGCGAGAACCGCGCCGCGCACTCGACAGTGACGGAAACCCCTGTGATCACCACTTCCGGCCTCACCAAGGTCTACCGCTCACGCGGTCGTGAAGTAACTGCCCTCGACGGCGTCGATCTGCATGTCCGCGAAGGCGAGGTGTACGGCGTCATCGGCCAGTCCGGCGCCGGCAAATCCTCGCTGATCCGCTGCGTGAACCTCCTGGAGCGCCCCACCTCCGGCACCGTCAGCGTCGCCGGTCAGGACCTCACCGCCCTCGCGGGGCGCGGCAGCCGCGCGAGCAAGGACCTGCGCCGGGCGCGCAGCCGCATCGGCATGGTCTTCCAGCACTTCAACCTGCTGTCGTCGCGCACCGTCAAGGACAACATCGAGCTGCCCCTGGAGATCCTCGGTCTCAGCGGCGCCGAGCGCTCCCGCAAGGCGCTCGAACTGCTCGACCTGGTCGGCCTCGCCGACAAGGCGAAGTCCTACCCGGCGCAGCTCTCCGGCGGCCAGAAGCAGCGCGTCGGCATCGCCCGCGCGCTCGCCGGCGACCCGAAGGTGCTGCTCTCGGACGAGGCGACCAGCGCCCTCGACCCGGAGACCACCCGCTCGATCCTTCAGCTCCTGCGCGACCTCAACCAGCAGCTCGGCCTGACCGTCCTGCTGATCACGCACGAGATGGACGTCGTCAAGAGCGTCTGCGACTCCGCCGCCCTGATGGAGAACGGGCAGATCGTCGAGTCCGGCACCGTCACCGAGCTGCTCGCGACGCCCGGCTCCGAGCTGGCCGCCGCGCTCTTCCCGGTCAGCGGCGACGCCACGGGCGACAACCGCACCGTCGTCGACGTGACCTTCCACGGCGAGGCCGCGACCCAGCCGGTCATCTCCCAGCTGTCGCGCACGTACAACATCGACATCTCGATCCTCGGCGCCGCGATGGACACCGTCGCGGGCAAGCAGGTCGGCCGCATGCGCATCGAGCTGCCGGGCCGCTTCGAGGAGAACGTCGTCCCGATCGGCTTCCTGCGCGAGCAGGGCCTCCAGGTCGACATCGCGGGCGAAGCCCCCGTGACCACGCCGAAGGACGACGCCACGCTGCTGGTCAAGGAAGGTGCCAAGTGACCTGGTCGGAGATGCAGCCCCTGCTGGAGCAGGCCTGTTGGGACACCCTCTACATGGTGGGCTGGTCGACGCTGATAGCCGTCGTCGCCGGTCTGCCGCTCGGCATCCTGCTGGTCCTCACCGACCGCGGCGGGCTGCTGCAGAACACGGTCGTGAACAAGCTCATCGGGCAGGTCGTGAACATCGCGCGCTCGATGCCCTTCATCATCCTCATGGTCGCGCTGATGGGCCTCACGCGCTGGATCACGGGTACGACGATCGGCCGCGAGGCCGCCATCGTGCCGCTCGCGATCGGTGCCATCCCCTTCTTCGCGCGCCTCGTGGAGACCTCGGTGCGCGAGGTCGACGGCGGTCTCGTCGAGGCCGTGCAGTCGATGGGCGGCAACACCTGGACCGTCGTACGCAAGGTCCTCGTGCCGGAGTCGCTGCCCTCGCTGATCTCCAGCACCACCACGACGATCGTCACGATCCTCGGCTACTCGGCCATCACCGGCGCCGTCGGCGCGGGCGGCCTCGGTGACATCGCCATCCGCTACGGCTACCAGCGCTTCGAGACCGAACTGATGTGGATCACCGTCGGTGTCCTCGCCGTCGTCATCTCGATCATCCAGTTCGCGGGCGACTACGCGGCCCGCAGGCTGCACCGGCGCGGCGGCCACTCGGGTGCCGCTCCCCGCCTGCGCTTCCTCAAGCTCGCGCCGTCGAAGGCTTCCTGACCGTCGAAGGCTTCCCGAAACTCACCCCGCGCACCCCATAGCGGGGCGTACCACCCATGGAGAAAGGCACTTTTCGTGCGTAACACCGCCAAGATCACCACCGCTGTCCTCGCCACCGGAGCCCTCACCCTCGGGCTCTCCGCCTGCGGCTCCGACAAGGGCTCCGCCGCGGGCGACAAGGACGGCCCGCTCATCGTCGCCGCGACCCCGACGCCGCAGGGCGAGATCCTCGACTACGTCAAGAAGAACCTGGCGAAGAAGGCCGGACTCGACATCGACGTGCGGGAGTTCACCGACTACGTCACGCCGAACACCGCCGTCGAGCAGGGTGAGGTCTTCGCCAACTACTTCCAGCACAAGCCGTACCTCGACGACTTCAACAAGAAGAACGGGACGGACATCGTGCCGGTCCCGAACGCGACGGTGCACCTGGAGCCGCTCGGCATCTACTCCAAGAGCGTCAAGAAGCTCGACGGCCTGAAGAAGGGCGCCACGGTCGCGCTCCCGAACGACACCACGAACGAGGCCCGCGCGCTCAAGCTCCTGGCCGACAACGGCCTGATCGAGCTCAAGAAGGGCGTCGGTTACGAGGCGACCCCCAAGGACGTCTCGAAGAACCCGAAGAACCTCAAGTTCAAGGAGATCGAGGCCGCCCAGGTGCCCCGCTCCCTCGGTGACGTCGACGCCGCGGTGATCAACGGCAACTACGCGCTCGAGGCCAAGCTCAGCCCGGCCAAGGACGCCATCGTCGCCGAGCCCGCCAAGGGCAACCCCTACGGCAACTTCCTCGCCGTGAAGAAGGGCGACGAGAACGACCCGCGCGTGAAGAAGCTCGCCAAGCTCCTCACCTCGCCCGAGGTCAAGAAGTTCATCGACGACAAGTACGACGGCGCTGTCGTCGCGGCGTTCTGATCATGCGTACGCCCGTCATAGCGGCCGCCGCCGGAGCACTCGCCCTCACGCTCGGCCTGACCGCGTGCGGCGGCGAATCCGGCTCGGGAGGCGGCGACGGCGACACGCTCACCGTCGGCGCCACCCCGACCCCGGCCGGCGAAGTCCTCACGTACATCAAGCAGAACCTCGCGAAGAAGAAGGGACTCGACCTCCAGATCACGGAGTTCACGGACTACGTCACGCCGAACACCGCGCTCCAGGAAGGGTCCCTCGACGCCAACCTCTACCAGCACGCCCCGTACTTGGAGGACTTCAACAAGTCCAAGAAGACGGAGCTCACGCCGGTGACCGAGGTCTATCTGCCGCCCATGGGGGTGTACGCGAAGAAGGCGAAGGACGTCACGGCGCTGCCCGCCGGTGCCACCGTCGCCGTACCGAACGACACCACCAACGAAGGCAGGGCGCTCGAACTCCTCGCCTCCAAGGGCGTCATCGGGCTCAAGAAGGGGGCCGGCGCGAACGCGACCCCCGAGGACATCACGTCCAACCCGAAGAAGCTCACCATCAAGCCGCTGGAACCCGCCCAGCTGCCCCGCTCCCTGGAAGACGTCGAAGCCGCGGTCATCAACAACAACTACGCGCTCGACGCCGGACTCAGCCCCAAGAAGGACGCCATCCTTCTCGAGTCGCCCAAGGACAATCCGTACAACAACGTGCTCGCCGTCAAGAAGGGCGACGAGGACGACCCCCGGGTCAAGAAGCTGGCGGAACTGCTGACTTCACCCGAGGTGAAGCAGTTCATCAAGGACAAGTACAAGGGCTCCGTCCTGCCCGTAGAAACGAGCTGACGCACAGTCCGTTTCCGCCCTCACCACGGGGTCCTCTCCTGATGAAGGAGCGGACCCCGTGGTGCGTTTGCGCGTCGACATGCTGCATGCTGGGCACTTCAGCAGGCCCGAGGGTTCCAGGTTACGGAGCAGCGCATGACAACCACCTTCCCCGACATCTCCATCAGCACGGAGCGGTTGGTGCTGCGCCCGTTCGAGGACGCCGACGTCTCCGCGTACGCGGAGATGATGAACGACGAGATGGTCACCGCCTGGACCTCCGTGCCCCAGCCGTTCACCGAGGACGACGCCCGCGACTGGATCAACCGCCTCGCACCCGCCGAGCGCACCGAGGGCCGAGGCATCGCCCTCGCCGTCACGGAGTTCCTCACCCAGCGCCTGGTCGGCATCGTGCAACTGCGCGACACCGACTGGCGCGTACGCTCCAGCGAACTCAGTTACGTCGTCGCCCCCTGGGCCCGCGGCGAGGGCTATGCCTCCGAGGCGGCGCTCGCCACCGCCCAGTGGCTCTTCAGCGACCAGCGCTTCGAGCGCATCGAGCTGCGCACCGCCGCCGACAACACCGCCGCCCAGCAGGTCGCGCAGAAGATCGGCTGCATCAGCGAGGGCGTCCTGCGGGGCGCCTGGATAGCGCGTACGAGGAACGGCGGAGACCCCTTCGGCGGCTGGATCGACGTCCGGACCGACCTCATCGTGTGGAGCCTGCTCCCCGAGGATCTGGAAGGCGTC
Organism: Streptomyces sp. NPDC054866; assembly: GCF_053610745.1. NCBI lineage: Bacteria > Bacillati > Actinomycetota > Actinomycetes > Kitasatosporales > Streptomycetaceae > Streptomyces > Streptomyces sp. NPDC054866. The sequence continues at coordinate 118,573 of NZ_JBSGZA010000010.1, forward strand.
GGCGAGCAGCTCGCGGACAGCGGGTTCAGCGCCTACTCCGACTGGAACTGACCGCCGGAGCGTCACAGAGGTTCACCAGGTACGCTCGCCCCTGGCCGCACGCGGTTGCCCCCGCACAGGACGCCCGGCCCATCCGACGACCCGCGAGAACCCAGGAGACAGACGACGATGGCCGACCGCGTCACGGTGATCGGCTGGGACGGCTCGCCGCTGACCGCCGCCGCGCGCTCGGCGCTCGGCGCCGCCACCCTCGTCGCGGGCGCCGCCCACCACCTCGCGCTCACCGCGGTCCCACCCGCCGCGGAACGGATCCGCCTGGGCAGCGTGAGCCTGGCCGCCCGCCGCATCGCCGCCCATCGCGGCACTGCCGTGGTCCTCGCCGACGGCGACCCCGGGTTCTTCGGCGTCGTACGCACACTGCGTGCCCCCGAATTCGGCCTGGAGGTCGAAGTGGTGCCCGCCGTCTCCTCCGTCGCCCAGGCCTTCGCCCGCGCCGGGATGCCCTGGGACGACGCCGAGGTCGTGGTCGCCCACCCCCGCACGCTGCGTCGCGCGGTCAACGTCTGCCGCGCGCACACGAAAGTCGCCGTCCTCACCTCGCCCGGCGCGGGCCCTGCCGAGCTCGGCCTGCTCCTCCAGGGCGTGCACCGCACCTTCGTGATCTGCGAGGAGCTCGGCACCGAGCGCGAACAGGTCACCGTCCTCACCTCGGACAAGGCCGCCGACCACACGTGGCGCGACCCGAACGTCGTCATCGTCATCGGCGGCCCCGTCGCCGCGTCCGACACCGGCTGGATCGCGGGACGCGACTCGGGCACCCCGCGCGGCTGGGCCCTCCCCGCCCCCGCCTACGGCGGAGAGGCCCAGCTCGGCGAGGGCGAGAGCGACCGCCTGCGGGCCGCCCAACTCGCCCGCACCGGCCCGCGCGTGGGCGACCTGGTCTGGGACATCGGCTGCGGCAGCGGCGCCTTCACCGCCGAGGCGGCACGCTTCGGCGCCGCCGTCATCGCCGTCGACGCCGACCCCGACGCCTGCGCCCGCACCACGGCCGTCGCCCGCCACTTCGGCGTGCAGCCGCAGATCCTGCACGGCACCGCGCCGCACATCCTCGAAGACCTGCCCGAGCCCGATGTCGTACGGATCGGGGGCGGGGGAGCCGAGGTGGTCTCCGCCGTCGCCGACCGCCGCCCGGCGCGCATCGTGACGCACGCGTCGACCCGCGACGCGGCCGAACTCATCGGCAGGGGCCTGACGGAGCACGGATACGCGGTCGAATGCGCGCTGCTCCAGTCCGTCGAACTCGACACGCGCGCGTGGACGGAGCGGGAGCGGACCGTCGTCTTCCTGCTCTCGGGAACGTTGCCGGATCGCGCCCCGTGACCCTGCTGCCGCACGGTGCGGGGTAGGCTGGCGGATCGTTGTACCGCACCCGAGTGTCCGGCAAATAGTTGGTCAATGTCCGGAAAGCTCGCCCGTTTTGGGGGGTGTGTGGTACGGCAGGACCGGAGGGCGCGCAACGTGGCGCAGCCCACAGCGGGCCGTTGCGGATCAAGCCGCCGCGGTGGCAGGCCGACCGGGACAATGCCTGTTGTCCGTACGCGGCTCGTGCCGCGCGGCGCGCACGCTCGTTGAGATTGACGGGCGGTTGGTGCGCCGCTCCGGGCAATGGGGCTTCCCCGGCCGAAGGCTGAGGGGCGGTCGAAGAAGCACTAACCGATGGGCGAGGGGTTACGCATGACCGACACCGGCCAGGTCCCGGGCGAGGGACTGCCGGAGAACGCAGGCATGGTGGAGCAGCCGGGCGTCCCCGCCCCGGGTGCGTACACCTACCTCGACCCCTCCGAGAATCCCGCCGAGAGCGTCGCCCCCGCCGAAGACGACGACCTGTTGCTGATGCCGGGCGCCCAGGGCGCCTGGAGCGAGGCGCAGTCGGCACAGCACGCGGCGGCTGTCGCGCAGGGTGCTGGCCAGCAGGGCTTGGGCGAGCAGGGTGTGGGCCAGGCTGTGGGGGACGCGTCTCTGGCGGACCAGTACGCCGCAGGTCAGCCCGTGGCGGAACAGCCCCCGGCCGATCAGTCCGTCGGTGCGCAGTCCGCCGGTGCCCAGGCCGTCAGTGGCCAGCACGCGGCGGCCCCGCAGGCGTTCGCCCAGCAGTCGGCCGGGCAGCCGCAGCCCCAGCCCCAGCCGCAGGCCATGCACCAGCCGGGCCCGCACGAGACGGGCGGCCGCGACAGTGGCTCGGTCGACCTGAACGGCGTCCAGCTGCCGGGTGCGCCCACCCCGGCACCCGCGTCGCACCCCGGCCCCTCCCGCCGCCCGCTCCACCGGGGGCCTTCGGGTCCCGCCGTGCCCGACGCCTCGGGGAGCCCCGTACGTTCCCTCGCGGACCGCGGCCCGGCCGGTGCGCCGCAGCACGCGGCGCCCGTGCGGCACGCGGGCCCGCCCACGGTGGGGCCCGAGTACCTCGACATCCCGCGTGACGAGGAAGGGATGCTGCCGGGCCAGCAGCTCGGCGAGAACGCGCCGCAGGGCGCGACGCCGTGGACGTCTCAGCCGCAGCACTCGCAGCCTTCGCAGCCGTCGCAGAACTCGCAGTCTTCTCAGTCCGCGCAGCCTGCCGAGTCGGCACAGGCCGCCGCACCAGCAGAAACGGTCGTCCCGGACGTCACTCCCGTCACAGAGGGCACTCCGGACGCACCCGCCCCCGAGGCTCCGCAGCCCGCCCCGGTCGCCGAGACGCCCGCTGTCGCCTTCCCGCAGGCCGCGGATGCCGCAGACCCCGCGATCGCGCAAGGCGCCGAGGCCGACGACCAGTTCGCGCAGACCGGCGCCGAAGCAGGGCAGCCCGCGTTCGCCGTGGACGCCGAGCAGCAGCAGCCGGCCGAGCAGCCGCCTGCCGTGGCCCCGTCCGCGCCCGCCCCGGAAGCGAGCCAGGAGCCCGCGCACGCGCAGGGTTCCGGTCAGCCGCAGTTCGCCATGGCCGGGGCGCAGCCCTGGTCGGACGCGCCGCTCGCGGGCGCCGGACACGCGGCTCAGGGCCCGCACATCGCGCAGGCCCCGCAGCCGCAGCAGGCCCAGCAGGCCCCGCAGTACGTCGAGGCCCCCGTGGCCCAGGCGCCGCAGGGCGAGGGGCTTCCCAGCGGTCCGAACCAGCCGTTCGCGGACCCCCAGGAACCCGCGCCCCTCGGCCAGTTCGTGCCGGTCGAGGGCTCGGTGCCGACCACGCCTCACCTGGCACCGACGCCTCCGCAGGCCCTGTCCGTACCCCCCGAGCACTTCGAGGCCCCGCAGCCCGAGTCCGCCGAAGCGCAGCCGGAGCCCGCCGTGGCCGAGGCAGCCCCGCCGGTCGCTGACCTCCCGGAGGCACCGGCGGCTCCGGAGGCACCGGCCGCTCCGGAGGCCCCCGAGCCCCCGGTGGCCCAGGAGCCCTCGGGCCTTCTCGAAGCCGCAGAACCCGCCGAAGCCCCCGAGGTCGCGGAACCCACCGAGGCCCTCCAGCCCGCGGCCACCGTGCCCGCCCCCCGTGACGGCGGAGAGCCCGCGGCGGCAACTCCCGTCCAGGAGACGGCCCCGGAGACACCAGAAGAGCCCGTGGCCGTGGCCCCCGTACCGGCGGAGGAAGCAGCCGAAGCCACGCCCCTCGCAGTGGCCGACGTACCCGTCGAAGCGGAGCCGGTTGCCGTGGCCGAGGACCCCGAGCCCCTGGCCGTCGTCGAAGCCGCGCCCGTCGAGGTGGCCGAAGCCGCCGACCCGATGGAAGCAGCCGACGAGGCCGCCCCCGCTGAGCCCGCTCAACAGCAGGAGCCCGTCCAGCAGCTGGAGCCCGTCCAGCAGCCCGAGCCCGTCCAGCAGTCGGAGGCGCCCGCCGCCCCCGCCTACGACGACGCCGAGCGCGAAGCCGTCCTGCGCGTCATGCGCGAACGCCGCGACATCCGCAACGGCTTCCGCAGCGACGCCATCCCGCACGAGGTACTGCTCCGCGTCCTGGAGGCGGCCCACACGGCGCCCTCCGTGGGCCACTCGCAGCCCTGGGACTTCGTCGTCATCCGCTCGGCGGAGACCCGCCGCACGATGCACGAGCTGGCCATGCGCCAGAAGGACGCGTACGCGAAGTCGCTCCCCAAGGGCCGCGCGAAGCAGTTCAAGGAACTGAAGATCGAGGCGATCCTCGACACCCCGGTGAACATCGTCGTCACCGCCGACCCGACCCGCGGCGGCCGCCACACCCTCGGCCGTCACACGCAGCCGCAGATGGCCCCGTACTCCTCCGCCCTCGCCGTCGAGAACCTCTGGCTCGCGGCGCGCGCCGAGGGCCTCGGCGTCGGCTGGGTCAGCTTCTTCGACGAACGCGAGATGGTCAGAACCCTCGGCCTGCCCGAGCACCTCGAAGTGGTGGCCTATCTCTGTGTCGGATACGTCGACGAGTTCCCGGAGGAGCCCGAGCTGATGCAGGCAGGCTGGTCCAAGCGCCGCCCGCTCTCGTGGGTCGTCCACGAGGAGACGTACGGCCGCCGAGCCCTGCCCGGCGAGGACCCGAGCGACCTCCTCGCGGAGACCGTCTCCAACATCCGCCCGCTGGACGCGAAGGCGCTCGGCGAGGCGTGGGAGCGGCAGAAGCGGATGACGAAGCCGCCGGGCGCGCTCGGCATGCTGGAGATCATCTCAGCGCAGCTTTCGGGCCTGTCCCGGCAGTGCCCGCCGCCGATCCCGGAGCCCGCGGCCGTCGCGATCTTCGCGGGCGACCACGGTGTGCACGCCCAGGGCGTCACCGCCTGGCCCCAGGAGGTGACCGCGCAGATGGTCGCCAACTTCCTCGGCGGCGGCGCGGTCTGCAACGCCTTCGCCAACCAGGTGGGCGCCGAGGTCTGCGTCATCGACGTCGGCGTGGCGAGCGAACTCCCGGCCACGCCCGGCCTGTTGCCCCGCAAGATCCGCGCGGGCACGGCCGACATGACGACGGGCCCTGCCCTGAGCCGCGAGGAGGTCAAGGCGGCCATCGAGGTCGGCATCGAGACCGCCCGCGACCTGGTGGCGGCGGGCAACAAGGCCCTGCTCACCGGCGAGATGGGCATCGCGAACACCACGGCGTCCGCGGCCCTCATCTCCGTCTACACGGACACGGACCCGGGCGAGGTGACCGGCCGCGGCACCGGCATCAACGACGAGATGCACAGCCGCAAGGTCGATGTCGTGCGCCGCGCCCTCGAACTGCATCAGCCCGACCCGGCCGACCCGATCGGCGTCCTCGCGGCGATCGGCGGCCTGGAGCACGCCGCGATGGTGGGCCTCCTCCTGGGCGGCGCCTCCCTCCGTACGCCGGTGATCCTGGACGGCGTGAGCGCCGGCGCGGCGGCCCTGGTCGCCCGCGCCATCGCCCCCGAGGTCCTCGCGGCCTGCATCGCGGGCCACCGCAGCGCGGAACCGGGCCACGTGGCGGCCCTCAACAAGCTGGGCCTGCGCCCCTTGGTCGACCTCGACCTCCGCCTGGGCGAGGGCACCGGTGCCCTCCTTGCCCTCCCGGTGGTCCAGAGCGCGGCCCGCGCGATGCACGAGGTGGCGACGTTCGACTCGGCGGGCGTGACAGAGAAGTAGCAGCCGGTTGGTTTGTGGGCATGCGTTCCGCACGGCGGAACGGGTGGGCACAAACGCACCACGATCCGCAGACGAACGTGGGTCTGGGGCGGAGCCCCAGTTTCGGGAAGGGGCGGGCTTGGGGAAAGAAACCCCACCCCGCCCCAGCCATACTGAACCCGCACGTCAAAGCAGCCGCTCCACCGCCGCAGCGGCCAGCACAACCCCCCGCCTCGCGAGGAGCCGCAACGCCATGGCAGAAAGCCCCGCCTACCCCGTAGGCCTCCGCCTCACCGCCCGCCGCACGGTAGTGCTCGGCGGCGGCCAGGTGGCCCAGCGCCGCCTGCCCGCCCTGATCGCGGCGGGCGCCGACATCCTCCTCGTATCGCCGACGGCGACGCCCTCCGTGGAGGCGATGGCGGACGCGGGCGAGATCACCTGGGAGCGCCGCCGCTACGAGACCGGCGACCTCAAGGACGCCTGGTACGCCCTCATCGCCACCAGCGACAGCGAGGCCAACACGGCGGCCTCCGCGGAAGCCGAAGCCCACCGCGTCTGGTGCGTCCGCTCGGACGACGCCGACGCCGCCACCGCCCTGACCCCCGCGACCGGCCGCTCCGAAGGCGTCACGGTCGCCGTCCTCACCACGGACATCCACGGCCGCGACCCCCGCCGCACCGCGGCCATCCGCGACGCGGTCGTCGAGGGCCTGCGCGACGGCACCCTCGTGGCGCCCCACCACCGCACCCGCACCCCGGGCGTCGCCCTCGTCGGCGGCGGACCCGGCGACCCGGACCTCATCACGGTCCGCGGCCGTCGCCTCCTCGCCGAGGCGGACGTAGTCATCGCCGACCGGCTCGGCCCCCGGGACCTGCTCGACGAACTCCCGCCGCACGTCGAGGTGATCGACGCCGCGAAGATCCCGTACGGCCGTTTCATGGCCCAGGAGGCCATCAACAACGCGCTCATCGAGCACGCCAAGCAGGGCAAGTCGGTCGTACGTCTCAAGGGCGGTGACCCCTTCGTCTTCGGGCGCGGCATGGAAGAGGCCCAGGCGCTCGCCGAGGCGGGCATCCCCTGCACGGTGGTCCCCGGCATCTCCAGCTCGATCTCGGTGCCCGGCGCCGCGGGCATCCCCGTCACGCACCGCGGTGTCGCCCACGAGTTCACGGTGGTCAGCGGTCACGTGGCGCCGGACGACGAGCGCTCCCTGGTCGACTGGGCGTCCCTGGCGAAGCTGCGCGGCACCCTCGTCGTCCTGATGGGCGTGGACAAGATCGGCAGGATCGCCGAGACGCTCACCGCGCACGGCCGGTCGCCTCAGACCCCCGTCGCCCTGATCCAGGAGGGCACCACCGCGGCCCAGCGCCGCGTGGACGCCACGCTCGCCACCGTAGCCGCCGAGGTCGCCGCCCACGAGGTGAAGCCCCCGGCCGTCATCGTCATCGGCGACGTGGTGAACGTGGGGCCCGGCCGCCCCGCGTAACCACTCCGAGCCCCCGCGTAACCACCGGTAACCCAACCCGTCCCAAGGCGTTGGCACCACACCCAGGACAAGGCAGTATCACCCTGTGGCTGATCTCATCTCCATCGACGACCCCACCGACCCGCGCCTGCGCGACTACACGGGCCTGACCGACGTCGAACTGCGCCGCAAGCGCGAGCCCGCCGAGGGCCTCTTCATCGCCGAGGGCGAGAAGGTGATCAGGCGCGCCAAGCAGGCGGGCTACGAGATGCGCTCGATGCTGCTCTCCGCGAAGTGGGTCGACGTCATGCGGGACGTCATCGACGAGGTCCCGGCCCCCGTGTACGCGGTCAACCCCGACCTGGCCGAGCAGGTCACCGGCTACCACGTGCACCGCGGCGCCCTCGCCTCGATGCAGCGCAAGCCGCTGCCGACGTCGGACGAACTCCTCACCAGGGCACGTCGCGTCGTCGTCATGGAGTCGGTGAACGACCACACCAACATCGGGGCGATCTTCCGCAGCGCCGCCGCCCTCGGCATGGACGCGGTCCTGCTCTCACCGGACTGCGCGGACCCGCTCTACCGCCGCTCGGTGAAGGTCTCCATGGGCGCGGTCTTCTCCGTCCCCTACGCCCGGCTCGAATCCTGGCCGAAGGGCCTGGACGGCGTACGGGAAGCGGGCTTCAACCTCCTCGCGCTCACCCCGGACGAGAAGGCGAAGACCCTGGACGAGGCGGCGCCCCACCGCATGGACCGGGTGGCGCTGATGCTCGGCGCGGAAGGCGAAGGCCTCACCACGAAGGCCCTGATGGCAGCCGACGAATGGGTCCGCATCCCGATGGCGCACGGCGTCGACTCCCTGAACGTGGGAGCGGCGGCCGCGGTCGCCTTCTACGCCGTGGCGACGGGCCGCCCTCAGCTCTGAGGACCCGGCCCCGGATCCAGCCGCTGGCTCTGCTGTACGTCGCGCACATCGTGTACGCCGCTGCCGCCGAGCCCGCGCGCGGGGCCCTGGCACCCCTGGGCCGCCGCGATCCCCAGGGCCACGAGCAGCGTCACGACCACGAACACGAAGAGCCGCTGGCGCAGCAGCCGCGGATTGGCGGGCCGACGCGCGCCGCCGGAGCGCGTGGTGTTCCGGGACGCCGAAGGCCGTGAGCCGGACCGCGAGGAACTGGACCCGGCCCGCGAGGAATTAGGCCGTGAGGAACCCGTACGGGACGGGCCGGTGCGCGAGGAACCCGGCCGTGACGAACCGGTCCGCGGCGGGGGAGTGCCCTGCGGCTGACGCCGCTGGGTGCGCTGGTCCGCGTACTCCTCGGCCATCCGTCCCGTGGGGCGGTCCTGGTCCTGCCGGGGCGCGGGCGGCCGCGGATCCGTCAGGCCCTGTGCCTCGCGGGCCGCGATCTCCTTGAGCCTGAGCGACAGTTGGAGCGTGCTGGGACGCTCCTCCGGGTCCTTGGCGAGGCAAGCCCGGATCAGCGGGGCGAGCGCGTCAGGGACCCCGCCGAGCTGCGCCTCCTCATGGACGACGCGGTAGAGCATGACCTCTGAACTGCCGTGCCCGAAGGGTGAGTCCGCCATTCCCGCGTACGCGAGGGTGGCGCCGAGGGCGAACACGTCCGTGGCGGGTGTGACGGCGGCGCCGCGCACCTGCTCGGGCGCGAGGAATCCGGGCGACCCGACGGCCGTACCCACGTGGGTCAGGGTCGAGGCGCCGGTGGCCCAGGCGATGCCGAAGTCGATGATCCGCGGTCCCTTCGGGGACAGCAGGATGTTCGACGGCTTCAGGTCGCGGTGCACGACTCCGGCTTCATGTACGGCGACGAGGCCTTCGGCGAGCGCCGAACCGACGACCGCCACGTCGGCCGCGGAGAGCGGCCCCTCGGCGGCGACCTTGTCGTGCAGGGAGGGCCCGGGCACGTACTGCGTGGCGAACCACGGCCGGTCGGCGTCGAGATCGGCGGCGACGAGCCGCGCGGTGCAGCCGCCGCGGATCCGCCGGGCCGCGGAGACCTCGCGCGCGAAGCGCGAACGGAACTCCTCGTCCTCCGCCAGATCGGGCCGGATCACCTTCAGGGCGACGCGCTGCCCCCGCCGGTCCGACCCCAGGTAGACGACCCCCATGCCGCCGGCGCCCAGCCGCCTGTGCAGTCTGAACGAGCCGACGACACGCGGGTCCTCGCGCCGGAGCCGCATCATCGCCATGTCCATCCCCGCTGCCCGGTCCGTTGTCGTGCCACAGCTTACGTTTCCGTGGCCGGGCAGGTGCAGAGGCCGCGCCCTCGCGGCCCGACCGATTGTCAGTGCCGGGTGGGAAACTTGAAGAGTGGTCAGGGCGCCGGGGGAAAGCGGCCGTTGTCAGGGTCGGCTACCCCAACCATCCATCGCTGAAGGGGGATTGATCCCGTGAAAGGTGATCGCGTGGAGATAGTCGTGGACGCCGGGGACACGACACGGACGTACGAGGTGGTGGCGAGCCGGGCGGGCCGCCGGGTGGAGACGGCGGTCCGCAGGGGGGTGGTCGAAGTGAGCGAAGTCACCCGTAGCGGGTCCGTCGTGCGGACGGCACGGTTCATGTCGACCCGAGTCCTGGCTCTGGTCGAACAGCCCGTCCCCCGGGAGGACACGTCGGAGCGGGCCGCCCGCCCCCTCCGGGAAGACCCTGAGACCTAGGACCCCGTCTCCACCCACGGGAGTACATGACCGACGATCGCTCATCCTCCGGGAGGCCCGGCAATCGGTACGAGGGCATGACGACCCAGGCTGCCGGCGCACCTAGATTTGAGGTCAAGCGGCGGGTGGCAGCACTCGTCCCCCGAGGTCAGACACCCGCCGCTGCCAAATTCATACAGACTCGGTCAGGAGAGGAACCATGGCGGACACGGCACCGCGGGCAATGATCCGCACGCAAGGACGTAAGGCCTTCGCCTCGTTCGGCGTCCGCCCGTCCGGCACGCGTCACCCCTTGGTGGCGACGGCCATGGTTCTTCCCCTGGCGGCCCTGCTGGTGGTCGTCTTCGGCGGCTGGGAAGCAGTGGTCACACAGGCGTCGTCCGTGGGCGTGATGCTGGGGCGCTGAGCGGCGCCCCGGGCCCGGATGAGCGGTCCGGGCGGGGACATCCGGCCAGGAAACCCCGTGGGGACGGGGGTGCGGCGGACGGCACGAGAAATGCCCGCGCAGCTGGGGAGCTGCGCGGGCACTTCTTTGTGCGCCGGGGCTCTGCGGGGATCTCTTGGGCGCCGCAGAGCCCCGGCTGCGCCGAGCTCGTCCTCAAACGCCGGACGGGCTGGATTCGTCACCCCCCCGCACGAAAGACGCGCCTCGGCGCCGTCTGCCACCGGCTGCGCCGCGCTGGTCTTCGAGCGTCGGGAGGGTTGGGTTGTTCGTCTCCGCGCGGAAGACGCGTCTGGGTGTCGCAGAGCCCCTGCTGCGTGGCGCTGGTCTTCGAGCGCCGGGTGGGTTGGGTTGTTCGTCTCCGCGCGGAAGTCGCGTCTGGGTGTCGCAGAGCCCCTGCTGCGTCGCGCTGGTCTTCAAGCGCCGGGTGAGTTGGGTTCTTCGTCTCCGGACGGGAGAGGCGCCTGGGCGTCGCAGAGCCCCTGCTGGGCCGCGCTGGTCTTCGAGCGCCGGGCGGGTTGGGTTCTTCGTCTCCGCGCGGAAGACGCGTCTGGGCGCCGTCTGCCACCGGCTGCGCCGCGTTGGTCCTCGAGCGCCGGGTGGGTTGGGTTCTTCGCCCCCTGCACGGAAGACGCCCCTGGGCGCCGTAAATCACCGACTGTGCCGCGCTCGTCCCCGATCGCCGGGCGGGCTGAACAACCAGCCCGCGTACGCTCACGGGAGCACCGATCGACGCACCCCGGGGGACCCGTGACCGCCACCGCCTTGATGTCGGCGTTGACCGCCAAGGTCCGTCATACAGCGCACCTCACCCCCCGTACCTGCGCCTGCGCCTCCGAAGCCGTCCTCGCGGACCGGGACGACGCCACCGTCGTCCGGCACGGCGATACCGTCGCCAAGGCGCACGCCCCGGGCACGGACCCCGCCGAGCTGGCGGCCCGCCTGAAGGTCGCCGCCGCCCTCCACGGAAGCCTTCTCCCTCCGCTCGGCGAGACGGCCGTCCCGCTCCATGGCCGCCTCGTCACCTTCTGGGACGCCGGCACCCCCGTGGACCGCGACGACCCCGACGCCGCCCCCTGGGAAGCCGCCGCCGCCCTCCTCGCCCGGCTGCACGCCACGCCCCCGGCCGAACTCCCGCACCCGCTCCCGGACATGCGCGGCCCCGTGAAGGCCGCCCGTGCGATGACCCGGATGCGGGCCGCGGGACCGCACCCGGCGGCCGCCCCCGTCGAGCGAGCCTGGGCCACGCTCCCCGCCTGGGCCCGCGCCGAGGCCCCGGCGCCGCTCCCCAAGCTCCTGTGCCACGGCGACCTCCACCTGGGCCAGCTGGTCCGCACCCGAGAAGGGCGCTGGCTGCTCATCGACGTCGATGACCTCGGCCTCGGTGACCCGGCCTGGGACCTGGCCCGCCCCGCCGCCTGGTACGCCTGCGGCCTCCTCGCCCCCGACGAGTGGACCCGCTTCCTCAACGCCTACCGCACGGCACGCGGACCGGCGGTCCCGGCCGATGGCGCGGACCCCTGGCCCGCCCTCGACGCACCGGCCCGCGCCCTCACCGCGCAGACGGCCGCCCTTGCCGTGGCCAAGTCCGTCAGGGAGAACCGCCCCCTGGACGAGATCGAGCAGGCAGTGGTCGACGCCTGTGATCGAATGGCCGCCGTCCCGACGGAGTTGGCGCCCACCAGCACGAAGTAGGGTGCAACGCACCGAAGCCGGGCAGAGATCCGGCGAAGCAGTCACGACCGGCGAGGAGTTGAGCCGACCATGCAGTGTCCCAAGTGCCATGCACCGATGCACACGTACAACCGCAATGGCGTCCAGATCGAGCAGTGCAGCGGTTGCCGCGGGATATTCCTCGACTACGGCGAGCTCGAGTCCCTGAGCCGGCTGGAGAACCAGTGGGGCGGCCACCAGGCCCCGCCCCCGCCGCCGCCCGCCCCGCAGGCGTACCCGGCGGCTCCCGCCCCCCCAGTGGGGCGCTCCCCAGCACGGCGGCCACCACGGCGGTCACGGTGGGCACGGCGGACACTACGGCCACAACAAGCGGCACAAGAGCTTCGGGCACATGCTCTTCTCCTCCTGACCGGAGGAACGACGAAGCCCCCGGCCGTGGGAACGGCCGGGGGCTTCGTACGGATGGTGCGCGATACTGGGATTGAACCAGTGACCTCTTCCGTGTCAGGGAAGCGCTCTCCCGCTGAGCTAATCGCGCAGGTCAACCTGCGTGTGATGCGTACTGCGTGCGCGATACTGGGATTGAACCAGTGACCTCTTCCGTGTCAGGGAAGCGCTCTCCCGCTGAGCTAATCGCGCGGGTTCAGACCTCAGGAAGGCGAGCCTTCGAGAAGATCCAGTGGACGATACTGGGATTGAACCAGTGACCTCTTCCGTGTCAGGGAAGCGCTCTCCCGCTGAGCTAATCGTCCTTGGAGGTGGAGACGGGATTTGAACCCGTGTAGACGGCTTTGCAGGCCGTTGCCTCGCCTCTCGGCCACTCCACCAGGAGTGCGGGGGTTCGGGAAGATCCCCCGTTTCCTGCGAGCGGACGACCAGGTTCGAACTGGCGACCTCAACCTTGGCAAGGTTGCGCTCTACCAACTGAGCTACGTCCGCTTGTCTTTCCCGGCCCGCTTGCGCGTCCCGGCGACGTGTTGAACTCTAGCGGATTCCTGGGCCAGTACAAAAACGCGTTTGCGCAGCGTGCTGCGCTGTCACCGGCCCGGGGCGCGACCAGGACACCGGTCATAGACTCGCAGACGTGCACAGCGCCCCTCAGATGTCCTCCCGGCCGCCCTCCGGGGCGTCCCTGCCCATGGCGCGCTTCGGCGGCCTCCTCGCGACCGGCCTCAGGGACGTGACCAGCGATCCCTCGGCGCTGGACTCCCGCGGTTTCTGGGCCGTCTCCGCGACCTTCGAGGGCGAGCTGGTCTGTGCCCGCTTCGACGACGTACGGGCCGAGCCGGTGCCCGCGCCGGCGCCCGGGGCGTGGCGGGGCCCTGCCGCCGGTGACTGGACGTCGTCGCTCGACCGCGCCGCGTATGTGGACGGGGTGCGGCGCGTTCGGGAACACATTGCGGCCGGGGACGTATATCAGGCGAATCTCTGCCGCGTGCTGTCCGCGCCGGTCGCGAAGGACGCCGATGTGGACGCCCTGACCGCGCTCCTCGCGCGCGGGAACCCCGCTCCGTACGCCGGAACGATCCGCCTGCCCGAACACGGCGTCGAGATAGCGACGGCCTCGCCCGAGCTGTTCCTGCGCCGCGAGGGACGCGTCGTGGAATCGGGGCCGATCAAGGGCACGGGCCGGACCGAGGCCGATCTCCTCGACAAGGACTACGCCGAGAACGTCATGATCGTGGACCTCGTCCGCAACGACATCGGGCGGATATGCGCGACCGGCTCCGTGACCGTCCCCGACCTGTGCGTGGTCGAGAAGCATCCGGGTCTCGTCCATCTCGTCTCCACCGTCCGGGGCGAGCTCGTCCCCGGCGCCGGCTGGCCCGAACTCTTCGCCGCAGCTTTCCCGCCCGGTTCCGTCACCGGCGCCCCCAAGTCCAGCGCCCTGCGCATCATCGACGCCCTGGAGACCGCGCCCCGCGGCCCGTACTGCGGCGGCATCGGCTGGGTCGACGCCGACCGGGGCACCGGCGAACTGGCCGTTGGTATCCGCACCTTCTGGATCGACCGCGCGGAGGGCGTGCTGCGGTTCGGCACCGGCGCCGGGATCACCTGGGGCTCGGACCCCGAGGGGGAGTGGCGGGAGACCGAACTGAAGGCGGAACGGCTGCTGGCGGTAGCGTCGGGAGCGTACGAAGTGAGTGGAGGGACCCCTCAGTGAAGATCTGGCTCAATGGCGGCCTGCAAGACCTCGATACCGCCCGCGTCTCCGTGCTCGACCACGGGCTGACCGTCGGCGACGGCATCTTCGAGACGGTGAAGACGGCCGAGGGGCGGCCCTTCGCGCTGACCCGGCACCTGGAACGGCTCGCCCGCTCGGCGCGCGGCCTCGGTCTGCCCGAGCCGGACCTGGACGAGGTGCGCGCGGCCTGCGCGGCCGTCATCAACGCCAACCCGATGCCGCTGGGACGCCTGCGCATCACGTACACCGGGGGCCTCTCGCCGCTCGGCTCGGACCGTGGCGACCAGGGGCAGACGCTGGTCGTCGCCCTCGGGGAGGCGACCAGGCGCCCCGACACGACCGCCGTGATCACGGTCCCGTGGACCCGCAACGAACGTGGCGCCCTGACCGGCCTGAAGACCACCTCGTACGCGGAGAACGTCGTCGCCCTCGCGCGCGCCCACGAACGGGGCGCTTCGGAGGCGTTGTTCGCCAACACGGTGGGGCAGCTGTGCGAAGGCACAGGATCGAACGTCTTCGTCGTCCTCGACGGCGAGATCCACACGCCGCCGGTCGCCTCCGGGTGCCTGGCGGGCATCACGCGCGCGTTGGCCGTCGACTGGACGGGCGCGCGTGAGACCGATCTGCCGCTCGACGTCCTCGACCGCGCCGACGAGGTGTTCCTGACCTCGACGCTCCGCGACATCCAGGCCGTGCACCGGGTCGACGGGCGCGAACTGCCGGGCGCTCCGGGAGCGGTGACCGCCAAGGCGATGCGGATCTTCGACGAGCGGGCGGCGGACGACCTCGACCCGTGACCGGTCGGGCGAGACGCCGCAAGTGCACGCGATCCAGATGACGCATGAGCCGCAGGGCGGGTAGAACTCCACTGATGACCACGACCCTGCGGCCGACCGGGCCGCTTCAGCAGAGCGCTGACGGCGCGAAGTCACGCACGTACGAAGTGCGCGTGAACAGCCGTCCTGTGGGCGGGATAGAACTCGCCACGCATCCCGTGTTCGGGCCCGGTGTCGCCGAGATGCGGGATCTGAGCATCAAGGAGCCCGACCGCAGGCGCGGCCGTGCCACCGTCGCCGTGCTCGCCGCCGAGGAGGTGGCGCGCGGCTGGGGCTGCCAGCGGATCGAGGTGGCCGTGCCCGCCGAGGCCGCGGCGGCCCACCGCCTCGCCGTGTCCCTCGGCTACGTGGAGCGCAACCGCCAGATGGCCAAGCCCCTGACCGCCGAGCCGCCCGCGCTGCCGGCGGGCGTCGAGGGGCGGCCGATGACCGAGGGCGAGTACGAGGTCTGGCTGGCCCGCGAGAAGGAGGAGTACGCGCAGACCTGGATCGAGCGCGGCGTCCCCGAGGCGGAGGCGCGCGCCAAGTCCGAGGCCGACCACGCCGACCACCTGCCGCAGGGCCTCGCCACCCCCGGCACCCGGCTCAGTGTGCTCACTCACGAGGGCACGGCGGTCGGCACCCTCTGGCTCGCGCGGCGCGGCGGCGGTGCTTTCGTCTTCGACGTGGAGGTCGACGAGGAGTACCGCGGACGCGGCCACGGCAGGTCCCTGATGCTCCTCGCGGAGACACAGGCCCGCGAGGCGGGCCTGGGCCGCCTGGGCCTCAACGTCTTCGCGGGCAACGTCCCGGCCCTGCGCCTGTACGAGTCCCTTGGCTACGAACCGGTCATGTACTACGTCTACAAGCAGCTGCTCTAGGCGTCCTGTCCGGGGGCGGCGGCGAGCAGGCGGTCCGCGATCTCCTCGACGCGCTCGCGCAGGCCCTCCTGGCTCTTGCCGCCGTCGAGGCGCTCGCCCCCGATGACGTACGTCGGTGTCCCGGTGACGCCGATCGCCTTGCCCTCGGCCTGGTCGGCGTCGACGATCAGGATGTGCCGGCCGTCGACGAGCGCGGTGTCGAACTCCTCCGCGTCCAGGCCCAGTTCCCGCGCGGCCTCGACCAGGAAGGGTTCGCCCTTGCGGGTCAGCTCCTCGACCTTGCCCAGCACGGCCTCGACGTACGGCCAGCCCTGTCCCTGCTCGAAGGCCTCCTCGGCGGCCTGGGCGGCGGCGAAGGAGTGCTTGTGCTTCTCGAGGGGGAAGTGCCGAAGCCGCAGGTCGACACGGTCGCCGTAGCGGGCACGGAGCGCGCGTACGTCGTCGAGGGCGGTCCGGCAGTCCGGGCACTGCAGCTCGCACCAGATGTCGATGACGAGGGGGCCGGCGGGGGCCGCGGGGGCAGAGTCGCTCATGGGGCACAGTCTTCCAGCCCCGCGTCCGCCTCCCAACCGGGGCCGGGGGCGGCAGACCGGAACCTGCGGAGGAGACGTGACCCTGATATGTCCCTGAAGTCCGCTCGGGACGTGGCTTGTGGGGGTCCACCCGGTGCAGGATGGAAGGGAAGACAGTGCCGGACAGTGCCACCGTCTACGCCCGCACGCCTGGAGGATCCGGATGATTGCCGAGACCGTCTGTTCCGCCGTATCCGCGGCCGGCCTCGGCATTGCCGCGATCACGGCCTATCGCAAGCGTTTCCTCGCGGCGACGCGCCTTGCCGCCTACTCCCTGGTCCCGGTCGGCCTGGTGATGACCGGTGCCGTCGGATGGCTGGCCGACACCGCCTTCAGCATGAAGGCATGGGCGGGCTTCGGGGTCCTCGGCGTCGCCTGGCTGCTCTTCATGATCACTCGCGCCGTGGAGCGCCGCTCCGGAGGCACCCGCAAGGAGCGCAAGGCCGCGAAGGTGGCCCAGCGCGAGGCGGTGGCCCCCGCGGCGTCCGCACCCTCCCTGGGCCAGGGCACCCGCCCGGCCGCCCAGCCCGCGGCCCAGCCGAAGGCTGCCGCGCCCAAGGAGGACTTCAGCGACATCGAGGCCATCCTGAAGAAGCACGGCATCTGAGAGCGGCAGGCCTCTGGAAAGGCCCTGCGTGGTCAGCCGATGGCCATGAGACTCCCTCGTTCGTGTGGACGGCGGTGCCGCCCGGTCTGACGAGGTGCGCCGCTGGTGGGCCGTGCACGCAACACACGGGACGCCGGACTTTCGCAGGTCACGGAATGCGGCGAACTCCCGCGCTTTCCGGGCGTGTTGGTCAGCGGTACCCCCGCAACTGCGTCATCATCGCCGCGAGATGCTGGACACCGCACCGGGCGATGCCGCCCCGCCGACCGATGAGCGAGCCGCGACCGAAGAGCCCAAGGGCTGTCTGTTCGCGCTCTCCCAGCCACCCCTGATGATCTTCCTGGCGGTGATCGGCGTTCTGATCCTGATGGGTTCGCTGCACGATCTGCTGAGGCTCTAGCGGGGAGCGCCGCCTGCGCGTCGCGGCCGGGCTCAGCCCGCGGCTTCCTTGCGCCGGGCCCGGTAGGCGGCGACGTGCAGCCGGTTGCCGCAGGTGCGGCTGTCGCAGTAGCGGCGCGAGCGGTTGCGGGAGAGGTCGACGAAGGCGCGCCGGCAGTCCGGGGCCTCGCAGCGCCGCAGCCGCTCCTGCTCGCCGGCGACCACGAAGAACGCGAGCGCCATCCCGCAGTCCGCGGCGAGGTGGTCGGCGATGGAGGCGCCGGGCGCGAAGTAGTGCACGTGCCAGTCGTAGCCGTCGTGGTCGGTGAGCCGGGGCGTCGTGCCCGCCGCCGCGATCAGTTCGTTGATCACCGCCGCCGCGGCCTGCGGCTCGGGTGCCGCGAAGACTTCGTGGAAGCGGCCGCGGATGTGCCGGACGCCGGCCAGGTCACGCTCCGAGAGCACTCCGACGTCACTTATGTCGTGGCTTCGTACGAACTCGCCCAGGGCTGCCACGTCCGGGAGCCCTTCCGTCTCGGTGCCCGCCGCGCTCGCTGCGTTCTCGTCGTCCGGCGCGGTGTTCACCAGATCGACCACGGCGTCGAGTGCGCACCGGGTGTCGTGGGTGATCAGCACGATTTGCTCCCTGGCCTGGGGGTAGTGCGGTCTCCCCGGCTCATGGAGAGCGTGGGGAGAGTGCCCGCCGATGCTGGCCGATGCTAGCGGCTTCCCGACACGACGCACCGGCGCCGTCCCCGCGGGAATCCGCGGCGACGGCGCCGGTACGTCTGCGCTGTGCGGTTCTCATGCCCGAGCCGTCGCCCCGAGTCGGACGGCGCCGGGCGCTCTCGCGCGGCCTGGAGCTAACTTTCGGCCAGGATGTGCGAGAGCTCCGTATCCAGATCGAAGTGGCGGTGTTCCGTGCCGGGCGGCACGGCCGCGTCCGTTCGCTTCAGGAACGATTCCAGGGCCCGCGCCGGGGCCTCGAGCAGAGCCTCACCCTCGGGGGAGCTCAGGGCGATGCAGACGACGCCCTGACCGTGGCTCCGGGACGGCCAGACTCGGACGTCGCCGGTACCGGTGGGCCGGTGCAGGCCCTCGGCGAGGAGGTCGCGGGCGAACACCCACTCGACGGTTTCCTCGGCTCCGGTGTGGAAGGTGGCGTGCACGGCATAGGGATCGGCCGTGTCATACCGCAGTCCTGCGGGTACAGGCAGTGAGGACTCGCTCGACACAACGAGGCGCAGGTGCAGCTCGCAGCTGACCGTGGTGTTCATAAGCGCCAGGGCCTTTCGCTCAGTGTGCGCTCGGGGATTCGCACGTCGGCGAAATCGACATGCCACCTACGGTGCCGTTGTAAACCCCTCTGAGGGTTTTGGGTGTCTTTAGGTAGCTCGTACGGCGGGTTGTTCGTTCGATGGGTACAGCCATTCCAGTGACGGGTTTCCGTCGGGTAGGGTTTGGCCGTATGAATACGGGGAGTAACGAGCCGGGGGTTGCTGAAACAATCACCGGTACGAAGGACGAACAGCCGCTCGGATCGCGCGCGCCGGAGTTCATCCAGGCCCGCAAGGCGCTGCACCTCAGCTGGCAGGTGGGCGTGTTCATCGTCGGCCTCGCGGTGGTTGCCGCGGGCATCGTCATGCTGCCGCTGCCCGGACCGGGGTGGCTGGTGATCTTCGGCGGCATGGCGATCTGGGCGACCGAGTTCGTCTGGGCTCAGCTGGTCCTTCGCTGGACGAAGCGGAAGGTCACCGAGGCGGCGCAGCGTGCGCTCGACCCCAAGGTGCGCCGCAGGAACATCATCCTGACGACGGTCGGTCTGGTGATCATCGCCGTGCTCGTCGCGGTCTACGTCTGGAAGTTCGGCCTCGAGATGCCATGGAAGATCAAGGAGTGACCTCCGGGTGACTCCGCGGCGGTCGGAGGCACCCGCTGACATGCGGTAATGTTCTCCGTGCGCCCGGGGCGATTAGCTCAGTGGGAGAGCGCTTCGTTCACACCGAAGAGGTCACTGGTTCGAACCCAGTATCGCCCACCCCGGAACTGCGGCCCGGAGGCTTTAAGCCTCCGGGCCGCAGTCGTATTCGCTCCATTTTCCGTGCGGCGGAAGGAATTTGGTACTCCGTCGGCTGCCGTTCGGAAAAGCGGAGTCAGTGCATTCTGCCGAGAACGTCACGGACCCGGCGTGCGTCGCGCAGTCGCTGTTCGTACGTCGCGCCGATCGCGAGGAGCAGGAGTCCGGCGAGCGCCGGCGGCAGCCAGCGCGGCAGGGCGTCCACCACTTGGACGATGTAGGGCGCCAGTTCGTGCAGCGCGTCCAGGGCGAGGGCCGTGCCGCCGAGCACCAGGGGCGCCTGTAGCCGGTGCCGGGCGCCCGCCAGCGTGATCAGCAGGGCCGCGGTGCCCAGGAGCAGCGGGCGCTGCCAGTGCGCGTCGCTCCAGGCGGCGACGAGGCTGGGCAGGAGGGTCGCCGCGAGGCCTGGGCCGTAGGCCGTCCAGGAGGACGTCTCGGGGGCACGGCGGCGCCGCAGGGCGCCGATCAGGAGCGCGGGGACGGTGACCGGCAGGGTGTACGCCTCGGGGGTCTCGACGTCCCAGGCGGCCAGGCGTACCCAGGTCGCCAGGAGGAACAGCACCCCGGCCGCGTACCCGACGCGGCGGCGGTCCGTGCGCAGTGCCGTGCCCGCGGCGATGACGCCGCCGAGCGCGAGAGCCAGGGCGAGGGTCGTGGCGTGCCCCGCGGTGAGGATGATCGCGAGCCCGCCCGCGACCGCTCCGGCGATCTCGACCGGCGGTGTCAGCGGATGACGGCCGAGCCGGGCCGCGGCGAGGGCCCCGATCGCCGGAACGGCGAGCATGAGCAGCCCGATGTGGTCCACCCGCAGGTCCCGCGCGGCGCCCGCGGCGAAGGCGAGCGCCGTGGCGTACGCGATGGAGGCGCAGACAGTGGCGGGCGCCACGCCCAGAACGGCTTCCCGGCGGCGTACGGCGAGCACGGTCGTTGCGAGGAACAGCGCCGTCAGGACGCCGAGTGTGCCGAGCGTCGCCCCGGTATCGGCCAGCGCCAGGAACGCGACGCTCACCGATGAGGCCACCCCCAGGCCCAGCGAGGTGACGGCCACGGCCTTCGAGCCGACGCGCGAGGTGACGGCGACGACGAGCAGGGCGCCGGTCAGCGCGACGTATGCCGACACCTCTGCCGCGTACGGGAGTTGGAGGGCGGACGGAAGGATGAGAAGGGCGGCCCAGGCGAGGGCCAGGGCGGCGGAGAGGGGGGTGGTCGTGGCGCGGGTGAGTGGTGGTTCCCCCGGGAGCCCCAGGGCCGGGAGCTGAAGCCGGGCCGCCGCGAACAGGACCGTGGCGACCGCCGCGAGTACGAGCGCGGCCATGACCGGGTGCTGCACGGGCAGTTCGGGCACGGCGTATGCGTCACCCGTGTCCTGCGGCACACCCGACCATGCCTTCCCGGCCCAGCTCAACGGTCCCAGCAGAGCGGTGACGAAGGCCGGCAGCGTCCACAGCACCGCGAGCGCGTGCACCAGGAGTGCCGCGCCCGCGATTCCGCGCAGGAGCGGACGCGGCAGGGCGGTGCGTACGAGCGCCAACAGGGCGACGGCACACGCCAGATAGCCGGGAACCGTCCAGGCGGAGGGCAGCGCCTCGCGCAGCACGCCACCGGCGGCGGCCACCACGAGCAGGCCGCCCGCGAACGCCGCGCCCGCCGCCTGCGGAGGCTCCGTGATCAGCCACGCCGCCACCAGCGCGATCGACGCGGCAAGGATCAGAAGCGCACCCGCCCGCGCCGCGTCCGGCAGGTCCGTGGCCGACCAGGACAGATACCCGGCGGCCGTCGCACCCCACAGGCCCGTGGTGCAGGCGACGACGGTCGCGACGACGCGGACGCCCGGGTCGCTCACCCGCAGCGCGACGGCGACGTCGAGCGCCGCCGTCACCAGGAGCGCCGCCGCCGTCGCGTGGTCACCCGCGTCCGCGGCACGCGCCCAGAGGAACAGGGGGAGCTGAGCGGTCGCGACGGCCAGCGGCAAGGGCAGCCGCAGCGCGCGGAACGAAACTCCGTACGCCGTCCACAGCGCGGCCAGCACGGCGGACGCGGCGGCCGTGTAGCCGAGGGCGTCGGTCTGTGGCAGGGCGACGGCATGGAGGGCGTACGCGTCGAGGACGGTCAGGGCGAGGCCGAGCGCGGCCACCGTCTCCGCCGTCGAACGCAGCTTCCGGCGCAGCAGCAGCGCGGGCACGCCGAGCGCCGTCAGCGTCATGGCCGCGAGGACGGCGCTGCGCCCGCCGATGCCCAGGTGCCCCCAGCTCACCAGCGTGAAGGCGATCGCCGCGATGGTCAGGAGGATGCCGCCCAGCGTGAGCAGCGCGTTCTGCACGTTCGGCGGTGTGGCCTCGGGGGCACGCACCGGCCGCGGAGGAGCGGGCGCGGGTGCGGCCGCCGCCTGGAGGACGCCGATCAGCCAGGCGCGGCGTTGCAGCAACTGCGTCCTGCGCGCGTCGAGTCGGCGCAGCTCCAGGTCGAGGACGCGGAGCTCCTCGGCCGGGGGCGGGATGTTCGTCATGTCCGTGGAGTGTGGTCCAGGACACTGCGGCGGGCATCGGTGCGGATACTCAGTACGTACTCAGATCCGCACGTACTCAGATCGGCACGTGCTCGGATCGGCTCCTTACCGGCAGACTTCGGACCATGGACTGGAGCCACTTCCGTTTCCGCAGCGTCTGGAACGTGCCCGCGCCACCCGCCGACGTGTACGCCGCCCTCGAACGCGCCGAGGACTACCCGGCGTGGTGGCCCCAGGTGCGGGACGTGACGCCCGTCGACGAACGCAGCGGCACGGCGCGCTTCCGCTCCCTGCTGCCGTACGACCTGTTCGTCACCGGCGAGGAACGGCGCCGCGACCCGGCGGCCGGGGTCCTGGAGATCGCGATGACCGGGGATCTGGAAGGCTGGGCGCGCTGGACCGTCACGGCGGCGCCGGGCGGAACGCGGGCGTTCTACGAGCAGGAAGTGGTGGTGCGCAAACCGCTGATGCGGCGCTTCGCCGTCCCCGGGAGACCCGTCTTCCTCCTCAATCACGCGCTGATGATGCGCGCGGGCGAGCGAGGTCTGAAGGCGCACCTCAGAGGGGACTTCAGAGAGGAGTGAGGGGTCTCGCGGAAGCGGTTTGAAGGAAACCCGCGAAGACCTGTATTGTTCAGTCCGTTCCCGGGCGATTAGCTCAGTGGGAGAGCGCTTCGTTCACACCGAAGAGGTCACTGGTTCGAACCCAGTATCGCCCACCCGGAGAATGCCGGTCCGTCACAGACGGACCGGTTTTTTCATGCCCTCGGGCCAGTTCCGGCCCGCAAATGTCAGGCTGCCGCGGGCATTTCGGGTCGCAGTGGCCACGCGGGATCCACCGCTTCCGGCGTACCGCTGCGCGCGAACCATGCTTGCAGCCCGCGTGCCTGCGCCGCATGCCACACCGCCTGCAACGCGTGCAGCTCGGCCGGTGAGAGCCGTTCGAGCCGGGACGCGAACCGCTGCCCCACGGCACGTACGACATCCAGCGCAGCCTGCGCGTCGGCCGCCGCGTCGTGCGCCTCGTCCAGCTCCACCGCGTAGTGCGCGCACAGATCCGTCAGCGTGCGGCGGCCCTTGCGGTACCGGTCGAGTTGCTTGTCCAGGACCCGCGGATCCAGGACGCACAGCGGTGAGCCCGCCATGTAGTGGCTGAGCGACGACGCGCGGTGCCTGCGCAACTCCCGGTCCAGGATCGTCAGGTCGAAGGGCGCGTTCATGACGACGATGGGGCGGCCCGCCGCGCCCTGTTCCGCCAGTTCCCTGGCTATCTCCTCCATCACCGGCGCGGGCCACCGGCCGTTGTGCTGCAGATGTTCCTCCGTCAGGCCGTGCACCGCGGTGGCGCTCTCGGGCACCGGAACGCCCGGGTTCACCAGCCAGCGAGTGATGCGCGGGCGGGTTCCCGCGCCTTGCTGGACGACGACGGCGGCCGACACAATGCGGTCGGTCTCGACGTCGACGCCCGTGGTCTCGGTGTCGAAAGCGGCCAAGGGCCCCTCGTACCAGCACGTCATAGTGACGCAACTCCTCGATCATGTCCGGCAGATGGCTTTCCTCCCCTGCCCACCCCGGTGATACCCGGGCCGTTTGCGCTGTACGCGGCCCGGAGACAACAGAGGTACAGGGCTTGGAAGTTGACCGGCCCGAAGCGGGGATTCACTGGTTCGGAAGGCACGTTGGACATGGCGCTCGCGCAGCCCGAACAGGGTGGGCTGCTGCCCGAGCGGATCGCACCGCCGCGCGGCACACTCGCCACCACCGCCTGTATGGAGACCCTTCAGGTGGGCTATCTGCACGCCGTCGCCGCCGCGGCGGGGTGCTCGCTCTCACAGCCCTTTCCGGACAACGGCATCGACTGGCACGTCAGCCACAGCGCCCCCGGGCACACGGTCGACGACGAAGTCACCATCAAGGTGCAGCTCAAGTGCACATACCAGATACCGCCGAACCCTCCGGGCTCCGCCTTCTCCTTCACGCTCGACAACCCGCACCTGGAGAAGCTCGCCCGCACGCCGGTCTCGGTACACAAGATCCTGGTCGTGATGCTCGTGCCCCGGTCGCAGGACGACTGGCTGCGCGCGAGCCATGACCGGCTCGACCTGCGGCACTGCTGCTACTGGACCAACCTCGCCGGACACCAGGTGACCGGCCGGCGCAGGACCACCGTGCGCGTCCCGACCTCGCGGATCTTCGACGACAGGGCCCTCTGCGAGATCATGACGCGGGTCGGGACGGGAGGGAGACCCTGATGCACCGCCCGATCGAAGAGCCGCTACGCCCCGTTCGCCCGCACCCCGTGGAACCCACGGGCAGTTGGGGCGACCCGCTGGCCCCGCTGGGTCCCCCCGAGCCCTCGCAGGTCGATCCCGCCGTGCTCGGCGCGCTGCTCGCCCGGCACGGCTGGCGCCGGCGCGGGGGAGCGGCGGGGCGCTACGCCCGCTGGACCCCGCCCGGGCCCGGCGGCTCCGGCACGAGTCTGCTCGTGCCGGAGAACAGGGCCTTCCCCGACTGCGAGGACCTGCTCGGCGAGGCGCTCACCGCCCTGGCGCGCAGCGCGTCGCCTTCCGCGCGCGACGTGCTCGTCGGGCTCACCGTGCCCAGCGACGAGATCCGCTGGTGGCGCGATGTCCCGGCAGGCCCCGCGGGCGCCGCGACCTGGACGGCGGAGGAACAACTGCGGGCGGCGGCACGGCAGATGCTGCTCGCGGGTGCCCTCGCGGCGCGCGGCCGTGCCGGGTACTACGGGGCACGGCACCGCGGGCCCGCCGCCGCGTCCCTGGAGAGCGTCCTGGTCGCGCCCGCTCCGGGCGGGCGGCAGCTCACCGCGTTCGTGCCCGTCCTGACCGGGCGGCTCCTCGCGGTACGGCTGCACCAGGCGCTGTACGCGGTCCGCGAAGCCGTCGACTACCAGCGGGCCACCGGCGGCATGGACGCCTTCGACGGCGCCGTCGAGGCGGGCGTCAGCCACGAGCTGACGGAGGCCGTCGTGGCCCTGGTGCGGGGCACGGAAGGGGCACGGGTCGCCGTGGAGTGGGCGCCGGCCGCCGGGGTGCCCGAGGGGTGCGCCGTCGACGCCGAGCCCGTCGAGTTCTCGCCGGGTGACCTGACGGTGCTCAGGGAGGCGAGCGCCCGCTATCTGCGGGACGAGCCTGCGATGCCGGTGCGGATCACGGGGGCCGTGGTGCGGATGCGGCGGTCGGGGCCGCGGGGTGACGGCACCGTGCGGGTCCGGGTCCTCGCGGGCGCCGACGTCCCCCACGTACGCATGACGCTCGACGAGGAGTCGTACCGCATCGCGGGCCATGCCCATCTGGTGGGGCTGCCGATCCGGGTGCACGGGCGGCTGGAGAGCCGGGGCGGGTTCCGGCGGCTCACCGGGGCCTCCGGGGTGGTGCCGGTGCAGGTGGACGAGGGCGAGAAGGACCGCCTGATGAAGTCGCTCCAGGAGAATCTCGACTTCTTCGAGGAGGCGTGCAGCGGCGACTAGGGGTGTCTGGGGCGGGCGCGGCTGAGGCCCCGGGGATAACCGTTTCGCGATGGGCGCCCCGGGCTCGGTACGATTCGTATCGCGTGCAGGAGCAGATCTGCCGCGACCCCCTTCAGGTAGGAGAAGACCGGTGTCAGACGTCCGTGTGATCATCCAACGCGATTCCGAGCGGGAAGAGCGCGTGGTGACGACGGGCACTACGGCCGCCGAACTCTTCGCCGGAGAGCGCACCATCGTCGCCGCCCGTGTGGCCGGCGAGCTGAAGGACCTCGCGTACGCGGTACAGGACGGCGAGGAGGTCGAGCCGGTCGAGATCTCCTCCGAGGACGGCCTGAACATCCTGCGCCACTCCACCGCGCACGTCATGGCGCAGGCCGTGCAGGAGCTCTTCCCCGAGGCCAAGCTGGGCATCGGCCCGCCGGTCCAGAACGGCTTCTACTACGACTTCGATGTCGAGAAGCCCTTCACGCCCGAGGACCTCAAGGCCATCGAGAAGAAGATGCAGGAGATCCAGAAGCGCGGCCAGCGCTTCTCGCGCCGCGTCGTCACCGACGAGGCCGCCCGCGAGGAGCTCGCCGACGAGCCGTACAAGCTGGAGCTCATCGGCATCAAGGGCTCCGCGTCCAGCGACGACGGCGCGGACGTCGAGGTGGGCGGCGGCGAGCTGACCATCTACGACAACCTCGACCCGAAGACCGGCGACCTGTGCTGGAAGGACCTCTGCCGCGGTCCCCACCTGCCCACCACCCGGAACATCCCGGCGTTCAAGCTGATGCGCAACGCCGCGGCGTACTGGCGCGGCAGCGAGAAGAACCCGATGCTCCAGCGCATCTACGGCACCGCCTGGCCCACCAAGGACGAGCTCAAGGCGCACCTGGAGTTCCTCGCCGAGGCCGAGAAGCGCGACCACCGCAAGCTCGGCAGCGAGCTCGACCTCTTCTCCATCCCGGAGCAGATCGGCTCGGGCCTCGCGGTCTTCCACCCCAAGGGCGGCGTCATCCGCCGGGTCATGGAGGACTACTCGCGGCGTCGCCACGAGGAGGAGGGGTACGAGTTCGTCTACACCCCGCACGCCACGAAGGGGAAGCTCTTCGAGACCTCGGGCCACCTGGACTGGTACGCCGACGGCATGTACCCGCCCATGCAGCTCGACGAGGGCGTGGACTACTACCTCAAGCCCATGAACTGCCCGATGCACAACCTGATCTTCGATGCGCGCGGGCGTTCCTACCGTGAACTGCCGCTGCGTCTCTTCGAGTTCGGCACGGTGTACCGCTACGAGAAGTCGGGCGTCGTGCACGGTCTGACCCGTGCCCGCGGCTTCACCCAGGACGACGCGCACATCTACTGCACCAAGGAGCAGATGGCGGACGAGCTCGACAAGACGCTCACCTTCGTCCTGAACCTGCTGCGCGACTACGGCCTGACCGACTTCTACCTGGAGCTCTCCACCAAGGACCCGGAGAAGTTCGTCGGCTCGGACGAGATCTGGGAAGAGGCCACCGCGACGCTGCAGCAGGTGGCCGAGAAGCAGGGCCTGCCGCTGGTCCCGGACCCGGGCGGCGCCGCCTTCTACGGCCCGAAGATCTCCGTGCAGTGCAAGGACGCCATCGGCCGCACCTGGCAGATGTCGACCGTGCAGCTCGACTTCAATCTGCCGGAGCGCTTCAACCTGGAGTACACCTCGCCGGACGGCACCAAGCAGCGGCCGGTGATGATCCACCGCGCGCTGTTCGGCTCCATCGAGCGGTTCTTCGCGGTGCTCCTCGAGCACTACGCGGGCGCGATGCCGCCGTGGCTCGCCCCCGTGCAGGCCGTGGGCATCCCCGTCGGTGACGCGCACATCCCGTACCTCCAGGAGTTCGCGGCCGAGGCCAAGAAGAAGGGCCTGCGGGTCGAGGTGGACGCCTCGTCGGACCGCATGCAGAAGAAGATCAGGACGCAGCAGAAGCTGAAGGTCCCCTTCATGATCATCGTCGGTGACGACGACATGAACGCGGGCACGATCTCCTTCCGCTACCGCGACGGCTCGCAGGAGAACGGCATCCCGCGCGACCAGGCGCTGGCCAAGCTCCTCGACGTGGTGGAGAGCCGCGTACAGGTGTGACGTGAGTGAGGAGGCCCCCGGGACGTTCAGCGTCCCGGGGGCCTCTCGTCGTCCTCCCGCGCGAACACCTGAACCAGCCACGACGAGAACGACCCCGTCACCGCGCCCAGCAGCGCGAGGCCGCAGAGCATCAGGCCCACCGCGATCACGCGCCCGAGCGGCGTCACGGGCGTCACGTCGCCGTAGCCCACGGTCGCGAGCGTGGCCGACGTCCACCACACCGCGTCCCCGAAGGTACGGATCGTCGCTCCCGGAGCCGTGTGCTCGCGCTGGTAGACGGCCAGCGCGCCGGTGAAGCCGATGAGCAGCGCCGAGAGACCGGCGTACGTGACCACGCGCGCGTGCAGCGCGAGACGCGGCCTGCCGTGCCTGCGCTGGACGGCTTCGTAGACGTGCACGACGCGCAGCGGCCGCAGCAGGGGCAGGACGAGTACCAGGGTGTCCAGCCAGTGGGCGCGTACGAAGCGCGGGCCCTGCCGGCTCAGCCGCCACCGCACCGCGTAGTCCACGGCGAACGCGGCCCAGGCGGCGATGAGGACCGCGAGGCAGAGGCCGCGCCATACTCCGGGCAGTCGTGAGGCAAGGACCAGTACCGCGTACGCGGTCAGGTAGAGCAGCGAGGCCACGGCGAGGGGGGCCTCCGTGCGGTTCTCCCAGCGTGCCTGGCGGCTGTCATCGGTCATCGGGCCAGCTTCGCGGTGCCGCATGCGGCGGGCGCCCCGGCGACACGCTTCGATCGGGCTAAGTCATATGCTGCACAGCATGACGAGTGAGCCGGAGCAGCAGATCGGAGTGGGGACGCAGGACGCGTTCCAGCGCCTGTGGACGCCCCACCGGATGGCGTACATCCAGGGCGAGAACAAGCCGAGCGGTCCGGGCGCCGACGACGGCTGTCCCTTCTGCTCCATCCCGGCCAAATCGGACGAGGACGGGCTGGTCGTCGCGCGCGGCGAGCAGGTGTACGCGGTGCTCAACCTCTACCCGTACAACGGCGGCCACCTCATGGTCGTGCCCTACCGTCACGTCGCGGACTACACGGAGCTGACCGCCCCGGAGACGGCCGAGCTCGGTGAGCTCACCAAGCAGGCCATGACGGCGCTGCGCACCGCGTCAGGCGCGCACGGCTTCAACATCGGCATGAACCAGGGCACCGTGGCGGGCGCCGGTATCGCCGCGCATCTGCACCAGCACATCGTGCCGCGCTGGGGCGGGGACACGAACTTCATGCCGGTCGTCGGCCACACGAAGATCCTTCCGCAGCTGCTCGCGGACACCCGCAAGATGCTGGCCGACGCCTGGCCCGCCGCGCTCTGACGCGCCTCACGCTCACGCGTCGTACACGTCCGCCTTCCTCGGCATCGGGTCCTGGACCGCGCCGCTGAGGAAGCCGGAGCGCGTACCGAACTTCTCCGTGTCGACGCCGTTCTCCTGGAGGACCTTGATGGCCGCCGAGTGCACCACGCGGAGCACCGGGGTGGCCGCGCGCAGCGCGTCGTCGGCCATGAAGCGGTGCCGCCACGGCTTGTCCGCCCAGGCGTGCCGCAGTCCGAAGGGCTCGGGCAGGACCAGCTTGCCGCCGAGGTAGTCCAGGATCGGCGGATACCAGGTGAAGGGGGCGCGCAGCGCGAGGCGTACGACCTCGTCGGCGTCGACCAGGGGCAGCTTGCGCTCCGTGGTCTCCCAGAACTTGATGGGCTTGGCGACCTTCTTGACCTTGGGGTCGGGCTTGCTGGTGAACAGCGAGTGGACCGGGCCGAGGGCGTGTCCTGTGACCTCGATGCGCAGGGTCTCGTGCAGGACGGTCACCGTGATCAGCATCGTGATGACCAACTGGCCGTCCCAGAGCGTGAACTGGCAGCCGAGGTAGTGCCGGTCGCCGCCGCCGAACTGCTGCTCGTTGCAGATTCGCTGTATCTCGTGGCCCCGGACCTGGAAGGCCTCGACCTCGGTGCCGCCGGGGCGGGAGACCGCCTTCGCGTTCTCGCCGATGGGGGAGACGATCCAGTGCTTTATCGACGGGGTCGGGAAGCCGCCGGTGTGCAGTGGCCCGCGCTCGAGCAGGCGCAGCTGGTCGTGCACGGACCGTATGACGTCCCAGCTGCGGAACGGGTGGATCTCCGTGCCTTCCTTGCTGGAGACCAGCTCCTCGGCGAGCTGCCAGCTGCCCCAGCGGGTGCCCATGCCCAGTATTCCCTTGGGGCCCGCGTAGAAGACCGAGTTGCTCTGCTGCTCGGCCGACAGGCGGGCCAGGCCCTGGCGGAGCTGCTCGGCGGCCGTCTCGCCCGGGCTGCCTGGCACCGCTTCGGGGATCTTGGCGCCGATGCCGCCGCCCGAGAGCAGGCTCGCCCAGCGGTCGCGCAGGTCTCTCGCGGTGCGCTCGGCGATCAGCTTGGCCCAGAACCAGCCCGCCACGGGGACGACGATCGCCGCGCGGATGTACCACCCGAGGAGGCCGCCGATCGGCAGCTTGATGAGGAAGATCACGGCGAGGACGCCTACGGCGACCAGGACGGCCGTCGCGATCGCGCTCGCCCGCTTGTTGTCCCGCTTGACGACCGCCTGCTTGGCCGTGAAGAGCAGCAGCCAGACGAGCAGTCCGGGCAGGAAGAGCAGTCCGCACAGCACCATCACGACGGTGAGCCAGCGGTCGCGCTCCTTGCGGATGTTGTTCGCCGCGAGGCAGTGCTCGACGATCGACTGCGGCTCCATGCCGAAGGACTGGATGAGCGGTTTACGGGCGCCGCCGAGCATCCGCACCTGCACGGCCCGTGCGAACGCCTCGCCCAGATTCGGGGCGAAGAGCGACCAAAGGCCTTCCTTGACCTCGGACTTGTGCCATTCGTTGTTGGCGTCGAGGATCTTCGTCGCTTTGTCGTCGCGGTACGCGGCCGACGCGAGGGCGTGGGTCGCCGCCGTCTGTCCTGCGGCCCCGGACAGCGGGACCTGGGCCCCGGGCCTGAAGTCGAATACGTCGTCCGCCACTGCCGCCCCCATCGCCGCAATACCTTCGCTGCTGCGGCCTTCCCGACTTCCGTGCCTGGCACACCTGTTGATCAGGTCATCAGCGTATCGGTGTGCACTGACATCCGGCAGGGCGCATCGGGTGCGCCCTGCCGGAGATCCTCAACTAGGTGACGTCCTGGGCCTGTTCACGGATCCTCTCGGAGAGCTGGGGCGGCATGGGTTCGTGGCGTGCGTAGGTGCGGCTGAAGCGCGCGGTGCCCTGCGAGAGGGACCGCAGGTCCACGGCGTAGCGCCCGATCTCGATCTCGGGCACCTCGGCCCTCACGAGCGTGCGCCCGCCGGGCGCCTGCTCGGTGCCGACCACCCGGCCGCGGCGCCCCGAGAAGTCGCTCATCACCGAGCCCACATGGTCGTCGCCGACCAGGACCCGCACCTCGGCCACCGGCTCCAGGAGATGGATCCTGGCGTCGGCCGCCGCCTCGCGCAGCGCGAGCGCGCCCGCCGTCTGGAACGCGGCGTCGGAGGAGTCCACCGAGTGCGCCTTGCCGTCGAGCAGCGTGATGCGTACGTCGATCAGGGGGTAGCCGGCGGCCACACCCTTCGCGGCCTGCGCGCGCACGCCCTTCTCGACGGACGGGATGAACTGCCGGGGCACGGCGCCGCCCACGACCTTGTCGACGAACTCGATGCCGCTGCCGCCCGGCAGCGGCTCGACCTCGATCTCGCAGATCGCGTACTGGCCGTGGCCGCCGGACTGCTTCACATGGCGGCCCCGTCCCGCCGACTTGCCCGCGAACGTCTCCCGGAGGGAGACCTTGTGGGCCACGACGTCGACCTGCACGCCGTACCGGCTGCGCAGCCGCTCCAGGGCGACATCGGCATGGGCCTCGCCCAGGCACCACAGCACCACCTGGTGGGTGTCCTGGTTCTGCTCCAGGCGCATCGTCGGGTCCTCGGCGACCAGACGGGAAAGACCCTGGGAGAGCTTGTCCTCGTCCGCCTTGCTGTGCGCCTGGATGGCGAGCGGCAGGAGCGGGTCGGGCATGTCCCAGGGCTCCATCAGGAGCGGGTCGTCCTTGGCCGAGAGGGTGTCGCCCGTCTCGGCGCGGTTCAGTTTGGCGACGCAGGCCAGGTCGCCCGCGATGCAGCTGGTGAGCGTGCGCTGGTGCTTGCCGAAGGGGGAGGAGAGCGCGCCGACGCGCTCGTCGACGTCGTGGTCCTCGTGGCCGCGGTCGGCCAGGCCGTGTCCGGAGACGTGCACGGTCTCGTCGGGCCGCAGGGTGCCGGAGAAGACGCGTACGAGCGAGACGCGGCCCACGTAGGGATCGGACGCGGTCTTCACGACCTCGGCGACCAGCGGTCCCTCGGGGTCGCAGGTGAGCGGGGGCCGCGCCTTGCCGCCGGGTGTGGTGACGGCGGGCGCCGGGTGCTCCAGGGGGGTGGGGAAACCGCCGGTGATCAGCTCAAGGAGCTCCACCGTGCCGATGCCCTGGCGGGCGCCCTCGGCGGCGGGGGCCGCCGCGAGCACGGGGTGGAAGATGCCGCGTGCCACGGCCCGTTCCAGATCCTCCACCAGGGTCTTGAAGTCGAGGTCCTCGCCGCTGAGATAGCGGTCCATGAGGGACTCGTCCTCGCTCTCGGCGATGATCCCCTCGATCAGTTTGTTGCGCGCGTCCTCGATGAGCGGGAGCTGGTCCTCGCCCGGTTCGGACTCCTTCCGTTCGCCGGACGCGTAGTCGAAGATCCGCTGCGAGAGCAGCCCGATCAGGCCGGTCACCGGTGCGTGCCCGTCCGGCCCCTCGGCGCCGTGCAGGGGCAGGTACAGCGGAAGCACCGCGTCGGGGTCGTCGGCGCCGAACGCATCGGCGCAGGTGCGGGTCATCGCGGTGAAGTCCGCGCGGGCCGATTCCAGGTGCGTGACCACGATGGCTCGCGGCATGCCGACCGCCGCGCACTCCTCCCACACCATGCGGGTCGAGCCGGTGATGCCTTCGATGCCCTCGGCCGCCGAAACGACGAAAAGGGCCGCGTCAGCCGCGCGCAGACCGGCCCTCAGCTCCCCGACGAAATCGGCGTACCCGGGGGTGTCCAGAAGATTGATCTTGAAGCCGCCCCATTCGACGGGGACCAGGGACAGCTGTACCGAGCGCTGTTGCCGATGCTCGATGTCGTCGTAGTCGGAGACGGCGGTGCCGTCCTCCACACGGCCCGCCCTGTTCACCGCCCCCGCGGTCAGCGCGAGGGCCTCCACCAGAGTCGTCTTGCCCGATCCGCTGTGGCCGACCAGCACCACATTCCGTACGGAGGCGGGGTGGTCGGCCGCTGTAGCCCTGCCGGCGGCTCCGGGGTGTGCGTTCGCCTTGTCGCCCATGCCTTGGCCTCCCGGTCACGTGCACGGTGAGGAGGCACAGCCCCCTCGGGGATGCTGGCTGCTCGCGGACACGCGGGGGCCGCGTGCGGGTCGGCTCCGGCGACGCCCGCGGTGCTTCCGAGCTTTCCACTCGGGTCACTGTGCGTCCATACGTCGTACGCGATCGTGAGGGGGCGAGCCGGTCCGTCAGGGGCGTGACTACGATGGGCCAGCCGGTGGCCAACAGGGCCGCGCGGCTCACCGACCCCTCGGGAAGGCCATGCTGAACAAGTACGCGCGTGCATTCTTCACGCGTGTTCTCACACCGTTCGCCGCGTTTCTCATCCGTCGCGGCGTGAGCCCCGACGCGGTCACGTTCATCGGCACGGCCGGTGTGGTGGCGGGCGCGCTGGTCTTCTTCCCCCGCGGAGAGTTCTTCTGGGGCACGATCGTCATCACGCTCTTCGTGTTCTCCGATCTCGTCGACGGGAACATGGCGCGGCAGCTGGGACGCTCCAGCCGCTGGGGGGCCTTCCTGGACTCCACGCTCGACCGGGTCGCCGACAGCGCGATCTTCGGTGGCCTCGCGCTCTGGTACGCGGGCTCGGGCGACGACAACATCCTGTGCGCCGTCTCCATCTTCTGCCTGGCCAGCGGCCAGGTGGTTTCGTACACGAAGGCGCGCGGCGAGGCCATCGGCCTGCCCGTCGCGGTCAACGGCCTGGTGGAGCGCGCCGAGCGCCTGGTGATCTCGCTGGTCGCCGCGGGCCTCGCGGGGCTGCACAAGTTCGGGGTCCCCGGCATCGACGTACTGCTGCCCATCGCCCTGTGGATCGTCGCCGTCGGCAGCCTCGTCACGCTCATCCAGCGCGTCGTGACCGTGCGCAGGGAGTCCGCCGAGGCGGACGCGGCCACGGAGGCGGACGCGGCCACGGAGAGCCGTGCGCAGGGCAGTGAGGCCACGTCGTGAAGGAACGACTGACCGACGCGCTCTACGGAGCCGCCTGGAGCTCGGTCAAGAAGCTTCCCGAGCCGGTGGCGGTGCGCCTCGGCCGGACCATCGCCGACGCCGTGTGGAAGCGGCGCGGCAAGGGCGTCCTGCGTCTTGAGGCCAACTACGCGCGCGTGGTGCCCGACGCGAGCCCGGAGCGCCTCGCCGAGCTTTCCAGGGCGGGCCTGCGCTCGTACCTGCGCTACTGGATGGAGTCGTTCCGGCTGCCGTCGTGGAGCCGGGAGCGCATCAAGGAAGGCTTCGTCGGCCAGGACCTGCACCACCTGACGGACGGCCTGGCCTCCGGCAAGGGCGTCATTCTGGCCCTTCCGCACCTGGGCAACTGGGACCTGGCGGGCGCGTGGGTCACCACGAAACTGGACACGCCGTTCACGACGGTCGCGGAGCGGCTCAAGCCCGAGACCCTGTACGACCGTTTCGTCGCCTACCGCGAGGGACTGGGCATGGAGGTCCTGCCGCACGAGGGCGGCTCCGCCTTCGGCACCCTGGCGCGCCGGCTGCGCGCGGGCGGCCTGGTCTGCCTGGTCGCGGACCGGGATCTCTCGGCATCCGGCGTCGAGGTCAAGTTCTTCGGGGACACCGCGCGGATGCCCGCGGGGCCCGCGATCCTCGCGCAGCAGACGGGGGCGCTCCTGCTGCCCGTCACCCTCTGGTATGACGAGACGCCCATCATGAAGGGGCGCGTTCACGCCCCCATCGATGTCCCCGAGACAGGTACCCGTACGGAGAAGACGTCTGTCATGACGCAGGCGCTGGCTGACGCCTTCGCCACGGGTATCGCCGACCATCCGGAGGACTGGCACATGCTGCAGCGCTTGTGGCTCGCTGATCTCGACCCCGCGAAGGGGCCCGCCGACGGTTCCGGGCGACTCGCCGAGGGGACCGCGCCGTGAGGATCGGCATCGTCTGCCCCTACTCGTGGGACGTGCCGGGCGGCGTCCAGTTCCACATCCGTGACCTCGCGGAGCACCTGATCCGCCTCGGGCACGAAGTGTCCGTCCTGGCCCCCGCGGACGACGAGACCCCCCTTCCGCCGTACGTCGTATCGGCGGGCCGCGCCGTCCCCGTGCCGTACAACGGCTCGGTGGCCCGGCTCAACTTCGGGTTCCTGTCGGCCGCGCGGGTGCGGCGCTGGCTGCACGACGGGACGTTCGACGTCATCCACATCCACGAGCCGACCTCGCCGTCCCTCGGCCTGCTCACGTGCTGGGCGGCGCAGGGCCCGATCGTCGCGACGTTCCACACGTCCAACCCGCGCTCGCGGGCGATGATCGCGGCGTACCCGATCCTGCAGCCCGCCCTGGAGAAGATCAGCGCACGCATCGCGGTGAGCGAGTACGCGCGCCGCACGCTCGTCGAGCACCTGGGCGGCGACGCGGTCGTCATCCCGAACGGCGTGGACGTCGACTTCTTCGCCAAGGTCGAGCCCAAGGCGGAGTGGCAGGGAGGGACGATCGGCTTCATCGGCCGCATCGACGAGCCGCGCAAGGGCCTTCCGGTGCTGATGAAGGCGCTGCCGAAGATCCTCGCCGAGCGCCCCGGCACCCGGCTGCTCGTCGCGGGCCGCGGCGACGAGCACGAGGCCGTCTCCTCGCTGCCCGTCGAGATGCGGGAGCGCGTGGAGTTCCTCGGCATGGTCAGCGACGAGGACAAGGCGCGGCTGCTGCGCAGCGTCGACGTGTACGTGGCTCCCAACACCGGGGGCGAGAGCTTCGGGATCATCCTGGTCGAGGCGCTGTCGGCGGGCGCACCCGTACTCGCCAGCGATCTGGACGCCTTCGCGCAGGTCCTCGACCAGGGCGCCGCGGGCGACCTGTTCACCAACGAGGACGCTGACTCGCTGGCCGCGGCGGCCCTGCGGCTCCTCGGCGACCCCGAGCGCCGCGAGGAACTGCGCGAGCGCGGCAGCAAGCACGTACGCCGCTTCGACTGGTCGACGGTGGGCGCCGACATCCTCTCCGTGTACGAGACGGTGGCGGACGGGGCGGCCGCGGTGGCCGCCGACGAACGCACGGGCCTGCGGGCACGGTTCGGTCTCGCACGGGACTGACCGCTCGCCGGGCTCCCCGTCACGGGGGCGGGGAGCCCGGCGGTGAACCGGCACCGCCGATGCGACTAGCCTTCCCCCGGTGACCTCGACACTGATCTGGATCGCGGTAGCCCTCTTCGCGATCGGCCTCTACCTGAGCTGGACCGCGGGCCGCCTCGACCGGCTGCACGCCCGCATCGACGCGGCCCGCGCCGCCCTCGACGCCCAGCTGCTGCGCCGCGCGTCGGTCGCACAGGAGCTGGCCACCTCGGGGGTGCTCGACCCCGCGGCCTCCATCGTGCTCTACGAAGCGGCGCACGCGGCCCGGCAGGCCGAGGAGGAGCACCGCGAGGTCGCCGAGAGCGAGCTCAGCCAGGCGCTGCGCGCGATCTTCGGGGAGGTGCAGCAGGTGGAGGCGGT
Source organism: Streptomyces sp. NPDC054866 (assembly GCF_053610745.1). NCBI lineage: Bacteria > Bacillati > Actinomycetota > Actinomycetes > Kitasatosporales > Streptomycetaceae > Streptomyces > Streptomyces sp. NPDC054866. The sequence continues at coordinate 154,793 of NZ_JBSGZA010000010.1, forward strand.
GCGCGAGGCTCCCGGCGGCGACGAGGCGGCGACCGAGCTCGCGGCGTCCGTGCGCCGGGTGCCGATGGCCCGGCGCTTCCACAACGACGCCGTACGCGCTGCTCGCGCCCTGCGCAGGCACCGCAAGGTCCGCTGGTTCCGCCTCGCGGGGCACGCGCCGTTCCCCATGGCCTTCGAGATGGACGACGAACCGCCGGTCGCGCTGGCCGACCGCGCGACCACGTAGCCCCGCACGGGTACGTCCCTGACCAGGGGCGTACGGGAAAAATGAGCCACCGGTCGTCCATTGGCCCTTGCTGTGGACTGGTGGCCGGGAGTTTCCTCGTAGTCGCAGGAACCCGTCTTCAGCGAGCGAGGTCAACTCCGTGTCCAGCACCCTCCCCAGCAGCAACCAGTCGCCCGAGACCGGCACCGCGCGCGTCAAGCGCGGCATGGCCGAGCAGCTCAAGGGCGGCGTCATCATGGACGTCGTCAACGCCGAGCAGGCGAAGATAGCCGAGGACGCGGGCGCGGTCGCCGTCATGGCGCTGGAGCGGGTCCCCGCCGACATCCGCAAGGACGGCGGCGTCGCCCGGATGTCCGACCCGAACATGATCGAAGAGATCATCGAGGCCGTCTCCATCCCGGTCATGGCCAAGTCCCGCATCGGCCACTTCGTCGAGGCCCAGGTGCTCCAGTCCCTCGGCGTCGACTACATCGACGAGTCCGAGGTCCTGACCCCGGCCGACGAGGTCAACCACAGCGACAAGTTCGCCTTCACGACCCCGTTCGTGTGTGGCGCCACCAACCTGGGCGAGGCCCTGCGCCGCATCGCCGAGGGCGCGGCCATGATCCGCTCCAAGGGCGAGGCCGGCACCGGCAACGTCGTCGAGGCCGTGCGCCACCTACGCCAGATCAAGAACGAGATCGCCAAGCTGCGCGGCTTCGACAACAACGAGCTGTACGCCGCCGCCAAGGACCTCCGCGCCCCGTACGAGCTGGTCAAGGAGGTCTCCGAGCTGGGCAAGCTGCCGGTGGTCCTCTTCTCGGCCGGTGGCGTCGCCACCCCCGCCGACGCCGCTCTGATGCGTCAACTCGGCGCCGAGGGCGTCTTCGTCGGCTCCGGCATCTTCAAGTCGGGTGACCCGGCCGCGCGCGCCGCCGCCATCGTGAAGGCCACCACCTTCTACGACGACCCCAAGATCATCGCGGACGCGTCCCGCAACCTCGGCGAGGCCATGGTCGGCATCAACTGCGACACCCTCCCCGAGGCCGAGCGCTACGCGAACCGTGGCTGGTAAGGCACTACGTAGATGACTGACACCCCTGTAGTCGGCGTCCTGGCTCTCCAGGGCGACGTACGGGAGCACTTGATCGCCCTGGCCTCGGCGGACGCCGTGGCCAGGCCGGTCAGGCGCCCCGAAGAGCTGGCCGACGTCGACGGCCTGGTCATCCCCGGCGGTGAGTCCACGACCATCTCCAAACTGGCCGCCCTGTTCGGCCTGTTGGAGCCACTTCGCGCGCGCGTGCGCGCCGGTATGCCGGTCTACGGCACCTGCGCGGGCATGATCATGCTGGCCGACAAGATCCTGGATCCGCGCTCGGAGCAGGAGACCTTCGGCGGCATCGACATGATCGTGCGCCGCAACGCCTTCGGGCGGCAGAACGAGTCCTTCGAGGCGGCCGTCGACATCGCCGGCATCGACGGCGACCCCGTGGAGGGTGTCTTCATCCGCGCCCCCTGGGTCGAGTCGGTCGGCGCGCGCGTCGAGGTGCTCGCCGAGCACGAGGGGCACATCGTCGCCGTGCGTCAGGGCAACGCGCTCGCCACGTCGTTCCACCCCGAGCTGACGGGCGACCATCGCGTGCACGAGCTGTTCGTCGGGATGGTGCGGGGGCACGCGGCGGCGGGATCCTAGTAGGATCTCTGCGTTCGTACAGTTGGGTAACGCGAAGGAGACAGGCAGATGTCCGGCCACTCTAAATGGGCTACGACGAAGCACAAGAAGGCCGTGATTGACGCCAAGCGCGGCAAGCTCTTCGCGAAGATGATCAAGAACATCGAGGTCGCGGCCCGCACGGGCGGCGCCGACGTGTCCGGTAACCCGACCCTCTTCGACGCCATCCAGAAGGCCAAGAAGAGCTCGGTCCCGAACAAGAACATCGACTCCGCGGTCAAGCGCGGCGCCGGTCTCGAAGCCGGTGGCGCCGACTACGAGACGATCATGTACGAGGGCTACGGCCCGAACGGCGTCGCGGTGCTCATCGAGTGCCTCACCGACAACCGCAACCGCGCGGCTTCTGACGTACGCGTCGCGATGACCCGCAACGGCGGCTCCATGGCCGACCCGGGCTCCGTCTCGTACCTCTTCAACCGCAAGGGCGTCGTCATCGTCCCCAAGGGCGAGCTGTCCGAGGACGACGTCCTCGGCGCGGTCCTGGACGCGGGCGCCGAAGAGGTCAACGACCTCGGCGAGTCCTTCGAGGTCCTCTCCGAGGCCACCGACATGGTCGCGGTCCGCACCGCGCTCCAGGACGCCGGCATCGAGTACGACTCGGCCGACGCCAACTTCGTCCCGACCATGCAGGTCGAGCTGGACGAGGACGGCGCGCGGAAGATCTTCAAGCTGATCGACGCGCTGGAGGACAGCGACGACGTGCAGAACGTCTTCGCCAACTTCGACGTGAGCGACGAGGTCATGGAGAAGGTCGACGCGTAGCGCTGCCGCGAGCTGAGCGGTTTCGGCGGGCCGGGTGGGACACACGTCCACCGGCCCGCCGCTGTTGTCGGTGGCAGCGGATAGCCTGGCTCGAAGTCAAAGATCGCCGCCGCGACGAGGGGAGGGGCCGCGCATGCGCGTACTGGGGGTGGACCCCGGACTGACCCGGTGCGGTGTGGGGGTCGTCGACGGAGTCGCCGGACGGCCGCTCACCATGCGCGGAGTCGGTGTCGTCCGCACCCCCGCCGACGCGGACCTCGGCCACCGCCTGGTCGCCATCGAGCAGGGCATCGAGCAGTGGCTCGACGAGCACGACCCCGAAGTCCTCGCCGTGGAGCGGGTGTTCAGCCAGCACAACGTACGTACGGTGATGGGCACCGCCCAGGCCAGCGCCGTGGCCATGCTCTGCGCGTCCCGCCGCGGCATCCCCGTCGCCCTGCACACGCCCAGCGAGGTCAAGGCCGCCGTCACCGGCAACGGCCGCGCGGACAAGGCACAGGTCGGGGCGATGGTCACCCGCCTCCTGCGGCTCGACGCACCGCCCAAGCCCGCCGACGCCGCGGACGCCCTCGCCCTCGCCATCTGTCACATCTGGCGCGCCCCCGCGCAGTACCGCCTCCAGCAGGCCGTGGCCCAGAACCGTCTCCAGCAGGCCGTGGCCCTGCACGCATCGAAGACCCCGCCGGGCCGTACAGCCCGGGCAGCACAGAAAGGCCGTACCGCATGATCGCCTTCGTCAGCGGCCCCGTCGCCGCCCTCGCCCCCGACGCCGCGGTGGTCGAGGTCGGCGGTGTCGGCATGGCCATCCAATGCACGCCGAACACGCTCTCCACCCTGCGGATCGGCCAGCAGACCAAGCTCGCCACCTCCCTGGTCGTCCGCGAGGACTCCCTGACCCTCTACGGCTTCGCGGACGACGACGAGCGCCAAACCTTCGAGCTCCTGCAGACCGCGAGCGGCGTCGGACCGCGCCTCGCGCAGGCCATGCTCGCCGTGCACAGCCCGGACGCCCTGCGCCGCGCGGTCGCCACCGGCGACGAGAAGGCGCTCACCGCGGTCCCGGGCATCGGCAAGAAGGGCGCCCAGAAGCTCCTCCTGGAGTACAAGGACCGCCTCGGCGAGCCCCTCGGCACGGGCGGCCCCGCGATCGGCACCCCTGTCACCTCCGGCTGGAGCGACCAGCTGCACGCGGCGCTCATCGGCCTCGGGTACGCGACGCGCGAGGCCGACGAAGCCGTCGCCGCCGTCACCCCGCAGGCAGAGGCGTCCGAGAAGCCGCAGGTGGGCCAGCTCCTCAAGGCCGCCCTTCAGACGCTGAACCGCACCCGCTAGTACGTGCCGGCCCCTTCACCACCAGAACCACATCGCGAGGCGAGCTCATGAACTGGGACGAGACCACCGACGACACGACCGCCCCGGCCGACGCGGCCGAGCGGCTCGTCGGTGCGTCCGCCGACGGCGAGGACCAGGCGGTCGAGGCCGCCCTCCGCCCCAAGGATCTGGGTGAGTTCATCGGCCAGGAGAAGGTCCGCGAGCAACTCGACCTCGTGCTGCGCGCGGCCCGGGCGCGAGGCGCCACCGCCGACCACGTGCTGCTCTCCGGCGCCCCCGGCCTCGGCAAGACCACCCTCTCGATGATCATCGCGGCCGAGATGGGCGCCCCGATCCGCATCACCAGCGGCCCCGCCATCCAGCACGCGGGCGACCTCGCGGCGATCCTCTCCTCCCTCCAGGAGGGAGAGGTGCTCTTCCTCGACGAGATCCACCGCATGTCCCGGCCCGCCGAAGAGATGCTCTACATGGCCATGGAGGACTTCCGCGTCGACGTCATCGTCGGCAAGGGCCCCGGTGCCACCGCCATCCCGCTGGAGCTGCCGCCCTTCACCCTGGTCGGCGCCACCACAAGGGCGGGCCTGCTGCCACCGCCACTGCGCGACCGCTTCGGCTTCACCGCGCACATGGAGTTCTACGAACCGGCCGAGCTGGAGCGGGTCGTCCATCGCTCCGCCCAACTGCTCGACGTGGAGATCGACCCGCAGGGCGCCGCCGAGATCGCGGGCCGCTCCCGCGGCACACCCCGTATCGCCAACCGTCTGCTGCGCCGCGTGCGGGACTACGCCCAGGTCAAGGCCGACGGCGCGATCGACAAGGACATCGCGGGCGCCGCCCTCAAGGTCTACGAGGTGGACGAGCGCGGCCTCGACCGCCTCGACCGCGCGGTCCTCGAAGCCCTGCTCAAGCTTTTCGGCGGCGGACCCGTCGGCCTCTCGACGCTCGCCGTCGCCGTGGGGGAGGAGCGCGAGACGGTCGAGGAGGTCGCCGAGCCCTTCCTGGTACGGGAGGGACTGCTCGCACGCACCCCCCGAGGCCGGGTCGGGACGCCCGCCGCATGGGCGCATCTCGGCCTTGTTCCGCCGCGGCAGGCGGGCGGAATCGGACAAGGGGACCTGTTCGGGGCGTGACGGCGCGCGTACTCGCACGGTCAGGAACTGCGGTGCCATGCTGAGCGTTGTTCGTTAGGTGCGGACTCGCTTAGACTCCGCCGATGCCGCCCTTGTGGGCGGCGTGCCCACCCCCGTCCATCAGGCCGCTTACCTGCGCGGTCATGCGAAGGAAACTCCGTCCCGTGAATATCGTGACCCTCCTCCCCTTCATCGTGCTCATCGGGGCCATGTTCCTGATGACGCGCTCCGCCAAGAAGAAGCAGCAGGCGGCAGCGCAGATGCGCAATGAGATGCAGCCCGGCACCGGCATCCGCACGATCGGTGGCATGTACGCCACCGTCAAGGAGGTTCACGACGACGCCGTCCTCCTTGAGGTGGCTCCTGGTGTGCACGCGTTCTACGCGAAGAACTCCGTGGGCGCCGTCCTCGAGGACGACGAGTACAACCGCATCGTCCACGGCACCAGCGCCGTGAAGTCGGATGACCCCGTCGTCCCGGACGACGCCTCCTCCCTCACCGAGACCGACGAGCCCGCCGCCGACGCTTCCGACGACTCGCGCATCGACCTCGGCAAGAAGGACGCGGACAGCGCCCCCGAGGCCGACGACGCCGAGCCGAAGAAGACCGACGGCGAGTCCGACGCGAAGTAGCCACCACCGGGGTCCGTGGGGCGCGCCGCTCGCGCTGCCACGGTCCCCGCAGTGCGTGGGTTTCGTGACGGGTCTCGACACCATTTCATGGCCGCCCGACCTGGGAACTCCCCGCTCAGTGAGGGGCAGTGCACCGGACGCCGGGGCGGTTGGACAGGGAGAACGAGAAGGTGGCAGCACCTAAGAAGGGCCGAAGGCAGAGCGCCCCGGGCAAGCCGGGACGCTCTTTGGTCTTCATCCTGATCGCCCTCGTGGCGCTCACCGGCGGAATGTTCCTCTCCGGGAACACCACGCCCCGCCTCGGCATCGACCTCGCCGGCGGCACGAGCATCACGCTCCAGGCGAAGGACGAGCCGGGCCAGAAGAAGAGCGCGATCAACCCGACCAACATGAACACCGCGGTCAGCATCATCAACAACCGCGTCAATGGTCTGGGTGTGTCCGAGGCCGAGGTGCAGACCCAGGGCGAAGACAACATCATCGTCAACATCCCCAAGGGCACGAACGAGAAGCAGGCGCGCGAGCAGGTCGGCACGACCGCTCAGCTCTACTTCCGTCCCGTCCTGACGGTGGCCAGCGGCGAGCCCACCCCCGAGCCGTCCGCCAGCTCGTCCGGCAAGGACAAGGACAAGGGCAAGGACACCGCGGACCCGGACAAGGCGACCGAGAAGGGCGACGACAAGGCGTCATCGACCCCGACCGCCTCCCCGTCCTCGCAGGGCCGCGCGGTCACGGACGGCCTGAAGGCCGACGCGACCCCGACGCCGAAGGCCTCGGACAAGGGCAACGACAAGGGGAAGCCGACCCCCACCCCGTCCGCCGATCCGGCCACCGCGGCGCTGCAGAAGAAGTTCACCGAGCTCGACTGCACCGACAAGGCGGCTCGCGGCAAGGTCGGTGACGGCATCAAGCCGTCCGAGCAGACCATCGCCTGTGGCAAGAACAACGCGGGGCAGTGGGAGAAGTACGTACTCGGCCCCGCCGAGCTGAACGGCAAGGACGTCGACGACGCCAAGGCGACGATCAACCAGCAGAGCGGTGCCTGGGTCGTCAACATGGAGTTCACGGGCGGCGGCTCGAAGAAGTTCTCGAAGACCACGAGCAAGCTCTCGCAGCAGCAGCCTCCGATGAACCAGTTCGCCATCGTCCTCGACGGTGAGGTGGCATCGGCCCCCAGCGTCAACACGACGCTGAGCGCGAACGCCGAGATCTCCGGCAGCTTCACCCAGGAGTCCGCCCAGGACCTCGCGAACATCCTGTCGTACGGCGCGCTGCCGCTGACCTTCCACGAGCAGAGCGTCACCACCGTCAGCCCCGCGCTCGGCGGCGAGCAGCTGCACGCCGGTCTGATCGCCGGCGCCATCGGCCTCGCGCTCGTCATCATCTACCTGGTGGTCTACTACCGCGGCCTCTCGCTGATCGCCATCGCGAGCCTCCTGGTCTCGGCGGCCCTGACGTACACCCTGATGACGCTGCTCGGCCCGGCCATCTCCTTCACCCTGAACCTGCCCGCGGTGTGTGGTGCGATCGTTGCGATCGGTATCACCGCCGACTCGTTCATCGTGTTCTTCGAACGCGTCAGGGACGAGGTCAGAGAGGGACGCACGCTGCGGCCCGCCGTGGAGCGTGCCTGGCCGCGTGCCCGGCGCACCATCCTGGTCTCCGACTTCGTGTCGTTCCTCGCGGCCGCGGTGCTCTTCATCGTCACGGTCGGCAAGGTCCAGGGCTTCGCGTTCACGCTCGGCCTGACCACACTGCTCGACGTCGTGGTGGTGTTCTTCTTCACCAAGCCGCTGATGACCCTCATGGCACGCAAGAAGTTCTTCGCGAACGGCCACAAGTGGTCCGGCCTCGACCCGAAGCGGCTCGGCGCCAAGCCGCCGCTGCGCCGCACCCGCCGCGCCACTGGTTCTTCCGTTGGCCCTGTCGACCCGAAGGAGGCGTGAGATGTCGAAGCTCGGCAATCTCGGCGCCAGGCTCTACCGCGGTGAGGTCGGCTACGACTTCGTCGGCAAGCGCAAGCTCTGGTACGGCCTCTCGATCCTGATCACCATCACGGCCATCGTCGGCCTCGCGGTGCGCGGCCTGAACATGGGCATCGAGTTCGAGGGCGGCGCGGTCTTCACCACCCCGAAGACCAGCGTCTCGGTCGCGCAGGCCGAGAAGTACGCGGAAGAGGCCTCCGGCCACGACGCGGTCGTCCAGGAGCTCGGCTCCGGCGGTCTGCGCATCCAGGTCGCCGGTGTGGACACTGCCAAGTCCGACCAGATCAAGGCGGACCTGGCCAAGGACATGGACCTCAAGTCCGAGGCCATCAACGCCGACCTCGTGGGCCCCAGTTGGGGTGAGCAGATCAGCCAGAAGGCCTGGACGGGCCTGATCATCTTCATGGTCCTCGTGGTGATCTATCTGGCGATCGCCTTCGAGTGGCGCATGGCCCTCGCCGCGCTGATCGCCCTGATCCACGACATCACGATCACCGTCGGTGTCTACGCCCTGGTGGGCTTCGAGGTCACCCAGGGCACGATCATCGGTCTCCTGACGATCCTCGGTTACTCGCTGTACGACACGGTGGTGGTCTTCGACAGCTTGAAGGAGCAGTCGAAGGACCTCACCAAGCAGACGAGGTGGACCTACAGCGAGGTCGCCAACCGAAGCATCAACAGCACCCTGGTGCGTTCGATCAACACCACGGTCGTCGCGCTCCTGCCGGTCGCCGGACTGCTCTTCATCGGCGGCGGCTTCCTCGGCGCGGGCATGCTCAACGACATCTCGCTGTCGCTGTTCGTCGGCCTCGCGGCCGGTGCGTACTCCTCGATCTTCATCGCCACGCCGCTCGTCGCCGACCTCAAGGAGACCGAGCCGCAGATGAAGGCGCTCAAGAAGCGCGTCCTCGCCAAGCGTGCCGCCGCGGCGGCCAAGGGCGAGTCCGTGGAGAGCGCGGCAGCCGCACAGGACGAGGACGACGACCGCCAGGACGACGACGTGCCGGAGGACGCCGCCCCCGCGGGCGTCGTCGGCCCGCGCACGCAGCCGGCCTCGCGGAACCGAGGCCGCGGCCGTCCCTCGGGGAAGCGCCGATGACCGAGCTCGCCGTACCGTCGGAGCTGCTGCTCAGCCGCATCCGGGACGTCGCCGATTACCCCGAGCCCGGGGTGATGTTCAAGGACATCACGCCGCTCCTCGCGGACCCGGAGGCCTTCGCCGCACTGACCGAGGCCCTCGCGGACCTCGCCGTGCGGCACGGCGCCACGAAGATCGTCGGCCTGGAGGCCCGCGGCTTCATCCTGGGCGCCCCGGTCGCGCTCCGCGCCGGGCTCGGCTTCATCCCCGTACGGAAGGCGGGCAAGCTCCCCGGAGCGACGCTCAGCCAGTCGTACGACCTGGAGTACGGCAGCGCCGAGATCGAGGTGCACGCCGAGGACCTCGCCGCCGACGACCGCGTCATGGTCATCGACGACGTCCTGGCGACCGGCGGCACCGCCGAGGCGTCCCTGCGGCTCATCCGCCGTGCGGGCGCGCAGGTCGCCGGTGTGGCCGTCCTGATGGAGCTCGGCTTCCTCGGGGGCCGCGCCAAGCTGGAGACGGCCCTGGAGGGCGCCCCGCTGGAGGCCCTCCTCACCGTCTGAGGCGTCTGAGCAGCCACCACGCACACCCTGAGGCGGGCCCGGAGGAATCCGGCGCCCGTCTCAGGCGTTCCTCTCGTAGAAGGGCGTCTCATGAGCTGAGGGAGAGCCGAAGGTCGAGGATCGATACCATGGGCTCTTCGGGGCCTGACCGGGGGACCCGGATCGCGCACAGGGAGCGCCTCTTGCCAGACGATTCCAAGGCACTCACCGCCGCCAAGGCCGCAGAGGCCAAGCGCGCCGCGGCACACGCCGCCGCGCCCGCGAAGAACGCGACGCCCGCGAGGCAGCAGGACAGCGCGCCCCCCAGCGCCCCCGGCGGCACCTCCGCACCGCGCACGACGGGCGACAGCGCCCAGCGGGACAAGCCGGCCGCCGAAGCGCGCCCCAAGCCCCCCACCGAGGCCCGCGCCGGCAGCACGACGCCCACGCCACGGCCCACCGCGGCCAAGAACGAGCGCTCCGGCTCCTCCAACCGCGTACGCGCCCGCCTGGCCCGCCTCGGCGTCCAGCGCTCGAACCCGTACAACCCGGTCCTGGAGCCCCTGCTGCGGATAGTGCGCAGCAACGACCCCAAGATCGAGACGGCGACGCTGCGCCAGATCGAGAAGGCCTACCAGGTCGCCGAGCGCTGGCACCGCGGCCAGAAGCGCAAGAGCGGCGACCCGTACATCACGCACCCCCTCGCCGTGACGACGATCCTCGCCGAGCTGGGCATGGACCCGGCCACGCTGATGGCGGGCCTCCTTCACGACACCGTCGAGGACACCGAGTACGGCCTCGACACCCTCAAGCGCGACTTCGGCGACCAGGTCGCCCTCCTCGTCGACGGCGTCACCAAGCTGGACAAGGTCAAGTTCGGCGAGGCCGCGCAGGCCGAGACCGTGCGCAAGATGGTCGTCGCCATGGCCAAGGACCCCCGCGTCCTGGTCATCAAGCTCGCCGACCGCCTGCACAACATGCGCACGATGCGCTACCTCAAGCGCGAGAAGCAGGAGAAGAAGGCCCGCGAGACCCTGGAGATCTACGCTCCGCTGGCGCACCGCCTGGGCATGAACACCATCAAGTGGGAGCTGGAGGACCTCGCCTTCGCGATCCTCTACCCCAAGATGTACGACGAGATCGTGCGCCTGGTCGCCGAGCGCGCCCCCAAGCGCGACGAGTACCTCGCCATAGTGACCGACGAGGTCCAGGCCGACCTGCGCGCCGCCCGCATCAAGGCCACCGTCACCGGCCGCCCGAAGCACTACTACAGCGTCTACCAGAAGATGATCGTCCGCGGCCGTGACTTCGCGGAGATCTACGACCTGGTGGGCATCCGCGTCCTGGTCGACACGGTCCGCGACTGCTATGCCGCCCTCGGCACCGTCCACGCGCGATGGAATCCGGTCCCCGGCCGGTTCAAGGACTACATCGCGATGCCGAAGTTCAACATGTACCAGTCGCTGCACACGACGGTCATCGGCCCCAACGGCAAGCCCGTCGAGCTCCAGATCCGTACGTTCGACATGCACCGCCGCGCCGAGTACGGCATCGCCGCGCACTGGAAGTACAAGCAGGAGGCCGTCGCCGGCGCCTCCAAGGTGCGCACGGACGTACCGAAGAAGGCCGGTGGCAAGGACGACCACCTCAACGACATGGCGTGGCTGCGCCAGCTCCTCGACTGGCAGAAGGAGACCGAGGACCCCAGCGAGTTCCTCGAATCGCTGCGCTTCGACCTGTCGCGCAACGAAGTCTTCGTCTTCACGCCGAAGGGCGACGTCATAGCGCTCCCGGCGGGCGCCACCCCTGTCGACTTCTCGTACGCGGTCCACACCGAGGTCGGCCACCGCACCATAGGGGCCCGGGTCAACGGACGGCTCGTGCCGCTCGAATCGACCCTGGACAACGGCGACTTGGTGGAGGTCTTCACCTCCAAGGCGGCAGGTGCGGGCCCTTCCCGCGACTGGCTCGGCTTCGTCAAGTCACCGCGGGCGCGCAACAAGATCCGCGCGTGGTTCTCCAAGGAGCGCCGCGACGAGGCCATCGAGCAGGGCAAGGACGCCATCGCGCGCGCCATGCGCAAGCAGAACCTGCCGATCCAGCGGATCCTGACGGGCGACTCCCTCGTCACGCTCGCGCACGAGATGCGCTACCCCGACATCTCGTCCCTCTACGCGGCGATCGGCGAAGGCCACGTCACCGCGCAGTCCGTCGTACAGAAGCTCGTCCAGGCGCTCGGCGGCGAAGAGGCCGCCAACGAGGACATCGCCGAGAGCGCGCCGCCCTCGCGCGGCCGCAGCAAGCGCCGCGCCAACGCCGACCCCGGTGTCGTCGTCAAGGGCGTCGAGGACGTGTGGGTCAAGCTGGCCCGCTGCTGTACGCCCGTGCCGGGGGACCCGATCATCGGCTTCGTCACGCGCGGCAGCGGCGTCTCCGTGCACCGCTCCGACTGCGTGAACGTGGACTCGCTCTCGCGCGAGCCCGAGCGGATCCTGGAAGTCGAGTGGGCACCCACCCAGTCCTCGGTCTTCCTGGTCGCCATCCAGGTCGAGGCCCTGGACCGCTCGCGCCTCCTGTCGGACGTCACGCGCATCCTGTCGGACCAGCACGTGAACATCCTGTCCGCGGCCGTCCAAACCTCCCGCGACCGGGTCGCCACCTCGCGCTTCACCTTCGAGATGGGCGACCCCAAGCACCTGGGCCATGTGCTCAAGGCGGTCAGGGGAGTCGAGGGTGTGTACGACGTCTACAGGGTGACGTCGGCGCGCAGGCCCTGACCCGCATCACCTCATGGGTCCGCCCCCGCCGCTTGTGCGCCGGGGGCGGACCCATGAGGTGGCTAAGCCTGCGTCAGCCGCCGAACTCGTGCAGACCCTTCAGGGCCTGGTCGAGCAGCGCCTGACGGCCGTCGAGCTCCTTCTGGAGCTTGTCGGCCTTGGCGTTGTTGCCCGCGGCGCGCGCCTTCTCGATCTGGTCGACCAGCTTGTCGACGGCCGCCTGCAGCTGCCCCGTCAGGCCCTCGGCCCGAGCCCGCGCCTCAGGGTTCGTCCGGCGCCACTCGGCCTCCTCGGTCTCCTGGAGGGCACGCTCCACCGCGTGCATCCGGCCCTCGACCTTCGGCCGCGCGTCACGCGGGACGTGGCCGATGGCCTCCCAGCGTTCGTTGAGCGTACGGAAGGCGGCGCGCGCCGACTTGAGGTCCTTCACCGGGACGAGCTTCTCGGCCTCCTCGGCCAGCTCCTCCTTCAGCTTCAGGTTCTCCGTCTGCTCGGCGTCCCGCTCCGCGAATACCGCGCTGCGCGCCGCGAAGAACACGTCCTGGGCGCCGCGGAAGCGGTTCCACAGGTCGTCCTCGTGCTCGCGCTGGGCGCGGCCCGCGGCCTTCCACTCGGTCATCAGGTCGCGGTAGCGCGCGGCCGTCGGACCCCAGTCGGTCGACCCGGACAGCGCCTCGGCCTCGCCGACCAGCTTCTCCTTGGTCTTGCGGGCCTCCTCGCGCTGGGCGTCCAGCGAGGCGAAGTGGGCCTTGCGCCGCTTGGAGAACGCCGAGCGGGCATGCGAGAAGCGGTGCCACAGCTCGTCGTCCGACTTGCGGTCCAGGCGCGGCAGACCCTTCCAGGTGTCCACCAGGGCGCGAAGCCGCTCGCCCGCCGCCCGCCACTGCTCGCTCTGGGCGAGCTCCTCGGCCTCGACGACCAGCGCCTCCTTGGCGTGCCTCGCCTCGTCCGACTGCTTGGCCTTTTGGACCTTGCGCTCTTCACGGCGCGCGTCGACGGTCTCGACGAGCTTGTCCAGGCGCGTGCTCAGGGCGTCCAGATCGCCGACCGCGTGTGCCTCGTCCACCTGCTGGCGCAGGTGGTCGATGGCGGTCATGGCGTCCTTGGCCGACAGGTCGGTCGTCTTCACCCGGCGCTCGAGAAGTCCGATCTCGACGACCAGACCGTCGTACTTGCGCTCGAAGTAGGCCAGGGCCTCGTCAGGAGACCCCGCTTTCCACGAACCGACCTCGCGCTCGCTGCCGTCGGCCTTGCGCACGTACACGGTCCCCGTCTCGTCGACGCGGCCCCACGGGTCGCTGCTCACAGCGCCTCCTCCACATGATGCCTGCGCAGGGCCTCGGGGCCCCCGGCATCGTCCACAGTTTCGTCACCGCCAACATAGGCGACCAGCGGGGCGGCTGTCCGCATCCCGCGCGTCCGAAGTTTGCCCGCGGGCGGTCAGGATTTCGACACGGTCGCCTTGTTGATGACGACCGTCGCGTTCGGGGCGCCGTCGCCCTGCCCGGTGCTCTCGCCGGCGTCGGCAATCTTCTTGAGCACCTTCATCCCGGAATCGGAAATGGTCCCGAACGGTGTGTAGTCGGGCGGGAGCTGACTGTCCTGGTAGACGAGGAAGAACTGGCTGCCGCCGGTGTCCCGGCCCGTCTTCTTCTCGGCGTTGTACTGGTTGGCCATCGCGACCGTGCCCGCCGGATAGACGTTCCCCTTCAGGCGCTTGTCCTTGAGGTTCTCGTCCGGGATCGAGTAGCCGGGGCCGCCCTCGCCGGTGCCCTTCGGGTCGCCGCACTGGAGCACGAAGATGCCGCCCGCGGTGAGCCGGTGGCACTTGGTGTGATCGAGGTAGCCCTTGTTCACCAGGAAGTTGAAGGAGTTGACCGTGTGCGGGGCCTTGGCCGCCGACAGGTTCAGGTCGATGTCGCCGCAGGTGGTGCCGAGCTTCATCGTGTAGTCGGCCGACTTGTCGATCGTCAGCTTCGGTTCCTTCTTGAAGCTGAGCGGCTTCACCTTGCCGCCCGCGGGCTTCTCGCAGGGGTCCGGCTTGGTGGTGGGGCTCGCGTTCGCCTCGTCGTTCGCCGCGCTGTCGCCGTCGAAGGCACCCGCCGCGTACGACACCGCGCCACCGGCCACCACCACCGCGAGCGCCGAGGCGATCACCGCGTTGCGCACCCGCGCCCTGCGCCGCGCGGCCTCCCGGCGCTGCTGCTGCCGCAAGAACTTCTCCCGGGCGAGCTGACGCCGCCGCTGATCGTTGCTGACCACCGGGTTCTCTCTCCTCTGCGTGGATGACCGCTTCTGTGTGCCCCGTACCGTATATGGGTTAGCTGTGGAATCGGGAGCGCCGGTAGGCTCTGATCTGCCGCGATCCCGCGCGGTCACCTCCGCCGGACTACGAACGAAGGACGATCGTGCTCATTGCCGGGTTTCCCGCCGGGGCCTGGGGCACCAACTGCTACTTGGTCGCCCCCGCCGCAGGCGAGGAGTGCGTGATCATCGACCCGGGCCACCAGGCCGCCGAGGGAGTCGAGGACGCGCTCAAGAAGCATCGGCTCAAGCCCGTCGCGGTCGTCCTCACCCATGGCCACATCGACCACGTCGCCTCGGTCGTGCCGGTCTGCGGGGCGCACGACGTGCCCGCGTGGATCCACCCCGACGACCGGTACATGATGAGCGACCCGGAGAAGGCCATAGGCCGTTCCTTCGGCGCGCAGCTGCTCGGCGAACTGACCGTGGGGGAACCCTCCGACGTCAAGGAGCTGGCCGACGGCGCGCGGCTGAAGCTCGCCGGACTCGACTTCTCCGTCGCGCACGCGCCGGGGCATACGAAGGGGTCGGTGACGTTCCAGCTCCCCGAGTCCGCCGAGGTTCCCTCGGTGTTCTTCTCGGGCGATCTGCTCTTCGCCGGCTCCATCGGCCGCACCGACCTGCCCGGCGGATCGCACGACGAGATGCTCGAATCGCTGGCGCGTGTGTGCCTGCCGCTCGACGACTCGACCGTGGTCCTGCCCGGTCACAACGAGCACACGACCATCGGCCGTGAGCGCGCCACCAACCCGTATCTGCGCCAGGTGGCCGCCGGCCTGGGAGCCGACGCTCCCCGACGAGGAATGTGACGAGAGAAAACCCGTGAGCACCTTCAAGGCCCCCAAGGGCACCTACGACCTGCTTCCGCCGCGCTCGGCTACGTTCCTTGCGGTGCGCGAGGCCATTGCCGCGCCGCTGCGGAACTCCGGGTACGGCTACGTCGAGACGCCCGGCTTCGAGAACGTCGAGCTGTTCTCGCGTGGCGTCGGCGAGTCCACCGACATCGTCTCCAAGGAGATGTACGCCTTCGAGACCAAGGGCGGCGACCAGCTCGCCCTGCGCCCCGAGGGCACTGCTTCCGTGCTGCGCGCGGCCCTGGAGGCCAACCTCCACAAGCAGGGAAACCTGCCGGTCAAGCTCTGGTACTCCGGCTCGTACTACCGCTACGAGAAGCCCCAGGCGGGCCGCTACCGCCACTTCTCGCAGGTCGGCGCCGAGGCGATCGGCGCGGAGGACCCGGCCCTGGACGCCGAGTTGATCATCCTCGCGGACCAGGCGTACCGCGCGCTCGGCCTGCGGCAGTTCCGCATCCTGCTGAACTCGCTCGGCGACAAGGAGTGCCGCCCCGTCTACCGCGCCGCGCTGCAGGACTTCCTGCGCGGGCTCGATCTGGACGAGGAGACACGTCGACGTATCGACATCAACCCGCTGCGGGTCCTGGACGACAAGCGTGACGACGTCCAGAAGCAGCTGGTCGGCGCTCCGATGCTGCGCGACTATCTGTGCGACGCGTGCAAGGCGTACCACGAGCAGGTACGCGAGCTGATCACGGAGGCGGGTGTCGCTTTCGAGGACGACGAGAAGCTGGTCCGCGGCCTGGACTACTACACCCGCACGACCTTCGAGTTCGTCCACGACGGCCTGGGCTCGCAGTCCGCGGTGGGCGGCGGTGGCCGCTACGACGGCCTGTCCGAGATGATTGGCGGCCCCTCGCTGCCGTCGGTCGGCTGGGCGCTCGGCGTGGACCGCACGGTCCTTGCCCTGGAGGCGGAGGGCGTGGAGCTCGAACTGCCCTCGGCGACCAGCGTGTTCGCGGTGCCGCTGGGCGACGAGGCGCGCCGGGTGCTGTTCTCCAAGGTGACGGAGCTGCGCAGGGCCGGGGTCGCGGCGGACTTCTCGTACGGCGGCAAGGGCCTCAAGGGCGCGATGAAGAACGCCAACCGCAGCGGCGCGCGGTACACCGTCGTCGCCGGTGAGAGGGATCTCGCCGAGGGCGTGGTCCAGCTCAAGGACATGGAGTCCGGGGAGCAGGTGGCTGTCGCCGTGGACGAGTTGGTGGCGGAGCTGAAGTCCCGGCTGAGCTAACCCCGGGGGCAGTTTTTTCGCCCCCTCCGCCCCCTACCCGTCCCGTCCCTGGAGGCTCCGCCCCCAGACCCCCGGATCGGCCTGAACGGCCTCGTCCTCAAACGCCGGACGGGCTGAAATTCAGCCCCTCCGGCGTTTGAGGAGCGGGGTCTGGGGCGGAGCCCCAGGACGGGACGGGTAGGGGCGGAGGGGGCGAGAAACTCAGTCCAGCAGCCCGCACCGCATCGCACTCGTGACTGCGGCGGTGCGGTCATCCACCCCCAGCTTCCCGAAGACCCGCAGCAAATGCGTCTTCACCGTGGACTCCGCGACGTGCAAGCGCCGCCCGATCTCCGCGTTCGTACACCCCTCGGCGACAAGCCGGAGCACCGCAGTCTCGCGCGCGGACAGCCGAGGCCGCTCCGGGCGAGTCCGCAGCTGGTCGACGAGCCGCGCCGCCACCGAAGGGGCAAGGACCGTCTCCCCGCGAGCAGCGGCCCGCACCGCCTCGGCCAGCTCCCCCCGCGCCAGATCCTTCAGCAGATAACCCGCCGCCCCCGCCTCCACGGCCCGCAGAATGTCGCGGTCGGTCTCGTACGTCGTGAGCACGATGACCCGGCAGGGCAGCCCCGCCGCCGCCATCCGCTCGATCGAGTCGGCCCCGCCACCGCCGGGCATCCGCAGGTCCATCAGGACGATGTCCGGCCGCAGTTCGGCGGCCAGCGCCTCCGCCCGGGGCCCGCTGGACGCCTCCGCGACCACGTCCAGGTCCGGCTCGGCGCTCAGCATGGCGCGCAGTCCCTCGCGTACGACGGGATGGTCGTCGGCCAGCACGACGCGGATCACGGGGCGCTCCTCTCGGGGATCGGAAGCAGGACGGTGACGGTCGTGCCGCCACCGGGGCCACTGGTCACCTCTGCGGTGCCCCTGACCTCGGCGGCCCGCTCGCGCAGCCCCGGCAGGCCGTACCCCTGCCGCGGCACGCCGGGGTCGAAGCCGCGCCCCGTGTCCCGCACCGCCAGGGTGAGCGAGCCCGGCGCGTAGGCCAGGGCGACACTCGCCGACGCACCGGGCCCGGCGTGCCTGCGTACGTTGGTGAGGGCCTCCTGGCAGGAGCGCAGGGCCACCACTTCGAGGCCCGGCGGCAGCGGGCGCACCTCACCCGTCACGGAGACCTCGGCCTCGTGCCGGGAGGCCAGGCGCCGCAAGGCGTCAGGGAGCGAACCGCCGTCCAGGTCGGCGGGCGCGCGCCCCGCGACCAGGGCCCGCGCCTCGGCGAGGTTCTGCCGGGCCGTCGCCTCCATCAGGCCCAGGTGGCGGCGGGCGGCGGGAACGTCGCGCTCCAGCTCCGCGTCGACGGCCTGGACGAGCATGAGGACGCTGGTGAAGCCCTGCGCGAGGGTGTCGTGGATCTCGCGCGACATGCGCTCGCGCTCCGTGAGGGCGCCGCGCTCGGCGGAGAGCCGGGCGACCTCCTCGCGGCTGGCCTCCAGCTCGGCGATGAGCTCGGCCCGTTCGAGGCTCTGCTCGATGATGCGGACGGCCCAGCTGCCCATCGCCACCGAGAAGACCAGCGTCACCACGGCGAACACCGAGTTGTAGAAGAGGTCCTGCGGCGAGGGCCGCCACAGCAGCGCCCAGCCCGCCACGGGCGCGAAGTTGATGACGGTGACCCCCGCGATCGCCCAGCGCATCCGCAGACAGATGAAGCACTGCGGGATGAGCGCGAAGGTCATCAGGCGGGTCTCGCCGATCAGCACACCCGGTGGCAGGAACAGCACGACGGCGCCCGCGACGTAGATCAACGCCCGCCGCTCGTCGGTGCCCTCCTCCATGAGGACGCCGCGCCCGAACCCCACGTACCAGGGGGCCAGGAGCAGCAGCAGCCCCGCGGTGGTGAGCCGGACGGGCCACCCCGGCTCCGCCGTGCCGAGCACGAAGATCAGGGTGGCCACCCACACCACGGCGAAGTACGCGTCCCAGAGCCGGAACGTGCGCAGCCAGATGTGCGCGTCGCGCGGTCCGGACGCCTTGCTCATCCCTCGCGCCGGTTCTTCCACCGGAAGGTCAGCAGACACAGCACCAATCCTCCGACGCACCAGGCACCGAGCACCAGGGCGATACGGCCGTACTCCCAACTACCCGTCTGCTCCAGGACGTTGGCCGACTCGGGCAGGAACACCCCGCGGAAACCCTGGCACATCCACTTCAGCGGGAAGAGCGCGCCGATGTTCAGCATCCAGTCGGGGATCGTGTCGATGGCGATGTAGACGCCGGAGATGAACTGCAGCACCAGGAACGGGAGTACGACCACCGAGTTCGCGCCGCGTCCGGACTTCGGGACGCTGCTGATCGCGATGCCGAGCAGCGCGCAGCCGGTGAGGCCGAGGACGAAGACCCAGCCGAAGGTGAGCCACTTGCCCGCGCTCGTGGGCAGATCGACGTCGAAGAGCGTCACGCCGACGACCAGCAGGGCGACGGTCTCCAGGAGTCCGGTGACCAGGACGAGCCAGATCTTGCCGAGGAAGTACGCGGCGGGCGGCATCGGCGTCCCGCGCAGGCGCCGCAGCACCTTCTCGTCGCGCTCGATCGCGATGGAGATGCCGAGCGACTGGAAGCTGGTGGACATGACGCCCGCGGCGATCATCGCGGCCACGTAGAGCTGCGACGCCGTGATGCCCGCGCCCTCCACGTCGTTGCTGAAGATCGATGCGAAGAGGAAGAGGAAGACGATGGGGAAGGCGAAGGTGAAGACCACCTGCTCGCGCAGCCGGAAGAACTGCCGCAGTTCCATCGCCCCCTGGTGCAGACCGAGCGCCCAGGCGGAGGGCAGCCGCTGGGGGACCCGCTCGGAGGGACGTACGCCCGTGGTGCTCGCCGTCGATGTCATCGTGCGTCGCCTTCCTGCCCGGTGAGCCGCAGATACACGTCTTCGAGGGAGGGCCGGCTGATGCGCAGCCCCGGGATCTCCCCGTCGAACCGGGCCGTCAGCTCGGCGACGGTCCGCGTCGGTGTGCCGGTGCGCTCGCCGCGCGGGGTCCCGTCCAGGTCGGTCCACTCGACGGTGGCCTCCGCGCCGTGGCGGTGGCGCAGGGCCGAGGGCTCGCCCTCGGCGACCACCCGGCCGTCGGCGATCACCGCGAGCCGGTGCGCGAGCGCCTCGGCCTCCTCCAGGTAGTGCGTGGTGAGCACGATGGTGGTGCCCTCGTCGGCGAGCCTGCGGATCAGGCCCCAGAACTGGCGCCGCGCGGCCGGGTCGAAGCCCGTCGTCGGCTCGTCGAGGAGCAGGAGCGCGGGGTCGCCGATGACGCCGAGTGCCACGTCGAGGCGGCGGCGCTGGCCGCCGGAGAGGCCCTTGACGCGGCTCGCCGCCTTCTCATCGAGGCCGACGAGCGAGATGACGTCTTCGGGGTCGCGCGGCTTCGGGTAGTAGCGGGCGAACTGACGCACTGTCTCGCGCACCGTCAGCTCGGCGGGCGCAGACTCGTCCTGCCAGACGATCCCCACGCGCGAGCGCCACGCACGCCCTGCGGACGCGGGGTCGGCGCCGAGTACCGCGACTTCGCCGCCGTCCCGGGCGCGGTTGCCCTGGAGGATCTCCACCGTGGTGCTCTTGCCCGCGCCGTTGGGGCCGAGGATGCCGAAGACCTCGCCGTGCCGGATGGCCAGGTCGATGCCGTCGACCGCCGTCACATCGCCGTATCGCTTGCGCAGCCCTCGAACGTCCACCGCGAGTTCGCCTCTGGCTGCCGTCGTGCCGTCGTCTGCTGTCATGACGTAGAGCGTTCCGGTGAACCGAACGCTCCGGGACCTCCGTGCGTACCTCCTTATGTCCATCGAACGGTGGACACCCGCGCGCGTGCGGCACAATGTCCGTGCCCGCAGGCCCCCCAAGCGACGGAACGGCGTGATGAGCAAGACGACCCCGGCAAGCGAAAGCCGCCCCTCCGAGCACGAGCACGATCACGGGGGAACGGACGCGGACGCGCCACGCAGTGTCGGTGGGAGCCGTGCGTTCGCGCTGCTTCTGGTGATCACGGGTGCGGCGGGCCTCCTTGCGGCGTGGGTCATCACGCTGGACAAGTTCAAGCTCCTTGAGGACCCGGACTTCACGCCGGGGTGCAGCCTCAATCCGGTGGTCTCCTGCGGCAACATCATGACCAGCGACCAGGCATCGGTGTTCGGCTTCCCGAACCCGATGCTGGGCCTGGCCGCGTACGCCGCCGTGATCTGTGTCGGCATGAGCCTGCTGGGCCGCGCGCGTTTCCCGCGCTGGTACTGGCTGACGCTGAACGCGGGCACGCTCTTCGGGGTCGGCTTCTGCACGTGGCTCCAGTACCAGTCGCTGTACGAGATCAACTCGCTGTGCCTGTGGTGCTGCCTGGCCTGGGTCGCCACGATCATCATGTTCTGGTACGTCACGTCGTTCAACATCCGCAAGGGCTTCCTGCCCGCGCCCTCCTGGCTGCGTACGTTCTTCAGCGAGTTCACCTGGGTGCTTCCGGTGCTGCACATCGGCATCATCGGCATGCTGATCCTCACGCGCTGGTGGGACTTCTGGACCAGCTGACAGCCGCACTCGCGCGGGCCGCGTTGTCAGTGGGCTGACGTAGGGTTCGATTCGTGGAGCCCGACCTGTTCACCGCAGCTGCCGAGGACCGCCAGGAGAAGGACCCTTCGACGAGTCCCCTGGCCGTCCGGATGCGCCCGCGCACCCTCGAAGAAGTCGTCGGCCAGCAGCATCTGCTGAAGCAGGGCTCGCCCCTGCGCAGGCTGGTCGGCGAGGGCGGCGGAGGACCGGCGGGCCCCTCGTCGGTGTTCCTGTGGGGACCGCCGGGCATCGGCAAGACGACCCTTGCGTACGTGGTCTCGAAGGCCACGAACAAGCGCTTCGTGGAGCTCTCCGCGATCACCGCGGGCGTCAAGGAAGTCCGCGCGGTCATCGAGGGCGCCCGGCGCGCGATGGGCGGCCACGGCAAGGAGACCGTCCTCTTCCTGGACGAGATCCACCGCTTCAGCAAGGCCCAGCAGGACTCCCTGCTGCCCGCCGTCGAGAACCGCTGGGTGACGCTCATCGCGGCGACGACCGAGAACCCGTACTTCTCGATCATCTCCCCGCTCCTGTCCCGCTCCCTCCTCCTCACCCTCGAACCCCTCACGGACGACGACCTGCGCGGCCTGCTGCGGCGGGCGCTCACCGAGGAGCGGGGCCTCGGCGGCGCCGTGGAGCTGCCCGAGGACACCGAGGAGCATCTCCTGCGGATCTCCGGCGGCGACGCCAGGCGCGCGCTCACCGCCCTGGAGGCCGGCGCGGGCTCGGCCCTCGCCAAGGGCGAGAAGACGATCACCCTCCAGACCTTGGAGGAGTCGGTCGACCGCGCCGCCGTGAAGTACGACCGCGACGGCGACCAGCACTACGACGTCGCGAGCGCCCTGATCAAGTCCATCCGCGGTTCGGACGTGGACGCGGCCCTGCACTATCTGGCCCGGATGATCGAGGCGGGCGAGGACCCCCGCTTCATCGCCCGCCGCCTGATGATCTCCGCGAGCGAGGACATCGGCCTCGCCGACCCCACGGCCCTGCCCACGGCGGTCGCGGCCGCCCAGGCCGTCGCCATGATCGGCTTCCCGGAGGCCGCGCTCACCCTCAGCCACGCGACGATCGCGCTCGCCCTGGCCCCGAAGTCGAACGCCGCGACGATCGCCATCCAGTCCGCCCAGGCCGACGTCCGCGCGGGCCTCGCGGGCCCCGTCCCGCCCCACCTGCGCGACGGGCACTACAAGGGAGCGGCCAAGCTCGGCCACGCCCAGGGCTATGTGTATCCGCACGACGTACCGGGCGCGATCGCGGCCCAGCAGTACGCACCGGACACCGTCGCGGCCAAGCGTTACTACCAGCCCACGCGCTATGGAGCCGAGGCGAGGTACGCCGACGTGGTCGAGCGGGTGCGCGAGCGCCTCAAGGGCGAGTAGCCCCACCCCTCCCCACCTCTTCGCGGCCCACTCCGGCCCGCGGCTGAGGCACCCCCCGCCACCCGGTACACTTGCCCGAAGTGCTGCGTCCTGTGTCCGGTCTCGTACCGGCACCACCAGAACGGGACATCCAGCCGGAGCCCCGGACCTCACCGTCCAGGGATCTCCAGGAGCGTCGCGCACCGTCGAAGGTGTCGCGGGCAGCCCACCACCATCTCGTACTCCGGGAAGCGGTCGGTGGGCCACTCGCGTGCTGCACATAGTGCCCAGACCAGGGAGCGGCTGCCCGCCGGATCCAGAACCACCGGATCCGATGGGTTTCCCAGGCTGCGGATTGCGACCTCCCCTAACCCTGGTGAAGCCGATTTCACAATGAACAGAGAGGTTGGTTCATGCCGAACCAGTCCCGCCCCAAGGTCAAGAAGTCGCGTGCCCTCGGCATCGCGCTGACCCCGAAGGCCGTCAAGTACTTCGAGGCCCGCCCCTACCCGCCGGGCGAGCACGGCCGTGGGCGCAAGCAGAACTCGGACTACAAGGTCCGTCTGCTCGAGAAGCAGCGTCTGCGCGCGCAGTACGACATCAGCGAGAAGCAGATGGCCCGTGCCTACGACCGCGCCAAGAAGGCCGAAGGCAAGACCGGCGAGGCCCTGGTCATCGAGCTCGAGCGCCGTCTCGACGCCCTGATCCTGCGTTCGGGCATCGCCCGCACGATCTACCAGGCCCGTCAGATGGTCAGCCACGGCCACATCGAGGTCAACGGCGGCAAGGTCGACAAGCCGTCGTTCCGCGTCCGTCCCGACGACGTCGTGATGGTCCGCGAGCGCAGCCGCGAGAAGCCGCTGTTCCAGGTCTCCCGTGAGGGCGGCTTCGCCCCCGACGGCGAGATCCCGCGTTACCTCCAGGTCAACCTGAAGGCCCTGGCCTTCCGTCTGGACCGTGACCCGAACCGCAAGGAGATCCCCGTGATCTGCGACGAGCAGCTCGTCGTCGAGTACTACGCCCGCTGACCCGGACGTAGCTCTCCCTGCTTCAGCCCGTCGCCCGCCCTCCCTTCGTGGTGGGGCAGGCGGCGGGTTTTTGCGTTGCTCCTGGAGCCGGCGCCCAGAGCACGGGACACCGCCGCGTCCGGGGCGAGACCGGCCCCGACGGCCACGCACTCCTCGTACCGCGCGTCGCCCAGCTGCTCGCGGGCCTGCGACTCGCACAGCGCGTGCGGCCTGCCGAAGTGCCCGGAGCCGAACAGCGGGAGGCCCACCGAGGGCCAGATACGGGACGCGGCGCCCTGTAGGACGGCGGCCTCAGCCGGGTCACCCTCCACCGCGGTGAACAGGGCGAGCAGCTCGATCGCGAGCACCGTACCGAGCAGATCGTGGAACGCGTGGTCCAGCGCCAGGCACCGCATCACCAGGTCACGGGCGGTCGCCGCCTCGCCCCGCGTCCAGGCCGCGAAGCCGAGGACATAGAGGGCGTACGCGAGAGTCCAGCGCTCGCCGTGGTCCTCGCAGACCTGGCGTACGTCCTCGCAGAGCTCCACCGCGTCGGCGAGCTCCCCGCGGAAGGCCAGGGCCATCGCCAGCTCGACCTGGCCCATCAGGACGTTGCTGTTCAGCTCGCCGATCTCGCGGTACTGCGCGAGAGCCGAGCGCAGCAAGGTTTCGGCGCGCTCCATGTCGTCGGCGAGGAGCGCGAGGCAGCCGATGCGGTGCACGGCGTACGCCGTCGCGATGGCGCTGCCGGTACGTTCCGCCTCGTCCTTGCACTCCTGGAGTGCGGCGAGCGCGGCGACCGTGTCGCCCTGGAGGACCGCGACGTAGCCGAGCACCCACAGCGCCTTGAGGCGCGATTCGTCGTGGCCGCCGTCCAGTTCGAGGGCGCGGTCGAGCCAGTGCCGCCCCTCCGCGAGCCGCCCGCAGCCCACCCAGTAGAACCACAGACTGCCCGCCAGATACTGGCCCAGATGCGTCTCGTCCGGCTCGGTCAGGCAGTACTCCAACGCGCCCCGCAGATTGGGCAGTTCACAGTCGACGAGCTCGGCGACCCGCGCCTGGCGCGGCGAGAACCAGTCCAGCTCGCACCAGGTGGCGAGCCCCATGTACCAGTCGCGGTGTCTGCGCCGCATCCGCGCGGCGTCGCCGGTCGCCTCCAGCCAGTCGGCGCCGTACGCCCGGACCGTGTCGAGCATGCGGTAGCGGACGCCCGTCGGCCCTTCCTCACGCGTCACGACGGACTGCGCGAGCAGCTCGCCGAGTACGTCGAGGACGTCGTCGGCGTGCAGTCCGTCGCCGCTGCAGATGTACTCGGCCGCCTCCAGGTCGAAAGGCCCGCAGAACACCGAGAGCCGCGCCCACAGCAGGCGCTCGCTCGCCGTGCACAGCTCATGGCTCCAGCCGATGGCCGTCCGCAGGGTCTGATGCCGCGGCGGCACATCGCGCCGCGTCCCGGTGAGCAGCGCGAAGCGGTTGTCGAGCCGGGCAAGGAGCTGTGCGGGCGAGAGCGCCCGCAGCCTCCCCGCCGCCAGCTCGACGGCCAGCGGGATCCCGTCCAGGCGGCGGCACAGCTCCGCCACGTCGGCTTCGTTCTCCTCGTCCAGGGCGAACCCGGGGAGCCCGGCCGCCGCACGGTCGGCGAACAGCACGGCCGCGTCCTCGGTGGGCAGCGGCGCGAGCGGGAAGATCCGCTCGCCACAGGTGTCGAGCGGCCGGCGCCCCGCCGCGAGCACGCGGAGCCCGGGGGAGTGGTGCAGCAGATCCCCCACCAGCGAGGCGCACGCCTCCACCAGGTGCTCGAACCCGTCGACGACGAGGAGGACTTCCCGCTCCGCGAGATGGTCGAGCAGCACCTCGCGCGGCGCGCGGTGGGTGTGATCCGTCAGACGCAGGGCGTCGGCGACGGCGTGCTCCACCAGATCGGGATCCCTGACCCCGGCGAGCTCCACCAGCCAGGCACCGCCCCGCGGCGCGGTGCCGCAGGCCGCCCGGAGGGCGAGGCGCGACTTCCCGACACCGCCGACGCCGGTCACCGTGACCAGGCGTCCGGCCTCCAACGCGGCGGCGAGAGAGGCGAGTTCGGCGGTGCGTCCGACGAAGGCGTTGAGCTCCAGAGGGAGGTTGCCGGGTCTCGGCGGGCGGGCGGGGGAGTCGTACCGACGGTTACCGGTGCCCTGATCGCGTCGCATGAGATACGGAGCGTACCCATCCGTAAGCAGTCCGTACAATCACTTCAGGTAACTCCCTTGCCGCTACACGGTAATGCGGTGCGGAGCCTTCGCCCCGGCGCGATAGGGTCGGGGGACGACTTTTCGATGTTCGGGACCGATGTTCAGGGAGCGGTGCACAGTGTCCGGTGGAGAGGTGGCCGGGATCCTGGTGGCCGTCTTCTGGGCGATCCTGGTCTCCTTCCTGGCCGTGGTGCTGGTGAGGCTGGCGCAGACGCTCAGGGCGACCACCAAGCTCGTCGCGGAAGTGACCGAGCAGGCCGTCCCGCTCCTCGCGGACGCCTCTACCGCGGTGCGCTCGGCGCAGACCCAGATCGACCGGGTCGACGCCATCGCGTCGGACGTCCAGGAAGTCACGTCGAACGCCTCGGCGCTCTCCACGACGGTGGCCTCCACCTTCGGCGGGCCCCTCGTCAAGGTCGCCGCGTTCGGCTACGGGGTGCGCAGGGCCCTGGGCCGCAAGGCAGGACCCGAATCAACCAATGTGCCCCCGGCGCCCGCCCGACGTACCGTGATCGTGGGGCGCACCGTCCCCTCCGCGCGGCGGCGGGGCAAGCGGAAGAAGGACTGACGCAGCGATGTTCCGCCGTACGTTCTGGTTCACCGCGGGCGCCGCTGCCGGTGTGTGGGCCACCACCAAGGTCAACCGCAAGATCAAGCAACTGACCCCCGAAAGCCTCGCGGCGCAGGCCGCGAACAAGGCGGTCGAGGCGGGTCACAAGCTCAAGGACTTCGCTCTCGACGTCCGCGACGGCATGGCCCAGCGCGAGGCCGAACTGGGCGAGGCCCTCGGCCTCGAAGCCCCGGTCGACCCCGAACTGCCCGGGCAGCGCCGCGTGGTCGTGGCCATCGAGAACGGCAGAACCAGCAAGTCAAGCAAGACCGACAAGAACAAGCAGGGCAAGTACCTCTCGAAGTCGAAGTACTCGTACAACCGGAATGAGGACCACTGATGGAGTCGGCCGAGATTCGCCGCCGCTGGCTGAGCTTCTTCGAGGAGCGCGGGCACACCGTCGTCCCTTCGGCGTCGCTCATCGCGGACGACCCGACTCTGCTCCTCGTCCCCGCGGGCATGGTGCCCTTCAAGCCCTACTTCCTGGGTGAGGTCAAGCCGCAGTTCTCGCGCGCCACTAGCGTGCAGAAGTGCGTGCGTACGCCCGACATCGAAGAGGTCGGCAAGACCACGCGGCACGGCACGTTCTTCCAGATGTGCGGCAACTTCTCCTTCGGTGACTACTTCAAGGAAGGCGCCATCAAGTACGCCTGGGAGCTGCTCACCAGCTCCGTGGCGGACGGTGGCTACGGCCTCGACCCCGAGCGCCTGTGGGTGACGGTCTACCTCGACGACGACGAGGCCGAGACCATCTGGCGCGAGAAGGTGGGCGTCCCCGCCGAGCGCATCCAGCGCCTGGGCAAGAAGGACAACTACTGGTCCATGGGTGTCCCCGGACCCTGTGGCCCCTGCTCCGAGATCAACTACGACCGCGGCCCCGAGTTCGGCGTCGAGGGCGGCCCCGCCGTCAACGACGAGCGCTACGTGGAGATCTGGAACCTGGTCTTCATGCAGTACGAGCGCGGCGAGGGCACCTCGAAGGAGGACTTCGAGATCCTCGGCGAGCTGCCCAGCAAGAACATCGACACCGGCCTCGGCCTCGAACGTCTCGCCATGATCCTTCAGGGCGTACAGAACATGTACGAGACCGACACCCTGCGCGTCGTCATGGACAAGGCCACCGAGCTGACCGGCGTCCGGTACGGCGCCGAGCAGGGCTCGGACGTCTCCCTGCGCGTGGTCGCCGACCACATGCGTACGTCCGTGATGCTCATCGGCGACGGCGTCACGCCCGGCAACGAAGGCCGTGGCTACGTCCTGCGCCGCATCATGCGCCGCGCCATCCGCAACATGCGTCTGATGGGCGCCACGGGCCCGGTCGTCCACGAGCTCGTCGACACGGTCATCAAGTCGATGGGCGAGCAGTACCCCGAGCTCCGATCCGACCGCAAGCGCATCGAGACCGTAGCCCTCGCCGAAGAGGCCGCCTTCCTCAAGGCCCTCAAGGGCGGCACGAACATCCTCGACACCGCCGTCACCGAGACCAAGGCCGCAGGCGGCAAGGTCCTCGCCGGCGACAAGGCGTTCCTGCTGCACGACACGTGGGGCTTCCCGATCGACCTCACCCTGGAGATGGCCGCCGAACAGGGCCTGACCGTGGACGAGGACGGCTTCCGGCGCCTGATGAAGGAGCAGCGGGAGCGTGCCAAGGCCGACGCCCAGGCCAAGAAGACCGGCCACGCGAACCTCGGCGCCTACCGCGAGATCGTCGACGCCTCGGGAGCCACGGACTTCACCGGCTACACCCTCACCGAGAACGAGGCCGTGATCGTGGGCCTCCTGGTCGACGGCGTCTCGTCCCCCGCCGCCCGCGAGGGCGACGAGGTCGAGGTCGTCCTCGACCGCACCCCCTTCTACGCCGAGGGCGGCGGCCAGATCGCCGACTCCGGCCGGATCCGCCTGGACAACGGCGCCGTCGTCGAGATCCGTGACGTGCAGAAGCCGGTGCCCGGCGTGCACGTCCACAAGGGTGTCGTCCAGGTCGGCGAGATCACCGTCGGCGACCAGGTGTGGGCCTCGATCGACGTGCACCGCCGCCGCGCCATCGCCCGCGCGCACTCCGCCACGCACCTCACGCACCAGGCGCTGCGCGACGCGCTCGGCCCGACGGCCGCCCAGGCAGGTTCCGAGAACCAGCCGGGCCGATTCCGCTTCGACTTCGGCTCCCCGTCGGCCGTTCCCACGGCCGTCATGACGGACGTCGAGCAGAAGATCAACGAAGTCCTCGCCCATGAACTCGACGTACAGGCCGAGGTCATGTCGATCGACGAGGCCAAGAAGCAGGGCGCCATCGCCGAGTTCGGCGAGAAGTACGGCGAGCGGGTCCGCGTGGTCACCATCGGCGACTTCTCCAAGGAGCTGTGCGGCGGCACCCACGTCCACAACACTGCCCAGCTGGGCCTGGTGAAGCTGCTCGGCGAATCGTCCATCGGCTCCGGCGTGCGCCGCATCGAGGCCCTGGTCGGCGTCGACGCGTACAACTTCCTCGCCAAGGAGCACACGGTCGTCGCCCAGCTCCAGGAGCTGGTCAAGGGCCGCTCCGAGGAGCTGCCCGAGAAGGTCTCCGCCATGCTCGGCAAGCTGAAGGACGCCGAGAAGGAGATCGAGAAGTTCCGCGCGGAGAAGGTCCTCCAGGCCGCCGCCGGTCTCGTCGAGTCCGCCAAGGACGTACGAGGCGTCGCGCTCGCCACCGGCCAGGTGCCGGACGGCACGGGCGCCGACGACCTGCGCAAGCTGGTCCTCGACGTACGGCACCGCATCCCGGGCGACCGCCCGGCGGTGGTGGCCCTGTTCACGACGGCCAACGGCCGCCCGCTGACGGTCATCGCCACGAACGAAGCCGCCCGCGAGCGCGGCCTCAAGGCCGGCGACCTCGTCCGTACGGCCGCCAAGACCCTCGGCGGCGGTGGCGGCGGCAAGCCGGACGTCGCCCAGGGCGGCGGCCAGAACCCCGCGGCCATCGGGGACGCCATGGCCGCCGTCGAGCGCCTCGTCGCCGAGACGGCCTGATGGACGACTCCGCGGGGGGCATGCGCAGGGGCCGGCGTCTGGCCATCGACGTCGGTGACGCCCGGATCGGGGTCGCGTCGTGCGACCCCGACGGGATCCTCGCCACGCCGGTGGAGACGGTGCCGGGACGCGATGTCCCGGCCGCCCAGCGCCGGTTGAAGCAGCTCGTCGACGAGTACGAACCGATCGAGATCGTCGTCGGTCTCCCTCGCTCCCTCAAGGGGGGCGAGGGCCCGGCGGCCGTCAAGGTTCGTGCCTTCACCCAGGACCTCGCGCGCTTGGTGGCGCCCATTCCGGTGAGGCTCCTGGACGAGAGGATGACCACAGTGACGGCCAGTCAGGGGCTGCGCGCCTCGGGCGTGAAGTCCAAAAAGGGCAGGTCTGTCATCGATCAGGCGGCGGCCGTCATCATCCTTCAGCAGGCACTGGAGTCCGAACGGGCGTCAGGTAAAGCTCCGGGCGAGGGCGTCGAAGTGGTCATCTGATCGCGATACGGTAACGTTCCGCGCGATGCGGCGGTGTTCGAACAGCTGCCGCACAGCATCAAGAGGCGGAACGGTTGCCCTCCCACTCAGACGGCGGCCCCGCCTCGCGGCATGTAGGGGATCGATGACTGAGTATGGCCGGGGTCCAGGCTCCGAACCGTGGCATCCCGAGGACCCGTTGTACGGGGACGGCGGATGGGGAGGACAGCAGCCTTCGGGCGGCCAGTCCACCTACGGCGGCCAGGGGCAGTACCACCCTCAGCAGCCGCAGCACCCTCAGCAGCAGGCGCAGTACGACGACTGGAACACGGGCCAGCAGCAGGCCTACGGTCAGCAGGGCCAGCAGCAGTACGGCGGGCCCACCGGCCAGCAGCAGTACAACGGCGCCCCTGGGCAGCAGCAGTACAACGGCGGCTACGACACCGGCCAGCACGGCCAGGTCCCCTACGCCGCCGACCCCGCGGACCCCTACGGCCACCAGCCGGGCGGCTACGGCGCGGAGAGCCCGGACTACTACGGCACGCCCGACGCGTACCCCCCGCCGGAGCCGCCGTCCCGCCGCCGCCCCGAACCGGAGCCGCGGCAGGACTGGGACCCGGGCCCGGACCAGCGCGAGCACGCCTTCTTCTCGGGCGCGGACGACGATGACGAGGACGACGACACTCCGCCGGGGCGCCGCGGGGACCGCCGGGGCGGCCGGGGCGGCAAGAAACCGAAGAAGCGCCGCAGCGGCTGCGCCTGCCTGGTCGTGACGCTGGTCTTCGCCGGTGGTCTCGGCGGGGTCGGCTACTTCGGCTACCAGTTCTACCAGGACCGATTCGGTACGTCGCCGGACTACGCGGGCGAGGGCACCGGCATCGCGACGGTCGACATCCCGAAGGGGGCCGGCGGCTATGTGATCGGCCAGAAACTGAAAGAGGCCGGGGTCGTCAAGAGCGTGGACGCCTTTGTCTCCGCGCAGGCGCAGAACCCCAAGGGCAATACCATTCAGGAAGGCGTCTATGTCCTGAAGAAGGAAATGTCCGCCAAGAGTGCCGTCGAACTGATGCTCAGCCCGAAGAGCCGCAATAACCTCATTATTCCTGAGGGGCGGCGTAATGCGTGGGTCTACTCGCAGATCGACACTCGCCTGGAGCTCGACAAGGGAACGACGGCAGGCGTCGCCAAGAAGGAATGGAAGAGTCTCGGACTTCCGGACTGGGCGAACACCAACAAGGACATCAAGGACCCGCTCGAGGGCTTCCTCTACCCGTCCAGCTATCCGGTCGCCAAGGGCCAGAAGCCGGAGGATGTCCTCAAGAAGATGGTCACCCGCGCCAACGAGAAGTACGACGAGCTGGGCCTCAAGTCGAAGGCCGCTGAGCTGCAGTTGAAGGATCCGCTGCAGGTCCTCACAGTGGCCAGCCTCGTCCAGGCCGAAGGCATGACGCACGACGACTTCAAGAAGATGGCGTCCGTCGTCTACAACCGCCTCAAGACGTCCAACACGGTGACCAACCAGAAGCTCGAGTTCGACTCGACGTACAACTACCTCAAGGGTCAGAGCGAGATCGATATCCCGATTTCGAAGATCCGGAACGATCCCGACCCGTACAACACGTACTTCCACAAGGGCCTCCCGCCGGGGCCGATCGGAAACCCGGGCGACGAGGCGCTGAAGGCCACACTGGCTCCGGACGGTGGTGGTTGGATGTTCTTCATCTCCGTCGACCAGAAGAAGACCCAGTTCACGAAGACGCTGGCTGAGCACGAAAAGCTGGTCGCCAAATTCAATGATCGGCAGAAGAATGGCGACTGAGGCTGGCCGCCGGGCCGCGGTCCTCGGCTCACCCATCGCCCACTCCCTCTCCCCGGTACTGCACCGCGCCGCATACGGGGAGCTGGGTCTTGTCGACTCGACGTATGACCTGTTCGACGTCGACGAGGCGGCCCTGCCCGGGTTCATGAAGGGTCTCGGTCCTGAGTGGGCCGGGCTCTCGCTGACGATGCCGCTCAAGCGCGCGGTGATCCCGCTGCTCGACGAGATCAGCGCGACCGCCGCCTCCGTCGAGGCGGTCAACACCGTCGTCTTCACGGACGACGGCCGCCGCGTCGGCGACAACACCGACATCCCCGGCATGGTCGCCGCCCTCAGGGAACGTGGCATCGAGCAAGTCGAGTCGGCAGCGATCCTCGGCGCGGGCGCCACCGCGTCGTCCGCTCTTGCCGCGCTCGCGCGGATCTGCACGGGCGCGGTCGTCGCGTACGTACGCAGTGAGGCGCGAGCCGCGGAGATGCGGCAGTGGGGCGAGCGGCTCGGGGTGGAGGTGCGGACCGAGGCCTGGGCGGACGCCGAGCAGGCGCTGAGTGCGCCGCTGGTGATCGCCACGACTCCGGCCGGTGCCACCGACGCGCTGTCGGCCGCCGCGCCCGAGCGCCCCGCGACCCTCTTCGACGTCCTGTACGACCCGTGGCCCACCGCTCTGGCGGCCCGCTGGTCCATGTACGGAGGGGCCGTCGTCAGCGGGCTCGATCTTCTCGTGCACCAGGCGGTGCTCCAGGTCGAGCAGATGACAGGGCGTTCGCCCGCGCCGCTGGCAGCGATGCGCAAGGCAGGGGAGCACGCGCTCGAAAAACGCTAAGATCCACCCCGTTCGGCACCGATTACGGGGGAGTGCGGGGTCATGTCGATGGTGAGCGCCATGTCCGGGGTGTCCTTGGCCTCGGGCAAGGGGGACCTCTTCGAGCTCTTCATCAGGTTCCTGCCGTTCAGATTCATGCCCTGGTGGCTGCAGCTGACGGTCATCGCGGTCATCGTCGCGATCGTCGTGGCCGCCTGGACCATCAAGCGCACGCGCAAGATCGCCGCCCGCAGAGCGGCCCGCGCGAAGGCCGACGCGACCGCCGCGGGGTAGCGGGGCCGTCCGTCTTATGGACCGGAGGCCAGGTCCCGCCCCCCGACGTGGGAGGATCGGGGATGGCGGGCCAGGGCCGCGCACCCGGCCGCGCCACGCAGTTCCAGGCGCGAGCATGAGGAGCACCGTTGAGCAGGTTGCGTTGGCTGACCGCGGGAGAGTCCCACGGACCCGCACTTGTCGCGACGCTGGAGGGTCTTCCCGCCGGCGTGCCGATCACCACGGAGATGGTGGCGGACCACCTGGCCCGGCGGCGGCTCGGCTATGGGCGCGGTGCGCGCATGAAATTCGAGCGTGACGAGGTCACCTTCCTGGGCGGCGTCCGGCACGGTCTGACCATGGGCTCGCCGATCGCGATCATGGTGGGCAACACCGAGTGGCCCAAGTGGGAACAGGTCATGGCGGCCGACCCGGTCGACCCCGAGATCCTCGCCGACCTGGCCCGCAACGCCCCGCTGACCCGGCCACGGCCCGGCCACGCCGACCTCGCGGGCATGCAGAAGTACGGCTTCGACGAGGCCCGCCCGATCCTGGAGCGCGCCTCCGCCCGCGAGACCGCGGCCCGCGTCGCGCTCGGCGCGGTCGCCCGCTCGTACCTGAAGGAGACGGCCGGGATCGAGATCGTCAGCCACGTGACCGAGCTGGCGAGCGCCAAGGCTCCGTACGGCGTCTACCCCACCCCCGCCGACGTCGAGAAGCTCGACGGCGACCCGGTGCGCTGCCTCGACGCGGACGCGAGCAAGGCGATGGTCGCCGAGATCGACCAGGCCCACAAGGACGGCGACACCCTGGGGGGTGTGGTCGAAGTACTCGCGTACGGAGTGCCCGTGGGCCTCGGCTCGCACGTGCACTGGGACCGGCGGCTCGACGCGCGGCTCGCCGCCGCGCTCATGGGCATCCAGGCCATCAAGGGCGTCGAGGTCGGCGACGGCTTCGACCTCGCGCGGGTGCCGGGCTCCAAGGCGCACGACGAGATCGTCTCCACCGAGGACGGCATCAAGCGCACCTCCGGCCGCTCCGGCGGCACCGAGGGCGGCCTGACCACCGGTGAACTGCTGCGCGTGCGTGCCGCGATGAAGCCCATCGCGACCGTGCCGCGCGCGCTCGCCACCGTCGACGTCGCCACCGGCGAGGCCACCAAGGCGCACCACCAGCGCTCCGACGTGTGCGCGGTCCCGGCCGCCGGCATCGTCGCCGAGGCGATGGTCGCGCTGACCCTGGCCGACGCCGTCGCCGAGAAGTTCGGCGGCGACAGCGTGCCCGAGACCCGGCGGAACGTGGCGTCGTACCTCGACAACCTCCAGATCCGGTGACCGGCCCGCAGATCGTTCTGGTCGGGCCGATGGGCGTGGGCAAGTCGACGGTGGGCGCGCTGCTCGCCGAGCGCCTCGGCACCGTCTACCGCGACACCGACGCCGACATCGTGGCCGCACAGGGCCGGGAGATCGCGGACATCTTCGTGGACGAGGGTGAGTCGCACTTCCGTGACCTGGAGCGCGATGCCGTGCGTACGGCGCTCGCCGAGCACGAGGGTGTCCTCGCGCTCGGCGGCGGCGCGATCCTCGACGAGACGACCCGCGCGCTCCTTGCCCCGCACCCCGTCGTCTATCTGTCGATGGACGTCGAGGAAGCGGTCAAGCGCACCGGCCTGAACGTCGCGCGCCCCCTGCTCGCGGTCAATCCGCGCAAGCAGTGGCGCGAACTGATGGACGCCCGCCGCCAGTTCTACGCCGAAGTCGCCCGCGCCGTCGTCGCCACCGACGACCGCACCCCCGAAGAGGTCGCCCAGGCGGTCCTCGACGCACTGGAGTTGAAGGAAGCATGACGGAGATGGCTGAGACGGCGGGGCAGACGCCCACCCGTATCCAGGTCGGCGGCACCGCGGGCACCGAGCCGTACGAGGTCCTCGTCGGGCGGCAGCTCCTCGGTGAGCTGCCCGGCCTGATCGGTGAGCGCACCAAGCGCGTCGCGATCATCCACCCCGAGGCGCTCGCCGAGACCGGGGACGCCCTGCGTGAGGACCTGGCAGGACAGGGGTACGAGGTCGTCGCCATCCAGGTGCCGAACGCCGAGGAGGCCAAGACCGCCGAGGTCGCCGCGTACTGCTGGAAGGCCCTCGGCCAGTCCGGCTTCACCCGCAGCGACCTCATCATCGGTGTCGGCGGCGGCGCCACCACCGACCTCGCCGGGTTCGTGGCCGCGACCTGGCTGCGCGGGGTCCGCTGGATCGCCGTGCCGACCACCGTGCTCGGCATGGTGGACGCCGCGGTCGGCGGCAAGACCGGCATCAACACCGCCGAGGGCAAGAACCTGGTGGGCTCCTTCCACCCGCCCACGGGCGTGCTGTGCGACCTGGCCGCGCTCGACTCGCTGCCGGTCAACGACTTCGTGTCGGGCCTCGCGGAGATCATCAAGGCCGGTTTCATCGCCGACCCGGTGATCCTCGAACTGATCGAGGAGGACCCCCAGGCGGCGCGCAGCCCGCAGGGACCGCACACCGCCGAGCTGATCGAGCGCTCCATCAAGGTCAAGGCCGAGGTCGTCTCCGGCGACCTCAAGGAGTCGGGCCTGCGCGAGATCCTCAACTACGGGCACACGCTGGCCCACGCCATCGAGAAGAACGAGCGCTACAAGTGGCGGCACGGCGCCGCCGTCTCCGTGGGCATGGCCTTCGCGGCCGAACTCGGCCGCCTGGCCGGACGCCTTGACGACGCGACAGCCGACCGGCACCGCACCGTCCTGGAGTCGGTCGGTCTGCCCCTGAGCTATCGCTACGACCAGTGGCCCAAGCTCCTGGAGACCATGAAGGTCGACAAGAAGTCCCGCGGTGACCTGCTGCGGTTCATCGTCCTTGACGGCCTCGGCAAGCCGACCGTCCTGGAGGG
The DNA here is from genome assembly GCF_053610745.1 of Streptomyces sp. NPDC054866. Lineage (NCBI taxonomy): Bacteria > Bacillati > Actinomycetota > Actinomycetes > Kitasatosporales > Streptomycetaceae > Streptomyces > Streptomyces sp. NPDC054866. Next base: position 190,412 of record NZ_JBSGZA010000010.1, read on the forward strand.
ACCCGACCCCGCGGTGCTGCTCGCCGCGTACGGCGAAGTGGCGAACTAGCGCTCGAAATGCGCTGAATCGGCCCGTCAGAACAAGCCACGGGCACCCTGCGGCCTCCCCGGCCGTTCACACAACGTCGGCCGGGGACGGTACCGTTCGGTAACGGGTGGCCCCGGCCGCCGCCCGACCAGCGTCAGTCGCACGAGACGGAGTGGCACCGGATGCAGCACGCAGTGGGGTCTCCGCTGCCGCCGCCCCATCAGCCGGGGCACGGACCGGCCACCGGCTGGTCCCCGGCCGCACATCACCCGAGCGGTCCGCCGCCGGGTGCAGCGCCGGGCGGCCCACCGCCTCCCGCGCCGGGTTTCGCCGGCGCCCCGCACCCCCCGGGCACGGCCCCCCATCCGCAGGGCCCTGCCCCGCACCCGCATGTCCCGACGCCGCAGCACGTGGCGCCCGGCGCTCCGCACGGCGCCGCCCCCCAGCACAGCCACGCCCCGGCCGCCCCTGTGCCCCCGACCCCGGACACGACCGGCCACATCCAGCTCCCGCCCGGCGGCCCCGTCGCCATGCCGAGCCCCCCTCTCGGCACGGCCCAGGCGGACACCGGCGCCACCACGCTGGCCGTCCTTCTGATCGGCCCCGCGGGCGCGGGCAAGACGAGCGTCGCCAAGTACTGGGCGGAGCACCGCAGGGTGCCCACCGCCCACATCAGCCTCGACGACGTACGGGAATGGGTCCGCTCGGGCTTCGCGGACCCCCAGTCGGGCTGGAACGACCACTCGGAAGCGCAGTACCGCCTGGCCCGCCGCACCTGCGGCTTCGCCGCACGGAACTTCCTGGCCAACGGCATCTCCTGCATCCTCGACGACGCGGTCTTCCCCGACCGCCCGGTCGTCGGCCTCGGTGGCTGGAAGCGCCACGTGGGCCCCGGCCTCCTTCCGGTGGTCCTGCTGCCTGGCCTGGAGATCGTCCTGGAGCGCAACGCCGAGCGCAGCGGCAACCGCCGCCTCACGGACGAGGAAGTGGCCCGCATCCACGGCCGCATGGCCGGCTGGTACGGCTCGGGCCTGCCCATCATCGACAACTCCCAGCTGGACGTGCCCGCCACGGCCCGGGTCCTTGACGACGTCCTCGCCCGCTCCATCGCGAGCCCGCCGCAGTGGTAGGACCGCTCAGTCGGACGCGCTGAACCGGCCGCCTGGCGCCACCGCTCATAGGCTCGTCCCATGTCAGAGGTGTACGCGGCCCGCCGCGAGCGGCTGAGGGAGCGTTGTGCCGCGGGCGGCAGCGCGTCGGCGTTGGTGTCCCGTCCCGCCAACGTGCGGTATCTCGCGGGGGCGGCGCCCCAGGGCGCCGTGCTCCTGCTCGGCAGCGGCGAGGACCTGCTGCTGTGCTCCAGACCGCTCGGCGACCAGCAGGGCGAGGGGCGGCCCGACGAGAGGCTGCGGGTGCAGCTGCTCGACGCGGCCGGCGGAGACCCGGCCGTCGCGGGGGCCGACCTCGCGGCCACGCGGGGCGCCGATGCGCTCGCCGTGGAGGAGCACGACCTCACGGTCGCCCGGCATCGCGCGCTGAGATCGGTCGCGCCGCGGCTGCGGCTCACGGATCTCGGGGGAGCGGTCGAGCAACTGCGGCTCGTCAAGGACGAGGAGGAGATCTCCTGCCTGCGGATCGGCTCCGAGATCGCCGACCAGGCGCTCGGCGAACTCCTCGAATCCATCCTCGTAGGACGTACGGAGCGCCACCTCGCCCTTGAGCTGGAGCGCCGCCTCGTCGATCACGGGGCGGACGGGCCCGCCTTCCCGACCTCCGTCGGCACCGGGCCGAACTCCGGAAAGGGAGGCCACCGGCCGACGGACCGGCGGGTGGAGGAAGGGGATTTCCTCTCCGTGTGCCTGGGGGCCGACTATCGCGGTTATCGTTGTGAGATCGGGCGTACGTTCGTCATCGGTACGTCCCCCGCGGACTGGCAGATCGAGCTGTACGACCTGGTCTTCGCCGCTCAGCGGGCGGGCAGGGAGGCTCTCGTACCGGGCGCCGCCTACCGCGACATCGACCGCGCGGCACGCCTCGTACTGGACTCCGCGGGGTATGCGGACGGTCTCGCTCCGCTGATGGGACATGGGCTGGGGCTCGAAAACGACGAGGACCCGCAGTTGGCGCCCGCGGCCATGGGTAAACTGGACGCTTGCGTGCCGGTCACCGTCGAACCGGGGGTTCACATCCCGGGACGGGGTGGTGTCCGGATCGATGACACGCTCGTCGTGCGCCCCGAGGCGGACGGCGGACCCGAGCTACTCACCATTACGACCAAGGAGCTGCTCGCGCTCTAGCTTTCCGAGCTATGCGCGTGCGCCGGGGTCGTCCACGTCAGTCCAGGAGATTCCGCAACCGTGGCTTCCACGAACGACCTCAAGAACGGCCTGGTGCTCAAGCTCGACGGGGGCCAGCTCTGGTCCGTCGTCGAGTTCCAGCACGTCAAGCCCGGCAAGGGCCCTGCCTTTGTGCGCACCAAGCTCAAGAACGTGATGTCCGGCAAGGTCGTCGACAAGACGTTCAACGCCGGCGTGAAGGTCGACACGGCGACGATCGACAAGCGCGACATGCAGTTCTCCTACATGGACGGCGACTACTTCGTCTTCATGGACATGGAGACGTACGACCAGCTGCACGTCGACCGCAAGTCCGTCGGTGACGCCGCCAACTTCCTGATCGAGGGCTTCACGGCCTCCGTCGCGCAGCACGAGGGCGAAGTCCTCTTCGTCGAGCTGCCGGCCGCCGTCGAGCTGGTCATCCAGGAGACCGAGCCCGGCGTCCAGGGCGACCGCTCCACCGGCGGCACCAAGCCCGCGACGCTGGAGACCGGCCACCAGATCCAGGTGCCGCTCTTCATCACCACCGGCGAGAAGATCAAGGTCGACACCCGCACGAGCGACTACCTCGGCCGGGTGAACAGCTAACCGTGGCTGCTCGTAATACGGCCCGCAAGCGCGCCTTCCAGATTCTCTTCGAGGCCGACCAGCGTGGCGCAGATGTAGTGACGGTCCTCGCGGACTGGGTGCGCCACTCGCGGACCGATACCCGGCAGCCGCCGGTGAGCGAGTTCACGATGGAGCTGGTCGAGGGGTACGCGGATCACGCGCGCCGCATCGACGAGCTGATCTCGCAGTACGCCGTCGGGTGGACCCTGGACAGGATGCCGGTCGTCGACCGCAACATCCTGCGGCTCGGTGCCTACGAGCTGATCTGGGTCGACGAGACGCCGGACGCCGTGGTGCTCGACGAGTCCGTGCAGCTCGCCAAGGAGTTCTCCACGGACGATTCGCCGTCCTTCGTGAACGGCCTGCTCGGCCGCTTCAAGGATCTGAAGCCGGGTCTGCGCCGCGACGAGGCGTAAGCCTCCTACGCCGCTCAGAGGGCCCGCAGCACGTCGCTGCGGGCCCTCTGGCATGTCCGGGGGCTTCCGGTGCCTCTGTGGGCTCCCGAGGGCTCAGATGCGTACGTAAAACGCCGGGGTGGCCGGAACCCGATCGGTTCCGGCCACCCCGGCGTTACGTTTCTGCTCAAGTGTCCCTTGACGGATCAGACGTCGTCGTGGGCGACGGCGCGGCGGGCGTCCGCGTCCAGGACGCCCCAGCTGATCAGCTGCTCGGTGAGGACCGAGGGCGACTGGTCATAGATCACGGCGAGGGTGCGCAGGTCGTCCTGGCGGATCGAGAGCACCTTGCCGTTGTAGTCACCGCGCTGCGACTGGATCGTGGCGGCATATCGCTGGAGGGGGCCCGCCTTCTCGGCCGGGACGTGCGCGAGGCGCTCCAGGTCGAGCACGAGCTTCGGCGGCGGCTCGGCCGCGCCGCCCGGAGCGGTGCCGGGCAGCAGCTCCTGGACCGGGACGCCGTAGAAGTCCGCCAGCTCGGCAAGGCGCTGCACGGTCACGGCGCGGTCGCCGCGTTCGTACGAACCGACCACGACCGCCTTCCAGCGTCCCTGGGACTTCTCCTCGACACCGTGGAGGGAAAGGCCCTGCTGGGTACGGATGGCGCGGAGCTTGGCCCCGAGCTGTTTGGCGTATTCGCTGGACATATAGCTCCCCGGACGAAGAACGGTAACTCACTGTGAGGTTACGCAGCGTTACTTGGCTGCGTCAAGCCGAATGGTCCGTACCGGCACTTCTCAGGGGGGTCGTGACCGGCGGTGTTGCCCGTGCTGGTACCGTGGATGGCGCAATTCCGACGTCCTTTAAGGTCCGTCCCGTGAGGCGGAGAAGGAGGTCCGTTTCATATGGACTCGAACGACACGAACGAACCCGATGTCGCGCGCCCCGTGCTCGAAGGCCCGGACATCGCACGGGTGTTGACCCGTATCGCGCACGAGATCGTCGAGCGCGCCAAAGGCGCCGAGGACGTGGTGCTGCTCGGCATTCCCACCCGCGGCGTCTTCCTCGCCCGGCGCCTCGCCGAGAAGCTCGAAGAAATCACCGGACGCACGATCCCGGTTGGCTCACTCGACATCACGATGTACCGCGACGATCTGCGCATGCATCCGCCGCGCGCACTGGCCCGCACCGAGATCCCCGGTGACGGCATCGACGGCCGCCTCGTCGTCCTCGTCGACGACGTGCTCTTCTCCGGTCGCACCATCCGCGCCGCCCTCGACGGTCTGAACGACATCGGGCGCCCGCGCGCGGTGCAGCTCGCCGTCCTCGTCGACCGCGGCCACCGCGAACTCCCGATCCGCGCCGATTACGTCGGCAAGAACCTCCCCACGTCGCTGCGGGAGACGGTCAAGGTCCAGCTCGCCGAGGAGGACGGCCGCGACGCCGTGCTGCTCGGTGCCAAGCCCGCTTCCGCGTAGCACCGGCTCCCTCCACGGGCACCGGGGCACACCCCTGCGCGCCCGCGTGCCCGCACACCTCCACATGACGGAGTAAACCCAGATGATGCGACACCTCATCTCGGCCGCCGACCTCACCCGCGACGACGCCGTTCTCATCCTCGACACCGCCGAGGAGATGGCCCGGGTCGCCGACCGGCCGATCAAGAAGCTTCCCGCCCTGCGCGGACGCACGATCTGCAATCTGTTCTTCGAGGACTCGACGCGGACCCGGATCTCCTTCGAGGCCGCCGAGAAGCGCCTCTCCGCCGACGTCATCAACTTCGCCGCCAAGGGCTCCAGCGTCTCCAAGGGCGAGTCCCTCAAGGACACCGCCCAGACCCTGGAGGCGATGGGCGTCGACGCCGTCGTCATCCGGCACGGCGCGTCCGGCGCCCCCTACCGCCTCGCCACCTCCGGCTGGATCGACGCCCCGGTGATCAACGCCGGCGACGGCACCCACCAGCACCCCACGCAGGCCCTGCTCGACGCCTTCACCATGCGGCGCCGGCTCGTCGGCAAGGACGAGGGCCTCGGCAAGGACCTGAGCGGCAAGCGCATCACGCTCGTCGGCGACGTCCTGCACAGCCGGGTCGCGCGCTCGAACGTCGACCTGCTGCACACCTTGGGCGCCGAGGTCACCCTGGTCGCCCCGCCCACGCTCGTGCCGGTCGGCGTCGACAGCTGGCCCTGTGACGTGTCGTACGACCTGGACCGGGTGCTCCCGAAGTCCGACGCCGTGATGATGCTGCGCGTGCAGCGCGAGCGCATGAACGCCGCGTTCTTCCCGACCGAGCGCGAGTACTCGCGTCGCTACGGCCTGGACGGCGAGCGCATGGCGAAGATGCCCGAGCACGCCATCGTCATGCACCCCGGGCCGATGGTCCGCGGCATGGAGATCACCGCCGAGGTCGCCGACTCCGACCGCTGCACGGTCATCGAGCAGGTCGCCAACGGCGTCCACACCCGGATGGCCGTCCTCTACCTGCTCCTGGGCGGCAACGAACCCGCCGTCACCCACACCCGCCCCACCGGTTCCGAGGAGAAGTAAGACATGAGCAAGACCCTGATCCGTGGTGCGAAGGTCCTTGGCGGCGAGCCCCAGGACGTCCTGATCGACGGCGGGACCATCCTCGAAGTGGGGACCGGCATCGACGCGGGCGACGCGACCGTCGTCGAGGCCGAGGGCAAGATCCTGCTGCCCGGCCTCGTCGACCTGCACACCCACCTGCGCGAGCCCGGCCGCGAGGACTCCGAGACCGTCCTGACCGGTACGCGCGCCGCCGCGTCCGGCGGCTACACCGCCGTGTTCGCCATGGCCAACACCTTCCCCGTCGCCGACACCGCGGGCGTCGTCGAGCAGGTCTACCGCCTCGGCCAGGAAGGCGGTTACGCGGACGTCCAGCCCATCGGCGCCGTCACCGTCGGCCTGGAGGGCAAGAAGCTCGCCGAGCTCGGCGCCATGCACGAGTCCGCGGCCGGCGTCACCGTCTTCTCCGACGACGGCAAGTGCGTCGACGACGCCGTGATCATGCGCCGCGCCCTGGAGTACGTGAAGGCCTTCGGCGGCGTCGTCGCCCAGCACGCGCAGGAGCCCCGGCTCACCGAGGGCGCCCAGATGAACGAGGGCGTCGTCTCCGCCGAGCTGGGCCTCGGCGGCTGGCCCGCCGTCGCCGAGGAGTCGATCATCGCGCGTGACGTGCTGCTCGCCGAGCACGTCGGCTCGCGGGTGCACATCTGCCACCTGTCGACCGCCGGCTCGGTCGAGATCGTGCGCTGGGCGAAGTCGCGCGGCATCGACGTGACCGCCGAGGTCACCCCGCACCACCTGCTCCTGACCGACGAGATGGTCCGCTCGTACAACCCGGTCTACAAGGTCAACCCGCCGCTGCGCACCGAGCGCGACGTCATGGCGCTGCGCGAGGCCCTGGCCGACGGCACGATCGACATCGTCGCCACCGACCACGCCCCGCACCCCCACGAGGACAAGGACTGCGAGTGGGCCGCGGCCGCCATGGGCATGGTGGGCCTGGAGACCGCGCTCTCCGTCGTCCAGCAGACGATGGTCGAGACGGGCCTGCTCACCTGGGCCGCGGTCGCCGACCGGATGTCCGTCAAGCCCGCCGAGATCGGGCAGGCCAAGGGCCACGGACGCCCCGTCTCGGCAGGTGAGCCCGCGAACCTCACGCTTCTCGATCCGGCTTACCGTGGTGTCGTGGACCCCGCGGGCTTCGCCTCTCGCAGCGGCAACACCCCCTACGAGGGCCGTGAGCTGCCCGGCCGCGTGACGCACACGTGGCTGCGGGGCCGCGCCACGCTCGTCGACGGGAAGCTCGCGTGACCTCTCTGATCTCTGCCGCCGCAGCAAGTGCCATCGCCGCCGAGAAGAAGTCGGCGGACGTCACGGACTGGGCCGCTCGCGCGGGCTGGGTCGTCGGCCTTCTGCTCTTCATCGCGCTCGTCTACTGGCTGATGCGCGAGGGCTGGAAGTGGCGCGGCACGCTCCAGGGCGACCTGCCCGAGCTGCCCAGCGCGCCGAGCGAGCCGGGCCCGGCGAAACTTGAGCTCAGCGGCCGCTACCACGGCTCGACCACGGCAGGGCAGTGGCTCGACCGCATCGTGGCGCACGGCCTCGGTACCCGCAGCCGCGTGGAGCTGACGCTCACGGACGCGGGCCTCGATGTCGTACGCCCCGGGGCAGCCGACTTCTTCATCCCGGTCGCCCAGCTGCGCGAGGCCCGTCTCGACAAGGGCATCGCGGGCAAGGTCCTCGCGGAGGGCGGTCTGCTGATCGTCACCTGGGAACACGGCGAGAAGCTCATCGACTCGGGCTTCCGTTCGGACCACGCCGCTGAACAGGCGGACTGGGTCGAGGCCATCAACAACATGATCAACACCAGCACTACGGAAGGCACCGCACGATGACGACCTCCACCAGGGGAGCCTCCAAGACTCCCGCCGTTCTCGTCCTGGAGGACGGCCGCATCTTCCGCGGCCGCGCCTACGGGGCCGTGGGGGAGACCTTCGGCGAAGCGGTGTTCTCCACCGGCATGACCGGCTACCAGGAGACCCTCACCGACCCCTCGTACCACCGTCAGGTCGTCGTCATGACGGCTCCGCACGTCGGCAACACGGGCGTGAACGACGAGGACCCCGAGTCGAAGCGGATCTGGGTCGCCGGTTACGTCGTACGTGACCCCGCGCGCGTGCCCTCCAACTGGCGCTCCCAGCGCACCCTCGACGAGGAGCTCGTCCGCCAGGGCGTCGTCGGGATCAGCGGCGTCGACACCCGCGCCCTCACCCGCCACCTGCGTGAGCGCGGTGCGATGCGGGTCGGGATCTTCTCCGGCAGCGCGCTCCCCGACGAGGGCGTGATGCTCGCCGAGGTCCGCCAGCAGCCCGAGATGAAGGGCTCGAACCTCGCCGCGGAGGTCGCCACCAAGGAGACGTACGTCGTCCCCGCGATCGGCGAGAAGCGCTTCACCGTGGCCGCCGTCGACCTCGGCATCAAGGGCATGACCCCGCACCGCATGGCCGAGCGCGGCATCGAGGTGCACGTCCTGCCCGCCACCGCGACCGTCGAGGACATCTACGCGGTGAAGCCCGACGGCGTGTTCTTCTCGAACGGTCCCGGTGACCCGGCGACCGCGGACGGCCCTGTCGCCCTCATGCGAGCCGTCCTGGAGCGCAAGACCCCCCTCTTCGGCATCTGCTTCGGCAACCAGATCCTCGGCCGGGCGCTCGGCTTCGGCACGTACAAGCTGAAGTACGGCCACCGCGGCATCAACCAGCCCGTGCAGGACCGCACGACCGGCAAGGTCGAGGTCACCGCGCACAACCACGGCTTCGCCGTCGACGCGCCCCTCGACAAGGTCTCCGACACCCCCTACGGGCGCGCGGAGGTCTCCCACGTGTGCCTCAACGACCAGGTGGTGGAGGGGCTCCAGCTCCTCGACCAGCCCGCGTTCAGCGTCCAGTACCACCCCGAGGCAGCCGCGGGTCCGCACGACGCCGCGTACCTCTTCGACCGCTTCACGTCTTTGATGAACACCGTCCTGATGGAGGGCCAGCGTGCCTAAGCGCACCGATATCCAGTCCGTCCTGGTCATCGGCTCCGGCCCGATCGTCATCGGCCAGGCAGCGGAGTTCGACTACTCGGGCACCCAGGCGTGCCGCGTGCTCAAGGCCGAGGGCCTGCGCGTCATCCTGGTGAACTCGAACCCGGCGACGATCATGACCGACCCGGAGATCGCCGACGCCACGTACGTCGAGCCGATCACCCCCGAGTTCGTCGAGAAGATCATCGCCAAGGAGCGCCCCGACGCGCTCCTGCCCACCCTCGGTGGCCAGACCGCGCTCAACACCGCGATCTCCATGCACGAGCAGGGCGTCCTCGAGAAGTACGGCGTCGAACTCATCGGCGCCAACGTCGAGGCGATCAACAAGGGCGAGGACCGCGACCTCTTCAAGGGCGTCGTCGAAGAGGTCAACAAGAAGATCGGGCACGGGGAGTCCGCACGCTCGTACATCTGCCACTCCATGGACGACGTCCTCAAGGGCGTCGACGAGCTCGGCGGCTACCCCGTGGTCGTGCGTCCCTCCTTCACCATGGGCGGCGCCGGTTCCGGCTTCGCGCACGACGAGGAGGAGCTGCGTCGCATCGCCGGACAGGGCCTCACGCTCTCGCCGACCACCGAGGTGCTCCTGGAGGAGTCCATCCTCGGCTGGAAGGAGTACGAGCTGGAGCTGATGCGCGACAAGAACGACAACGTCGTGGTCGTCTGCTCCATCGAGAACTTCGACCCGATGGGCGTGCACACCGGCGACTCGATCACCGTCGCGCCCGCTATGACGCTGACCGACCGCGAGTACCAGACGCTGCGTGACGTCGGCATCGCGATCATCCGCGAGGTCGGCGTCGACACCGGCGGCTGCAACATCCAGTTCGCCATCGACCCGACGGACGGCCGGGTCATCGTCATCGAGATGAACCCGCGTGTCTCGCGGTCCTCCGCGCTGGCGTCGAAGGCCACCGGCTTCCCGATCGCGAAGATCGCCGCGAAGCTGGCCGTCGGCTACACGCTGGACGAGATCCCGAACGACATCACCGAGAAGACGCCGGCCTCCTTCGAGCCGACCCTCGACTACGTGGTGGTCAAGGCCCCGCGTTTCGCCTTCGAGAAGTTCCCCTCGGCGGACTCGACCCTCACGACCACCATGAAGTCGGTCGGCGAGGCCATGGCGATCGGCCGCAACTTCACCGAGGCGCTGCAGAAGGCGCTGCGGTCCCTGGAGAAGAAGGGCTCGCAGTTCACCTTCGTGGGCGAGCCCGGCGACAAGGCTCTTCTTCTGGAAGAAGCCGTCCGGCCGACCGACGGGCGCATCAACTCCGTCATGCAGGCCATCCGCGCCGGCGCCACCCCGGAGGAGGTCTTCGAGTCCACGAAGATCGACCCGTGGTTCGTCGACCAGCTCTTCCTGATCAAGGAGATCGCGGACGAGCTGACCGCCGCCGAGCGCCTGGACGCCGATCTGCTCGCCGAGGCCAAGCGGCACGGCTTCTCCGACGCCCAGATCGCCGAGATCCGCGGCCTGCGCGAGGACGTCGTCCGCGAGGTGCGGCACGCGCTCGGCGTGCGCCCCGTCTACAAGACGGTCGACACCTGCGCCGCCGAGTTCGCCGCGAAGACGCCGTACTTCTACTCCTCGTACGACGAGGAGAACGAGGTCGCCAAGCGCGAGAAGCCCGCGGTCATCATCCTGGGCTCGGGCCCCAACCGCATCGGCCAGGGCATCGAGTTCGACTACTCCTGCGTCCACGCCTCCTTCGCGCTGAGCGACGCGGGCTACGAGACCGTGATGGTCAACTGCAACCCCGAGACCGTCTCGACGGACTACGACACCTCCGACCGCCTCTACTTCGAGCCGCTCACGCTCGAAGACGTCCTGGAGATCGTCAACGTCGAGGCGCAGGCGGGGCCCATCGCGGGCGTCATCGTCCAGCTCGGCGGTCAGACCCCGCTGGGTCTCGCGCAGGCGCTCAAGGACAACGGCGTGCCGGTCGTGGGCACACCGCCCGAGGCCATCCACGCCGCCGAGGACCGCGGCGCCTTCGGGCGCGTGCTCGCGGAGGCCGGCCTGCCGGCGCCCAAGCACGGCACCGCGACCACGTTCGCCGAGGCCAAGGCCATCGCCGACGAGATCGGCTACCCCGTTCTCGTACGCCCGTCGTACGTGCTCGGCGGCCGCGGCATGGAGATCGTGTACGACGAGACCCGCCTCTCCGCGTACATCGAGGAGTCGACCGAGATCAGCCCCTCGCGGCCCGTGCTCGTCGACCGCTTCCTGGACGACGCGATCGAGATCGACGTGGACGCGCTCTACGACGGCCACGAGCTCTACCTCGGCGGCGTCATGGAGCACATCGAGGAGGCCGGCATCCACTCCGGCGACTCCGCGTGCGCGCTGCCCCCGATCACCCTCGGCGGCTACGACATCAAGCGCCTGCGGGCCTCCACGGAGGGCATCGCCAAGGGCGTCGGCGTGCGCGGGCTCATCAACATCCAGTTCGCGATGGCCGGGGACATCCTCTACGTCCTCGAAGCCAACCCGCGTGCCTCGCGCACCGTCCCCTTCACCTCGAAGGCGACCGCGGTGCCGCTGGCCAAGGCCGCGGCGCGCATCTCGCTCGGCGCGACCGTCGCCGAGCTGCGCGCCGAGGGCATGCTCCCGGCGACCGGCGACGGCGGCACGCTGCCGATGGACGCGCCGATCTCGGTGAAGGAAGCCGTCATGCCGTGGTCGCGCTTCCGCGACATCCACGGGCGTGGCGTCGACACCGTCCTCGGCCCGGAGATGCGCTCCACCGGTGAAGTCATGGGCATCGACTCGGTGTTCGGCACCGCGTACGCCAAGTCGCAGGCGGGCGCGTACGGTCCGCTGCCGACCAAGGGCCGCGCCTTCATCTCGGTGGCCAACCGCGACAAGCGCTCGATGATCTTCCCGGCGCGTGAACTGGTCGCGCACGGCTTCGAGTTGCTCGCCACGTCCGGCACGGCCGAGGTGCTCAAGCGCAACGGCATCAACGCCACGGTCGTGCGCAAGCAGTCCGAGGGCGAGGGCCCCAACGGCGAGAAGACGATCGTCCAGCTGATCCACGACGGCGCGGTCGACCTCATCGTCAACACCCCGTACGGCACGGGTGGCCGCCTCGACGGCTACGACATCCGTACGGCGGCGGTCTCCCGCTCCGTGCCGTGCCTGACGACGGTCCAGGCGCTCGCCGCCGCCGTCCAGGGCATCGACGCGCTCAACCACGGGGACGTGGGCGTCCGTTCACTCCAGGAACACGCGGAGCATCTGACCGCGGCCCGCGACTAGCAGCCCACTTGGGGGACACCGATCCGGTGTCCCCCTTCTGGTGAGGACACGTACATGTACAAGTTTTTCTTCAACCTCGTCTTCAAGCGCATGGACCCGGAGCAGGCCCACTACATGGCCTTCCGCTGGATCCGTCTCGCGGCCCGCATCCCCGTCCTTCGCACGTTCATCGCGGCCGTCCTCGCGCCGCGCCACAAGGAGCTGCGCACCGAGGCCCTCGGCCTTCGGATGCACGGGCCCTTCGGTCTCGCCGCGGGCTTCGACAAGAACGCCGTCGCGATCGACGGCATGTCGATGCTGGGCTTCGACCACATCGAGATCGGCACCGTCACGGGGGAGCCGCAGCCCGGCAACCCCAAGAAGCGGCTCTTCCGCCTCGTGCAGGACCGCGCGCTGATCAACCGCATGGGCTTCAACAATGAGGGCTCGGCGGCCGTGGCCGAGCGCCTGGGCGCCCGCAAGGCCGTCTTCCAGACGGTCGTGGGCGTGAACATCGGCAAGACCAAGGTCGTCCCCGAGGAGGAGGCCGCCGCCGACTACGTGAAGTCGACCGAGCGGCTCGCCGTCCACGCCGACTACCTCGTGGTGAACGTGTCGTCCCCGAACACCCCCGGCCTGCGCAACCTCCAGGCGACGGAGTCGCTGCGGCCGCTGCTCACCGCCGTACGCGAGGCGGCCGACCGGAGCGTCACCGGGCGGCGCGTGCCGCTCCTCGTGAAGATCGCCCCCGACCTGGCGGACGAGGACATCGACGCGGTCGCCGACCTGGCCGTCGAGCTCGGGCTCGACGGCATCATCGCCACGAACACGACCATCGCGCGCGAGAGCCTCGGTTTGCAATCCGAACCTTCGCTCTACGGAGAGACCGGCGGTCTGTCCGGAGCCCCCCTCAAGGAGCGCTCCCTGGAGGTCCTGCGCCGCCTCTACGCGCGCGTGGGCGACCGCATCACGCTCGTGGGCGTCGGCGGCATCGAGAACGCCGAGGACGCCTGGCAGCGGATCCTCGCCGGCGCCACCCTGGTGCAGGGCTACAGCGCGTTCATCTACGAAGGGCCCTTCTGGGGCCGTGCGATCCACAAGGGGCTCGCCGCCCGTCTGCGGGCGAGCTCGTACGCCACCCTCGCCGAGGCAGTCGGCGCCGACGTAAGGAAGTCCGCATGAGTGCCCTCGAACCCTTCGGTACGCGCCTGCGCCACGCCATGGACGAGCGCGGGCCCCTGTGCGTCGGCATCGACCCGCACGCGTCCCTGCTGTCCGCCTGGGGCCTGCACGACGACGTCGCGGGCCTGGAGCGGTTCACCGGGACCGTCGTCGAGGCGCTCGCGGGGAGCGTCGCGGTCTTCAAGCCGCAGAGCGCGTTCTTCGAGCGCTTCGGCTCGCGCGGCATCGCCGTACTGGAGAAGGCGGTCCAGGAGCTGCGCGCGGCCGGGGCCCTGGTGGTCATGGACGCCAAGCGCGGCGACATCGGCTCGACGATGGCCGCGTACGCCGAGACCTTCCTGCACAAGGACTCGCCGCTGTTCAGCGACGCCCTCACGGTCTCGCCCTACCTCGGCTACGGCTCGCTGAAGCCGGCCGTCGACCTCGCGCGCGAGAACGGCACCGGGCTCTTCGTGCTCGCCCTCACCTCCAACCCCGAGGGCGCCGAGGTGCAGCACGCGGTGCGCGAGGACGGCCGCACGATCGGCGCGACGATGCTCGGGCACCTGGCGGCGGAGAACGCGGGTGCGGAGCCCCTGGGGTCCTTCGGTGCCGTCGTAGGGGCCACGCTGGGTGACCTGTCCTCGTACGACCTCGCTGTCAACGGTCCGCTGCTCGCCCCCGGCATCGGGGCGCAGGGTGCCACTCCGGCGGATCTGCCGGGGGTCTTCGGAGACGCCGTGCGCAATGTCGTGCCGAGCGTCAGCCGGGGTGTTCTGCGTCACGGTCCCGACGTGGTGGGTCTGCGCCTCGCCGCGAGCCGCTTCGCGGACGAGATCCGTGAGGCCGTCGCCTCGGCCTGAGGGTGTTTTTCCGTCTTCGAACGACGTGTCCGGCCACGTCCTTACGTTTCGTTGATGGCTCACCGGACCAAATCCGGGGTGAAATGCCCGAAATGCACACCTCGGTAGAGGCTGACCAGGACTTTTCGTCTGTTCTCGCTGACTCCGGCGGCCATGCCCGCTAGTCTCCGACGAGAGCGAACGGGCAAGCGCGTTGCACGTTGCTCACCAGGTGTGGGGCGACTAGGTTCCTCACCGGTCCGTATCCGACAGTTCGACATCCGAGGTGACGTAGGCGTGGCTCTTCCGCCCCTTACCCCTGAACAGCGCGCAGCCGCGCTCGAAAAGGCCGCCGCGGCTCGCCGGGAGCGGGCCGAGGTCAAGAATCGACTCAAGCACTCCGGCGCCTCTCTTCATGAGGTCATCAAGCAGGGACAGGAGAACGATGTCATCGGCAAGATGAAGGTCTCCGCTCTCCTGGAGTCCCTGCCCGGCGTGGGCAAGGTCCGCGCCAAGCAGATCATGGAGCGTCTTGGCATCTCCGAGAGCCGCCGTGTGCGCGGTCTCGGCTCCAACCAGATCGCCTCCTTGGAGCGTGAGTTCGGTGGTGGCGCTGCCTGACGTTCTCAGGCACTCCTGAGAACCTGGATAATCGCTGCATGGCTGCAACATCCCGGGGGACGACCCCCGTGCCCCCGGACGTACGTCCGCGGCTGACCGTGCTCTCCGGCCCCTCAGGGGTCGGCAAGAGCACGGTCGTCGCTCATATGCGCAAAGAACACCCCGAGGTCTGGCTCTCGGTCTCGGCCACCACCCGGAAGCCGCGTCCCGGCGAGAAGGACGGTGTCCACTACTTCTTCGTCTCCGACGATGAGATGGACAAGCTGATCGCCAACGGCGAGCTCCTGGAGTGGGCCGAGTTCGCGGGCAACCGCTACGGCACGCCGCGGGGCGCCGTCCTTCAGCGCCTGGAGGCGGGCGAGCCCGTCCTCCTGGAGATCGATCTGCAGGGCGCGCGCCTGGTCCGCGAGTCGATGTCCGAGGCGCAGCTGGTCTTCCTCGCCCCGCCGAGCTGGGAGGAGCTGGTCCGCCGGCTCACCGGCCGGGGGACCGAGGCGCCCGAGGTGATCGAGCGCAGGCTCGGCGCCGCGAAGATCGAACTCGCCGCGGAGGCCGAGTTCGATACGACCCTGGTCAATACCTCCGTCGAGGATGTAGCGCGTGAGCTGCTAGCCTTGATGAAAGTTGTTTGATCTTCATCCTCAGTAACCCGGTTTGATCTTCCATTTTCATTCGAAGGTCATTCCTGAGGTCAATCCCCATCGGAAGGCAGAGAGTGTCCTCTTCCATCACTGCGCCCGAGGGCATCATCAACCCGCCGATTGATGAGCTCCTCGAAGCGACCGACTCGAAGTACAGCCTCGTGATCTACGCCGCCAAGCGCGCGCGCCAGATCAACGCGTACTACTCGCAGCTCGGTGAGGGCCTGCTGGAGTACGTCGGCCCGCTGGTGGACACGCACGTCCACGAGAAGCCGCTCTCGATCGCGCTCCGCGAGATCAACGCGGGTCTGCTGACGTCCGAGGCCATCGAGGGCCCGGCTCAGTAGTTTCTCCGCTTGAGTTTCTTCACTTGCAGTTCTTCCCCACAGGCCCGGCAGCGCGACTGCCGGGCCTGTGGTGTGTCATGGAGTCGTACGTTCCCCGGTGCGGGGAACACAAGTGCGGGGAGGCACGGGTGGGTAAGCCCAAGGTCGTTCTGGGGGTCAGCGGCGGAATCGCCGCGTACAAGGCCTGTGAGCTGCTGCGGCGGCTGACCGAGTCGGGCCATGACGTACGCGTCGTACCGACCGAGTCGGCGCTGCACTTCGTGGGCGCCGCGACCTGGTCGGCGCTGTCCGGCAACCCGGTCTCGACCGAGGTGTGGGACTCCGTCCACGAGGTGCCCCACGTGCGGATCGGCCAGGCCGCGGACGTCGTGATCGTCGCCCCCGCGACGGCCGACATGATGGCCAAGGCGGCCCACGGCCTCGCCGACGACCTCCTGACGAACACGCTCCTCACCGCCCGCTGTCCGGTGATCTTCGCGCCCGCCATGCACACGGAGATGTGGGAGCACCCGGCCACGCAGGAGAACGTCGCCACGCTGCGCCGCCGCGGCGCCCTCGTCATCGAGCCCGCCGTCGGCCGCCTCACGGGCGTGGACACGGGCAAGGGCCGCTTCCCCGACCCGGTGGAGCTCTTCGAGGTCGTACGCCGTGTCCTGGCGCGCGGCGACCTGGCCCGCGACCTCGCGGGGCGGCACGTCGTCGTCAGCGCGGGCGGCACGCGCGAGCCGCTCGACCCGGTCCGCTTCCTGGGCAACCGTTCCTCCGGCAAGCAGGGGTACGCGCTGGCCCGCAGCGCGGCAGCGCGGGGCGCCCGCGTCACGCTCGTATCGGCGAACGCGGCCCTTCCGGAACCCGCGGGAGTCGACGTCGTGCCCGTCGGCACCGCTGTCCAGCTCCGCGAGGCGGTCCTGAAGGCGTCCGCGGACGCCGACGCCCTGGTGATGGCGGCGGCCGTGGCTGATTTCCGCCCCGAGACGTACGCGACCGGAAAGATCAAGAAGAGGGACGGTCAGGAGCAGCCCCCGATCGCCCTGGTCCGCAACCCCGACATCCTCGCCGAGATCGCCGGAGACCGGCCGCGCCCCGGCCAGATCGTCGTCGGCTTCGCCGCCGAGACGGACGACGTGCTCGCCAACGGCCGCGCCAAACTGGAGCGCAAGGGCTGTGACCTGCTCGTCGTCAACGAAGTGGGCGAGCGCAAGACGTTCGGCTCCGAGGAGAACGAGGCGGTCGTGCTCGGCGCGGACGGCAGCGAGACCGCGGTGCCGTACGGCCCGAAGGAAGTGCTCGCGGACACGGTCTGGGATCTCGTGGTGGAACGCCTGGCGACGCCTGCCGACGAATTCCTGAAAAAATAGGGGTGACCCCCAGAAGAAACCCCCTGCCCTGGCCACAGCAGAACAGGGGTGGAAACCTGGGCTCGAATGCCACATTCGTCCCACTGGGCGCCTCAAACCCGGGAAATTCGGGCGTGAGGCCCTCTGGTGGAGACCGATCGTCGTACCGCACAATGCAGTGCCGCAGGTCACAGCACTCCCAAGTGGCGAGACACGTGGTCCGGCGGCCGAGTGCGACCGATAAACTGGTCTCGGACGACGCCGGGCGCAGCTCCCGGCCCGTCCACCAATGATCAGCCAGCAGCCGCTGCAACCACAGGGAGCGATGTGTCCCGCCGTCTCTTCACCTCGGAGTCTGTGACCGAGGGTCACCCCGACAAGATCGCTGACCAGATCAGCGACACCATTCTCGACGCGCTTCTGCGGGAGGACCCGAAATCCCGGGTCGCCGTGGAGACGCTGATCACCACCGGCCTGGTGCACGTGGCCGGCGAGGTGACGACCAAGGCGTACGCGCCGATCGCGCAGCTGGTGCGCGACAAGATCCTCGAGATCGGTTACGACTCCTCGAAGAAGGGCTTCGACGGCGCCTCCTGTGGCGTCTCGGTGTCCATCGGCTCGCAGTCCCCCGACATCGCGCAGGGCGTCGACACGGCGTACGAGCAGCGTGTCGAGGGCGACGAGGACGAGCTCGACAAGCAGGGCGCCGGCGACCAGGGCCTGATGTTCGGCTACGCCTGCGACGAGACGCCGGAGCTGATGCCGCTCCCGATCCACCTCGCGCACCGTCTCTCGCGCCGCCTGTCCGAGGTCCGCAAGAACGGGACCATCCCGTACCTGCGCCCCGACGGCAAGACCCAGGTCACCATCGAGTACGACGGCGACAAGGCCGTCCGCCTCGACACCGTCGTGGTCTCCTCGCAGCACGCCTCGGACATCGACCTGGACTCGCTCCTGGCCCCCGACATCCGGGAGTTCGTGGTCGAGGCCGAGCTGAAGGCCCTCCTCGACGACGGCATCAAGCTCGACACCGACGGCTACCGCCTCCTGGTGAACCCGACCGGGCGCTTCGAGATCGGCGGCCCGATGGGCGACGCCGGCCTCACCGGCCGCAAGATCATCATCGACACGTACGGCGGCATGGCCCGCCACGGCGGCGGCGCCTTCTCCGGCAAGGACCCCTCCAAGGTCGACCGCAGCGCCGCGTACGCGATGCGCTGGGTCGCCAAGAACGTCGTCGCCGCGGGCCTCGCCGCCCGCTGCGAGGTCCAGGTCGCGTACGCGATCGGCAAGGCCGAGCCGGTGGGCCTTTTCGTGGAGACGTTCGGCACGGCCACGGTCGACACCGACAAGATCGAGGCCGCCATCTCGGAGGTCTTCGACCTCCGCCCGGCCGCGATCATCCGCGACCTGGACCTGCTGCGCCCGATCTACGCCCAGACCGCCGCGTACGGCCACTTCGGCCGCGCCATCCCCGACTTCACGTGGGAGCGGACGGACCGGGTGGAGGCGCTGCGGAAGGCTGCGGGGCTGTAACCGGCAGTTGGCTTTTCGGGGCCCGGCTTCCTCTCGGGGGAGCCGGGCTTCGTCGTGCCGTGGTGGATATCGGGCTCGTGGCCGTGTCAGTGGGGTCTGGTAGGAATGCTGCTGTGAGCAGCGAGGATCAGAAATCTGAGGGGGGCGGCGGGGCCGAGCCCCCCGAGCAGCTTGCGCTCATTCGGGAAGCGGTGCGCAAGGCCGAGGTGCCGCGGGCGAAGCCTCGGACGTGGCGGGGGGCCGCGTTGGCGAAGAGTCTGCCCGTGGCTCGCGTCCTTGTTGATAAGGGCGTGCTGCATCTTGATCGGTACTTCGATTACGCGGTGCCCGAGGAACTGGACGAGCAGGCTCAGCCCGGGGTGCGGGTTCGGGTGCGGTTCGGGGCCGGGGCGCGGAACGTTCGGGGTGGGCGGCGTGAGGGTGGGGGGTTGATCGACGGGTTTCTTGTGGAGCGCGTTGCGGAGACCGACTACTCCGGGCCGCTGGCCGCGCTCGCGCAGGTCGTTTCGCCTGAGCCTGTGCTCGACGGCGAGTTGCTCGGGTTGGCGCGTGCTGTGGCCGATCGGTATGCGGGGAGCCTTGCCGATGTGTTGCAGCTGGCGGTTCCGCCTCGGCATGCTCGGGCCGAGGCGCGGGCAGCGGGGGAGGCTCCTGCCGCTCCTGCCGCGCCTGACGTGGGGACCTGGCGGCGGTATGGGCATGGGGCCGAGTTTTTGGGGGCGCTGGCTTCCGGGGGTGCGCCTCGGGCTGTGTGGACCGCCCTTCCCGGGCCCGAGTGGGCCGAGGAGATCGCCAGGGCCGTGCAGGCGACTCTTGCATCGGGGCGGGGGGCACTGGTTGTCGTGCCTGCTGGGCGGCCCGCGGCGCGGGTTGATGCGGCGCTGACCCAGCTGATGGGGGCGGGGCAGCATGCTCTGCTCACCGCTGACGTGGGGCAGGAGAAGCGGTATCGGGAGTGGCTTTCTGTGCGGCGCGGTGCCGTTCGGGCCGTCGTGGGCACTCGGGCCGCCATGTTCGCCCCCGTACGGAATCTCGGGCTCGTCGTGATCTGGGACGACGGCGATGCCAGCCACAGCGATGACAACGCTCCCTTCCCACATGTGCGGGAGGTGTTGGAGCTTCGGGCCTCGCGGGACAAGTGCGGGTTTCTGCTGGGGAGTTGGAGTTGCACCGTTGAGGCCGCGCAGCTGGTGGAGAGTGGGTGGGCGGCGCCGCTGGTCGCCGATCGTGAGCAGGTACGGGGGGCCGCGCCGCTCGTACGGACCGTGGGGGACGGCGACCTTGCCCGGGACGAGGCGGCTCGGGCCGCGCGGCTTCCGACGCTGGCCTGGAACGTGGTGCGGGAGGGGCTGAAGCATGGGCCTGTGCTGGTCCAGGTGCCTCGGCGGGGGTACGTGCCTCGGCTCGCCTGCGAGCGGTGCAGGGAGCCCGCGCGGTGCCGGCACTGTGCGGGGCCGTTGGAGGCGCGGGACGGCGGCGGGCTGTGGTGCGGCTGGTGCGGGGTGGAGGAAGGTGCCTGGCACTGCGGGGAGTGCGGGGGGTTCCGGCTGCGGGCGCAGATCGTGGGGGCGCGGCGTACGGCCGAGGAGTTGGGGCGGGCGTTTCCGGCGGTGCCGGTGCGGACGTCGGGGCGTGAGCAGGTTCTGGACACCGTGGCGGGTACGCCCGCGCTGGTGGTGAGTACTCCGGGGGCGGAGCCGGTCGCCGAGGGCGGCTATGCCGCTGCCCTGCTGCTGGACGGGTGGGCCATGCTGGGGCGGCCCGATCTGCGGGCCGGGGAGGATGCGTTGCGGCGGTGGATCGCGGCCTCTGCCCTGGTGCGGCCCCAGGGGGCGGGCGGGACCGTGGTGGTCGTCGCCGAGCCGACCCTGCGGCCCGTGCAGGCCCTTGTGCGGTGGGATCCCGTGGGGCATGCGGTGCGGGAGCTTTCCGAGCGGGCAGAGCTGGGGTTTCCGCCCGTGTCGCGGATGGCCTCCGTGGCGGGGACTTCGGAGGCGCTTTCCGGGTTTCTCGCGGCGGCCGAACTGCCGGGGGACGCGGCGGTGTTGGGGCCCGTTCCGGTGCCGGACGCGGGGCCCGGCCCCACGCGGCGGGCCGGGGCCGCGCCGGCCGGGGAGCGGTGGGAGCGGGTGCTGATCAGGGTGCCGCCGGGGAGCGGCGCCGCGCTCGCCGCTTCGCTGAAGGTGGCGCAGGCCGCGCGGATGGCGCGGGGGGCCGCGGAGCCTGTGCGGATTCGGGTGGACCCGCTGGATATCGGCTAGGCCGCCTTGCTGCTGTGCTCCGTCCGGGGGCGAGTGCGGGCGTGGCTCCTCTGGGGGTGCTGCCTGGCGGTGTCCGGTGTCCGGTGCCCGGGTTCGGGGTTGGGGCGGGGTGTTCCGCCCGTGGGGAAGTCTGCGTACGGCGGGGCGGACCGGGGCGGTCGGGGCAGTCAGGCAGCCGTGGCTTCGGGCGGGGGCCTCTGCCCGGGTGGAGCGTTCGCTCGCAACGGCGGCGGCTGCTCGCACCGGCGGCGTTCGCTCGCGACGACGGGGCCGCTCGCAACGGTGGCGGCTGCCCGCACCGGCGGCGGCAGCTCGCAACGGCGGCGTTCGCTCGCGACGACGGGGCCGCTCGCAACGGCGGTGGCCGCCCACAACGACGGCGGCTGCCCGCGCCGGGGAAACCGGTAGGGCAGCCGCCGAGTTGTCGTGGTCAGCCGTTGCGTGGGCCCGGGAAAGCGTTGGGGCGGGGGTCCTCGCGGAGGGCGGGGCTGCCTGCCGTGGGCTGGGTCGGCATCGCGCGGGCCGCGGGGACCGAGGGGAGGGGGGCGCCGACCGGGACCGGAGGGCGGGCGGCCGCGGGGGCGGGGATCGTCTCCGTGGCGCGCTCCGCTTCCGCCGCCGCCTGTGTCGTGGCCCGGCGGGCCCCGTAACGGCGGTGCACCGCCTGCTTGGTGACCCCGAGGGCCGAGCCCACCGCGTCCCACGAGAAGCCCAGCGAGCGGTCGAAGTCGACCGCGGCGGTCACCAACGTCTCGACGCTGTCCCGCAGTTCTTGGGCGAGGCGGACGGTCGGGGCGGGGGCCCGCCCGTACACGACGAAGCCCGCGGAGGGGCTTGAGCGGCGCGGGCGGTAGACGTTGCCGAGCTGGGCGGTGAGCGTACGCAGTGCGTCCACCTGCCGGCGGACCCGCTCGATGTCCCGCACCAGAAGGTGCAGGCTGGCCCGTGCCTGGGCGTCGTGGGTTGCGTGGTCGGCCATGAACAAGCCTCTCGAACCGGCGTTGAAAAGGATCGGGCCGCCATCGCGGCCCGTTGTGGTCAACTCTTTCTTGACCAACGCGCTAGCTCGTGTGGGGTCACGGTGCAGGGGCGTGTGCGTATGTGCACAGGGCGCGCGGCCGTGCGTACGCCCCCAGATGAGCCGCACGCGGGGAGAGACGCTCGGGACGGCGCCCCACGGTGAGCGGCGCCCGCGGCGTGACGGCCGAGGACGGATGGTCCCGCGGAGAGCGCCACCCGTGGTGTGACGGCCGGAGACAGACGACCTCGCGGAGAGCGGCACCCGCGGCGTGACGGCCAGGGACAGACGGCCCCGCGGAGAGCGGCCCGATGGAGCGGCTCATAGACTGGTGCGCTCGCCGTACGTTCCCGTCCCGAGAGGCCGAAAGGCAACGATGAAGCTCGTCTTCGCAGGCACCCCCGAGGTAGCCGTCCCCGCCCTGGACGCCCTGATCGCCTCCGACCGGCACGAGGTGGCCGCCGTGGTCACCCGGCCCGACGCTCCCGCGGGCCGTGGCCGCAGGCTCGTCGCGAGCCCCGTCGCCCAGCGCGCGGAGGAGGCCGGTATCGAGGTGCTCAAGCCCGCGAAGCCGCGCGACGAGGAGTTCCTGGCGCGCCTTCGCGAGATCGCGCCCGACTGCTGCCCGGTCGTCGCCTATGGGGCCCTGCTGCCCAAGGTCGCCCTGGACGTCCCGGCCCGCGGCTGGGTCAATCTGCACTTCTCGTTGCTTCCCGCCTGGCGTGGAGCCGCGCCCGTGCAGCACGCCGTGATGGCGGGGGACGAGATCACCGGGGCCTCCACCTTCCTGATCGAGCAGGGTCTCGACTCCGGTCCGGTGTACGGGACCGTCACCGAGGTCGTCCGGCCCACCGACACCAGCGGTGACCTGCTCACCCGCCTCGCCTTCGCCGGCTCCGGACTGCTCGCCGCCACCATGGACGGCATCGAGGACGGCTCCCTGAAGGCCGTACCGCAGCCAGCCGACGGCGTCACCCTCGCCCCGAAGATCACCGTCGAGGACGCCCAGGTGGACTGGGCGGCCCCGGCCCTCCGTGTCGACCGCGTCGTGCGTGGCTGCACCCCGGCGCCCGGCGCCTGGTCCGTGTTCCGCGGGGAGCGGCTGAAGATCATCCAGGCCGCGCTCGTCGCGGACCGCACCGACCTCGCACCCGGCGAGCTCGCCGCCGCCAAGAACAACGTGTACGTCGGCACCGGCTCGCACGCCGTGGAGCTGCTCTGGGTCCAGCCGCAGGGCAAGAAGCCGATGCGCGGCGCCGACTGGGCGCGCGGGGTGCGGATCGCCCCGGGTGAGCGACTCGGTGCAACCGACGTAGGCTGAACAGGTTCGGCCCCCACCCATTAGCGGAGCACCTTTGAACGACCAGCCCAGCCGGCGACCCCAGAAGCAGGGCAAGCCCGGTACGTCCGGCAAGCCCGGCAAGCCCCACCGCCGCCCCAAGAAGGATCCCGTCCGGTTCCTCGCCTTCGAGGCGCTGCGGGCCGTGGACGAGCGTGACGCCTACGCGAACCTCGTCCTGCCGCCGCTGCTGCGCAAGGCCCGCGACAAGGGCGATTTCGACGCGCGGGACGCGGCGCTCGCCACCGAGCTGGTGTACGGGACGCTGCGCAGGCAGGGAACGTACGACGCGATCGTGGCCGCCTGCATCGACCGGCCGCTGCGCGAGGTCGACCCGCCGGTCCTCGACGTGCTGAACATGGGTGTCCATCAGCTGCTCGGGACGCGTATCCCGACGCACGCCGCCGTCTCCGCCTCCGTGGAGCTGGCGCGCGTCGTACTCGGTGACGGACGGGCCAAGTTCGTCAACGCGGTGCTCCGCAAGGTCGCCGCCGACGACCTCGACGGGTGGGTGGCGAAGGTCGCGCCCTCCTACGACGAGGACGCCGAGGACCATCTCGCCGTCGTCCACTCGCACCCGCGCTGGGTCGTCTCCGCGCTCTGGGACGCCCTCGGCGGCGGCCGTGCGGGCATCGAGGACCTTCTGGACGCCGACAACGAGCGCCCCGAAGTGACCCTCGTGGCCCGCCCCGGCCGCTCCACCGCCGATGAACTCCTCGACGTCGTGGGCGAGGAGTCCGCGCTGCCGGGTCGCTGGTCTCCGTACGCCGTGCGGCTCAGCGAAGGCGGTGAGCCCGGGTCGATCGAGGCCGTGCGCGACGGCCGTGCCGGGGTCCAGGACGAGGGCAGCCAGCTCGTCGCGATCGCACTCGCGAACGCCCCGGTCGAGGGGCGCGACGAGAAGTGGCTCGACGGATGCGCGGGCCCCGGCGGCAAGGCCGCCATGCTCGCGGGTCTCGCCGCCCAGCGGGGCGCCGCCCTGCTCGCCGCAGAGAAGCAGCCGCACCGGGCCCGCCTCGTCGCGCAGGCCCTGCGCGGAAACCCGGGCCCGTACGAGGTCATCGCCGCCGACGGCACCCGGCCGCCGTGGCAGCCCGGCACCTTCGACCGGGTCCTGATGGACGTGCCGTGCACGGGACTCGGCGCCCTGCGCCGCCGCCCCGAGGCCCGCTGGCGCCGCCGCCCGGAGGACCTGGACGGCTTCGCGCCGCTCCAACGGGGGCTGCTGCGCACGGCGTTGGAGTCCGTGCGCGTCGGGGGCGTCGTCGGCTACGCCACCTGTTCACCGCACCTCGCGGAGACGCGTGCCGTCGTCGATGACGTGCTCAAGCAGCACGAGGGCGCCGAACTCATCGACGCGCGACCGCTGCTGCCGGGCGTACCGGCGCTCGGTGACGGCCCGGACGTCCAACTGTGGCCGCACCTGCACGGCACGGACGCGATGTACCTAGCGCTGATCCGGCGAACCGCCTGAGGCAGCCTTCGGGTGTAGCGCCTCAGAACGATGGTCATCGGCGTGCTCGCCGACGAGCGGAGAAGTTACGCGGGGTTGCGGTGGGACACGTCAACCCATGGGTACCAGCGCGGCAGTGGGCGCCCCGCGCGAAGCGGGGCGCCCACCTCTCAGTGGCTCAGGCCCTCAGGCATGTGCGGGCTCCCCGACGAAATACAGGTAGCCGAAGGAGGCGATCGCGAACTCGGCCGCCGCGATGAGCTTCCGCACCGTGCTGTTCTTCTTTCGTTCCGGGAGCGCGTTCAACTCTGCTACGAACCGCTTGAGTTGAAGCTCATTGAACATGGTGTCGCCGTGGCGGTTCACGGCGCGCAGGATGCTTCCCTCCGGTGCCGACTCGCACAAGGCCAGGAACGTCTCCTTGTGGTCCTCGTAGGTCTTGGCCATGCGGCCGTGCACTTGGTCTTCCACGTAGATGACGAGGGGCATGCGGTACGTCTTCCTCCAGAGTGTCGCTCGGGGTCGCTCCGGTCAGTCCCCGGAGATGAACAAGTAGCCGCGCAAGGCTGCCGCCCGCCGCGCCATGTCGGCCACCTGCCGGGTCGTACCCGTCTTCCGCTCCTCGGGGAGCTGGTCCAACTCCTGGGCGAACTGCTCCAGTTGCCGTTCGTTGAACATCGTGTCGCCGACGGAGAAGACGCCGCTCATGACGCTCCCGTCCGGAGCGGCCTGGCACGCCGACAGGAAACTCTCGTTCGGATCGTCGCCGACGCCCGCCACTCGCTCGTGCGCCCCGTTCTCCAGGTAGATGCTGACTGCCACGGGCTTTCCCCTACTCGACCGGCTTCGTGATCGGATACATGCTGCGTACGGTGCCGTACTTGACAGTCCAGACGGATCAGCGGGGGCCACCGCATGAGACACCGAAGGCGTGCAGGTCAGGGGTGTGCCAGGGGTCATGGGGAATCAGAACCCACAGCCTTCGCGGGAGTCGCGTTGCGTTCGGCCGCCAGGTCCTTGCTCAGGGCGTGGGGCCACCACACCTTCGGGCCCACGTCCAGGAACAGCGCCGTGACCAGGACGGACCGTACGACGAAGGTGTCGAGCAGGACGCCGAGTGCGACCGCGAAGCCGATCTCGGCGAACGCCACCATCGGGAGCGTGCCGAGCGCGGCGAACGTGCCCGCGAGGACCAGGCCCGCCGACGTGATGACCGCGCCGGTCGCGGCCAGGCCCGTCACCACGCCCGCACGGGTGCCCTGGCGGCCCGCCTCCTCACGGATGCGGGTCGACAGGAAGATGTTGTAGTCGATGCCGAGCGCCACCAGGAACACGAAGACGAAGAGCGGGAAGTCCGTGGACTCGCCCGCGTAGTCGAAGAGGTGGCGGAAGGCGAGCGCGCTGATGCCGAGCGCGGCGGAGAAGGAGAGAACCACCGTCGCGATCAGGATCAGCGGCGCGATCAGGGCGCGCAGCAGCACGGCGAGGATCAGCAGGACGACCACGAGGACGAGCGGGATCACCAGCTTGTTGTCGTGGGTCGTCGCGCGGTCCATGTCCAGGAGGGCCGCCGTGCCGCCGCCCACCTTCGCGTCCGCGTCGGGCACGGCGTGCACCGCGTCGCGCACCCGCTCCACGGTCTCCTTGGCCGCCTCGCTGTCGGAGGGGTCGGTCGGAGTCGCCTCGAACAGGACCCGGCCGTCGGCCTCCGCCTTCGCCCCCGGCGGTACGCCGATGCTCGCCGGGTCCACGCCCCGCGTCTTCGCGACCGCCCCGCGGACCTCGTCGCCCTGGTCGGCGTTGGCCACGATCACCAGTGGGTCACCGCTGCCCGCGGGGAAGTACTTCCCCTGCACCTCCTGGCCCACGATCGAGTCCGGCTTGTCCGTGAACGAGTCGGCGTTGCTGAGTCCCTCGGCGCGCAGTTGCGTCAGGCCGAGCGCCAGGGCCGCGAGCGCCACCGCCGTGATGCCCCAGGTCAGGCGCGGGCGGTGAGCGATGCGGCGGCCCATACGGGCCCATATGCCCCGCTCGGTGGGCTCGTCGGAGCCGTTGTGCGGGATCAGTGGCCAGAAGAGCCACCGGCCGCAGACCACCAGGAGCGCGGGGAACAGCGAAAGCATCGCCAGCAGGGCGACCGCGACGCCGATGGCGGCCACGGGGCCTAGGCCCCGCGTCGAGTTCATGTCCGCGGTGAGCAGCACCAGCATGCTGACCACGACCGTGGCGCCCGACGCGATGACCGCGGGGCCCGCCCGGTGCAGGGCCAACTGCATCGCCTCGTGCCGGTCCTCGTGGCGGCGCAGCTCCTCGCGGTAGCGGGCGACCAGGAGCAGGGCATAGTCCGTCCCCGCCCCGAAGACGAGGACCGTCAGGATGCCCGCGCTCTGGCCGTTGACCGTCAGGCCCGCGTGCTCCGCCAGGAGATAGATCAGCGCCTGCGCGGCGAAGAGGGAGACGATCGCCGCGAGCAGCGGGACGATCAGGAGGATCGGACTGCGATAGGTGATCAGGAGGATCACGATGACGACGCCGGCCGCCGAGAGGAGCAGCGTCGAGTCGATGCCCTCGAAGGCCTCGGAGAAGTCCGCCGACGTACCACCCGGCCCTGTGACGTGCACCGAGAGGCCGCCCGCACTCTCTCCCACGCGCTCGCGCATCGAGTCGACGGCGGGAGTGATCCGCTCCCAGCCCTTCTCGTCCATGGTGATGGGTACGAAGATCTGCGCCGCCTCGGCGGCGTCGGCACCCGATGTGGCCTTCGCGTCGAAGACGGGGCCACGGGTCTCCGCGCCGCGCACGCCGTGGGCCCGCAGCTCCTTGAGCTCGCCGAGGTCCTCGCTGATCCGCGCCCGGTCCTCGGCGGTGAGACCGCCGTCACGGGCGTACACGATGATCGCGGGAATCTGCTCGGGCCTGAACTCCTCGGAGATGTCCAGGACTTGGGTGGATTCCGCGGAGCCGGGAAGCCAGGACGACGCCTGGTTGTCCTGGGCGTCCGTGAGCTTCTGCGCGAGCGGCGCTGCGGCGACGATCACCACCAGCCAGAACAGCACCACAAGCCACTTGGTGCGCCGCCCGCACACCAGCCAGGCCACGCCACGGCCCGCCTGGCGCTGTCCCTCCGACCGCGCGTCCAACCGCGCGTCCGACCGTGCCTCCGACCGTTCGTCCGGCATGGCTACCCCCGCTGCCCCACGTCGTCCCGGTGGACCGCCCAGCATGGCACGCGGTCCATGGTCAAAGGAGCCGGTTGGCTCACGCTACGGACCGCGGAGGGCAACGAGCGCGGGGCATGGCAGTCTTGGGGCATGGCCGTGCAGATCAACCCCAGCATCCTGTCCGCGGATTTCGCCCGTCTTGCCGAGGAGGCAACGGCGGTCGAAGGTGCCGACTGGCTCCATGTCGACGTCATGGACAACCACTTCGTCCCTAACCTCACCCTTGGGGTGCCGGTCGTAGAGTCTCTCGCCCGAGCGACGGACACGCCCCTGGACTGCCATCTGATGATCGAGGACGTCGATCGCTGGGCTCCGCAGTACGTCGAAGCGGGCGCCGGATCGGTCACCTTCCACGTGGAGGCGGCCGCGGCTCCCGTCCGCCTGGCCCGTGAGATCCGCGCCCAGGGAGCCCGTGCCTCCATGGCGCTGAAGCCCGCGACGCCCATCGAGCCGTACGAGGATCTGCTCCCCGAGCTCGACATGCTGCTGATCATGACCGTCGAGCCGGGGTTCGGCGGCCAGGCGTTCCTCGACATCATGCTCCCGAAGATCCGCCGTACCCGCGAGTTGATCAGCAAGCACGGCCTCGAACTCTGGCTCCAGGTCGACGGCGGGGTCTCGGCCTCGACCATCGAGCGCTGCGCCGAGGCCGGCGCCGACGTCTTCGTGGCCGGTTCCGCGGTGTACGGCGCGGACGACCCGGCGGAGGCGGTACGTGCACTGCGCACCCAAGCGGCCGGGGCAACGTCCACGGCGGCATGGGCATGCGGCCACTGAGCCACGGATACGTGAACGCAGTCCTTCGGGGCTGATCAAGTACGTCAGATCTGCAAGGATGAACGACGAACCCAGGTTGCGCCGCGGCCATGCGCGAGAGGCTTTGCGCGCGAAGCCGTGGCCATGCGCGCGAAGCCGCACCAATGCGTGTGAACGCGTGAACGACAGTTGCTTGAAATAACAGTGAGGAGATCGTCGTGTCGACGGGCGGCCGGTCAGCCATGCGGATGGGACCCGCGGAGCTGGTGCAGGCGGCGGCCATGGCCCGCCGCTTCTATCTCGAGGGCAAGTCCAAGATCCAGATCGCCGAGGAGTTCGGCGTCAGCCGCTTCAAGGTGGCCAGGGTCCTGGAGACGGCTCTCGAGCGTGATCTCGTACGGATCGAGATCCGTGTGCCCGCCGAGCTGGACGCGGAGCGCTCGGACGCGCTGCGCGCCCGCTACGGCCTGCGGCACGCGGTCGTCGTCGAGTCGCCGTCCTCCGCCGACGAGGTCGACGAGTCGCCCGACCCCGAGAACCTCGGCGAGGTCGCGGCCGATCTGCTCGGCGAGCTGGTCACCGAGGGCGACGTCCTCGGCCTCGCGTGGGGACGCTCGACCATTCACATGGCGGCCGCCCTCGACCAGCTGCCGCCGTGCACGGTGGTGCAGCTGACGGGCGTGTACGACGCCGGGACCGCCGAACGCGGCTCCGTCGAGGCCGTGCGGCGTGCCGCGCAGGTCTCCGGCGGCGAGGCCCACCCCATCTACGCGCCGATGCTCCTGCCGGACCCGGCCACGGCCGCCGCCCTGCGGAACCAGACCGGGATCGCGCGGGCCTTTGAGTACTTCGACAAGGTCACCGTCGCCGCGGTGTCCATCGGCTCCTGGGAGCCCGGCATCTCCACCGTCCACGACATGCTCAGCGACGAGGAGCGTGCGCATTACGCTTCGCTGGGTGTCGCGGCTGAGATGTCCGCGCACCTTTTCGATGCCGAGGGGCGTCGGGTGGGGCGTGACCTGGGGGAGCGGTGCATCACTGTCGAGGCGGATCGGCTCCGGCGGATTCCTGAGGTCGTCGCCATCGCGGGTGGGCAGCGAAAGGCCGCGGCGATCGACGCGGTGCTGAGGTCTGGGCTTGTCACCAGCCTCGTCACGGACACGGCTGCGGCGGATCAGCTGCTTGTCATGGGGGCCACTCCGCACCCCGCGCTGGACCGGGCGGACCCGGACGGGAGCTGAGTCGTCTGCGGGTCCGCTGTGGCTGAGCGCGCCCACGCGGCGGAGCCGCAAATGGACGCAGCCCCGCGCCCCTGACGGGGCGCCGTGGCAGCATCTGTCGCATGCTGACCCGGTTTGTCCCCCGTGCTCTGGCGGCGTTGCTGGTCTGCCTCGCTGTCCTTGGCACGGGGTGTTCCTCGGGAAGCAGCACCTCCGCCCCCGACTGGGCGCACGGCATGCCCACCGTCCAGGCCGGTCGGCTGCCCGCCGAGGCGCGGCGGACGTTGCGGCTCATCGATGACGGCGGGCCCTTCCTCTACGCCAAGGACGGCTCCGTCTTCGGCAACTTCGAGGGCGAGCTGCCGAAGCAGCGGCGCGGCCACTACCGCGAGTACACCGTCCCCACCCCCGGCGAACACGACCGGGGCGCGCGCCGCATCGTCACCGGGAGCGGCGGCGAGACCTACTACACGGACGACCACTACGCGTCCTTCAAGGCGGTACTGAGATGACGCCCGAACCGCTGGCCCGCGAACCCCTGACAGCAGTCCTGGAGGCCGTCCGCGCCGCCGGACTGAGCACCGTCTCGCTCGACCTGAGAGGCGTGAGCGACAAGGCGGCCTTCATGGAGCGCTGCGCCCGCGCCCTGGAACTGCCCGACTGGTTCGGGCGCAACTGGGACGCGCTCGCCGACTGCCTCACCGACCTCGGATGGGCGCCCGCCGCACCCGGACGGCTGCTCGTCGTCACCGGCTGGCAGGAGTACGCCGAAGCCGCCCCCCAGGAGTGGATCGTCGCCCAAGAGGTGTTCGCGGACGCCGTGGAGTACGCCCGGGAGCGCGAGGCCGGCCTGGAGATCGTTCTCGCGCTCGGCACCCACACCTGAGCGGAGGGTGACCGTCCGGACCGGTGCTTGGAGGATCCGACCAGGGCCCTTCCAGCCCGGCTGGGTGATCATCCCAGGCGGCGCACCGCCCCGGGCATGGGACACTGAAGTACGTGCTTTTCCCTCGGCCTAACTGTCCGGGGGCCACCTCTGAACGACTGGGATGAGCAGCACGTGCGCTTCCTCAATGACATCCAGCCTGCGTACGACCTGACGTACGACGACGTCTTCATGGTGCCGAGGCGCTCCGCCGTCGGATCGCGTCAGGGCGTGGACCTCTCGTCGCCGGACGGCACCGGCACCACGATCCCGCTGGTCGTCGCGAACATGACCGCGATCGCCGGACGCCGCATGGCTGAGACCGTCGCCCGCCGCGGTGGCCTCGTCGTGATCCCGCAGGACATTCCGATCGAGGTCGTCACCGAGGTCATCTCCTGGGTCAAGACGCGCCACCACGTCCTGGACACCCCGATCGTCCTGGCCCCCACGCAGACCGTCGCCGACGCGCTCGCCCTGCTGTCCAAGCGCGCGCACAACGCGGGCGTCGTCGTGGACGCCGACCAGAAGCCGGTGGGCGTCGTCACTGACACGGACCTGAACGGCGTCGACCGCTTCACCCAGCTCTCCGAGGTCATGTCCAAGGACCTCGTGCTCCTCGACGCGGACATCGACCCGATCGACGCGTTCAACAAGCTGGACCACGCCAACCGTCGCTACGCCCCCGCCGTCGGCAAGGACGGCCGCCTCGCCGGCATCCTGACCCGCACGGGCGCCCTGCGCGCGACCCTCTACTCGCCCGCCCTCGACGCCAACGGCAAGCTGCGCATCGCCGCCGCCGTCGGCATCAACGGCGACGTCGCGGCCAAGGCCAAGCAGCTGCTCGACGCGGGCGCCGACACGCTCGTCGTGGACACCGCGCACGGCCACCAGGAGTCGATGATCGCCGCGGTCAAGGCCGTGCGCGCGCTCGACCCGCAGGTGCCGATCGTCGCGGGCAACATCGTCGCCGCCGAGGGCGTACGGGACCTCATCGAGGCCGGTGCCGACATCATCAAGGTCGGCGTGGGCCCCGGCGCCATGTGCACCACGCGCATGATGACCGGCGTCGGCCGCCCGCAGTTCTCCGCGGTGCTCGAATGCGCCGCCGAGGCCAAGAAGTTCGGCAAGCACGTGTGGGCCGACGGCGGTGTCCGTCACCCCCGTGACGTCGCCATGGCGCTGGCCGCCGGTGCGTCGAACGTGATGATCGGCTCGTGGTTCGCCGGGACGTACGAGTCCCCGGGCGACCTGCAGCAGGACGCCAACGGCCGCCTCTACAAGGAGTCGTTCGGCATGGCCTCGGCGCGGGCGGTGCGGAACCGCACGAGCGAGGAGTCGGCGTACGACCGTGCCCGCAAGGCGCTCTTCGAGGAGGGCATTTCGACCTCGCGGATGTTCCTCGACCCGGAGCGTCCGGGTGTGGAGGATCTGATCGACTCGATCATCGCGGGTGTCCGTTCCTCCTGCACGTACGCCGGTGCGGGCTCGCTCGAGGAGTTCGCCGAGCGTGCCACCGTGGGTGTGCAGAGTGCCGCGGGCTATGCGGAGGGCAAGCCGCTGCACGCCAGCTGGAGCTAGCGCGTCGACGGGGCGCCCCCCCGGGGGTCAGCCCCGTACCGCGGCCCTGTACGCGTCGAGGGCTGGGCGCGGCTCTCTGCCCAGCAGGGTGCGGAGCGCGCCCCGGTCCTCGATTCCCGTGCCGTCCAGGAAGCGGCCCGCTATCGCTGAGTAGGTGCTCAGGAGCATCGGTACCTGGAAGGGCAGCGCTTGGCCGGCCGCGGTGATCGCCTCGCGGGTGGCGGCGAGTGTGGCTGGTTCGTACGTCGCGTCCAGTGCTGCCGCCAAGTCGGCCCCGCCCAGGGCCTGTTCGCCGATCAGCTCGTAGGTGCGGCCCGCGTGCGGGGCCGGGTCCGTCGCCACCCGCACCGCGACCTCGGCCAGGTCCGCTCGCGCCACGGCGGCGAGGCGGCCCGTCCCCAGCGGCGCGGCGATGGTCCCGTCGGGGCCGGGCGCGGCGACGGCCGCGAGGAACTCCGCGTACAGGCCGTTGCGCAGGACCGTCCACTTCAGCGAGGAGCCGCGCAGTCTGCGCTCGGTCCAGCGGTGGGCGAGCGCGTACGTCAGGTGGTCGCCGTCGCCGCTGAGGCTGGTGTAGACGAGGTGGCCGACGCCTGCCTTCTCGGCCGTGGAGATCACGGCCTCGTGGCGGGCGACGACCACGTCGTCCTCGGCGGCGCCCGCGGAGATGACCAGCAGAGTGTCGACTCCGGTGAAGTCCAGGGACGCCGGATCGTCGAAGTCGACGCGGCGGCCGCCGGGGGCGGGGTTTCGGCTGCCGACGATGACGTCCTCGCGGTCCGCGAGGCGGGCGGTGATGAGCGAACCGAGGGCGCCCGTGGCGCCGGTGATCATGAGCATGGGAAGGTACCCCCGTGGTGAGTGCGTGATGGGCGCGTGGTGCGGTTGCGCCGGCCTTGTGACCATGGTGATCGGCGTGACGCAGGCGCATAAGGAGGCACTTTCATGTCAGCAGGGCACACGGCGGTAACCACCCCGCCGGTCATCAGCTGTGAGACCCCGCAGGACGAGTGCGGGGTGCGGGACGTCCTGGACCGGCTCGGCGACAAGTGGTCCGTGTACGTGGTGGTCGAACTCGCCTCGGGCGTCCTGCGGTTCAAGGAGCTGCAGCGCAGGATCCACGGCGGCATCTCGCAGCGCATGCTCACCGTGACCGTGCGCCGCTTGGAGCGGGACGGCCTGGTCAAGCGCACGGTGTATCCGACGATTCCGCCGCAGGTCGAGTACGAGCTGACCGAGCTGGGCCACAGCCTCACGCACCTGGTCAAGGCCCTCGCCGACTGGTCCATCGACCACCGCCCGGCCATCGCAGCCGCGCGCGAGGCCTACGACGAGGCGGCCGCCCAGGAGTGACCCTTCCGCAGCCCTCTCCGCAGGGCTGACGCCACCGCCTCCGCGAGGACGGCGTGGCCCGCGTCGCCCGGATGCACCCCGTCCACCAGGTGCCCGGCGTCCAGCAGGCCGCCGCCCGGCAGCAGTTCGGTCCCCGCGTCCAGGGCCGCACGCTCCACGGCGGTCCGCAGGTCCCGCAGGGTGGCGCCGAGCACGTTCGGCACCGCCTCGGCGTCCGGGCGGAGCACGGGGGAGACGACCAGGAGGGGAACGTCCGGGTGCCCCCGGCGCACCAGGTCCAGGAACGCCCGCGCCGTCTCGTACAGCAGCTTCGCCGAATGCGGCGTACGCGACCAGCAGTTCGTGCCGAAGGCGACGGTGATCAAGTCGGCGTCCAGTGAGGCGAGTTGCTCGGCCGAAGCGAGCTCCCCACGGGCCGCACCCGCGTACCCGAGGTTCACCGTCTCCACCCGGAGGACCCGCCCCGCAACCGCGGGCCACGCCAGGTGTGGCCGGCTGGCCAACCAGCCCTCGGCAATCGAGTCGCCGTACACCAGCCAACGCGGCTGCCTGGGCCGAGGCGCGAGCGTGCCACCCCCGACGGGCCGCAGCCCGGTGAGCGCGGGACGAAGCGCCTCGGGAAGGTGGAGGACGAAGTCACCGTCGGCTTGGGGGAGTTGAACCAACACCGAGTGCGAGCCGGGCGCGGCTGGGGTGTCGTCCGCCCCCTTGCGGAAGCCCTCGGTCGAGGCCGTCAGGAGCGTGAATACCTGGGGTGTTGTGCGGTGCGTGTCTGTTTGTGATGGGGGTGTGGCCTTGTACGTGATCTCTACTGCGTTTACTGCGTGCGCCGTGAACTCCAGGCGTATTCCGGCCGGGACGCCCGCCCGTTCCCATGTGTCGCCGGTGAGTCTTTCGCGGTCGGACGGGTCTGCTCGTACTGCGCGGCCGTCCTCGGTCCACCAGGGCGCGCCCCGCACGAACTCCCTCACCTTGCGCCCCCGATGGTCGGATACGGGAACTTCACGCCCACCCCGCCGTCCACGACGAGCGTCTGCCCGGTGACGTACGAGGAGAGTGGCGAGGCGAAGAAGAGGAGGGCCGATGCGATGTCAGATGTCTCGGCCACCCGGCCCAGCGGGGCGTTGCCGGCGTTGCGGGCGCGGCCCTCCTCGCCGATCAGGGCCGCCACCCGCGGGGTCCACACCACGCCTGGCGCCACCGCGTTCACCCGTACCCCGCGTGGGCCGTACTCCACCGCCGCCGAGCGGACCAGGGAGATCAGGCCTGCTTTGGCCGCCCCGTATGCCGCGTGCAGGGGCGCCGCCGTCAGGCCCGAGACCGACGCGACGAAGACCAGGGGGCCGCCGCCCGCGTCAGCGAGCGCCTCACCGCCGTACTGCACCGCCAGCCAGGCGTGCCGCAGGACGAGGGAGAAGTGCCAGTCCCAGGACGCGTCGTCCAGCTCCTCCAGAGGGGCGTAGCGGGCCATGCCCACGATATCGATGACTCCGCCGACTCCGCCCAACTCCCGGCGTGCGTCAGCGAAGAGCTCCCGTACCTCCTCGCGTCGCGTCACGTCCGCGACGTACGCGATGCCGCCCGTCTCGGCCGCCACCGCGTCGGCGCGGCCCTTGTCGAGATCCACGCACAGCACCCGCGCGCCCGCTGCCGTGAGCGCGTGCGCGGTCTGGCGGCCGATGCCATTGCCCGCGCCGAGCAGGACGAAGCCGCGGCCGTCCAAGCGGTGGAGCGCCGCGTAGTCGGGGACGGGGGATGTGTCGAGGGGTTCCTCGACGGGCTCCTCGCTCACGGCTCCGCCCGCCGCGGCCTGTACGACGCCAGTTCCGGGATTACTTCCTTGCCCAGGATCTCTATCGTGCGCAGGATCTCCCGGTGCTCCAGATACCCCCACTGGACGTAGCAGATGAGCTGGTCGATGCCGAGGTCGGCGTAGCGCTTCGCCTTGCGGATGATGGTCTCCGCGTCGCCGATGAGGATCATGTCGCCGTTGTCGAACTCCTCGACGGGGACGGTCCCTTCGATGATCGAGGTCAGGAAGGGGAACGTCCGCTCGCGCTCCTCGGGGGTCAGGTGCGGCAGCTCCCAGTCGAGCGTGAACTGGGCCAGGTTGCGGTACCACCAGGCCACCGAGTCCCAGACCCGCCGCGAGGGCCGGTCCGCCACATGCACCAGCGTGTACGCGCTGACGCGGTCCGTGGTCACATCCGTGATGGGGGACGGCGTGCGCGCCGCCGCGCGGTAGGCGGCGACCTGACGTGCCATCGCCTCCAGCGGCTGCATGATCGAGAAGGAGAGCAGGCCGAGGCCCGCCGCGCCCGCCACCTCCGCCGAACCGGGGGACGTCGCCGCCATCCAGCAAGGTGGGTGCGGGTCCTGGACCGGCTTCGGTGTGACCATCCGGCGGGGGAAGGAGAACCGCTCGGACTCGTACGCGAAGTACTCCTCGCGCCACATACCCGTCACGATCTCGATCGCCTCGCGCCAGTCGGACCGCGACTGCTCCCTGTCGACGCCAAAGGCCGTCTGTTCCATGGGTGTTGAGCGCCCGGTGCCCCACTCCACGCGGCCGTCCGAGAGCACGTCCACCGCCGCCACCTTCTCCGCTATCCGCTGCGGGGGAGTGAAGCCGAAGGGGGTGAGCGTGACGCCGAAGCCGAGGCGTATCCGCTCGGTGAGTGCCGCGAGGTGCCCGAGGAGCACCTCGGGGGCGGGGCAGTGCGAGCGGCCCTCGCGGAAGTGGTGCTCCACGGCCCACACCGTGCGGAAGCCGACCCGGTCCGCGAGCCGGATCTGTTCCACGGCCTCGCGGTAGGCACGCTGCTCGGCGGTGCGCTGGCCGTGCGGATGGGGTCCGTCCCAGGGCTTCGGTACGTCGATCTCGTACAGCACATCGAGGTCCATGGCCTGCTGCCTCCCTCTCGACCGCAGTGCACGATGGGGGAGATCTGACGAAGTGTCAATGACCACCCGAGAGCCTTGGCACGCAACGGACGAAACGGACCGCGCAACAAAGACCCGCAGGAAAGGGAAGTACGCAACGATCATGCGGGGCTGCGCAAGGTTGCTGCATTACGTACGTGAAGCGCGCCTCATAGAGTCATCCGCTGTACGTGGTGTGGCGGGG
Organism: Streptomyces sp. NPDC054866; assembly: GCF_053610745.1. Classification (NCBI taxonomy): domain Bacteria; kingdom Bacillati; phylum Actinomycetota; class Actinomycetes; order Kitasatosporales; family Streptomycetaceae; genus Streptomyces; species Streptomyces sp. NPDC054866. The sequence goes on from NZ_JBSGZA010000010.1 coordinate 227,371, forward strand.
ACCGCCTGCTCGGCGGTCCCCATCCATGCGTGGGAGCTGCCGCCGGTCCCGCCGCCCTGACCGGCAGCGATGAAGGAGCCACGCGTGCTCGACCAAGGCGCACCCCCGCAGAACCGCCCAAGCCCCCCGCGGGCCACCGGGTTCGGCGCCCGCTTGATGCGGCGCAAGCCGGTGGAACTCCTGGTCGCGGAGGGCGGCCAGGGTGAGGGCGGCTCGCTGCGGCGCTCCCTCGGCATGTGGCAGCTGACCATGATCAGCATCGGCGCCACGCTCGGCACCGGCATCTTCGTCGTCCTCGGCGAGAGCGTCCCCAAGGCCGGGCCCGCCGTCACCATCTCCTTCGTGATCGCCGGCCTCACCGCGCTCTTCTCCGCGCTCTCGTACGCCGAGCTGGCCGGCTCCATACCGGTCGCGGGCTCCTCATACTCGTACGCGTACGCAACGATGGGTGAACTCGTCGCCTGGGTCTGCGGCTGGTGCCTGGTCCTGGAGTACGGCGTATCGGTCGCGGCGGTCGCCGTCGGCTGGGGCGAGTACCTCAACGAACTGCTCGACGGGACCATCGGCGTCACCATCCCGGACGTCCTCTCGGCGGCTCCCGGCGAGGTCGACGGCGCCATCATCAACCTGCCCGGCCTGATCGTCGTGCTGCTCGCCATGGTGTTCCTGCTCGGCGGCGCCAAGGAGTCGGCGACGGCCAACACGATCATGGTCATCGTGAAGATCGCCGCGCTGATCCTCTTCTGCACCATCGGCTTCATGGGCTTCAAGTCCGGCAACTACTCCGACTTCATGCCGCTCGGCACGGCCGGCGTCAGCGCCGCCGCCGCGAGCCTCTTCTTCTCGTACATCGGCTTCGACGCCGCCTCCACCGCAGGTGAGGAAGCGAAGAACCCGCAGCGCGACCTGCCCCGCGCGATCATGCTCTCGCTGATCATCGTCACGGCCCTCTACGTCCTGGTCGCGGCCGTCGCCGTCGGCGCCTGGAACTGGACGGACTTCGAAGGCTCCGAGGCCGCGCTCGCCGCGATCATGAACGACGTCAGCGGCCAGAGCATGTGGGGCACGATCCTCGCTGCCGGCGCTGTCATCTCCATCGCGTCCGTCGTCCTGACCGTCCTCTACGGCCAGACCCGCGTCCTGTTCGCCATGTCCCGCGACGGACTGGTCCCCAAGGTGTTCGGCAAGGTCAGCAAGAAGACCGGCACGCCCCGCGTGAACACCGTCATCGTGTCGCTGTTCTGCGCCGCGCTCGCCTCGGTCATCCCGCTCGGCAAGCTTGTCGACGCCACCAGCATCGGTACGCTCTTCGCCTTCGGCCTGGTCAACATCGCCGTGATCGTGCTCCGCCGGACCCGCCCGGACATGCCGCGCACCTTCCGCGTGCCGCTGGGCTGGCTCTTCCCGGTGCTCGGCTTCGGCTTCTGCGCGTACAACATGTTCAGCCTCGACTCCGTGACCTGGGTCGTGTTCGGTGTCTGGATGGCCGTCGGCCTCGTGTTCTACTTCCTGTACGGCATGAGCCGCTCCCGATTGGCCTCCGCAGAGAAGTGATCCACCCCCAGTGCGACTGAACGATCTCGACGAACGCATCGTGCACGCCCTCGCCGAGGACGCCCGCCGCTCCTACGCCGACATCGGCCAGCTGGTCGGGCTCTCCGCGCCCGCCGTGAAGCGGCGCGTGGACCGGCTCCGGGAGACCGGCGCCATCACGGGATTCACCGTGCGGGTCGACCCGGCCGCGCTCGGCTGGGAGACCGAGGGGTTCATCGAGATCTACTGCCGTCGCAACACCTCGCCCGAGGCCATCCGCCGTGGCCTCGAGCGCTATCCGGAGATCGCGTCCGCCTCCACCGTCACCGGGGAGGCGGACGCCGTCGTCCAGGTCTTCGCCGCCGACATGCGGCATTTCGAGCGGGTGCTCGAACGCATCGCGGGCGAGCACTTCGTGGAGCGGACGAAGTCCGTGCTCGTGCTTTCGCCGCTGATGCGGAGATTCTCTTCCGGGGCGCCTGCTTAGTCGCTCCGCTGGATGGGCGGTTCTGTCTCTGCGGGTCCGCTGCGGCTGAGCGCGCAGTTCCCCGCGCCCCCTTCGGGGCTTCCCTAGCCCCGCGGCTGCACCGGCTGGACCGGCTGGGCGTGGAACGTGCCGTGGGCCGTGCCCTGCGGGGCGTCCGATGCGATCGCCGCTGGTACCGCCACCCCGGTGGCGAGTACGAGGAGGATGGCCAGCGTGGCTGCGGCACGGGTGCGGGTGCGGGCGGTACTGCTCGTCGGGCTCACGGGAATCGTCGGGCTCACGGGAATCCTCCGTCATGTGGGTGCTGCGCCCGGCATCTCCGGGCGCGATCAACACTCCCGTGCGCCCGCGGGCCGCACATCGCGCGCAAGGTGGTGACCGGCTCCGCCGTGCGGCGGGGGGCTGCTGGTCCGTGAGGCGGAGGCGCCGGGCCCGCCCGACCCCCGTACGGGTGGGCCCGGCGCGGTCAGTCGGTCGGGTACGTGGGGTGCCAGGGCTTGACGTCGAAGTCGCCTGTGCCCTGCTTGACCTTCTCGAAGGGGGCCGCGCTCGTGCACTTGGGCAGCTTCTTGGTCCCGTCGGGGCGGCCGACCGCGGCCCAGCTGTAGCCCACGCGGTCGTGCCTGCCTTGGTCGTGGACCGTGAAGCCGACGCGGCCGCCCTTGATCTCCTTGAGATTGGTGTCCGTGATCACGCCGGTCGCCGTGGCGACCTTGCCGCCCGTCATCAGGCAGTCGATACGGCCCTTCGCCCAGCCACCCTCGCCGCCCGGCTTGTCGAGGTGGACGAAGCGGAAGGTGCCGGTCGCCTTGTCCGGACGCATGGTGTCGCGCCGCGCGAGATGGGCGTCGAAGGTGAACGTCACGTCCTCAGTCGTCTTGCGGTACAGCTTCGCGCTGCCGGTGAGGGCGGCGGCCTCGCGGGCCTGCGGATGTGACGGGGCTTTCCGCGGCCCGCGGTCGTCCGACGCGACGGCGGCTCCCACCGTCCCCACGGACAGCAACAGGGCGGTGCTTATGGCGATCACACGGCGGCGGGCGCCGGTCGGGCCGCTGTCAGCGATCCGGGTGCTTGCGTTGCGGCTCACGGGAAGCCTCCTGATGCGTGCCGTTCACCCGGTCCTTCCGGGCGAGATCACGGTCTCGCGGCAGGGGGTGCCGGCACGTCCGGCCACGGGCGGCAATCCGCCTCCGCCGCGCGGCGGGGAACGCCTCCGTACCCCCTGCGCCCGGCGGTGGACACCGCTACGACCCAGGTCCCACGACGCCACGCAACGAATCGCCGCTCCGGGCCCTGTACGCGCAACAGATCGAGCGGCGGCCCGCAACGCTCGCGCCTTGTCCGGGCAGGGCCGCCGACCGTACCGTCTAACGGACCCCACCTGCCCCTTCGTACGCCCCGAGGATCCGCCATGCCTGCGCTGCGCACCGCCCTGCTCCAGAGTTCCGGGCAGCTCGGATCCGTCGCCGAGAACCTCAAGGCGCTCGACGACGCCGCGGGCCGTGCCTCGGAGGCGGGGGCCGGGCTCCTTGTGGCGCCCGAGCTGTACCTCACCGGGTACGCCATCGGCGACGACGTGCCGCGCCTGGCCGAGGCCGCCGACGGGGCGTCGGCCGCCGCGATCGCCGAGACCGCCGTACGCCACGGCGTCGCGATCGCCTACGGCTACCCGGAGCGGGAGGGCGAGCAGGTCTTCAACTCCGTCCAGCTGATCGGCCCCGACGGCTCGCGCCTCGCGAACTACCGCAAGACCCACCTCTTCGGCTGCTTCGAGCGCGACCACTTCACCCCCGGTGAACAGGCCGTCGTACAGGCGGAGTTGGGCGGTCTGCGGATCGGCCTGATGATCTGCTACGACGTGGAGTTCCCGGAGAACGTCCGCGCGCACGCCCTCGCGGGCACCGACCTGCTGCTCGTGCCCACGGCCCAGATGCACCCCTTCCAGTTCGTCGCCGAGTCGGTCGTGCCGGTGCGGGCCTTCGAGAACCAGATGTACGTCGCGTACGTCAACCGGGTCGGCAAGGAAGGGGAGTTCGAATTCGTCGGCCTCTCCACGCTGGCCGGACCCGACGGAGTCGCGCGCACCCGCGCCGGACGGGAAGAGCAGCTGGTGTTCGCCGACGCCGACCCGGCCTTCCTCGCCGCGTCGCGCGAGGCCAACCCCTATCTGCGCGACCGCCGCCCGGGTCTGTACGCCTCCCTGATCTGAACCCCGCTGCCCCCCCCCAAAGCTTCCCCTGTCTTCTGTTCTGCCGTTCCCGCAAGGAGTCCGTACCCCATGACGTCCACGGTGCCCAACGCCGTCCAGCACACCGACGCGCAGCCGCCGATCACCATGTTCGGTCCGGACTTCCCTTACGCGTACGACGATTTCCTCGCCCACCCGGCGGGCCTCGGCCAGATACCCGCGACCGAGCACGGCACGGAGGTCGCGGTCATCGGCGGCGGCCTGTCCGGCATCGTGGCCGCGTACGAACTGATGAAGATGGGCCTCAAGCCCGTCGTCTACGAGGCCGACCAGATCGGCGGCCGGCTGCGCACCGTCGGCTTCGAGGGCTGCGACGGCGACCTCACCGCCGAGATGGGCGCCATGCGCTTCCCGCCGTCCTCGACGGCGCTCCAGCACTACATCGACCTGGTGGGCCTCAAGACCCAGCCGTTCCCCAACCCCCTCGCGGAGTCGACCCCCTCGACGGTCGTCGACCTCAAGGGCGAGTCCCACTACGCGACGTCCGTCGACGACCTGCCCCAGGTCTACCGCGACGTGATGAACGCCTGGAACTCCTGCCTGGAGGAGGGCGCCGACTTCTCCGACATGAACCGCGCCCTGCGCGAGCGCGACGTACCGAAGATCCGCGAGATCTGGTCCAAGCTCGTCGAGAAGCTCGACAACCAGACCTTCTACGGCTTCCTCTGCGACTCCGAGGCCTTCAAGTCCTTCCGGCACCGCGAGATATTCGGCCAGGTCGGCTTCGGCACGGGCGGCTGGGACACCGACTTCCCGAACTCCATCCTGGAGATCCTGCGCGTCGTCTACACCGAGGCCGACGACCACCACCGCGGCATCGTCGGCGGAAGCCAGCAGCTGCCCCTTCGCATGTGGGACCGCGAGCCGCAGAAGATCGTGCACTGGGAGCCCGGCACGTCCCTGAGCTCGCTGCACGAGGGCGGTGTGCCGAAGCCCGCCGTGACCCGTCTCGACCGCACCGCGGGCAACCGCGTCACCGTCACCGACGCCTCGGGCGACATCCGCACCTACCAGGCGGCGATCTTCACCGCCCAGTCCTGGATGCTGCTCTCGAAGATCGCCTGCGACGACACGCTCTTCCCCATCGACCACTGGACGGCGATGGAGCGGACCCACTACATGGAGTCCTCGAAGCTCTTCGTGCCGGTGGACCGGCCGTTCTGGCTGGACAAGGACGAGGAGACGGGGCGTGACGTCATGTCGATGACGCTCACCGACCGTATGACGCGCGGTACTTACCTGCTCGACGACGGGCCGGACAAGCCCGCCGTCATCTGCCTCTCCTACACGTGGTGCGACGACAGCCTGAAGTGGCTGCCGCTGTCGGCGAACGAGCGCATGGAGGTCATGCTCAAGTCGCTCGGCGAGATCTATCCCAAGGTCGACATCCGCAAGCACATCATCGGCAACCCGGTGACGGTGTCGTGGGAGAACGAGCCGTACTTCATGGGCGCCTTCAAGGCGAACCTGCCGGGCCACTACCGCTACCAGCGGCGCCTGTTCACGCACTTCATGCAGGATCGCCTGCCGGCGGACAAGCGGGGGATCTTCCTCGCCGGGGATGACATCTCCTGGACGGCGGGGTGGGCCGAGGGTGCGGTTCAGACTGCGCTGAATGCCGTGTGGGGGGTTATGCATCACTTTGGCGGGGCCACGGATGCGACCAACCCTGGTCCGGGGGACGTGTACGACGAGGTTGCTCCCGTCGAGTTGCCTGAGGACTGACCGCGCCGTTGTGCTCAGGGCGCGTGGGGACCTGCCGGGCCGTCGTGGCTGGTCGCGCAGTTCCCCGCGCCCCTTCGGGGCCCTAGATCCCCGCCGCCCTCGCCGCCTCGTACACCTCCGCCGCCAGGTCCTTCAGCTCCTCCGCGTCCCGCGTGCTCCCCTGGAGCTCGATGAGGATCTCCTCCACCGCGCCCGTCGCGGCGTGTGCCTCCAGGTCCTCGACGATCTGCGCGACGTTGCCCCGGAAGGGCGCGCGCTTCTCGCCCTCGTACGCCTTCGCCGTGTACCGGGCGTTGGCGCGCAGGACGCTCTGGACCGGCTGCGTGCGTCCCCGCTCGGTGGCCAGTTCCTTCAGCGCCTGGGCCTGCTCGGCCAGTTTCTCGGCGCCCATGCCCACCGGCATCCAGCCGTCGGCGCGGTCGACGAGCCTGCGCAGGGCGCGCGGGCTGTTGGCCGGCAGCAGGATCGGGATGGGGCGCGCGGGCTTGGGGCCGACCACCGAGGGCGCGATCGTGGTCAGCTCCCCTTCGTACGACACCGGGTCCGGGCCCCACACCGCGTGGCAGACGTCGATCAGCTCGTCCAGGACCTTGCCGCGCTTCTCGAAGGGGGCCACCGCCGAAGCCGCGTACTCGTCGTGGGACCAGCCTGTGCCGAAGCCCGCGACGACGCGGCCGCCGCTCGCCGCGTCCAACGTGGCCAGGGAGCGTGCCAGTTGGAACGGCACGTGCAGCGGGGCGACCAGGACGCTGGTGCCCAGGCGGGCCCGCTCCGTGGCGGCCGCGGCCAGGGTCAGCGTGATCAGCGGATCGGGCACCGAGCGGTACGTGTCCGGCCAGGGCAGGCCCTCGACACCGTAAAGACCCTGGGTCGCGGGCTCGGGGAACAGAACGCGTTCGTAGACCCACAGGCTCTCGTAACCGATCTCCTCCGCCGCGCGGGCGACAGCCGGGACGTCACGTCCGATGCTGTACTGCCGGCCCTGCGGGAGGCTGAGCCCGAGTCGTGTGGCCATGCTGGTGCTCCTTCGCATCCGGGGTCACTGCCTTCAACGTACAGCGATCGTCGGGGAGTTCCTCGGCGTCGGGCGCACCGTGGCCGGATCAGTCCGGCAGGGGCGTGAGCAGCATGCGGCCCACCAGGCCGACCGCTCCGTCGAGGCGCTCCCTGAACTCCGCGGCGATGGAGGGCAGTTCATCGAGCGCCCGCATGGTCAGGGCCGTCGCCCAGGCGCTGTCCCTGGCCCGCTCCAGGCTCCAGGAGCCAAGCAGGTGGGTGAGCGGGTCGGCGATCTGGAAGAGGTCGGGGCCCGGCATCAGCTCTTCGCGGATGCTCTCCTCAAGGGATACGAGGATGTCGCCCACGTGGTCGAACTCGTCCTCCAGGTCCGCCGGTTCGCAGCCGAGCGTACGGCAGGCGTCCATGACGGCCAGCGGTAGGTCGTGCCCGATGTGCGCGTTGATGCCCGCGAGGGCGAACTGCAGGGGACGTACGCCGGGATGGCGCCGGAGCTGGAACAGCGGGCGCCAGCAGGCGGGCGGCCTGCGGTCGGCCGCCAACGCGTCGACCGCCCGCAGGTAGCGCTCGGCGAACAGGACGTCCAGCGTGATCGCGGCCCCGGAGTCCGGGAAACGGCCGCCGTCGAGGTGCCTGCCGACCTCTTCGGTGACCGACAGATACACCCGGTTGAAGACCCCGACCCCGTCGCCCGGCGGGAAGCCGGCGCCCAGCGCGCGCATCCGCGTCACCACGCCGTCAACCCCGTATGCCGGGCCTGTGAACTCCGCGAACCGCTCCAACTGCGCCATGGTGGCAGGGTCCCAGTCCTACGCTGGCCCGAGTGCCACCGCACCGGCCGCTTCCCCAGAACGAGGGAACGGCGACCGTGTGTGCCCCTGGGGAGGGGAGCCGGCACGCCGTGTCAGGGGGACACGGGGGAGGGGGAGGAACCGCACTGTGTCAGGCAACCGCGCACGACATCGCGCCGGACGACGGGCCGGACAATCAGCGGAACGGCGGCGCGCCGCCCGCCATGGAGTCATGGTCGCCGCGGCCTCGGTCGTGGCCGCGGTCGGCACCGTCACCGGAATGGTGTCCGCCCTGGACGAGGGCGGCGGCAAGGAGCAGGCGCGCCCGAAGGTGACGAAGTCGCCGACGCTCGAACCGCTGCCCGCGGTGCCGACGCCGTCCGCGTCGGAGTCATCGGCGAAGCCGTCCCCGGCGAAGTCCTCCGCGGCCCCGAAGCCGAAGCCTTCGACGCAGCGCCCCAGGAAGACGAGCAGCGCGGCGCCGAAGGCCAACTCCCTTTACCGGTACGGCGATTCCCAGGTCCTGGACTGGGTCAGGGCGAACCGCGGCGACCCGCGCAGGCCGCTCATCGAGTCACGGATCGCCGACCGCCCCGCCGCCGTCTGGTTCGCGGAGTACGCGCCGGGGACCATCACCTCACGGGTGCGCGCGGTGACGTCGAACGCCGGGAGCAGGGTGCCCGTCGTCGTGCCGTACGCGATACCGGACCGCGACTGCGGCGGCGCATCGCAGGGCGGGGCGCCGGACCTCGCTGCGTACGACGCGTGGATCGGGAAGTTCGCCGCGGGCCTCGGCTCCGGCGAGGTCGTCGTCATCCTCGAACCGGACGCGATCGCGCTCTCCGAGTGCCTCTCCGCCAAGGAGCGCACCGCACGCTTCGCCTCGCTCGCCCGCGCGGGCCGCACCCTGAAGGACGCCAACCCCAAGGCCAGGGTCTACTACGACGCGGGGCACTCCGGCTGGAACGCCGCGGTCAAGCAGGCCGGACGGCTGCGCGCGGCGGGCGCGGCGTCTCCCGCGTCGTCCGACGGCATCTTCACGAACGTCTCGAACTTCCACCGCACCGACGACGAGGCCGCCTACGCCCGCAAGGTCCTGTCCGCACTCGGCGGCCCGGCGGGCCACGGCGCCGTCATCGACACGAGCCGCAACGGAAACGGCGCCCCGGCCGACGGCGAGTGGTGCGACCCGGCGGGCCGCAAACTCGGGCAGAGCCCGACGCTGCGTACCGGCCGGGCCCGCATCGACGCCTATCTGTGGATCAAACTGCCGGGTGAGTCCGACGGCTGCAAGGGCGCGCCGGGGACGTTCACGCCCGGCTACGCCTACGACTTGGCGCGCGGCTGAGCGCTCGCTTCCGGGCCGTCCTCGCCCTCGTCGTACGTGGACGTGCCCGAATCCAGCAGCGGTTCCTGCGTCTTGAGGTGCGGCGGGGCGAAGGCGCGAAGCACGTGGTAGCCGGTGATGACGACGATCGTGCCGAGCGCGATGCCGCTCAGCTCGAAGTTGTCGGTGATCTTCAGCGAGACGCCGCCGACGCCGATGATGATGCCCGCCGCGGCCGGGACGAGGTTCAGCGGATTGCGCAGATCCACGTTGGCGTTGATCCAGATCTGGGCGCCGAGCAGGCCGATCATGCCGTAGAGGATGACGGTGATGCCGCCGAGGACGCCGCCCGGGATGGCCGCCACGACCGCGCCGAACTTGGGGCAGAGGCCGAAGAGCAGGGCGAAGCACGCGGCGGCCCAGTACGCGGCCGTGGAGTAGACACGGGTCGCGGCCATCACGCCGATGTTCTCGGAGTACGTCGTGTTGGGCGGGCCGCCCACCGCCGTGGAGAGCATGGAGGCGGCGCCGTCGGCGGAGATCGCGGTGCCGAGCTTGTCGTCCAGGGAGTCGCCGGTCATCTCGCCGACCGCCTTGACGTGCCCGGCGTTCTCGGCGACCAGCGCGATGACGACGGGCAGCGCGACGAGGATCGCCGACCACTCGAAGCTGGGCGCGTGGAAGGACGGCAGGCCGATCCAGTCGGCGTTGCCGACGGCGGAGAGGTCGAGGCGCCAGTGGTCGACGACCTTGCCCGAGCCGTCCGCCGAGTGGATCTTGCCGAAGGTCAGGTCGAGGACCCAGGACAGGGCGTATCCGAAGATCAGGCCGAGGAAGATCGCGACGCGTGACCAGAATCCGCGCAGGCACACCACGGCCAAACCGGTGAACAACATCACCAGGAGCGCCGTCCACTGGTCCTGCGGCCAGTACGTGGACGCGGTGACCGGCGCCAGGTTGAAGCCGATCAGCATGACGACGGCGCCGGTGACGATCGGCGGCATCGCGGCGTGGATGATCCGCGCCCCGAACTTCTGGACGGCGAGGCCCACCAGGAAGAGCGCGGCGCCGACCACGAAGACCGCGCCCGTCACGGTCGCCGACGAGCCGCCCTGCGCGCGGATGACCGCGGCCACGCCCACGAAGGAGAGCGAACAGCCCAGGTAGCTGGGCACCCGGCCGCGCGTGGCGAGCAGGAAGATGACCGTCGCGACGCCCGACATCATGATCGCGAGGTTCGGGTCGAGGCCCATCAGGACGGGCGCCACGAAGGACGCGCCGAACATGGCGACCACGTGCTGGGCGCCGAGCCCGAAGGTGCGCGGCCACGAGAGCCGCTCGTCGGGACGGACGACGGCTCCGGGCGCGGGGGTGCGCCCGTCGCCGTGCAGTCTCCAGCGCACGCCGAGATCCATGGTTCTGTTCCGCCTTCTGTGCGCCCGACTTTGTCAAGACCTGAATGAGTCAGCGCAATGTTAATCCGGCATAAGTTCCATGGGTTCTCACGGGATGTTCGCGGGAGCGACCGGAGTGGCCTCGCGGCTGTCCGTACGCAGGACCCCCGCGAACACCGCGAGCCCGCAGGCGAGCACCGTCACCAGGCCGAAGGAGACCACCAGGCTCGTCGCGTCGGCGAGCGTGCCGATCGCGGACGGGGCGATCAGACCCGATGTGTACGTGATGGTGGCGACTCCCGCGATGGCCTGGCTCGGGTTGGGGCCGCTGCGTCCTGCCGCGGCGAACGCGAGCGGCACCACGACCGCGATGCCGAGCCCGAGCAGCGCGAACCCGCCCATGGCGACCGCCGGATGCGGCGCCACCACGACGAGCAGGCCGCCGAGCGCCGCGACCACGCCGCCCACGCGCACCGTGTGGACCGCCCCGAAGCGGTCCACCACCGCGTCGCCCGCCAGCCGTGCAATCGCCATGGTGAGCGTGAAACCGGTGGTGGACGCGGCGGCGACACCGGCCGAGCTGTCCAGGACGTCCCGCAGATAGACCGCCGACCAGTCAAGGCTCGCGCCCTCCGCGAAGACCGCGCAGAAGCCGACCGCGCCGATCAGGAGCGCCGACTTGGGCGGCAGCGAGAAGCGCGGCGGCGCCGACTCCTCGGGCGCCGCCTGGAGATCGAGCACGCCCTGGCAGGCGAAGAGGCCGATCACGGTGAGGGCCACGGCGGCGAGCGCGTGGTGCAGGCGGGCGTCCGAGCCCAGGTGCGCGGCGACGGTGCCGGCGGCGGAGCCGATCAGGGCGCCGACGCTCCACATGCCGTGCAGTCCCGACATGATCGACTTCTTCATGCGGGTCTCGACCTCGACGCCGAGGGTGTTCATCGCCACGTCCGACATGCCCGCCGTCGCGCCGTACACGAACAGGGCGAAGCAGAGCGTGAGGAGGTTCGGCGCAAGCGAGGGCAGGATCAGCGACATCGTCCACAGGGCGAGAAGTCCGCGCAGCGCCGTCCTGGCGCCGAAGCGGTGGCTGACCCAGCCCGCGAGTGGCATCGCCACGGAGGCGCCGATCGCGGGGAAGGCGAGGGCGAGACCGAGGAGCCCCGCGCTGAGGTCGGCGTGTTCCTGGATCCAGGGCACGCGGGTGGCGAAGGAGCCGGTGACGGCGCCGTGCACACAGAAGACGGCGGCCACGGCGTACCGCGCCCGCTTCAACTGACGTACGTCGTAGGTCACTTCACTCATCGATGCTCCGCCCCTCCCGAGGGTGCCGCCCCGCTACGGCGACGTAAACTATCAGGAACCCTGCCTGATAAATAGCAGCTTTATGGAAGGATCCCCGGCATGCCCGCATCACCGAGCACCGCCCGGGCCATCAACGACCGGCTCGCCCTGGGGCTCCTGCAGCGCGAAGGGCCGCTGACGGCCAACCAGTTGAAGCAGCTGACCGGCCTCTCGCGGCCCTCGGTCGCCGATCTGGTCGAGCGCCTCCAGGGCTCCGGCCTGATCGCGGTCGTGGGGGAGGCGGGTGCCCAGCGCCGCGGCCCCAATGCCCGGCTGTACGGGATCGTCGCCGACCGGGCGCATCTCGCCGCCCTCGACGTACGCACCGGGGGCGTCTCCGTGGTCGTCACGGATCTGCTCGGCGCGGTGCTCGCCGAGGCCTCCGCGCCCATCGGCGCCGACACCGGCACCGGGCCCGCCGTCGAGCGGGCCGTCGCCCTCGTGGAGCGCACCGCGCGGGACGGCGGCGTTCAGCGGCTGCACACCGTGGCGATCGGCGCCCCCGGGCTCATCGACCCCGCCACCGGCGAACTGCGCGACACCACCTCGCTCCCCGCCTGGCACCGCCGTCTCGCCGGAGCCCTCCAGGGGCGGCTCCCGGCCCGCGTGCTCGTGGAGAACGAGACCAACCTCGCCGCGCGTGCCGAACAGCGCGACGGCGCCGCTCACGACCGCGACACGTTCGTCCTCCTCTGGCTCGGCGAAGGCGTCGGCGCCGCCGTCGTGCTCGACGGAAGCCTGCGCCGCGGGGCGTCCGGCGGCACCGGGGAGATCGGCTTCCTGCCGGTGCCCGGCACGCACGTACTGCCATCGGCCACCGGCTGCGAGGGCGGCTTCCACTCGCTGGCCTGCGCCGCGGCGCTCCGCGAGCTGGGTGCGGAGCACGGCCTCGCATCCGCGGCCGGGGACGAGGCCGCGGACCTCGTACGGCACGCCGTCGCAACCGGCCACGACGCCTTCCTCGACGCCGCCGCCGACCGCGTCGCCATCGGTGCTGCCGCCATGGCCGCGATCCTCGACCCCGGCTGCGTCGTCCTCGGCGGCGAGATCGGCCGTGCGGGCGGCGACACGCTCGCCACCCGTGTGGCGGACCGCCTCGCCGCCATGTCACCGCTGCACACCGAGGTGCGCGCGAGCGCGCTCGGCGGCGCGGCGGTGCTGCGGGGCGCGCTGCTCGCCGCTAGGGACGCGGCGCAGGACGAGCTGTTCGGCCCGCGCCCCTAGCCGCGAGCAGCAGCAGCCAGGCCGGGAGCAGGACGGCGCCCCCGAGGAGCCCGAGCAGGGTGAGCGCGGACCCGGCGGACAGGTGGCCCGAGTGCGCCGAGTGGAAGACCAGGTGCGGCACGGTGAAGGTCAGATCGGCGGCGAGCGCGACGCTGATCAGACGCGGCTCCATGCTCCACGCGGCCGCCGCCACGACCACCCCCAGCGCCAGCACCATCGCGCCCAGGTCACGCATCAGGTGTTCGTTGTACGGGGGCAGGGTGGAGACCCACAGCGAGCCGAAGAAGGACCGGGGTGCCAGCAACTGCCAGAAGCCGACGGCGAATTGAGTGACGGCGAGAAAGATCAGGCCGCCACGGAGGAGAGGCGCGCCATGCCCGGCTCGCCGTACGGTGCGGCTGCCCTCGCCCGTGTCCTGCCCCCGCCCACCGGCGGCGGCTCGGCCCTGCCCGCTCGCGCCCGCGGAGTCCGGCTCGCCCGGTCCGGCCGAGGGCTGCCCGCTCCCGCCCTCCCGGCAGGACCCGCTCACCGCCGCCCGCCGAACCGCGCCGCGAGGAAATCCTCGAACGTGCCCTTTCCCACGGCCTGTTGAGGCGCCAGATGCCCGCCCTCGCGCATGCCGCGGTACGCCTTGCCCGCGAGCCGCACCGACAGCAGCGGTCGTCGCTTGCCTGCCGCCCGCAGATAGGCGCGGGCCAGCTCGGTGAACGTGTGCACCGCCGGGCCGCCCATGTCGTCGACGCGTCCGGCCGGCGGCGCGAGCGCCAGCTCCGCCAGCCGGTCGGCGACCTCGGTGACCTCGATCGGCTGGTCACTGACGCCCGCTGGCAGCAACATCACCGGAAGCTTCGCCGAGGTCTGAAGGATCCGCGCCACCAGATCGTGGAACTGCGTGGTCCGCAGCACCGTCCAGCCGGTCCCCGACTCCTCGACCAGCTTCTCGACGGCGAGCTTCGAGCGGTAGTAGCCCAGCGGCACCCGGTCCACACCGACGATCGAGATGTAGACCAGATGCGGGACCCGGGCGCGCCGTGCGGCCTCGACGAGATGCGCCGCCGACTTCTCGTCGCCGCCGCGCTGTGTGGTCGCGCAGTGCACGACCACGTCGGCGCCCGCCACGGCCGCGTCGAGTCCCGGGCCGCCCTCACGCAGGTCGACGGCGTACGGCTGGGAGCGGCGGCTCAGTACGCGCACCTCGTGTCCGGCCGCGCGCAGTTTCTCGGCCAACGGACGGCCGAGGGTGCCGGTGCCGCCGGTCACCAGGATCGTGGTCATTGCTCGGCTCCTTCGCAGCGTGGACGACTTCCGCGTCGTCCTTCACCTGCTGAGAACCGGACAGCCGTCAGGAATGTGACAGCTGCCGCGCCACGAACCCCAGCTTGTCGGGATTGACCATCACCCACACCTCGCTGACCAGGCCGTCACGGAACTCGAACGAGGCGATGCCCACCACCGCCCCCGCCGTCCGCGCGACGATCGCGGGCCCGCCGTTGACCTCGGCGTACGAGAGGTCCATCGCGGACGCGAACTTCTTCATGCCGCCCACCACGAACGACACCACCTTCTCGCGCCCCAGGATCGGCCTGCGCGCGGCAGTGGCCTTGCCGCCGCCGTCGCCCCACCACGTCACGTCCGCCGCGAGCATCTTCTCCAGGCCCGTCAGATCGCCCTCGCGAGCCGCCGCGACGAATGACTCCAGGAGGGCCTCACGACGCTCCGCCGCCGCGTCGAACCGCGCCCGCTCGTCGGTCACGGCCCGCGCCGCCCTGCGGTACAGCTGGCGGGAGTTGGCCTCGCCGATGTCCAGGACACCGGCGATCTCCCGATGGCTGTACGCGAACGCCTCCCGCAGCACGTACACCGCGCGCTCCACCGGCGTGAGCCGTTCCAGCAGGATCAGCAGGGCCATGGACACCGCGTCCCGCTGTTCCGCCGACTCCAGCGGGCCGAGCGTGCCGCCCGACGTGACGACCGGCTCCGGGAGCCAGGGCCCCACGTACTCCTCGCGCCGCGCACGCGCCGAAGTCAGCCTGTTCAGGCAGAGGTTGGTGACGACCTTGGCCAGCCAGGCCGCGGGCTGACCGATGTTCGCGCGGTCCGCGCCATTCCAGCGCAGATACGCGTCCTGGACGGCGTCCTCCGCCTCTTGGGCGGAGCCGAGCATGCGGTAGGCCAGCGAGAACATACGGGGCCGGTGGGACTCGAATTCTTCGGCCGGCGCTGTGGTCGTCACCCGCTCAGCGTGCCAGAGGGGGGCCGTCACCGCCGGTCAGAGCCCTGTCACGCGCTGCTGTGAGCCAGGCCACAGGGATTCGCCCGTATGGGCGTCGATCAGGCGTGGCACACTGGCCTCGTACCAAAAGCAGCGCACTCCGGGGTCGGTGTAATTCCGAACCGGCGGTTACAGTCCGCGACCCGGTCGCCTCCAGCGGCCGGTTGACCAGGTGAAATTCCTGGACCGACGGTGAAAGTCCGGATGGGAGGCAGTGCGCGGCGGGCGGGCATTCGTGCGCGTCGCCGAGTGGCTTGTTTTTGGGATACCCGTCTCTTCGGGTTTCCCGGGGAGAGGTCTCGTTTCCGGCGTCGCTCCCGGCGCCGCAGTCCGTACATTCTGTCGTCATCGACAGGCCCCGGAGTCCGTGCCCTATGAGGCAGGAGGACCCGGTGGCCACCGCACCCGCAGCAGGAGCGAACGAGCACGAGCTCGTCGCTATGCGCCGTGCCATCACGCTCGCCGCCCTCGGGCTCGGCTCCACCAGCCCCAACCCGGTCGTCGGATGCGTGATCGTCAACGCCTCCGGAGAGATCGTCGGCGAGGGCTACCACCAGCGCGCCGGCGGCCCGCACGCCGAGGTCCACGCCCTGCGCGCGGCCGGCGAGCAGGCCCGGGGCGCCACCGCCCTGGTCACCCTCGAACCCTGCAACCACACCGGACGCACCGGTCCCTGCGCCCAGGCGCTCATCGACGCCGGGATCGCCCGCGTCGTCTACGCCGTCGGCGACCCGAACCCCGCAGCGACCGGGGGCGCGCAGCGACTGCGCACCGCCGGGGTCGACGTGCGGGCGGGGCTCCTGGAGGACGAGGCCGCCGCGGGCAACGCCGCCTGGCTGACCTCCGTACGCCTCGGCCGCCCCCACGTCACCTGGAAGTACGCCGCGACGCTCGACGGCCGCATCGCCGCCGCCGACGGCACCAGCCGCTGGATCACCTCCGCCGATTCCCGCGCCGACGTCCACCGGCTTCGCGCCGAGTGCGACGCGGTCATCGTCGGCTCCGGCACCCAGCGTGCCGACGACCCGCACCTCGCCGTGCGGGGCATCGAAGGCGCCGTACAGCCGCTGCGCGTCGTCGTCGACACGAACGGCACCGCGGTGTCAGCCGGCGCCCGCGTCCTGGACGACGCCGCGCCCACCCTCGTCGCGGTCGCCGACAACGTGACCGCCGAAGGCGAAGCCGAGACGGTGCGACTGCCGCGCGCGAACGGCGGGTTGGACATTCCGGCCCTCCTCGGCGAGCTGCACGGGCGCGGGGTGCGTTCCGTCCTCCTCGAAGGCGGGCCGACGCTCGCCGGAGCCTTCGTCGCCGCGGGCGCCGTCGACCGCGTCGTCGCCTACCTCGCCCCCGTCCTGCTCGGCGCGGGCCCCGCAGCCCTTACGGGCGGCGGAATCACGACCATCACCGAAGCGTTGCGGCTCGACGTGAGCGAGACCGTCCGCATCGGCCCCGATCTGCGCGTCACCGCGACCCTCGTAGCGAAGGAGCACTGAAGTGTTCACCGGAATCGTCGAAGAGCTGGGCGAGATCACCGCCGTCGAGAACCTGGACGACGCGTCCCGCTTCCGCGTCCGTGGCCCCGTCGTCACCGAGGGCGCCAAGCACGGCGACTCCATCGCGGTCAACGGCGTCTGTCTGACGGTCGTCGAGCACGAGGGCGACGAGTTCACCGCCGACGTGATGGCCGAGACCCTGAACCGCTCCAGCCTCGGCGCGCTCGCCGCCGGATCGCGGGTCAACCTGGAGCGGCCCACCGCGGTCGGCGACCGCCTCGGCGGCCACATCGTCCAGGGGCACGTGGACGGCACGGGCGAGATCGTCGAGCGCAAGCCCTCCGAGAACTGGGAGATCGTCAAGATCTCGCTCCCCGCGGACCTCTCCCGCTACGTGGTGGAGAAGGGCTCCATCACCGTCGACGGCGTCAGCCTGACGGTCGTCGACGCAGGACTCGACTACTTCACCATCAGCCTCATCCCCACCACCCTCGCCCTGACCACGCTCGGCATCAAGCAGCCCGGCGACCCGGTCAACCTCGAGGTGGACGTCATCGCGAAGTACGTCGAGCGGATGCTCGGCGACCGCGTACTCGCCGCTCCCGCTCCCGCTCAGGAGGCCACGAAGTGAACTGGCTCAACTCCGAAGCCTTCACGGCCTTCGGGCAGCACGTGATCTGGTCCGACATGGTGGGCAACACCATCGGCCTGATCGCCCTCGCGCTCGGCTGGCGGCGCTCCATATGGACCTGGCCCGCCCAGTTCCTCTCCGGCGTCATCCTCGTCGGCGCCTACGCGTCCGCCCACCTCTCCGGCGGCGTCGGCAAGCAGCTGCTCGTCATCGGCGTGGCCCTGTGGGGCTGGCGCCTGTGGACGAACGGTAAGCAGCAGGCCCAGGACGGCTCCATCGCCGTCCGGTTCGCGACCTGGAAGGAGCGCGGGATCCTGGTCGGCGGCACCGCCGTCGGCACCCTCGCGGTCGGCGCCCTGTTCTCCGCCGTCCCCGACCTGTCCTGGAACCCCTGGCCCGACGCCTACATCTTCGTCGGCACCCTCGCCGCGATGGTCGCCCAGGCCCGCGGCCTGGTCGAGTTCTGGTTCGCCTGGCTCCTGGTCGACGTGGTCGGCGTACCGCTCGCGTTCAGCAGCGGCCTGGCCTTCTCCGGTCTCGTGTACGTCATCTACCTCGCGCTCGTCCTGTGGGGCATGCGCGACTGGTGGCTGCGGTCGCGCTCTGCGTCCTCGCAGGCCTCGCAGCCCGTCATGGAAGGAGCCCCGGCATGACTGCGGCACCTGTTTGGTACAGCACGGGTCACGAAGAGGACGCGTCGGACCTCGCCCTCGACCCCGTCGAGGCGGCCATCCGCGACATCGCCGCCGGGCGGCCCGTCGTGGTCGTCGACGACGAGGACCGCGAGAACGAGGGCGACCTCGTCATCGCGGCCGAGAAGGCCACGCCCGAGATCATCGCCTTCATGATGAGCGAGTGCCGCGGCCTGATCTGCGCGCCCATGGAGGGCGACGAGCTCGACCGCCTCCAGCTCCCGCAGATGGTCGAGAACAACACCGAGTCGATGCGGACGGCCTTCACCGTCTCCGTCGACGCGAGCGGCGCGCACGGCGTCACCACCGGCATCTCGGCCGCCGACCGCGCCACCACGCTCCAGATGCTCGCCGCGGGCACGTACGAGCCCACCGACTTCGTGCGGCCCGGCCACATCTTCCCGCTGCGCGCCAAGTCCGGCGGCGTCCTGGTCCGCAACGGCCACACCGAGGCCGCGGTCGACCTGGCACGCCTCGCGGGCCTGCGCCCGGCCGGCGCGATCGTCGAGATCGCGGGCGAGGACGGCACGATGCTCCGCCTGCCGGAGCTGATCCCGTTCGCCCGCAAGCACGGCCTGACGATCATCTCCATCGAGGACCTGATCGCCTACCGCAGCAGCTCCGAGCCGACGGTCCGCCGCGAGGCCGAGGTCCGCCTGCCCACCGCCTTCGGCGACTTCACGGCGTACGGCTACCGCTCCACCGTCGACGGCGTCGAGCACGTCGCCCTCGTCCACGGCGAGGTCGGCGAGGGCGACGACGTCCTCGTCCGCATCCACTCCGAGTGCCTGACCGGCGACGTCTTCCACTCGCTTCGCTGCGACTGCGGCCCTCAGCTTGAGGCGTCCATGCGGCGCATCACGGACGAGGGACGCGGCGTCGTGGTCTACCTCCGCGGCCACGAAGGGCGCGGCATCGGCCTGCTCTCCAAGCTGCGCGCCTACGAACTCCAGGAGCGCGGCAGCGACACCCTGGACGCCAACCTGGAACTCGGCCTGCCCGCCGACGCCAGGGACTACGGCGCGGGCGCGCGGATCCTGGACGACCTCGGCATCCGCAGCGTGCGCCTCATGACGAACAACCCCGACAAGACCGACGCGGTGATCCGGCACGGCCTGAAGGTCACCGGACGCGAGCCCATGGCGGTCCAGGCGGGCGAGCACAACCTCCGTTACCTGCGCACCAAGCGGGACCGGATGGGGCACGACCTGCCCTGGCTGGACACCACCCCCGAAGTGTCCGCCTGCGGCAACCAGTAAGCAACGTACAGAGAACTTTCGAGCGACCAGGAGAAGCGCGTGAGTGGCAAGGGTGCACCCGAACTGAGCGTGAAGAACTGCGGAGACCTGCGGGTCGCGGTGATCGCCGCCCAGTGGCACGAGAAGGTCATGGACGGCCTCGTCGACGGCGCGCTGCGCGCCCTGCACGAGCTCGGCATCGACGAGCCGACCGTCCTGCGCGTCCCCGGCAGCTTCGAGCTGCCGGTCGTCGCCAAGGTCCTCGCCGGACGCGGCTACGACGCGATCGTGGCCCTCGGCGTCGTCATCCGCGGCGGAACCCCGCACTTCGAGTACGTGTGCCAGGGCGTCACCCAGGGCCTGACCCAGGTCAGCATCGACACCGGAGTGCCCGTCGGTTTCGGCGTCCTCACCTGCGACACCGAGGAGCAGGCCCTGGACAGGGCGGGCATCGAGGGCTCGCGCGAGGACAAGGGGCACGAAGCGGTCACGGCGGCCGTCGCCACCGCGACCACGCTGCGTACGATCTCCGAACCCTGGCGGTGAGCGGGGTCGGGGAGCCGCGTAAAGTAAGCGACATCATGTCCAAGAAGACTTTCGAGGAGCTCTTCACCGAGCTCCAGCACAAGGCCGCCAACGGCGACCCCGCCACGTCGCGCACCGCCGAGCTGGTGGACAAGGGCGTCCATGCCATCGGCAAGAAGGTCGTCGAGGAGGCCGCCGAGGTCTGGATGGCCGCCGAGCACGAGGGCAAGGAAGCCGCGGCCGAGGAGATCTCCCAGCTCCTCTACCACGTGCAGGTGATGATGGTCGCCCGCGGAATCTCCCTCGACGACGTGTACGCCCACCTCTGAGCCGTACGCCCCACCGTCTCCAACTCCCCTTAACGCAAAGGAATCCGTCCTCATGCTGCGCATCGCCGTCCCCAACAAGGGTTCACTGTCCGGACCTGCGTCGGCGATGCTCCATGAGGCCGGATACCAGCAGCGCAAGGAGTCCAAGGAACTCGTCCTCGTCGACCCGGACAACGAAGTCGAGTTCTTCTACCTCCGGCCCAAGGACATCGCGATCTATGTCTCGGCCGGCAAGCTCGACATCGGCATCACCGGTCAGGACCTCCTGATCGACTCCGGCGCGAACGCCGAGACGATCCTGCCCCTCGGCTTCGCACGCTCCACCTTCCGCTTCGCCGCGAAGCCGGGCACGGCGAACACCATCGCCGACCTCGCGGGCAAGACCGTCGCCACCTCGTACGAGGGAATCGTCGCCAAGCACCTCGCGGACAGCGGCATCGACGCCTCCGTCGTCCACCTCGACGGCGCCGTCGAGACCGCCATCGAGCTGGGCGTCGCCCAGGTCATCGCGGACGTCGTGGAGACCGGCACCTCGCTGCGCAACGCGGGCCTCGAAGTGTTCGGCGAGCCGATCATGAAGTCCGAGGCCGTCGTCATCCGGCGCACCGGCGCCGAGACCGACGACCCCAAGGTCCAGCAGTTCCTGCGCCGCCTCCAGGGCGTCCTGGTCGCCCGCGCGTACGTGATGATGGACTACGACTGCCGGGCCGAGCACCTGGAGCAGGCCGTCGCCCTCACCCCGGGCCTGGAGTCGCCGACGATCTCCCCCCTGCACAACGAGGGCTGGGTCGCCGTCCGCTCCATGGTCCCGGCCAAGGAGGCGCAGCGGATCATGGACGACCTGTACGCCATCGGGGCGCGGGCCATCCTGACCACGGCCATCCACGCCTGCCGCCTCTGAACCGGCAGGAGAATCCGCCTCATGTCTGAGCTCCCCGCCCTGCCCGTCACCTTCCGGCCGAAGCGGACCCGGGCCGTCCTGCTCACCGCCGGCGCCACGATCTTCGTGGTCCTCACGGTGATCTCCCTGCTCATCCCGGGCCTCAGCCCGGGGGAGCGGCTCAGCTTCATCTTCACCGGCGCGCTGCTCTTCGGTGTGCTCATGCTCCTGAGCAGGCCCAAGGTCGTCGCCGACGAGTCCGGCGTGACCGTCGTCAACATCGCCACCAGCAGGCACCTGGCCTGGGCCGAGATCGTTCAGGTCAACCTGCGCCCCGGCGACCCGTGGGTGTTCCTCAACCTCAGCGACGGCACCAGCCTCCCCGCCATGGGCATCCAGCCGGGCATCGCCAAGCAGCGGGCCATCAGCGACGCCCGAGCGCTGCGTGCCCTGGCCGACGCCCGCACCCCGCAGGGCTGACGCTTCGGGCCAGGTCTTGATTAATCTGGTGGCGGGGCACGCAAGGTGTGCCGCCCCGCCCCTGTCGGGCCCGCCCGGTCCACAGGGGCTCCTGCTACCCGAGGAGTGACTCCCTCCGGCGATGGACGGTTCGTCCTGTAGTACATGCGCCGCCCCCTCCCGACATACCGGGACAGGTCAGACCAGGGAGGCGGCGGCATGACGACTTCCCTGCTGCTTCTCGGGGCGGCATTCCTGCTGATTCTCGCCAACGGCTTCTTCGTGGCCGCCGAGTTCGGGCTCGTCACCGTGGAGCGCCCGGACGCCGAGAAGGCCGCCGCCGAAGGCGACCGACGGGCCCGTACGGTCGTCGACGCCCTCAAGGAGCTGTCCTTCCAGCTCTCCGGCACCCAGCTCGGCATCACCATCACCTCGCTCGTCGTCGGCATGCTCGCCGAACCGGCGCTCGCGCATCTGCTCGCGGGCCCCTTCACGGCGACCGGCCTACCGGAAGGCGCCGTACCGGGCGTCTCCGTAGTCGTCGGCATGCTTCTGGCGTCCGCCGTGCAGATGGTGATCGGCGAGCTGGTACCGAAGAACTGGGCGGTGTCCAAGCCGCTCCAGGTCGCCCGGTTCGTCGCGGGCCCGCAGCATGTGTTCGCGCGCCTCTTCAGGCCCGTGATCTCCCTCCTGAACGCCACGGCCAATCGGCTCGTCCGGCTGCTCGGTGTCGAGCCCGCCGAGGAGCTGGCGTCGGCCCGTACCCCCGGCGAACTGGTGTCCCTCGCCCGGCACTCGGCGCAGGCGGGCACCCTCGAACAGGACACCGCGGACCTGTTCGTGCGCGCACTGTCCCTGGGCGAGCTGACCGCGCAGCACGTCATGACCCCGCGCGTGAAGGTCAGCGCGCTGCAGACGTCGGCCACCGCCGAGGACGTGGTGAACCTGACCCGCGCCACCGGGCTCTCGCGCTTCCCCGTGTACCGCGAGCGCATCGACGAGATCGTCGGCATGGTGCACCTCAAGGACGCCCTCGCGGTGCCGGCCCACGAGCGGCTGCGCGCACCCGTCGGCCGCATCGCGCAGGCGCCGCTCCTGGTCCCCGAGACGCTGCCCGTGCAGCAGCTCCTGGAGCAGCTGCGCAGCCAGCAGCCGATAGCCGTCGTCGTCGACGAGTACGGCGGCACGGCCGGTGTGGTCACCCTGGAGGACATCGTCGAGGAACTCGTCGGCGAGGTCCGCGACGAGCACGACCTCCTTGACCTGCCCGAGATCGCCGCGGCACCGGCCGAGGACGGCCGCCCCGCGTGGGACGCCGACGGCAGCTGCCGCGTCGACACCCTCCAGCGGATCGGACTCGACGTCCCCGAGGGGCCGTACGAGACCGTGGCGGGGCTCGTCGCCGATCTGCTCGGCCGTATCCCCGCCCCCGGCGACCGCGCCGAACTCCCGGGCTGGCGGCTCGCGGTGCGCCAGGTGGACCACTACCGCGCCGCGCGGGTACGGCTCGTACGGACCGCGGCTGTCACGGAAGTCGCCGGCGTCGCGGAAGTCGCGGCTGTCGCGGAAGCCATGAGCGTGGCGGAGGCCGCCCGATGAGCATGCTCCAACTCCTGTTCGCCCTGCTCCTCGTCCTCGCCAACGGCTTCTTCGTGGGGGCCGAGTTCGCGCTCGTCTCCGTGCGCCGCAGCCAGATCGAACCGCTTGACACCAAGCGGGCCCGCCAGGTCCTCTACGGCCTCGAACACCTGCCGCAGATGATGGCGGCCGCCCAATTCGGCATCACCGTGTGCTCGTTGACGCTCGGCGCGGTCGCCGAGCCCACCGTCGCGCACCTCCTGGAGCCGGTCTTCGAGGCGGCGCACATCCCCGAAGGGGCGATCCATCCGCTCGGGTACGCCATCGCGCTCGCCGTGGTCGTCTTCCTGCACCTCGTCGTCGGCGAGATGGTCCCGAAGAACCTCGCGATGGCCGCCCCCGAGAAGACCGCGCTCTGGTTCAGCCCCGGCCTCGTCGCCTTCGCCCGTCTCTGCCGCCCGGTCACGGTGGCGCTCGGGGCGTGCTCACGGCTCGTACTGAAGCTCTTCGGGGTCGAGCCCAAGGACGAGGTCGAGGCCGTCTTCACCAGCGAGCAGCTCAACCGCCTCGTCGGCGACTCGGGCCAGGCGGGGCTGCTCGACCCCGAGGAGCAGGAGCGCCTCGAGGACGCCCTGGAGCTGGGCTCGCGCCAGGTGACGGACGTCCTGCTCGACCGGGCCTCGCTGGTGACCGTGGGCGCCGGGGTCACCCCGGCCCAGGTCATCGAACTCACCGGGCGCACCGGCTACTCCCGCTTCCCGGTCTGCGCGGAGAACGGCGCCTTCATGGGCTACCTCCACGTCAAGGACGTACTCGATCTCACCGAGGGCGCGGAGACGGATCGCGCGGTGCCGCAGCAGGTCTGGCGCCCGATGACGACGCTGCGCGCCGAACTCCCCCTGGACGACGCCCTGACGGTGATGCGCCGCGCCGCGACGCACCTGGCGCAGGTCGCCGACGCGTCGGGCAAGGTGCTCGGCCTGGTCGCCCTGGAGGACGTACTGGAGCTCCTGGTCGGCGAGGTCCGCGACCCGGCGCACCGGGTCGCGGTGCCCCGCAAGCCCCAGGAGGTCCGGGACGGCGCCCTGGTGTGATCGGGTGCGCGGGGGCTCCAGACCCCCGGGGAGTCAGATCCCCGGCGGGCTCTGCGGCCCCCGCCCCGAGAGCACCTCGCCGTAGGCCTGCATCAGGTCCGGGAGCCGCAGCGTCGACAGGTCGTCACGGCTCGGCGCGCCGGGATAGCCGGAGAGCCGCAGGTCGCGGTAGGCGCAGCTCTTCTCGTAGAGCGTGCGCAGGAAGCGGCCGTTGCCCAGTTCGTCGATCCACGCCTGGTCGACGACGTGCCCGCTGATGGAGCGCAGCTCGTCGAGCGCCTCCTCGTCCCACACATCGCCGTTGTCGGCCGCCAGGACCTCGCCGATGGACGTGAGCTCCAGGGGGCGGTACGAGGGGAAGTCCACGCGGGTCGTGAAGCGGGAGGAGAGCCCGGGGTTGGCGGCCAGGAGACGGTCCATGCCCTCGGGGTAGCCCGCGAGGATCACGACCAGGTGGTCGCGGTTGTCCTCGGCGCGCTTGAGCAGGACCTGGAGGGCCTCGTCGCCGTACGCGTCGCCCTTGCCGTAGCCCGAGTTGGAGAGGGAGTACGCCTCGTCCACGAAGAGGACGCCGCCGATCGCCGAGTCGATCAGTTCGTTGGCCTTCACGGCGGTCTGGCCCAGATACTCGCCGACCAGGTCCGCGCGCTGAGCCTCCACCAGGTGGTCGCCGCCGAGCAGGCCGAGCGCGTAGAACGCACGCCCGAGGATGCGGGCCACGGTGGTCTTGCCGGTGCCCGAGGGGCCGGAGAAGACGAAGTGTCGTTTCGGCGGCTGCACGGGCAGCCCCTGCGCGGCCCGCAGGCGCGCCATGTTCAGCTGCGCCGAGAGCGCCTTGACCTGCCGTTTGACCGGTTCGAGGCCGACCATTCCTTCCAGTTCGGCGAGCGCGGCCTCCAGGAGGGCGGGGTCGGTGGGGCCCGGCGGCAGCTGCGAGAGTCCAGGCTGGATGGGGATCACGGCCTTCTCGCGCACCGAGTCGGTCTCGGCGGGGCCGCCGGGGGGCGGCAGTTCGGGCTCGGTGACCTTCAGATCGCGGCCCTCCGTACCGAACAGCGGATCGATCCCGTCGGGGCCGTCCATCGCGTCCTGCCCGAAGCCGGTCAGGGCGATCGCCGCCAGGTCGGTGACCTCGTCGTACCCGTCGCCCTCGGAGATCGCCGCGAGCCGCGCGGAGGTGTCCATGAAGGAGGGATCCACCCGGTGCACCGCCCGGTAGAGCGGCAGGGCCGCGGCCGAGCGGCCCGTGCCCTCGTGCGCGCGGGCCAGCCAGTAGCGCAGCTCCTTGCGCTGCGGCTGCTCGCTGCGGCACCGCATCAGGGCCGCGGAGAGCAGCGGCTCCGCCTGGCCGTACATCTCCAGGCGTACGCGGGCCATGCCTCCGAAGAGGCCCGCCTCGATGCCCAGCATCGCGTCGTCGATCAGCGAGTCCGTGTGCCGGACCAACTGCTCCCAGTCCTTGACCAGATAGGAGCGGCAGGCGTGCAGGAACCGCACCTGCGGGTCCGCGTCGACCGGCGGCAGACCCGCCAACGCCCGGTCGAGCTCCGGGACATGACGCCCGTCGAGCCAGTGCGAGGCGTGCGCGAGCAGCAGGTCGCGCGTGCTCTCCAGGACGGGCTGCACCCACCAGCCCAGCCAGTACCAGGAGTTGAGCGTGCGCCCGTGCCGGGTGCGCTGTTCGCCGAACCTGTCCCGGTGCTGGAACATCCGGAGGAGTGCCGTCGTCGTGTCGATGCGCAGCGCGTGCAGTCCGAGCCAGCCGTCGGCCATCCCCGGATCCATCCGGACCGCGGCCCGGAACTCCTCCTCCGCCTGCGGATAGGCGCCCATCGTGTAGGCGTCGACGCCCCTCAGCCAGGCGAGGTCGGCCGGGGCGGGTGAGCCCACCGCGTCGAAGTCCATCACGTCCCCCACAAACCGTGCCCCCGTTTGTGTACCGCCGGACCGGTGCCCGTCGGCAACTTCGCTGAACCGCCGTGCTGCGGACGGGCGTTGAACCGGTGCGCAGAGCAGCCGTCCGTAAAACGCACCGAAAGGCATCGTACCTGCGGGGGAGCACTCGGCCGTAGGGTGCCGCAGCGCGGGATCAGGCAGGTGAAGGGGGCCTCGTCGTCACCGAGGGTGAGCGAAAGACGGCTCGCAGCGTCCGGAATGCGAGCTCGGAGGGCAGAACGAAGCCCCCGATCACGGGGGAACAACCGGGGGCTTCGCGTCTGCGGGCGACCCCGAAAGGCCGCACATTCAGAACGTAAGTCCTGTAAGGGCCCTCGGTCAAGCCGAGTTGAGGGACTCTGTGGAATCTGGCTCGAACTTCTGGGAGCGCTCTTTGCGAGGTTCAGCGGATCGCCTCTGGTCCATCACTCTGTGTAATAGCTTGGCTCTGCGCAGCCGTCTCATTCGGCCCCCGCAGCACCTCATATCCCTCGCGCCACTGTCGCACCAAAGACTGAGCGAAGGGGCGCGAAGGGTCTTCCGTGAAGTGCCGGCGCTCCGCGGGTTCCCACCCGTCCCAGAACTCGCTCTGGACCGCGCCGTCCCGATCACGCCCCCTGACCCAGGCCTCGTCGCGGGGCAGCTCCATCCACAGCAGCCGCGCCAGGAACGGTCGCAGCGCGCGGCGGCCCGCGCCGACCCCCTCGACGAGGACCACGGGCGCGGGCGGCAGGGTGCGGGTCCCGGGGCCGAAGCGGCGCTCATGCCAGTCGTACGTCTCGTAGTGCGCCGTCTCGCCGCGCGAGAGCGGCACGATGACCTGCCGCCGCAGCCGTTCCGTCCAGTCGAACAGCGCGTCATGGCTCGCGATGTCGTCGAGCCGCAGGACGGGCGCGCCGCCCAGGGCCTCGGCGAGGCGGTCGGCGAAGGTCGACTTTCCGGAGCCCGCGTGCCCGTCGACCGCGACGAGGCGGACGGGGCCGCAGGAGGGCGGCAGGCGCAGCAGCTCCGCGGCGAGGCGGGACAGGGGAGCGGGAGTGGCGTGTGCGGTCATCACCGGCAAGCGTACGGGTGCGGAATCCCCCGCTCCGCGCGCCGTCGCAGCTCACGCCAGTGGTCGAGGCCAATATTGGCGGACGCGGTGGTGGTCGAAGCGCTGGCAGAAGTCGGCGTGGAGCAGCCATAGTTGGCCTACCGCCGTGCACCTGACCTGCCCCTTCCGGACCCGTCCGGAGCCCACGTCGACTGGGGGTCCCCGCCATGGACCGAGCTGATGACATGTCCCGCAGAACCGTCCTCACCGCGGCCGCGGCCGTGGCAGCGCTGGCCGCCACCGCGAGCCCGGCGCTCGCCTCGGGCGGCCCGCGCCCGGCGCCGCGCGCGAAGCGGCCCGTGAACAACCGCTTCTGGGCCTCGCACGCGGACTGGAGCGCCGGCACCGCCGAGGGCACCCGCGCCGTGTCCGGAGCCCGCCCGGCCGTGGAGATCGCCGAGGCCGCGGGCCGCACCGACTACGCCGACCCGCACACCGGCAGGACCGCCACCTGGGAGTACGCCCGGTGGACCTCGCCCGTGCACCGCCCCACCGTCCCCGCGACGGAGGTCGTCGCCTCCTGGAACGCCCGCACGCCCACCGGGACGTGGCTCCAGGTGGAGCTCCAGGGAACGTACTCGGACAAGACGAAGACTCCCTGGTACGTCCTCGGCCGCTGGGCCTCGGGCGACGACAAGGAGAAGGACATCCGCCGTACGTCGGTCGACGACCAGAGCGACGGAAAGTCGAGCATCTGGACGGACACCTTCGCCATCGACGACACGACGACGGGGCTCCGCCTCGCCTCGTACCGGCTGCGCCTGACCCTGTACCGCAAGCCGGGAGCCACGGCCACGCCCACCGTGTGGCGGCTCGGCGCGATGGCGTCCGCCGTCCCCGACCGCTTCACCGTCCCGGCGTCCGAGCCGGGGCTCGCCAAGGAGCTGACGGTCCCGCGCTACTCGCAGGAGACCCACGTCGGCCAGTACCCGGAGTACGACAACGGCGGCGAGGCCTGGTGCAGTCCCACCTCCTCGCAGATGATCATCGAGTACTGGGGCCGCAAGCCGACCGCGGACGACCTCGCCTGGGTCGACCCGTCCTTCGCGGACCCACAGGTGTGCCACGCGGCGCGCTACACCTTCGACTACCAGTACAACGGCTGCGGCAACTGGCCCTTCAACGCGGCGTACGCATCCACGTACAAGGACATGCAGGGCGTCGTCACCCGCCTCGCCTCGCTCACCGAACTGGAGTCGCTGATCGCGGCGGGCATCCCGGTCATAACGTCGCAGTCGTTCCTCAAGGAGGAACTGACGGGCGCCGGCTACGGCACGGCGGGCCATCTGATGACGGTGATCGGCTTCACGCCGAAGGGCGACGTGATCGCCAACGACCCGGCATCACCGAGCAATCCGGCGGTGCGCCGGATCTACAAGCGCCGCGAGTGGGAGAACATCTGGCTCCGGACGAAGCGCTACAACTCCACGGGCAAGGTGGTCTCCGGCACGGGAGGAGTCTGCTACCTGTACTTCCCGGTGAAGCTCTCGGCGAAGCAGAAGGCGGCGCTGGCGGGCGTGGGGATCCACTGAAGCAACACGAAGGCCCCCTCTCCACTCGCGGAGAGGGGGCCCCTCTTCCGTTTCGGCTACCGGGCCGCCTCGGGGAGCCGAAGCGTCCGCGCGAAGTCGTCCAGGGGCTCCATGGCCGCGGCGATCACTTCGGGATCGTCGTGGTGCCCGCGAAGAATGACGTCCGGGACGCCGGGCGGGGTGTGCCAGTGGTACGTCACCGAGGTCATCAGGATGGTGCTGTCCGCTGGGTAGGAGCGTGTGACCCGGACCCCGTCCTCGCCGAGATACGGGGAGGAGAAAGGGATGCTGCCGGTCCGCTGCTGCCACTCGGGGATGTCCGGGTGGGGCACGGTGGGCGCGGTGAGCCCCTCGCAGGATGCCGCGTCGGGGGCATCGCAGTGGATGCGGGTGGCGTGCATGACCAGCGGCATGTAGGTCAGCGGAACGGGGTGGTAGATGAACGCCTCGTCGGCTTTGAGCTTGTCCCGGAGCGTCACGACCGTCTGCTCGTAGAAGTTCTTGTGGAATCGGCGGAGCTTGCGGGTGAGTTCGATGCCGTGGATGGAGGCCAGACCGGTCAAGTGCAGGTCCAGCCACTCCTTGAAGGTCCGCTTGTCGATCTGGAGGTGCAGGTAGCCCCAGAGGCCTTGGTTGGCATCCGTATCGATGTGGAGCTCACCGAGGTCGGCGCTCCACAGGGTGCCTTCGGACATGAGCGGTCTCTTTCGTCGGGGCGCGGGCAGGGCCACCAGGTTGACGCATCCCGCCGCCCGCACAGCGACGGCCCCTCCCGGATGTGTGGGAGGGGCCGTCGGCGGCTGTCAGGGGCTGCTTGGGGCTACTTCGCCTCGGGTGTGCCCCGGCGCATTCGGGCCGCCTTTTCGTCCACCTCGGCCTGGGAGGTTCCGGCCTGTACGACGATCACCGCCTGAGAACCGTCGGGCAGTGTCGCCTCCCGCATCTCCGTGCCCAGCAGCGGCGGGCGTTTCCGCTCCCGTGTGTTGTCCTCGTCGTCCGACATGAGACCTCCCAGTTCGACGGGCGCCCAAAGTAACCCCGGAGCACCCGCCGATTCCGTCGTACTGGCGTCCGGCAGGCCACTTCACACGAACGCCGCCGCCAGACGACGGACCTGGCCGCCTCTCAGCCCTGGACCGGATCCACCACCCAGTCCGGGTGCCCCGGCATCGGCGGCGTCTTCGAGCCGTACAGCCACGGACGCAGGAAGCCCTCCAGGTCCTCGCCCGCGGTCTTCGAGGCCAGGTCGATGAACTGCTGGGTGCTCGCGGTCTTTCCGCGGAATTCGCTCAGCCACGCCCGCTCGATCTTCTCGAACTTCGCGTTGCCGACCTGCTCCCGCAGGGCGTACAGGACCAGGGCCGAGCCGTCGTACCGCATGCGCTTGAAGAGGTTCGGCTCGGTCGGCTCCGCGGGGGCGCCGAAGTTGTGGCGCCACTGGTCGTGAGCGGCGTACGCCGTCCTCATGGCGGCCTCGAAGCTGTCGCCGCCGTGCTCCTCGGAGTACATCCGCTCGTAGAAGCGGGCGTGCCCCTCGCTCACCCACAGGTCGGACCAGCTCTTCAGGGCCACGCTGTCGCCGAACCACTGGTGGGTCAGTTCGTGCACCATGTTCCGCTCGGCGTCGACCTTCGTGCCGAGGAGATCGGCCTTCGGGATGAGCGACAGCGTCTGGGTCTCCAGGGCGACGGCCAGGTCCGTGTCGCCGACCAGGAGGCCGTAGCGGTTGAAGGGGTAGGGGCCGAGCTTCTCCTGGAGCCAGGTGAGGTGGTCGGGCGTGAGTTTGCGGTACTCCGCTGTCGGCTCGACCAAGGCCTCCGGGACCACGTCGCGCAGCGGCAGGCCGCCCGGGCCCTTGTCATCCACCAGCTTGAACTTGCCGACCGCCAGCTGCACCAGCTGCGTCGACAGCGGCTGTTCGGAGTCGTACGTCCAGCGCACCCGGTCACCGGGGCGCTCCGCGCGGTCGACCAGCCTGCCGTTCGCGACCGCCGTCAGATCCTTCGGTGTGGTGATCCGGAAGGTGATCGGCGCGCGCTGGCTGGGGTGGTCGTTCGCCGGGAAGATCAGCCGGGCCCCGTTCGGCTGGGGGTAGACCACCGTGCCGTCGGGGGTGGGTATCCAGCCGTAGTCCTCGATGGCATCGTCACGGTGCCGCGTCTGCGTCGGGTCAGCGGTGTACGTGACCTTCGCGGTGAACGTACGCCCCTTCGCGATCGGGGACTTGGGCGTGACCGTCAGCTCGTCCCCGGCGCGGGACGTGCGCGCGGCCGAGCCGTCGACCTTCACGCCGTGCAGGGTGTTGCCCCCGAAGTCCAGGTTGAAGCGGGAGAGCGACTGCGTGGCGGTGGCCCTGATCGTCGCCGTCGCCTCGAACGGTGTCTTCGGGGCCTGCCAGTCGAAGTCAAGGGTGTAGCGGTCGACCCGGTACCCGCCGTTCCCGTCCAGCGGGAACATCGGGTCGCCCAGGCCGGGCGCGCCGGGCGATGCTGCCTCGGGTGCGGACGGCGCGGCCTGCGACGCCGTGCCGGTGAGGGCCGCCGTCACGGTGACGGCGGCCGCCAGGGCGAGCCGCGCTCTGCGGCGGGGCGTCCGGTACGGCCCCTGCGTCCGGTGCGTGCTCATCGGAAACCTTTCGGTCGGAAGGTTGCGCGGACGAGTCGGCGGGGGGTGCGCCTGGGGGTGTGCCCCACCACCCGTAGCGAGACGTGGATGTGCCCCACCACTGGTACTGAGACGCACGGCACTGGGCCCGAGTTGCACGGGATCCGGCCGGTTAGTGACCAAGCTCTCGCCCGCGACCGCTGAATCCGATGGCAAGGTGGACGGGTCAGTGGGGGGAGTCCGCTGCCGGACGTCGCGTCGAGAGGCGTGACGCATACGTATCGAGTGATGCCATGACCGCTGCCACAGCCACAGCCACTGTCACTGCCACCGCACAGCCCCGCGCGACCACCCGCACCGGCGGCCCCAAGGAAGACGGCCCGAAGGTGCTGGAGCACGTCCTCGGCTGGACGCTCGTCGTCGTCCTCGCGATGCTCGTCACGCAGACCGGTCTGATGTGACCCCGGTCTCCTGACCGTCGTGGGCCTGCCCCGGATCGAGATCCGCCCGCCAGTGCCGGTGCGGCACGCCCACCAGGCCGTAGAGCCAGCGCACGGGCGAGCGCCGCGACAGCAGCGTGAGCCCCGCGACGACCGCGAACAGCGGCAGGCCGAGCCACCCGCCCAGGAGGCGGACGAGGACGCTCGCGACGAGCGCGCCGATGAACGGCAGGCCGTAGACCCCGGCCGCCGCGATGGCGATCGCCAGGAACCGGTGCACCTTCCGGTCCTCGTCCGCGCCGGGCAGCGACCAGCCCTCCATCAGCCAGCCGATCTCCGTCAACAGCATCGTGCCGATCACGGCCGCGCCGAAGATCAGCAGCGCGAGGAACGTCCCGGACGTCGCGAAGTCCAGGACGTGGTTGACCACGCTGTCCTGCCGCCAGCCCGCGAAGTCCCGGGCCTCGGGCGAGAAGAACCGCTCGTACCCCCTGCCGTCCCAGCCGTGGACCAGCGTCCCGAACAGCAGGAAGTACCCGCCCACGCACTGGAGATACGCCCAGTAGCCCGCCCCCACCAGGACGAGCCCCTGCGCCACCAGGAACCCGATGATCGCGGCGACGGGTATCCCGCCCGCGTAGAAGAGCACGAACCCCGCCCACACGCCCTCGTGCCCGTCAGCGACGTGCATCGTCGCCCACGCGGGGTTCTGCCAGAGCAGGAAGAGACCTGTCGGCACCATCAGGACCGCCGCGAACAGCGCGGTGAGCGCCAGATACGGATTGGCGGCGCGGCTGCGCGTGCGCGGCCCCTCGCCCGCGTTGATCCGCTCCCACACCTGGAGCTGCCGCCCCGCGGAGAGCGCGAACGTCGCGCCGATCGCGTACGCCCAGAAGAGGGCGGCCTGGATCTGGATCATGCCGATGCCTTCAGGGTGAGTCCGCCCGCGACGATCAAGTCCGAAGTGACCAGGGCCTGTTCGGCCTGTACGTCGGTCATGAAGACGAACGGTGGCACGACGGGCGGCACCGGCAGCTTGTCGGGCGTGAAGGTCAGACAGAGCAGCCCCTCCAGGCAGCCCTTGAACTTGGTCAGATAGAGCGTGACCGAGCCGCTGAGGTCCAAGGTGTCGGCGCCCAGGGCGAGTTCCTCGCTCCCGTCGCGCGTCTTCAGCCGGTAGTCGGTGAGCGAGGCGGCCTTCATCTTCAGCACCATGACCTTCAACGGCCCGTCAGCCGTGGGGATCTCGCGTACGCCGGCCAGGAGGAACCCCTGCGGTGAGAAGAGCGTGGTGGTGACGGTCGGCGGAGTCCGCGCCGCAACGATCCCCTGGCCAGGAGCCGCCGTGATCGCCTCGCCGGGAGCCGCCCTCGCGGGAGTCCCGCCCCACAGCGTCGCCCCCACGATGACCACCGGAAGCAGCACGCCGAGCGTCCGCGTGCCCTGCCCGTCCCGCACCTTCGGCCGCTCAGGATCCTCCTCGGCGCCCTCGGGCACCGGCGTCCACCCGAAGCCCATCGCGCTGCCGACGATGCCGAGCACCATGCCCACCAGGAACCCGCCGAGATTCGTGGCCGCGAACGAAAGCACCGACAGGATCAGGGCGTTGACGCTCACATAGTGGTGGGCGTGCGGCAGCAGCCACAGGAAGATCCCGGCGGCGATCAGGGCGAGCCCGATGCCGATCGCCGCGAGCCCGCCGAGCCCCAGGCTGACCAGGACGGTCAGCGGCGAGAGCGGCACGAGGAGCAGTTCGGCGCCGCCGAGGACGAGCAGCAGGCCGCCCCAGAAGGGCCGGGTGCGCCGCCACCTGCGCAGCACCCGGCGCGCTTCCGGCAGCGGCAGCCGCTTGTCCAGCCAGCCGCCGCCGTCCCTGCCCCACGCTCTGACTCCGGCTCTTCGGCCGCCGGTCAGAAGCACTTCTTGCCGCCGATGCTGACATCGACCTTCATGCCCTTGAGCCGGAAGTTCCCGCCGGTCGCCGACCAGGCGTTGGACTTCACCCCGGAGACGGTGATGTCTCCGGCCTGCAGCCCGAACTTCCCCTTCTCGCCCTTGATCCCGGGCACCTCGTCGAGGGTCGAGGCGTCCCGGCCGATCTCCGCCGTGCCGAAGCGGGCGTCGCCCTCCAGGTCCTCGCCGTCGATGATGAGATTGCTCGCGGTGACATTCCCCGCCGGGCCGCCCGCGGTCAGCTTGAACACCACGTTGCCGACAGGGGTCTTGACCTCGGCGGCCTGGCAGATGTCTGACAGAGTCGCGTCACCGATCCCGAGGAGCGCCACCGGGTGCCCCTTGCCGTCGATGTCCCGGTCGGTCTGTACGTACGAGGACAGGCCCTCGCTGGTGAGCTTGCCCGATGACACCTGGAAGCTGGTGCCGGAGACGGCGAAGGAGGCGGCGAGCGCCCCCTCGGCCATCACGGAGGCCATCGCGCCGACGGCCAGGACGGCCGGCAGTGCCACGACGGCCGTCTTCTTCCAGGAGGTTCTGCCCTCGCGCGAGGGGGTACGCGCTGCGCTCATAAGTCTTCCTCCCGTACGGCGGTCCATGTGCGTAGGGGGAGTGCGTGGAGAGCGCCTTCGGGCGCGGAAACGGCAGGTGGCGTGCTTCTGCCATACTGCGGATTCCCGAGGCAGTTGGAGACTAGGGCCGAAATTGAATAATAGTCAACAGCGCGGCACCGACCGTCCCGCGGACGCTCGCCCGCAGGCGCGCGGCACCGACCGGTCCGTGGCGCGCCGCGCCGAACTCATCACCATCGGGCGGAAGTTGTTCGCCGACACGTCGTACGACGCGCTGTCGATGGACGACATCGCCAAGCAGGCGTCCGTCGCCAAGGGGCTGATCTACTACTACTTCAAGTCCAAGCGCGGCTACTACCTCGCGATCATCGAGGACTCGGTCGCCGAACTGGTCGCGCGCGCCGGGCGCCACGACGACCTGCCGCCCGTGGAGCGCGTGCACAGCACCATCGACGGCTATCTGCGCTACGCCGAGCACCATCAGGCGGCGTACCGCACCATCATCAGCGGCGGTGTCGGCTTCGACGCCGAGGTGCACGCCATACGCGACGGTGTGCGCGAGGCCTTGATCGGTGCGATCGCCGACGGGGCGTACGGCCGCCGCGACATCCCGGAACTCGCGCGCACCGCACTGCTCGGCTGGCTGTGCAGCGTCGAGGGCGTCACGCTCGACTGGATCGGTCAGCGGGGTCTGCCGCGCGAGACGGTCTGCGACCTCCTTGTGCGGACCCTCGGTGACACCTTGCGTGTCATCGAGGACTTCGAGCCGTCCTTCCCGGCCCCGTCGCGGCCGTGAGGCCCCTCGGCGACCATGAGGACCCTCGACGGCCATGAGGAAGGGGCGGGAGCCGTCCGGCTCCCGCCCCAACTCACGCCTGCAAACGACTAGTTGATGGCCTTGATCAGCTCGCCGTCCGCCGTGTCGCCGCTGAGCTCCCAGAAGAAGGTGCCGCCGAGACCGGCCTGGTTCTTGTAGTCCATCTTCCCCGCGATGGTCGCCGGGGTGTCATAGCTCCACCAGTTGGTCCCGCAGTGCGCGTACGCGGTCCCGCCGACCGTGCCGTTGGCCGGGCACTTGGTCTTGAGTTCCTTGTAGTCGTCGATGCCCGCCTCGTACTTGCCCGCGGCGGCCCCGGTGGCGGTGCCGCCGGGCTCCTTCTGCGTGACGCCGGTCCAGCCGCGGCCGTAGAAGCCGATGCCGAGCAGCAGCTTGTCGGACGGGACGCCGAGGCCCTGGAGCTTCTTGATCGTGGCGTCGGTGTTCCAATTCGCCTTGGGGGCGCCCTCGTACGTCTTGAGGGGCGAGTGCGGGGCGGTCGGGCCCTTCGCCTCCCAGGCGCCGAAGTAGTCGTACGTCATCGGGTTGTACCAGTCGACGTACTGGGCGGCGCCCGCGTAGTCGGCGGCGTCGATCTTGCCGCCGTCCTCGGCGTCGGCCGGGATCGCCGCGGTGACGAGGTTGTCGCCGCCGAACTTCGAACGCACCGCGGACATCAGGTCCTTGTACGCAGCGCGCCCGCTGGTGTCGCAGGTCAGACCGCAGGCGCCCGGGTACTCCCAGTCGATGTCGATGCCGTCGAAGACGTCGGCCCACTTGGAGTTCTCGACCAGGTCGTAGCAGGACTGGGCGAAGGCGGCCGGGTTCTTGGCGGCC
Source organism: Streptomyces sp. NPDC054866 (assembly GCF_053610745.1). Classification (NCBI taxonomy): domain Bacteria; kingdom Bacillati; phylum Actinomycetota; class Actinomycetes; order Kitasatosporales; family Streptomycetaceae; genus Streptomyces; species Streptomyces sp. NPDC054866. The sequence continues at coordinate 263,435 of NZ_JBSGZA010000010.1, forward strand.
TCGGTGAAGCCGCCGGACCAGGTCCAGCCGCCGAAGGACCACAGGACCTTCAGGTCCGGATGGGCCTTCTTGAGCTTGCGCAGCTGGTTGAAGTTGCCGCGCAGGTCCTGGTCCCAGGTGTCGGCGACCCCGTCGACGGACTGGTCGGCGGTGTACGCCTTGTCGGTCGCCGCGTAGGCGTCGCCCATCGTGCACTTGCCGCCCTGGACGTTGCCGAAGGCGTAGTTGATGTGCGTGAGCTTGTCCGCCGAGCCGGACGTCTCGATGTTCTTGACGTGGTAATTCCGGTCGTAGACGCCCCATTCGGTGAAGTATCCGACGACCTTGGAGCCGGCCGCGGCCTTCGTCGCGGAGTCCTTGTCCTGCCCGGCGGCGGCGCTGCCCGCGCCGGCGAGCAGGCCTGCGCCGAGCACGGCACAACACGCGGTGGCTATGAGCGCCCGGAACCGGGCGCGGGGGAGGTGCGGTCTGAGCATCGTTTCTCCTCGTGGGGGGAGAGGGCGCATGGGGGGACATGGTGCTGCTGACCTGCAAATGCCAATGCGACTGACCTGCGAATGCCAGTGCGACGTCGATGAACGTTGAATTGGCATGAACGCGGTAAAGCGCTCGGCTGGACTCTAGGAGGACTAGACCAGTGGGGTCAATGGTTCGGACCAATTCCCGTACCAGTTTCGCGCCCCTCTTGCGGCCTTCGGCTATCTTTTAAGTAAGCGGTCGTTAACTAGTGACTGGCTGCCGCCGATCGGGCATACTCAACGCGCCACAGCCGCTGGTCACAGCACCTTCCGCGACCCGGAAGCGCGCCATCGGCCGGGCCGTGAGACACGGTGGCGCCGCACTACCCCGCGGGTCCGCCGCAGTGCCGAGAGGGAGGATCGATCGCCATGCCTGAGCGAACCTTGCAGCAGCCGGTGGACCGTCAGCTGCCCACCGACGAGGCGCGGGATCTGTTCTCGCTCGTCCGTGAACTCGTCCAGCGGGAGATCACTCCCCGCGCGGCCGAGGAGGAGGACGCGGGGCGCTTCCCGCGCGAGGTCTTCGCACTCCTCTCCGAGTCCGGCCTGCTCGGGCTTCCGTACGCCTCCGAATTCGGCGGCGGCGACCAGCCGTACGAGGTCTATCTCCAGGTCCTGGAAGAGCTCGCAGCGGCCCGGCTCACCGTCGGCCTGGGCGTCAGCGTCCACTCCCTGTCCTGCCACGCCCTCGCGGGCTACGGCACCAAGGAGCAGCAGGCCGAACACCTGCCCGCGATGCTGGGCGGCGGACTGCTCGGGGCGTACTGCCTCTCCGAGCCGGCGTCAGGGTCGGATGCCGCCTCCCTGCGGACCAAGGCTGTTCGCGACGGTGACGACTGGGTGATCAGCGGGACGAAAGCGTGGATCACGCACGGCGGAGTCGCCGACTTCTACACCGTCCTCGCCCGCACCGGCGGCGAAGGCGCCCGAGGCATCTCCGCGTTCCTGGTGCCGGGCGACGCCGAAGGCCTGAACGCGGCGGTGCCCGAGAAGAAGATGGGCATGAAGGGCTCGCCCACCGCCCAGATCAACTTCGACGGGGTACGGGTCTCCGACGCCCGCCGCATCGGCGAGGAGGGTCAGGGCTTCGCGATCGCGCTCTCCGCGCTCGACGGCGGGCGGCTCGGCATCGCGGCCTGTGCGATCGGCGTGGCGCAGGCGGCACTCGACGAGGCGCTTCGATATGCCACCGAGCGGCGGCAGTTCGGGCGGCCGATCGCGGACTTCCAGGGCCTTCGGTTCATGCTCGCGGACATGGCGACGCAGATCGAGGCGGGCCGGGCGCTCTATCTCTCCGCGGCGCGGCTGCGCGACGCGGGCAGGCCGTTCTCCAAGCAGGCGGCCATGGCCAAGCTGATGTGCACGGACGCCGCGATGAAGGTCACGACGGACGCCGTGCAGGTCCTCGGCGGCTATGGCTACACCGCGGACTTCCCCGTGGAGCGCTTGATGCGCGAGGCCAAGGTGCTGCAGATCGTCGAGGGGACCAATCAGATCCAGCGGATGGTCATCGCCCGTCACCTCGCGGGTCCCGACTCGCGCTGAACTGTCCGAGCCTGACCGGCGGCGCCGCGAGCCGCACCCACTCCGGGTCGTGGCGCCCCGGCAGGGTCTTGCCCCGCTCGGCCCAGTTCCGGATGAGGGCGCGGTAGATGGGCGGATCCTGGAGGTGCGGCGGCTGCGGCTGGGGTTGGGGCTGCTGGTAGGGCTGCTGGTACGGCTGGGAATGCGGCTGCTGAGGATGCTGGGGAACCGATTCTGCGGGGGGCGGGGGAGCCGTCAGGAGGGTGCGCCTGCGGCGGCCGGTCGGCGGGTGCGCCATGGGCATCGGCGTGGGGGTGGTCATACGGGGCCAACGCGCGGCGCGGGGGACAGGTCACCGCCCTTCGGATTCGAGCGTCAGTTCGCGAAGTGCCCGTGCGGAGCCCAGGCGGCGGGCCCTGTGATGCCCTGTGTCCCCGCGAGCCGGGCGGGGCAAGGGCTCCCCGAACGCGGGCTGACACGTGTCTGGCTCCGGCGGACTCTCTGACGTACCGTCAACTCCGCGTCGGGGGCCCGGTATCCGCCCCGCGCCAGCCAACTGCCGTGCGCCCAGGGAGGTTTGCCGTGGCAGACGACCGCCCCGTCCCGCTCGACGAGTACCCGGTCCATCAGGTGCCGCTGTCCATGAAGCAGGTCGCGACGGGCGACCGCAACGCCTACGACCGCTGCATCTTCCATCTCTTCGACCACGAGGGCCGCGCGCTCCTCATCCTCGGGCTCGGCGTCTATCCGAACGTCGGTGTGATCGACGCGTACGCCACTTTGCGCAGGGGGGATACGCTCCATGCCGTACGCGCGTCGGACGCGCTCGGCGACGATCGGATGAACCTCTCCGTCGGCCCCTTGACCATCACCGTCGAGGAACCGCTGCGGCGGCTGCGCCTGAGGTGCGCCGCCGATCCCGACGACCCCGATTCCCTCTCGTACGACATCACGTGGACCGCCTCCTTCCCCGCCCTCTGGGAGCCGCACCACATCCAGCGGCGAGGCGACCGGCTCTCCCTCGAAGGACGTCGCTTCGTCCAGGCGGGCGGCTGCGCCGGGACGATCCGTGTCGGCGGCGAGGACATCCCGGTGGCGGCGGGGGAGTGGACCGCGACCCGTGACCGCAGCTGGGGAGTGCGGCCCATCCCCGGCGAGGAACGCGGGCGCCTCGAGGAGGAGTTCGGCACCGAGGGCTTCCACTGGATCTGGAGCCCGGTGCGCTTCGAGGACCGTTTCCTGATGGTCATCGCCCAGGAGGACGCGGACGGCTACCGCTCCCTCAACGACGCCACGCTCGTACGCCCCGGGGTTCGCGACCGCCAACTCGGCTGGCCCCAGGCCGACATCACCTACCGCTCCGGCACCCGGCACCCCGAGCGCGCCGTCATCCACCTCACCGACCCCGAAGACCGCAAGCCCCTGGAGCTCGGCGTCGAGGTCCTCGCCTCCCTGCCGCTCGCGGTGGGCGCCGGCTACCCGCCCGCGGACGACTGGCAGCACGGCACGTGGCAGGGGCGGGGCTGGACCGACCGCCGTGTGTACGACCTGTCGGACCCGAAGGCGCACCCCCGGGCCGCGTACGGGGTCATCGACCATGCCGCCCGCTTCACCCTCAACGGGCAGACGGGGTACGGGATTTTCGAGCACGGCAGCTTCGGCCGCCACGACCCGAGCGGCTTCACCGGCTTCGACTCGGTCGCGCCCTGAAGTCCGTCGCCCCTTGAGAGGAGCTCCGCGATGGCCACAGCACCCCGCCCCCGCACCACCACCCGCGACCCGGAGGAGCTCGCCCGCAGGCTCACGGCCTGGCTCGCCGCGCGGCTGCCCGGCGCCAAGGCCACAGGCGTGCGGGTCCCCGAGTCCAACGGCATGTCGAGCGAGACTCTGCTCTTCGACATCGAGCACCCTCAACCACCGCTGCGGGCCTGCGCGTTGCGCGTGGCGGCGGACCCGGCGGCGTACACGATCTTCCCGGTCTACGACCTGCCGCGCCAGCACCGCACGATGCGGCTCGTCGCCGAACACACCGACCTGCCCGTGCCACGCGTGCTGTGGCTGGAGGAGGACCCAGGGCCGCTCGGGGCGCCCTTCTTCGTCATGGAGCGGGTCGAGGGGCGCGTGCCGCCGGACGTCATGCCCTATACGTACGAGGGGAATTGGCTCCACTCCGCGAGCGACGCCGAACGCGCGCACCTGGAGGAAGCCTCGATCCGCCTGATCGCGCATCTCCACGACCAAGTGCCCGTCGCAGAGGCCGAGTTCCTCGCCCTGCCCGGCGAGGGCAGCCCGCTGCGGCGACACGTGGCCGCCCAACGCGCCTACTACGACTGGGTGGTCGACGGACTGCCCCGCTCGCCCCTCATCGAGAGTGCCTTCGACCGGCTCGACGAGTGGTGGCCTCAGGACGAGGGTGAGCCCGTCCTCAACTGGGGCGACGCACGCATCGGGAACGTCATCTACGACGGCTTCGACCCCGCGGCCGTACTGGACTGGGAGATGGCGGCGCTCGCACCCCGCGAGGTCGACCTCGGCTGGATGGTCTATCTGCACCGCTTCTTCCAGGACCTGACGGTGAGCTTCGGGCAGGACGGCCTGCCCGGCTTCCTGCGCCGCGACCACATCGAGGAGCGCTACGCCCAACTCGCCGGCCACACACCCCAGTCCATGAACTTCCACACGCTGTACGCGGCGCTGCGGCATGCCATCGTCATGCTGCGCGTCGCCTACCGCCAGGTGCACTTCGGCGAGGCCTCGGTCCCCGACGACCCGGACACGCTGATCCTGCACCACGCCAGCCTGGCGGCCATGGTGCAGGGCAGCTACTGGTAGGGCCTCAGGCCGCGGAGCGGCCGTCCTGCTCGGGCACGCGACGCGGGCGCGAGCTCTGGCCGCCGACGTGCGAGAAGGGCTGTGTCCGCCAGTCGAGTCCCTGAGGGAGCGTCAGGAGCAGGGCGGTGTCCTGCTCCTGAGCCTCCATCGACTCGTCGGCGGGCTCGGCGTCGGCCGCGGCACGCCCCGTGCCCGCGCACACCGTGAGCCCGAACGGGTTCCACGGCTGGGCGCACAGCGCGTGCTCGGGCAGGACGTCCTCGTCGGCCAGGAGCGCGATCGGCTGCGCGCAGTCGGGGCACGTCACCCGGTACATCTCGAAGGTGTCGTACGCGTCGAACTCGGTCTCAGCCGGTTCGACGCCCTCCGATACGAGTGCGGACGTGGATTCATCGGAGCGCTGCTGCTTGCTGCGGGCAGGGCGACCGGGGCGCTTCAAGTTCTGCATGGGATTCTCCCCCTTGGGTGGGCCGAGAAGGCGCTGCGGCCTCGACCACAGCAAGCACTTCCCGTCCCGTCGTAGAGGTAATCGTGGCATCCCTTTGGACACGGTCACAGGTATGTGGCGTTCGTCACATGCCCGGCGAAGATGCCGCCGTCGCGCCTACCGGTATCCGAAGGGATCAAGAGCCCTGTAGGTTCAGCGCATGGAGGAGCTGGACCGACAGATCGTGCAGCTGCTCGTCAAGGACGGGCGGATGAGCTACACCGACCTGGGCAAGGCCACGGGCCTGTCCACATCGGCCGTGCACCAGCGGGTGCGCCGCCTGGAGCAGCGCGGCGTCATCCGCGGCTATGCCGCGGTGGTGGACGCGGAGGCCGTCGGCCTGCCGCTCACGGCGTTCATCTCGGTGAAGCCGTTCGACCCCAGCGCACCCGACGACATCGCCGAACGCCTCGCCGGCGTCCCGGAGATCGAGGCGTGCCACAGCGTGGCGGGCGACGAGAACTACATCCTCAAGGTGCGGGTAGCGACTCCACTCGAACTGGAGCATCTCTTGAGCCGTCTGCGAGCGCTTGCCGGCGTCTCCACGCGCACGACGGTCGTGCTCTCCACTCCGTACGAGGCCCGGCCTCCGCAGGTCTGAGTCGCCCGCGGGCGACCCCAGGGAGGGGCCCGCACCTGGAGGGGCCAGACTGGTCCCATGAGCGAGAGCACCACCCCCCAGAACGGCCCCCAGGGCCACCGCACCGTGCTGCTGCGCGGTGGCGAGGTCCACAGTCCCGCCGATCCGTTCGCCACGGCCATGGTCGTCGAACGCGGGCACGTCGCCTGGGTGGGCTCCGAGGGCGCGGCCGACGCCTTCGCCGACGGTGTGGACGAGGTCGTCGACCTCGAAGGGGCGCTCGTCACCCCCGCGTTCACCGATGCGCATGTGCACACCACGTCGACCGGACTGGCCCTGACGGGACTCGATCTGACGGGTGCCCGCTCCCTCGACGACGCCCTCGCTCTCGTACGCGAACACGCCGCCGCCCGGCCGCACGACCGTGTCCTCCTCGGTCACGGCTGGGACGCGGCCCGCTGGGCGGGCGGCCGTCCGCCCACGCGCGCGGAACTCGACGAGGCGGCCGGCGGCCGTCCCCTCTACCTCTCCCGCATCGACGTCCACTCGGCCGTCGCCACCACGGCGCTGCTGGACCTCGTCCCCGGCGTCACCGGGCGCACTGGCTTCCACCCGGACGCACCGCTGACCGCCGACGCCCACCACGCGGTGCGCGCCGCCGCACTCGGCGCGCTCTCCCCGCGGCAGCGCACCGAGGCCCAGCGCGCGGCCCTGAAGCATGCCGCGTCCCTCGGTATCGGCTCCGTGCACGAGTGCGCGGGCCCCGAGATCTCCGGCGAGGACGACCTGACGGGTCTCCTTCGCCTGGCCGCCGACGAGGCCGGGCCGCGCGTCGTCGGCTACTGGGCACAGCACGGCGAGGAAGGCGTCGCCCGTGCAAAGGAACTGGGGGCGGTCGGCGCCGCGGGTGACCTCTTCGTCGACGGCTCGCTCGGCTCGCACACCGCCTGTCTGCACGAGCCGTACGCCGACTCCGCCCACAGCGGCACCGCCTATCTGGACGCCGCCGCCGTCGCCGCGCACGTCGTCGCCTGCACCGAGGCGGGGGTCCAGGCGGGCTTCCACGCCATCGGCGACGCCGCGGTGACCGCCGTCGTCGAAGGCATCCGCGCCGCCGCCGAGAAGGTCGGCCTGGCCCGCGTCCGGGCGGCGAGGCACCGCGTCGAGCACGCCGAGATGCTCACCCCGGAGACGATCGCCGCCTTCGCGGAGCTCGGCCTCACCGCATCCGTGCAGCCCGCCTTCGACGCCCTGTGGGGCGGCGACGACGGCATGTACGTCCAGCGCCTCGGCGCCGAACGGGCCCGCACCCTCAACCCCTACGCGGCCCTCCTGCGCACCGGCGTCCCGCTCGCCTTCGGCTCCGACAGCCCCGTCACCCCGCTCGACCCCTGGGGCACCGTCCGCGCCGCCGCGTTCCATCAGACCCCGGAGCACCGCGTGTCGGTGCGCGCCGCGTTCACCGCCCACACCCGGGGCGGCTGGCGGGCCATCGGCCGGGATGACGCGGGCGTCCTGGTACCGGGGGCGCCCGCCGACTACGCCGTCTGGCGCACCTCGGAACTCGTGGTCCAGGCCCCGGACGACCGGGTCGCGCGCTGGTCGACCGATCCGCGCTCCGGCACGCCAGGACTGCCCGACCTGACCCCGGGCGCCGAACTCCCCGTCTGCCTGCGCACGGTGGTCTTCGGACAGCCGGTCTTCGTACGGCCGGACGAGTGATGTCCCGGCGGTGCGTACCGCCGATCGCGGCCCGTTGTCGCGTCGCACGACCTGCGTATCCTCGGCACTGACCTGGCTGTCTTTGGAATCGGCCCAGGTCAAACGGCTATTGACAGAAAGCGGCCGTCGGCCGGTAGGTTCGGCCGGGTCCACCAAAGGACGTCCGACCGGAGAAATTCCACGCAGCCGTCGAACGCCGCTGGGCCATGGGCGGTGTGCCGCACCGGCGCACCACCACTGGGAGCCAGGTCCAGCGCCCGCGCCGCGGACGCGAGGGAACGTTCCACCGGGCCGGCAGGTGTGACCCGGGTGGGGCCCGGACGCTCAGTAGACAACGGCTCTCGGTCGACCCGCAGCCAGCGGGCCCCAGGTCGGCCCGAAGGGTGCCGGGCCCCGATCCGCAGTACTCCCCCCATCAACCGCCCGTGCCGCCGTGGCCGTGCGGGAGGCGGCCATTATGGTGGTCCTCTGCGTACGAACGAAGGGGCAGTAGTGAACGACGGCGGTGGGGTCTCCGAAACCGGTGACCAGGGGAGGCAGTTCGGCCCGCTCGGCCTGGCCTTGGTGATCATTCCGACCTACAACGAGGCGGAGAACATCCAGTCCATCGTCGGTCGTGTCCGGCTCGCCGTGCCCGAGGCGCACATCCTCGTCGCCGACGACAACAGCCCCGACGGTACCGGCAAGATCGCCGATGAGCTCGTGGCCGACGACGACCACGTCCACGTACTGCACCGCAAGGGCAAGGAAGGCCTCGGCGCGGCCTATCTCGCGGGCTTCCAGTGGGGCCTGGACAACGGCTACGGAGTCCTCGTCGAGATGGACGCCGACGGCTCCCACCAGCCCGAGGAGCTGCCCCGGCTGCTCACCGCGCTCAAGGGCGCCGACCTCGTCCTCGGCTCGCGCTGGGTGCCGGGCGGACGGATCGTCAACTGGCCCAAGTACCGCGAGATCATCTCGCGCGGCGGCAGTACGTACTCCCGGCTGATGCTCGACGTGCCGATCCGCGACGTCACCGGCGGCTTCCGCGCCTTCCGCCGCGAGACCCTCGAAGGTATCGGTCTCGACGAGGTCGCCTCGCAGGGCTACTGCTTCCAGGTCGACCTGGCGCGCCGCGCGATCAAGACCGGCTATCACGTCGTCGAGGTGCCGATCACCTTCGTCGAGCGGGAGCACGGCGACAGCAAGATGAGCCAGGACATCGTCGCCGAGGCGCTGTGGCGCGTCACGGCGTGGGGTGTGGGCGAGCGCGTGGGCCGCGTGGGCCGTGCTCTGGGCCGCAAGGACGCGGAGGGGGCGCAGGAGCCGCCGAAGGACCGCAAGAAGCTCTGAGGGACCGCCCGCCCGTGAGGGACCGCCCGCCCGCGAGCCTCTCCCATCGTGGCTCCGGCGGCCGTTTGTTGATCACTCCCTTATGCCGGTCTGAGCCTGGCCCAGGCACACTGGAGCCATGACGACTGGCGTACCGCCCACCCACCCCGCCCGGCCCCGGCGCTCCCGCGTCCTGAGGTTCCTGCCGCTCGGCATCGCCGCGTGGCTGGTTCTGGAGATCTGGCTGCTCACCGTCGTGGCGGGCGCCGCCGGCGGGCTCACGGTGTTCTTGCTGCTCGTGGCCGGTGTCGTGCTCGGTGGCATGGTCATCAAGCACGCCGGGCGCCGCGCCTTCCGCGAGCTGAGCGAGGCGGTGCAACAGCAGCAGAGCGGCCTGGCGCCGCATCCCTCCGAGCGGGGCGGCGGCAATGCCCTGACGATGCTGGGCGGCCTGCTGATCATCCTGCCGGGGCTGATCTCCGACGCCCTGGGACTGCTCCTGCTGGTGCCGCCCGTCCAGAAGGCCGTCAGCCGTACGGCGGAGAAGACTTTCGAGCGCAAGGTCCGCGAGGCCACGCGGGGCGGCCTCGGCGACGCCTTCCAGCAGGCACGCATGCACCGCCCTGACGGCAAGGTCGTCCAGGGCGAGGTCATCAGGGACGACGAGCGGCCGCCGCGCGGCTCGCACCCGGACGACCCGCAGCTGCCGCCCCGCTGAGCGGCGGCCCGCCGGAACAGGGCAGGTACAGCACGAAGGCCGGGGCCACTGCTCAGCAGTGGCCCCGGCCTTCGTGTGCGGTGTTGTTCAGTTCGCCGTCAGGCGGACTTGCGGCTGTCCCGCGGATGCACCGCGATGTTCATGGCTCCTGACCGGAGAACCGCGAGGCGCTCCTCCAGGACCTCCTCGAGTTCTTCTCGAGTACGGCGCTCCATGAGCATGTCCCAGTGCGTACGCGCAGGCTTGCCCTTCTTCTCTTCAGGTCCGTCGCCGTCTACGAGGAGTGCCTGGGCCCCGCAGACCTTGCACTCCCACTCCGGCGGGATTTCTGCCTCTACCGAGAACGGCATCTCAAAGCGATGTCCGTTCTGGCATGCGTACTCCACGGCCTGGCGCGGAGCCAAGTCGATGCCGCGGTCGGTCTCGTAGCTGGTCACCACGAGGCGCGTGCCGCGAAGAGCTCGCTCACTCATGAATTGTGCCTCCCGGGCTTGTCGCCCACAGGACAGGTGTCGCTGTCGTCGTCATCCGGTCAACGTCCGGTCGGCGGTAAAGATTCCCGTTAAGGGTCATGCGTCGCCGTCGTATGCCGCCCCTTGTTGTACCCACCAGCGCCCGGTATGTCACATCTGACAGAGGATGTCACCCTGCGTTTCTCAATCTTGAGCGCGCAGTAACGGTCCGCCTGGTAAGCCAAACGCGTACACTACCGCCCTTTGGCTTCAGTTGCTAAATCCTGTCGGGTACGGGATTTCCCGCGTCGCGGATCGCGCGCCGTACGGGTACCCGCGCGAGCAGCACGAAACCGATCACGAAGAAGGCCACCAGAGAGACGATCGCGTCCCGGTAGCTCCCCGTGAGCTGGTACGTCAGGCCGAAGATCAGCGGCCCGAGCCAGGCCATGCCGCGATCACTGATCTCGTACGCGGAGAAGTACTCGGCCTCCTTGCCCGCGGGCACCAGATGCGAGAACAGGGACCGCGAGAGCGCCTGCGAACCGCCGAGCACCAGGCCGATCCCCGCGGCGAGCACGAAGAACCACACCGGTGCGCCCGCGGGCAGGAAGAACCCGGCCCCGATCGTCACCGTCCACGCGACGAGCGAACCGAGGATGGTGCGCTTGGCGCCGTACGTCCGTGCGAGCCGCCCCATGGCGAGCGCCCCCGCCACCGCGAGCACCTGGACCAGGAGGACCGCGACGATCAGCGTGGACTGGTCGAGGCCGAGCTCTTCGGAGCCGTACACGGACGCCTGGGAGATCACGGTCTGCACGCCGTCGTTGTAGACGAGATAGGCGAGCAGGAAGGACAGGGTGTGCGGATGGCGGCGCATGTCGCGCACGGTCGACGCCAGCTGCCGCCAGCCCCGTGCCGACGCCTCCGATGGCGGCGCCTTGCGGTCACGCAGCCGCCGCAGCGGTACGAGGGTGAAAGCGCCCCACCACACGCCCGCCGACGCCAGGCAGATGCGCACGGCCGTCGACTCCGAGACACCGAAGGTGTCATGGGCCAGGAACAGGACCAGGTTCGCCACCAGGACGAGCGCGCCCGCCGCGTAGCCGAACGCCCAGCCGCGCGAGGAGACCGCGTCACGCTCCTCCGGAGGCGCGATCTGCGGCAGATAGGCGTTGTAGAGCACCATCGAGACGGCGAGCGAGGCATTGGCGACGATCAGCAGGAAGCCGCCGAGGAGATAGCGGTCGCCGTCCAGGAAGAGCATGCACGCCGTCGCCGCGGCCCCCAGATAGGCCGCCGCCGCGAGCAGTGGCTTCTTGCGGCCCGTGCGGTCGGCTGCCGCGCCCGCGAGGGGCATGACGAAGACCGACACGATCACCGACGCCGACACCGCGTACGCGAAGAAGGAACCGGCGCTGACCGGGATGCCCAGCGGGTGGACGTATCCGTCGCCGTCCGCGGCCGACTTGGCGATCTCCGTCAGATACGGGCCGAGGAACACCGTCAGGACGCTCGTCGAGTAGACCGAGCACGCCCAGTCGTAGACGTACCAGCCGCGCTGCTCCCGCCGTCGCCCGGCGGCGCTCTCGTCGGCCGGTGGCACGGCCCGCACGGTGTCGGTGCCCACCCGTGCCCCCTCGCTGGTCCCCGTGGTCCGCTGCCGCCCTGGAGGCGGTCAGGCCCAGGTTCCCCGGTCCTTCAGCACTTCGCGCAGCGTCTCGATGTGATCAGAGATGATGCCATCTACACCGAGGTCGAGAAGAGCGGCCATGCGTGCGGGGTCGTTGACCGTCCACACGTGCACCTGAAGCCCGCGCGCGTGGGCCGCGCGGACGAAGCGGTGGTCCACCACCCGGATCCCGCCGTGCGTCTCGGGCACCTGCGCGCACACCGCGGAGCGGCGCACGACGGCGGGGACGCCGTACGAGTTCAGCCGCAGGGCCGCCACGCCCCGCGTACCGAACGAGGTGGCCAGGCGCGGGCCCGCGATCCGCTGTGCCCGTGCCACACGCGCCTCGGAGAACGAGCCGACGCACACGCGGTCCCAGGCACCCGTGCGGCGCAGCAGATCCATGAGCGGGAGCAGGGCGGGCTCGGCCTTGACGTCCACGTTCCAGCGGACGTCGGGGAAGGACTCCAGGAGCTCTTCGAAGAGGGGCACCGGCTCACTGCCCGCCACGCGCGCGTGGCGCACGGCGCTCCACGGGAGGTCGGAGATCTGCCCGGCCGCGTCCGTCACCCGGTCGAGCGTCGCGTCGTGGAAGGCCACGAGGCGGCCGTCCGACGTGGCGTGCACATCCGTCTCGATGTAGCGGTACCCCAGGCCGACCGCGCGCCGGAACGCGGCGGTGGTGTTCTCCAGGCCGTCCGCCGCCCCGCCCCGGTGGGCGAAGGCGAGCGGTCCCGCGTGGTCGAGGTAGGGATGGCGTACGCGCGTGGTCACCGCTGCAGTATCGCCTGCTCCGGTTGATCGCCGGCAGCCACGACGCCTCCCTGGGATGGAGCGGGGACGGCGAAGAAACGCAGGAAGAACTGGGCCAGCGGGCCGATCGCCAGCGCGTACAGGACCGTACCGATGCCCACCGTGCCGCCGAACGCGAAGCCGGTGGCGACCACGGCGACCTCGACCAGCGTCCGCATCATCCGGATCGAGCGGCCGGTGCGCTGATGAAGGCCCGTCATCAGGCCGTCCCGGGGGCCCGGCCCGAACTTCGCTGCGATGTAGAGCCCGGTCGCCAAGCCGTTCAGGACGATCCCCGCCACGAGGAGCGGGACGCGGGCGCCGAGCCCGTGCGCTTCCGGCATCAGCGCGAGGGTGCCGTCCATCGCCAGGCCGACGACGAAGACGTTGGAGACGGTGCCCAGGCCGGGGCGCTGCCGCAGCGGGATCCACAGGAGAAGCACCGCGGCGCCGATGAAGATCGAGACGACGCCGATGGACATCCCCGTCAGCTCGGCGAGGCCCTGATGCAGCACGTTCCACGGTTCGAGGCCGAGCCCGGCCACCACCAGGAGCCCGGAGCTCGCGCCGTAGAGCGTCAGGCCGACGTACAACTGGAGGAGTCGGCGTGTGACGTGTGGCTTCGTCGTGGACAAGAGATGCCCCCCTGCTGGTGGTGTTGGCCTGACGCATGACACTCTGTGGCTCGTAAAGGGATGCCAACCATGGCCAATTCCAGGAAGGTGGACTGGGAATCATGGCTCAGTGGACTTCGGCGGTGGGCGCCACACAGCTCGCCCGGCTGCTCACCTCTCAGCAGACACGCCCCGCGGGCCCCGGCACACGCCGCCCGCCCGCCTATCGCGCCCTCGCCGACGGCATCCGCATGCTCGTCCTCGAAGGCCGCGTCCCGGTCGCCGCACGGCTGCCCGCCGAGCGCGAGCTTGCCGTGTCCCTCGTCGTCAGCCGGACCACGGTCGCGGCCGCGTACGAGGCGCTGCGCACCGAAGGCTTCCTGGAGTCCCGCAGGGGAGCGGGCAGTTGGACCGCCGTCCCGGCTGGTAACCCCCTCCCCGCCCGCGGGCTCGAACCCCTTCCGCCCGAGGCGCTCGGCTCCATGATCGACCTGGGTTGCGCGGCACTGCCCGCCCCGGAGCCCTGGCTCACCCGCGCCGTGCAGGGCGCCCTGGAGGAACTGCCTCCGTACGCGCACACGCATGGCGACTTCCCTGCCGGGCTGCCCGCGCTGCGCCAGATGCTCGCCGAGCGCTACACCGCGCGCGGCATCCCGACGATGCCCGAGCAGATCATGGTCACGACCGGGGCGATGGGTGCCATCGACGCGATCTGCCACCTGTTCGCGCCGCGCGGCGAACGCATCGCGGTCGAGTCCCCGTCGTACGCCAACATCCTCCAGCTCATGCGCGAGACGGGCGCCCGCCTGGTCCCCGTCGCCATGTCCGAGGGGCTCGAAGGCTGGGACATGGACCGCTGGCGGCAGGTGCTGCGCGACGCGGCGCCCCGGCTCGCCTACGTGGTCGCGGACTTCCACAACCCCACGGGCGCGCTCGCCGACGAGGACCAGAGGCGCAAGCTCGTCGACGCCGCGCGCTCGGCGGGAACGGTCCTCGTCGTCGACGAGACCATGATCGAGCTTCAGCTCGACGACGACCTGACGATGCCGCGCCCCGTCTGCGGCTTCGACCCCGCGGGCTCGACCGTCATCACTGTCGGCTCGGCCAGCAAGGCCTTCTGGGCGGGCATGCGCATCGGCTGGGTGCGGGCCGCGCCCGACGTGATCCGCAGCCTGATCTCGGCGCGCGCGTACGCCGACCTGGGCACCCCCGTCCTGGAGCAGCTGGCCGTGAACTGGCTTCTGAGCACCGGCGGCTGGGAGTCAGCCGTCGAGGTGCGCAGGGCCCAGGCCCGCGAGAACCGCGACGCGCTGGTCGCCGCCGTCCGCCGGGAGCTGCCCGGCTGGGAGTTCGCGGTACCGGCGGGCGGCCTCACCCTGTGGGCCCGCGCGGGCGGCCTCTCCGGCTCCCGCCTCGCCGAGGTGGGCGAGCGGGTGGGGGTCAGGGTCCCGTCAGGGCCGCGCTTCGGCGTGGACGGAGCCTTCGAGGGGTATGTGCGGCTGCCGTTCACCGTGGGAGGCGCGGTGGCCGAAGAGGCGGCGGTGCGCCTGGCCGCGGCCGCGCGTCTGGTGGAGACGGGGGCGGCTGCGGGCGTGGAGGTGCCGAGGGCCTTCGTGGCCTGAGCACCCAGGCTTACGGGAGGCGTCAGCCTTCGGCGGGCACGGGCTCCGGTTGCGGGCCCGGTTTCGTCGCCGCGGTGTCGGCATCGGCGTCGGCGACGACCTCTGTGCCCGTCTCGGCTGTGCCCGTTCCGGCGTCGGCGGGGGTGCTCCGCGCGGGCAGCAGCTCCGTCACCGCCTGCCGGTGCGCCTCGCTTGTCGCGTCGTCGTACGGATCGGGCGTCGCGGGCACCTGGAGCCGGTGCACCGGGCCCGTGCCGAGCCGGGCGTACCCGCGGCCGGGCGGGACGTCGGACGTGGGCGTCGTGCGCGGCGGCACCCCGAGGATGTCCTCGACCTGGTCGAGCGTCGTGGGGCCGAGTACCACGCGCGCGCGTGTGTGCTGGCGTACGGGGTCGCTCAGGGAGTCCAGGCTGTCGAACTGGTCGGCCACGACGACCGTGACGCCCGCCGCCCTGCCGTGCCGCAGGGGCACCTGGAGCAGCGACTGAGGGTCCTTGCGGCCGTCCGCCGCCGCGAGGTGACCGAGCACGCTGGGGCGGTCCATGAGGATCCACAGGGGGCGCTTGGTGTCCTCCGGGGCGGGGTGGCCCGCCTGCCGGGCGCGGTTGGCGGAGATCAGGCGCCGCTCCGTCTCGTGCGCCGCCCACTCCAGGCTGGCCAGGGCCCCGGCGAGCCCGCACTCGATGGCCAGTACGCCGTCACGTCCGGTCAGGCAGGCGTAGTCGCCGATGCCGCTGCCCTCGACGATCAGGACGTCGCCGTGCAGGAGGGCTTGCAGGGCGATGGAGCGCAGCAGGGTGGTGGTGCCGCTGCCGGGCTCGCCGACCACCAGGAGGTGCGGCTCGGTGGAGCGGGGGCCGGTGCGCCAGACGACGGGGGGCACGTCGCGCTGTGCGTCGCCGTCCGCAACGGGGAGGGTGCGCTGGACGCCGGTGGGGTCGGTGAAGCCGAGCACGGTCTCGCCGGGGGCCGTGACGAACCGCTGGGCGGCGATGTCGGTGGGCAGCGGGGGCAGCACGTGCACCGTGAGCTGGTTGCCCTCCTCGTCCCACTCGAAGTGGTATTCACGGCCGCGCCCCGCCTTGGCGTGCAGCAACTGCTCGATCCGCGTACGGGATTCGGCCTCGCCGTCCGTGAAGTACGCGGGGTAGCGCACCACCAGATGGGAGACACGTCCGTCGTCGTCGAACTCGTACGACGTGAGGGCCTTGTCCCACTCGCCGCCGTGTGCGAAGAGCGGCGCCGGGTCCTCGGGGACGGAGAAGTACGGCACGAGCGCTTCGTAGAGGGACTGGAGGCGCTGGGTCTGTGCCTCGTCGGGGCCCGTGGGCGCGGGCTCCGTGCGTTCCCTGCCGGTCCACGCGGCGGCCGCCATCAGGCAGATGGCGGCGAGCAGCGGACCGTACGGCATGAGGACCACGACCAGGACGACGGAGGCCACGAGGAACATCAGCGGGCCGCGCTTGTCCTTGGGGGTGTCGGCCCACTTGCGCCGCCCGGCCTTCGCCAGCCGGCGCAGTCCACGAGTGATCGTGATCAGCGGGTGGAGGACGTCGGTGGCGCTGTCGGCGGCCGACCGTGCGAACTCCCGGCTCCGGGCGATCGAGGCGGTGCCGTTGCTCAGGATGCGGGGGAGGGGGCGCCGGGCCACGTCAGTCTCCAGGTGGTGCGGACGTACGACAGGGAGGAGGAGGCGTCAGAACTTGATCCCGCCGAGGAGGCTCGCCAGGCTCGCGCTGCCGGCCTTGATGCTCGGGGCGATGGCGGTGCCCGCCATGAAGAAGCCGAAGAGCGCGCAGACCACCGCGTGGGACGCCTTGAGGCCGTCCTTGCGGAAGAACAGGAAGACGATGATGCCGAGCAGCACGACGCCCGAGATGGAAAGGATCATGACGGTTCTCCTGGTTGGTGGGGACAGTCACCATGAGTTGTTCCAGGTTCACAGCATGTATCCATACGATAAAAGGTGCAAATGGGGGAATTTTCCTGAATTTCCCTCGAATGGCGGAGGCTTCCTTGGCCGTCCGAGCGCGGGTTCGAAGGGCGTCCGGGTGCCTCCGTGATCTTTGCCGCGGGCGCGCCCCGTCATGTACCCGGACGGGCAGTACCCTGTCGATTCACTCGTACGGCTGCACTCGGCGCCGTACGACCCCTCCGAGTCACCCCGCAGTCGAAAGGCGGTCTGGTCCATGAGCGAAGCCCCCGACCCGGAAGTCGTGGAGCTGGCGACCAAGATCTTCGATCTGGCGCGCCAGGGCGACACCGCGGCCCTCGCCGCGTACGTGGACGCAGGCGTTCCGGCCAACCTCACGAACGACAGCGGCGACTCGCTCGTGATGCTCGCCGCCTACCACGGCCACGCGGACGCCGTCCGGGCCCTCCTGGAGCGGGGTGGTGACGCCAACCGTGCCAACGACCGGGGGCAGACACCGCTCGCCGGCGCCGTCTTCAAGGGTGAGGACGCCGTGATCCGGGCGCTGCTCGACGGAGGCGCGGATCCGGCCGCGGGCACGCCGTCGGCGGTGGACACCGCCCGGATGTTCGCCAAGACGGAGCTGCTGGAGCTGTTCGGGGCGGCCTGAACTGGGTACCTGACCAGCAACAACGGGGGCGCTGGAAATGTGGTCGCGGCGGGCTGAACCGCTGGGTCATCATGACGACGTGATTTACGGACGCGACGGCGGGGCAGATGTTGCCGCACCGCGCGGACCGTGAACGGCCCGCCCCCGGACCTCCCGTCCGGAACCCCAGGGGCCACCGACGAGAGGCAGAGGAAGATGGTCTACAGCAAGCAAGAGACGGCGGGCGGCCCGACGTGTTGGCGCACGGCCAGGTAATTCACGATTCCCGGTTGCGTCGACGCTTGATGTGAGGCTGTTTCCCATGTTCGATCCGGTCATAGCGCCCAGCGGTACGCTGCTCGGCCTGCTGCAGCGGGGCCGCGGCGACGGCACGCTGCACGCACTCACCGCACCCCGTTCAGAGGCGCTCGCCGCCCTCGAGACCTGCGTGCTCCAAGACCCACGCCACGACTGGCAGGTGGAGAACCGCTCCCTGTACTACGCCAGGCTCTACCTCGATCTCCGCGGCGGGATCGAGGAGATCGAGCGGCATCTCTTCGACCCCGAGGACGTCCTGAACACGGACGACTCACGCACCGGGCTCGCGCTCGCGGTCCTGGGGCACCTCGCCTCGTACGGCAGGCACGACGCCCTCGAACTGCTGCGAAGGTACGCGGCGTTCGGCACCAACTGGGCCTGGGCCCTGGACGAACTGGCGCTGCGGGACGACGACGCGGGCCTGCGCGCCCTCGCCGTGCCCGTGCTCGCCAGATTCCCCTCGGACGCGGAGGGCGAGGCCGAACTGGCCGCCGTCGTGCGCGACGCCTACGAACCACGGCCCTGGCGGCTGTGGGAGGAGGACCCCCGGGACGCCGTCGGCAAGCGCGTGCGAGCCGCACGGGAACAGGGCTCCTTCGACCGCTGGCAGCGACAGATGCGGCCATCGGGGCCGCGCCCGGGCTGGAGCGTCCAGGCCGTCTTCGACTGGGCACAGGAAGGGCTCGAACGCGGCGCCGTCCTGCACGTGCCCGCCGCCCGCTGCCTGAGCGCGGTCGCCGGGCCCGACGATCGCGCCGAGATCCTGGAAGCCGCCCGCAACGGCTCCGACGGGGCGCGCGGCACGGCCCTGCGCTACCTCGCCGACGCCCACGATCCCGATGTGTTCAACCTGATCGAGTACGCCGTGGAGAGCCCGTCACGGGCCGTCGTGGACGCCGCGACGGAGGCCTTCGAACGGATGCGCAGTGTCGCCGCCGTGGAGCGGGCCCGCCGCTGGGCCCAGCGGCCCGACGCGCTCGGCGCCGCCGCCGGACGGGTGCTCGCCTGCAGAGGCGGCGCCCAGGACAGCAAGCTCGTGCTCGCCGCCCTCCGTGAAGCCGTCCGCGGCGAAGGCCCGGACGCACAGACCCTCTGGACGCTCGTCGACGGCGCCGGACGGCTCGGCATCGCCTGCGCGGCCCCCGTCCTTCGCCACGTCTACCGCGAGACCGCCTCCTCCCACCTGCGCGGCCGCGCCGCCCGCGCGCTCGCCGCCACCGATTCCTCCTTCGCCGCCGGATTCGCCGTCGAATGCCTGTGGGACTGCGAGGAGTCCACCCGCGAGGTCGCCGCACGGCACGCCGAGACCGGCGACGCCCGCGTGGTCACCCAGCTCAGAAGGCTCGCCGCCGACCCCGCCGAGGAGGACGAGGTACAGACGGCGGTACGGAGCAGAATCGGCCCCGACGCGGCCGAGGTGTAGCCGACGCGCCCCGGGGGGAGGGGCGCGTGCGGAGGGGAACGCTCATGGGACGTTCCTCGCCAGGAAAGATCCACGTTGACGTGACCACGCCCCGCGCGACGACAACACGGGTATGCGTGTCGTCATCGTCACCGAATCCTTCCCTCCCGACGTCAACGGCGTGGCGCACTGCGCCCTGCAGACCGCCCGGCAGCTCGCCGCCCGCGGTCACGACCCCCTCGTCATCGCCCCGGCACCCGCGGCCGGGGCGGACGCCGCAGCCGATGCCAGTGCGCCCTGCCCCGTCATCCGCGTCCCCTCCCTGCCCCTTCCCGGATATCCGCAGGTCAGGGTGGCGCTGCCCAGCCGCCGTCTGTCGGCGGCGCTGAGCGCGCACCGGGCCGAACTCGTCCATCTGGCAAGCCCGTTCGTCCTCGGCGTGCGCGGCATGGCGGCCGCCGCGCGCCTCGGCATACCCGCCGTCGCCGTCTACCAGACGGATCTGGGCGGCTACGCCCGTACGTACATGGGGATGGGGGAGTCCACCGCCTGGCGCCGCATCCGCGCCGTCCACGCCGCGGCCGACCGCACCCTCGCCCCGTCGTCCGCCGCCCTGCGCGATCTCGTGACGCACGGGGTGCCACGGGTGCGGCTGTGGCCACGCGGTGTGGACACGGCCCGCTTCGGGCCCGCCCTTCGGGATGAGGCCGTACGCCGTGAACTGGCGCCGAACGGTGAGCTGATCGTCGGCTACGTAGGGCGTCTCGCCCCCGAGAAGCAGGTCGAACTCCTTGCCGGGGTGTGCGCTCTGGAAGGCGTGCGGCTCGTCGTCGTCGGCGACGGACCCAGCGAGGCCTCCGTGCGGGCGGCCCTGCCGGGCGCCGTCATGCTGGGGCGCCGCACCGGGAGCGAACTTGCCCGGATCTTCGCCTCGTTGGACCTCTTCGTGCACACCGGTCCCTACGAGACGTTCTGCCAGACCGTGCAGGAGGCCATGGCCAGCGGTGTGCCGGTGGTCGCGCCCGCCGCCGGAGGACCGCTCGACCTCGTCCTGCCCGGCCGCACCGGAGTCCTGGTGCCGCCCCAGGACGCCCTCGCGGTGCGTGACGCGGTCTGGGCGCTCGCCGCCGATCCGGGGCTGCGTGCGGCCTACGGAAGGGCCGGGCGCGCGGCCGTGGAGGGGCGGACCTGGGAGGCGGTGGGCGAGCAGCTCGTCGACCACTACGCCGAGGTGCTCGCCGCGCGGACGGCGGTGGCGGCATGAGGGCGGCCCTCTACAGGGAGACCACGGTGCGGCCCGGCGGGCCGCGTTCCGATGCGCTGCGCATCGTGCGGCTCGCGAACTTCGTCGCCCCTTCGTCGGGCGGACTGCGCACCGCGTTGCGGGAGCTGGGGCGCGGCTACCGCGCGGCCGGGCACGAGCCCGTGCTGGTCGTGCCCGGCGAGCGGGCCGGGATCCGCGACACCGACCAGGGCCGCGTCGTGACCCTGCCGGGTCCGTTGCTGCCCGGCACCGGCGGCTACCGCGTCCTCACGGACCGCCGAAGGGTGGCCCGGGTCCTGGAACGCCTGGCCCCCGACCGCATCGAGGTCTCCGACCGCACGACCCTGCGCTGGACCGGCGCCTGGGCCAGGCACCGCAGGATCCCGGCCGTGATGGTCTCCCACGAGACGGCGCACGGCGTCCTCAGCTCCTGGGGCATGCCCGAGCAGGCCGCCCTGCGTGCGGCCGACGCCCTCAACTCCCGTACCGCGCATGCCTATGCGCGGGTCGTGTGCACCACGGAGTGGGCCGAGCGGGAGTTCGTCCGCATCGGGGCGCGCAATGTCGTCCGCGCGCCACTCGGCGTGGACCTCGTGGGCAGCCGTCCGGGCCTGCGTGATCCACGCGTGCGTGCCCGGTTCGCGGGAGGGGGCGAGGTGCTTCTTGTGCTGTGCTCCCGGCTGTCCGTGGAGAAGCGGCCGGGTATGGCGCTGGACGCCCTGGAGGCGCTCCGCGGCCGGGGTGTTCCGGCGGTCCTCGCGGTGGCGGGGGACGGGCCGCTGCGTGCCCGACTCGAACTGCGGGCGCGCGAGCGGCGGTTGCCCGTGACGTTCCTGGGGCACCTCGCGGACCGTGCGGCCCTGGGGGCACTACAGGCAACGGCTGACGTCTGCCTCGCTCCGGGGCCCTGCGAGACGTTCGGGCTCGCGGCCCTGGAGGCGCTGGCGTGCGGTACGCCGGTGGTGGCCAGCGCGTCGTCGGCGCTTCCGGAGATCGTGGGCGGTGCGGGCGCGGTGGCGACGGACAGCGGCGAGGCGTTCGCGACCGCCGCCCAGGCTCTCCTGGCTCGCCCGGAGCAGAGCCGCAGGGAGACGGCACGCGCGCGTGCGGAGTGCTTCGGGTGGGAGGGGGCGGTGGGGGCGTTCTTGAGGGCACATGAGGTGGGCCCCGTCGGAGCCGGAGCTCCTGGCGGCGGGCGTGCTTCCTGCGAGGGACGTGCCTCGTGAAGCCGCTGCGTTTCGTGGCCATGGGTGACTCCCTGACCGAGGGCATCGGGGACCCCGTGGCGGAGGGGTGGCGGGGATGGGCCGCGCTGCTCGCCCCGTCCTGCGGGGCCGTCGAGTTCCACAACCTCGCCGTCAGCGGTTCCCAGACCGGGGACGTGCTGAACCGGCAGCTCCCCGAGGCGCTGAAGCTGCGGCCCGACCTGGCCTCCGTGATCGTCGGCGTCAACGACACCCTCCGCTGCACGTTCGACATCCGCGCGGTGGCCACTCGGCTGGACGAGATCTACGGAGCCGCCGCGCGGCAAGGCGCCCAGCTGCTCACCGCCTGCCTCCCCGACCCCGGGGCCATGCTCGGCCTCCCGGGGGCGCTGGCCCGCCCGCTGGCCAGGCGGCAACGCGCGGTCAACGCCGTCGTACACGCGCTGTCCGAGCGGTATGGCGCCGTCCACCTGCACCTCGCGGAGGACGAGTGGGTGGCCGACCGCACCCTGTGGAGCGCGGACCGGCTGCACCCCGGCGAGCGGGGCCACCGTCTCGTCGCCGCCCGCTTCCACGCGCTGCTCGTGGCTCGGGGCCTCGCGGCGGGCAGTCCGCCCTCGTGCGAGCCCCAACTGCCGTCGCCCACGCGGTCGGCGAGCCTGCTGTGGCTTGCCACCGCGGGGACCGGCTGGGTGGCGCGCCGGTGCACGGATCTGCTGCCCCAGCTGCTCACCCTCGCTGCCGACGAGGTACGCCATCAGGTGCGGGGCAGCAGTGCCCGGCTCGACCTGAGCGCCACGCACGCGGTGACGGCGGCCCTCGCCGCACTCACCGCGGCCGAGCAGCCGGACGCGGCGTAGGAGACCGTGGGCGACCTCAGCGCCGTGCCGCCGGGACGAAACGGAGCGGCGTCCCTGGCACCGCCTGGGCCGCACCGGCCAGATCGGCCTCCCTGACCACCGCGATCACCGGATAGCCCCCGGTCGTCGGGTGGTCGGCGAGGAACACCACGGGCAGGCCGTCCGGCGGTACCTGGACGGCGCCGATGACCATGCCCTCGCTGGGGAGTTCATCGGTGAACGCCCGCTCCAGGGAGGGCCCTTCGGTGCGCAGGCCGATGCGGTTGCTCGCCGAGGACACGCGGTACGCGCGCGTGGTCAGCGTGCGCACGGCCGAGGGAGTGAACCAGTCGGCGCGCGGTCCTGGCGTCACCCTCAGGATCAGCTCGCGGGGCGGCGCGGGGTGTGGGGCGGTGTCCACGCGCGCGTGGGGCGCGGCAACGCTCCCCGCACTTCCCAGAGGGATGACGGCCCCGTCAGCGAGCGGCGGTGGGCCGAGCCCGGAGAGCAGGTCAGTGGAGCGGCTGGCGAGCACCGGCTCGACCTTCACCCCGCCGCCGAACGAGACATAGCAACGTACTCCGGAGACGGCCGCTCCGACGTCGAGCAGCGCACCGGCCGGTACCCGCACGGGCGCGCCCCAGGCCACCGGGCGGCCGTCGACCGTCACCGCGCAGGGTGCGCCCACGACCGCCACAGTGACCGCGCAACGCGGTCGCACGGAGCAGCCGTTGAGGGTGGTCTCCAGGACGGCGGCGTCGGACGGATTGCCGACGAGGCGGTTGGCGAGGCGGGCCGCGGCCGGATCGAGGGCCCCGGAGCGCGGCACCCCGAGATGCGCGTGGCCCGGACGGCCCTGGTCCTGCACGGTGGTCAGCGCCCCGGCCCGTACGACGGCGAAGGCACGGTCCGTCATCGTGCCTCCGGCGTGGGTGCGGACGCCATGGGCACGAAGCGCACCCGCACCCCCGGGGTGAGCAGCGCGGCAGGCACGCGCGCGTGGTCCCACAGCACGGCATCGGTCGTGCCGATCAGCTGCCAGCCGCCGGGCGAGGCGCGCGGATACACCCCCGTGTACGGCCCCGCCAGGGCGACGCTGCCGGCCGGGACGCTCGTACGGGGCGTGGCCCGGCGAGGCACGTCGTAGCGCTCCGGCAGCCCGGTGAGATAGCCGAAGCCGGGCGCGAACCCGCAGAAGGCGACGCGGAATTCGGTCGCCGCGTGGATCCGCGCCACCTCCGTCACCGGCACCCCCCAGTGCGCTGCCACGTCCGCCAGATCGGGCCCGTCGTAGCGGACCGGAATCTCCCGTACCTCCTCCGCGCGTGCCGACAGCGGCGGAATGTCCAGGCCGGCCAGCTCCGCGCCGACGCGGCCGGGGTCGTCAAGGCCGTCCAGGAGCACCGTGCGGGCCGCGGGCACGATTTCCCGTACGCGGATCAGGCCCGCGGCCCTGCGGCGCAGCAGCTCGGCGTGGAGCGCCTGCGCCTCGTCGCCGTCGGCGAGTTCCACGAGCAGCGCCAGGTCGCCGACCGGAAGCACCCTCACGCGAAGGCCTCCACCCGGACGCCCGCAGCTTCGAGGCGTGCCCGGACCTGCCGGGCCAGGGCCACCGCCCCCGGGGTGTCGCCGTGCAGGCACAGCGAGCGCGCGCGGACGTCGATCCGCTGCCCGTCCCGGGCAATGACGGTCCCGAACCGGGCCATGGCCACGGAGCGTTCGACGACGGCGTCCGCATCCGTGATGACGGCACCCTCGCTGCCGCGCGGAACGAGCGTCCCTTCCGGGGTGTACGCCCGGTCGGCGAACGCCTCGGTGACGACGGGAAGTCCGGCCTTGTCGGCCACCTCCAGGAAGCGTGATCGGGGCAGCCCCAGGACGGTCAGCCCGTCATCCGCGAGTAGGACCCCTTCGACGACGGCGCGCGCCTGGTCCTCGTCGTGGACGACGCGGTTGTAGAGCGCGCCGTGCGGCTTCACGTAGGCCACGCGCGTGCCGGCCGCCCGCGCGAAGACCTCCAGGGCGCCGATCTGGTACGCCACTTCGGCCGCGAGCTCATCGGCGGGGACGTCCATGGAGCGGCGCCCGAAGCCCGCCAGGTCGCGGTAGGAGACCTGGGCGCCGATCCGCACCCCGCGTTCGGCGGCCTGCTCGCACACGCGGCGCATGGTGGCCGCGTCCCCGGCGTGGAAGCCGCAGGCCACGTTGGCGCTGGTGACGACGGAGAGCAGCTCCTCGTCATCGGTCAGCCGCCAGCGGCCGAAGCCCTCACCGAGGTCGGCGTTCAGATCGATCACGGCGTCGGCCGAGGCTTCCGTCATCTACGTAGATCTCCTGTTTCTCCTCGGCAGAGTGGTCGTGGGGCTCACACCAGCTCCTTCCCGCGCGTCTCGGGCAGCCCGAACAGCGCGAGTACGGCTATGGCATAGCCGATCGCACCGAAGACCAGCGCGCCGCCCACGCCCCAGCTGTCGGCCAGGAAGCCGACCATGGTGGGGAAGACGGCGCCCACGGCGCGACCGGTGTTGTACGTGAAGCCCTGCCCCGTGCCACGTACGGCGGCCGGGTAGAGCTCGCTGAGGAACGAACCGAAGCCGCTGAAGATGGCCGACATACAGAAGCCGAGCGGGAAACCGAGCACAAGGAGAAGGCCGTTGGCCCCCTCCGGGATGTTCGTGTAGGCGAGGATGCTGGCCGCGGAGAGGAACGCGAAGAGCGTGATGTTGCGTTTGCGGCCGAGCACGTCGGTGAGATAGCCCCCGGCCAGATAGCCGATGAAGGCACCGGAGATCAGGAACGTGAGGTACCCGCCCGTGCCGACCACCGTGAGTCCGCGCTCGGTCTTCAGGTACGTGGGCACCCAGGTGGCGAGCGTGTAGTAGCCGCCCTGTACGCCGGTGGACAGCAGGACCGCGAAGAGCGTGATGCGCAGGAGACCGGGCTTGAAGATCGCGGTGAACGACCCCTTGTCCGCGCTCTTCTTGCGCTCTTCGGCCGCCTCCGGGGCATCGTGCACATTGCGGCGTACGTAGACGACGAGCAGGGCGGGCAGCGCGCCCGTCCAGAACATCACGCGCCAGGCGATGTCCTCGTCGAGGAACTGGAACACCAGGGTGTAGACGATCACCGCGAGCGCCCAGCCGACCGCCCAGGAGCTCTGGATCGCGCCGAGCGTGCGGCCGCGGTTCTTCGCGGTGGCGTACTCGGCGACCAGGATCGCGCCGACCGCCCACTCGCCGCCGAAGCCGAGGCCCTGGAGGGCGCGGAAGACCAGCAGGGTCTCGTAGTTGGGCGCGAAGCCGCAGGCGACGGTGAAGACGGCGTACGTGATGACCGTGATCATCAGTGCCTTGACCCGGCCGATCCGGTCCGCGACCACCCCGGCGACCGCGCCGCCTATCGCCGATACGACCAGCGTGACCGTGGTGAGCAGGCCGGTCTGGCCGCTGTCCAGACCGAAGTACGCGGCCAGCGCGACCATGGTCAGGGGCAGCGTGAAGTAGTCGTAGGAGTCGAGGGCGTAGCCGCCGAAAGCGCCTGCGAAGGCGCGGCGCCCGCGCGGGCCGAGGGCGCGCAGCCAGCCGAACGCGCCGTTGTCGGCGGGGGGTTCGCCGTCCAGGGGAGGGGTGTCGGTCGACAGGGTCTGGGGCGGTGGGGGTGTGCTCATGGGCACCTCGCAGGAGGGGGACGGAGGGTGCGGAGCGGGCAAGGGGTGGGGCTCGTGGGCAGGGGGTGGGGTGCGGGCGGGGACTTGGCCGTGCCCGACAACGTAGAGGATCGTTCAACGATCCCTCAATACCCACGTTGTCTCGTTCTTGTATCTGCGATTGAATCCGGGCATGGCTGAGGGAATGGCTGACGCGAGCGGACTGGTCGACGACCGTGCGCTCCTGGGGCGCACCAGCACCGCGGAGCGGGTCTCGGGCATCCTCCGCAGCCGCATCGCCGAGGGCTACTTCCCGCCGGGAGCGCGCCTGTCGGAGGACAGCATCGGCGGCGCGCTCGGCGTCTCGCGCAACACGCTGCGCGAGGCCTTCCGGCTCCTCACGCACGAACGACTGCTGGTCCACCAGCTCAATCGCGGGGTATTTGTCCGAGTTCTCACGGTCGAGGACGTCGAGGACATCTACCGCACCCGGCGCCTCGTGGAGTGCGCGGTCGTCCGCGGCCTCGGCGATCCGCCCTTCGCGCTCGACGGACTCGCGAGCGCCGTCGCGGACGGCACGAAGGCGGCCCGCGAACGCAAGTGGAAGGGCGTCTCCACGGCCAACATCCACTTCCACCGGGAGCTGGTCGCGCTCGCCGGAAGCGCCCGCACCGACGAGGTGATGCGCAGCGTCTTCGCCGAACTGCGCCTGGCCTTCCACGTGGTGGACGATCCGCGGCGGCTGCACGAGCCGTACCTCGTACGCAACCGGCAGATACTGCAGACCCTCCAGGACGGGGACGCCGCGGAGGCCGAGCGGCTGCTCGCGGTCTACCTCGACGACTCGCGCCGCGGCCTCGTCGAGGTCTACGGCCGGCGCGTGGCGGAGGGCGAGCGGGCGGGCGGCTGAGCCCCGGCAGGCACTGGAAGGGCGCTGTCAGATCTGCGCCGTTTCGACCGTTGTCAGACCGAGGATCTAGTCTGTGCACCGTGACTTCGCCTGCCGTTACGGACACCGTTCCGCCCCAGCTCAGCGCGGGGCCGAGGCCCGCCCTGGGCCCGGCCGCCGACGAGGGCCTGGCGCGGCGGCTCCGCGCGCTCGCCTGCACGGCGCCGCTGCACGACCTGGACGTGCGCAAGGCCAACCTCGCGGGCGAGTACTCGGTGTACGCGATGGCGGAAGTGGCCCTCTCCGCCATCGACCTCGTCACCCTGAACATGGACTTCGACACCGGCGCCGACCACGAGCAGATAGTGGCCAGACTGCTCCCGCGCGTCGGAGCCCAGGCCCCCCGGCGCCCCGTGGCCGAGCACGAGCGCGTGGCCCGCTGGGTCCTGGAGAACCTGATCAACGTCGGCAGCGTCGACCGCGGCTTCCGCGCGGTCTACGGCACCTTCGCGCCCGACGGCACCTATGTGCGCAGGGACTACGACTTCAAGCTGATCGAAGAGGTGCCCGGGTACGGGGGGAGTGTCTATCTCCGTACGACGGACGAAGCGGTCAACGTCCTCGTGGGCGCCCTCGACACCGACGTCACCAGCGCCCAGATCGCCGCCGAGGTGAAGCTGGAGGTGCTCATCAGCCGAGGCCGCCTCGCCGACGCCCAGCTCGCAGCGGAACAGGCGCGCTATCGGACGGTGCAGTATTCGGAGACGCTCCGCAGGGCCCTGGACGCCACCCGGCGCAACGTCCGCGCGGTGGACTGGCTCCAGGCCGTCCCCGACATGATCGCGGAGGCGCTCGACCACGTCGCCGACCGCTACCGCCACGAGAACGCCATCCTGACGAACATCCGCAAGGCACGCGACGAGTCCGAGGACCCCGAGCACAAGCGCCGCGCCGCCGAGCTGGTCGACATCGTCAAGGACTGCATCCGCCGCCACACACAGCTCCAGTCCCGCCTCCTCGAAGCGGGCCCGCTGTTCCGCGCCGAGCAGGACCGCCAGGCCTTCGCGACGCCCACCTCACGGACCGGCCTCGATCTGTACGGCCAGCTCGTCGCCCCTCTGCTGCCGCTTCCGGTGGAGCAGGCGAGCCGCGTGACCGGCGCGTTCTTCGCGCGCGGGACGGGGCTGCGCACACCCGTGTCCGTCCGCGTCGGGGACCTGGTGGACATACTGCTCACGCCGCCGCAGGAGCGTGAGCACCTCGGCATGGAGATGCCCGAGCCCGACCTCATCGCCACGCCCGACGACAGCCGCTTCAGCGAGGAGCAGCTCGCCGACGCCATGGAGCTGCTCGACCTGCCGGCCGACGCGCCCCGGCGCCTCTCCGGACTGCTCGCCGACGCCCGCAGGCGCGACACCGAACTGCCCTATCTGGTCGCCCTCCTCGCTGTCCACGCGGCCAGCCCGCCGGTCGGCACCGCCTACCGCCAGGGCGAGGAGAAGCTCCTGTTCGCCGTGGACGACGGCACGGAACTCGACGACCCGGAATTCGGCGGCGCCGACCTCATCGTGGGCACGGCGCTGCTCGACGCCGCCGGCATGGCGGCCGGCCGGACGGAGGCCGCGTGAGCGCTCCCGACACCCGCACGACTCGCACGTACGACCGCCGCAAGGAGCACAAGCCGTGACCGAGCACCCCGCAGAGCACACCGCGTGGGGCGAGCCGGAGGCATCGGCGGCACCTGCCGCGACCGCCGCCATCACTCCGGCCGACGCCGCCGACGCCGCGCGCCTCGTCGCCTTCGGGCTCCAGCCCAAGCTCCAGCCGGCCCGCGACCAGGAGTACGCCGAGCTGCTGCGCCGGTACCGCGAGGACCCGCCGTTCGCGCGGCTCGCCGACGCCGTCGCCGCCGGGCTCGGGCTCGTCGTCCTGGAGGTGTCCCCGCGCGCGGGCATGGCAGTGACGGCCGCCGATGACTCCGTGTTCGCCGTCCGCATGGGCGACTACGCACGCCGTACGGCCGCCGACTCCACCGACCGCTTCCTGCACGGCCTCGCCCATCTCGCCGTAGCAGCGCTGGCGTTCCCGCGCCCCGAGGACCTCGCCGACGACGGCTACATCGGCCGCGTCACGGTCAACGGAGTGGACGCCTTCGTACGACAGGCCTGTCACCGCCTGGAGGAGCGCGCCGAGGAGCAGGGCGAGAACTCCGACCCGCAGACCGACGCCCCCGGTCTTGAGGCCGCCTGGCGGATCTGGGCCCGGCGCAGCTCGACGGGCGCCACCAAGGACGCCCGCCGCCTCGCCGGGTCGACCACCGGGATCATCGGCAAGGCCGTCGCGTTCCTCACCGACTCCGGGTTCCTGCAGCGCACGGGCGACGACTCCGGGGGCACGTACCGCACCACCGCCCGCTATCAGCTCCAGGTGCGCGACATGGCGGGCGGCGCCGCCATGGCCGAGCTCCTTGAGCTCGGCATCGTGCCCGTCACGGACGGGTCCGCGACCCTGTTGCCCCCCGAAGAGACGGACGATCTGGAGCTGGCCGCCGACGCGGGCCTGCCCTTCCACTCCTGAACGCGCCGACGCTCCCACGTCACCCCGCAACTTCCTGCGTCACCCCGCAACTTCCTGCTGTTCCGCACGACTTACGACGAGAGTCCGCCGCCATGTACGAGCTGTCCCGGGTCCGCCTCTACTCCATCGGCCCCGCCGGTGCGCGCTACGCCGACACCGTGCTTGACCTGCGCGGCGTCGGCGCGGAGGTGCCCGACCCCGCGCCCGCCCAGGCGGAGTTCTTCGAGGACGAGCCGGTCGGCCCTCCGCGCCGCCCCGCGCCCGCGGGCGTGCTCTTCCTGGAGAACGGCGGCGGCAAGTCCGTCCTGCTGAAGCTGATCTTCTCCGTGATGCTGCCGGGCCACCGGAACACGCTGGGCGGCGCGAGCTCCGGAGTGCTGCGCAAGTTCCTCCTCGCCGACGACTGCGGGCACGTCGCCCTGGAGTGGCAGCACACGCTGACCGGCGAGTGCGTCGTCGTCGGCAAGGTCAGCGAGTGGCGCGGACGACAGGTCTCCAACGACCCGCGGAAGTTCGCCGAGGCGTGGTACTCCTTCCGGCCCGGACCCGGCATGAGCCTGGACTCGCTGCCGGTCGCCGAGTCCACCGCCGTACGCCCCTCCGTGGAAGGCGCGTCGGGCGCCCAGGGGCGGCGGCGCACCATGAAGGGCTTCCGTGACGCGCTGACCGAGGCGGGCAAGGCGTACCCCCACCTCGAAGTGCACTGGGAGGAGATCCACGACCGCTGGAACGAACACCTCGGCGACCTGGGCCTCGACCCCGAACTGTTCCGCTACCAGCGGGAGATGAACGCCGACGAGGGCGAGGCCGCGGGCCTCTTCGCCGTCAAGAAGGACTCCGACTTCACCGACCTGCTGCTGCGCGCCGTCACGGACACCCGCGACACGGACGGCCTCGCCGACCTCGTGCACGGCTTCGGCAACAAGCTGGGCCGCCGCTCCGAACTCATCGCCGAGCGGGAGTTCACCGCGGGCTCCGTCGACCTCCTCGGGCGGATCGTCGACGCCGCCGACACGCGTGCGCGTGCGCGTGACGTGCACGCGGGAGCCGAACGGCGCACCCGCACGCTCGCCCGCCGCCTCTCCGCGCGCGGGGTCGCCGAGCGGAGCCGCGCGGGAGAGCTCGCCGAGCGGGTCACCGCCGCCGCGCGGACCGTCACGACGGCGGAGGAGGCACGCGGCAGGTCCGCGCTGATCTCCGCCGAACTGGCCTTCCGGCACGCCTCCTTGGCGCTCACCGTCGCGGAGAAGGCGGCCGCCGCGCAGCGCCGCGAGCTGGCCGACGCGCGCCAGCTGCACGCCGCCTGGCAGGCGGCCGAGGCCGTTCTGCGCCACCGCGCGGCGGCCGACCGCTCCGCGCGTGTGGCCTCCGCGATTCTGGAGGCCGAGCGGGACGCGGCGCCCGCCCTCGCCGCCCGCTCCAAGGCGGCGGCCGATCTCGTACGGGTCCTGCACACCGCGGCCGAGGGCGCCGAGTCGCTCGCGAACGAGGAGGAGGAGCGCTCGGCCGCGCTCCAGGAGACCGGCGAGGCCGCCCACCGCGACGCCACCGTCGCCGCGACCGAGGCGCAGCGCGCCCGCAGCGAGGCCGGACACCTCCGCCAGCGCCTCACCGAGGTCGAGCAGGAGACCGCGGAGGCGGTCCGTGCCGGCTGGCTCGACGACACCGCGCCGGACGCCGACCCGGCGCGCGCCGCGCTGGCCGCGAGCGATGCCGAGAAGGCCGCGGCGGCCGCCTGGGACACCGCCCGCGAGACCTCCCTGCGTGCCACCGAGCACGCCAAGGAGGCAGCCGCCGCCGAGGCCCGCGCCGAACTCACCGCGGCTCGCGCGTCGGACGCCGCGGACGCGGCCGAGCACGCGTACGACGCGGAACGCCGTGCCGCCGAGTCGATCGCCGGGGACGAGCGCCTCGCCGAGCTGCTCGGGCTTCCGGGGGCCATCTCCCAGAGCGCGGTGCCGCAGCCTCGCCAGGGGACTGCCGAGACGGGCGACGACAGCGAGAAGACGGCGACGGCCGACGCCACGGCCGCTGCCGCCCGCGCCACTGTCACGCGTCCCCTCGCCGAAGGCCCCCTCTCCCTCGCGGAGTTGGACCGCAACGCCGATGACCTCCGCACTCTCCTGGAGGACGGGGTCGCATCCGCCGAGCGGCAGCTCTTCGAACTGCGGACCGCCGCCGCCGACGACTCCCGGATCCTGGGCGCCCTCGGTGACGGCGGGCTCCTTCCGCCGGGCCCCGACGTTCTGGCCACCGTCGAGTTCCTCGGCGAGCACGGCATCCCCGCCCTGCCCGGCTGGCGCTATCTCGCGCAGGCTGTCGACCCCGCCGACCACGCGCGCGTGCTCGCCGCCAGGCCCGAGCTGGTCGACGGCGTCGTCATCACCGACCCCGCCACCCACGCACGGGCCCGCGAAGCCCTCGCGGGCGCCGCCCTGCTGCCCCGCTCCGCCGTGGCCGTCGGCACCGCGGCCGCCCTCCTCGCGCCGACCCCCGGTGAGGACGCACCAGGCGGGGACGTCTTCCTGGTACCGCCGAACCCCGCCATGCACGACGAACACGCCGCCGACGAGGAGCGCACCGCCCTGCGCGCGCGGGCGGCGCAGCGCGACGAGGAGATCCGGGCGCTCGCCGTGCGCCTGACCAAGGACCGCGAACTGGCCGCGCGGCTCGCCTCCTGGCGCGGCGGCTGCCCGGCAGGACGCATCGAAGAGCTCGCCGCCGCCGCACGCAGCGCCCGCGCCTTCGCCGAAGAGGCCGAGGCCGAACTGGCCGAGGCCCGCACGGTCCGGGCCGAGGCCGACGAGGCGGCGGCCGAAGCGGCACGCGCGCGTGACGAGCGCCAAGAGGCCGCCCAGCGCGCGCGGCGCGTTGCCGACGCACTCGCGGGGCTCGCGTTCCGCCTGCGCGAGCGCGCGGGCTGGCAGACCAAGCTGCGTGAACTCGCCGACGACGCCGTCGAGTCGGAGGCCCGCGCCCAGACCTGCCTGGACCGCGCCCGCGCCGCCGACGAGGACCGCCGCTCCGCCCAGCGAGCCGCCGACGACGCCCGCCGCACCGCGCGTGCCCTGCGTGCCGAGCGCGCCGAGATCGCGGGCGCCCCCGAGGACGTGCCCGAGGACACCAACGCCCCCAAGACGTCGCTGCCCGCCCTCCGCGAGGCCTACCGCGCCGCGTCCCAGCTCTACGAGAAGGTCGGCGTCGGCGCCGATCTGCGCGCCGAACAGGCCCGTGCCGAGAGCGACGAGAGCGGCGCCCTCGCCGAGCTCGACCGGCTCAGCAACAAGGTCCGCACCCGCGCCGCCCTGCTCCTGGAGGGCACGGACGGCTCCGACGGCCCCTCCCGGCAGGCCGCGTCCGCCCGCGCCGAGGCCCAGGTCCAGCTCATCGAGACCCGCGCCTCCGCCGCGAGCGAGCAGCTCGGCAGGCTCCGCGGCGAGGCCGAGCGGCTCGCCCCCCAGGACGACGCCGAAGCGCACACCGAGCTCCCCGAAGACCTCGTCCCCGCCGACGCCGAGCACGCGCAGGCCCTCCTGCGTACCGCCACCACCGAACTGGCCGCGCACACCGAGGCGTTGAGCCAGGCCAAGGACGCGCACGCCACCCTCCTGCAAGCCCACCGCGCCACGGAGGACGCCGCGGGAGGCTTCGACGAGACGGCGGCCCTCCTGCGTGACCTGCTGCGTGAACAGCACCAGGACACCGAGGGCGCCACAGCCGCGGAAGAGCCCGAGCCCTACCCCGGCACGCTCGAAGAGGCCCGCCAGTCCGCCTCGGAGGCCCGGCGCTCCCTGCGCGGCTGCGCCGCAGACCTCTCCGCCGCCGAGGCAGCCGTCCGCGAGGCCAGCGACATCCTCGTACGACACGCGAACTCCACGCGCTACGAGCAGGTGCGCACCCCCGCCCGCCAGCAGATCCGCGAGCTGCCCGCCTCCGCGCTGCCGGAGCACGCCAAGAAGTGGGCCGACGCCTTCGCGCCGCGCCTGCGCGTGCTCACCGACGAGCTGGAGCAGCTTGAGCGCAACCGCGACAGCATCGTGGACCGCCTCCGCGGGCTCGTGGAGTCCTCGCTCGCCACCCTGCGGTCGGCGCAGCGCCTCTCGCAGCTGCCCGAGGGCCTGGGGGAGTGGTCGGGCCAGGAGTTCCTGCGCGTCCGCTTCGAAGAGCCCGACCAGGCGACGCTGACCGAACGCCTCGGCGAGGTCATCGACGAGGCCACGCGGGCCGCGGTCAAGAAGAACTCCGACATGCGGCGGGACGGAATGTCGTTGCTCCTTCGCGGAGTTCAGGCCGCCCTTGAGCCGCGCGGCATCGCCGTCGAGATCCTCAAGCCGGACGCCGTGCTGCGCGCCGAGCGCGTGCCGGTCGGCCAGATGGGAGACGTCTTCTCCGGCGGCCAGCTGCTCACCGCGGCCATCGCCCTGTACTGCACGATGGCCGCCCTGCGCAGCAACGACCGGGGCCGCGACAAGCACCGGCACGCGGGCACGCTCTTCCTCGACAACCCCATCGGCCGCGCCAACGCCACGTATCTCCTGGAGCTCCAGCGGGCCGTTTCGGACGCGCTCGGTGTGCAACTGCTCTACACCACGGGCCTGTTCGACACGACCGCGCTCGCGGAGTTCCCGCTGGTCATCCGGTTGCGGAACGACGCGGACCTGCGGGCAGGGCTGAAGTACATCAGCGTCGAGGAGCACCTGCGGCCGGGCCTGCCGCAGCAGGACCCGGCCGAGGAGACCGTGCACGGCGAGATCACGGCGACGCGCATGTACAAGCGCCCGGCCCCTACGGCCTAGCCCAACAGGCCCGCCAGCCACTCATGGAAGAGACCGATGTGATGCTCGGTCGGCACGAGCACCCCGCCCCCGCGATAGGCGCGTGACGCCATCGCGGGCTGGGTGCGCTCGCAGGCCTCGAAGTCCTGTTCGTTGACCCGGTGGAAGAGCTCCACGGACTTGGCGAGGTCGACGCCGGACTCGACGACCTCGGGCGCGTAGAGCCAGTCGCACTCGACGACCGTGCGGTCCTCGGCCAGCGGGAACATCCGGTGCAGGATCACATGGTCGGGGACGAGGTTGATGAAGACGGTCGGCTTGATCGTGATCGCGTAGTAGCGGCGGTCCTGGTCCTCGGCGACCTCGGGAAGACGGCCGAAGCCCGCGCTGCCGTCGACGGTGAACCCACTGACCTCCTCGCCGAACGAGGCGCCGTGCCCGACGTAGTACTGGGCGGCGAACCCGTCCGCGAACTCCGGGAGCACGTCGGTCAGTTCGGGATGGATCGTCGCGCAGTGGTAGCACTCCATGAAGTTCTCGACGATCAGCTTCCAGTTGGCGCGCACGTCGTACGTGGCGCGCTTGCCGAGGGCGAGCCTTTCGGTTCCGTAGCGCTCGATGGAAGCCGTGTCGCCCAGACGTTCCACGGCAGCGCCGATGACGGTCTCCTCGAAGGAGGGCGGTTCGTCGGCCAGGCACACCCAGGCATAGCCGAGCCACTCCCGCAGCGCGACCTTGACCAGGCCGTACTCGGTGCGGTCGACGTCGGGCATCTTCACCAGGTTCGGCGCGGCGATCAGCTTGCCGTCGAGGTCGTACGTCCATGCGTGGTACGGGCATTGGAGCGCGCGGCGCACCTCTCCGGACTCCTGCGTGCACAGCCGGGCGCCCCGGTGGCGGCAGATGTTGAGGAAGGCGCGCAGCTCTCCGGAGCGGGAGCGGGTGACAAGGACGCTCTCGCGGCCGATCTGGACGGTGCGGAACGCGCCGGGTTTGCCGAGGTCGGAGGCGCGCACCGCGCAGAACCAGAGTGATTCGAAGACGCGTTCCTGTTCCTGCCGGAAGATCTCGGGATCGGTGTAGAAGTGCCCCGGCAGCGTGGTCATCAGGCTGGCGGCGGACGGGGCCTCAGGGGTCGTCGTCACGGTGGCGTACTCCTCAAGCGGGCGCGGCGGCAAGGCGGCTGGGGTCGAAGAGCTCGATGGGGTGATCGGTGGCGCCCCGCAGTGCCAGATCGGCGACGATCTCGCCGACGACCGGCACGAACTTGAAGCCGTGCCCGGAGAATCCGGCCGCGACGGTGACCGATTCCGGGTGGGCCGGGTGGCGGGTGATGACGAAGTGCTCGTCGGGAGTGTTGGAGTACATGCAGGTCGCGGCCTTGAGGAACTGCCCGGGCAGGGAGGGGATGTGGCGGCTCATGTGCTCCGCCATCGCGCCGACCTCGTGCTCGTGGACCGTGCGCTCGATGTCCTCGGGTGTGCAGGGCGTGCCCTTGCGGAAGAAGGCGACCTTGGCGCCCAGGTCGGGGCCGTCGATGGCAGGGAAGCCGTAGACCTGCACGTCGTCCGCGTCCTCCCAGATGTAGATCGGGTGGTTCTGCGGCAGGAAGGGCCGCACGCCGCCGGTCGGCTGGAACCAGTACATGACCTGCCGCTCGATGGTGAACGGCACCCCGACGTCCGTGAGGAGCCGCGGCGCCCAGGCACCCGGGCAGATCACCAACTGCCCTGCGGTGTAGGTGTCTTCGGGAGTGTGGACGCGGACACCGTCCCGGTACGGCTCCCAGCGTGTCATCGGCTCCTCGAAGTGCAGGTCGGCTCCCTGCTGCGTGGCGAGCTGCAGATGGGCGGCGACGGTGTTCTCGGGGCGGACAAGACCGGCGCGCGCCTCGTACAGCGCGACCTCGTCGTCGCGCGGGCTGAGTGTCGGGAAGCGGCGGCGTATCTCGGGGGCGTCGAGCATTTCGTGGGGGAGGTCCCACTGGCGTGCGGAGAGCAGCGAACCGGAGACGGCGCGGCTCTCGGGGCGGCCGATCATCACCCCGCCGCACAGGGTGGCTATCTCGCGGCCGGTGTCGCGCTCCAGGCGTGCGTACAGTTCGTACGAGCGCAGAAGCAGCGGTACGTACGCGGGGTCCTCGAAGTAGGACTGCCGGGTGATGCGCGAACCGCCGTGGCTGGAACCGCGGTTGTGGACGGGCCCGAACTTCTCCAGGCCGAGGACGCGGGCACCGCGCGCGGAGAGGTGGTGGGCGGCGGCGCTGCCCATGCCGCCGAGGCCGATCACGATCACGTCATAGGTGGGGGACACAGAGATTCCTCCAGAGCGCTGATGGGGCTTCAACCGGCTACCGGCGGATGCGGGTCATCTTCGGGTCGAACAGCGGCTCATCGGCGACCGTCGCGGGCACCTTCTCGCCGAAGTACTCGATGTGCACGCCCGCGCCCGCCTCCAGCGGCGGCAGCCACGCGTAGGCGACGCACCGGCCCAGCGTGTAGCCGTACGAGGCGCTGGTGACGTACCCGGCCGCGGCCCCGGCCGCCCCGTCGACGTACACGGGCTCCTTGCCGAGAACGACGGCGGCCGGATCGTCCAACAGCAGGGCGGTGAGCTTCCGTGCCGGGGAGCCGAGCTGTTCGAGCGCGGCGCGCCCCACGAAGTCGCCGCGGTCCATGCGGACCGCGAAGCCGACCCCCGCCTCGTAGGGGTTGTGTTCGGTGGTCATGTCGTGACCCCAGGCGCGGTAGCCCTTCTCCAGGCGCAGGCTGTTGAACGCCGAACGCCCGGCCGCGATCACGCCGTGTTCCTGCCCCGCGTCCCAGAGCGTGTCCCAGAGCCGGAGGCCGGTGTCGGCGTCCGTGTAGAGCTCCCAGCCCAGCTCGCCGACGTACGAAAGACGCATCGCCGTCACCGGGACATGCCCGATGTACGTCTCCTTGGCCCTGAAGTATCCGAACGCCTCGTGCGAGAAGTCGTCGTGGGTGAGCGGCTGGACGAGGTCGCGGGCGAGCGGCCCCCAGACGCCGATGCAGCAGGTGCCCGATGTGATGTCCCGCAGGTGCACGCCGTCGGGGGCGTGGCGCTGGAGCCAGTCGAGATCGGCCGGGCTGTTGGCGCCGACCTGGAAGCGGTCCGGGGCGAGCCGGGCCACCGTGAGGTCGGAGCGGATGCCGCCCGCCTCGTCCAGGAGGAGGGTGTACGTCACCGCGCCGGGCTTCTTGGCCAGGTTGTTGGAGGTCATGCGCTGCAGGAAGGCGAGCGCTCCGGGCCCCGACACCTCCAGGCGGCGCAGGGGAGTCATGTCGTAGAGGGCGACCTTCTCGCGGGTCGCTTTCGCCTCCGCGGCCGCGATCGGCGACCAGTGGCGGGCCGACCAGGCGTCGCGTTCGGGGACCTCGACGTCCGTGAGGAGCGGGGCGTTCGCCTCGTACCAGTGCGGGCGTTCCCAGCCGCCGCCCTCCAGGAAGACGGCGCCCAGCTCCTGCTGCCGGGCGTAGAAGGGGCTCACCCGCAGGGGCCGGGGCCGTTCCATGGGCTGGAGGGGGTGGAGGACGTCGTAGACCTCGACGAACTGCTGGGCGCCGCGGTCGGCGACGTAGGCGGGGGAGCGCTGGGCGTTCTCGAAGCGGGTGAGGTCGCAGTCGTGTACGTCGATGGAGGGCCGCCCGTCGACCATCCACTCGGCGACCGCCTTGGCCACGCCCGCGGAGTGCGTCACCCACACCGCCTCGGCCAGCCAGAAGCCGCGCAGCGCACGGGACTCGCCGAGGACCGGCATCCCGTCCGGAGTGAAGGAGAAGACGCCGTTGAAGCCCTCCGCGACGTCGGTGCCGCGCAGCGAGGGCAGCAGCCAGCCGCAGTCCTCCCAGCTCGGCGCGAAGTCCTCCTCGGTGAAGGGGTACGAGGACGGCATCTCGGCCGCGTCGTCGGATGCCGGGACCGTGAACGCGTTCACGGGCAGCGGACGGTGGGCGTACGAGCCGATGCCGATGCGGTCGGTGTGCTCACGGAAGTACAGATCGCGGTCCTGGAAGCGGAGGATCGGCTTCGAGGCCTCCGTACGCGGGTCGTTGACGCCGGCGAGCTCGGGGAGCGGCTCGGTCTTCGCGTACTGATGGGCGAGCGGCAGGAGGGGTATGTCGACACCGGCCATGCGCCCGATCACCGGACCCCAGAAGCCCGCAGCAGACACGACGTGGTCGGCGGGAAAAGTGCCCCGGTCGGTCACGACGGCGGTGACGCGTCCTTCCTCCTGCTCCACGCCGGTCACGGTGTGCCGGTCGAGGAAACGCGCTCCACGCGCGCGTGCCCGCTCGATCTGCGCACGGCAGGCGAGCACGGCGCGGGCGAGCCCGTCGTCGGGGGTGTGCAGCCCGCCGAGGACCTTGCTCTCGTCGATGAGCGGCCACATCTCCTTGCACCGGGCCGGGCCGACCAGTTCCGCGCGGATGCCCCAGGAGGCGGCGTACCCGGCCTTGCGGTGCAGGTCGGCCCAGCGCTCGGGCGTGGTGGCGAGTTCGAGGCCGCCGACCGGGTTGAAGCAGGGCAGACCGTCCACCTCCAGGGTCCCGAACTTCTCGACGGTGTACGTCGCGAAGGCGGTCAGGGTCTTGGAAGGTCCGGTCTGGAAGACGAGGCCGGGGGCGTGCGAGGTCGAGCCGCCGGGGGCGGGCAGTGGACCCTGTTCGAGGACCGTGACGTCGGTCCAGCCGCGGGCGGTCAGCTCGTCGGCGAGCGAGCAGCCGACGATGCCGGCGCCGATGACGACGACGCGGGGCGGCCGGGGCTCCGGGCCGCCGGTCGCGGAGGTGTCACTCACAGGACCACCACCGAACGCAGGACCTCACCGCGGTGCATCCTGCCGAACGCCTCCTCGACCTGGTCGAGCGTGATGGTCTCCGAGACGAAGCCGCCGAGGTCGAGCCGGCGGCTGAGGTACTGGTCGACGAGGATCGGGAAGTCCCGGCTCGGCAGACAGTCGCCGTACCAGGAGGACTTGAGGGCGCCGCCGCGCGAGAACAGGTCGATCAGCGGCAGATCGATCCGCATCTCCGGATCGGGCACACCGACCTGCACGAGCACACCCGCGTGATCACGCATGTAGAAAGCCTGTTTGTACGTCGACGGGGTGCCGACCGCGTCGATCGCGACGTCGACCCCGAACCCGCCGGTGAGTTCGCGGACGGCTTCGACCGGGTCCGTGCCACGGGAGTTGACGGTGTGCGTGGCGCCGAACCGGGTCGCCCCGTCGAGCTTGGCCTCGTCGATGTCGACGGCGATGACGCGGCGGGCGCCCGCCAGCGAGGCACCGGCGATCGCGGCGTTGCCGACGCCGCCGCAGCCGATGACGGCCACGGTGTCGCCGCGGCCCACCCCGCCGGTGTTCACGGCGGCCCCGTAGCCGGCCATCACGCCGCAGCCGATCAGTCCGGCGGCCTCGGGGCGGGCCGCCGGGTCCACCTTCACCGCCTGCCCGGCGGCGACCAGGGTCTTCTCGGCGAAGGCGCCGATGCCGAGGGCGGGGCTCAGGGGAGTGCCGTCAAGGAGGGTCATGGGCTGGGCGGCGTTGCGTGAGTCGAAGCAGTACCAGGGGCGGCCCCGCAGGCAGGAGCGGCAGGCTCCGCAGGGGGCGCGCCAGGCGAGCACCACATAGTCGCCGGGGACGAGATCGGTGACATCGGCGCCGACCGCCTCGATGGTGCCGGCGGCCTCATGGCCGAGCAGGAACGGGAAGTCGTCGTTGATCGCGCCCTCCCGGTAGTGCAGATCCGTGTGGCAGACCCCGCAGGCCTGCACGGAGACAAGTACCTCTCCCGGTCCGGGATCTGGCACGACGATCGTCTGCACCTCGACGGGTGCGCCCTTCTTCATGGCGACGACGGCACGGACCTCGTGTGGCACGGCCAGACTCCTCTGCTGTTGCGCACTGCACGACGGGTTGCGCTATGAGAGACATACTGGGAACGCCATCAAGAGGCCGTCAAGGGGTGGGAGTTAACCCTTGGCAAATCGGCTGGGCGCGGCGAAACACGATCGACACGCGACAGGTCCGGGTGCGCGGACGCGACGAGGGCGGAACCGGTGATCACCGGTTCCGCCCTCGTCGCATGTGTCTACTGACGGTCGGTCAGAAGCCGTACCCCATCCGCCGCGACAGCTCCACGGCCGCGGCGACCGTGCGCTTGGCGAGCTCGGTGAGGCGGTCCTCGGTCAGCCGGTACACGGGCCCCGACGCGCTGAGCGCCCCGATCACCTTGCCGTCGTGCGCACGCACCGGCGCCGCCACGGCGGCCAGACCCACCTCGAGCTCCTCCACGGCGATGGCGAACCCCTGGTCCACGACGGCCTCGAGCTCGCCGCGCAGCGCCACCGTCCCGGTCACCGTGTGCTCGGTCAGGCGCGGCAGCGTCCGAGCGATCAGGCCCTCGCGCAGCGTCGTCGGCAGATGGGCGAGGAGGATCTTGCCGCTGGAGGTGGCGTGCAGCGGGGTGCGCCTGCCCAGCCAGTTCTGCGCGGTCACGGACGCGGGGCCGCGGGCCTGCATGATGTTGACCGCGGCGTCGTCGTCCAGGATCGCGATGTTGACCGTCTCGCCCAGCTCGTCGGCGAGGTCGCGGCAGACCGGGCCGCCCTCCTGGGAGATGTCCAGACGCACTGCCGCCGCCCCCGCGAGGCGGAGTACGCCGGCCCCCAGGAAGTACTTCCCGCGGTCCTTGGCCTGGCCCACCAGGCCCCGGTTCTCCAGGACGCCGAGCAGCCGGAAGGCCGTCGACTTGTGCACCCCCAACTCGTCGGCGATCTCGGTGACTCCGGCCTCGCCGAGCCGGGCGAGTATCTCCAGGACGCTGACCGCGCGGTCCACGGACTGGACGGATCCCGGCGCCGCCTTCGGCTGTTTCTCGCGCGACTCGGGTCGGTTCTCGGGGCGATTCTCGCGCGGCTCCTCGTTCTGATCAGGCTGTTTCCGCGTGCCGGTCATATCTCAACTCTCACCACCTCGCGGCCTGTTGAAGCCGCATCTTCGGGAAGCCCTTGACGCGGTGGGCGTCCCGACCGGATTCTGTTGCGTATAGCGCTCCCTCGTGCGCCATACGAAACATCATGTTACCGAAGGGTCCTGGGCCGAGAAGGTGTCAGGACCGGGCCGAGAGAGATCAAGAGGGGGGCCCATGATTCCCGTCTGCCGCCTTGAAGACCTCCCCGCGGGCGAATCCGTCCGTGTCGACACCACACCTCCCGTCGCGGTGTTCAACGCCGACGGCGAGATCTACGCCATCGACGACACCTGCAGCCACCAGGACGCCTCCCTCTCCGAGGGGTGGCTCGAGGGCTGCCTGGTCGAATGCCCGCTCCATGCCGCCTCATTCGATCTCCGTACCGGACGGCCGACCTGCCTGCCCGCCCGCCGCGCCGTGCGCACCCACCGGGTGAGCGTGGACGACGGCACGATCCACGTCCACCTCGTGGCCGAGGAGGGTTCCGCCGCATGAGGACCATCACCGTGGTGGGCGCCTCGCTCGCCGGGCTCTACGCGGCGCGCGAGCTGCGCGCCCAGGGATACGACGGCCGGCTCGTGATCATCGGCGACGAGCCGCACCCACCGTACGACAGGCCGCCGCTCTCCAAAGACTTCCTCATCGGCAAGGCCGACGAGGCCCAACTCGCCCTGTCCGACGACGAGGAGGCCGACGAACTGGCCGCCGAGTGGCTGCTCGGGGTCCGCGCCCGAGGCCTCGACCCGCGCGGCCGCACCGTGCTCCTGGAGGACGGCCGGACCGTAGCGAGCGATGGAGTGGTCATCGCGACCGGCGCGTCCGCGCGCCGGCTGCCGGGGCCCCTCCTGGAGGGGGTGCACACCCTGCGCACCCTGGACGACGCCCGCGCCCTGCGCACGCAGCTCGTCGCCGGGCGGCAGCGGGTCGTCGTGATCGGCGGTGGATTCATCGGCGCCGAGACCGCGTCCTCGTGCGCGGCGCTCGGTCACGAGGTGACGGTCGTCGAGGCCGCCCCGCTGCCGCTTCTCCCGCAACTGGGCGCGGACATGGCGGCGATCTGTGCCGGACTGCACGCGCGCGGGGGAGCGGAACTCGTGACGGGCACCGGCGTCGCCGCGCTGCACGGCGAGAGGGCCGTGCACGCGGTGGAGCTGGGCGACGGCCGTCTGCTGCCCGCCGATGTGGTCGTCGTCGGCATCGGGGCCACCCCCAACACCGGCTGGCTCGCGGGCTCGACGCTCGCCCTGGGCGACGGAGTGCTCTGCGACGACGGCTGTGTCACCGGGCTGCCGCACGTCGTGGCGGTGGGCGATGTCGCCCGCGTGGGCGGCGCGCGGGCCGAGCACTGGACGAGCGCCACGGAACAACCCCGCGTCGCCGTAGGCAACTTGCTGGCCGGCCACACCGCCGAGACCGTGCGCCCGCTGCCGTACTTCTGGTCCGACCAGTACGGCTCCCGCATCCAGTTCGCGGGGCGGCGGCGCGCCGACGACACCGTGCGCCTCCTCGAAGGCACTCCGGAGGAGGGCAGCTTCCTCGCCGCCTACGAGCGTGAGGGGCGCACCACGGCGGTCCTCGCGGTGGACCGGCCGCGTCCGTTCATGCGGATGCGCCGCGGACTGCTGGCGGAGGTGCCGGTGGCGGCCTGACTGCCGGGTATATCTACAGGGAGTGCGTCTACCGGGAGCGCACGCACCAGGAGCGCACCCACCGGGAGCGCACCTAGGAGTGCGACAACTGCCCTGCCCGGCCACGCCTCCGTATGCGTTCCTCGCTCCGCGCCGCCGTCCGGGCCTGTCGGCGGGCCCGGCGCCGCTCGCGCCGCAGCTGACGCGCGGTGCTGCTCGGCACCGACACCACCCCGTGCCGCTGGTTCCACACCTGGCGCGTGACCCACACGTCCAGAACGCCCCAGGTGGCGACGACGGTGCTGGCCACGCTGCTGAGCACCATCGGGAAGGACAGCCAGGATCCGGCCAACGCGCACAGGAAGGCCGTCATCGCCTGTATCAGGGTCAGCGCCACGATGATCACGGCTCGCACCGCAGCCGTGCGCACCGGATCGGGAAGGCGCCGTCTGCGCGCCGGCTCCTCGATCCACAACTCCCTGCGGTCCTCGCCGGACTGACTCCTGGATGCCTCGTGCTCATCCTCGGTCGTCCTCTGGCGCTGTGCCGTGCCCATCAACTCGTCACTCCCCCGATGCCCCACGGGCCGTTGGATGAGATGCCGGCCGTTCCGACTCTCCAGTGGCTGCCCGATATACGCGGCTTTACGCCACCTGGTGACGGCATGCTGTCTCTGGTGCCCGCTGTCCCCAACTCCCGTACTGAAAGACGAACGAGAGGCCGGG
This sequence comes from Streptomyces sp. NPDC054866, assembly GCF_053610745.1. NCBI lineage: Bacteria > Bacillati > Actinomycetota > Actinomycetes > Kitasatosporales > Streptomycetaceae > Streptomyces > Streptomyces sp. NPDC054866. The sequence continues at coordinate 307,106 of NZ_JBSGZA010000010.1, forward strand.
AAGATTCCCACGGGGTTCGGGAAAGCGAAGAGATCCGGCCAACTGGGTTCAGGGGTAAGGCGGACTGTGCCGAGTGGCATGTGCCACACGCGGGATGCAATCTCCCGAATTGGAGGGACAACTGGGGACGTCCCTTTTGCGTCACGGCTGAAATCCGTCCGGACGTGCCTTCGAGTTGCTCCTGTGTCAGTAGTAGGCTCACGCCGTTTGTTGACGCACATGTGTGCCCCTGGCCATAGCGCGGCCGCAGGGGGCCGATCTGGGGGAGGCCATGCGCTTTCGCGGGAAGTCCATCCGCCGGAAGATCGTGGCATTGCTGCTGGTGCCGCTCATTTCCCTGACCGCGATGTGGGGTTTCGCCACCTACCTCACCGGCCAGTCGGCCAAGGACCTCATCGACGTCGCGAACGTCGTCGACAAGATCGGCTACCCGATCGAGGACACCGCACGGGTCGTCCAGCAGGAGCGTCGCCAGACCCTCGTCTATCTCGCCGACCCCCGCGCCTCGGACGCGCTCGCCGCGCTGCGCCGCAGCCAGACGGCCACCGACGAGATGATCGCCAAGGTCGTCGAGAACGCGGAGCACCCGGACGTGCGCGAGGAGGTCACCGGCCAGTCGGCCGACCGGCTCGCGTCGCTCCTCGACTCCTTCGAGGGCATCGAGTCGCTGCGTCGCACGGTCGAGGAAGGCACGATCACCCGGGCCGGCGCGCTGAAGATGTACACGAAGCTGATCGACCCCTGCTACGGCTTCCTGATGACCCTGCACGGTCTCGACGACGTGAAGATGGACCAGCAGGGCCGGGCACTCGTCGGCGTCACCCGGGCCCGTGAACTGCTCTCCCGCGAGGACGCGTTGCTCGGTTCCGCACTGGTCGCGCGCAGGCTCACCAAGGCCGAGATCCGGGAGGTCTCCGACCTCAGGGCCCAGCGCACGCTGCTGTACGAGGTCAACCTCGCGCAGCTGCCGGAGGACGAGCGCGCCGGATACGAGCGGTACTGGAACGGCGCGGAGACGACAGAGCTGAGGTCCGCCGAGAAGGCCGTCGTGGAATCCTCGCCCGGCACCCCGCGCGCCGTCACGTCGGCGCGCTGGGACGCCGCTTCGGGCAAGGCGCTCAAGGATCTCGCCGAGCGCGACAAGGCCGCGGGCGACCGCTTCCAGGACCGCGTCGAGCCGGTGGCCGTCGGCGTGATCGTGCGGGTCGTCGTCGCGGGCGTGTTCGGTCTGCTCGCGCTCCTGTTCTCGGTCTTCATGTCCGTACGCATCGGCAGCAGCCTCATCCGTGACCTGCGCCGACTGCGCCTGGAGGCCCACGAGGCGTCCGGCGTCAGGCTGCCCGGCGTGCTGCGCCGCCTGGCTGCGGGCGAACAGGTCGACGTAGAGACCGAGGCACCGCGCCTGACGTACGAGAAGGACGAGGTCGGGCAGGTCGGCCAGGCCCTCAACACCCTCCAGCGCGCCGCGGTCGAGGCCACCGTCAAACAGGCCGACCTGCGCCGCGGCGTCTCCGAGGTCTTCGTCAACCTCGCCCGCCGCAGCCAGGTGCTCCTGCACAAGCAGCTCACCCTGCTCGACACGATGGAGCGCAGGACCGAGGACACGGACGAACTCGCCGACCTCTTCCGCCTGGACCACCTCACCACGCGCATGCGGCGGCACGCCGAGGGCCTCGTGATCCTCTCCGGCGCCGCCCCCTCCCGGCAGTGGCGCAAGCCCGTCCAGCTCATGGACGTCGTCCGCGCGGCCGTCGCCGAGGTCGAGGACTACGAACGCATCGAGGTGCGCCGTCTGCCGCGCATCGCCGTCACCGGGCCCGCGGTCGCCGACCTCACCCACCTGATGGCCGAACTCCTGGAGAACGCCACGGTGTTCTCGCCCCCGCACACCGCGGTGCAGGTCCTCGGAGAGCACGTCGCCAACGGCTTCACCCTGGAGATCCACGACCGGGGCCTCGGCATGGCGGCCGACGCGCTCCTGGACGCCAACCTCCGCCTCGCGGAGACACCGGAGTTCGAGCTCTCCGACACCGACCGCCTCGGCCTCTTCGTAGTGAGCCGCCTCGCACAGCGCCAGCGCGTACGCGTCTCCTTGCAGCCCTCTCCGTACGGCGGGACCACCGCCGTGGTGTTCATCCCGGAGACGCTGCTCACGGACGACGTACCGGACACGAACGGAATCGGCTTCCGCCTCGACCGGCCGCAGCCCAGGGAGGCCGTGGGCCGCGACGCCACCGGCGACAAGAAGGCCGCGCTCGGCCAGGTGCCCGTACAGCTGCCCGGCCTTCCCGCCTCCCTCCTCGACGGTCCCGTCGAGCTGGAGGCGCCGGTCGGCATGGCGGACCTCGACCCCTTCCCCGGCGCGCTCGGCGACCTCGACGACGCCGACAGCGAGCGCGGCGGCCTCTTCCGCCCGCGCCGCCGCATGGCCGGGGTCCAGGGGGACGAACAGCACCAACAGGCCCGCGACGAGCGGGAGACGGGCGAGCGCGAGCCGACCCGCCCCGACGACCTGCCCTCACGCGGCAACGGCGGCGGCAAGGGCAGCGGCTTCAGCGGCCCCGACGACGACGCGGCCCCCGGAGACCCCGTACAGCTGCCCCGCCGCAGGACCCCGAAGCTGGTCTCCTCGCACGGCCGCCCCGTGACGCACAACAGGCCCCGTGGCGCGGCGGAGGACGACGACGCGGCACCGGAGCGCCCCGAGCGCCCGCAGACCCCCGTGGGGCGCCCCCAGGGCGGCGCAGTGGACCGGGACCGCGGCAACGGCCGCCCCGCGGCCGAGCCCATCGACCTGCCACGCCGCCCCGAGCCGCAGTCCGCCTGGCCCGACCTCTCCCCGCCGCACCGCGACGTCACCGCGGCCGACGCCCCGCCGGACCTCCCGAGGCGCAGCCGGCGCACGGAGTCCCCGCGTACGGAGTCCCCACGTACGGAAACGCCGCGTACGGAGACCGAGCCTCGCGTCGGACCGGCGCCCACGCCCACCACCGCACCCGGCGGACTGCCCCGGCGTGTTCGCCAGGCCAATCTCGCCCCACAGTTGAAGGACGGTCCGGACCAGCGCACGGAGCGCGACCCGGCCCCGGCCGCGACCAGGCCGGAGGAGCGCGACGCCGACGAGGTACGCAGCCGGATGGCTTCGCTCCAGCGTGGCTGGCAGCGTGGTCGTGAAGAGAACGCCGCGGGCGAAGACGCCTCCGACGGCACAGCACCAGGAACGACATCTGAGGGGGACGGTCGATGACCGCACCGAAGGCCGACGCACGCATCGCCAGCACCGGGGCGGCGAGGGAGCTGAACTGGCTCCTCGACGACCTGGTGCAGCGGGTCGCCAGCATCCGCAAGGCGCTCGTGCTCTCCGGCGACGGCCTGCCCACCGGCGTATCGCAGGATCTGACGAGGGAGGACAGCGAGCACCTCGCGGCTGTCGCCTCCGGCTTCCACAGCCTCGCCAAGGGCGTCGGACGCCACTTCGAGGCGGGCAGGGTCCGCCAGACCGTGGTCGAGCTCGACGACGCCTTCCTGTTCGTCACGGCCGCGGGCGACGGCAGCTGCCTCGCCGTCCTCGCGGACGCCGACTCCGACGTAGGTCTGGTCGCGTACGAAATGACGCTGCTGGTCAAGAGGGTGGGTGTGCATCTGGGTACGGCGCCGCGCACCGACCTGCCCACGGGAGGGTAGCGGGAGGGTATGAGCGAAGACGGTCAGGGGACACAGGGGACGCATCGCTGGTTCGACGACGACGCCGGGCCCGTGGTGCGGCCGTACGCCATGACGCGCGGCCGGACCACGAGTCCGGCCCAGCACCGCCTCGATCTGATCGCGGTCGTCATCGCGGAAGCCCGCGCCGGTGACCCGGAGGCGGACAGGACGCTGTCTCCGGAGCACGTGGACATCGTCGGGCTCTGCCGTGACAGCCCCCAGTCGGTCGCCGAGCTGGCGGCCGAGCTGGACCTTCCCATCGGCGTGATCCGCGTCCTCATCGGCGATCTCGTGGACGACGAACTCGTCCACGTGACACGTCCCGTGCCCCCTGCGGAACTGCCGGACGAGAGTATTCTGCGCGACGTGATCAACGGCCTCCGGGCGCTCTGAACAGCGCGGAAGCGGGGAGTGAGACGTGACTGGCTGGCAGTTCTGGGTCGACAGGGGCGGCACCTTCACGGACATCGTCGCGCGGCGTCCCGACGGGCGTCTGCTCACGCACAAACTCCTGTCGGACAACCCGTCCCGCTATACCGACGCCGCCGTCGCGGGCATCCGTGAACTCCTGGGCGCCGCTCCGGGCGTCCCCGACGACACGGCGGACGTTCCCATCGACGCCGTCCGGATGGGCACCACCGTCGCCACCAACGCCCTCCTTGAGCGCAAGGGCGAGCCCACCGCCCTGGTGATCACCCGCGGCTTCGGCGACGCCCTGCGCATCGCCTACCAGAACCGCCCTCACATCTTCGCCCGCGAGATCGTCCTCCCGGAGCTGCTGTACGACCGGGTCATCGAGGCCGACGAGCGGGTCACCGCCGAGGGCGAGGTCCTGCGGGCGCCCGACCTGGAGCAGCTCGCCGGGCCGCTGCGCGAGGCCTACGAAGACGGCATCCGGGCCGTGGCGGTGGTCTGCATGCACAGCCATCTGCACCCCGCCCACGAGCGGGCGATCGCCGAACTTGCCGTCCGCACGGGCTTTCCGCAGGTCTCACTCTCCAGCGAGGTCAGCCCGCTGATGAAGCTGGTCCCGCGCGGCGACACGGCGGTCGTCGACGCCTATCTGTCGCCCGTCCTGCACCGCTACGTCCAGCACGTCGCCGACGAACTCAGCGGCGTACGGCTGATGTTCATGCAGTCGAACGGCGGCCTCACCGAAGCGGGCCAGTTCCGCGGCAAGGACGCGATCCTTTCCGGGCCCGCCGGCGGCATCGTCGGCATGGCCCGTATGTCGCAGCGCGCGGGCTTCGACCGTGTCATCGGCTTCGACATGGGCGGCACGTCCACGGACGTGTCGCACTACGCGGGCGAGTACGAACGGGTCTTCACCACGCGGATCGCGGGCGTACGGCTGCGCGCGCCGATGCTGGACATCCACACCGTCGCGGCGGGCGGCGGCTCCGTGCTGCACTTCGACGGCAGCCGCTACCGCGTGGGCCCCGACTCGGCGGGCGCCGCACCGGGCCCGGCGAGCTACCGGGGCGGCGGCCCGCTCACCGTCACCGACGCCAACGTCGCCCTCGGACGCATCCAACCCGCCCATTTCCCCCGGGTGTTCGGCCCCGACGGCGACCAGCCGCTCGACGAGACGCTCGTGCGTGACCGCTTCACCGCGCTGGCCGGCGACATCAGGGAACGCACCGGCGACGACCGCACTCCGGAGCAGGTCGCCGAGGGCTATCTGCGGATCGCGGTGGCCAACATCGCGGCCGCCGTCAAGCGCATCTCGGTCCAGAAGGGCCACGACGTCACCCGCTACGCCCTCACGACGTTCGGTGGCGCGGGCGGCCAGCACGCCTGCATGGTCGCCGACTCGCTCGGCATCCGCACCGTCCTCGTACCGCCCATGGCCGGGGTGCTCTCCGCGCTCGGCATCGGCCTCGCCGACACCACCGCGATGCGCGAGCAGTCCGTGGAGGCCCGCCTCGAACCGTCCGCGATGCCCCGCGTCCTGAAGACCGCCGACGACCTGGAGGAAGCGGCCCGCGCCGAACTCCTCGCCGAGGACGTGCCCGAGGACCGCATCCGCGTCACACGCCGCGCCCAGCTGCGCTACGACGGCACCGACACCACGCTCACTGTGGAGCTCGCCGAGCCGGACAGCATGATCCGCGTCTTCGAGGAACGCCACCGCACCACCTACTCCTTCACCCTGGACCGCCCCGTCGTCGTCGAGGCGCTCTCCGTGGAGGCCACCGGCCTGACCGAGCAGCCCGACCTCTCCGTGCTCGCCGGTGGCACGCACCGAGGCGCTCCGGAGACCGTCAGCCTGCACACGGGCGGCGCCTGGCGCGACGTACCCCTGCACCGCCGCGAGGAGCTGCCGCCCGGCGAGACCGTCGACGGACCCGCGATCATCACCGAGGCCAGCGCCACGACGGTCGTGGACGACGGCTGGCAGGCGGCCATGTCACGCGAGGGGCACCTGGTCATGGAACGTGTGGCGGTGCCCGAGGGTTCCGCGGCGAGCACCGCGGCCGACCCCGTCCTCCTCGAAGTCTTCAACAACCTCTTCATGTCGATCGCCGAACAGATGGGCGCCCGCCTGGAGTCCACGGCCCAGTCGGTCAACATCAAGGAGCGGCTCGACTTCTCCTGCGCGCTCTTCGACCCGGACGGCAACCTCGTCGCCAACGCCCCGCACATCCCGGTGCACCTGGGCTCGATGGGCACCAGCGTCAAGGAGGTGATCCAGCGCCGCGGCAGCGGCATGCGGCCCGGGGACACCTACGCGGTCAACGACCCGTACCACGGCGGAACCCACCTCCCGGACGTCACCGTCATCACACCGGTCTTCGACACTCCGGGGGAGCGGGTCCTGTTCTACGTGGCCTCGCGAGGGCACCACGCGGAGATCGGCGGCATCGCCCCCGGTTCCATGCCCGCGAACAGCCGCGCCATCGAGGAGGAGGGCATCCTCTTCGACAACTGGCTCCTTGTGGAGGGCGGTCGCTTCCGAGAGGACGAGACCCGGAACCTGCTCACCGACGCCCCCTACCCCTCCCGCAACCCGGCCACCAACCTCGCCGACCTGCGCGCCCAGATCGCCGCCAACCAGAAGGGCGTCGACGAAGTCGCCCGCATGATCGAGCACTTCGGGCTCGATGTCGTCCAGGCGTACATGAGGCACGTACAGGACAACGCCGAAGAAGCGGTACGCCGTGTCATCGACGCCCTAGAAGAGGGCGAGTTCGCATATCCAACCGACTCGGGGGCCGTCATCCGGGTCCGCGTCTCGGTCGATCGCGAAGCCCGCTCGGCGACCATCGACTTCACCGGTACGTCCCCCCAGCTCCCCACGAACTTCAACGCACCCTTCGCGGTGGTCAACGCCGCTGTCCTGTACGTCTTCCGCACCCTGGTGGCCGAGGACATCCCGCTCAACGACGGCTGCCTGCGCCCCCTGCGCATCATCGTGCCGCCGGGCTCCCTGCTCGCCCCCGAGCCGCCGGCGGCCGTCGTCGCCGGGAACGTCGAGACCTCACAGGCGATCACCGGCGCCCTCTACGGAGCCCTGGGCGTCCAGGCCGAGGGCTCCGGAACGATGAACAACGTCACCTTCGGAAACGACCGCCACCAGTACTACGAGACGGTGGCCTCGGGATCCGGGGCGGGCGACGGCTTCGACGGGGCGTCCGTCGTCCAGACCCACATGACCAACTCCCGGCTCACCGACCCCGAAGTCCTCGAGTGGCGCCTGCCCGTGCTGCTCGAGGAGTTCGCGGTGCGCAGGGGCAGCGGCGGCGCCGGCACGTGGCGCGGCGGGGACGGGGCCGTGCGCCGCATCCGCTTCCGCGAACCGATGACGGTCTCCACGCTCTCGCAGCACCGCAAGGTGGCGCCGTACGGCATGGCGGGCGGCAGCCCCGGAGCGCTCGGCACAGGCCGCGTGGAGCGTGCCGACGGCAGCGTCCAGACGCTGGAGGCCAGCGACCTCGCGGACGCGGGCCCCGGCGACGTACTCGTGATCGAAACCCCGGGCGGCGGCGGATACGGCCCGGCCCCGCGCGACACCCCTGACACCACTCATCCAGGAGAAGCGAGCGATGATCTTCAAGCGTTCTGAGCGCGGCAAGGCCCCCGTCGAGCCGGTCACGCTGAAGATCCTCGTGGCGGGCGGCTTCGGCGTGGGCAAGACGACCCTTGTCGGCGCCGTCAGCGAGATCAAACCGCTGCGCACCGAGGAACTGCTCAGCGAGGCGGGCCGCCCGGTCGACGACACCAGCGGCGTCTCGGACAAGCACACCACCACCGTCGCCATGGACTTCGGGCGCATCACCCTCCGCGAGGACCTGGTCCTGTACGTCTTCGGCACCCCTGGCCAGGACCGCTTCTGGTTCCTCTGGGACGAGCTGGCCACCGGAGCGCTCGGCGCCGTGGTCCTCGCCGACACCCGCCGCCTGGAGGACTGCTTCGCGGCTGTCGACTACTTCGAGCGCCGCTCCATACCCTTCGTCGTCGGCGTCAACTGCTTCGAGGGCGCCTCGCGTTACCCCGCCGAGGCCGTGCGCCAGGCGCTCGACCTCGACCCCGGCGTCCCCGTGGTGATGTGCGACGCGCGCGAGCGGCAGTCCGTCAAGGAAGTGCTCATCGGAGTGGTCCAGCACGCGATGGAGGCCGCCGCCGCGGCCAGGGAGCCCGCGACGACGTGAGCGCGTGAAGGCGTGCACAGCCACGGCCCGTACCCCCGCCGACCGGGGTACGGGCCGCGGTCATCCTCGGCTCGGCTCTCGGCTCTCGGCTCAGCTCGCGCCGTCCTCGTGCCAGCCGAAGCTCCGCTCCACCGCCTTGTGCCAGTTGTGGTACTCGCGCTCGCGCGCATCCGTGTCCATCCCCGGCGTCCACTCGACGTCCTGCTGCCAGTGCGCCTTCAGCTCGTCGAGGTCGTTCCACACGCCGGTCGCGAGCCCGGCGGCGTACGCGGCGCCCAGACACGTCGTCTCGGAGACCTTCGGCCGGATCACCGGCACCCCGAGAACGTCCGCCTGGTGCTGCATCAGCAGATTGTTCTTGGTCATGCCGCCGTCCACCTTCAGGGTCTGCAGCTGCACCCCGGAGTCCTGGTACATGGCGTCGACGACCTCACGGGTCTGCCAGCTGGTCGCCTCAAGGACGGCGCGTGCCAGATGCGCCTTGGTCACGTACCGGGTGAGCCCGGTGACGACGCCGCGCGCGTCGGAGCGCCAGTAGGGCGCGAAGAGACCGGAGAACGCGGGCACGATGTACGCGCCGCCGTTGTCCTCCACGCTCGCGGCCAGCGGCTCGATCTCGTCGGCGCTGCGGATGATGCCGAGCTGGTCGCGGAACCACTGCACAAGGGCGCCGGTGATCGCGATCGCCCCTTCGAGGCAGTAGACGGGCGCCTCGGAGCCGATCTTGTAGCCCATCGTGGTGAGCAGCCCGTTCTTCGAGGGGACGGGCCGGTTACCGGTGTTGAGCAACAAGAAGCTGCCGGTTCCGTACGTGTTCTTGGCCGTCCCCGTGTCGTAGCAGGCCTGCCCGAAGATGGCCGCCTGCTGGTCGCCGAGCGCGGAGGCGACCGGCACACCGGAGAGCTGCCCGACCGCGGTGCCATAGACCTCGGCGGACGACCTGATCTCCGGAAGGACCGCCTCCGGGACGTTCATCGCGGCCAGGATCGACTGGTCCCACTGGAGGGTGGCCAGGTTCATCAGCATGGTGCGCCCGGCGTTGGTGACGTCCGTGACGTGCACGCCGCCGTCCGTGCCGCCGGTGAGGTTCCAGATCAGCCAGGAATCGATGGTGCCGAACGCTATCTCGCCGCGCTCGGCGCGCGCCCGGAGCCCGGGCACGTTGTCGAGCAGCCAGGCGGCCTTGGGCCCGGAGAAGTAGCTGGCAAGGGGCAGCCCGGTCTGCTCCCGGAACCTGTCCTGGCCGTCCGCGCCGCCCAGTTCGTTGCAGAGGGCCGACGTCCGGGTGTCCTGCCAGACGATCGCGTTGTGCACGGGTTTGCCCGTGGCGCGGTCCCACAGGACCGTCGTCTCGCGCTGGTTGGTGATGCCGAGGGCGCTGAGCTGGTCGGCCCTGAGCCCTGCCTTGGCGATCGCTCCCGCGACCACGGCCTGCACCTTGGACCAGATCTCGGTGGCGTCGTGCTCGACCCACCCCGGCTTCGGAAAGATCTGGCGGTGCTCGCGCTGGTCGACGGCGACGATCTCGCCCGCGTGGTTGAAGATGATGCAGCGGCTGGAGGTGGTGCCTTGGTCGATGGCGGCGACGAACTTCTCGGAGTTGTCCGGCATGGCTACCCCTAGCGTCAGAAGGCTACGTTGTAGATGAGACCTGCGAGCGCTCCGCCGATCAGCGGCCCGGCCACGGGGATCCAGGCGTAACTCCAGTCGGACGTCCCCTTGTTCGGGATCGGCAGGAACGTGTGCACGATGCGCGGGCCCAGGTCGCGGGCCGGGTTGATGGCGTAGCCGGTGGGCCCGCCGAGCGAGAGGCCGATGCCGACGACCAGGAACGCCACGATCAGCGTCTGCGTGCCCGACTCGCCGAGCCCCTTGGTGAGCCCGAAGGCGAGGATGGGCAGCACGAGGGCGATGGTCGCGATGATCTCCGTGACGAGGTTGGCCGCCGTGTTACGGATCTCCGGGATGGTCGAGAAGATGCCGAGCGTCGGCGTCGGCTCGTGCGCACTCGTCACCTTGTCCTTGACGCTGCGGGAGACGTTGGCGTTGAACTGCGCGTAGTACACGAGGTACGCGAGAACGGCGCCGAGCATCGCGCCGACCATCTGCCCGAGCAGATAGATCCAGACCTTGCCCCACTCCTCGGTGTCGATCGCGATGCCGAGGGTGACCGCGGGGTTGAGGTGACCACCGGAGAGAGGCCCCGCGGTGTACGCGCCGGCGAGCACGCCGAAGCCCCATCCGAAGGCGATGACGACCCATCCGGAGGCTTTCGCCTTCGAGTGGTTCAGGGTGACGGCGGCGCACACGCCGGCGCCGAAGAGAATCAGGATCGCGGTGCCGATGATCTCACCGACGAAGATGTCCCCATTCGAGTACATGGCGGCTCCTAGGGCCTCGCCCGGGGCGGTGGCCCCGGTACTCCGTGCTGGGTGCGTTCCACGACTACTGCCTGGCCGTGCCCGGTGACTTCAGCCGAAGGCAGGGGTGTCCCGCGCCCCGCTCGGCTTCCATGGCGAGCGTGCCGTCGCAGTCGAATCGCCCAGAGGGGGATGACCCGCTGAACAGGCCGTTCGTGCAGACCTTCGCGCGTACAGGGGCCCTGAGTGGCGAGGAGCCGAAGTGCGGCGATGCCGACTGACACCGGAAGTGTTCACCGGTGGTGATGGAGCGTCAAGGTCGCGGACGGCAACGGTTAACCGGCGTGTGCCCTTCCCCCGTGAGGCGCCCGTGGTCTTTCCCCGCGTCGGGCCGGGGAGAGCCGGTGACAGTACTCAGCGCACGGCGACGACCGAGGAGCCGTGCCCGAACAGCCCTTGGTTCGCGGTGATCCCCGCGCGCGCCCCCGCGACCTGGCGCCCCCCTGCCGTGCCCCTCAACTGCCATGTCAGCTCGCACACTTGGGCGATGGCCTGCGCCGGTACCGCCTCTCCGAAGGAGGCGAGTCCTCCGCTGGGGTTGACCGGTATACGCCCGCCCGGAGCGGTCGCCCCCTCCCGCAGCAGCTTGGCCCCCTCTCCCTCGCCGCAGAGCCCCAGATCCTCGTACCACTGCAGTTCGAGCGCGGTGGAGAGGTCGTAGACCTCCGCCACGGAGAGCTCGTCGGGTCCGATGCCCGCTTCTTCGTACGCGGCGTGCGCGATGGAGGCGCGGAAGGTCCCGTCGGCCGGCGCCACGGCTGCCGCGGAGTCCGTCGCGATGTCCGGCAGGTCCAGGACGGTGTTCGGGTACGTCGGCGTCACCGTGGACACGGCCCGGATGCGCACCGGGCTTGTCGCGCCGTGCCGCCGCGCGAACTCCATGCTGGAGAGCACGAGCGCCGCCGCTCCGTCGGAGGTCGCGCAGATGTCGAGCAGCCGCAAGGGGTCGGCGACGACGGCCGACGCGGCCACCTCGTCGGCGGTGACGGTCTTGCGGTAGCGCGCGTTCGGATTGAGCGCCCCCGCTGCCGCGTTCTTCACCTTGACCTGGGCGAAGTCCTCCAGTGTGTCGCCGTGCACCGCCATCCTGCGGCGTGCGTACAGGCCGAAGTACGTGGGGTTGGTGGCGCCGAGGAGCCGGAACCGCAGCCAGTCCGGGTCGTCGTGCCTGTCCCCTCCGGCGGGCCGGAAGAACCCCTTGGGCGCCGCGTCCGCCCCGACCACGAGGACGACGTCGGCGAGGCCCGCGAGGATCTGTGTACGCGCCGTGTTGATCGCCTGCGCCCCGGACGCGCACGCCGCGTACACGCTCGCGACCCGCGCGCCCTGCCAGCCGAGCGCCTTCGCGAACGTCGCCCCGGCCACGTAACCGGGGTAGCCGCCGCGCACCGTGTCCGCGCCGACGATCGAACCCACGTCGTGCCAGTCGACACCGGCGTCGGCGAGCGCCGCGCGGGCCGCCGCCGTCCCGTACTCGATGAAGCTGCGGCCCCACTTGCCCCAGGGATGCATGCCCGCGCCGAGCACCGCCACCTCGCTGGTCATGCGCCCACCCCCACCGGCCGCCAGTACCACGTCGTCGCTGCTTCTTCCCGGGCCCCGCCGCCCTCGTCGAGCACGCCGGGGACGACCTCTACCTCCATTCCGACCTCCAGATCGGCGACGGTGACCCCCGGAACCGACTGACCGAGCACCACCATCCGCTCCGCCTCCAGCTCCACAGCGATCAACGTGTAGGGCTGCCAGGGAAGTTCCGGATCGGACACATAGGGCGCGGGCGGGCGATAGCGGCTGTCCGTGTACGACCAGACGCGACCGCGCGGGGAGAGCGGCACCTCGTCGAGGTCACCGCCCGAGCAGCCGGGATTGCGGCAGAAGCCGTCCTCGCGGGGGAAGAAGACACTGGCGCAGGCCGAGCAGCGCGTGCCCAGTAGGCGGAAGTTGTCTCCCTCCCCGGCGAACCAGCCGGTCACCACGGGAGTACGCGTACGCGACAAGGTTCCTCCACGGCACTGGATCTGACGGAACGTCAGAAGTGTGCCACGGGCAACCGGATCCCGTCAGTAGCCCGGCACCCGCTACTTCCCCTGCAGAGAGCGGCGCGCCACGGGGAAGTCGAAGTAGGTGTCCGGGAAGAGCTCCGGCTTGTAGGTGAAGTGCCACCACTCCTCAGGGAGGTTCACGAACCCGACCTTGGTCAGCGCGCCCCGTAGCAGATCGCGGTTGGCGCGCTGCTCGCCGGTGATCCGGGGATCGTCCGTGTGGGAGAGGGTGTCGAAGCAGTCGAAGCCGGTCCCCATGTCCACGGAGTTGTCGGGGAATCGCTCCTCCTTGGGCCCGAAACAGGGCGTGAGGGGCTCTCCGGGGACGTACGGACGCGTCGGCAGGGCCGGCAGCTTCACGACCGTCAGATCAAGCGTCGATCCACGGCTGTGCCCGGACTTCGCCGCGATGTAACCGTCCTCGAACAACCGCGACTTGTCGACATGGGGATAGAACTCCGCCTTCATGCGTACGTCGCCGAGATCCTCGGCCCAGCGCACGAACTGGTCGACCGCCCGTTGCGGCCGGTAACAGTCGTACACCTTCAGGGAGTAGCCCTTGCGCAGCAGTGTCCGCTGCGCCTTGTGCAGGGCCTTCGCGGCGGGCTCCGTGAGGATGCACATCGGCTTCCTGTAGCCGTCGATGGGCTCACCCACGAAGTTGTGCGGGGTGAGGTACCGCATCTCCTGGATGATCGTCGGGTCGACGTCGCGCAATGCCACGAACTCATCGGGAGCCTTGGGTTCGGGCTTGGCGTGGGCGGGCGCGGGGGCGGCGGCCACGGCGGCGAGAGCGGTGGCGGTGACGGCGAGATTCCGCAGCGCGGGGGCAAGTCCTGTCATGAACCCTGCATCTATCAGGATCCGGCCCCGGAGGAAAAGACCGCCGCCGGAGGAGAAGCCCGCCACCGGAGGAAAAGGCCGCCCCCGGAGGAGAAGACCGCCCCCGGAGTATCGGGCAGAGATCGGATACAGTCCGCGGCGTGTCCGCAACCCAGCACCGCGCCGAACCCGCCCCGGGCTCCCACTGTTCGAGCTGCGGGGCGCCTTACGGGGACCGCCTTTCCACCTGGCCCCGCACTTGCGCCGCCTGCGGCACGGCGGCCTACCGCAATCCGCTGCCCGTGGCGGTGGCCCTGCAGCCCGTCTACGACACCAAGGGCACCGCCCTGGTCGTCGTGACCCGGACCATCGCCCCCGCGCGCGGGGGAGTGGCTCTGCCCGGAGGATTCATCGACGACCGGGAGGACTGGCGGGACGCCGTGGTCCGCGAGCTGCGGGAGGAGACCGGCATCGGCGCGGCGAGCCGTGACGTCCGCCTCGTGGAGGCGCTCAGCGCACCCGACGGCTACCTGCTGCTCTTCGGCCTCCTGCCCGAACGCCCGGCAACCGAGCTGCCGGAGCCCGCCCCCACGGGCGAGACCGAAGGCTGGCACCTGCTGCACCGCCCGGCCGAACTCGCCTTCCCCCTGCACACCTTGGCGGTCCGCGCCTGGTTCGAAGGGCGCTACATCTGACGCTGCGAGCTTCCCCGCACCGTCACCCGCAGCCCGACATCGCCCGCCGCCTCCGCGGCGTCCTCGACGGACCGGCCGTCCCGCTCGACCACCACACGCCCTCCGGCCCACCGCGTGGCGAACCGCTCGATCTCCGGCTCCTCCCACCCGTCACCCGCGTCCCTGACCACCAGGCCGCCACCCGTACGCCCCGGCACCGGCGCCCACACCTCCAGCTCGAGCCCACCGTCGGCGCCCCGCACCGGCAGTACGGCGCCGGCCCGCGCGAGCACAGGGATGCGGGACAGCGGAGCCTCCAGGAGCACACGGGCGGGCCCCTCGTACGCCTGGCCGGTCGCTGTGTCGTACCAACGGCCCGCCGGCAGCCGCACCGTGCGGCGGACGGCCCCCGGCTCGAACACCGGAGCCACCAGCAAACAGTCCCCGAGCAGAAACGCGTCCTCGCAGTCACGCAGCGCCCGGTCCTCCGGACTGCCCCACCACAAGGGCCGCACGTACGGCGTTCCGGTACGCCGCGCCAGATGCGCGAGCGTCACGAAGTACGGCAGCAGCCGCCGACGTTCGACGAGCGCCACGCGCGCGTGCTCCAGCACTTCGGGACCGAACTCCCAGGGCTCCCTGCGCCCGGCCCGCAGCGCGGCGTGCGTACGGAACAGCGGCAGATACGACCCGAGCTGGAACCACCGCAGATACAGCTCGGGCGACGGACTGCCGTCGAACCCGCCCACATCAGGACCCGAGTACGGCACGCCGCACAGCCCCAGACCGAGGACCAGCGACAGCGACGCCCGCAGGCCCGGCCACCCCGTGGCCACATCCCCGGACCACGTCCCTCCGTAGCGCTGCATTCCCGCCCACCCGGAGCGCGAGAACAGGAACGGCCGCTCCTGGGGGTGCAGTTCGGCAAGACCCTCGTACCCGGCGCGCGCCATGCCGAGGCCGTACACGTTGTGCGCCTCGCGGTGGTCGCCGCCGCGGCCCTCCAGGGAGTGCCGGGCCGAGCGGGGCAACGTCGGCTCCCCGAAGGCGGCGAAGGACACAGGCTCGTTCATGTCGTGCCAGAAACCCGCGAACCCCTGAGCGAGCCGCTCCTTGTAGAGGCCGCCCCACCACGCACGCACGCGCGCGTCCGTGAAGTCCGGATACACCGCCTGGCCCGGCCAGACGACCCCGTGCACCGTCCGCCCCGCGGCATCCCGCACGAAGGCGTCCGTAGCCCTCCCGCTGTCGTAGACCTCATTGCCCGGCTCGGCCTTCACCGCCGGGTCGACGATCGACACCATCCGCACGCCGTCCCTGAGCAAGTCGTCGGCGAGCTGCGGCAAGTGGGGATAGGTCTCCTTGTCGACGGTGAACACCTGATGCGCTTCGTAGTGATCGATGTCCAGATGAACAGCGTCCAGCGGCAGCTCCCGCTCCCGGTACCCGGCGACGATCCGCCGCACCTCACGCTCACTGCCGAAACCCCACCGCGCGTGATGGTGCCCGAGCGCCCACGCGGGAGGCAGCGCGGGCGGCCCCGTGAGCGAGGCCCAGGTGTGCAGCACGCGCGCGGGCGTGCCCACCATCACCCAGCACCGCAGCGGCCCGCCGTCCATGCGTACCTCGCACGAACCAGCCCTGTCGTGCCCCGACCCCGCACCCTCCTCGCCCTCGCGCACTGCCACGCTGCCGTCCCACGTGTTGTCGTGGAACACCAGATGGCAGCCGACATCGGCCACGACGAGCTGCACGGGCATGGTGATGTACAAGGGGCCGTCGCCAGGCCCGAACGAACGCCCGGGATCGGTGTTCCACAGGCGGTACGTGCCGTTCCGCAGCCGGGGCCCCTGCGCGCGCCCCCCGAGACCGAAGAACCGTGCGTCCGCCGCCACTTGCGACCGCTGCAGCCAGCGCGCGGCGCCGTCACCCGACTCCCACCAGCGGGGCGGCAGATCACGGCGCAGCATCAGACCGCCGGGCGTCCGCAGTTCCACGGCGCCGAGCCGCGACACGACCACCGTCGCCCGCTCCGACACCACACGCCAGCCGCCCTCCTTGTCAGGCTCGAGGACGGCCCGCGGGTCCGCCTCGGGGCTCCCACTGACAAGCGCGTACGAGGGATCGGGCTGCGCACCGTCCCAGCCCCAGAAGATGGCCCCGCCCGTCGTGACCCGCACCCGCAGCTCGGAACGGGCGAACCGCACCACCCCGCCCCCCGGCCCCGGCTCTACCCCTGTCACCGGACCCGGCACCCGCGCGCGCTCGACACCCCGGGGGGCGAGCCCCGCCGCGTCCACCCGCCGCCTACGCCAAGAGGACCGCACCGCACGCAACCCCTGCGCCGTACCGACCAAGCTGACCGCCTTCATCGAACGCACCAGGTCACGACCGTTCATGCTGCTCACCCTGCCACCGAAGAAGCCACGCGTGTGGATCGTTCAACTGCCGTTCACCTGGAGTGAGGGCACATAGTCGCCGCGCCGACTGTGTGAGGCACACCCTGGTGTCGAAATCGATCACGTGGCATCGTCCCTGTCAGCCGTGTCGCGCGCACAACCAGCACGCGCGCACCCACACGCATACGACGCGTAAAGCCCGGGAGCCGCCCCATGTCCTCAGCGAACCCCTCACCGCTCTGGCAGCCCGACCAGGAACGGATCGCCGCCGCGCAGATCACGCGGTTCCAGGCATGGGCCGCCGAACGCCACGGAGCACCCGCCGACGGTGGCTACGGGGCACTCCACCGGTGGTCCGTCGACGAACTGGACACGTTCTGGAAGGCCGTGACCGAGTGGTTCGACGTGCGGTTCTCGACGCCCTACGCGCGCGTACTCGGCGACCGCTCGATGCCGGGCGCCGCATGGTTCCCCGGAGCCACGCTCAACTACGCCGAACACGCACTGCGCGCCGCCGAGGACCCCACGCGCACGAGCGACCCGGCTCTCCTCCATGTTGACGAGACCCATGAGCCTGCCGCCGTGACCTGGGGCGAGCTCCGCCGCCAGGTCGGCTCCCTGGCGGCGGAGCTGCGCACACTGGGCGTACGCCCCGGAGACCGCGTCAGCGGCTACGTCCCGAACATCCCGCAGGCCGTCGTCGCTCTCCTGGCCACCGCGGCCGTCGGCGCCGTCTGGACCTCCTGCGCCCCCGACTTCGGCGCACGCAGCGTCCTCGACCGCTTCCAGCAGGTCGAACCGGTCGTCCTGTTCACCGTCGACGGCTACCGCTACGGCGGCAAGGAACACGACCGCCGCGACGCCGTCGCCGAGCTGCGCCGCGAACTGCCCACCCTGCGCGCCGTCGTCCACATCCCACTGCTCGGCACCGAAGCCCCCGAAGGCGCCCTGGAATGGGCAGCCCTCACCGCCTCGGACACGGCACCCGTCTTCGAGCCGGTCCCGTTCGACCACCCGCTCTGGGTGCTCTACTCGTCCGGCACGACAGGCCTGCCCAAGGCCATCGTCCAGTCCCAGGGCGGCATCCTCGTCGAACACCTCAAGCAGCTCGGCCTGCACTGCGACCTGGGCCCCGACGACCGCTTCTTCTGGTACACGTCCACCGGCTGGATGATGTGGAACTTCCTCGTCTCCGGCCTCCTCACCGGCACCACGATCGTCCTCTACGACGGCAGCCCCGGCTATCCCGACACCGGCGCCCAGTGGCGCATCGCCGAACGCACGAAGGCCACGCTCTTCGGCACATCGGCGGCGTACGTCATGGCCTGCCGCAAGGCGGGCGTGCACCCGGCCCGCGACTTCGACCTCTCCACCGTCCAGTGCGTCGCCACCACCGGCTCCCCGCTCCCGCCCGACGGATTCCGCTGGCTGCACGACGAGTTCGAGGACACCCCGGGCGGCCTGTGGATGGCCTCGGTCAGCGGCGGCACGGACGTCTGCTCGTGCTTCGCCGGAGCGGTACCGACCCTGCCCGTCCACATCGGCGAGCTCCAGGCACCCGGCCTCGGCACGGACCTCCAAGCCTGGGACCCCCAGGGCAAGCCCCTCATCGACGAGGTCGGCGAACTCGTGGTCACCAACCCGATGCCCTCCATGCCGATCCACTTCTGGAACGACCCGGACGGCAGCCGCTACCACGACAGCTACTTCGACACCTACCCCGGCGTCTGGCGCCACGGCGACTGGATCACCGTGACCTCGCACGGCTCGGTCGTGATCCACGGCCGCTCCGACTCCACGCTCAACCGCCAAGGCGTACGCATGGGTTCGGCCGACATCTACGAAGCCGTGGAACGCCTCCCGGAAATCCGCGAATCCCTCGTCATCGGCGTCGAACAACCCGACGGCGGCTACTGGATGCCCCTCTTCATCCACCTCGCCCCCGGCGCCACCCTCGACGACGATCTCCGCGACCGCATCAAGCAGACGATCCGCGCGCAACTCTCCCCGCGCCACGTCCCCGACGAGGTCATCGAGGTCCCCGGCATCCCGCACACCCTCACGGGCAAGCGCATCGAGGTCCCGGTCAAGCGGTTGCTCCAAGGCACGGCACTCGACAAGGCGGTCAACCCCGGCTCGGTGGACAACCTCGACCTGCTCCGCTTCTACGAGGAGCTGGCCCGCAAACGCTCCTGATTCCCGGCCCAGCGGCCGTTGTCAGTGCTCGCAATTACTCTGAGTGAGCATTGATCGACGTACCGCAGGGGGAATCATGGCTCGCACTCAACACACCACCATGCGACGCGCACTGCGCCGCGAAGTCGCCGGCACCATCGGCCTCCTGGCCGACGAGGTCGACTTCGCGGCGATGCGCCGCTACCGCACCTTCACGTTCGACGACCACACGGCCTACCTCCGGCAGGCCGAAGGCCTCCTCAGGTCGCTCGCGTCCGACGGCGGACACACCACCATCGCCCTCTTCGACCCCGAGGAGTACGAGGAGTACTGCGCCGAGACCGGCCTCGACCCCGACGCCCCGGCCAGCCGCACCCGCTTCACGGCCGAACTCGCCGCCACCGGGCCCACCGTGCCGTACGACGGCCAGCCCCTCGCCGAGCTCCTCCCCGATCTCGTCGACGAGGCGGTCCGCCAGGCCACCTGGGAGTACGCGACGTTGCTCCTGGCCCGGCTCGGCTCCTGCGCGGTCTGCGGCGAGGACATCGGCCGAGCCGCCTTCAACCGCGCATCGGACCTGCTCGTCCAACTGCTCGACACTTCGGTCCCCGGCACCCGGCACCTCGTCTGCAGCGTCCCCGCGGCTCCGGAGACACTCCTCGCCGCACTGCACGCGGCACGGGACGCCGAGGGCAACGCGGAACTCGACGAGACCGAAGCACTGGAGTTCACCACGGTCCTCGCGGTGGGCATCGCCACCCACAGCGCCGCGGGCGTGGTGATGCGCAGCATCGCGGACGGAGAACGCGACCGCGTCCAGGGCTGGCGCCTGCACGGCGAGCGACTACTGCCCCTCACCGCCGCCGAGGTCTTCGACGCCTACTGCACCGACGCGGTGTCAGGCGACCTCGTCGCCCCGGAATCAGGCGTCGACTACTGCGCCGCACCGACCATCGGTGACGACGACCCCGGAGGGGGACACCGGCACTGAACGCCGAGGGGCGCCCCACCCTGTCGGATGGAGCGCCCCTCACACACCTGGTTCCGGCTACTCGCCGGACAGAACCGCCTGCGCGGCCTTCCGGGCTTCCTCGGCGCTGTCCGCGGCACGCGCGGCAGCCGCCGCACGCTCGCACTGGGCCAGCGTGTACTTGCCCAGCGTCGCCCGCACGTAAGGAATGGACGCCGCACCCATCGAGAGCGAGGTGACACCGAGACCGGTCAGCACACACGCGAGCAGCGGGTCGGAGGCCGCCTCGCCACACACACCACAGCTCTTGCCCTCGGCCCTGGCCGCCTCGGCGGACAGCGAGACCAGGTCGAGCAGCGCGGGCTGCCACGGGTCCTGGAGCCGGGACACAGCGCCCACCTGACGGTCGGCCGCGAAGGCGTACTGCGCGAGGTCATTGGTGCCGAGCGACAGGAACTCGACCTCCTGGAGAATCGAGCGCGCCCGCAGAGCGGCCGACGGAATCTCCACCATGGCCCCGAACTTGGCCTGCAGCCCCGCCTCACGGCACGCGTCGGCGAACGCCTTGGCGTCGATACGGTCGGCGACCATCGGCGCCATGACCTCGAGGTAGACCGGCAGCCCCTCCACGGCCTTGGCCAGCGCCGTCAGCTGCGTACGCAGCACATCGGGGTGCTCGAGCAGCGACCGCAGCCCGCGCACACCAAGGGCCGGGTTCGGCTCATCGCCGGGAGTCAGGAAGTCGAGCGGCTTGTCGGCACCGGCGTCGAGCACACGCACGACGACACGGCCCTCGGGAAAGGCCTCGAGCACCTTGCGGTACGCCTCGACCTGCTTCTCCTCAGACGGAGCCTTGGTGCTGTCGTCGAGGAAGAGGAACTCGGTCCGGAAGAGACCGACACCCTCGGCCCCTGCCTCCACCGCGGCCGGCACGTCCGCGGGCCCGCCCACGTTGGCCAGCAACGGCACCTTGTGGCCGTCGGACGTCGCACCGGGGCCGGTCGACGCGGCGAGCGCGGCCTTGCGCGCGGCGGCCGAGGCCTCGAGCTCACTCCTCTTCTCCGCACTCGGCTCGACGAAGATCTCACCGGTGCTGCCGTCCACGGCGACCACGGTGCCCTCGGCCAGCTCACCCGCCCCCGGCAGAGCGACGATCGCGGGCACACCGAGCGCCCGAGCGAGAATCGCGCTGTGGCTGGTCGGCCCGCCCTCCTCGGTGACGAAGCCGAGCACGAGCGCGGGGTCGAGCAGCGCGGTGTCCGCCGGCGCGAGGTCACGCGCGATCAGCACGTAGGGCTCGTCGCTGTCCGGCACACCGGGCATCGGAACGCCCAACAGACGGGCGACGATACGATTCCGCACGTCATCGAGGTCGGCGACGCGACCGGCCATGTACTCACCGGCGCCCGCGAGCAGCTCGCGGTAGTGCGAGAACGCGTCGTAGATCGCGCGCTCCGCCGAGCTGCCGACGGTGACGCGGCGGTCGACGTCGGCCATGAGCTCGGGGTCCTGGGCGATCATGGCCTGCGCCTCGAGCACGTGCTGTGCCTCGCCGCCCGCCAGATGGCCACGCGCATTCAGGTCGGCGGCGACAGCTTCCACAGCCTGGCGAGCGCGCCCCTGTTCGCGCTCGGCCTCCTCCGCGGGAATCTGCTTGGCAGGCGGCTCAAGCACCGCCGTCCCCATGTGCCGAACCTCGCCGATCGCCACACCGTGGCTCACGCCGACGCCTCGCAGCGTTGTCTCCATTTCACCCGTCTCCGATAGAGCGACGGGCCCAGCCGCCGCGGTGGATGTCCTACCTGCCGTCAGGGACGGCGATGACGTCACTTCCAGCTGAAGAGAGCGTCCCCAGCCTTCACGTCGCCATCCTCCACGAGGCCGGAGAGGGACTCGGCAGTGGCCTCAAGTGCCACGATCGGGCAGATCGGAGACTTGCCGGCCGCCTCGACGCCCGCCGGGTCCCAGCGCACGATGGACTGACCGCGCCGCACGGTGTCACCCTTGTTGACGAGCAGCTCGAAGCCCTCGCCATTGAGCTGGACGGTGTCGATGCCCAGGTGGGTGAGGACGCCGTGACCCTCGTCGTCGACGACGACAAAGGCATGGGGGTGAAGCGATACGACGATGCCGTCAACGGGGGCGACAGCCTCGGAGGGCTCACGCGCGGGGTCGATGGCCGTGCCGGGCCCGACCATCGCGCCGGAGAAGACGGGGTCCGGTACAGCAGAGAGCCCGATGGCGCGTCCTGCAAGCGGGGACGTCACGCTGGTCATGGCAAGCCTCCCAGGGGGTGGAGATACGTAGCCGTCGTCACTACCTGTCCTGGACGACGCACTGTTCAGAAGAGTAAGTCATAAAAAGTCCCGGTTCCGCGTGAGAGGTCCCGGATGACTGAGTAGGGGCACTGCACAAACGATTTGCGCCCGCCCCAACGCCCGATGTACAGTCGGAGACCTGCCTGAGGCAAGCGGCGCGATCGAGCGTCCGGGACTCGGCGGCATCTATCAAGTCAGATCCTAATCCCTGGGTCAGCTTCTGCGTGCTCGCAGATGAGTGGTCAGGGAGCCGGGAAAGTCCTGATAGAGTTTGGAACCGCCGGAAAGGGAAACGCGAAAGCCGAAAGGCAGGAGCGGGAACCGGAAAGGCACCGAGGAAATCGGACACGAAAGAGTCTGATAGAGTC
>NZ_JBSGZA010000011.1:0-232431 GCF_053610745.1 Streptomyces sp. NPDC054866
CCGCGAGTGGCGGGCGAGATAGCGCAGGTGCTCGCTCATCTCCGCCGGACCCGTCGCGCAGTTCAGGCCGATCATGTCGATGCCCAGCGGCTCCAAGGCGGTCAGCGCGGCGCCGATCTCCGAACCAAGCAGCATCGTGCCCGTCGTCTCGACGGTCACCGAGCAGATCACCGGCAGATTCGCACCCGTAGCCTCCAGGGCCCGGCGGGCGCCCAGGATCGCCGCCTTGGTCTGCAGCAGATCCTGCGTGGTCTCCACCAGCAGCGCGTCCGCACCGCCCGCGATCATGCCCTCGGCGTTCGTCTGGTAGGCATCACGCAGCACCGTGTAGGGGGCATGGCCCAGGGTCGGCAGCTTGGTGCCCGGACCCATCGAACCCAGCACCCAGCGCTGCTGGCCCGTCGACGCGGTGAACTCATCGGCCACCTCACGGGCGATACGAGCCCCCGCCTCGGACAGCTCGAAGTTCCGCTCGGGGATGTCGTACTCGCTCAACGCGGCGAAGTTCGTGCCGAACGTGTTCGTCTCCACGCAGTCGACACCGACCGCGAAGTACTCCTCATGCACCGAGCGCACGATGTCCGGCCGGGTCACGTTCAAGATCTCGTTACAGCCCTCAAGCTGCTGAAAGTCCTCAAGCGTCGGGTCCTGCGCCTGGAGCATCGTGCCCATCGCACCGTCGGCCACCACTACGCGGGTGGCGAGGGCTTCGCGGAGGGCATCGGCTCGGGTTCCGTTCGAGGCATTCGAGGAACCGGTCGAGGGGGTCGGCAACGAGGCCATGAAAGAGCTCCCTGAGGTGCGACGGCTGTCGGCTTTGCGCTTCGGAGGAAGGCGCACTCGGTCAGGGTAACGGGACGAAGGTCCACAGCGCGCGAGTGTTCACAAGGCGGACGCCCGGCGGGTCCGGCCCCTCCCGGGGGCGTGGCGCGGCGCACGGCGGGGAACAGCGAGAATCCTGCGGGGAGTCGGCGAGATCCGGCCAGAAACACAGCCTGCCGCTCTGTCGCGGGAGGTCGACAACGACCGATAGTGTTCAGCATTGTCGAACGTTGGATTCAGAGGGGACGGAGGAGGGGGCTGCGATGGCACGGAACATCCAGTCGCTCGAGCGGGCGGCCGCGATGCTGCGGCTGCTCGCGGGCGGAGAGCGACGGCTCGGCCTCTCGGAGATCGCGTCCGCCCTTGGCCTGGCCAAGGGCACGGCTCACGGCATTCTGCGCACCCTCCAGGCGGAGGGCTTCGTCGAGCAGGAGTCCGCGTCCGGCCGCTATCAGCTCGGCGCCGAGCTCCTGCGCCTCGGCAACAGCTACCTGGACGTGCACGAGCTGCGGGCCCGCGCCCTGGTGTGGACCGACGACCTGGCCCGGTCCAGCGGCGAGAGCGTCTATCTCGGCGTCCTGCACCAGCAGGGCGTCCTGATCGTGCACCACGTCTTCCGGCCCGACGACAGCCGCCAGGTCCTTGAGGTGGGGGCCATGCAGCCGCTGCACTCCACGGCCCTGGGCAAGGTGCTCGCCGCCTACGACCCGGTGGCGCACAGCGAGGCCGCGGAGGCCGAGTGGCCGGCCCTGACCACCCGCACCGTCGTGGACCCGGACGACTTCGAGGGCGTCCTCGACATGACCCGCGCGCGCGGGTACGCCGCCGACATCGAGGAGACCTGGGAGGGCATCGCCTCCGTGGCCGCCCCCATCCACGACCGGCGCCGCATGCCGGTCGGCGCGGTCGGCATCACCGGTGCGGTGGAACGGGTCCAGAAGGACGGGGAGCTGCGTCCCGACCTGATCGCGGCCGTGCGGGACTGCGCGCGCGCCGTGTCGCGGGACCTTGGCGCCGGGCGTTTCTAGGCCCTCGCCCCCGAACGTCTCTGCCCCCTGTTCAACATGCAGGGGGCACTCTTCTGCGCGAACATCGGTGAACGGCTTTCACCCCGTGGCGACCCCCGCCACGACCGATAACCCGGAACGATCAATAACGATCGTGTTTTCAATAACGGAACTCTTGACGGGCTGGTAACCCCGGGGTGAGACTCGCGTCCATCGGTCGGCATTGTCGAACACCTACCGGCATTACGCGCTAGAGTGTGACAAGGCCAAGGGCCGGCAACGACCTCACCTGAGGTCGCGGACCACCGGAGGGACCCGGGGTTCGCCTTCCCCTGGACGAAGGACAAAGGAGTCGCGGGTGTCCAGCTCCGACATCTTCATCGGCGAGACCATCGGTACCGCCATACTCATCCTGCTCGGCGGTGGCGTCTGCGCCGCCGTCACGCTCAAGGCCTCCAAGGCCAAGGACGCCGGCTGGCTCGCGATCACCTTCGGGTGGGGCTTCGCGGTGCTCACCGGCGCCTACCTGGCGGGTGGCGTGTCAGGCGCCCACCTGAACCCGGCGGTGACCATCGGTCTCGCCATCGAGGGCGGCACCAAGTGGAGCAATGTTCCGCTCTACCTCGGCTCGCAGCTGCTCGGCGCGATCATCGGCGCGATCCTGGTCTGGCTCACGTACATGGGTCAGTTCAAGGCGCACCTCACCGACCCGGCGATCCTCGCCGCGCAGCCGGTGGACGAGGGACTCGTCGACCAGAAGGCCGCGCCCAAGGCCGGTCCGGTGCTCGGCATCTTCTCCACCGGTCCGGAGATCCGGAACTACGCGCAGAACGTGCTGACCGAGGTCATCGCCACCGTCGTGCTGGTCCTGGCGATCCTCACCCAGGGCCTGAACGACAACGGCAACGGCATCGGCGTCCTCGGTGCGCTGATCACCGCGCTCGTCGTCGTCGGCATCGGTCTCTCGCTCGGTGGCCCCACCGGCTACGCGATCAACCCGGTCCGTGACCTGGGTCCGCGCATCGTGCACTCCCTGCTCCCGCTGCCCAACAAGGGCGGCTCGGACTGGACGTACGCATGGGTGCCCATCGTCGGCCCGCTGATCGGCGGCGCCATCGCGGGCGGTATCTACAACATCGCGTTCAAGTAGGACCGCGACAGCTACCGATGACCGCCTGAGACAGACCGCCGAGCAAGAAATCAGGAGCACACCGTGACCACCGACGCACACACCGCCGGGCCCTTCATCGCCGCGATCGACCAGGGCACCACATCGAGCCGCTGCATCGTCTTCGACAAGGACGGCCGGATCGTCTCGGTCGACCAGAAGGAGCACGAGCAGATCTTCCCGAAGCCGGGCTGGGTCGAGCACGACGCGACCGAGATCTGGACCAACGTCCAGGAAGTCGTCGCGAGCGCCATCTCCAAGGCCGGCATCACCCACGAAGACATCAAGGCGATCGGCATCACCAACCAGCGTGAGACCACGCTGCTCTGGGACAAGAACACCGGCGAGCCGGTGCACAACGCCATCGTCTGGCAGGACACCCGTACCGACGCCCTGTGCAAGGAGCTCGGCCGCAACGTCGGCCAGGACCGCTTCCGCCGTGAGACGGGCCTGCCGCTGGCGAGCTACTTCGCCGGGCCGAAGGCCCGCTGGCTGCTCGACAACGTCGAGGGCCTGCGCGAGCGCGCCGAGGCGGGCGACATCCTCTTCGGCACCATGGACTCCTGGGTCATCTGGAACCTGACGGGTGGTGTCAACGGCGGCAAGCACGTCACCGACGTCACCAACGCCTCGCGCACCATGCTGATGAACCTGCACACGATGCGCTGGGACGAGAAGATCGCCGAGTCCATCGGCGTGCCGATGGCGATGCTCCCCGAGATCCGATCCTCCGCCGAGGTCTACGGCGAGGTCACCGGAGGCAAGCTCGGCGACGTCCTGCCCGGCATCCCCGTCGCCTCCGCGCTCGGCGACCAGCAGGCGGCCCTCTTCGGGCAGACCTGTTTCGCCAAGGGTGAGGCCAAGTCCACGTACGGCACCGGCACCTTCATGCTGATGAACACCGGCGAGTCGGCCATCAACTCCTACTCGGGCCTGCTGACCACCGTCGGCTACCAGATCGGCGACCAGAAGCCGGTCTACGCGCTCGAGGGTTCCATCGCCGTCACCGGTTCGCTCGTGCAGTGGATGCGGGACCAGATGGGCCTGATCAACTCCGCCGCCGAGATCGAGACGCTCGCGTCGTCGGTCGAGGACAACGGCGGCGCGTACTTCGTACCGGCCTTCTCCGGCCTCTTCGCCCCGTACTGGCGTTCCGACGCCCGCGGTGTGATCGCCGGTCTGACCCGGTACGTCACCAAGGCGCACATCGCGCGCGCCGTCCTGGAGGCCACGGCCTGGCAGACCCGTGAGATCACCGACGCCATGACGAAGGACTCCGGCGTCGAGCTCACGGCCCTCAAGGTCGACGGCGGCATGACCTCCAACAACCTGCTGATGCAGACGCTCTCGAACTTCCTCGACGCACCGGTGGTGCGCCCGATGGTGGCCGAGACGACCTGCCTCGGCGCCGCCTACGCCGCCGGTCTCGCCGTCGGCTTCTGGTCCGGCACCGACGAGCTGCGCGCCAACTGGCGCCGGGCGGCGGAGTGGACCCCCCGCATGGACGCGGACACCCGCGCCCGTGAGTACAAGAGCTGGCTCAAGGCCGTGGAACGTTCCATGGGCTGGCTCGACGAAAGTGGCGAGGAGTAATCAACATGACCACCCTGCAGAGCGTCCCTGCCCTCGGGACGCATCCGGCTGCCGGTTCCCACCCGAGCCGCGCCGAGACCCGGGAGCAGCTTTCCAAGGCGACGTACGACCTCCTGGTGATCGGCGGCGGAATCCTGGGCATCTCCACCGCCTGGCATGCCGCGCAGTCGGGACTGCGGGTGGCCCTGGTGGACGCCGGTGACTTCGCCGGCGCCACCTCCTCCGCCTCCTCCAAGCTCCTCCACGGCGGTCTGCGCTACCTGCAGACCGGCGCGGTGAAGCTGGTCGCGGAGAACCACTTCGAGCGTCGCGCGGTGTCGCGTCAGGTGGCCCCCCACCTGGCGAACCCGCTCACCTTCTACCTGCCCGTCTACAAGGGCGGCCCGCACGGCGCCGCCAAGCTGGGCGCGGGCGTGTTCGCGTACAGCGCCCTTTCCGCGTTCGGCGACGGCGTCGGCCACCTGCTCTCGCCCTCCAAGGCCGCGCAGGACGTGCCGGAGCTGCGCACGGACAACCTCAAGGCCGTCGCCGTGTACGGCGACGACCAGATGAACGACTCCCGCATGGCTCTGATGACGGTCCGCGCGGCCGTCGAGGCCGGCGCCGCCGTCCTCAACCACGCCGAGGTCACGGGCCTGCGCTTCACCAAGGGCCGGGTCACGGGCGCGGAGCTCAAGGACCGCATGGACGGCGCCGAGTTCGGCGTCAACGCGCGGCTCGTGCTCAACGCGACCGGACCGTGGGTCGACCACCTGCGCAAGATGGAGAATCCCGACGCGGCCCCCTCCATCCGCCTCTCCAAGGGCGCGCACCTGGTCCTCAAGCGCACCGCCCCCTGGAAGGCCGCGCTGGCCACGCCGATCGACAAGTACCGCATCACGTTCGCCCTGCCGTGGGAGGACATGCTGCTTCTCGGCACGACCGACGAGGTCTACGAGGGCGACCCGGCGGACGTCAAGGTCACCGAGGCGGACACCGCTCAGATCCTGGACGAGGCCGCGTTCTCCATCCGCGACCAGCAGCTGTCCCGCGATCTGATCACGTACTCCTTCGCGGGTCTGCGGGTGCTTCCCGGCGGTCCCGGCGACACCTCGAAGGCCAAGCGCGAGACGGTCGTCACCGAGGGCGCGGGCGGCATGCTGTCCGTCGCTGGCGGCAAGTGGACGACCTTCCGCCACATCGGCCGTACGGTGATGAAGAAGCTGGAGTCGCTGCCGGGTCACCCCCTCGGCGACGACTACGAGCCGATCTCGCAGCTGCAGAAGCGTCTGCCGCTGCCCGGCATCGCCAACCCGCGCGCGGTCGCGCACCGTCTCCTTGTCGACGGTCCGGCGCCCGGCCCGCGCATGGCCGCCGACACCGCCAAGCACCTGGCGACGCACTACGGCTCGCTCTCCTTCGACATCGCCCGCCTGGCGAACGAGAACCCGGCGCTCGCCGAGCGCGTATCGCCGGACGCCCCGGAGATCTGGGCGCAGGTCGTCTACGCCCGTGACAACGAATGGGCCGAGACGGCGGACGACGTGCTGCGCCGCCGTACGACGCTGACGATCCGCGGCCTGGACACGGACGACGTCCGCGCCAAGGTGCAGGACGTGCTCGACAACAAGTAGGCAGAGTAGGCAGTGGCTTGACCGAGGGGCGGCTCCCGCTGGGGGCCGCCCCTTCGGCGTACCACCCGGCCGGGCTGCCACACCACGTACATACGTGTGCAACAGGGCGCCGGAAGAGTGGGGCCCATGAAGTTCCAGGTGCTGTCGATCATCGGTCACGCCCCGCACCCGCTGACCGGTCAACTCTCTTCATCCGCCGACCGGTTGGCGGACGTGATCGAGGTCGGCGTGGCCGCCGAGCGACTCGGCTACGACGCGTACGCCGTGGGCGAGCGGCACGCGGGCGCCTTCCTGTCGTCGAGCCCCACGGTCGTGCTGGGCGCACTCGCCGCGCGGACCACCCGTATCAAGCTGCTGACCGGTGTCACCGTCGTGGCGATCCTCGACCCGGTGCGGGTCGCCGAGGACTACGCGACACTGGATCAGATCTCGCGCGGACGCGTCGAGTTGGTGATCGGCAAGGGTGCCGAGGCAGGGCACTTCGCTCTCTTCGGACTCGACGAGGAGCGGCAGTGGGATCTGCAGAAGGAGAAGTACGAGCTCCTTCGCCGCCTGTGGACCGAGGAGAACGTCGACTGGGAGGGCGAGTTCAGGCCCGCACTGAAGGACGTGACGACGGTCCCGCGCCCGTACGCGGGCCCACCGCGGATCTGGCACGGCTCCGCGACGTCCCTCAACTCCCCTGATCTGGCGGCCAAGCACGGCGATCCGCTCTTCACCGCCAACGCCGTCCAGCCGCGTGCCGCGTACGCGAAGCTGATCGCGCACTACCGCGAGCGGTTCGAGGAGTACGGACACGACCCCGCGCGCGCCCGCGTCGCGGCGGGCTCGGGAGGACTGCTCATCGCGGACTCCGCGGAGCAGGCGGTCTCGCGCTACCGCGAGCTGTACGAGGCGAAGGTGCGCCAGGCCTTCAAGCCGCACCTGGAGGGGAAGGCGGGCTACAACACGCCCTTCCGCACGATCGAGGAGGCGATCGCCGACGGGCCGCAGCTCATCGGCTCGCCGCAGCAGATCATCGACAAGATCCTCGGCTGGCACGAGGTGTACGGGCACGACCTGCAGTCGGTCACCGTGGACGGCTTCGGCCTGGGGCGGAGCGAGCAGATCGAGACGCTCCAGCGGTTCGCGGAGGAGGTCGCACCGGTGGTCCGCGGGGCCGCGCCGTCCACGCTGTGGGACGGCGCGTAAGCGCGGCTGACGTCTGCTGACCGGGGAGTTACGATCCCCCGTACCCACCTTGTCCCCTTCTGGAGCGAGCCATGACCCTCCTGACGACCTGGCCGGAGTCCGGCCCCGAGACCGTCGTACGCCGCACGGCGGACCCGGTCGAGATCGCCGCCGCGCTCGCCCCCATCGGCGTGCGCTACGAGCAGTGGCCGGTGCGCGATGACGTGCCCGCCGACGCGGACAGCGACACCGTCTTCGCCGCGTACCGCGCGGAGATCGACCTGCTGAACGCCGAGGAGGGCTTCCAGACGGTCGACGTGGTCGCGCTGCACCCCAGCGACGACCCCGAGTGGCCCGAGAAGGCGAAGGCGGCCCGGCAGAAGTTCCTCGCCGAGCACACGCACGACGACGATGACGAGGTGCGGTTCTTCGTCGCGGGCTCGGGCATCTTCTATCTGCACGTGGGAGGTGAAGTGCACGCGGTCTACTGCGAGAAGGGCGATCTGCTCGGGGTGCCGCGCGGCACGACGCACTGGTTCGACATGGGCACCTCCCCCTCGTTCACGGCGATCCGCTTCTTCCACGAGGAGGACGGCTGGATCGGCACGTTCACGGGCAGCCCGATCGCGGACCGCTTCCCGGACTTCGACGCGATCCACGCGGGGTACGTCGCGTGACCGCTCAGTTCGACGCGGGCTCCGTCGACGCCGTGGTGCTCGACATCGAGGGCACCACGAGCGCCACCGGGTTCGTGGTGGATGTGCTGTACCCCTACGCGCGCGAACGCTTCGGGGCGCTGCTCGCCTCGCGGGGCGATGAGCCGGAGGTGGCGCGGGCCGTCGCGCAGGTGCGGGAACTGGCCGGTGAGCCGGACGCGGATGCCGGGCGGGTCGAGAAGATCCTCGCCGAATGGGTCGACGCCGATCGCAAGGCGACTCCTCTCAAGACGCTCCAGGGAATCCTCTGGGCGGAGGGCTTCGCGCGGGGCGAGCTGGTCTCGCACTTCTACCCGGATGTGATCGACGTGCTCCGGGGGTGGGCGGCTGCCGGGGTGCGGTTGTACGTGTACTCGTCCGGGTCCGTGGCGGCGCAGCGGGCGTGGTTCACGTACTCGCCCGAGGGCTCCCTGATGGACCTCGTGAGCGGCTTCTACGACACCGAGAACGCGGGCCCCAAGCAGGAGCCGGACTCCTACCGGGCCATTTCGGCCGCTGTCGGGGTGGACCCCGGCCGCGCGCTCTTCCTCTCCGACCGGCTCGGGGAGCTGGACGCTGCGCGGGACGCCGGGTGGCGGACCGTGGGGGTACGGCGGGCCGGGGAGCCGTACTTCGCCGCTGGGGTGGGCGGGCATGCGGAGGTTTCGGCCTTCGATGAGATCAGGCTCGGGTCTGCCGCGTCGGAGTCGGAGGTGGATCTGGAGGAGGCGGGGGCTGTCCTCGCTGCCGAGGCCGCGCGCTTCGCTTCGTTCGGGTGGATGCGGGGTACGTCCGGGAACCTGTCCGTGGTCCTCTCGCGTACGCCGCTTCAGCTGGCCGTGACGGCGAGTGGGCGGGACAAGGGTGAACTCACCTCCGCGGACGTGGTGTTGACGGACGCGTCCGGTGCGGCGCTGGGCGCGGGGCGTCCCTCTGCGGAGGCGGCACTGCATGCGCGGGTCGCTGCGCTCACCGGGGCGGGAGCTGTCGTCCACGTCCATACGGTGGCGTCTGTGGCGATGGGGCAGCGGAAGCCGGGCGGTGTGGCGTTCCGGGATCTGGAGATGCTGAAGGGGCTTGGGCACGGGACGCATGAGGTTGCTGTGACGCTGCCGGTGATTGAGAACAGCCAGGACATGGGGGTGCTCGGGGATCGGCTTGAGGCGGCGCTTCAGCCTGGGATGCCTGCGGTGGTTGTCGCTGGGCACGGGCTTTATGTCTGGGGGGCGGATCCTCGGGAGGCGCGGCATCGTACTGAGGTGGTGGAGTGGTTGCTGGAGCTGGAGCTGACGCGGGGCTGAATTTCCCCAACCCCGCCCCTTCCCGAAAACCCGCTCTGGCGCGGGGGCCTTGGTTGCCGTCAATCACCGGCTTCGCCGAGTTCGTCCTCAAACGCCGGACGGGCTAGAGATAGCCCGGCCGGCGTTTGAGGCCATCTTGTACGGGGTCTGGGGCGGAGCCCCAGGTAGGCCCGGGGCGCAGGCACGGTTTTCGGGAAGGGGCGGGGTGGGGAAGGAATTGCTCTTAGCTCAGCCCGGTCGACGGCAACTCGCCCCCGGCGACCTCCAGCACGCCCCGCTCCGTGACCAGCGCCGTCACCAGTGAGCCCGGCGTCACGTCGAAGGCGGGGTTGTGGCCCCGCGACCTAGCCGGAGCAGTACGGACACCGGACCACTCCAACACCTCATCCTCACCCCGCAGTTCAATGTGGATCTCGGAACCCGTCGCCGTGGCGAGGTCCACCGTCGTGGTGGGCGCGGCCACCATGAACGGAATGCCTGCGTACGCGCACGCCAGCGCGATCCCCACCGTCCCCACCTTGTTCGCCGTGTCACCGTTCGCGGCGATCCGGTCCGCGCCGACGATCGCCGCGTCCACCTCACCCCGCAGGATCGTGCCCGCCGCCGCCCCGTCCGCCTGGACGAAGTGCGGTATCCCCTCCTGGACCAGTTCCCACGCGGTGAGCCGCGCGCCCTGGAGCAGGGGGCGGGTTTCATCGGCGTACACGGTCTCCAGGCGGCCACGGCTGTGGAGTTCGCGTATGACCCCGAGCGCCGTGCCCCAGCCCGCCGTGGCGAGCGCGCCCGTGTTGCAGTGGGTGAGGATCCTCAGCGGACGGTCCTCGGACACCGGCAGACGCTTGACCAACCAGTCAGCTCCGTACGCGCCCATCGCATGGTTCGCCTCCAGGTCCTCCCGCACGATCGCGTCCGCCTCCGCGAGCACCGCCGAAAGGCCCGCGTCGATCAGCGAGGCGACCCTGTCCACGCACACCATCAGGTTCACGGCCGTGGGCCGCGCCGCACGCACCCGTGCCACCTCCGCGTCCAGACGCGCGCGGTCCCAGCCCTCGCGTTCGCCCTGGGCCATGGCGAGCGCGACGCCGTACCCGCCGGCCGCGCCGATCGCGGGAGCGCCGCGGACGACGAGCCGCACGATCGCGTCGATCAGCTGGTCGACGGTGGTGACGTCGAGGCGCTCCAGGGCGTGCGGGAGCGCCGTCTGGTCGATGAGGGAGAGGGACGGGGCGCCGCCCTCCGCGGTCTCGGTCCAGGTGACAGCGCGCAGATCCTGGCTCGTCATGGTGCTCAACTCCGGGGAAACAGGGGCGTTTGTGGCCATGCGGGGAGGGGTGCCGTCACCGTACCTGACGTGCTCGAACCATATTTCGAGACGTTCGTGCGGCTGTCCGAAATCCGGTGTTACCCTCACCGCCACCCAGGACGGATCGACCCACGGTGCGAGGAGGACGGCCATGCGCGACGCCAGCAACGGCACGGACGTCATGCGCTGCCCCGCCGTGGCCGTCGGCGGCGGCCGAATGTGCCGCTGTCGCTCCTGCCGCCGCTGAGCGACGCCGCTCCGCACCGTCCGACTCCCCGCCACGGCCTGGGCTCACCAGGCACCTTCGAGAAGGCGCTCCCCTATGTCTCTCTCCACGCGTACCTCCCTGCGCATCACCGCCGCCACCGCCGCCACAGTCGGTGCCGTCCTCCTCGCCACCGGCTGCAACGCGGCCGCCGGCAAGGGCGGTTCCACCGGCGACAAGGGGGCCAAGTCGTTCACGCTCGTCACGCCCGACCCCGTGGCGCAGAACGAGTTCCTCAAGCTGGCCGTCAGCGGGGTGAAGTCGGCGGCGAAGGCGCAGGGTGCCGGGGCGCCGAAGGTCTTCCAGAGCAGCGACACCTCCTCGCAGCAGCAGAACGTGCAGTCGGCCGTGGACTCCGCGCCCGATGTCATCGCGCTCGTCGGCTTCGAGTTCGCCGACATCGCGGCCCAGCAGGCCGAGGCGCACCCCGAGCAGCAGTTCCTGCTCGTCGACGCGTGCACGAAGAAGACGTACAAGAACGTCACTTGCGCGGTCTTCCGCGAGCACGAGGCGGTGTATCTCGCGGGCGCCGAGGCCGGTCTCCTCACCAAGAGCAAGAAGGTGGGAGCCGTCGACGTCCTCGACACCCCGCAGTTCCGCCGCTACAGCGAGCCGTTCGCGGCCGGTGCGAAGAAGGTGGAGGCGGGGGTCAAGTCCCGCACGCTCTTCGTCGGCGGGCAGTCGCCGTTCAATGACGCGGCGCGTGCCAAGGACCAGGCGGCCACGCTCGGTTCCGGCGGGGTCGACCAGGTGTTGGCCGCCGCCGCGGGCGGCAACACCGGAGTCTTCCAGGCCGCGAAGGCCAAGGGCTTCGAGGCGTACGGCGTCGACGCGAACCAGTGCGTCGGCAACCAGGGGGTCGTCGTCGACAACGTACTGAAGAAGACCGATGTCGCCGTCGAGAAGGGCATCGCGCAGATCCTCAAGGGCAAGGGCGGCACCACGGTGTCGTACGGCCTCAAGGAGGGCGGCATGTCGCTGACCGGCCTTGAGCCCGGTGTCGCGGACTCCAAGTGCCTGATCGCCGACCACAAGGACGTGCTCAAGCGCGTCGAGTCGCTGCGGGACGAGATCGTAGCGGGGAAGCTGAAGGTCGATGACCCCGCGGCCTGAGTCCACCGTGGTCCCCACGGCCGCCTCCCCCGCCGTCGAACTCCGCGGCATCACCAAGGAGTACCCGGGCACCCTCGCCAACGACCGGGTGGACCTGACCGTCGCGCGCGGTGAGATCCACGCCCTGATGGGCGAGAACGGCGCGGGCAAGTCGACGCTGATGTCCGTGCTCTACGGACTCCAGCGGCCGGACGCCGGGCAGATCCTGCTCGACGGGCGCGAGGTGACGTTCGCGAGCCCGAGCGAGGCGATCGCGGCGGGGCTCGGCATGGTGCACCAGAGCTTCAAGCTCTTCCCGTCCTTCACGGTCGCCGAGAACGTCGTGTACGCCGCCGAGCCGCGCCGTTTCGGTCTGACGGACCGGGCCGAGGCGTTGCGGCGCGTGGGTGCGCTCGCCGATGAGCACGGCCTCGCGGTGGACCCGGCGGCGAAGGTCGGGGACCTGCCGGTGGGTGTGCGCCAGCGCGTGGAGATCCTCAAGCTCCTTTACCGCGGCGCTCGTACGCTGATCCTCGACGAGCCGACGGCGGTCCTGACCCCGGCGGAGGCCGACGGCCTGTTCGGTGTCCTGCGGTCCCTCGCGGACGACGGGCGCACGGTCCTCCTCGTCACCCACAAGCTGCGCGAGGTGATGGAGGGCAGCGACGCGGTGACGGTCCTGCGGGACGGCCGGGTCGCGGCACGCATGCGGACCGCGGACACCACCGCGGACGGGATCGCCGCGGCGATGACCGGGCGAGCGGTGGAACTGGACCGCGTGCACCCGGCGGGGGCGCCGGGCAGTGAGGTCCTTCTCGTCGATTCCCTGTCGACGGAGGCGGAGACGGTGCGCGCGGTCTCGCTCTCCGTCCGCGCGGGCGAGATCGTGGGCATCGCGGGAGTGGCGGGCAACGGCCAGAGTGAACTGGTCGAGGCGATCGCCGGGTTGCGGCCGCCCTCCTCCGGGCGGGTCACGCTCTCCGGCCAGGACATCACGGACGCGTCGGCGGCGGGGCGCCGCGCGGCGGGTCTCGCGTACGTCCCCGAGGATCGTGTGGCGGTCGGTACGGCGCCGGCCGCGACGATCGCGGAGAACCTGGCGATGGGCCATCACCGGGGGCACGGCCTCCTGCGCCCGTCCTGGCTCCGCGAGCACGCGCGGGTCCTGATCGAGCGCTTCGGCATCAAGGCGGCCTCGTCACGCCACACGGCGGGCTCGCTGTCGGGCGGCAACCTCCAGAAGTTGGTGATCGGCCGCGAACTCGCCCACGATTCCCCCCTGTTGATCGTCGAGCAGCCCACGCGTGGCGTCGACATCGGCGCCATCCAGACGATCCACGACCAGTTGATCGCCCACCGCGACGCGGGCCACGCGATCCTCCTGGTCTCCGCCGAACTGAGCGAGATCCGCGGCCTTTCGGACCGTGTCCTCGTGATGTACGAGGGCCGGGTGGCCGCGGAGTACGCCCGCGAGGACGCGGACGAGCGAACCCTCGGCCTCGCCATGGCGGGCGGGGCCCTCCAGGAGGCCGTGTCTGCCGCGTCTGCCGCGCCTGGCACCGGCACCGGGGCTGCGGTTGCGGCCGCGGACCCGCCTCCCCGCGAGAGCGACGACCGCCCCGCCCCCGTGAAGGAGGTCCCCTGACATGGCGGCCAAGACACAGAACCCCGGCTCCGGGGCGTCGCTCGGCGCGCGCGTCCTGCGCGCGCCCGCACTGCACTCCGTCATCGCCGCCGTGATCGTCGGCGCGCTCTTCCTGATCGGAACGGGGGCCGACCCCGTCGGGGCGTACGGCTCCGTGGTCAGCGGGGCACTCGGGCCCGACGGCATCGGGTCCACGCTCACCACCGCGACCAGCATCATCGGGCTCGCCGTCGCGCTCGCGATCCCCATGCGGGCGGGGCTGCTCAACCTCGGCGGGGACGGGCAGTTGGTGCTCGGCGGGATCGCCGCCGCTGCCACCGGGCTCTACTCACCGCTGCCCGCGCCCCTCACCGTCGCCGCCGCGCTCCTCGCGGGGATGGCGGCCGGGGCGGGTTACGCGGCGCTCGCCGCCGTGTGCCAGAACCGGTTCGGGGTGCCGCTGCTCGTCAGCAGCCTCCTGCTGGGCTATCCGGCGATGTCCTTCGCTTCCTATCTCGCGCGCTTCCCGTTGAAGGAAGAGGGGTCGAGCCTCCCGCAGACGCGGCGGCTGCCCGAGGGGGTCGAGCTGCCCGCCTTCGGGTCGTCGACCGTCACCGTCGGTCTGCTCCTCGTGGCCGTCGCGGCCGCCGTCTTCCTGTTCGCCGACGCCCGCACCGCCACCGGTTACGAGATCCGCATGACGGGGCTCAATCCGCGATTCGCCGCGTACGCGGGGGTCGACAGGCCACGGCTCACGCTGCGGCTCATGGCGCTCTCCGGCGCCGTCGCGGGCCTGGTCGGCGCCATCGGCGTACTGAGCTTCCCCTATCGCTTCATCGACGGGTCACTCACCGCCGCCGGGCACACCTGGACCGGTCTCACGGCAGCGCTGCTCGCCGCGGCGGCGCCCCTCGGGACGGTCCTGGCCGCCCTGTTCTTCGCGGCGCTCGAAGTGGGCGGGCTCGCCATGGAGCGGACCACCGAAGTGCCGCGCGAGCTGACGCAGGTTCTCCAGGCCGTCGTCATCGTCTTCCTCGCGGCCCGGCTCAACCTGACGTGGCGACGGGCCAGGAAGAAGACAGCGGAGCTGCCCGACGCCACGAAGGACGACACGAAGGAAGTGAGCGTGCGATGAGCATCGACTCCGCGCTGTTCCACTCGGCGCTCCTCGCCCTCACCCCGATCCTCCTCGCCGCGCTCGGCGGCGCGATCTGCGAGCGCGCGGGCGTCTTCAACATCGGCCTCGAAGGCATGATGCTGATCGGCTGCTTCAGCGGCGTCGCGGGCAGCTGGTTCACCGGGAGCGCCTGGCTCGGTGTCGTCTTCGCCGCCCTCGCTTCGGCGGCGTACTCGATGATCCTGGCCGTCGGGACGATCTCGCTGCGCGGGGACGCCGTCGTACTCGGCGTCGCGCTCAATCTCCTCGCGGTCGGTCTGACCGGGTTCCTGCTGCGGACGGTCTTCGGCGTCCAAGGTACCTTCTCCGACCCGGAGTTGGCCGGTCTTAGCGGCATCGACATCCCGTTCGCCGGGGCGATCCTCTCCGGGCACTCCGCGCTCGTCTACCTCTCGTGGGCCGCCGTCGCCGTGGCCGCGGTGTTCCTGGCCCGCCACCCGTGGGGCCTTCGGCTGCGCGGCGTCGGCGAGGCTCCCGACGCGGCGGCGACGCTGGGGGTCAGCCCCGCCAAGTATCAGTACGCAGCCGTGCTGACGTCGGGTGTCCTGTGCGGTCTCGCGGGCGCCCAACTCGCTCTCGGCAACGTCACGTTGTTCTCCGAGAACATGACGGCCGGGCGTGGTTGGATCGCCGTGGTGGCCGTGATGCTGGGCCGCGCCCTGCCGCTCGGCGTCCTGCTCGCCGGGCTGCTCTTCGGCATCGCGGAGGCCGTCGGCTTCCGTCTCCAGGGGCTCGGCATGCCGCAGCAGGCGACCGACGCCGCCCCGTACGTGGTGACCCTGGCCGCCCTCTTCCTGTCCACGGCGCGCAGGCGCCGCCGCAAGCAGCCCCTGGTAGGAGCACCTTCATGACGACCGACGCCCGTACGCCCAGCGACGCGCTGCCCATCACCCGCGTCCCCCGCACCGGCCTGCCGAGCCAGGCGGTCGTGGTCGGCGACCCGGCGCGCGCCGCCGCCGTCGCCGACCTCCTGGACGACGCGAAGGAGGTGTCGTACCACCGCGAGTACCGCACCTTCACCGGCAGTTGGCAGGGCACCCCGGTCGTCGTCGCCTCGCACGGCGTCGGCGCCCCCGGCGCGATCCTCCTCTTCCAGGAGCTCGCGGAGGCGGGCGTCAGCACCATCGTGCGGCTCGGCACGGCGGGCGCGATCCGCCCCGGCATCCGCGACGGCGACCTGGTCATCGCGGACGCGGCGGTACGCGACGACGGCGTGACGCAGCAGCTGATCCCCGCCGAGTACCCGGCGTTCGCGACTCCGGAGGCCGTCATCGCGCTCCAGCGGGCGGCCCGCGCGGCCGAAGCCCCGTACCACCGTGGGGTGGTGTGGACGCGGGCCGCGTTCCAGCCTGGCTTCCTGCCGCTGCCCGGTGAGGCGTACACGGCAGCCGGGATCGCGGCCATCGAGATGGAGCTCTCGGCGCTGTACGTCTTCGCGTCCACGCACGGCCTGGTCGCGGGCGGCGCGCTCGTCGTGGACGGCGCCAACGCCGATGAACTCGTGGACGAGGAAGCGCCTTTCTCGACAGGTGGCTACAACCCGCACCGCAACGTGGTGGCCGAAGGAGTCGACCGAGGCGCCCGGATAGCCTTGGACGCGCTCCGGCTCCTTGCCGCCACGGAGCACTGAGCAGCCACCCGAACGACCCTGTGGAGAACGGAACCGATGCACCCCACTGACCTGCCGGCCCAGGACCGGGGCGGCTCCATAGATCTCCTGGTCCACGGCGGCGACGTCCTCACCGTCGACGCGTCCGGCACCGTCGTGAAGGACGGCGCCGTCGCCGTGCGCGACGGCCGGATCATCGACGTCGGCCCGGCCGAGCGGCTGCGCGCCGCCTACGAAGCCGCCGAAGAGCTGGACGCCGGCGGCTGTCTCGTCCTGCCGGGTCTGATCAACACGCACACGCACCTGGCGATGACCCTGTTCCGCGGCATCGCCGACGACCTGACGCTGCAGGGCTTCCTGGCCCGCGTGATCCCGGCCGAGGCGGCGCTGCTCTCCCCCGAGACGGTGACGGCGGGCATCCAGGGCGCGATCGCCGAATCCGTACGGGGCGGGGTCACCGCCGCGCTCGACATGTACTGGTTCCACGAGGCGGCCGAGGCCGTGGCCCGCGATGCCGGGTGGCGCCTCCTGACAGGGCCCACGTTCATGGACGTGCCGGGCCCGCCGGACGGCCGCCCCTACGCCGACCGGCTCGGCTGGGCGGCGGCGGACCTGGCGGCGCGCACCCCGGCGCCGGGCACACGCCCGGTGGTCTTCGCGCACTCCGCGTACACCCTGGTGCCCGAGCAGCTGACGGCGATCAGCGCGCTGGCCCGCGAGCACGGCGCCCTGCTGCACATCCACGCCGCCGAGAACGCGGGCGAGGTGGAGATGGTCACCGAGCAGCACGGCATGCGCCCGGTGGAGCTGCTCGACTCGCTGGGCGTGCTCGGCCCGGACACGCTGCTCGCGCACGCCGTCGACCTCACGGACGCGGAGATCGGGACCCTGGCCCGCACCGGCACGTCCGTAGCGCACTGCCCGGTGTCGAACCTGAAGCTGGGCTGCGGCATAGCGCGCGTCCCCGACCTGCTCGAGGCCGGCGTCACGGTGGGCCTCGGCACGGACGGCGCGGTGAGTTCCAACACCCTGGACCTCCTCGGCGCGGTCAAGGTCGCGGCGCTCGTGCACAAGGCGGGCGGCGACCCGACGGCGGTCGGCGCCGAGCAGGCCGTGCGGATGGCGACCATCGAGTCGGCGCGGGCACTGGGCCTCGGCGACCAGCTCGGCTCCCTGGAGCCCGGCAAGCGCGCGGACCTGATCGTCCTCGACCTCACCCGGCCGCATCTCACGCCGCGGCACGACCCCTGGTCGATGCTGGCGTACGCCGCCGCGTCCAGTGACATACGGGACACGGTCGTCGACGGCCGGGTCCTGATGCGGGACCGTACGCTGGTGACACTGGACGAGCGGCGCGCGCTGCGGGCCCTCCAGGACGCGGCGGGCTCCGCGGCGCCCGTCCCCACGAGCACGAATAGCACTACAAGCACGACCGGCACCTCCGAAGTGGCAAGCACCGTATGACCGTCGAACCCACCCGCGGCTTCACCGGCCGCGCCCGCGCCGCCGACCGCGACCCACGGCTCCCTCCCGGGCAGTACGACGCGGCGGACGGCTGGCCCGTCCTGTCCGCCGAGGTGACGCCCCAGCTGGCGGCCGCGGACTGGACGTTCCGCGTGGACGGCCTCGTCACCACCCCGCACACCTGGACGTGGGACGAGGCGCACGCGCTGCCCGCCTCCGAGTACCGCGGCGACATCCACTGCGTGACCAGCTGGTCCAAGTTCGGGGTGCGCTTCGGCGGGGTGAGCCTGGACGCGTTCCTGGACGCCGCCGGGCCGCGCCCGGAGGCCACGCACGTCGTCGCGTACTCGCACACGGGGTACACCACGAACCTCCCCCTCTCCGACGTGACGGGCGGGAAGGCGTGGATCGTCTGGGAGTACGGGGACGGCCCGCTGCCGCCGGAGCACGGCGGTCCGGCGCGCCTGATCGTGCCCCACCTCTACTTCTGGAAGAGCGCGAAGTGGGTGGCGGGGCTGCGGCTGCTCGACCACGACGAGCCGGGCTTCTGGGAGCAGAACGGCTATCACCACCGGGGGAACCCCTGGCGGGAGGAGCGTTACTCCGGTGACTGAGACTTTTGTGCCGCCGACGCGGTTCGCGGTGCCGGGGCGGATCGCGGTGAGCAATCGCGCGGCGTCCGAGTGGCAGCAGGCGACCGTGGTGGACGTCCGCAGGGAGAACGCCGCCGGAACCGTCTCGACCTTCCGTCTGAAGGTGTCCGACTGGCAGGGGCACCTGCCGGGCCAGCATCTGATGCTGCGGCTGACCGCGCCCGACGGGTATGTCGCACAGCGCCACTACTCGATCGCTTCAGCCCCGGATGACGCTTCGGGGAGCGGCGAGATCGAGCTGACCCTGGACCACGTGCCGGGGGGCGAGGTGTCGGGGCATCTGCACACGGTCGCCCGCGTGGGCGACGTGGTGGAGGTGCGGGGGCCGCTGTCGGGCTTCTTCGCGTGGCCCGGCGACCGACCGGCTCTGCTTCTCGGGGCGGGGTCGGGCGTGGTCCCGCTGATGTCGATGCTGCGGCACTGGCGGGGGGCGGGGCGTCCGGTGCCGCTGCGGCTTCTCGTCTCGGCGCGTACGCGTGAGGATCTGATCTACGCGGATGAGTACGGAGACGAGACGACCGTGGTGCTGACGCGGGCGGAGGGCCGGCTTCGCGCCGAACACTTGGCGCCGTTCCTCGGCGCCGGTCAGCCCGAGGGGGGCTGGGAGGCGTACATCTGCGGCTCGAACGGGTTCGCCGAGCACGCGTCGCGACTGCTGGTGGCCGGGGGCCAGCCGGTGGATCGCATCCGCATCGAGCGGTTCGGGTAGGGACGGCACGCCGCTGGTCGTACGAACACAGAACGCGCACAGGAACAGGGATATCGCCCGGACCCAGGTACACAACAGCCCAGGAACACGCCATAATCATCCGATACATCGGATGTCTTCTGTCTTGTGAGGCGAGGTCCCCATGGCTGTCACCGACGAAGCCATCGAAAAGATCAAGGGCATGATCGTCTCCGGCGCGCTGCGCCCCGGCGACCGGTTGCCCAAGGAGAGTGAACTCGCCGCCGACCTGGGCCTTTCCCGCAATTCTCTGCGCGAGGCGGTGCGCGCACTCTCGCTGATCCGCATCCTCGACGTACGACAGGGCGACGGCACGTACGTGACGAGCCTGGACCCGCAGCTCCTGCTCGAAGCCCTGAGCTTCGTCGTCGACTTCCACCGCGACGACACGGTCCTGGAGTTCCTCGCGGTGCGCCGCATCCTGGAGCCCGCCGCCACGGCGATGGCCAGCGCCCACATCACCGAGGCCGAACTCGACGTCCTGACGGCGCAGTTGGACGCCCTCGGGGCGGCTCCTTCGGTGGAGGAGCTGGTCGCCTGCGACCTGGAGTTCCACCGCGGCATCGTGCAGTCGTCCGGCAACTCGGTGCTCTGCTCGCTCCTCGACGGCCTCTCCGGACCCACCACCCGGGCCCGCATCTGGCGCGGCCTCACCCAGGAGGATGCCGTGAGCCGCACCCTGCACGAGCACCGCGCGATCCTCACCGCGCTGCGCGACCGCGACGCGGAGGCGGCCAGGTCATGGGCGACGGTGCACATCGCGAGCGTGGAGCAGTGGCTGCGCTCCACGCTGTGAAGCACGGGGGCCGTGGGAGTGCGCGGGCCTCCCGCGGGGCAGTGATCCGGTCATCGAAGCCCGCGCAAGGGGGCTGCGGAGGGCCCCGCCGGACGCCGTAAGGTTGGGGCGTACGTAAAGGACGTCGGAAGGAGGCCTGGGTGATCGAGCTCGAGGGGGTACCCGAGCTGGTCGACCCGGTCATGGTGGCCGCGTTCGAGGGCTGGAACGACGCCGGCGACGCCGCCTCCACCGCGGTCGCGCATCTCGACAAGGAGTGGAAGGGCGAGGTCTTCGCGGCGCTGGACGCCGAGGACTACTACGACTTCCAGGTCAACCGCCCCACGGTCTTCCTGGAGGGCGGCGTCCGCAAGATCACCTGGCCGACGACCCGGCTCTCGGTGATCCGCGTGGGCGGTGACAAGCCGCGCGACCTCGTGCTGGTGCGTGGGATCGAGCCGTCGATGCGCTGGCGGTCGTTCTGCAACGAGATCCTCGGCTTCGCCCATGAGCTGGGCGTGGAGCTCGTGGTGATCCTGGGCGCACTGCTCGGCGACACCCCGCACACCCGCCCCGTCCCGGTCAGCGGTGTCACCTCCGACCCGGACCTGGCCCGCACCATGGACCTGGAGGAGACGAAGTACGAGGGCCCGACGGGCATCGTCGGCATCCTCCAGGAGGCGTGCACGCACGCGGGCGTCCCGGCGGTGAGCCTGTGGGCGGCCGTCCCGCACTACGTCTCGCAGCCGCCGAACCCGAAGGCCACGCTGGCCCTCCTGAACCGCCTCGAAGACCTCATCGGCCTGCGGATCCCCCTCGGCGACCTCGCCGAGGACGCGCGCGCCTGGCAGGTGGGCGTGGACCAGCTGGCGGCCGAGGACAGCGAGGTCGCCGAGTACGTCCAGTCGCTCGAGGAGGCGCGGGACACGGCCGAGCTGCCCGAGGCGACCGGCGAGGCGATCGCCCGCGAGTTCGAGCGCTATCTGCGGCGGCGCGACGGCGGCGGTCCGCCGCAGCCCGGCGGCCACGCGACGGAGGGCGGCGACGCCGCCCCGTATCTGCGTGACAGCCCCGGCGACCGCACACGGCCGCCGAAGCCGCAGACGCGTCCGGACACGGAACCCGGAGCGGGGACGGGGACTGGGACTGGGACTGGGACTGGGACTGGGACGGGTGAGGAGAGCAGCGGCGAGTCCGAATCCGGACCGTCTGATTCCTCCGAGGACTGACCAGTACGCAGAGCGCGCAGAGCGACGTGGGGCGGCATCCGCAAGGGTGCCGCCCTTCTGCGTGGCGCCCGTCCCGCCTGTGGCCGGATTGAGGCGTGACATCGCCTTCCGGACGAATTGCACGGGGTTCCCAAGTTGCCTTGATTTCAAACGCAGTTGGGGCAAAGGGGGTGGACGGCCGCGCCCGGCGGTAGCAGGGTGTGCCCCGGAATGCGCGGCCACAGCGCACAGCACGGCACCCGAAGCGTCGAAGGGAGCGGTGAAGCGATGACCGACCAGGTAGAGCCGGCAGCGGGCCCCGGAGCCAGTGGCCCAGGACCCGACGGGGCGGGATTCACCTACCGCGCGTCCGAGCAGGAGCTGATCGTCGTCGCACGGCCCGAGGCCCGGCTGCGCGCCCAGGCCGAGGGCGTCCGCTCGGCGGCGGGCTCCGACGTGTCGGCCCTGAACATGTTCCTCAGCGACGAACAGCTCGCCCTGGAACCGCTGTTCGGCAACGAGGACCGTCTGCGGGGCCGGGAGCACATCGTGTCGGACGACGGCGACGACGTCCCCGACCTGGC
Organism: Streptomyces sp. NPDC054866; assembly: GCF_053610745.1. Classification (NCBI taxonomy): domain Bacteria; kingdom Bacillati; phylum Actinomycetota; class Actinomycetes; order Kitasatosporales; family Streptomycetaceae; genus Streptomyces; species Streptomyces sp. NPDC054866. The sequence continues at coordinate 21,851 of NZ_JBSGZA010000011.1, forward strand.
GCTCTTCTACCGCGTGCGCGGCGGCGGGAGCAGGGCGCAGGAGCTGCGCTCGCGCATGGCGGCGCTGCCGGGGATCGACACGGCGTACGTGAAGCCCGGCGCCGTACCCGCGTCGCTCGGCTCGACGGACCGGCCGCAGCCCCCGCCCCAGCGCCAGGCGGGCCCGTTCGGGTCGCCCGACGCCGGCGAGTCCGGGCGCCGCAAGGAAGGCGCCCCCGTCACCCCCGACTTCACCGGCCGCCAGGGCTATCTGCGCCCGGCGCCCGAAGGCGTCGACGCGTACTGGGCGTGGCAGCGGCTCGGCGGTTCGGGCGAGGGCATCACGGTGATCGACATCGAGGGCGCCTGGCAGCTGAGCCACGAGGACCTGACCGGCAAGCTCGCCGGGGTGGTCATCGGAACGCCCCTTCAGGACCTGGCCTGGCGCAACCACGGCACCGCGGTGATCGGCGTGATCGGCGGCGACCGCAACTCCGTGGGCATCACCGGCATCGCGCCGGAGGCCATGACCGCGGCGGCCTCCTTCCAGCCCCTCGGCACGGCGGCCACGATCCACGCGGCGGCGGAGCGGCTCGGCCCCGGCGACATCGTCCTGATCGAACTGCACCGTCCGGGACCGCGGTTCGACTTCGAGCCGCGCGACGACCAGCGGGGCTACATCGCCCTGGAGTGGTGGCCCGACGACTACGCGGCGATCCGGCACGCCACCGCGAAGGGCGTCATCGTCGTCGGGGCGGCGGGCAACGGAGCGGAGTCCCTGGACGACGCGGTGTACGAGCGCAGGCCCGACGAGTTCCCCGAGTGGTGGCGCAACCCCTTCAACCCCTCCAACCGGCCCTCGCGCGCCGTCCTGGTCGGCGCGGGCGCGCCGCCGCCCGGTACACACGGCCGCGATCACGGCCCGGACCGTTCGCGCCTTGGGTTCTCCAACTACGGCGCCCGCGTGGACGCGCAGGGCTGGGGCCGCGAGACGACCACGACCGGCGGCTCATGGAACCAGCCGGGCGACTTGCAGGGCGGCGCCGACGAGATCGCCTGGTACACGGACACGTTCTCCGGCACCTCGTCCGCCTCACCGGTCGTCGTCGGCGCCCTGGCCTGTCTGCAGGGCATGCTGAAGGCCGCGGGCCAGCAGCTGATGACGCCGGACCGGGCGCTTGCGGTGCTGCGCTCGACGGGTTCGCCGCAGCAGGACGCGCCGGGCCGCCCCGCCTCGCAGCGGATCGGCAACCGTCCCGACATCAAGTCGGCGGTCACGAACCTGCTGCCGTCGGCGGTGGGCTCGGGCCGGGCCGAGCGCTACTGGGACGAGTTGCTCCCCTATCCTCCCGAACTCCCGCCGCGCCTGCGGCTGTTCGTCGCCGGAGAGTGGCGCAACCTGAACGACCCGACCCCCGACATCCGCCAGGCGGTGCACGCCGCCTTCGCGGGAGGACACCCCGACGTACGCGTCTGGTTCTCGGACGACGAGGTCGTCGGCCTGGTCGTCACGGGCTGAAGCACTCACGTGAAGCACCACAACCATTGAGGGAAGGTGGCATTCGCATGAGCACCACCCCGTACATGAGCCCCATGGAGCAGCAAGGCCAGCAGTACGGTCCACAGCAGCAGTACGGCCCCCAGCAAGGGCAGGGCCAGGGACAGGGCCAGCAGCAACAGGGCAGGCAGGGTCCGAGCACGGCGCCTCCGCAACAGCAGGGCGGCTCCCAGCAGTTCGGCCCGCAGCAGCAGCTCCAGCAGCTGGGCCGGCAGCAGCCCTACCAGCAGCTGCTCCAGCAGCTCGGCCAGGAGAGCGTCCCGCAGGCGCAGGCGCCGGAGATCTCCACCCAGGCGGTCTCGTCGGGCATCGCCACAGCGTTCTGGGACGTCGTCCAGCCGCTGCCCGGCCAGTCGTCGGTCCTCTACTTGATGATCGACAACGCCTGGAAGGCGTTCATCAACCCCAGTCAGAACACCCACGTCGCGGTCCAGGAAGCCTTCGCCCACGGGCAGCAGGTGATGGGCTACTACGACACGACCAACCCGTCCTATCTCGTGGCCATCGTGATCACCACGAAGTGACACGGGGGCGGTGACGGACCGCGGCGCCGGGCGGAGTCCTTCCCGCCCGGCGCCGCTCCCTGCCGCGAACCGGCGACCGGCTCACGCGCAGGCTTACGCGCAGCTGAACTTCGCCGCCGCCCAGTCCCCGTGGTCCCCGCTCTTGGAGCCGTTGGTGTCGGTCACCTTCAGCTCCACGTGCCGGGCCCCGCTCACGTCGACGTCCACCGGCACGGTCGCCGACGCCCCCGTCACCTTGGGCGAGGTCCACAGCACCTTGCCGTCGGCCTCGACCGAGAAGGCCACCTCTCCGTAGCCGTTGATCTCGTCGTCGATGCCCACGTCGGCAGTGAGCCTCGCGCACTGGCCGCCCGTGTAGACCTCGATGACGGAGTCGGCGTGGGTGCCGAGCCCCTTCTCGTACGTCTTGCCCGCGAGGGTCAGCGTGCGGCCGTCATCGGCGCCCGACTCGCCGTTGCTCCGGTCGCGTTCGGCGGGCCCGTAGCCGTTGGTGGACTTCAGCCACACCATGTCGCTCGCCCAGGTGTCACCCATCGGCGCCGGCGGCATGACGGCGACCGCGATCCGCTGGGTGGTTGTGCGGTCCTGGCCCGCCGCGCGGTGGCGGGCCGTGGCGTTCAGCGGCTGTTCGCCGGGTTCGGCGACCTTGTGCGGGGTGACGGCGACCTCGACGCGGCGGGTGGTGCCCGCCGCGACGCGGTCGGCGTGGGCGGTGCCCGCGGTCCAGCCCTCCGGCACGTCCAGAGTGACGTCGACGCCGGTGGCGTCCCGCGTCCCCGCGGTGATGTCGACGGCGACCTTGCCCGCCGTGCCCGCGCCGAGCTCCTGTCCGGCGGGGGCGCTCAGCGTGGCGCTGGCGCCGGGCACGGCACCGCCGACCGCGCTGGTGTCGTCGAGCTCGATCTCGAACGCCCGGTCCGTGCGCAGCGCCGCCGTCTTCACCTTGACGACACCACCCCGGTCGTCCCGGTCGTAGAACCAGCCTTGCGCCGCCTTCTCGTACGCCGTCTTCGACGTGAACCGGGGCAGTTTGTCGCCGCTCAGCTCCACGCGGCTCGGCGCGTCTCCGGTGTGCAGGGTGAACGCGTAGGGCCGCTCGGTCTGCTTGCCGCTGTACTCCCCCTTGCTCGCGCCGATCCGCACCCGCACGTCGCCCGCGCCGGAGCGGGGCGCGTCGACGTCGGCGCGCTGGGTGGCGTACTTGCCGTCCCGGTGCTGCCGGGTCACGCCGTCGTCCTCGTACAGCTCGAAGGAGGACCTGCCCTGCGGGTAGATGTCCCAGGCGAGCGGCGAGTCGGCGGTGCGGTCCTTGTAGGACCTGATGCCGCCGGGCCACATCGGCACGGTGGCGCCGCCCTTGACGAAGAGCGGCAGGGTGTCGAGGGGCGCGCTGTAGCCGTCGACGGTCGTCGGGCCCTGATACGTACGGCCGCTCCAGTAGTCGGTCCACGTCCCCTTGGGGAGGTAGATGCCGTCCCGGACGGTCGTGTCCTTGTAGACGGGCGCGACGAGGAAGTCCTCGCCCGCCAGGAACTCGTACTTGGCGGCGTCGGTGGCGGCCTTCGGGTCGTCGGGGTGTTCGAGGGCCAGCGGGCGCACGGCGCCGACGCCCGTCTTCGTCGCCTCGTGGCCGTGCGAGTAGAAGTAGGGCAGCAGCGACTCGTGCAGCTTGAGGTACTTGCGGTTGATGGAGGTGTACGGCTCCCCGTACCGGAAGGGCTGCTTATCGGTTGCCGCCCAGCCGTCCATCGTCATCGTGACCGGCAGGAACGACTTCCATTGCAGATCACGCGCGTACGTCTTGGCGCTGCCGCCGAAGATGCCGTCCACGTCACCGGTCGTGTAGGCCAGGCCGGACATGGTCGCGCCCGCGTACGTGGGGATCTGCCAGCGGATGTACTCCCAGCTGCCGCTCTGGTCCCCCGACCACTGCACTCCGCAGCGCTGGGCGCCCGACCAGCTCTCGGGGGCCCAGGTGAAGCCGCGGGCGTCGCTGTTGTCCTCGATGCCCTTGTAGGCGTCCTTGCAGCCGTCGAGCGCCTTCTTGTAGCCGTCGCCGACCCAGGCGACGTCGAGCTTGGCGACGCGCTGGCCCGCCTCGACCTGCTCTGCGATCGTGTCGAGGCCGTCCTCGGTCCACAGGCCGAGCTGCATGTCGCGGTCCTGGAGGCCCTTGGCGGTCTCGGCGAGGTCTTCGTAGCCGCAGCCGTAGCCGTCGTTGACGAGCATCCAGCCGTTCGGCATGTCGTGCTTCAGGTACTCGTCGGCGACCTTCAGGGAGTCCAGGGTGTGGCGTTCGCCCTGGTTGGCGTTGTGGAGATAGCAGTCCGCGTCACCGATCTCCAGGCCATAGACGGGCGGCAGGAAGGGCTTACCGGTGAGTTTCGTGTACTGCCCGATGACGTCCTTGGCGGCGTCGCTCCCGCGGCCCGCGAAGTAGTAGGCGTCGAAGCGCTGTTCCTTCGCGGTGGCCGTCACCGGCTCGGCGAAGTCGTAGGTGTTGGGGGCGTAGGTGTTCCGGAAGACTCCGTAGCCCTTGGAAGACAGGTAGAAGGGCACGGAGTTGGGGTGCCCGCCGTCGTCCCAGTTGTAGTCGACGCTCACCTCGACCTTCTTGCCGCGGTGCGAGGTGTTGCCGCGCCCGTTCTGCATTCCGGCGCCGTAGTACTGCTCGTCGGCGCCGCGGGCCAGGCTCTGGGTGGTGGCGTCCTTCGTCCAGCTCAGGCCCTTGGACTCGGCCCAGACCTGGGTGCCGTCGGCGCGGTACAGGGCGAAGCGCAGCGGCGACTTGTAGGCGCGCAGGGTGACTTCGGAGGTGCCGAGTTCGTAGCGGTCGCCCTTGTCGGCCCATTTGGTGCGGGGCGGTTCACCTTGCGGCAGGACGATGTCCTTGCCGGTGGGGTCGGTGAAGTCGCCTTCAGGGGCGAGTTCGAGCCGGAACGTCTCCTTCGATACGAAGCTGACGCGGGCCTCCGCCTTGCCCGCCGTGAGGCGGTAGACGGAGCCGTCGGCGGCGAAGTCCGTGACGTCCCCGACCGTGGTCGCGGGATCGTCGGCGGCCTGCGCGGCGCTGCCGCCGGGACCGGCGAACACGGCGAGAAGGCCGAGCAGGGCGGCGGCGACGGCCGCCCGTCTGAGGCGCGTGGGTGATCTCATGCCCGGTGGTCTAGCGCCTCGACGGGCGCCAGGGCCATGGACTTTGATGGGCCGCTCCTGGATTTCCGGGAGCGGCCCATTTCGGTGAAGCGGTGGCCTGGGAGCTACGAAGCGGTGGCCCGGGAGCTACTGGAGCTACAGGGCCACGCCGAGCAACGCGTCCACGGCACGCGATACGACGCCGGGGGCGCCCTCGTCCGTGCCTCCCTCGGCGTCCTGGCGTGCGGCCCAGCGGTCCACGGCGGCGAGCGCCGCGGGAGCGTCCAGGTCGTTCGCGAGGGCGTCGCGGATCTCCTCGACCAGCGCCTCGGCGTCAGGTCCGTCGGGACGCGAGACGGCGGCACGCCACCGGCCGAGGCGCTCCACGGCCTCGGTCAGGACGGAGTCGGTCCACTCCCAGTCGGCGCGGTAGTGGTGGGCGAGCAGCGCGAGGCGGATGGCGGCCGGGTCGGTCCCGTCCCGCCGCAGCTTCGACACGAAGACGAGGTTGCCCTTGGACTTGGACATCTTCGCGCCGTCCAGGGCGACCATCCCGGCGTGGACGTACGCCTTGGCGAAGGGGTACTCACCGGTGAGGGCCTGGGCGTGCGACGCGCCCATCTCGTGGTGCGGGAAGGCGAGATCGGAGCCGCCGCCCTGCACGTCGAAGCCCATGCCCAGGTGGTCGAGGGCGATGGCCACGCACTCGATGTGCCAGCCGGGGCGGCCACGGCCGAGCGAGGCGCCGTCCCAGCTCGGCTCGCCCTCGCGGGCGGCCATCCAGAGCATCGGGTCGAGCGGGTCCTTCTTGCCCGGACGGTCCGGGTCACCACCGCGCTCGGCGGAGAGCAGCTTCATCGCGGCGGCGTCGAGACCGGACACCTCACCGAAGTGGGGGTCGGACTCGACCGAGAAGTAGACGTCGCCCTCCAGCTCGTAGGCGGCGCCCATGTCCCGGAGCCGTTCGACGAGCGGCACGATGCCGGGTATGGCCTCGACGGCGCCGATGTAGTGCTGCGGCGGGAGCAGCCGCAGGGCGGTCATGTCCTCGCGGAACAGCGCGGTCTCGCCCTCGGCGAGCTCGACCCAGTCCTTGCCGTCGCGGATGGCACGTTCCAGGAGCGGGTCGTCCACGTCGGTCACGTTCTGGACGTAATGAACCTGCCGCTTGGTGTCGAGCCACACGCGCTGCACGAGGTCGAACGCGTTGTAGGTCGCCGCGTGACCCATGTGGGTGGCGTCGTACGGAGTGATGCCGCAGACGTAGATACGGGCGACGGGACCGGGGTCAAGGGTGACAAGACCACCGGTCGCGGTGTCGTGGATCCGGAGGTCGCGGCCCTTGCCAGGCAGGGCGGGGACCTCAGAAGCGGGCCAGGCATGCATGCCATGAGCCTAACCGGACGGAGCGTCCGTATACGAGTGGGGGGCCTGCGGGCGTGGGCGCCTTGGGCGGGGCCACTGCACCACCGCTTCGCGGCGGATCTTTTCCCACCCACCCACCCGATCACCCGGCAGCAAGCCAGCCCGATCGCCCGCCCCCGTTGTGGGCAGGCGTTCCGCAGGGCGGAACGGGTGGGCACAACGCCGAAGCCTCGGGGGACCGGTTAAACCGGCGGCCACGGGATGGCCGGCCACTCCCCGCCGGGTGCGGGGTGCTTCCCGGACGCCAGCAGGGCGTCCACCCTGGCGCGGAGCGCGTCCACCTCGACCCCGGTGATCAGCTTCCCCAGCCGCAGGGCAAGCGGCGCCTCGCCCGTGAGCCCGTCCCGCAGGGACTCAAGCACCGCCACCGCCTCGGCGGAAAGCGGCTCCCCCGCCCACCCCCACAACAGCGTCCGCAGCTTGTCCTCGGCGTTGAAAGTGACCCCGTGGTCGATGCCGTAAAGGCGGTCCCCGTCTGCCAGCAGATGCCCGCCCTTGCGGTCCGCGTTGTTGATCACCGCGTCAAGGACAGCGAGCCGCCGCAGCCGCTCGTCGTCCGCGTGCACGAGGAGCGCCGTCCGCCCCTCCCCCACGTCCGCGAAACCGATCGCCTTCCAGCCCTCGGACGGCTCGTCCCCCTCGACGAGGGCGAGCAGCTCGGGCCCCCGCTCCTGAGAGCCCTGCTCCTGAGAGCCCTCGATCCACAACTGGACCATGCCCTCGCCGTGCGGCCCGTCCCGCAGGACGGTCGGCGGGACCAGGCCCCACCCGGTCGCCTCGGAGACCTCGTACGCGGCCATCTCCCGCTGTGCCAGCGTCCCGTCGGGGAAATCCCACAGGGGGCGCTCCCCGGCGACCGGCTTGTAGACACAGGCGGCTTCCTGGCCCTCGTACGAGACGGAGCAGTAGAGCACGGCGTTCGAGGCCTCGCGGATCCGTCCACGGACGGTCAGCTCGCCCCGGGTGAGCAGTTCCACGGAGTCGGCGCCGGAGTCCGGGCTCACGCTCCCCGCCGGTATCCGTTCTGCCGCGGGCATACGTGTCCTTCCGGGTCGAGCGGGAGGCTGCACAGCGGGCACGGCGGCCGCCCCGCGTTCACGACGTCGAGGGCGCGCTTGGCGAACGCGCGCGCCTGGGCCCCGGTGAGCCGCACGCGCAGCATCGGCGGCCCGTTCTCCTCGTCCTGCAGAAGCCTTTCCTCGGCTTCGGCGAGATCCTCGTCGGACTCGGCGTCGAGCTCGACCAGAGCCTGCGCCTCGACGATCATCCGCTCCTCCTCGCCGTCCCAGGCGAGCGCCATCGTGCCGACGCGGAACTCCTCCTCGACGGGTGCGTCGAGGGGCGCGCTGTCACTGACCTCGCTGGGGGCGACGGCGGGCACGGGGGTGTTGCCGCCGCTGCGCCGCACGACCTCGTCGAGCAGCTCTTCCATGCGTTCGGCGAGCGCGGCCACCTGGGTCTTCTCCAGGGCGACACTGGTCACCCTGACCCCTGCGGAGGCCTGGAGGAAGAAGGTACGCCGTCCGGGGAGCCCGACTGTTCCGGCCACGAAGCGTTCCGGCGGGTCGTAGAGGAACACCTGACGCGACACGTCCTGTCTCCATTGGGATCGACTGCGGTTGATCATTTGCGCCTGTTCGGCGCGACGACTGCACCCTACTGCGGGTGACGATCACGGTGCTCCCGCATCGCCACCCACCGCCGCGTCACTGCCCGACGGCTCCGCGCGGGGCGCGAGCGACCCGAAGTCGCCGGTGTCCCCCAGGCGTACGAGGAAGGGGCGCAGGCGCGTGAAGCGGATGGCGGTGACGGAGCAGGGCTCCACGGAGATGCGCTGGAAGAGGTCGAGGTGGAGTCCGATGGCGTCCGCGACAAGGGACTTGATGATGTCGCCGTGCGAGCACATCAGGTAGACGGCGTCGGGGCCGTGATCGCGCTCCACGCGCGCGTTCCACTCGCGTACCGCCTCGGCCGCCCGCGTCTGCATGGCGCGCATGGACTCGCCGCCCGGGAAGGCGGCGGCCGACGGATGCTGCTGTACGACCTCCATGAGCGGCTCGTCGGAGAGCTCGGCCAGCTTGCGGCCGGACCAGTCGCCGTAGTGGCACTCCCCGATGCGGTCGTCGGTGTGCGCCCGCAGGTCCGGCCGCGCGGCGAGCAGCGGTGCGACGGTCTCCTGGCAGCGCTGCAGCGGGCTCGTGACGACTTCGGCGAGCGGCAGGTCCGCGAGGCGTCCGGGGAGCGCGGCGGCCTGTGCGGCGCCGCGCTCGTCCAGGGCCACGCCGGGGGTCCACCCGGCGAGCAGGCCCGCGGTGTTGGCGGTGGATCGTCCGTGCCGGACGAGGATCAGCGTGGGCATGCGGGCCAGCCTAAGCCGACGCGGGGGTGCGCCCCGAGCGGAGGTTCGGAAGAATGCGCTCCGTGATCGTGGACTGCGCGATGTACCGGGACGGGCTCCGCACCGAGTGCGATGCGGACTTCTCGGATGCCCTCGGCGAGGCACGCGGCGCGGGGGACGCCTTTGTCTGGGTGGGCCTCCACGAACCGACGGAGGCGGAGTTCGACGAGGTCAGCAGGGAGTTCGGGCTGCATCCGCTGGCGGTGGAGGACGCCTTGAAGGCGCATCAGCGGCCCAAGCTCGAGATGTACGACGACTCGCTGTTCGTGGTCCTGAAGCCGGTCGTGTACGAGCCGGACAGCGACGCCGTCTCGTCGGGCGAGGTCATGGTCTTCATCGGCGACGCCTTCGTGGTGACGGTCCGGCACGGCGAGGGCTCGCCTCTCGGTGCCGTACGCCATCGCATGGAGGCGGAGCCCGAGATGCTCAGGCACGGGCCCACGTCCGTCCTGTACGCGATCGCCGACGCCACGGTCGACCACTACCTGGACGTCGCGGGCGAGCTGCAGACCGACCTGGAGGAGCTGGAGGCGGAGGTCTTCTCGCCCGACAGCGGGGGCAGCCGCAACACGGCGTCGCGGATCTACCGGTTCAAGCGGCAGATCGTCGAGTTCCGCCGGTCCACCGGACCGTTGGCGATGCCCATGATGCGCCTCTCCGGAACGGGTCCTTTCGCGCCTGACGTGCCCTTCGTGAAGGACACCGCCCAGCCGTTCTTCCGGGACGTCAGCGACCATCTGACGCGCGTGAACGACTGGGTGGACAGCCTCGACCGCCTGGTGTCCGACATCCTCTCCGCGCACCTGGCGCAGATGAGCGTGCGGCAGAACGACGACATGCGGAAGATCTCGGCGTGGGCTGCCATGGCAGCGGTCCCGACGATGATCGCGGGGGTCTACGGCATGAACTTCGACCACATGCCCGAGCTGCGCTGGGTGTGGTCCTACCCGGCCGTGATCCTGCTGATGGTCGCGATCGAGATCTCCCTCTACCGGCTGTTCAAGCGCCGCGGCTGGCTCTAGGGGCCTTCGGGCGGCTCGGCTCAGGCGAACGACGTGGCGGGCCCGCCCAGGGCGTCACGTCGCTCAGGCATCTTCAGGGACACCATCCGCCGCCAGCCGCCGAGACGTTCGTACGCGTACATGCCGTTGACCCCCGCGGCGAGCGCCGCGGACTTGGGTTTCGGCCAGTCCAGGATGCGTCCCATGTGGCCCATCACGGCGAGGCTCACGTCCCGGTACACGCGCGTCTCGGCACGGGCGCACTCGTGCAGGGTGTCCAGGATGGTCCGCCCGTGTCCCTGGGCCGCCAGGCGCAGCAACTCCTCGTGGCAGTACGCCAGGTGGTTGTCCTCGTCGTGGCAGATCATCTTGATGGCCTTGCCGACCTCGGGGTGGTCGCCGAAGTACGTGACGAGCATGTCCATCTGGTCGGCGGCGCGCTGTTCGGTGACACGGCTGTGCGAGAGGTAGACGACGACGTCCCGCTCGGTGAGCGGCTCCTCGCGGCGGAGCTTCTCGTGCGCGAGGCCGATGCCCTGCCGCTCGAGGAGCATGGTGTAGTCGGTCTCGGGCGGTACCGGGACGGGCTCCAGGCCGCGCTTCTTCAGGAGGGCGTTGAAGATGCGCCCGTGCTTGTCCTCGTCGGCGCCGTGCCGGGTGACTTTGTGGGTGAGGTCGCGGTAGCTCTCGGGCAGAAGGGCCGCGATGCGCCCGTTCTCCCAGCCGCCCTGCGACTCCCCGCTGGCGGCGATGGAACAGAAGAGCTGGAACGACTCGTCGTTGTCGAGGATCTCCTCGAAGACACTCCTGGCCGAAAGCATCAGTGGCACCTCCATGTCCGCCGCGCGAACCTCCGCAAAGAACAAGTCAAATGCGGTGGCGCGGGTGTGGCAACAGCTACCGCGGAGAGCTCCGCCAAACGAAGGACAGTTGGCCCCGGACGGGCCCGTAACCGAGGGGCGCCATGACGCGTTGTGCCCCGTGACGGCCGTGGCGGGGAAGACCCCCGAGCCCCCACCACGGCCGCAGAACTTCTCCCCCGGGTTACGCCAGTCCGGCGCGCTCCAGCGCCTGCGTACCCGCGCGCAGGGCCGCGATCCGCTCATCCAGCGTGAAGCCGGCCGGCGCCAACGTCAGCGTGGTGACCCCGGCGGCCGCGTAGGCCTGCATCCGCTCGGCGATGCGGTCCACGGAGCCGAGCAGCGTGGTCGAGTCGATCAGCTCGCGCGGCACGGCGGCCGCCGCGCCCTCCTTGTCGCCGGACAGGTACTTGTCCTGGATCTCGGCCGCTTCCTTCTCGTAGCCCATGCGCTGGGCGAGCTGGTTGTAGAAGTTCTGCTTGCGGCTGCCCATGCCGCCCACGTAGAGGGCTGTGTACGGGCGGAACATGTCCGCGAGGCCGCTGACGTCGTCGCCCACCGCGAGCGGCACCGTCGGGACGACGTCGAAGCCTTCCATCGTCTTGCCGGCCTTCTCGCGCCCCGCGCGCAGGTGGCGGATCGCGGTCTCCTCCAGGTGCTCGGCCGAGGGGAAGATCAGCAGGGCGCCGTCGGCGATCTCGCCGGTCTGCTCCAGGTTCTTGGGGCCGATCGCGGCGACGTAGAGCGGGATGTGCTCGCGCTGGGGGTGGACGGTGAGCTTGATGGGCTTGCCCGGTCCGTCAGGCAGCGGGAGCGTCCAGTGCTCGCCCTCGTAGCTGAGGCGCTCGCGCGTCATCGCCTTGCGGACGATCTCGACGTACTCGCGGGTGCGGGCCAGCGGCTTGTCGAACTTGACGCCGTACCAGCCCTCGGAGACCTGCGGTCCCGAGACGCCGAGGCCGAGGCGGAAGCGGCCGCCGGAGAGCGAGTCGAGCGTGGCGGCCGTCATGGCGGTCATCGCGGGCTGCCGTGCCGGGATCTGGAAGATCGCGGATCCGATGTCGATGCGTTCGGTCTGCGCGGCCACCCAGGACAGCACCGTCGCGGCGTCCGAGCCGTAGGCCTCGGCGGCCCAGCAGACCGCGTAGCCGAGCTTGTCGGCCTCCTTGGCGACGGCGAGGTTGTCCGCGTCCATCCCCGCGCCCCAGTAGCCGAGGTTGATCCCGAGCTGCATGGCCGAATCCCCTTACTGAGCAGTAACGTCCCTGTGCCGGGGACTGTAGCGCGTGGGTGCGCGGCCCGTCAGCGGCGGGCGTGCGGGTGGCCGGGGGGGTGAGCGGGTTTTCCACAGGCACGGGTTTGTCCACAGCCCCTCACGCCGCTGGAGCACGGCCAGTAATCTCAGCGCCCATGGAGCAGAGGCATCTCGGCCGTACCGGCCTTCGCGTGTCCCGGATCGGACTCGGCACCCTCACCTGGGGGCACACCCAGGAGAGCGACGCCGCCGATCTGCTGAAGGTGTTCTGGGAAGCCGGCGGCAGCCTCATCGACACGGCTGATGTGTACGGCGACGGGGAGGCCGAGTATCTGCTCGGCCGCCTCATAGAACGGCTCGTGCCGCGCCGCGACCTGGTCATCGCGACCAAGGCCGGCAGCGTGCCCGACCCCGACCGCCGCTTCGACGGCTCACGGGGCCACCTCCTCTCGGCGCTCGACGCGTCCCTGGCCCGCCTCGGTACGGATTACGTGGACCTGTGGCAGCTGCACGCCTTCGACCCCTGCACGCCCCTGGACGAGACGCTCCAGGCCCTGGACATAGCCGTCAGCAGCGGCCGGGCACGCTATGCGGGCATCTCGAACTTCTCCGGCTGGCAGCTCGCCAAGGCCGCGACGTGGCAGCTCGCCGCCCCGGGGACACGGACCCGCCTGGCCAGTACGCAGATGGAGTACTCCCTGCTGCAACGCGGCGTCGAGCGGGAGCTGCTGCCCGCCGCGATGGACCTCGGCGTGGGCCTGCTGCCCTCGTCGCCGCTCGGCCGCGGGGTGCTCACCGGGAAGTACCGCCACTCCACCCCGGCCGACTCGCGCGGCGGCTCCGAGCACTTCGCGCCGTTCGTCGCGCCCTATCTCGACGACGCCGCGGGCCGCATCGTCGACGCGCTCGCCACGGCTGCGGACGGCCTCGCGGCCACGCCCCTCCAAGTAGCCCTCGCCTGGGTGCGCGACCGCCCCGGAGTGACCGCGCCGATCGTCGGCGCGCGCAACGCGCAGCAGCTCACGGCCGCATTGTCAGTGGAGACCCTTAGTCTTCCTGACGAGATCTGCCAGGCGCTCGACGACGTGTCGGCGCCCGTGCACCGCTACCCCGATCAGGACTGGAGCACGCTGTGAGTACGGAGCCGGAAACCGCTGCCGCGCAGGAAGCGGAGGGGGCCGCTGCCGCGGAGGCGAACGGGGCGGGCGCCCCTGAGCCCGAGGGCGCGGCCGACACCGCCGGCACCGACGAGGCGGCCGAAGCGGGCGGCTCCGCCGGGCCTGAGGACGCCGCCGAAAGCGACGCCGCCGCCGAGGGCGAAGCCACCGCGGAGAGCAAGGAACTCTCCGAGACCGAGGCGGAGATCGCCGCCCAGCGGGAGCTCCAGGAGCGGATCGCCGAGCGGAAGGCCGCCAAGCAGGGGCCGGTCGACGCCGGGGCCAAGCTCAGCGGCAAGGCCGCCGATCTGCTGGCCGCCGTGCGCGCGGTGGAGAGCGGAGAGAAGCCGGTCGCCAGCGCCTTCAGCGAGCCCGAACCCACGCCCCGCAAGGCCGCGCCGGAGCCCGTGCGGCGGCCTCAGCCCGTCGCGGCGGCCGCCTCGGGACCCGGCGACGAAGCCGTGGAAGCGGTCCGTGCCGTCCTCGCCGACGGAGGGGCACCCGCCACCCTCGCCGCGCGGACGGCGGCAGTGCTCGGCGAGGGCGCCGATGCCCAACTGCGCGAGGACCCCTGGCAGTTGCTGCGGGTCGGCGGCGTGCGCACGGAGCAGGCCGACGGATTCGCGCGGGCGCTGCTCGGCGCGGAGTGCGGGCCCGACGACGAGCGCAGGGGGCGCGCGATCACCGCCTGGCTCCTGGAGCAGGCGGCCGTCGCGGGACACACGGCCCTGGACGCGGCGGCGCTCACCGCGGCGCTCGGCCAGCGCGCCGTGCCCGATCCGGACGCGGCGGTGCAGAGCGCCATCGCGGAGGGCGACATCCTGGTCTTCCAGGACGCCATCGAGACGCCGGGGGCCCCGGCACCCGTACAGGAAGAGGGCGACGGCGAGGGTGAGGAGACCGAGCAGCCGGTCCGCGTCCTGGTCGGCCTGGAGCAGTACGCCCTCGCGGAGGAGAGCCTCGCCGACGGGCTCGCCCGCGTGATCAACTCCCTGCCCAAGGAGGAGAGTTCGGGCCCGCAGGCCGCCGACTGGGAGTCCGCGGCGGGCGAGGCGTCCGGTTCCACCGCCGAGCTGATCCGCGCGGTGGCCGGTCACGGGCTCGTCCTGCACACCGGCGGCGAGGCGGCACGCGCCGAGCCCGCCGCGCTGGTGAGGGCCGCCGCGGGTCTCGGCCTGCGGGCGTGGGCGGCCACGCACAGCGCCGGGGGGCGCGGTCGCGTCGCCGGGCTCATCGGTTCGGACGAGACGGGCGCCGCGACCGTGGCGGGGCTGCTCTCCGGGGCCGAAGGCCCGGGGCGGGACAGGGACGGAGCGCTCGCCCTAGACCTCCTGGTGGTCCTGGACGCGCCGCAACTGGACGTGGAGACCGCCGCGATGCTGGTGGAGTCCCTGCCCGACGGCGCCCGTCTGGTGCTGAGCGGCGACCCGGGGGTGCTGTGGTCGGCGGGCCCCGGCCGCGTCTTCGCGGATCTCCTCGCGGCACGCTGCTGCCCCCAGGTCGTCTCGCGTGTCCCTGACCCCGGGCCCATCGGGGAACTGGTCTCCGGCATCGGCATCGGCGAGCTGAACCAAGTCGAGGCGCCGGGCAAGGAAGTCGTGATCGTCCCCGTGCGCGACGCGGGCGAGGCGGTCCACCGCACGGTGCAGCTCGTGGCGGACTCGGTGCCGCGCGCGATCGGGGTGCCCACGGAGGACACCCAGGTGATCACTCCGGGGCACGGCGGAGCGGCGGGCACACGCGCGTTGAACACCGCGCTCAAGGAGCGGCTGAACCCCGGCCCCGGCCGGTTCGGCGGCTTCGACCCCGGCGACCGCGTCGCCCACGTCCCTGCGCCGGGGCGTACGACTGTGGGCCGCGTCCTGCGGGCCGACGCGGAGGGGCTGCATCTGGAGTGTGACGGCGCCCCCGTCGTCGTACCGAAGGAGCAGGTGGAGCAGACGGTGCGGCACGCGTGGGCCCTCACCGCGCACCAGGCCGTGGGCCTGAGCTGGCCCGCGGCGGTCGTGGTGCTGCCCGGTGACGCGACCGCGGCCTTGAGCAGGCCTTGGGTCTACACCGCGTTCAGCCGCGGTGAGCGGCACCTCTCGGTGGTCCAGGGCGCTGAGCAGGCGCTGCCGCGCGCGGTGGCGGAGATCCCCGCGAAGGCCCGTACGACCCGCCTCCAGACCCTCCTGCGCCCGCAGGTCCCCGCCACGGCCTGAGCCGGGGCGGGGCCCTGAGGGGTCAGCGATCCGCGTCCAGGGGGCTTCTGACGTCCACCTCGTCGACGTCGTCCACCTCAACGTCGTCGTCGGTTTCGTCGGCGTCGTCGATCTCGTCGAGTTCCTCAAGGACCGCCACGGCGTCGGGATCGACGCGGAGATGGACGTCGGCGTCGGCGTCGATCCCGTCGTCGTCCGGCTCGTCGTCGAAGACCGCGCTGACGTCGAACCGGCACACGACTCGGTGCGGGTCCGCCTGGTCGAAGGGGGTGTCGAGCCACTCCCCCGGCTCGGCGGGTTCGTCCGCCGCGGTGACCCAGAGCGTGGAGTCGCCCTCCTCCAGGCCGAACTCCTTGTGCCGGGAGGCGATCTCGTCCGGTTCGAACTCACCGAAGAGGACGCCGAGCGCGGCGTGCACGCTGCTGCCGGCCGCCGCGGCCGCGGGACTCTCGCCCGCCGTGCCCGCGTCGAGGTCCGCGACCCGCTGGGCCTGCGCCAGGAGCCGCTGCGGCTCCGCCACGGCATAGTCCCTGCGGATCAGCACGCTGAGCGCGTTCGCCTCCTCCGGGCCCTGGTACGGCGGCAGCACGCCGCTGTCCGAGCCGGGGATCTCGAAGGGGGTGACCTCGTCATAGCGGTCGTAGAGGAGCTCGTCGTACTCCTCGGCCGCGGCGGCGAGCTCGTTGAACGCTTCGTAGACGGCCGGGTCGTCCTCCCCCGACCTGCGTTCGACCGCGGCAAGGTGACGGTCGAGCGCGGTCTTGACCGCCTCGGCGGCGGCGCGTACCTCGGCAGCGGTGGGCTGCGCAGCATCAGACATAGTGCAGACGCTATCCGTACCGGGCCTGTACTTGCACAATAGATGCGATGCCGGAATACGAATTTGTCGACGTGTATGTGCCGCGCGGGGTCACCCGCAAGGAAGCAACGCGCCTGCTGACGGACCACGCAGAGTACGGACACTGGGAGTTGGACCGCCTGAGCCTGCACGCCGACGGCAGCCGCAGAGTGCGGCTGAAGCGGCGGATCATCCGCCAGCTGCGGGCCACTTGGTGATGTGAGAGAACGAGAAGGGAGGGCGCCCCGACCATGCGGGACACCCTCCGTTCTCCGTACCGGATCAGGCGCCGACCAGCAGCCTGATCCTGATCAGGCGGCCGACCGCGTCCTGCGGTACAGCACCGTGCCCGCGAGCAGCATGCCCGCGCCCACCGGCAGCACGACACCGACCGGCAGCTCGCTGCCCGTCTGAGCGAGCGTCTCCGAACCCTCGGGCTGCGCGATGCTCTGCGCCCCCGGCTGGTTCGGCATCGCCCGGTCGTCCCCCGGCTTGCCACCCGGCGTACCAGGCTTCCCCGGCTCTCCCGGCTTCCCCGGCTCTCCCGGCTTCCCCGGCTGTTCCGGCTCCCCCGGCCCGCCGGGCTTCTCCGGCGTCTCCGGCTTCTCCGGGCCGCCCGGCGGCTGCTCCGGCTTCGTGGGCGGCTTCCCGCTGCCCGGCGGAGTTCCCTCGCCCGAGTCGTTGACGCAGTCGTTGCCGCCGGTCGCGTTGCCGAGACCGCCGATGGTGACGCTGTTGCCGCAGACGTTCACCGGCACGTCGACTGGGAGCTGGACGTTGTTGCCCGAGCCGACGCCGGGCGAGTCACTGGTGTGCCCGTCCGCCGACGACCCGCCTCCCGAGGGCTTGTCCGAGCCGCTGCCGCCGTCGTCGGAGGTGTTGACGCAGTTGTTGCCCGCCGCGGGGTTGAGCACCCCGACGACGTTGACGCTGTTGCCGCAGACGTTCACCGGCGCGTCGACCGGGAGCTGGACCGAGTTGCCGGACAGCACGCCCGGAGAGTCCGATGCGCCCCCGCGGGCGCCCGAGTCGGCTTGCGCGTATCCACCGCTGATGGCGAGCACGCCCGTCGCGGCCGCCACCGTGATCAGGCCTTTACGAGTGACCTGTCGCATAGGTATTCCCTGCCTTCGACCTTCAGGAATGCGTACGCGCCTCGGGGCGCGCACACGGAATGCCCGAAGGCCCCGGAGTGCATGGCGTGCACTCCGGGGCCCAGGGACTCAGACCCTCATGGGGTGAGGCACTGCAACGTCACTTGTTGACGCAGGTGTTGCCGAAGGCGGGGTTCAGCAGCCCGATCACGGAGACCGTGTTGCCACAGACGTTCACCGGCACGTGGACCGGCGCCTGCACGACATTGCCCGAGAGCACGCCGGGGGACTTCACGGCGGCACCCTGAGCACCGGCGTCGGCAGCGGCGATACCCGCACCCGCGAGCACGAGACCACCAGTAGCAGCCGCAGCAGCGACGATCTTCTTGATCATTATTCCTCCTTGTTGGCAATGCGATCCCAGCCGCGGACCGCACCACCTGTAACGAGGAGGACGTATTGGGGCTACGAGCGTATGGTCGCTTTCACTCTTTTCAGTCAAGTACGCACGCGCTGACGATTATTGAAGCGTTCAGGACGCGTCGATGAACCGGTCGAGCACGCGTACACCGAACTTCAGGCCGTCCACCGGCACCCGCTCGTCCACACCGTGGAACATGCCCGCGAAGTCCAGCTCCGGCGGCAGCTTCAGCGGCGCGAAGCCGAAGCCGCGGATGCCGAGGTCGTCGAAGGACTTGGCGTCGGTGCCGGCGGAGAGCATGTACGGCACGGCGCGGGCGATCGGGTCCTCGGCCTGGAGCGCCGTCTGCATGGCGTCGACGAGCGCGCCGTCGAAGGTGGTCTCCAGGGCCTTGTCCGCGTGCACGTCCGTCCGCTTGACGTTCGGGCCGAGGAGCCGGTCCAGGTCGGCGAGGAACTCGTCCTCGTACCCAGGCAGGAAGCGGCCGTCGACGTGCGCGGTCGCCTGACCGGGAATGACGTTGACCTTGTAGCCCGCGCCCAGCTGGGTGGGGTTGGCGGTGTTCTTGAGCGAGGCGCCGATGAGCTTGGCGATGCCGCCGAGCTTGGCGAGCGTCTCGTCCATGTTCTCGGGGTCGAGCTCGGTGCCGAGCGCGTCGCCGAGCTCGTCCAGGAAGTGCCGCAGCGTCTTGGTCACCCGCACCGGGAACTTGTGCCGCCCCAACCGGCCCACTGCCTCGGACAGTTCGGTGATGGCATTGTCCTTGTGGATCATCGAACCGTGGCCCGCGGTGCCGTCCACGGTCAGCTTCATCCAGTGCATGCCCTTCTGGGCCGTCTCGATGAGGTAGAGCCGCAGGTCCTCGTTGACCTGGTAGGAGAAGCCGCCGACCTCGCTGATGGCCTCCGTGACGCCCTCGAAGAGCTCCGGGTGGTTGTCGACGAGGTAGCGCGCGCCGTACGTGCCGCCGGCCTCCTCGTCGGCCATGAAGGACAGCACGATGTCGCGCGGGGGCTTGCGGCCGGTGCGCATGCGTTCCCGGACGACCGCGAGGGTCATCGCGTCCATGTCCTTCATGTCGACGGCGCCGCGGCCCCACACGCAGCCGTCCGCGATCTCCCCGGAGAAGGGGTGGTGCTTCCAGTCCTGGGCGTTCGCCGGTACGACGTCGGTGTGGCCGTGGATGAGCAGCGCGGGCCGGGAGCGGTCCTCGCCCTCGATGCGGGCCACCGTGGAGGCGCGGCCGGGGTGCGACTCGAAGATCTGGGGCTCCAGTCCCACCTCGGCGAGCTTCTCCGCGACGTACTCGGCGGCCTTGCGCTCCCCCGGGCCCGAGTGATCGCCGTAGTTGCTCGTGTCGATGCGGATCAGATCGCGGCAGAGATCGACGACCTCGTCCTCGCCGGTGACGGCCCGCGGCCGGTCCGCGTCGCCCGCCCTGTCGGCCCTGCTCGGCTCGCTCACGATGGTTCCTCCCGCTATCGCTGCTGGTGGTCCTCTTCATCCTCCCGCGTCCACCCTCCGACGCCCAAGGCCGGGCACCCGCCGACATACGCCGTTCACGTGCCTGACCTGTGTGATCAGAGGCCCCCGAATGTTTGCTATGGTTTTCCACGTCGCCGCGGGAAACCGCGACAGACCACCGGTCCGGGTGGCGGAATGGCAGACGCGCTAGCTTGAGGTGCTAGTGCCCTTTATCGGGCGTGGGGGTTCAAGTCCCCCCTCGGACACAGAGAAACACCGCGAAGAGCGGGCCAGGGAATCCTGGCCCGCTCTTCGTTTTGGCCGGGTTCACCCCTGGCCGTCCCAGAGGCCCCCGTGGCGCCGATGCGCCGGGGTGAGGCCCTGGGTGAAGTACTTGTCGTAGTACTCGTTCTCCACGTGGTGGGCCTGCAGCCAGACTCCGGGCACGTGGATCGCGTCCGTGTGGGCGGGGAAGCGGCGGTGCGTGCGGAGGATGTACGTGCAGATGTCGCGGGCGCACTCGATCACCCGCTCCTCGTACTCGCTCGCCTCGGCGAGGTAGCGCTGGCCGTAGTCCTCCCGGTAGATGCGGGTGAAGACGTCCTTGTCGCCGTAGACGCCGCCGGGGCCGAACTTCTCGCGGATCACCGAGTCCACCGCGTCGGACATCGACGCGAAGGCGGGCGGGCACATCGCGGAGATCAGCTGCTCGCCGCCGGGTGCCTTCAGGCCCACCGGGTGCGAGCGCACGTTGGCGTACTTGGGGAGCGGGATGTGCCAGCGCCACACGTCGGCGGGGCGCCAGCGCGGGGTGACGAAGGTGAAGCCGAGCATCTTGCCGTAGGCGCGGGAGAACTTCGGGTCTCCCAGGGCGATCTGGGGGTTGATGGAGGCGTGGATCCAGGCGCCGAGGCCCATCGCGTCCGCCACCAGCATCAGGTTCTGGAGCAGCAGGTCCGCCTCGATCTGGGTGCGCAGCGGGCCCAGTGCCCCGAGCGGCAGTTTCAGTTTCTCGTTCAGGAAACCGTTCTTGATCCACTTCTTGACGCCTGCCGGGCGGTAGAAGTTCCGGTCGTCCACCAGCGTGGGCCGTGCCCCGTCCGGCTGCGTGAGCAGGTACATCAGGGCGTTGATGTACTGGTGGGACAGGTCCACCACGGGGAACAGGATCGTCGTGCCCGGCAGGTTGGACAGGAAGCGGTTCGAGTCCAGGTAGGCCGGGAAGTCCCGCAGGCCCTCCGCCACGTCCAGTCGGTGGTCGAGGACCTTGACCTTGGCCTCCCGTGCGCGGGCGGTCAGGGTCGCGTCGTCGAAGGGTTCCTCCGGCGCGGGCGGCAGCTTCCTCAGGTAGTACGTGCCGGTGTCGTTGATCAGGAAGAAGTGCGTGCCCTGCGCGTTGTCGGGGCTGCCCGCCGTGCGCCCCGCCATGGTCAGGTTCGGCTTCGCCATGATCGGCTTGCCGTTCCGCGGGTCCTCGAAGGGGCGGTCGGGCATGGTGAGACCCGTGCAGCCGGTGAGGGCGATCAGGACCGCCTCCTCCAGCTCCGTCAGCGGCTGCGGAGGGTCCTTGGAGACGTAACTCATCGATCCCGCGGGGACGGTGGCGCCGCGGCTCACCCGGTGGGTGCGGCGGCGCCAGACCGTCTCCAGGAGGGGGCGTACGAAGAGGTCGGCGAGCCCGGGGTGGTGGCCGTTCGCCCGGCTTTCGGGCCCGGGCTCAGTCGGAGGCATCGCCGGCTCCGTCCCGAACCGGCTTGACCTGCCGCCACGGCGCGAACGCGCTCGCGTCGCGGGGCAGCAGCCCGGCGAGTTCCGGGGCGTGCCGCTGGATCACGGACTTCATGCCGCTCTTCTCGACCCATTCGATGCCGAGCGGTGTGTAGATCTCGGGGCGGTAGTCGACGGTCAGGAAGCGGTCGCTCTGCAGGCGCCGCGTCGCCATCAGGATGAAGATGCGGAAGGCCGTGTCGCTGAAGCCGAAGCCGGTCGGCGGGTTCTCGGCGAACAGGCCGACCACGGTGTCGATCTCGTCGACCGAGCTGTAGACGTCCTTGAGGCGCGCGACGGTCTCGGGGTCCTGGCTCAGGTCCTCGAAGCGGCGGATGCGCGGCTTGTGCAGGCCCACGCGGAAGTCGTTGTAGCGCGGCACGCCCCGCCTGCGGGTGCGGACCAGGTCGACGACCGACAGGTCGATGATCTCGCCGTCGCGCTCGAAGCGCTGGAGCGCGCGCGGGAAGTTGTTCAAGGTGATCGCGCCGGGGTGGGCGATGCCGAACGAGTAGAGGGTGTCGGCCAGGCCCGTCTTGCGGATCGCGGCCTCCGCCGCGCCGCCCTGGATGTCCTGGAAGGTCAGGCTCTCCAGGCGCTGCCCGAAGTGGTGCTCGCGCATCACGTAGTCGTCCGGGATCAGCGGGTGCATGCGGTAGACGGTGACGAAGTCCTCGGTGAGGGAGTACGGCGCCGCGTGGTGGTCCGGCAGCGTCTTGGGGATGCCGGTCAGCGAGTGGGACTCCAGGAGCCACAGGCCGAGCTTGTTGAGCCAATTGTTCGGCGGGCCCTCCCAGTTGGTGTGCAGGCCGAGGTCGATGGCCTCGGTGGCGAGGATCGCCGGGGTCCACTCCACCGTGTGGATCTTGGCGATGAGCGCGGAGACGACCAGGCGCGCCGCGTGATAGATGCTGTCCTCGCTCATCGCCGGGTACTCGCGGCGCATGGCCGCGCAGACCGCGTTGTGTTCGCGGGCGAAGAGCGTGTGCATGGCGCTGAGGCCGAGCCACCAGCTCTCGTTGAAGCCGGTGAGCGGGATGCCGTTCTGGCCGATGGGCAGATGGCCTTCCTCCAGGCGGAGGTTCGCGCTGCCGTCGGGCTCGCGCAGGAACTTCGCGGTCTGCTCGTCGGCGCCGTACACCTCGGAGCCGTCCCACCAGTGGGACGCGGTGTTGGCGAAGAGGATCGGCGGCTTGTTGCCGGGGAGCTGAATGCCTTCGTTCTCGGCGAAGCGCATCACGTTCTCGGGAGGCCCGCCGGGGGTGTTGTGCCAGGTGCTGCCGGGCGGCAGCGGGACCTCGACGGACTTGGTGCCGACTGGGTAGCGGCCGTGGTTGACCCAGTCGTGGACCTGGAACTGGATCCAGGCGGCGGCCAGGATGTTGAGCGAGGTCGCCGGCACGAAGGTGTCGCGCTGAAGGAGTTGGCGGCTGACGGTGACCGGGTTCGGGGTGTCGAAGAGGTCGGGCCGGTAGTCCGGCTTCAGGTTGCGTCCGAAGGCGGCGCCCACGGCTCCCATGGAGGGCGCGGAGAGGTCGTTGTGCGTCCCGTCGTACGACCGGGCCGTGCGCAGCCGCTCGTCGACCGGCGCCGGAACACGGACGGCCTTCGGCGGGGCCTCGTGGACGTCGGTGTCGATGAGGTTGAGGCGCCGGAGCGCCTTGCGCAGGAAGACCAGGTTGAGCAGGCTCGCCTCCAACGGCAGCCTGTGCCACGGCACATAGCGGTTCAGCGCGGCGAAGAACCGTCCGATGGGGATGCCGAGCACCGTGTTGCGCAGCGGCTCCGGGGTGCTGAAGCGCAGGCCCTGACGGTGGGCGGCGCTCGCTTCGTACGCGGCCTTGCGGGCGCGGTTGAGATTGCCGAGGGGGCGGAATTCGTCGGTCGTGTACCAGGGGTTGAAGGCGAGCTCCTCGACCCGCCCCGCCGCCGCCTGTGCCTCGGCGGTGGTGAGGTCCTGGCGCGGAATGGTGAGGCGTCCGACGGGCACCGCGGGGGCGACGGTGTCCTTCCACTCCACGGAGCCGTCCTCGATGGGCGTGCGCTGCTCGTCCACGTACCGCTGGACGCACAGGTCGAAGGCGACGTCCGACGTGACGAGGCGGTGCGCCAGTTCGCGGTGCAGGAAGCCGGGGTCGCGGCGCTCGGGCTTCGGCTCGGGGGCGCTGCCCACGACGGGGCGCAGGAGGTAGCGGACGGGGCCCGCCTCGCCCCAGAGGATGGCACCGCGGCTCCAGTACGTCTCCCTGGCTAGGCTGTTGACCTTTTGCCGGGTGGCGGCCTGGATGTTGCGCCGCATTCGGGTCGCGGTGGAGAGCCCGACGGCCAGCGGGAGCTTCACGAACAGGCCGAAGGCCTTCTCCAGCGTGCTGTTCGCGCCCCCCATGGCCTTGGCGAAGGCGACGAACTCGCGGGCGTCGCGGGCGTGCGACACCGGGAAGTTGGTGGCGAGCAGGTCGTGGCTCTCCTCGTCCGACACCGTCACGCGCACGGCCACGCCCCGCAGATCAGCCGCGGCGTCGGGCTGCCGGGTGCCGCTGGCGTTGGAGAGCCGCACGGTGGCCGCGTAGTCGGCGCCAGGCCTGGCGAAGCCGCTGCGCAGGGCCTCGGGCAGGTCCTCGTGGAAGGTGAGGCGGGCGTTCTCCACACCGAGCGCGGGTTTCGCGTGCTGGGTGCGCGCGAGAGAACCGGCGCCGCTGGTGCGCCGGTTCTTCGCCTGGACTTTCATGATCTCGCGGGCCAGGCGCTCGAAGAGGCGGCGCTCCGCCTCGGGGCTGCCGCCCACGTATCGCTCGTAGGTCTGCTCGTACTGTCCGCTGTCGGCCATCAGGAGCTTCCTTCGCACGCAGGCGTACGGGACGGGTGGGCTCGGCCCTGTCCGACGGCAGGACCTTGAGGCCCTGTCCGACGACAGGGCCTAGGACGCTACTGGCGGCACCGGGCGGCCGCAGCGCGGGTTCCCGCCTATGTGCGGGGCGCCGCCCGGGCCTCGAACAGGCAGGCGGGCGACGGTGTTTGGGCCCGTCGGGCGCCCTGGGACGGCCGTGCGGCGCGGCGCGGGTGATCGTCCGGGATTCCCACGGGCGTCTTCTCTCACAGCAACCCCAGGAGCGGAGGTGCGCCGATGGCCGGTCCGTGACGGGTGGGCCGGGCCCTTACACGCGTGAGTTGACTGCGGATCGGGCCGGTGGTGTGCTCGCAACTCCGTTGCCGTCACCGCCCGTTCCGGGGGAACCATGCGGGACCACCACGCCAAGGCTCCGTCCTTCACCGATCTGCGTCCGTACAAGGCCAGTACCGACACCGGCCCCGGCCCGGACTTCCCGGTCTATCCCGACCTGGTGGAGCGGCTGGTGGAGGCCAAGGCCCACCCCGATCCGGACGGCGTGGTCCCGCACGCCCTCGCGACCTGTTCGGCCTACGCCTACGCCGGGTCCGCCGAGGAGGCCGACGCGGCGACGTTGTCCATGATCATGGCGCGGCTCGGCCTGGAGGAGAACGACTGCCGGGTCTTCGAGCAGCGGGTGGGCGCGATGTACATCGCCTCGGCGGCGTACCTCCTCCAGGACAAGGACCGGCGGGTGGTGATCCTCTGCTACCGCGGCACGCAGCCCGAGGACATCATCAGCATCCTCACCGACGCCGACGTACGGCCCGAGACGCTCCGCGTGGACCTCGGCGGGGAGCGGTACGACGTCCACGCGGGCTTCTACCGCAACATGAGGGCTTCCCGGTACCTGGTCATGCAGGCCCTGGAGCGTGCGCTGCGCGGCGAGTCGGTCAACCCCGACGAGCAGGGCACGGTGGGCGACGGGATGGAGGCGCTCTACATCACCGGGCACAGCCTCGGCGGTGCGATGGCGGCGCTGATGGGCGTCGTGCTGATCCACGAGCCGCGCTACGCCGCCGTCGCGGAACGCCTGAAGGCCGTCTACACCTTCGGCCAACCCATGCTGGGCGGGCCCGAGTTGGCCCGCGCCTGCCACGCGGTCTGTGATCCGCGGGGCGTCCACGTGCTGCGCGACCGGCTCATCCGCTACATCTACGATCGCGATGTCGTGCCCGCGCTGCCGCCTCGTCCGGTCGGGCCGTACGCACCCTTCGGCCGCGAGTTCCACTACCGGCGCAGGCGGAGCGTGGTCGAGGGCGCCGTCTCGCTCACGGCCGACGCGATGATCGAGGCGCTGTCCCTGCCGGGCGATCTGCTCGGGGGACGGCTGCCTGCCATGGCGGGGCGCAGGGCGAAGTCGGTGGGGCGGGCCCTTGCCGAGCTGGCGCGGGGGCCCGGCCGTGCGCACGGCTGGACCGAGGTGCAGGATCCGGCGCCGCACTACCCGCAGATGGACAGTCTCGCGGGGCTCGCGGTGGTGGCACCGCTCGCGTTCTTCGCGGCCCGGCTCGCGCTGACGCGGAACGTCCCGTTCACGTACTCCTTCGAGGACCACGGGCCGGGGCACTACGTGAACGCGCTGGCGCCGCCGGGGGTCATGAGCGAGTTCGGGGACATCCGGTGACGGGCCGCCGGGCCGCGGCTAGTCGATGAAGGCCCCGTCGACGTACACCCAGGCTCCGTCGAGGCGCTCGAAACGGCTCCGCTCGTGGAGGGCCTCCTTGCGGCCCCCGTCGGTGTAGCGGGCCCGGAACTCGACGGTGCCTGTGGTGTGGAACGCGGTGCCGTCCGCCGTGTCCAGGATCTCCAGGCCGACCCAGCGAAGACCCGGGTCGAACTCCACGCGCGGCGGCCTGGTGCGCGGGTGCCAGGTGCGCAGGAGGTAGGCCTCGTCCTTGACGGCGAAGGCGCAGTAGCGGGAGCGCATCAGCTCCTCGGGCACGGCGGCCACGGCCTCGCCCTTGTGCAGCCTGCCGCAGCACTTCTCGTACGGCTGGGGGTGGCCGCAGGGGCAGGACGGGGTACTGGGGGCGCGTCGGGACATGCGGACCATTGTCCCCGACGCTACGGGGCGAGAATGTCCAGCTCGTGCAGCGCACCCACGGCGATCTCCCGCGTGAGCTCCTCCGCCCGCGCGGCGTCGCCCTCGCGCACCGCCTCCGCGAGCCTGACGTGCAGGGTGACGGCCGCCGGGTCCGGGTCCTCGAACATCACCTGGTGGTGGGTGCGGCCCGCGAGGACCTCCGCGACGACGTCACCGAGGCGGGCGAACATCTCGTTGCCCGACGCGTTCAGGACGATGCGGTGGAAGTTGATGTCGTGGAAGAGGTAGCCCTCCAGCTGCTGGCCCCGCGAGGTGGCGACCATGCCGAGGGCGCACTCGGTGAGGGCCGCGCACTGCTCGGGGGTGGCGTGCTGGGCGGCGAGCCCGGCGGCGGCCGGTTCGATCGCCGAGCGCAGGACCGTGAGCGAGCGCAGCTGGCGCGGCCGGTCGGCGCCGGCCAGACGCCACCGGATGACCTGGGGGTCGTAGACGTTCCACTCCTCGGTGGGCCGCACGGTCACACCGACCCGGCGCCGGGACTCGACGAGGTGCATCGACTCCAGGACCCGCACCGCTTCTCGTACGACGGAGCGTGACACCTCGAAGCGCTGGGCCAGCTCGTCCGTGCGCAACACGCTGCCCGGCGGGTACTCGCCGCCGGTGATGGCGGGCCCGAGGCTTTCCAGTACGCGAGCGTGCAGCCCACGGGCCTGATCGGTCATGTCGTCAGGGTATGTGGGGACCCTCGGGAACAAAAAGTCAGACTTTTGTGTCACAGCCTCTTGAATTTGTCAGACCTAATGGGTTTCAGTGACGTGAACGAGCCACGGGCCTCCCCCGACCCGTGGCTCGTTCCGGACCGATGGCTCGTTTCGGACCGATGTCGAAGAAGACAGCGAGGCAGGACAGCGATGAGCACCCCCTACGTCGTCGTGGTCATGGGCGTGGCAGGAACCGGCAAGACAACGATCGGTCCCCTGCTCGCGGCACAGCTCGGCGTTCCCTACGCCGAGGGCGACGACTTCCACCCCCCGGCGAACATCGCCAAGATGTCGGCCGGGACCCCGCTGACCGACGACGACCGCTGGCCGTGGCTCGATGCCATCGGTGCCTGGGCCCACGGCAGGGCCGGGCTCGGCGGTGTGGTCAGCAGCTCGGCGCTGAAGCGCGGCTATCGCGATCGCTTGCGGTCCGCCGCCCCCGGCATCGTGTTCGTCCACCTCACCGGTGACCGGGCCCTCATCGAGGACCGGATGTCCCACCGGCAGGGCCACTTCATGCCGACGGCCCTGCTCGACTCGCAGTTCGCCACGCTGCAGCCGCTAGGCGCGGACGAGGCGGGCGTCGCGGTCGACGTCACCGGCAGTCCGGAAGAGATCAGCGAGCGGGCCTTCGAGGCGCTCGGCCGGCTCGACCAGTAGTTCCCCTGTCCCCCGCACCCCCCTCCCCTGACGTACAAGGAAGCCACCGTGACCAGTCTCAGCGTTGAGATGCTGGCAGCGGACGCCGCCGAGCCGATCACCTCCGCTGGCCATTCCCAGCTGGGTATCGCCGTCCTCGCGGGCATCGCCGTCATCGTCCTGCTCATCACGAAGTTCAAGCTGCACGCGTTCCTGGCCCTGACCATCGGCTCGCTCGCCCTCGGCGCCTTCGCGGGCGCCCCGCTCGACAAGGCGATCGCCAGTTTCACCGAGGGTCTCGGCTCGACGGTCGCGGGCGTGGGTGTGCTGATCGCGCTCGGCGCGATCCTCGGCAAGCTGCTCGCCGACTCCGGCGGCGCGGACCAGATCGTCGACACGATCCTCGCCAAGGCGGGCGGGCGTTCGATGCCGTGGGCGATGGTCCTGATCGCCTCGGTGATCGGGCTTCCGCTCTTCTTCGAGGTCGGCATCGTGCTGCTGATCCCGGTCGTCCTGATGGTCGCCAAGCGCGGCAACTACTCACTGATGCGGATCGGCATCCCCGCCCTGGCCGGTCTGTCCGTGATGCACGGTCTCATTCCGCCGCACCCCGGTCCGCTGGTCGCGATCGACGCGGTGGACGCGAACCTCGGGATCACGCTGGCCCTCGGCGTGCTCGTCGCCATCCCCACGGTGATCATCGCCGGGCCCGTCTTCTCGAAGTACGCGGCGAAGTGGGTGGACGTCCCGGCTCCCGAGAAGATGATGCCGCAGCGTCCTTCGGAGGACCTGGAGAAGCGTCCCGGGTTCGGCGTCACGGTCGCGACCGTGCTGCTGCCCGTCGTGATGATGCTGGCCAAGGCGCTGGTCGACATCATCGTGGACAACCCCGAGCACACGGTGCAGCGCGTCTTCGACGTCATCGGCTCGCCGCTGATCGCGCTGCTCGCGGCGGTCATCGTCGGCATGTTCACGCTGGGCCGTGCGGCCGGGTTCACCAAGGACCGGCTTTCGACCACCGTCGAGAAGTCGCTCGCGCCGATCGCCGGTGTGCTGATGATCGTGGGTGCGGGTGGCGGCTTCAAGCAGACCCTCATCGCTTCCGGTGTCGGCGAGATGGTCCTGGACATCTCCAAGGACTGGTCGATCCCGGCGCTGCTGCTGGCGTGGCTGATCGCCGTGGTGATCCGGCTCGCCACGGGGTCGGCGACGGTGGCCACCATCTCGGCGGCGGGGCTTGTGGCACCGCTGGCCGCGGACATGTCCGACGCGCACACGGCGCTGCTCGTGCTGGCCATCGGAGCGGGTTCGCTCTTCTTCTCGCACGTGAACGACGCGGGGTTCTGGCTGGTGAAGGAGTACTTCGGGATGAGCGTCGGGCAGACGATCAAGACGTGGTCCGTGATGGAGACGATCATCTCCGTGGTCGCGGGTGGGTTCGTGCTGTTGCTGTCGCTTGTGATTTAGCTGGGGTCAGGGCGGGTTCTTTTCCCCGATCCCGCCCCTTCCCGAAACCATGGGGCTCCGCCCCCTGGACCCCCGAAAAGATGTCCTCAAACGCCGGACGGGCTGGAAATCCAGCCCCTCCGGCGCCTTCACTTCCGCCACAGCGGATGCTCCCGCTCCGCCCACTCCGGGTCCACCGACCCGGTCCGCATCCCCCTCCGCGCCTCCGGGTCCGCCCACGCCATCCCCACATGCCCGGCGATCACCACACCGAGCGCCAGGGCCAGCCAGTCGTGGACGAACGTGCTTCCCGTGCGCCAGGCCAGCGGGGCGAGGTCCGTGAACCACATCAGCAGGCCCGTGCCCAGCATCACCAGAACCGCTCCGGCGAGCCAGCCCGCGTACAGCTTCTGGCCCGCGTTGAACTTTCCCGCCAGGCGGTGCGGGTTCCGGCGCCGCAGCCAGGCCTTGTCGTGCGGGCCGAAGCGGTTCAGGAGGCGCAGGTCGCCGCGGAAGGCGCGGGACGCGAGGCCCGCCAGGAAGGGGGCCGGGAGCAGCAGGCCCGACCACTCGTGGACGGTCACCACGAGGGCGCGGCGCCCCACGAGCTCGGCCAGCTGAGGAACGTACAGGCACGCCGCTGTCGCGACGCAGATCCCCATGAGCAGTGCCGTCGCCCTGTGCACCCACCGCTGTGCTGGGCTGAACCTCCTTACCCGCGACGCCACTTCAGGCCGTGGGCTCGTCGTCCCTGCCATTCGAATCACCCACCCACGCGTCGACGTCGTAGCCGCGCTTCTCCCAATAGCCCGGCTCCACCTCGTCCGTGAGCGTGATCCCGGAGAGCCACTTCGCCGACTTGTAGAAGTACATGGGGGCGACGTAGAGGCGGGCAGGCCCGCCGTGGCTGTGGCTCAGGTCCTTGTCCTGCATGCGCAGCGCCACCAGGACGTCCGCCCGCCTCGCCTGCTTCAGCGTCAGGCTCTCGCTGTACGTCCCGTCGAAGCACGTGAAGCGGACGGCCCGGGCGGTGGGGCGTACCCCTGCCGCGTCCAGCAGGCGGGAGAGGCGTACGCCCTCGAACGGCGTGCCCGGCACCCGCCAGCCCGTCACGCACTGGACGTCGCGCACCAACCGGGTCTGCGGCAGGGCGCGCAGCTCGGCCAGTGTGTACGTCGTGGGGCGATCCACCAGGCCGTCGATCTTCAGGCGGTACGTCGACGCGCTCTTGTGCGGGACTGAGGCAGCCACCGAGTAGTAGCGGAATCCGCCGCCGTTGGGGAGCAGGTTCGTCAGGCCCGTGGGGTCCTTGTCGGACGCGGCGCCCAGGAAGGATTCCAGGCCCCGCTGGAGCTGCGGCGCGGCGGCCACGCCCGCGACGCCGAGGCCGAGCATGCCGAGGACCAGGCGGCGGCCGACCGGTGTCCCGGAGCCGCCGTCCTCTTCGGGCGGGTGCGGAAGGGGAGTTGTCACCCTTCGATTCGAGCACCCGCGGCCCCCGGGGTACAGGGACCACGGGTGTCCGTCAGCGTTTCGT
Organism: Streptomyces sp. NPDC054866; assembly: GCF_053610745.1. Taxonomy (NCBI): domain Bacteria; kingdom Bacillati; phylum Actinomycetota; class Actinomycetes; order Kitasatosporales; family Streptomycetaceae; genus Streptomyces; species Streptomyces sp. NPDC054866. Next base: position 52,248 of record NZ_JBSGZA010000011.1, read on the forward strand.
CACACCTGGCCCCGGACGCCCGGGTCCTCCGCGGCCTTCTCCAGCTGGAACGCCTCGTTGCCCAGGCCGATCCGCGCGTGCGCCTCCGGCTTGGTCGAGCGCAGGATCGCGCCGTAGACCACGCCGATCAGGGCAGCGAGCAGGATGATGCCGGGCAGTACCCAGCTGAGCGCCGAGCCGGGGCCCGCGCCGACCAGGACGTCGAAGTCCTTGACGGTGTAGCCCGCGATGACGAGCAGGCCGACCGCGGCGAGCGCGGAGGCCGTGATGCGCCAGGCCTGGGCCCGTGCGGCGCCGCGTCGTACGAAGAAGACGATGACAGCGACGGAGGCCGTGGCCATCAGGAGGATGACGCCCAGGGCGCCGATGTTGCCGCCCCAGGTGAACAGGTGCAGGACCGGCGCGGTCGGGTCGCCGAACGGGCCGTCGTCGGTGACCGCGAAGGCCACCACGATGACGACGGAGATGACCGTCTGGAGCAGGGAGCCGGTGCCGGGCGCGCCGGTGGAGGTGTTGGTCCTGCCGAACGCGGCGGGCAGCAGACCCTCGCGGCCCATGGCGAAGGCGTAGCGCGCGACCACGTTGTGGAAGGAGAGGATCGCCGCGAACATGCCGGTCACGAACAGGACATGGAGTACGTCGGTGAAGGTGCCGCCGAGCCGGGACTCGGTGAGCCCGAAGAGCAGCCCCGCGCTCTGTTCCTGTGCGGCGGGGACGATACCGGAGGGGCCGGCGGCGACCGTGAGCGCCCAGGAGCTGATCGCGAAGAAGATCGCGACGAAGCCGACGGCGAAGAACATCACGCGGGCCACGACGACCTGGGGGCGGCTGGTCTCCTCCGCGTACACGGGAGCCTGCTCGAAACCGGTGAAGGCGGCGATGCAGAAGCAGAGCGAGGTGGCGACGCCCGCGCCCGTGAGGGTGTCCGGGTTGAACGCGTGCAGGGACAGGCCTTCCTTGGCCGGGTCGGCGATGGCCGCGATGTCGAAGATGACGACGAGCGCCACCTCGATGAGCAGCAGCACACCGAGCACGCGCGCGTTCAGGTCGATCTTCAGCCAGGCGAGTACGCCGACGACGGCGACGGTGACAAGTGCCGGTATCCACCAGGCCACTTCGATGTCGAAGTAGGTGTGGAGCAGTCCGGAGACCTCGAAGCCGAGGAGGCCGTAGAGGCCCGCCTGCAAGACGCTGTAGGCGACGAGCGCGACCAGCGAAGCACCCGCGCCGGCGGTACCGCCCAGGCCCCTCGATATGTACGCGTAGAAGGCGCCCGCGTTGTGGACGTGACGGCTCATCTCGGCGTATCCGAAGCTGAAAAGACCGAGGACGACGCCGAGGATGAGGAAGAGCAGCGGCTGTCCGACGACGCCCATCACGCCGTACGTGGTGGGCATGACGCCCGCGACGACCATGAGCGGACCGGTCGCCGCGAGCACGGAGAGCAGGAGGCCCGCCGTGCCGAGCCGGCCGGCGCGCAGTGCGGTCTCCTGGCCCTTGTACGTGCTGATCCCGCTGCCGTCGGCGGCGCCCTTGGCGCTCGCGGGTCTCGTGTCGCTCGTGCTGCTCGAACTGCCCGTCGCCATGGCGCGGTTGTCCTTTCGCGTGTGCCGGTTGGTGCGGTGGGTCAGGCTGAGCCGAGCGCGGCGTCGCGCGCGGCGGTGAACGCCTTGTACGGGTCCCGGTCCGGGTACGACCAGGGGGCTCGGGTCGCGTGCCGCCCGATGCGGTGGAAGAGGGCGGCCGCCTCGGCCGCCCGGCCCTCGCAGAACTTGGCGTGGGCGAGGAAGTTGAGGTCGACGTGGCTGCGCGGGTGGGCTGTGCTCTCGGGGCTCATGGGCATCTGCCACTCCAGCCACCAGTCGAAGGCTGCCTTCATGACCTGCCGGGCCCGGCGTCCCGTCCAGTGCTCGGAGGCCGCGGGGTTCACGGGTTCACTGCCCGCGGCGGCCAGGACGCGGTAGCGCTCGGCGTGCGCGATGACGGGCAGGACCGCCAACGGCGAATCGGCGGGGGCTTGTTCGGCCGCCCACGCGGCGAAGTCGTACACCTCGTGCAGCGGGTCCTGGCCCGCGGCGGGGCGCCGTTCGGCGAGCCTGGCGACCATCAGGTGGTGGGCGTGGTGGTGCTCGGGGTGCCGGTGGCGGACCTCGTCGAAGAGCCGGACGACGTCCTCCTCACGGCCGAGGGACCGCTCCAGGGTGAGCAGCGCGAGCCACGGCGTGGGGTCGGCGGGCAGCAGCGCGGCCACTTCGCGGCAGGCGTCCCGCGCCTTCTCGGAGCGTCCCTTGCCGCGCAGCGCGAGGTGCACGGAGGCGTAGGCGAGCAGCACGACGGCGTCGGTGCTCTCCGGCTCGGCGAGCCGCCAGTCACGGGCCCAGGCGGTGGTGGTGTGCTCCTGTGCGAGTACGTCGAACCGGTGGCCCCTGCGGTCCCAGTCGTCACCGGTGGCGGCGAGCAGCGCGCGGACCTCGGTCCAGCGGCCCTGGGCCAACGCGGTGCGGGCACCCGCGAGTTCGGTGTCGTCGAGTGCGGAGTCGAAAACGTAGGCCGCTCGCTTGCGGGAACGGCCCAAGGGGGGTGGGGGTGGTGACACCGCGGGACTTCCTCCCCGGCGCGGCTCGCGTGCGGATGATCACGCACAGCAAAGCGGTAGGCAGCCCTCCAGTCAAGGTCTGCCTAACTCAGGGGTCTTCACCAACTCGTTTCAGAATCCGCAGACTTCACCCCCGACCTGCGGAGTTGCCCGGAAGGACACGATTCGGACAAGCGGCGACGATCACTGCGCGATGCGACGAACGCACCCTTCAGCTCGCGGACTTGGCGGCTCAGCTCACGGACTTGGCGGCCGCGCGGCCCGCCGTGCGGCCCGAGAAGAGGCAGCCGCCGAGGAAGGTGCCTTCGAGCGAGCGGTAGCCGTGCACTCCCCCGCCGCCGAAACCGGCCGCCTCGCCCGCCGCGTACACACCGGGGAGCGGTTCTCCGCCCTCGGTCAGGACGCGCGAGGAGAGGTCGGTCTCCAGGCCGCCGAGGGTCTTGCGGGTCAGGATGTTGAGCCGCACGGCGACGAGCGGGCCCGCCTCGGGATCGAGGATGCGGTGCGGGGCGACCGCCCGGATGAGCCGGTCGCCGAGGAACTTGCGGGCGCCGCGGATGGCGGTGACCTGGAGGTCCTTGGTGAAGGGGTTGCGGATCTCCCGGTCGCGCGCGGCGATCGTGCGGTGCAGCGCGGCCTCGTCGATGAGGGGCTCCTTGGTGAGCGCGTTCATGCCGCGCACGAGCGAGGAGAGGTCCTTCTCCACGACGAAGTCGACGCCGTTGTCCATGAACGCCTTCACCGGCGCGGGCACGTCGGCGCGCGCCCTGTCGATGACGCCGCGCACGGACTTGCCGGTGAGATCGGGGTTCTGCTCCGACCCGCTGAGCGTGAACTCCTTGCCGATGATGCGCTGGTTGAGCACGAACCACGTGTACTCGTAACCCGACTTCATGATGTGTTCGAGCGTGCCGAGAGTGTCGAAGCCGGGGAAGAGCGGCACGGGAAGACGGTCGCCGCGCGCGTCGAGCCAGAGCGAGGAGGGGCCCGGCAGGATGCGGATGCCGTGGTTGTCCCAGATGGGGTTCCAGTTCTGGATGCCCTCGGTGTAGTGCCACATGCGGTCGCGGTTGATGAGCCGCGCGCCGGCCTCCTCGGTGATGCCGAGCATCCGCCCGTCGACGTGCGCGGGCACGCCGGAGACCATGCGCTCCGGCGGAGTGCCGAGCCGCTCCGGCCAGTTGGCGCGTACGAGGTCGTGGTTGCCGCCGATGCCGCCTGACGTGACGATCACCGCCTGGGCCCTGAACTCGAAGGACCCGGTGACCTCCCGGCTGCTGGCCTTGCCGCGCTCGGCGTCGGAGGGTTCGAGGACCTCGCCGGTGACGGTGTCCACGCTGCCCGCACTGCGCGAGAGGCCGGAGACCCGGTGGCGGAACTTGAGCTGGACGAGGCCGCGGGCCACGCCTTCCCTGACGCGGCGCTCGAAGGGGGCGACGAGTCCGGGGCCCGTGCCCCAGGTGATGTGGAAGCGCGGCACGGAGTTGCCGTGCCCCTGCGCGTCGTAGCCCCCGCGCTCGGCCCAGCCCACCACGGGGAAGAACCGCACGCCCTGCCGGTGCAGCCAGGCCCGCTTCTCACCCGCGGCGAAGTCGACGTACGCCTCGGCCCATTTGCGGGGCCAGTGGTCCTCGGGGCGGTCGAAGGCGGCCGTGCCCATCCAGTCCTGGAGGGCCAGGGCGTGCGAGTCCTTGATGCGGAGCCTGCGCTGCTCCGGCGAGTCGACGAAGAAGAGCCCGCCGAAGGACCAGTGCGCCTGGCCGCCGAGCGACTGCTCGGGCTCCTGGTCGACGAGGATGACCCGGCGGCCCGCGTCGACGAGTTCCGCGGTGGCCGCGAGACCGGCGAGGCCCGCGCCGATCACGATGACGTCTGCGTCGTAGGCCATCCGGGGGTTCCTCCTAAGCAGGGGCTTACTGGTGAGTCAGATCCTGGGCAGCGAAGTGACCGGCGTCAACCGTCCGGCTCGGATGTCTGCGCAGATGTCTGCGCGGATGTCTGCGCGGATGTCTGCGCGAGTCTGCTCGGGTGCCTGTTCGGACACCCCCTCGGATGCCTCGTGGGGCGGAGCTCCCCGGGGAGGGCTATCGTCGGCCGGGTAGCCGCCAAACCCCCACTTTCTGCCCCGCCTCGAGCCCGTCCCCCGTCTTGAGGTCTGACGTGTCGGTTCTGGTCCTCGTCCTCTCCGTGTCGGCCGCCTGCTGCCTGGGCTTCGGCTTCGTGTTCCAGCAGCACGCGGCGCAGCGCGCCCCGCTGAGCGACTTCCTCTCGCCGCGGCTGCTGCTCGATCTGGTGCGGGTGCCGGAGTGGCTGGGCGGGATCGGGCTCATGGTGTGCGGCATGGTCCTCGGCGCGCTCGCGCTCGGCCAGGGCGAGATTTCCCTGGTGGAGCCGCTCCTCGCCACGAACCTGATCTTCGCCCTCGCGCTCTCCCGCCATCGGACGAAGCAGTCCCTGGGGCGTCAGGGCTGGGCGGGCCTCGCGCTGCTCGCGGGCGGGGTCACCGCGTTCATCGTGGCGGGTGAGCCGCGGGGCGGGGACTCCGAGTCTGGTCCGCTGCGGCAGTGGCTGATCATGGGCGTGATGGTGGGCGTCGCGATGCTCCTCACGGTGTACGCGAAGGGGTCCCGGCACCGGTTCACCGCCGGGCCGGTACTCCTTGGGGTGGCGGCGGGGCTGCTGTACGGGGTGCAGGACGCGTTGACGCGGGTGAGCGGGAAGCGGCTTTCGGAGGAGGGGTGGGTCGCGCTGTTCACGGGGTGGCAGCCGTACGTGGTGCTTGTGCTGGGGGTGACCGGGCTTCTGCTGGTGCAGAGCGCCTTCGAGACGGCGCCGCTGCGGATGTCGCTGCCCGCGCTGACCGCCGCGCAGCCGCTGGCCGGGATCGTGTGCGGGGTGGGGTTCATGGGGGACCAGCTGCGGATGGACGCTGTCGCTTTGACGTGGCAGGTGGTGGGGCTTGCGGCCATCGTGGGCGGGATCGTGCTGTTGGGATTGCATCCGGCTATGCCGAGGGCTGAGGGGCGGTAATTTTCCCCAACCCCGCCCCTTCCCGAAAACCGTGCCTGCGCCCCGGACCTACCTGGGGCTCCGCCCCAGACCCCGGACAAGATGGCCTCAAACGCCGGCCGGGCTATCTCTAGCCCGTCCGCAAGGCCCCCGCGCCAGCGGGTTTTCGGGAAGGGGTGGGGTTGGGGACTGTCTCGCTTTTAATAATGGCCAGCATTAGCATGCCCCCCATGGCCAGGACCTCCGGACCCGAGACCCGGGACAAGCTGATCCGCGCAGGCGAGGAAGTCTTCGCCGCGCAAGGCGTGCACGGCGCCCAGCTGCGCGACATCGTCCGGCTCGCGGGGCAGAGCAACCCCTCCGCCGTGCAGTACCACTTCGGCAGCCGGGCAGGCCTTCTGGACGCCGTCATGGCCGAGCGGCAGAGCCGTACGGAGAAGGTCCTCACCGCCGAGCTGGAGCACACACCGGACGCGCCGGACGGACTCCGCGGCCTGCTCACCGCCCTCGTGGCCGCCGAGGCCACCGAGCTGCGCACCGAGCGAGGCCGCCGCTGCCTCCGCATCTCCACCCAGCTCAGCCACGAGAGCGGCGTACGCACTCGCACCCCGCATCCGACCCTCGACGGCACCGTCTACTGGGAGCTGATCGGCCGCGTCGAGGAGTGCCTCGCCCCGCAGCTCTCGGAGCCGGTCCGCCTGGAGCGGCTCGACCTCGCCCTCACCCTCGTCGGCGCCGCCATGGCCGACCGCGCGGGCCAGTACCTGGCCGGTACCACCCCCCTGACCGACGAGGACCTCTTCCTCGCCGACCTCGTCGAGACCACCACGGCCCTGCTGCGGGCCCCAGTCCCACGGAGAGAACCATGAGCCGAGCGCACGACCTCACCGGCAAGACCGTCGTCATCACCGGAGCCGCCCGGGGTCTCGGCGCCGAGGCCGCACGCCAGGCGGTCGCCGCCGGTGCGAACGTCGTGCTCACCGACGTGCTCGACAAGGAAGGCGAGGTCACCGCCGCCGAACTCGGCGAGCGCGCCCGCTTCGCGCACCACGACGTGACGTCGGAGGAGGACTGGCAGCGCGTCGTGGAGCTCGCGGTCAGCGAGTTCGGCGGGATCCACGGCCTGGTCAACAACGCGGGTATATCCACGGGCCAGTTCCTGGAGTCGGAGTCGGTCGAGCACTTCCGCAAGGTCCTCGACATCAACCTCACCGGCGTCTTCATCGGCATGAAGAGCGTCGTCCCGGCCATGAAGGAGGCCGGTGGCGGGTCCATCGTCAACATCTCCTCCGCGGCCGGGCTCATGGGCCTCGCGCTCACCGCCGGTTACGGCGCGTCCAAGTGGGGCGTACGCGGCCTCACCAAGATCGGCGCCGTGGAGCTCGGCACCGCCCGCATCCGCGTCAACTCCGTCCACCCGGGCATGACGTACACCCCGATGACCGCGCAGGTGGGCATCGAGAAGGGCGAGGGCAAGTACCCCAACACGCCGATGGGACGTGTCGGCGAGCCGCACGAGATCGCGGGCGCCATGGTCTTCCTGCTCTCGGACGCCGCGTCGTACGTGACCGGCGCCGAGCTCGCCGTCGACGGCGGCTGGACCGCGGGACCCACCGTGAAGTACGTCATGGGGCAGTGAACTCCCCCGCCGGGCGTTGAGATTGGATGGTCGGCATGACGACCGACAGCGTGCCCGTGCCCGACCCCCGTGAAGAGATCCTGTCCATCGTCGACGAGAACGACGAGGTCATCGGCGAGGCCCCGCGCGGTGAGGCGTACGCGCGGGGCCTGCGCCACCGCTGCGTGTTCATCCAGGCACGGGACGCCGAAGGCCGCGTCTTCGTGCACCGGCGCACGCCGGTCAAGCTGGTCTTCCCCTCGATGTACGACATGTTCGTCGGCGGCGTCGTCGGGGCCGGCGAGTCCTACGACGACGCGGCCCTGCGCGAGGCCGAGGAGGAACTGGGCGTCCACGGACTCCCGCGCCCCACACCGCTGTTCAAGTTCCTGTACGACGACGGCGCGGGGCACACCTGGTGGTCGTACCTCTATGAGGTGCGCTGCGACCTGCCCGTGAACCCTCAGGCCGAAGAGGTCGCGTGGCACGCCTTCGTCACCGAGGACGAGCTGGCGCGGCGGCTCGGCGAGTGGGACTGGGTGCCGGACGGGCTCGCCGCGTACGAGCGGCTGCGGGAGTTCCGTGCGCGTTAGTGCGCGTTAGCGCCCGTTAGGGTGCGGCGAGTGAGCAACTTCGTACAAAGCCTGCGCCTGTGGTTCGCGCCCGAGCGGATCCGCGACGAGGGCGACACCCCGGACTACCGCTTCTCGCTCGCCAACGAGCGCACCTTCCTCGCCTGGCTGCGCACCGCGCTCGCCCTCATCGGCGGCGGCTTCGCGGTGGACCAGTTCCTGCCGGACCTGCGCTGGGGGTGGCGCATCGGGCTCGCCCTGGCCCTGCTCGCCGCGGGTGTGCTCAGCTCGCTGCGCGCGGTCAACCACTGGGTGCGCTGCGAGCGGGCCATGCGGCGCGGCGAGGATCTGCCCGTCTCGCGCTTCCCGACCGTCCTGAGCCTGGCCGTCGCGGTCGTGGCTCTCGCCATGGTCGTCGTCGTGCTCTTCGGGTGGGAGGGGTGACGGACCAGGGCGAGGTGGCCGTCCCCGAGCGCGATCCGGGGCTGCAGCCTGAGCGGACGAGGCTCGCGTGGCGGCGTACGACCCTGTCCTGCACCGTCGCGGCGGTCCTCGCGGCGCGGGCCGCCCTCCAGGAGGGGACCACCCCGGTGGCCGTCATCGCCTGCGCCCTCTGCCTGCTCCTGTGGCTCGGCTTCCTGGGCGTCGCGCACCGCAGGATGACCGAACTCGCGGCCAGCAGCAGGCCGGTCAGGCTCCCGGCGCGAGCCGCGGCGACGGCAGCGCTGTGCACGATGGCGCTCGCGGCGTGCGCGAGCGCCATGGTGTTCTGAACCCTCGGCAGACGCACGCCCTCAGTGCCTGGAGGGCCCGTCCTCGGCCGTCCAGTCAACGGTGACGACGATCTTGCCCCGGGTGCGGCCCTCCGCGTTCAGGCGGTACGCGTCCGCCGCCTTCTCCAGCGGGAACGTCTCGGAGACATGGACCGTGACGACGTCCTGCTCCACGAGCTGCGTCAGGCGCTGGAGATCGTCGGCGTCCGGACGTACGAAGCAGTAGTGGCCGCCGAGGCCGATCACCGCGCCGTCCGCGATCGAGGCGAGACGGCCGTCGGGCGCGAGGAGTTCGGCGGACGCCTTGAGGGTGTCGCCGCCGATCGTGTCGAAGGCGGCGTCCACCCCCTCCGGTGCGAGGGCCCGTACGCGCTCGGCCAGGCCGTCTCCGTGGGCGACCGGTTCCGCGCCGAGTTCGCGCAGGAAGTCGTGGTTGTGCTCGCTCGCGGTGCCGATGACGCGGGCGCCCGCGTGCCGGGCCAGCTGGACGGCGATCGAGCCGACGCCGCCGGCCGCCGCGTGCACGAGGACGACGTCACCCTCCGTCACCGCGAGCGTCTTGACGATCACCTGATAGGCGGTGAGCCCGGCGAGCGGCAGGCCGGATGCCTCCTCGAAGGTGAGGTTCCGCGGCTTGCGGGCCAGGGTGCGCACGGGGGCGGCGACGTACTCGGCGAAGGTTCCGCGCGAGAGGAAGTCCTCGCGTACGTAGCCGATGACCTCGTCCCCCACCACGTACTCCGGGACGGAGGCGCCCGGCTGCACCACGACGCCCGCGACGTCCCATCCCGGGATCACCGGGAAGACGGGGTCGAGGATGCCGTCGAGGTGACCCGCCATGCACTTCCAGTCGACGGGGTTCACCGACGCGGCGCGGACTTTCACCAGGACGGAGTCGGGGCCGACCTTGGGGTCGCGCACATCTCCGTACTCGAGGACTTCGGGGCCGCCGTACCGGCGGTAGCTGATCGCCTTCATGGGGTCGGCTTCATGGGAGTGCCTTCGTGGGGTCGCCCTTGTGGGGCAAAGGTGAGGGGCTGGTCCGGTGGGGTCAGGTGGTGGAAACATCAACGAGGCTTCCATATCCCCATCAAAGGGGCATTGAGTACTAGCCTGAGAGGGTCACCCCCTCCCACAGAAGGTGCAGTCGCCATGACCACGCTCCACCGCGAACACTCCGTCCACGAGCACGTCCACGGCCCGGCCTGCGGACACCCCGAGGTGCCGCACGGCGACCACGTCGACTACGCGCACGACGGACACATGCACCGCCTGCACTCCGGCCACTGGGACGAGTGCGAGCCGGACGAGCACTCCGTCCACGAGGGCCACGACCACCGGCACGGCGAGGGCTGCGGGCACAGTTCGGTGCTGCACGGCGACCACGTCGACTACGTCCACGACGGTCACCGGCACGCGGAGCACGACGGCCACTGGGACGATCACTGAGGCCACCGGGCCACACCGCGCGGCACCGCCTCGGCCGACTTCCCCCGCACGGGCGCCAACTGGCAGTCTGTGGCGGGGGATCGGCTTGTGCGGGCGCCTTCGCGCCATAGCGATCCTGATCACGTTCTCACTGCGCTCTGGACGACATACCGACTGGTCGGCATCATGAACGTCAGCGCGACGCCGCGCGGCATTCGACGACGACCGTCCGACCAGGAGCGAAGATGAGCTCAGACCATCCACCCGGCCTCGATCTCGACCAGTTGCGCGGCCATCTGGACCGCGAGCGGCCGGGCCTCGTCGGCGGACCGCTCACCGCCCGGCTGATCGAGGGCGGCCGGTCGAACCTCACGTACGCCGTGACGGACGGCACCGCACGCTGGGTCGTACGCCGGCCACCCCTCGGGCACGTGCTCGCGACCGCGCACGACATGAAGCGCGAACACCGGGTGATCAGCGCCCTGCACCACGGGACCGACGTGCCCGTGCCCGAGCCCTTGCTGCTCTGCGAGGACGACTCCGTGATCGGCGCGCCCTTCTACGTCATGGACTTCGTGGACGGCACGCCCTACCGCACCGCCGAGGAGCTGGCACCGCTGGGCGCCGAGCGCACCCGGGCGGCGGTCATCGGCCTCGTCGACACCCTCGTCGACCTGCACTCCGTGGACCCGGAAGCGGTCGGCCTCGGTGACTTCGGGCGGCCCGACGGCTTCCTCGACCGGCAGCTGCGCCGCTGGGGCAAGCAGCTCGACGCCTCGCGGAACCGCGACCTGGCGGGGATCGACGAGCTGCACGCCGCCCTGGGACGCCAGCTGCCCGTCTCCCCCGCGCCGACCGTCGTGCACGGCGACTACCGGCTCGACAACGTCCTGATCGGCGATGACGACCGGATCAAGGCGATCCTCGACTGGGAGATGTCCACCCTCGGCGATCCGCTCACCGACCTGGGGCTGCTCGTCATGTACAGCACCCGGCTCGAACTGCCCGACTCCCCCATCAGCACCACCGCGGGCGCGCCGGGGCACCCGGAGGCCGCCGAGCTGATCGAGCGGTACGCCGCGCGCTCGGGGCGCGATGTCTCCGCGGTCGCCTGGTACACGGCGTTCGCGTGGTTCAAGCTCGCCGTGATCCTGGAGGGCATCCACTACCGGTACACGCTCGGCCAGACGGTCGGCGCGGGCTTCGACCGCATCGGGGAACTGGTCCCCGTCTTCATCGAGCACGGCCTCACCACCCTCCAAGGACGACAGGAAGGCTGAGACAGCCATGGACTTCGCATTCGACGCCCGCACCGAAGAGCTGCGCGACAGGCTCCTCACCTTCATGGACGAGCACGTCTACCCGGCGGAGAAGACCGCCGAGGAACAGCGCGCCCAGCTCGCCTCACCCTGGGACACCCCGGCGATCGTCGGCGAACTGAAGGCCGAGGCCCGCAAGCAGGGCCTGTGGAACCTCTTCCTGCCGGACGCCGAGCACGGCGCCGGGCTCACCAACCTCCAGTACGCCCCGCTCGCCGAAATCACCGGCCGCTCCCCGCACTTGGCGCCCACCGCGCTGAACTGCGCGGCCCCGGACACCGGCAACATGGAGGTCCTCGCCCAGTTCGGCAACGACGAGCAGAAGAAGCGGTGGCTGGAGCCGCTGCTCGCCGGTGAGATCCGCTCGGCGTTCGCGATGACCGAGCCCGAGGTGGCCTCGTCCGACGCCACCAACATCACGACGCTGATCGAGCGCGACGGTGACGAGTACGTGATCACCGGGCGCAAGTGGTACATCTCCGGGGCGATGAACCCGGACTGCCAGATCTTCATCCTGATGGGCAAGACGGACCCCGAGGGCTCCGACCCGCGCCGCCAGCAGTCGATGGTTCTCGTGCCGCGCGACACCCCGGGTGTCGAGGTACGGCGCGCGATGCAGGTGTACGGCTACGAGGACCACTCCCACGGAGGGCACGCGGAGGTCGTCTTCGACGGGGCCCGGGTCCCCGTGAGCAACCTGGTCGGCGAGGAGGGCGGCGGCTTCGCCATTGCCCAGGCGCGGCTCGGTCCCGGCCGCATCCACCACTGCATGCGCCTCATCGGCATGGCCGAGCGTGCGATCGAGCTGATGTGTCAGCGGGCGGTGGCGCGTACCGCCTTCGGCAAGCCGCTCGCCCAGCAGGGCGTCGTACAGGAGTGGATCGCGGACGCGCGGGTCGCGGTGGAGCAGCTGCGGCTGCTCGTCCTGAAGACGGCGTGGCTGATGGACACCGTGGGCAACAAGGGCGCGCACACGGAGATCCAGTCCATCAAGATCGCCACCCCGCGGACGGTCGTCGACATCCTCGACCAGGCCGTGCAGCTGCACGGCGCGGGTGGAGTGAGCCAGGACTTCCCGCTGGCGGAGCTCTGGGCAGCTGCTCGTACGCTGCGCTTGGCTGACGGGCCCGATGAGGTGCACCAGCGGTCGCTGGCGCGGCGGGAGCTCAAGAAGTACTTGTAAGGACCCTTCCGGGGGACTGTGCGTCGCTGCGGGTTCGTCGTGGTTGCTCGCGCAGTTCCCCGCGCCCCTTCGGGGCGCCTCCCTCGGGGCAGCTACTTCACGGTCGTAGCGCCCTCAGCAAGAGATCCGCCAAGTGGTCGGCGACCTGCTGCGGGGTGAGCGGGCCGTTCGGGCGATACCAGGTGGACAGGTGGTGGACCGAGCCGAAGTGGTAGTCCACCACCAGGTCCGCGGGCGTCGCCTTGGAGAAGACGCCGGCCTCCTGGCCCTCCTCGATCAGCGCGCGGAACCGCTCGTGGTACCGGCGGCGCTCGGACCGTACCTGCTTGTTCTTCTCCGGGCTCAGGTGGTGCATGGAGCGGAAGAAGATCGAGGCGTCGTCGAGGTTGTCGATCGTCGTGACGACCACGTCCGCCGCCGCGTCGCGCACTCGCTGCTCGACGGGGGCGTCGGCGTCCGCGAAGGCGTCCAGACGCTCCTGCTGTACGCGCAGGACGCGGGCGTAGACCTCGTGCAGGAGGTCGTCCTTCGATCCGAAGTAGTGGTAGAGCGCGCCCTTGGTGACGCCTGCCGACTCCACGATCTCCTGTACCGACGTGCGGTCGTAGCCGCGGTCGGCGAAGAGCCGCGTGGCGGCGGCGAGCAGCCGCTGAGGGACGGGCGTGCCGTCACCGTCCGTCGTCCTGGCCACTGCCGCCACCTGCCTTTCGAGGTTGCTAGCTCTCGTCGTGCCGAGAGCTCGTGTCGTTGCTCGTGCTGTGGTGGGAACGCAGTTCCCGCCGGAGGATCTTCCCACTTGTCGTCTTCGGCAGCTCCGGCAGGATCTCGACCGCGCGGGGGTATTTGTACGCCGCGAGCCGTTCCTTGCAGTACGCCGCAAGCTCGTCCGGCGCCACGTCGGCCTGCGGGCGCAGGCTGACGAAGGCCTTGACCGTCTCGCCGCGGTAGCTGTCGGGGACGCCGATGACCGCCGCCTCACGGACGGCTGCGTGACTGTAGAGGACGTCCTCCACCTCGCGCGGCCAGACCTTGAAACCGGACGCGTTGATCATGTCCTTCTTGCGGTCGACCACGTAGAGCCAGCCCTGCTCGTCCATGAAGCCGATGTCACCGGTGCGCAGCTCCCCGTCGGGGAACGCCTCGTCCGTGGCCTCGGGGCGCTTCCAGTAGCCGGGCACGACCTGCGGTCCGCGCACCGTGATCTCGCCCTGCTCCCCGAAGGGGACCTCCGTGCCGTGGTCGTCGACGATCCTGACGACCGTCTCGGGGCCGGGGACACCGACGGCCAGGGTGCCGGACACCGGGTCGACCGGCGCCTCCTGGCCCGGCGGCACGGAGGCGCAGGGCGCGGTGCACTCGGTGAGGCCGTAGCCGTTGTGGATGTAGGGGCCGAAGCCCGCGCGGAACTTCTCCACCAGGGCGGGCGGCAGCGGGGCGCCGCCCGAGGAGATCATCGCGAAGGAGTCGAAGTGCTCCCGCGTGACGGAGGGGTGGGCGGCCAGGGCCATGAAGGCCGTGGAGGGGCCCACGGTGTACGCCGGCTTGTGCTCGGCGAAGGCGTCGAGGACGACCCCGGCCTCGAAGCGGTACGCGAGCGCGAGGGTGCCCGCGTTGGTCAGACAGGCCACGACCTGCGCGACCATGCCCGTGATGTGGAAGAGCGGCGCCATCGCGAAGTAGCAGGCGCCTTCGGGGATGCCGGAGCCCGTGCGCTGCCGCTCGGCGTTGTAGGTGATGTTGCCGTGGGTGTTCATGGCGCCCTTGGGCGTGCCGCTCGTACCCGACGTGTAGCTGATCAACGCGACGTCGGAGGGGCCGAGTTGGCAGTCCCCCGGCGCCGGGATCCCCTGCCGGGCGACCGTCACCAGATCGTCGGCGTCGGCGGCCTGCGGGAGGCGTTCGAAGTCGAGGACGCGGGTGTCGTTACGGGTCTGGAGGTCGAGCTGGCACGCGGTGAGCACGATGCGTACGGGAGAGGCGGCGGCCGTCTCGCGCAGATACGTCTCCCATGCGCGGTCCGAGCAGATCAGCGCGGTCACGTCGGCGTCGTCGAGGACGTGCCCGACCTCCGCCGACTTGTACATGGGGTTCACCGGCACGACCGTGGCGCCCGCCTTCCACGCGCCGAGCAGCGCGATCACGAAGTGCGGGGTGTTCTGCAGCAGGATCGCGACCCGGTCGCCGACCGCGAGCCCGCGGGCGGCCAGGTGTCCGGCGACGGAGTCGGTGAGGGCCTCCACCTCGCGGTAGCTCAGGCGCCCGTCGAAGTAGGCGAGGGCCGTGTGCTCGGGGGCCCTGAGCACCGCGGCGCGGAAGGCGTGCACGACGGAAGCGGCGGGTTCGACCGGGCCGCGCTGGGCCTCGGTGAGGCGGGCGAGCCAGGGTTGGGCGGCGTATATGGACGCGGTGGGCGCGGCCTCGGATGCGGATGCGGTCGGGGTCGCCTCGCTCACCGCTCCGTCGCCTCCCACTTCTGCTGGATGTGGTTCATGCCGGTGAGCCATTTGTCGGGCTCGGCGGCGCGGATGCGGTAGTACTCGGCGACTTCGGGGTGCGGCAGGATCAGGAAGCGGCCCTCCTCCATCCCGGCGAAGAGCGCGTCCGCGACGTCGTCGGGCTCGATCGCGGTCGGGGTGAGCACGAGGTCGCCCGCGGTGCCGGTGGCGGCGAGCATGTCGGTGCGCACGCCCTGGGGGCAGATCGCGTGGACGTCGATGCCGCGGTGGCGGTAGGTCAGCGAGAGCCACTCGGCGAAGGCGTACGCGCCGTGCTTGGTGACGCTGTAGGGCGCGGCGCCGATCATGGTGAGCAGTCCCGCCGCCGAGACGGTGGAGACGAAGCGGCCGCTGCCGCGCTCCAGCCAGTCGGGGAGCAGCGCGTGGGCCGCGCGGACGTGGGCCATGACGTTGACGTCCCAGGCCGTGTCCCATACTTCCTCGGGCGCGGCCTCCGAGCCGCCGGAGCCGAGGCCCGCGTTGGCGCAGTACACGTCGACGGTGCCGCTGAGCGCCTCTCTGGCCTCCGGCACGATCGTGGACGCGTCGCCGGGCACGGCGATTGCGCCGATCTCGTCGGCCACCGCCTTGGCCTTGGCGGCGTCCAGGTCGTTGACCACGACGCGCGCCCCGGCTGCGGCGAACCGGCGGGCCAGCGCGGCCCCGATCCCGCCTCCGGCACCGGTGACGACAACTCCCTTGTCCTGCAAGGTCTCCACGATCAGTCTCCTTCGACTGCGGCTCCGCTGTGATCGCAGACTAACCAGTCGGTATGTACGGATGGAAGGGGGTCGGGCCGTCAGGTTCGTTCCCCGGCCGGAGTCCGCGCGCTAGCGTGCGTGGCCATGACAGCCACCGCGCTCACGGAGGTCTCTGCATGAACCTGTCCCGCCGTAGTCTGTCCAGACGGGGCCTGCTGGCCGCCACCACCGCCACGGCTCTCACCTCCGCGGCCCCCGCGGCCGCGGCCGGAGGAGGGGGCGGATCGGGCGGCGGCCGGCGGCTGCGCACCGGCTTCGAGCGCCTGGCCACCGACGGCTACGCCCTCCTGGACGGTGAGCGGGTCGGCGTCGTCACCAATCCGACCGGCGTCACCAGGGACGTACGCCACATCGTCGACGTCATGCATGCCGACGAGCGCGTGAACCTGGTCGCGGTGTTCGGCCCCGAGCACGGCTTCCGGGGGACGGCCCAGGCGGGCGGTTCCGAGGGCCGGTACGACGACCCGGCCACCGGGCTTCCCGTCTACGACACGTACCAGAAGAGCGGCAAAGCGCTGGCCGACATCTTCACGGCCTCCGGCGTCGACACGATCGTCTTCGACATCCAGGACGTGGGCGCGCGCTTCTACACGTACATCTGGACGCTCTTCGACTGCATGGAGTCGGCCGAGCTCGCGGGCAAGAGGTTCGTCGTCCTCGACCGGCCGAATCCGGTGACCGGACGCGGCGCGTACGGCCCCGTCCTGCACAAGGAGTTCGCGACGTTCGTCGGGCGGCAGCCGATCTCGCAGGCTCACGGGATGACCGTGACGGAGCTCGCGCTGCTGTTCAACGGCGAGTTCCTCGAGCGCCCGGCCGACCTGGAGACCGTACGGATGACCGGGTGGAAGCGCTCGGACTTCTACGACGCGTCCGGGCTGCCGTGGGTGCCGCCGAGCCCGAACATGCCCACGGCCGAGACCGCCCTGGTCTACAGCGGCACCTGCCTCTTCGAGGGCACGAACCTCTCCGAGGGGCGCGGCACGACCCGCCCCTTCGAGCTGCTCGGCGCGGAGGGCATCGACCGGAAGTGGGCGGCGTCGGCCAATGAACTGGGCCTGCGTGGCGTGCACTTCAGGGAGGCCTACTTCGCGCCGACGTTCTCCAAGTTCCAGGGCAAGACGATCGGCGGCGTGCAACTCCACGTGCACGACAGGGAGTCGTACGACCCGGTGCGCACCGGAATCGCTCTCCTGGTGACCGCCAAGAAGACGTGGAGCGGCTTCGCCTGGCGCTCCGACAACTGGATCGACAAGCTGACGGGCACCACGCGGGTCCGCACCATGATCGACGCGGGCGCGGACACGGACGAGGTGGTGGGCGGCTGGCAGGAGGATCTGGCGCGCTTCCGTGCGGTGCGGAGGCAGTACCTGCACTACCGGTAGGTGGGGAACGCCCCACCGGCGAAAGGGGTGCCTGTCGGATGGCAGGCACCCCTGGCGAACCGGGATCGTGATCTTTGGCTCTGTACACCCGAGTTGAGGAGATCCGCATGGTTCGCACAGCACGCCGCACGGTTCCGCTCGCACTGGCCGGGACGCTCGGTCTGGGAGTACTCATCGCTCCCCAAACCGCCCGGGCCCAGCCAGGCAGCGCCGATCCGCTACCCGCGATCGAACGCGCGGCCCACCCTCTGCGCTCGACCGATCCGGGCGGCTCCACGAAAGATCTGCGGCCGATGGGCCGGATGGTGGGCGACGCCTCGGTGGTGGGCCTGGGCGAGGCCACACACGGTTCGCACGAGTTCTTCACCATGAAGGACCGGGTGTTCCGCTATCTCGTGGAGGAGAAGGGGTTCACCACCTTCGCGCAGGAGGTCAGCTGGACGACGGGGCTGCGTTTCGACGCGTACGTGCGCGGGGGCGAGGGGGACGTGCGCGAGCTCGTCCACAAGGAGCTGGCGAAGACGCCCTGGGACACCGAGGAGTACGTCGAGCTCCTGACGTGGATGCGCGCGTACAACGACAAGCATCCTGACCGCCAGGTGCGCTTCATGGGCAATGACCTCAACTACCCGGAGATCGGCGCGGAGTTGCTCGGCGGTGTCGAGGACTACGTCCGCGCGCACAAGCCCAGCCTGCTGCCGCGGATCACCGAGCTGTACGCGCCGATCCGCCGCCTCGCGGACGGGGACACGTACATGGCGAGGCCCCTGGAGGAGCGGCAGAGGCTCGCGGGGAAAGCGCGGGAGGCGCTGAAACTGGTGGAGGACATCCAACCTGCCACGTCTAACCGGGAGTTCACGACAGCACTGCACCACGCCCGCTCCGTCTCACAGACGGCCACGATCTACGCCTTCCCCCTCGACACCCCCGAGGGCATCAGGGACGGCATGCTGTACCGCGACCGCCTCATGGCCGAGAACACCGCCTGGTGGCAGCGGCACACCGGCGGCAAGGTGCTCCTGTCGGCCCACAACGCCCATGTGGGGTACGAGAGTTACGACCCGAACTATCCGAAGATGCAGGGGGCCTTCCTGCGGGACCGGCTCGGCAAGCGGTACGTGAGCATCGGGTTCACCTTCGACCGGGGCTCGCTCATGGCACAGAGCGCGGACTCCGAGGTGTGGAAGCCGCGTTCGGTGGGCGCGGCCACGCGCGGCATGAACGAGTACACGCTCGACAAGGTGCGCCACGACGACTACTTCCTGGACATGAGGACCGCTCCGACGGCCGCCCGGAAGTGGCTGGGCAAGGCCCGGATGACCAAGAACATCGGCACGGCCTTCCCTGACGGCCCCCACAAGATCCGCCTGGCGCCCTCGCACGACATCCTCATCCATCTGAACCGCGTCACCGCAGCTCACCGCCAGTCTCAATGACCGAGACGAGCCGTCCCAGGTATTGACTGGCCCATACATCCAACGCGACAGTGCCGGTCGTGCGGAGTGAAACGACAGCAGCAGAGAAGCAGCAGGCCCAGGACGCGGACGCGAGCCCCGAGAGCATGCGCCGCGTGGCGGTGGCGTCGTTCATCGGGACGGCCATCGAGTTCTACGACTTCTACATCTACGGCACGGCGGCCGCGCTCGTCCTGAACGACGCCTTCTTCCCGACCCTGGACCCGGTCAACGCCACCCTCGCCTCCTTCTCCACCTACGCGGTGGCGTTCGCGGCGCGGCCCATCGGCTCCGTGGTCTTCGGGCATTTCGGTGACCGGGTCGGCCGCAAGTCGGTGCTCGTGGCCTCGCTGCTGCTCATGGGCCTCTCGACGGCGCTCGTCGGACTCCTGCCCGGATACGGCACGTTGGGCATCTGGGCGCCGGTCCTGCTGATCCTGCTGCGCTTCCTCCAGGGCATCGGGCTCGGCGGCGAGTGGGGCGGGGCCGCGCTCCTCGCGGTGGAGCACGCACCGAAGAAGAAGCGCGGCCTGTACGCCGCCTTCCCCCAACTCGGCCCGTCCGTGGGCTTCTTCGCGGCGACCGGAGTCTTCTGGCTGCTCTCCGCCGCCCTCTCCGACGACGCGTTCCGCACCTGGGGCTGGCGCGTGCCGTTCCTGCTCTCCTTCCTCCTTGTCGGCGTCGGACTCTTCGTGCGTCTGCGCATCAGCGAGACGCCGGTCTTCGCGAAGGTCATGGACGCGCAGGAGGCCAGCAAGGTCCCCACGCTCGACGTGCTGCGGCGCTATCCGCGCGAACTGCTGCTCGGCGCGGGCGGGATGATCGTCGCGTACGGGCTCTTCTACACGGCGACGACGTACTGCCTCGCCTACTCCACCGGCACCCTGGGCGTCTCGCGCGACACCATGCTGGGCCTGTCGCTGGTCGCCTGTCTCTTCCTCGCGGCCGGTACGTGGCTCGCCGCGACCCGCTCCGACGGTGCGGGGCGCCGCAAGCTGGTCCTCGTGGGCGCCGGGCTCGCGGTGGTGTGGGGCCTGGTGCTCTTCCCGCTCCTGGACACGGAGCAGCCGGTGCTGATGGCGCTGGCGCTCGGCGGCGCGCTGTTCTGCATGGGTGTCGTCTACGGGCCGATGGGCGCGTATCTGCCGGAGCTGTTCGGTACGAACGTGCGCTATTCGGGCGCCTCGCTCGCCTACAACCTGGGCGGTGTGCTCGGCGGCGCGGTCTCCCCTCTGGTGGCGACGCGGCTTCAGTCGGCGTTCGGTTCCTCGTCCGTTGGCTGGTACGTGAGCGCGATGGCGGTCGTGTCCCTGGTGTGTGTTCTCGCGCTGCCGGAAACCCGTGAGCGGGAACTGTCATGAGACCGGCGTGAACTCGATAAACGTAATGCGGTGCGCGCGGGGAGTTGTGGGCGAGGGAGTTGAGGGCGAGTGAATTCATCACATGTCTGGACCACATACTCCGGTCATATACGGAATGGCCAATTCACCTGCTGAGCCACCATCGTTCATTGTCCTTCGCCAATGCGTCCCAGAGCAGGTTCAACGGGTGTCCGGAATCACAGGAATCGCGGTCGCCGCGCCGCGTGAACACTCCGACGAGCACATCGGTGCGCGGGCCGGTGTCGCCGACGACATCGAGCCGCCGCAGCCCCCCGGCCTCCGGGAGGCTGCCGCTCTCGGCGGCCTCCGCGATGCCCCTGGTGACGAGCATGGCCCCGCTCACGACGCCCGAGCGAAGGAGTTCGAAGCCGTAGTGCGCGGCTTCTATCTCGGCGGCTATGGACAGCTGCTGGCGGTAGTCGGGGCCGTACCAGGAGGTCAGGAAGCGGCCGATGAGGCCGCCCGCCGAAACCACGAGCGGCAGCTCGGGCAGTTGGCTCGCGCCCACGGAAGGCCCGGGGAGCCGGTCGCCCGGGAGGTTCGTGAGCAGCGAGAGTCCGCTGCGGCGCCACTCGATGACCTCGTACGGATCGAGCTCCGCCTCCTCGCCCTCGATGACCACGACACTGCCGCAGACCAGGTCGAGTTCCTTGGACCGCAACTTGGCGAAGAGGCCGCCGGTGCGGACGTGGGTGACCTTCAGGTCGACGCCCCGTCGTTCGTAGGCGTCGCTCACGCGTTCCACGGCGTCCAGGAGAAACCCCAGCGTGTAGCGGGTCGAGCCGACGGACAGGGTGCGGCCGAGGCGCCGGCGCGCGTCGTGCAGGCCGTCGTGCCACTGGCCGAGCGTGCGCCGCGCCAGGTCGACGAGGGCCTCGCCCGTGGGGGTGAACAGGACGTCCTTGCCGCGTCCCCGCTTCAGGACGAGGGCTTCTCCGCACAGTGCGCCGAAGGTGCGGTTCATCGTGTCCAGTTGCTTCTGCACGCTGGACTGCTCACGTCCGAGCCGGCGGGCAGCGGCGAGCGCCGTGCCCGTCTCGTGCACCGAGAGCAGCGTACGCAATTGATCCATCGTGGTGTCCAGCAGCTCCGTGGGGTACTGCTGCGGACCGGATAAGGCCATGTTCGGCTACTCGCTCTCCGACTCCCTTTGCTTTTACGGCAATGGAGCATAGCCGCCACGGAAACTGCCGCAGAAACTGATCCGGAGAACACCGGAAATTATCTGGCGATTTCTTCCGGAAAAGGCTGGATGCGTTCCCGGTACCCGTGGAATGGTCGAGCCAATCCCGATCGGCCCGCCATCTCGGCGACCCGTCATCTCGGCGTCAACCCACCATCTCTGCAAGGAGACTTACGCTCGTGAGCCATTACCAGGCCGCACCCGCGCATCCGGGCCACCACCGCACGGGCCCCACCCGCCGCGCGGTCAGGCGACCCGGCACCCTCACCGCTCTGGTGTGGACCTCGGTCCTCTCCGCGGTCGCCGCGCTCATCGGCGCGGTCCTCGTCTTCGCCGGCGGCGACGACATGGCCGAGGACAACATCAACGACGTCATCCATGACCACCCGGACGTCGTCGGACTTCCCTCGGGGACCTCGGCGGCGGACATCAAGGCGCTGTCCGGGCCCATCTGGGACGAGCTGGTCAGCGACCGGGCGGGCACGCTCGCCGCCCGTGCGGGGTTCGCGGCGTTCACCGCGCTCTGCCTGCTGATATTCGCCCTCGCCGCGCGCGGGAGCGCCGCGGTCTGGGCCCGGGTGCTCGTCACCGTCTCGGCCGTCGTCGCCCTGTTCCCGCACTTCCTGATCCTCGGGGGCTACGAACCGGACTCGGTCTTCGCCCTGAGCTTCGTCTCGCTGCTCACGGCACTCGCGGTGATCGTGCTGTGCTGGCTCCCGCCCGTGAACCGCTTCGCGCGGGAACGGAAGGCCGTCGGCTGACCGACGGCGAAAGGACCGCGTTGGGGCAGGTGCCGCCGGGGGTGGGCGCCTGTCCCAACGTGTTGTGCGGGACATCTGGTCAGTACACCGGGGCCGCAGGACGATGGGCCGCGTGGAGCCCTACTGGGAACTGACCTTCGACGCCGACGGGGATGTCGACACCACGCAACGCGACCATCTCCTCGCCGAGGTGGCCGACGAGCACATCACCGATCTCCTCGTCCTCGCGCACGGCTGGAACAACGACCAAGACATGGCGACCGACCTCTACCGGCGGTTCTTCGCACCCTGCCAGGGCCTCGCCGGCCCGCGCGTACGCCTGGGATACGTGGGTGTGCTCTGGCCCGCCATCCGCTTCCCCGACGAGCCGATCCCGGACTTCGAACCCTCGCTCACGGCCACCGGGCCGGGCCCGGCACCGGGCGCGGGACCCCTGCTCGACGAGCCGACCCGGCTCCTGCTCGCGCGGACGTTCCCCGACCACGAAGACGAACTCCACCGGATCGGCACGCTGTTGGCGGAACGCTCCGAGGTCCCGACGCGCCTCTACGAGTACGGACGCCTCGTACGCAACCTGGTCGCCGTGCACCAGAACAGCGCGGCCCAGCGCTTCGCCAACGACACCTGGGCGGGCGAGCCCGCCATGCTGACCGACGACGCGGTCGAGGTCTGCCAGATGTTCGCCGCAGCGATGGAGGGCACCGGCCAGCAGGAGCTCTTCGGCAGCCTGCGCAAACGTCTCTGGAACGGGGCGCACGAACTCCTGCGCCAGGCCAGCTACTACGCCATGAAGCGCCGGGCGGGCTCCGTGGGCCAGCTGGGCCTCGGCCCCGCGATCGGACTCCTCGCCCGCGAGGCTCCGGACGTGCGGGTGCACCTCATCGGGCACAGCTTCGGCGCGCGGCTCGTGTCGTACACACTGCGCGGCATGCCGGCGTCGGTGCGCAGCGTGAAGTCCACGACGCTGCTCCAAGGGGCCTTCTCGCACTACGCGTTCTCCAAGCGCCTGCCGCACGCGCCCACGCGCAGCGGCGCGCTCAACGGCGTACAGCGGCGGATCGACGGGCCGCTGGTGTCCTGCTACTCCCGGCACGACGACGCCCTGGGCAAGATCTATCCCCTGGCGTCGAAGATCGCCGGTGACTCCTCGACCTTCCTCGGCCTGTGGGAGCGCTGGGGCGCCATCGGGTACGACGGCATCCGGGCGGTGGACGGTGCCAGGCGCGTCAAGCTGGGCCGGGCGATCCCCGCCAAAGGGTGCGTGAGCGTGGACGTCTCGTCGGTGGTGCGGCGCGGCGGTCCGCCCTCCGGCGCGCACAGCGACATCTGCCACGAGGAGCTGGCGCGTGTCGTGTTCGCCGCAGGGCGGATCGCTCTGGCGTAACTCCCGTTCGTCTAGCGGTGCTCGGGGAACTCGACGACCTGCTGGTAGGTGGGCCGGTTCTGCCATTGGATCGGCCCGTGCGTGATCCCGCCGAGCGCGCGGTGGATGATCGAGTCCGCGCACCACTGCTCGCCGGGCTTGCAGCTGTCGTCGCCGGGATAGACCTCGGTCGCGGGCTTGGCGACGGCCTGCGTCAGGGTGGCCAGGAGCACGTCACGGCAAGCGTCTAGCTTGCCCTCGCCGCAGTACGCGTCCCCGAGCTTCCCCTCCACGGGCTGCCCGAGCACGGCCCGCAGATCCTTGTCCGCGTAGCCCCACCAGCCGTACTGGAAGGCCGATCCGGCGTGCGCCCCGGTCGGGCCGTGCCCGGCGGAAGGTGACTCGTCGGTGCCGAGCTGCGCCGTCAGAGCGTCGTACAGTTCCTTGCCCATGCCCGGCTTGAACTCGGCCTCGATCAGCAGGGGCCACCAGGCGTCCATGATGCGTACGGCGTCGGGGTGTGCGTACGTCTTGGAGCCCGCCGCCGTCTGATTGCGCTGCGAGCCCGCCTTCCGCCAGGCCTCCAACTGCTGGATGGCCTTCGCCTGTTGGGGGTCGGTGACGGGCTTGCTCCGCACCACCTTGAGCAGCTCGGGAAGGACCTGTTCGCCGCGCAGGTCGGTGACCGCCGCCTCGGACATGGCCTGGGTCAGCGAGGCCCGCGTGACGCCGCCCTCCTCGGTGAGCTTCTTCACCCGTCCGTCGAGCAGGTCACCGCGGTGCACGGCGCTCAGGCCGAAGCCCGCCGCGCTGAAGTCCTTGGCCTGTTTGTTGTTCCAGGAGATGTAGTAGTCCTGGTTGACGGACTGCGGATGCTCGGCGGCCGGGGTCTGTGCGGAGGTGTTGTTCTCCGGGTCGAAATCCCGCCATTCGTACGTCTGTTGGGCCTTCACCGGCAGGGCTGGGTCGATGTCTTTGGCGCGCTCCGGGTTGGCGCCGCTGTTGTAGTACGCGGTGTCGCGCGAGTCGGCGTAGAACCAGTTGAAGGCGTAGCTGATGTTCTGGGCCGCCTTCTTGAAGGTCGAGGCGTCCTTGACGTATGTCGGGTCGTTCAGCATCTGGAAGCCGATGATCGAGTCGGCCTCGTGGCGGTAGGTGGAGCGCAGCGAGACGTACGCGACGGGCTTGCCGTCGACGCTCGCGCGGTGCGTCACGACGCCGTACTTCGTGCGGAACACCTGCATGCGGTAGGAGCCCGCCGCGGTGGAGTCGGCGAGGGTCGGCTTCCAGGCGTTCTTGCGCTCCAGCTTCTCCATGGGGGTGCAGGTGCCGTGGTGGAGATAGTGGGCGGACTGCTTCGTGGGGGCGCCGCCGCCCGGTTCGCAGAGCTCCACGGCGTACGTGTCCGTGATGTCCTGCCCGGCGGACGTCGCCGACCAGGCATAGTCCTGACCGCGCCCCAGCTGGACGTACATGCCGACGCCCGCGAAGGAGACGCCGCGCGCGCTGATGCCGGGGCCCTGGAGCTCCTGCTGCATCAGGAGTTGAGGGGCGAAGTAGCCGGTCTGCGGGCCGAAGACGGCGACCGGGTTGCCGCTCGCGGTGTGCTTGCCGGAGACGAGGAGGGCGTTCGACATGCCCTTCTTGTGGCCGTCGGCCTTGAACAGGTCCGAGGGCAGGACGCCCTTGTCGTACATGCCCTGGAGCGGCTTGAGTTTCTTCGGCGCCTTCACCGGGTCCTTGGCACCGCTCTTGGCGCCGCCCTCCCGGTCGTAGACGAGCTGTTCGCGCTCGACCGAGCCCGCGTCGGGCATCGCGGTGCCGCGCGCGTTCTCCGGCTTGCCCGCGTACGGGAAGCTCGTGCCGTCGTGGATCGTCTGGACGGCCTCGGGGTCGTTGCGGGCGCGGAAGGACTCCCAGACCTTCGTGCCCTTCTCGATGCCGTACTTCTCCTGGGACTTGAGGAGGGAGAGCGCCGAGTCGACCTCTCCCCCGCCGCCGTTGCCGAAGAGCCCGCCGACGACGGACGCGAGGGCGATCATGTCGGTGACCTTGAAGGGCTCTATCTCGCCGATGTTGGTGATCGCGTCGATCTTGCCGGTGAGGACGTACTCGCCGGGGAAGTAGCGGCCGTTCTTCGCCTTCACGCGGTAGGCGTTGAGCCCGTCGATGTAGGCCTGGGCGTCCTCCATGGCCTGCTTGCCGCGCTCGCCCTGCGTCGACTTGATGTACTCGACCTGCTTCTCCAGGTCCTTCTCCGTGTACGGGGCCTGCGGCCAGAACTGCTGCTCCAGGCCCTGGTTGGAGGGTGCGCCGCCCGCGAACGGCGTGAGCTGACCGCGGCCGATGTGCCGGAACAGGTCGATGAGCCAGAGCCGGTCCTGCCCGGCCGCGAAGCCCGCGCCGAACTCGGTGCCGTAGCGCGTGGAGCCCTTGATGTGCGGGATGCCGTACTTCTTGTCCCGGGTGATCGTCACGTCGTCGCGCGGCTTGGTGACGGAGGCGACCTGGCCGTCGCGGACGCCGAAGGAGGCGTCGTTGAAGAACTCCGTCAGCTTGTCGTCGGTGAGGGACTGATAGCCGGAGGAGAGTGCGTCGTAGGGCCCGAGTTGGTCGTTCGCGTGCTTGGGCTGGGTGCCGAGGACGCGGTGCGCGAGGATCTCGGCGAGCGTGGCGTTGCCGTTCGCGCCGGGCGGCAGCACGTCGGCGCACTGCCCCTCGCAGTGGTCCGTGGCGGTGACCGGTGGTGGCTCGTCGGCTGCCGTCCCCGGCTGCGGCGCGAGGAGAGACGCGGCGAGCGCGAGCGCCGCGGTGGCGGTGAGGGTTCTGAGCCGGACGATGCGTCGTCGCATGTGTGCTCCTCTGTGCTCCGCTTGTGCTCCTGTGGGAGGGAGTTGGGGCGGAGGTTACTGGCGGGTTGCCCAACCCGGAAGATGAGCATGCGTCGCCTTTTCAGAACCGCCACATAGCTCCAGCTCACGGCCGCCTTATGTCAGGCATCGAAAATCGAATGGAAGTCGAGGGAGCCGAATCGCGTGTCGATACGTCTACTCGGCAACGTCCGAGAACGTGCGACGGAGGTGCAGGGCGATGGCCGGATTCCGGAGTCTCGCGAGACAGGTGCGCGATCCGCTGAGCGATTTGGCACTGCGACGGTACTCACTGCGCAAGTGCCTGGAGAGGTTCGCCCCTTACGGCCACCGGGCGACCTGGGACCATTTGTGCTCCCGGGCGGGCTTCGGGCCCGAGGACCGCTCACCCGACCCGGCGCGGCTCGTGGCCGCGCTCGATGAACTGGAAGCGGCGCGTGCGGTCTGGCTCGCCTACGAGGAGGGGTTCGCGGAGCGCCGCCGCAAGGAGAAGCACGACGGTCTGCGAAGTCCCGGCAGCGTGGACGACTGGCACCGGTGCACCTGGGGAGGGTTCGGGGTCGCCTGGTGCGACGACCCCTGCGTGTATCCCTCCGGACCGCTCGCCGAGGTGCTGCGGCGGCTGATCGCGGCGCTGGAGCGGGAGCCGGGCACGGACTGCCCGGTGTGCGACAGTTCCGACCTCGTCTGGACCCACGGCCTGGCGCACGAGCCCTCCGCGGGCGCCGTCTGCACGGGCTGCGGGATCGTCGTGCCGGCCCCGGTGCTCACGCCCGCCGCGATGGCGAGGGCGCGGGCACGACGGGCACGGCCGCTGGTCTCGGCATGAGGTCCGGCCGGACGGGATCGCGGTGTACGGCGGCTACGGCGGCTAGGGCGTCGCCACGTCGGACTGTATGGCCAGCTTGAACTCGGCGAACATGAGCGGCGCGGCGATCTTCACGTCGCCGGGGCCGCGCGCCGATATCTTCAGGCCGACCGGTGTCTGCGGGTGGACGAACATCTGCCAGATGTGTGTCCGGTACTGCCCGCCCCTGGTGGGAGCCCAGTCGGTGGTGGCCGTCGAGTCGTACCCGGTGGAGAGGCCGAGCGGATCGCGCACATAGCGCGCGCGGTACTCGGTGGGCCGGTCGTCCGGCTCCCAGAAGATCATCGCCGACAGGGTGCCCCAGCCGTCGTGGCTCGGCCAGATCAGCGCGGACCGGGCATCCGGGAACTTCGACGGGCTCGTGCCCCCCTTGCCGGGGTGGTGCATGTGCCACGGGTCGTACGACTCCTCGGCGTCCTCGTACGGGAACCGCACGAGGTGGTAGCCGTCGCTGTCGTACCTGATCTTCTGCGGCCCTGAGTGCGCGGAACTCCACAGCAACGAGCAGATGGCGATTCCCATCGGGCTTTCCCCCTGTGTGTCGTCGTCTGTACTGTCCTGTCGTGATGCAGGTATGTGTGAACGGCGCCCGCGGCGCGAGCGATGGTGCGGTGATCCCGTTGTCGCCCGGGGCGATGGCCGAGTCCGTGGCGGAAGCCGTCGCGGCCGGTGCTCGGGATGTTCATGTACACCCCAAGTCCCCTTGTGGGCAAGACACGTTGGCGCCACGTGCGGTTGCGGCCGCGCTGGAAGCGGTCCGTTCCGTGACCTCCGTACCGGTCGGCGTGACCACGGGCGCCTGGGCCGACCCGGACCCCGAACAGCGGGTGGCGCACATCCGCGCGTGGACGGTACTGCCCGATCACGCGTCGGTGAACTGGCACGAACCGGGCGCGGAGGCGGTGGCCGAGGCGCTCCTGGACCGGGGCGTGGGCGTGGAGGCGGGCATCTGGTCCGGCACGGACGCGGCGGAGCAGTTCGCGGCGTCCCCGCTCGGCCCGCGCGTCCTGCGGGTCCTCGCGGAGGTGACGGACCCCGACCCGGCCACGGCACGCGACTCGGCCCGCGCCCTTCTCGCCGCGATCGGCCGGGCGCACGGCCGCCCCGTCCTGCTGCACGGCGAGGAGGGCGGCACCTGGCCCGTACTGCGCCTCGCGGGACGCCTGGGTCTCGCGACCCGCATCGGCCTCGAGGACACGCTGGCCCTGCCGGACGGTGAACCGGCCACGTCCAACGCCCAGTTGGTCCGGGCGGCGCTGTCCGCGTCTACCTAAGAACAGCCCGAGGTCACGTCCGGGGTCGGCGCTCGACCAACAGACGGGAGCCGGTGAGGCGTTCACCGAAGACGTCGTCGGGGTTGGAGAGCACGCACGTCTCCAGGGAGAGGCAGCCGCAGCCGATGCAGTCCGTGAGGTGATCGCGCAGCCGGCCCAACTGCTGGATGCGCTTGTCCAGTTCCGAGCGCCAGGTCTCCGAGAGGCGTGCCCAGTCCTCGCGGGTGGGGGTGCGCTCCTCGGGGAGCGAGTCGAGCGCCTCGCGGATCGTGGCCAGCGGGATACCGACGCGCTGGGCGGCGCGGACGAAGGCGACGCGGCGCAGCGCGTCACGGTGGTAGCGGCGCTGATTGCCCGAGGTGCGGCGGCTGGTGATCAGGCCCTTGGACTCGTAGAAGTGCAGGGCGGAGACGGCTGCGCCGCTACGGGCCGAGAGCTGGCCGACCGTGAGCTCGTGGATCTTCTCTGGGATCTGGGGCACCCCTCCAACCCTAATGGCAGATCCGCCGGCCCTGGCGCCTGTCCGTTGACACACGTCGGCGCACACAGCATGCTGAGCAAGCGCTTAGTTCGAATACTTTGAGGAGGCCAGGGACATGGCAGAGCCGAGGATCTTCGCGTCGGCCGACGACCTGCGTGCCGGAGTCGGCGAGCAGCTCGGGCACAGCGAATGGCTGGAGGTCGACCAGAAGCGGATCGACCTGTTCGCCGACGCCACGGGCGACCACCAGTGGATCCACGTGGACGCGGAGAAGGCGGCGCAGGGCCCCTTCAAGACGACCATCGCGCACGGCTATCTGACGCTGTCGCTGCTGCCCAGCCTGGTGCCCCAGGTCATGCGGGTCGAGGGCATGAAGATGGGTGTCAACTACGGCACCAACAAGGTCCGCTTCCCCTCGCCGGTGCCCTCGGGCTCCCGGGTGCGGGCGACCGCCGTACTCAAGGAGGTCGAGCAGACCAAGGACGGCGGCGTGCAGGTGACGGCCGTGGTCACCGTCGAGCGCGAGGGCGCCGAGAAGCCCGCCTGCGTCGCGGAGTCGGTGTCCCGCTACTACTTCTGAGGCGGGCAGGCATACGGGCCCGGGGCTCTGGGCTCAGGAGGCCTGCTGCCGGGCCCCCACCATGCGCAGCACGAGGTCGGCGTAGAGCGCGCCGACCTCGTCGGGCGTCCGGGTGCCCGCGACGTTGAACCAGCGGGCCACGTCGATGCAGAGCGAGAGCACGGCCAGCGTGGTGCCCGGCACGTCGGGGACGTCGAACTCCCCGTCCCGGACCCCGTCGTTGATCATGTCCCGCACCGCCGCGTCCGACTGGCGGCGCAGCGCGACGATCTCCGTGCGGTGCTCTTCGCCGAGCGCGTCCAGCTCGTACTGGACCACGCGGGCGGTGGTGTGATGGTCGGCGTGCCAGCGGACGAAGGACCGTACGGCGTCGGCGAGCCGCTCCGCCGCGGTGCCCGGACCGTCGGCCGCGTCGCGCAGGAGCCGCAGGGCCTTGTCGTGGCCGATCCGGCTGATGCGGTGGAGCAGCTCTTCCTTGGTCTTGTAGTGGATGTAGAGCGCCGCCGGGCTCATGCCGGCGCGGCCCGCGATGTCGCGGGTCGTCGTCGCGTGGTACCCACGCTCGGCGAAGGCCTCGACGGCGGCGATCAGCAGCCGCCGCGCTGCATCAGGCGTGACCTCGCCCCATGGCAGGTCCTCGCCCTCGGTCTTCTCCGCCGTGCTCATCGCCCACTCCTTCCGCCGGTCGGGAGGGACACCATACCCCTGACGGTGAGCAAGCGCTTAGGACGCGGTCAGGCCACCGGCTTGAACGGGTCGTGTTCGGCGAGGATCTTCTCCAGGCGGGCCTGGTCGACGCGGCTGACGAGCTGACCCGCCTCCTGTCTGTCCCTGATCACCTTGGCGAGGGTGAACGCGGACGTCGTCAGGTACAGGACGGAGATGGCGAGGAAGGCGCGGATCCAGCCGCTGACGTCGAGGCTGTAGATGCCGATCGCCGTCGCGGCGAGCGCCACGGCGAAGGACGCGACCGCCTGACCGTAGTAGGCGGTGGTGTTCTGCTGCTTGACCGGTGTCTCACTCATGGTCAGAGCCTCACCCGGGAGCGGCGGCGCCACATCCGCTCCCGTACTCAGTTCGCGTACTCAACTCGTCCGCGTGCCACCCGCGTTCAGAACGCGGAGACCCCCGTCAGCGCGCGCCCGATGACCAGCTTCTGGATCTGGCTCGTGCCTTCGTAGAGCGTCATGACGCGCGCGTCGCGCAGCAGCTTGCCCGCGGGGTACTCGTCGATGTAGCCGTAGCCGCCGAAGACCTGGAGCGCGTTGTTGGCGGCGCGCACCGCGGCCTCCGAGGCGAACAGCTTGGCCTTGGAGGACTCCGTGGTGAAGGGCTGGCCGCGGTCGATGAGGTCGGCGACCCGCCAGGTCAGCAGGCGCGCGGCGTCCACGTCCACCGCGATGTCGCTGATCAGCTCCTGCACCAGTTGGTGTCCCGCGATGGGCTTGCCGAACTGCTCGCGCTCGGTCGCGTACGTCACGGCCGCGTCGAGGGCGGCCTGGGCTATGCCCACGCAGCCCGCGGCGACCGACATCCGTCCCTTGGCGAGCGCCGACATGGCGACCGAGAAGCCCTTGCCCTCGGGCGCGATCATGGCCGATGCCGGGACGCGGACGTCCTCGAGGACCAGCTCGGCGGTGGCCTGGCCGCGCAGGCCGAGCTTGCCGTGGATCGTGCGGCGGCTCAGGCCTGGGGTGTCGGTCGGCACGAGGAAGGCGGAGACGCCCTTGTGTCCGGGGGCGTCGTTCGTCCGCGCGAAGAGCAGCACGACATCGGCCCACGTGCCGTTCGTGATGAACATCTTGGAGCCGTTGACGACGAAGTCGCCGCCGTCGCGCACGGCCTTCGTCGAGAGGCTCCCCGCGTCGGACCCGGTGCCCGGCTCGGTGAGCCCGAAGCAGCCGACGTACTCACCTGAGGTGAGCCCCGGCAGCCACTGCCGCTTCTGCTCCTCGCTCCCCCAGTACGCGATGGTCTTGGCCACGAGCCCCAGCGAGACCGACACGATGCCGCGCACGGAGGAGTCGCCGCGGCCCAGCTCCTCGGTCACCAGGCAGTAGGCGAGGTGGTCGCCGCCCGAGCCGCCGTACTCCTCGTCGACGGTGAGCCCGAGGAAGCCGACCTCGCCGAGCTTCTTCACAATGCCCCGGTCCACGCTCTCGGCGCGGTCCCACTCGATGACATGGGGCGCGATCTCGCGGGCCACGAAGTCCTTGGCGAGCTGCCGGACGGCGGACTGCTCCTCGCTGAGCTCCAGATTCATCGCGTGGCACCTCTTCGGGTCGGATCTTCGGTCGGATCTTCGGGCGGGATTTAAATTAGCACTGCTAGTTTCTTACGGCAGCCCTACTATGTGCCGCATGGCCCGACCGCGCAAGCCCCTCCTCAGCAGAGAACGCATCGTCGAGACGGCGCGCGCACTCGTGGACTCCGAGGGCCTCGCCGCCGTCTCGACGCGCCGCCTCGCCGCCGAGCTCGGGGTCAGCGGGCCCTCGCTCTACAACCACTTCCGCACGAAGGACGAGATCCTGGAGGCGGTCGCGGACTCGGTGAGCGCGCAGGTCGACCTGTCGATGTTCGAGGCCGCCGACGAGCGCGACTGGCGCACGGCGCTGCACGACTGGGCCGTCTCGTACCGCGCGGCGCTCACCCTGCACCCCAACATCGTTCCGGTGCTCGCGAGCGGCCCCGGCCGCCGCCCGGCCGGACTGCGGCTCGCGGACGCGGTGTTCGGGGCGATGGTCGACGCGGGCTGGCCCGCCGCGCAGGCCACGTCGATCGGCGCGCTGATGCGGTACTTCATCATGGGCTCGGCGCTCGGCTCCTTCGCCGGCGGCTTCGTGGACGACGAGACCGCATACGATCCGGCCGACTATCCACACCTGGGCCAGGCGCACCTCCTGGCCGAGCGCCAGCAGCAGATCGACGAGCGGGCCTTCGAGGCGGGCCTTCGCGCCCTGCTCGACGGGCTCGCGCTCCAGTACGCGCAGGTGGCGGCGCCCACGCGGTGACGCTTCGGCGTGGGGCAGTTGCACCTCGGTATGGCGCACCTCGGTATCGCGGACTCGGCAGGTAGATGTAAAGTCCATCCGTCTTGCCGGGCGAAACATGGATGTAACACGGGAGTGAGCCGTGCGGCACTCAACAGCTGCCAGTCACCTGCCTTTCGGCGCGCCGGCCTTCGCCGCCCAAGTCCTGCGCGGCCAGGCGCAGGTCACCTTCCTGCCCAGCGCGGCGGCGGGCGCGGTCTTCTGTGCGGCGCTCTTCGCGGCGGGCTGGGAGTACGGGCTCTACGGCCTCGCGGGAACGGCCGTCGGCACGGCCACGGCGCGGCTCCTCGGGGCAGCGCGGGACCGCGTGACGACCGGGCTCGAAGGCTTCAACGCCTGCCTCACCGCGCTGTGTTTCGCGGTGTTCCTCGGTGCCGGTCACCTGTCCACGGCCGTGCTCGCTCTCGCGGGCTGCGTGGTGGTCACGGTCGTGACAGCTGCGGCCACCAACCTCCTGACCGTCTGGGGCCTGCCCTCGCTCACACTCCCGTACTGCCTGCTCGCGAGCGTGACGACCATGGCGGCACCCGGCTTCGAGCGGGTCTGGCACCACAGGGTCGACCCGGCGGCGCTGACGCAGGCGGCGAGCGGTCCGACAGCGCTCCAACTCACCGATCTTGCGCGCGCGTTCTTCGCGGGATTCGCCCAGATCTTCTTCATGCCGCAGTGGTACGTCGGTGCGCTGGTACTCCTCGGCCTCTTCGTCGCGAGCCATCGCGCGGGGGCCGTGGCCTGCCTCGGCAGCCTGACCGGAATCGGCACCGCGGTCGCGCTCGGGGCGCCGGCCGCACGGATCGCGGACGGCACGATGGGATACAACGCGGTGCTCGTGGCGCTCGCGCTGTGCGGCGTCTTCCTGCCCGTCCGGGGCGTGACGCTCGCGTACGCGCTCGTCGGCGCCGCCACGGCGACCATCGCGGGCTCGGCCATGACGGCGCTTCTGGCGCCGTCCGGCGGGCACGCGTTCACGTGGCCGTTCGTGCTGACGACGCTCGGGTTCCTGGCGGCGGCGAAGTCCTTCTCGCGCCTGGGCGAAACGGCCGCGGCGCCATCGGTGGAGACGGAGCCGCAGCCGGTCACGAGTGGTGCCGTCAGCGGGAACTCGCCCGTCCCGCAAGCACCTTGATGGAGATCAGGGCGATCACCGCGAGGCCGATGATGTACGCGGCGACGGCCATCGACGTGCCCGTCGCCTCCAGGAGCAGCACCATCACGAACGGCGCGAGCCCGCCGCCGAAGACGGCCGCGATCTGGTAGCCGAGCGAGGCTCCCGTGTAGCGCATCTCGGCCGTGAACAACTCCGCGAACAGCGCGGCCTGCGGCCCGTACATGATGCTGAGGAAGCAGCTGGTGACGAAGGTGCCGACGGCCAGCCACAGCAGTGAGCCGGTGTCGATGAGCAGGAACATCGGCACGGCCCAGACCGCGAGCCCGGCGGCGCCCAGGGCGTAGATCCTCAGCCGTCCGATGCGGTCGGAGAGCGCGGCGGACGCCGGGATCAGGGCGAGTTGGGTGAGGCTGACGCAGAGCGAGACGGTGAGGACCGCGCTGCGTTTCATGTCGAGTTCGCGGGTGGTGTAGTCGAGGACGCCGGTGATGATGATGTAGAAGGTCGCGGTGTTCACCGCGAAGGAACCACCGGCCAGGAACACGGTGCCGAGGTGGTGGCGGAGGATGGTGCGCAGGGGCGAGTTGCCCCCTTCGCCGCCGGCGCCCTTCTGCGCCTTCTCCTTCTCCGCGAGGGCCCTCTCCGCCTCGCGGAACTCCGGGGTCTCCTCCACGCGCGTGTGGATGTACCAGGCGAGTACGAGCACGAGGATCCCGACCATGAAGGGCACCCTCCAGCCCCACGCCTCGAAGGTGCTCTCGCTGGTGACGGCCCCGGCGACCAGGAAGACCGTATTGGCGGTCACCACGCCGATGGGGACGCCCAGTTGGACCAGGCTGCCGTAGAGGCCGCGCTTGCCCTCGGGGGCGTACTCGGTGGCCATCAGCATCGCGCCGCCCCACTGCGCACCGACCGCGATGCCCTGGAACACGCGGAGGGTGACGAGGAGGATCGGCGCGGCGATGCCGACCGTCTCGTACGTGGGGAGCAGGCCGATGCCCGTGGTGGAGAGGCCCATCAGGGTCAGCGCGAGGACCAGCATGGGCTTGCGGCCGCGCTTGTCGCCGAGGTGCCCGGCGATGATGCCGCCGATGGGGCGGGCCAGGAAGCCGACGGCGAAGGTGGCGAACGCGGCGAGCACCCCGGCGGACGAGCTGCCGGAGGGGAAGTACAGGTCGCCCAGGACGAGGGCGGCGGCGATGCCGAAGACGAAGTAGTCGTACCACTCGACGGCGGAGGCGAGGGCGGCGGCGGTGGCCACTTTGCGGCGGTGGGGATCCGCCGGTGACGCGGGAGCGGAGGGGGGTGCGGTGGAGATCGGTGCGGGGTCCATGCGGGTGCACACTCCGGTGGGTCCGGGGACGGGACAGGGGGTGGGCGTGTGATTGCAGGGACCGTACCGACCAGTGGGTATGTGGTCAACGGTTCGCACAGAGGGTTCTTTTCCCGCTGCTCAAACGCCGGACAGGCTGGATATCCAGCCTGTCCGGCGTTTGAGGACGAACTCGGCGAAGCCGGTGACTAGAACACCACCAGCGCCCGGCCCCCCTTCCCCGCGACCATGTTCTCGAAGGCCGCCGGGATGCCGTCCAGTTCAATCCGGTCCGTGACCAGAGCACTCAGGTCAAAACGCCCCGCCCGGATGTGGTCGGCCAGGACCGGCAGGTCCACCGCCGGGTCCGAATTCCCGTACACGCACCCCGACAGCGTCCGCCCCCAGTGGAAGATCTCCAGGGCGTTGAAGGTGACCTGCTGGTCCTTGCCGCCGATGCCGACCACCGTCGTACGCCCGCCGCGCCGCGTCGACTCCCAGGCCGTACGGATCGTCACCGCTCGCCCCACGCACTCCACCGCCACGTCCACGCCCTGGCCACCCGTCAGCTTGCGGATGTCCTTCGCCGTCGTCTCGGAGGCGACCACGTACTCCGTCGCTCCCGCCGACCGGGCCAACTCCTCCTTCTCCGGGGAGACATCGACCGCGATGATCTTCGAGGCACCGGCGATCCGTGCCGCCTGGAGCGTGGCGAGGCCCACTCCCCCGACGCCGTAGACCGCCACCGTCTCACCCTCGCGGACCTTCGCGGAGTGGTGCACGGCGCCGTACCCGGTGAGTACGGCGCAGCCGAGGAGCGCCGCGTCCGCCAGCGGGACGCCGTCCGGGGCGGGCAGCACGCAGTTGCCCGCGACGACCGTCTCCTCGGCGAACGCGGCGACGTTCAGGCCGGGGTGGAGGTCCGCGCCGTCCGAGGCGCGGCGGGCGTACACGTCGGCCGCACCGGCAAGGGCGTTCACGCACAGCCACACCTCGGCGAGCGAGCAGGCGTGACAACTTCCGCAGGAGGGCGCCCAGTTGAGGACGACTCCATCACCCGGCGCGACATGCGTGACCCCCTCGCCCACGGACACGACCGTCCCCGCGCCCTCGTGCCCGAGCACGGCGGGCACGGGCACCCGCATCGTGCCGTTGGTCAGGGACAGGTCGGAGTGGCAGACCCCGGCGGCGGCGAGGCGTACACGTACCTGGCCGGGGCCCGGCTCGGGCAGGTCGATCTCGGTGATCTCCAGGGGAGAACCGACGGCGGGCAGAACAGCGGCGCGGACCACGGTGACGTACTCCTCAGAAGGTGCGGAACAGAGGCTCAGAACTGGTCAGAACTGCTCAGAACTGGAGGGACTTCGTCTGGAGGTACTCGGTGAGCCCGTGCGGGCCCAGCTCGCGCCCCACCCCCGACTGCTTGTAACCGCCGAACGGGGCAAGGGGGTTGAAGCTGCCGCCGTTGATGTCGACCTGACCCGTGTCCATACGGCGGGCGAACGCGATCGCCTCCGCGTCGTCGGCCGCCCAGACCGCGCCCGCGAGCCCGTACACGGTCCCGTTCGCGATCCGCAGGGCTTCGTCCTCGTCCTCGTACCTGATGATCGAGACGACCGGGCCGAAGATCTCCTCCTGGGCGATGGTCATCTCGGGGGTGACGTCGGCGAAGACCGTCGGCTGGACGAAGTAGCCCTGCTCGCGCGGCGCCTCGGAACCGCCGGCCACCACGCGCGCGCCTTCCTCGACGCCCTTGTCGATGTAACCCCGCACGCGCGCCTGCTGCTTGGCGTTGACGACGGGGCCGATGCGGGAGCCGTACTTGGCGGCGGCCTCCGCCGCGAGCGAGACCGCCTCGTCGTACCGCGCGGAGTCCACCAGCATGCGGGTCCACGCGCTGCACGTCTGGCCGGAGTTGGACATGACGTTCGCGACGCCCACGTTGACCGCCTTGGCCAGGTCGGCGCTTGGCAGGATGACGTTGGCGGACTTGCCGCCGAGCTCCAGGGCGACGCGCTTGACCGCGGCGCCCGCGGTGGCGCCGATCTGCTTGCCGACCGCCGTCGAGCCGGTGAAGGAGACCAGGTCGACGCCCTCGTGCTCGGCGAGGGCCTGTCCCGCGACCGGACCGAGGCCCGTGACGAGGTTGAAGACACCGGCGGGGATGCCCGCCTCGTGTACGGCCTCCGCGAAGAGCTGGGCGGTGAGCGGAGTGTCCTCCGCGGGCTTCAGGACCACCGTGCAGCCCGCCGCGAGCGCGGGGGCCACCTTGTTGACGATCTGGTGGAGGGGGTAGTTCCAGGGCGTGATCGCGCCGACCACGCCGACCGGCTCCATGTAGACGGTGGAGTTGCCGATCTTCTCCTCGAAGGCGTACGTCGCCGCGAGATCGGCATACGAACCGGCGACCAGGATCGGCACGCCCGCGTGCACCATCTGCGAGAACGGGAGCGGGGAGCCGAGCTCCGCCGTCACCGTCTCGGCGATCTCGTCCTTGCGGGCGACCAGTTGGGCACGGAGCGCCCCGATGAGCGCGCCGCGCTCGGCGGGCGGGGTCGCCGCCCAGGCGGGGAAGGCCTCGCGGGCGGCGCGCACCGCCGCGTCGATGTCCTGCGCCGTGCCGGCGGGGACCTGACCGACCGGCTGCTCGTCGGCCGGGTTCAGGACCGTGATCGTGTCCGTGCCGACGGCGGGCCGCCAGGCACCGCCGATGTAGATGCCGTCGTGGGCCTTCATCGCACTCCTCTGTTGGTCGTCGTTGGTCGTCCGCATAGTCGTCCGCGCTCGTCCGCACCCCAAACTAGCGCTGATAGTTTTTTGGCACCAGGGGTGTCAGAAGGGGCGCCCACTCCGGGGACATTCACCCCGGCTCGACACCTACCCCCACGTGTTGCTCAGCATTTCGATTTCGTGCATGTGACAGACACATGTCAAGGCGTCAACTCCCTTGATCTACGCCTGTAGAGCCGACATTCTGCTGATCGCGCCGGGAGCGGAACGCACCGCTCCCGGCTGTGTGTGCGATCACGCACACGCCCCCACAGTTGCGCCGCCCGAACCGGGGCGCGCGCCGCCTATGAGGAGGACTCCCTCGTAATGGCAATGCTGCGTAGCAAGAAGACTGTGATCGCCGCGGCGATCTCGACCGCCACCGCCGCCACGCTGTTCGGTGCGGTCACCGCCCTTCCGGCCCAGGCCGCTCCCGCCGAAGGCACCGTGATCGGGGCCGGTTCGGCCGACGCCGTCAAGGGCAGCTACATCGTCACGCTGAAGAAGAACTCGGGCTTCAAGGCCGCGTCGGCCCAGGGCAAGGGTCTGATATCCGAGTACGGCGGATCGGTGAAGAAGACCTTCAAGTCCGCGCTCGACGGATACACCGTCGAACTGAGCGCGGGTGAGGCGAGACGCCTCGCCGCCGATCCCTCGGTCGCCTCGGTCGAGCAGAACCGGACCGTCCGCGCGGACGCGACCCAGAGCAACGCGCCTTGGGGTCTTGACCGCATCGACCAGACGAGCCTGCCGCTGTCCGGCACCTACACCTACCCGGACACCGCGGGCTCGGGCGTCACCGCGTACGTGATCGACACGGGCGTGCGCATCACGCACTCCGAGATCAGCGGGCGCGCGGTGAACGGCTACGACGCCGTGGACCGCGACAACACCGCCCAGGACGGCAACGGCCACGGCACGCACGTGGCCACCACCATCGCGGGCAAGACGTACGGCGTCGCCAAGAAGGCCAAGATCGTGGCCGTCCGCGTGCTCGACAACAACGGCTCCGGCACGACCGCCGGTGTCATCGCGGGCATCGACTGGGTGACGAGCAACCACGCGGCGGGCGCCCCCGCCGTGGCCAACATGTCACTCGGCGGCGGCGCCTCCACCTCGCTGGACAACGCGGTGAAGAACTCCATCGCCGACGGTGTCAGCTACGCGGTCGCCGCGGGCAACGAGGGCGTCAACGCCTCCTCGTCGTCCCCGGCTCGGGTCCCCGCCGCCATCACGGTGGGCGCCACCAGCAACACGGACGCCAAGGCCAGCTGGTCCAACTACGGCTCGGTCCTCGACATCTTCGCGCCCGGCGTCTCGATCAAGGCGGGCTGGCACACCGGCGACACGGCCACGAACACCATCTCCGGTACGTCGATGGCCACTCCGCATGTCGCGGGTGCGGCGGCGGTGTACCTGGCGGGCCACTCCTCGGCCACGCCTGCCCAGGTCTCATCGGCCCTGGTGAACGGAGCGACCTCGGGCAAGGTCACGAGCCCGGGCAGCGGCTCGCCGAACAGGCTGCTCAAGCTCGTCCCGTAGTAGCCCGCGACCCGGGGTCGGTACACCGTCCATCACCGGCTCCGCCGCGTTCGTCCTCAATCGCCGGACGGGCTTTTCCCAGCTCGTCCGGCGGTTGAGGCCCCGCAGGGCTACGCCTCAGCCCCAACCCGGCCGCCACCAGCAACAGCCCGCCCAGCATCACGAACGGCGCGGCGACCCCCGCCACCCCGGCGATGAGCCCGGCCCCGGCAGGCGCGGCGACCTGCCCCAGCCGATTCCCCGTGAGCCGCAACGCGAGGGCAGTGGACCGCGCCCCCTCAGGAGCAGCCTGCACCACAGTCGTCATCGACAGCGGCTGCCCGACCCCCAGACAGAAGCCCAGCAGCACCAGCATCACCGCCAGCCCCCACACAGGCACCGGCAGCGCAACTCCCGCGCACAGCACGGCGGCCAGCAGACACGTGACGACGATCAGCACCGTACGCCCGAGCAGGTTGATCAGCGGTGTCATCACGAGCCGGCAGGCGATCGTCGCGGCGGCCCGCAGCGAGAGGAGCACGCCGACCGTCGCGGGCGCGATGCCCCGGTGCTCGCCGACC
Source organism: Streptomyces sp. NPDC054866 (assembly GCF_053610745.1). Lineage (NCBI taxonomy): Bacteria > Bacillati > Actinomycetota > Actinomycetes > Kitasatosporales > Streptomycetaceae > Streptomyces > Streptomyces sp. NPDC054866. The sequence continues at coordinate 91,944 of NZ_JBSGZA010000011.1, forward strand.
ACCGGCAGATAGGCCGTGAGGATGTCCGTGGCGGACAGCACCGCGAGGCTGATGAAGATCCCGGCGGGAACGCCACGGGTGCGCAGGATGCCGAGCACCGGCACCTTGTCCCCCCGCTTCGGCGAGGCACCGGAGGGCCGCACATGCTCGATGCGCCAGAGCGAGGTGAGTGAGACGGCAGCGACCCCCGCGGAGACCAGCAGCGCGAAGGCGCTCGTGCGGCCCATGTCCCCGCCGATGAGGGAGCCCGCGGCGATCGGCCCGATCAGCTGCCCGAGCGAGGCACCGATCGTGAAGTGCCCGAAGTTGCGGTCCTGTTCGTCGGGGGCGGACTGCCGGGCGACGATCGACTGGGCGCCGATCACGAAGCAGAGATGGCCGAGGCCCATCACACCGCTCCAGGCGGCGAGCGCGCCGAGCGACCCGGCCGTGCCGCTGAGCGCGCACCCTCCGGCGATCAGGACGACGCCGACCGGCAGGAGCGGCGCGCACCGCCCGTGGTCCGTCCTGCGCCCGAGCGGCACGGCCGCGAAGAGCGGGAGCAGGGCGTACACACCGGCGATGACACCGATCGCCCGCTCGTCGGCGCCCAGGGAGAGGGCCCGGTAGGAGACGGCCGGACGCGCCATCGACACCGCCCCCTGCGCGAAGCTGAAGGCGATGACGAGGCGCAGCAACCAGGCACGGCCCGGTGTCGATGGCATCAGATGATGCCGAAGAGGATTCCGGAGCCGAGCACCACCAGCGAGGTGAGCACGGCCCATTTGACGGTGAACTTGGTGTGGTCGCCGAACTCGACCTTGGCCATGCCGACGAGGACGTACACGGCGGGGACCAGCGGGCTCGACATGTGCAGGGCCTGGCCCGCGATCGAGGCGCGGGCGATCTCCAGGGTGCCGACGCCGTGCGCCTGGCCCGCTTCGGCGAGGACCGGCAGGACACCGAAGTAGAAGCCGTCGTTCGACATGAAGTAGGTGAGCGGCAGCGACAGGAGACCGGTGACCAGGCCCATCTGCGGGCCCATGCCCTCCGGGATCGCGTCGACGAGCCACTTGGCCATGCTGTCGACCATGCCGGTGCCCTGGAGGACGCCGGTGAAGACGGCGGCCGCGAAGACCATGCCGGTGACGTTGAGGACGTTCTCGGCGTGGGCGCCGATGCGGGCCTTCTGGTCGGGCATGTGCGGGAAGTTGACCGTCAGGGCGAGCGCGGCACCGAGCAGGAAGAGGACCGGGATCGGCAGCCACTCCATGATCATGGCGGTGAGCAGGACCACGGTGAGACCGGCGTTGAACCAGTAGAGCTTGGGGCGCAGGGTGGAGCGGTTCGGGTCGAGCCCCTGGAAGCCGTCGTCCTCCTCGTCGGCCTCACCAGAAGCGGCAGCGGCATCAGAGGAGTCCGCGTCCGTTCCGGAGCCCGTTCCCCCGGTGGTCTTCTTCGTGAGCGACGTACGCCCGGTCCCCGCGGCGCCACCGGCACCCACCAGGACCGTCTCGCCCGCCGTCTCCTTCTCCAGGACCTCGTCCAGGGAGAGCATGCCGAGCCGCTTGCGCTCCCGCAGACCCAGTGCGTAGGAGAGCAGGAAGACGGCGACGAGGCCCATCGCGAGCGCCGGGATCATCGGCACGAAGATGTCGGCCGCGTCGACCTTGAGCGCGGTCGCGGCGCGGGCCGTGGGGCCGCCCCAGGGCAGGGTGTTCATGACGCCGTTGGCGGTGGCCGCGACGCCCGTCATGACGACGAGGCTCATCTTGAGGCGTTTGTAGAGCGGATACATCGCCGAGACCGTGATCATGAAGGTCGTCGAGCCGTCGCCGTCGAGCGAGACGATCGCGGCGAGCAGCGCGGTGCCCACCACGATGCGCACCGGGTCCGCCTTGCAGAAGCGCAGGATGCCCCGGACGATCGGGTCGAAGAGGCCGACGTCAATCATGACGCCGAAGTACACGATGGCGAACATGAGCATGGCCGCCGTGGGCGCCAGATTCCCGACGCCTTCGAGGACGTAGTCCCCGAGATGGGCTCCCTTTCCTACGAACACGCAGAAGAGCGCGGGGATCAGCACCAGTGCCGCGATCGGCGACATCTTCTTCATCATGATCAGCACCAGGAAGGTGGCGATCATGACGAATCCGAGGATTGTCAGCATGGGGGCTACCTAACGTTCACCATCGAACTCCCACCAGGTCTGGCGGTCCGGTTGACGTTAGGACCCGTTCTCAAGCGTTAACAAGATGTTGACGTGTGAGCAATAAGCGCAAAACTCCAGGTCAACGAGTTGCTGGCACCAGAGGCAGCACGGACACCGGGAAGCCGTTGAGTACGGACGTCCCGGAGAGCGGGTCGAGGAGAGTGCCGTCCAGAAGCTGGTTCACGTTGGCCCCGGGGTTCTCGGCGGCGACGGTCAGGCGGGTGCCGGGGCGGTTGTGACCCCAGCCGTGCGGCAGGCTGACCACTCCGGGGCGCACGGCGTCGGTCACCTCTACGGGGACGGTGATCCGGCCGCCGGCGGCCTCCACGCGCGCGTGGCCGCCGTTGTCGAGGCCGATGCGGGCCGCGTCCTCGGGGTGGACGTGCAGGGTGCAGCGGTTGGAGCCGCCGGTGAGGGTGCGTACGTTGTGCATCCAGCTGTTGTTGGAGCGCAGATGACGGCGTCCTACGAGGACGAGCTCGTCCGGGGCGGCGCGCAGCGCGTCCGTCAGGCGGGGCAGGTCGTCCGCGATGGGTCCCGGGAGGAGTTCCACGCGTCCGCTGCGGGTCCTGAGGACCTGCGGGAGGCGGGGCTCCAGCGGTCCGAGGTCGATGCCGTGGGGGTGGGCGATCAGCCGGTCGAGGGTGAGCCCGTCCTCGCGTGCGCCGAATCCGTCGCCGTAGGGGCCAAGGCGCAGCATCAGGTCGAGCCGCCGCTCGGGGCCGCTGTCGCCGGTGAGGAGGGCGGCCAGTTCCTTGGGGTCACGGCCGTGCACGGCCGAGTGGCGCTCGGTGACAGCCTTGCCGAGGGTCTGGTCGATGACCATGGCGTCGACGGCTGCCGGATCGGCGCCGTGCATCCCGCTCGCAGCCAGGACGAGCCTCGCGAGGATCTCCGTCTCGGGCATCCTGCCGCCCGCCAGGGACAGCGCGGCGCGGGTGTAGCGGACCTGGTTGCGCACGGCGAAGCCGTTGAAGGCGAAGTCGAAGTGGGCGCTCTGGGAGGGCGGGGGCGGGGGCAGGACCACGTGGGCGTGGCAGGAGGTCTCGTTCAGATACGGGTCGACGCTGACCATGAAGTCCAGTGAGGCCAGGGCCTTGTCGAGGCGGTCGCCGTCGGGCGCCGAGAGGACGGGGTTGGCCGCGACGGCGACGACCGCGCGGATCGCGCCGTCGCCGGGGGTGTCGATCTCCTCGGCGAGCGCGGCGATCGGCAGCTCGCCCTTGGCCTCGGGGTGCCCGCTGACGCGGCTGTGCCAGCGGCCGAGCGCGAATCCCTTGCCGGGGCCTGCCGGGCGGGGCGCGCGGTCGGTGGCCGAGAGGGGGAACAGGGCGCCGCCGGGCCGGTCGAGGTTGCCGGTCAGGACGTTCAGGACGTCGACCAGCCAGTTGGTGAGCGTGCCGTAGGCGACGGTGCTCGCGCCCACGCGGGCGTAGACGGCGGCGGTGGGCGCGGCGGCCAGCTCGCGGGCGAGGGCGCGGATGGTGTCGGCGGGCACGTCGCAGGCCGCGGACACGGCGTCGGGGGTGAAGTGGCGTACGGCATCGCGCACGTCGTCGACGCCCTCCACCTGGTTCTCCAGCGCGCCGATGTCGGTGAGTTTCTCCTCGAAGAGGACCTGGGCCATGGCCGCGAGCAGCAGCGCGTCCGTGCCGGGCCGGATCGCGAGGTGCCGGTCGGCGAGCTTCGCGGTGCGGGTGCGGCGCGGGTCGACGACGGTGAGCGTGCCTCCCCGGGCGCGCAGCGCCTTCAGCTTGCCCGGGAAGTCGGGGGCGGTGCACAGGCTCCCGTTCGAGTCCAGGGGGTTGGCGCCGAGCAGGAGCAGATGGTCGGTGCGGTCCAGGTCGGGCACCGGGATGGCGAACGCGTCACCGAAGAGGAGCCCGCTGGACACGTGCTTGGGCATCTGGTCGACGGTGCTCGCGGAAAAGATGTTGCGGGTGCCGAGCGAGCGCAGCAGGACGGGCGGGTAGAGGCCGCCCGCCATGGTGTGCACGTTCGGGTTGCCGAGCACGACGCCGATCGCCTGCGGACCGTAGCGCTCGATCAAGGGGCGAAGCCCTGCGGCGACGGCGTCGAACGCCTCGTCCCAGCTTGCCTCTTGGAGTACACCGTCCTTGCGTACGAGGGGCCCTTTCAGGCGGTCGGGGTCGGAGTCGGCCTCTCCGAAGGAGGCGCCTTTGGGGCAGATGAAGCCGTGGCTGAACACATCGTCCCGGTCCCCGCGCGCACCGGTCACGCGCGCGGCGTCGGCGGTCCCTTCGATGGTGAGCGTGAGCCCGCAGGTGGCTTCGCAGAGGGGGCAGATACGCAGGGCGGTGCTGGGCATGGAGGACCCTCCAGGGCGGCGGCTACGGCGCACGTGCGCTCTCACCATACCGACCGGTATGCATGGCGTCAGGACCCGCGAGGGGTCCCGTCGCGAAACTGCCGTCCGCGAGGTTCGGTCAGGTTCAGTCCAGCGAGCCCGCGAAGTAGGAGTGCAGTAGGGTCCGCGTCTCGTCGATCAGGTCGGGATCGCCCGACGGGTGCGCGCGGAAGGCAAGTTGGAGGACGGCGTCCACCGCTTCGACGCCGACGAGTACCGTGCGGCGCAGCTTCTTGTCGAGCGGCCGGTCGATGTGGGCGGCGAGCAGCCCCGCGACCCGTTCGGCGACATCCGAGTTGGCGTCCGGCATCGCGTCGGGGGCCGAGGGGATGCCGAAGTCGACCAGGCCGAAGCCGGGGACGCTGCGTTTCATGGCGAGGTACTCGTCGAAGGCCGCGTCGACGGCGCCGCGCCAGTCACCGCGCTCCACGTCGGCCATGCGGGCCGCCACGCGCTCTCCGTACGCGTCGAGATTGCGGTGGGCCAGGGCGTCGGCCATGGCCCGCTTGTTGCCGAAGAAGCGGTAGACCGAGCCGATCGGGACGCCCGCGCGGGCGGCGACGGCGCGGGTGCTCAGATCTTCGTATCCGACCTCGTCCAGGAGGTCGGCGCAGGCGTCGAGGATGCGGGTCAGGCGCTCGGCGCTGCGTTCCTGCACGGGCACGCGGCGCAGGGTTTTCGGGGGTGGCGGCGGCTTGTGCTGATCACGGCGGGGCATCCCCGGGAGAGTAGAGCATTGTTCACATCCATGGACCCCCCTTGCGGAAGGAAAACCTGAATCCTACGGTGACCCATAGGAATCGTTGACGAGGGAGCGATGATGAGCCGGGAACACACCAGCGACGCCGGACGTGCGGACGCGAACGACCCGCGCAAGACGGCGGAGGCACTGACGTACCTCTCCGGCTTCGGCAACGAACACAGCTCCGAAGCGGTGCCCGGCGCCCTGCCGCACGGCCGAAACTCGCCCCAGCGCGCACCCCTCGGCCTGTACGCGGAGCAGCTGAGCGGCACCGCCTTCACCGAGCCCCGCGCGCACAACCGCCGCTCGTGGCTCTACCGCATCCGCCCTTCGGCCGCGCACCCGGCGTTCACCCGCGTCGACAACGGCGCCCTGCGGACCGCGCCCTTCACCGAGACGCCCGACCCCAACCGGCTGCGCTGGAACCCGCTCCCGGTGCCCGCGCCCGGCACGGACTTCCTCGCGGGCCTGTGGACGCTGGGCGGCAATGGCGACGCCACCCAGCGCACCGGCATGGCCGTGCACCTCTACCACGCCAACTCCTCCATGACGGACAGGGTGTTCAGCGACTCGGACGGTGAACTCCTCGTCGTGCCCGAGCAGGGCGGTCTGCTGCTTCGCACCGAGTTCGGCCTGCTGCGGGCCGAACCGGGCGAGGTGGCGTTGATCCCGCGCGGGGTGCGCTTTCGCGTCGAGCTCCTGGACGAGACAGCCCGCGGGTACGTGTGCGAGAACTACGGGGCGGCCTTCCAGCTCCCCGACCTGGGTCCGATCGGCGCGAACGGCCTTGCCAACGCACGGGACTTCAGGGCTCCGGTCGCGGCGTACGAGGACGACGACCGGCCGGTGGAGGTCGTGAACAAGTTCTGCGGGAACCTGTGGCGGGCGACCTACGACCACTCGCCGCTCGACGTCGTCGCCTGGCACGGCAACCACGTTCCGTACGTGTACGACCTGCGCCGCTTCAACGTCATCGGCACCATCAGCTACGACCACCCGGACCCGTCGATCTTCACGGTCCTCACCTCGCCGTCCGATACGCCGGGCCTCGCGGGCGTCGACTTCGTGGTCTTCGCGCCGCGCTGGCTGGTCGGCGAGGACACCTTCCGGCCGCCGTACTTCCACCGGAACGTGATGAGCGAGTACATGGGCCTGATCGAGGGCGCGTACGACGCGAAGGCGGAGGGATTCGTGCCCGGCGGCGGCTCGCTGCACAACATGATGTCGGCGCACGGACCCGACCGCGACACCTTCGAGAAGGCGTCGGCCGCCGAGCTGAAGCCGCAGAAGATCGACGACGGGCTTGCCTTCATGTTCGAGACGCGCTGGCCGGTGACGGCGACCGAACAAGCAGCTCAGGCCGCCCATCTGCAGCGCGGGTACGACGATGTGTGGGAGGGTCTGGAGCGCCATTTTCGAAACTGATCCGATACCCGCCGGGTAGCCGACCCCGTTTCGATGCCGATGCGGACTGATTCGGAGAGACCGTGACCGCTTTCGCCCCGGACTCGATCGTCCTGAATCGCAAGCTGCCGCTCTGGTATCAGGTGTCGCAGTCCCTGCGCGCCTCGATACTCGGCCGCACGCCCGACGCCCCGCTCCGGCTGCCCACCGAGGAGCAGCTCGCGGGGCACTACGGGGTGAGCGTCCTGACCATGCGCCAGGCGCTCAAGGAGCTGGAGGACGAGGGGCTTATCACCCGCCACCGGCGGCGCGGCACGTTCATCGAGCCCAGCGCCCAGCGCGGCTCACCGGTCCGGCTGCTCGGCTCGGTCGACGCGATCGTGGCCCAGCAGTCGGGCATGAGCACCCGGCTGCTCGCGCACGGCACGGCTCCGGTCTCCGCCGAACTCGCCGAGCACTTCCCGGATCTGGCCGAGGTGGCGACGTACCACCGGCTGCGCAGCGACGAGAAGACGGGCGAACCGACCAATCACGCCCATAACTTCATCCGCCCCGAGCTCGCGGAGCGTGTCGACCTCGACGACCTGACGCGCTGGCCCATGACGAAGGTCCTGCGCGATGTGGTGGGCGTCCGCATCAGCCGCATCACGGACACCGTCGAGGCCACGCTCGCCGACCCGGAGACGGCCCGTCTCCTCGAAGTGCCGCTGCTCAGCCCGATCCTGCACTACACGGGCATCACGTACGACGAGGACGGCCGCGCCCTGGACGTGGCGCGCATCCACTACCGCGGCGACCGCTTCTCCTTCACGGTCACCCTCGACGCGACGTAAGGGTCTCGACGTACGATGCCGGGCGTGACGCACGACGAAGCGGCGCTGCTCGCCGACCTGATGCCGTGGTCCGTCGCACCGCTCCGGCCGGGCCGCGGGTGGCCGATGGGACCGGACGCCGCGACGCTCAGAGCCCGTTGGGCGGCGTTCGTCCGAGCGGATCCGGCGGAGCGCGAGAAGCTGCTCGCCCCCTCGCGCTCGCGCACCCTGCACACCGCGGTCGCCCAACTCCCGGGCCACCAGGTCGCGACGGTCCCGCTGGCCGCCGAGTCGGGTCCCTGCCCCGAGCCGGTGCGCGTCCTGCACGGCCCCTTCGACGAGCAGTGGCTGATCCCGGACCACCGGCTCATCGACGCCGCGCGCCCCGAGTTGTGGCGGGTCGCGGGCAAGGGGCAGCTGTTCCTCGTCGAGCAGGGGTACGTCACCGGTTCCGCGGGGCCTGCGGTGCTCGCCTCCGCCGTGCTGCCGGACGGCCGCTCCCCCGCCGGGCGGCCGGGGCGCATCCGGCCGCTGTTCCGCCGCCCCGGAGGCCTCGAACCCAATGTGGCGCCGGGCCTGCTGGCGTATCTCGCCGATGCGCTCGGCCAGGACGTCGACGACGCCGGGGACCTGCTGGCCTGGACGCTCGCCGTCGCGGAGGCGTCACCGTCCGGGTGCCGGGTCCCGCTGACGTCCGACGCCGGGCTCTGGGAGCGGGGCACGGAGTTGGGGCGCCGCATCCTCGCGCTCCAGGCACGCGGTGACGGCGCGCGGCCGAAGCTCCCCGGTGGCCGGCGGCCCTACGTCCGCGCGCCGCTCCCCGCCCGGCCCGCGGAGATCTCGTACGACGCCGACGAGGAGGCCCTGTGCGTGGACGCGGGCCGCATCTCGCCGGTGCCGCGGGAGGCGTGGGACTTCGAGGTGAGTGGGGTGCGAGTCCTCGATCTGTGGTTCGAGCGGCGGATGGCGGCAGGTGAGGCGGGCTCCCTGGAGGCGATCCGCCCGACGGAGTGGCCCCAGACCTGGACGTCGGAACTCCTTGAGCTGATCACGGTGCTGGCACTGCTGGCGGAACTCCGCCCGCTGCAACGGGAGTTGGCCGCCGGCCTCGACTCCCGCATCACGACGGACGAGCTGCACCGGGCGGGCATACTCCCCGCCCCGGCCGCCACACGACGCCCCGCATCGGTCCTCGACCACCACGAGGAAGGCCCTGGCGGCCAGTTCGCCCTACTCTGAGCGGTGCGGCCCCCTCGGCCGGGGAGCCACCAGGCCCCGGGCGCCACCCGACCCGCCAGGGCACCCAGTCACTCAACCGCACCTCGATCGTGGCTGAGCGCGCAGTTCCCCGCGCCCCTTCGGGGCGCTCTCCCGCGGCCGAGTCAGCAGGCCCCAGGCGCCACCCGACCCGCCAGGGCACCCAGTCGCCCATCCGCGGCTCGATCGTGGCTGAGCGCGCCGTTCCCCGCGCCCCTTTGGGGCGCCCCCCCAGCCGACTCCGCCGAGGCCGCCTCTCAGGCGAACGAGTCCAGGAGCCTGTTCAGCATTCTGTCGAAGAGTTCGTCGGCGTCTCCGGGGGACGGACCCTCCGTTAACGCTGCCGCTAGCCGTGGATAGGCGCCGCCCGCGACCTGGCCTGCCAGGTACGCGAACCGCACCTTCTGTTCCTGCTCCTCCGACCACGGCAGTGCCCGCGCCCGCTCCGCCATGGCGAGCTCGTTGACGACGTACGTCATGACCGAGCCGTTGATCATTCCGATGAGTTCCATCTTGGTGCCGTAGGGCGCGTCGAGGCCCTCCAGGGCGCCGAGGCAGTGCTCCAGGTACCGCAGGGCGTTCGGGCTGAAGCCGTAGAGCGCCGACATGATCCGCGGCAGCCACGGGTGGCGTCGCATGATCCCGCGCGTCTGGCGGCCGAGCGCCAGCATCTCCGCGCGCCAGTCGCCGCCCGGCGGTCCGGCCGGCAGCTCGTACTCGCCGCTCACCGCGTCGACCATCAGCTCGTTCAGGTCTTCCTTGCGCGGCACGTAGTTGTACAGGGACATCGTGCCGCAGCCCAGCTCGGCCGCGACCCTGCGCATGGAGACCGCGTCGATGCCGTCCGCGTCGGCGATGCGGACGGCTGCCGCCGCGATGTCCGCCCTGCTGTACGCGGGCTTCGGGCCACGGCCCGCACGCTCGGGGCGCGCCCAGATCACTTCCGGTTCGGCCGCTCGGCCCGCCATTGATCATCACCTCGCTCACCATGTTAGTTACGTACAGCGTACGTAGTGAGGTACCGTGCGGATATGACTTCTACGTACGCTGTACTTAGTGAGGGTCTGGAGAAGCGCTTCGGCGACGTCCATGCCCTGCGTGGCCTCGATCTCGCCGTCCCCGAGGGCGCCGTCTGCGGGCTGCTCGGTCCCAACGGGGCGGGCAAGACGACCGCGGTGCGCCTGCTCACCACGCTCCAGACGCCGGATGCCGGGCGGGCCCTGGTCGCCGGGTACGACGTGGTGCGGGAGGCCGCCGCGGTGCGGCGGCTCATCGGGGTGACCGGGCAGTACGCCTCCGTCGACGGGGATCTGACGGGGCGGGAGAATCTGCGGCTCTTCGCCCGGCTGCTGCGGGCTCCGCGGGCGCGGGGCGACGAGCTGCTCGAACGGTTCGGCCTCACGGACGCGGCCGACCGCCCCGCGCGGACGTACTCCGGCGGCATGCGGCGGCGGCTCGACCTCGCCGCGAGCCTTCTGGTGCGGCCGAGAGTCCTCTTCCTCGACGAGCCCACCACCGGGCTCGATCCGCACAGCCGGGGCGGCATCTGGGACGCCGTAAGGGAACTGGCCGCCGAGGGGACGACCGTGCTGCTGACCACGCAGTATCTGGAGGAGGCCGATCAGCTCGCCGATGAGATCGTCCTCATCGACGGGGGGCTTGCCGCGCATCGCGGTACGCCTGCCTCGCTGAAGGCGCAGATCGGGAGTTACGTCGAGGTGGTACTCCCGCTGGACTCGGCCGAGCAGGCGCTGGCCGCTGCCGCGGTCGTTCTGGATCAGCTCACCGGGGGCGAGCCGGTCCTCGATGCCGAGCGGCGTACCGCCGGGGTTGTCGCCCTGGACTCGGATCTCACGCTTCCGCGTGTCGTACGGGAGCTTGATGCTGCCGGGGTGCCCGTCATCGACGCGACGCTTCGGGCGCCGACTCTGGATGAGGTCTTCCTGCGGCTCGTCTCCCGCGTTTCCTGAACCGCCGCTTCGCGGCGGATTTTTCCCGCCCACCCACCCGATTACCCCGCAGTGCACGGGTGGGGCCCAACCATGGAGGTCCCCTTGAGCGCCATCCTCTACGACGGCACCGCCGTCCTCGGCCGGCATCTGCAGCGCATCAAGCACGCGCCCGCCATCCTCGTCATGACGCAGACGATGCCCATCGTCTTCCTGCTCTTCTTCGGCTACGTCTTCGGCAGCGCCCTCGCCATGCCCGGCGCCGACTACCGCGCCTTCCTCGTCCCGGGCATGCTCGTCGCGACCGCCGCGAACGGCATCATGACCGGCATGTTCACCGCCGCCCAGGACTCCCACCGGGGCGTCATGGACCGGTTCCGTACGATGCCCATGAGCCGCTCCGCCGTGCCGCTCGGGCAGGCCGTCGCCGATCTGCTGACCACCGCCGTGGGGCTCGTGCCGCTGATGCTCGTCGGGCTCGCGATGGGGTGGCGGATCGAGGGCGGCCCGCTCCAAGCCCTGGCCGCCTTCGGCCTGTTGCTGCTCTTCCGGTTCGCGACGACCTGGGTCGGCATCCTGTTCGGGCTCGTCTCGCAGAGCGAGGAGGCGGCGGGACAGCTGGGCAGCGCGACGTTCATGCTGCCGCTGCTCTCGAACGCGTACCTCCCCACCGACGGGCTTCCCGGGTGGCTGCGCACCATCGCCGAGTGGAACCCGATCAGCGCGGTCGCCACGGCGGTGCGTGACCTGTTCGGCAACGCGCCCGTGCCGACGGACGCGGCCTGGCCGGTGACGCATCCCGTGGCCGGGGCGGTCCTCTGGTCGCTGGTGCTGCTCGCCGTGTGCGTGCCGCTCGCCGTCCGCCGGTACACGCACGGGGGACGGTGAGCGGAGGGCCGCGCCCTACTTCTGAGGGGCGAGCTCGGGTCCCAGCGAGGAGAACTTCTCCTGGGACACCACACGCTTCGGCGGCCAGGTGATGTTCGACGGCGGCCACTTCTGGCCCGTCTTCTTCAGGAACCACGCCGGAGGTTCGTACATCGGCGGCTCATAGCCGTCCGGCAGCGCGGTCTTCCAACTGACGTCCTTCGTACGCTCCTTGAACTCGTCCTTGACCGCCTTCAGGCGCTCGGGCTGCGTGATCAGGTCGACCGCCGTCGCCGCGAGGTACTTCGCCGCCGCGATCACCGCGGCCTGGCCGGGAGCCGCCGCCGCGCAGGCGGCGGTGGACCAGGTGTGCATCTTGGTGCCGATGGGAGCAAGGGCGGCGCCCATCGAGACGGTGGGGACGTTCCAGCTGATGTCGGCGACGTCCGTCGAGCCGCCGCCCATGAACACCGGGTTGGGCGGGGTCAGTTCACCGATCTTGTCGTGCATGCCCTTCTGCGGCAGACCGAGGGACTCCTGAAGCTCCTTGGCCAACTCATGTGCCCGGTCGGAGAATTCGGGCGGGCCTATCTCCCGCATGTTCGCGTGCAGGAGCTCGGCGAAGGCCTTGGCCGGGAGCTGGTTCCAGCAGGCCGATGTGACGCGGTGGCGGACGCTCGTCTGGGACGCCTTCGCCGCCGCCTCGGAGACCGCGATCACCTTGTCCAGGAGGACCTGGACGCGGGCGGGGCTCCCCTCGCGTACGTAGTACGAGATCTCGGCGATCTCCGGGGTGACGTTCGGGATGTCGCCGCCGTTGTTGATCACCCAGTGCAGTCGGCCGCTCGGCGCGAGGTTCTCCTCGCGCAGGAACTCCGACATCGTCGCCATCATCACGGCGGCGTCGAGCGCGGACTTGTTGCCCAGCGGGGTGCCGCCGTGGCCTGCCACGCCGAGGAAGGTGAAGGTGACGGCGGTCATCGCGGTGGTGGAGCCCCAGCCGGTCGCGTTGGCCGTCGAGGGGTGCCAGTCGAGGAACGCGTCGAGCCCGTCGTACACGCCCTTGCTCACGGCGTACGTCTTGCCGATCAGCGCTTCCTCGGCCGTGGAGCCGAAGAACTTCACGGTGACGGGGAGCCTGTGCTTCTTCGCCGCCTGCGCCACGGCCGCCGCCGCGGCAGCTGCCGCCGTACCGAGCGCGCTGTGTCCGCAGCCGTGGCCGGGGCCGTAGCCGGGCGCGAAGGGGTCGTGGATGTACTCGCGCGGATCGTGGTGGCCCACGCCCTTGTTCTGCGAGAGGCCGGGCAGCGCGTCGTACTCGCCGCTGAAGCCGAGGACCGGGCCGCCCCTGCCGTGCGTGAACGTCGCGGTGAACGCCGTCGGGAAGCCCGCGGTGCCGAACTTCACGTCGAATCCGGCCTGTTCGAGGAAATCGGCCTCGGCGATGGAGGACTTCCACTCGCGCAGGGACAGCTCGGCGTTGTCCCAGATCTCGGCGTTCAGGCCGGTGATCCGGTCGTCGTGGGAGGTGATCCAGTCGAGCGCCGCGCGCTTGGCGGGGGTGTCGGCAGCGAGGCCTTCGGGAGCTTCATAGGCGGCGGGGCTGTCGTCGGCGCCGGCGGCCATCGCCGGGTCCGCGTCGGCGCTCATGACGCCGGCGGTGACACCGGCCGCGCCGAGGAGCTGCATGATGTGGCGGCGGCTCAGGGACGGGCCGCTCGCGGGGAGTGCTTCATGCTCATGCTGATCGTGCAGGTCACACACGCGCACCTCCGGGGGTGAGGTTGGGTGTATCGGCCAATCGACCAGCCACACTGGGGCCGGAAAGTTGCGGCGTCAACAGGTGCGCATGACACGGGTGTTACGAGGGGTGCGTGATGAGGCGTGATGAGTGACGTGTACGGAGAGGGAAGGGGCGGGTGGGTGGAGGCAATCCGCCGCTGAGCGGCGGCCGAACCCCCGACCACCCGTGGTCAGCGACCCCCAAAGAGCGACCGCCGCAGCCTGCGCAAGGGAGCGAAGAGGGAAACCCTCCGCACACGTGCACCGCGGCCACTGTGGTCATGCGCACCCCGTGAGGTCAGCTCACGCATCAGCAATGTCGCTTCCGCCGTCTCACGCTGCGGAACGGCGGGGCCGCCCAGCACTGCGAGATGGCGGTCGAGACGCGAGCTGGTCGCGCTGCTCCCGCAGGTGATCGCAGGGACACGCGCCCTGCTGCGCACCGTTATCTGTTCCATGTCACTCCCCACCCGTACGAGGGCACCCGGCCCAGGGCAGGTTAACCCTATCGCCCCGCCACGACACTCGTGTATCCCGGTCACAGGATTCACCTACCCCGTAAGGAGGTTGACGATTACTCTCCGAATACAACTGATTCCAGGGCGAGTTGGACAAGCGGGGCGGAAGTGGGCCTCTCTGAGCCACCGTCGGGTTCGACGGTTACGGCCAGTGACGCGGCGGACGCGCTCAGGCCCGTGGCGATCACGGGCGTTTCGCCGTCAAGGAGGCCCACGGATCGGGGCGCCGAGGCGGGCCGCAGCAGCCACAGTTGGTGCGCACGGCCCTCAGGCGGCGCCCTGAGCCCCGCGACGCTCACCACGGCGCGCCGCCTGGACTCCGACGCCACGACGTTGATGCCGCGCCCCCAGGCGTCCCTCTTCCCGCTCGCGCGGGCGTCCGGAGCGGCCAGGACGTGGGCGATCTCACGTGCTTCGGCGCGCTCGCGGTCGAGCCGGGCGTCTGAACGGACCAGCTGGACGGCGAGGATCGCGGAGGCGGCCACCGCGAGGGCGGTGAGGACGCCGACGAGGCCGACGGGAACAAGAAGCGCGGGGGTGCGAGGGGGCGCGCTCGGAGTGACGGGCGCCCGCTGGGGCGGCTCCTGCTCCGTCGTGCGTACGGCGTTCAGCACCCGCTCGCGCAGGGCGGGCGGAGGAGGGGCCGCCGCCGCTCCCGCCAGCCGTACCGTGTCCTCGCCCAGCTCCCTGGTCTCCGTACGGCAGCGTGCGCAGCGGGCCAGATGCCGTTCGAAGCGGCGCAGTTCGCGAGGGCCGAGGGCGTCCAGGGCGTAGGGAACGGTCAGGGAGTGGACGCGTCGCCGGGGCCACGGCCGCCCGGCTGCGGGCCTCTCGAGGCCCCCGCTCATGTCGCGGCGCCCAGGCAGTCGCGCAGCCGCAGCAGTCCGGCCCGCATCCGCGTCTTGACGGTGCCGAGGGGCACGGAGAGGCGCAGGGCCACTTCCCGGTACGTATAGCCGTCGTAGTAGGCGAGCGTGACGGCCTGGCGCTGGAGGTCGGTGAGGCGCCGGAGGCAGCGGCGCACCCATTCGCGCTCCAGGCTGCCCTCGACCGCCTCGGAGACCTGGTCGAAGGCGGGTCCTTCGCCCCGCTCGGCCATGCGCCGCTCGCGGTCGCTCGCCGCGCGGGCGCTGCGTACCCGGTCGACCGCCCTGCGGTGGGCGAGCGTGAGGATCCAGGCGAGGGCGCTGCCGCGCGCCGGATCGAACCGGCCCGCCGTCCGCCAGAGTTCGAGCAGTACCTCCTGGACCACTTCCTCGGACTGTGCCGGGTCGCGCAGCACGCGGCGGACCATGCCGTACACCGGCCCGCAGACCAGGCCGTACAGCTTCTCGAAGGCCCGCTGGTCGCCCTCGGCGATCAGCGGCAGCAGCTCGTCGGGCTCCATGCGCGTCCCTCTCCCCCTCTTCCCGGCCCGGGGGCTCACGTCCTCCCGGGCCGGGTGCGTCGATGTCCGGTCGCACCGGGATTCGGGACGGGAGAAGGCAGCGGATTGGGAACGAGGGCAATCCGCCGGGCCCTTCGCCCCGAATGGCGTGCGTCAGGCGGCTTGCGCGCAGCGCGGGGTCGCGCGAGGACGCGAGGAACAGTAAGGACGGACGCGATGACAGCTATCGCCAAGAGCCGAGCGGGGCGGCGCGGCAAGCGCGGCCTCGCGGCGCTCGTCTGTGGCGCGCTGGCCGCCGGGGGGCTCGCAGCCGCCGGCGTGACGGCACTGCGACCGGAGACGGCCGACGCCTCCAGCCACCGGGAGGCCCCGCTGATCTCGGGGCAGCCTCAGTACGACAACACGGACGTGTACGCGTTCGTGAGCCCGGACAAGCCCGACTCCACGACCATCGTGGCGAACTGGCTGCCCTTCGAGGAGCCCGCGGGCGGTCCCAACTTCTATCCGTGGGCCGACGACGCCCAGTACGACGTCCACATCGACAGCGACGGGGACGCGCAGGGCGACCTCCTCTACCGGTGGACGTTCGACACGAAGACCAAGAACGGCGACACGTTCCTCTACAACACCGGGCCCGTGACGAGCCTCGACGATCCCGATCTGAACGTGACGCAGACGTACGACCTGGAGCTGATCAAGCTCAAGGACCAGAAGGCCGTCTCGACCACGAAGGTCGCCGACGACGTGCCCGCGGCGCCGTCGCACGTCGGCAAGGCGTCCATGCCGAACTACAAGAAGCTGCGTGATCAGGCCGTGCGCCCGGTCAAGGGCGGTGGCTCGACGTTCGCGGGGCAGGCCGACGATCCGTTCTTCCTGGATCTGCGGGTGTTCGACCTGCTGTACGGCGGTGATCTGTCGGAGGTCGGTAACGACACCCTCAAGGGCTACAACGTGAACTCCCTTGCCCTTCAGGTGCCGACGGCCCAGATACGGCAGTCGGAGAAGCAGCCCACCGTCGGCATCTGGTCGACGACGCAGCGCAAGAACGCCAACGGCAAGTGGACTCAGGTGTCGCGCCTCGGCAACCCGCTGGTCAACGAGGTGGTCGTGCCGCAGAAGGACAAGGACAAGTTCAACGCGTCCTCGCCCTGGAACGACGCGGACTTCCTGAAGTACGTGACCAAGCCGGAGCTGCCGAAGCTCCTGGAGAAGATCTACAAGCTGAAGGCGCCCGCCGAGCCGCGCAACGATCTCGTGTCGGTGTTCCTGACGGGCGTGAAGGGCCTCAACCAGCCGCCGGGCGTCCGGCCCGCCGAGGCCCTGCGGCTCAACACGTCCGTCAAGCCCGCGGATTCACCCAAGCGGCTCGGGGTGCTCGACGGCGACAACGCCGGGTTCCCGAACGGGCGGCGGCTCACCGACGACGTCGTCGACATCGAGCTGCAAGCGGTCGAGGGCGAACTCACCGGAAACAAGAACGACTTGGGCGACGCGGTGGACGTCAACGACCAGAAGTTCGGCGACACCTTCCCGTACGTGGCGCTGCCCACCTCCGGTTCCCGAGGGCCGCTGGCCAAGGGCGGCGGGGGCAGCGACAGCTCGGCGCGCGATGCGCTGAGCGGCGGCGGCGCGGTGCCCGGACGTCCGGGATCCGGCGGGAGCGGTGGCGGCGATGACACCGATGCCGTGCTGATCGCCTCCGGGGCGGCGGGAGCGGCAGGGGTGCTGCTTGTCGGACTCGGGCTCGCGTGGTGGCGCAGGCGGGCCGCCGGGGGCGGCGCTCTGACCGGCTGAGCTCCTCTCCCCCGTTGACCGGCGCGGCCCGCACTCATCCCCCTGCGGGCCGCGCCATCTCCCTCCTCATACGGAAGCTTCGGAAGGTCCAGTGATCCAGTGATGGCAGTACCCGCATTACCTCGTCCTGGCGGCCGGTCCGTGGTGGCGGCTGTCGTTCTTGCGCTCGCGATCACCGGGGGCGCCGTGGTGACCGGCGGTGGGAGCGGGCCGGACCGGCCGCCTTCGTCGTCCGTAGCCGTGGCGCCGGGTGCTCTGCGGGGTGGTGACCTGGATCGTGGCGTCGAGGCGCTACAGGCTCATCTGCGGGACCAGCCGCGGGACTTCGGGGCGTGGGCCTCGCTGGGGACGGCCTATGTCGAGCAGGCCCGCACCCGGGGTGACCCGTCGCGGTACCGCGAGGCGGAACGCGCTCTCGACCGCTCCCTGGAGCTGCGGCCCCGCAACGACGCGGGGCTCGCGGGACGGGCGGCGCTGGCCGCTGCCCGCCATGACTTCACCGGGGCGCTGCGCCATGCGGAGGCGGCGCTCGACGTGAACCCTTACAGCGAGGGCGCGTTGGCGTCGCGGATCGACGCGCTGGTAGAGCTGGGGCGGTACGGGGCAGCGGCGCGGGCCGCGGACGAGGCGGACGCGCGGCGGCCCGGGGTGCCGGTGTTCACGCGGTACGCGTACGTGCGGGAGCTCCGTGGCGATGCGGCGGGGGCCCGGCGGGCGCTGACGCAGGCCGTGGGGCCGGGGTCCGGCAGCGGGGACGTGGCGTACGTCGCCACCGCACTGGGGGAGCTCGCGTGGCGGCAGGGCCGGTACGGGGAGGCGCTGAAGCAGTGCGGGAAGGCGCTGCGGGCGGACGCCTCCTATCTCCCGGCGCTGGAGTGCAGGGCTCGGGCGTGGGCCGGGCAGGGCGACACGGGGCGGGCGATACGGGGGCTTCGGGATGTGGTGGCGCGGGCGCCGCTGCCGGGACCGTTGGTCGCGCTCGGCGAGTTGTACGAGGCGCGGGGCGAGCGGGGTGACGCGGCGAGGGCCCGGGAACAGTACGCGCTGGTGTCCGCGTGGGTGTCGCTGGCTCGGGCGAACGGGGTGAACGCCGACCTGGACGCGGCGATCGCGTTGACGGATCACGGGACCAGGGCCGAGCGGAAGGAGGCGCTGCGGGCGGCGGAGGCGGAGTGGGGACGACGGCACACGGTCCACACGGCGGACGCACTGGCCTGGGCCCTGCACGTCAACGGCCACGCCGAGAAGGCTCTCCCGTACGCGCGCCGAGCCACGGCTACGGGGTTCCGTGAGCCGTCGTTCGAGTACCACCGGGCTGCGATCGAGCGGGCGGTGGGAGCGTCGTGAGGCCGCCTGCACACCGTTGCGGGGGCGGGGCCGCCTCGGTATGTCCGTCCTCGCCATCGTCCGGTGGTCGCGGGGTTGCTTCGGCACCAGAGCGCCGCGAACCGTGCTCCGGGCGGACATACCGAACCGTCCCCTCGGGCCGTGACGGCGTCTGCGGCCCGTCGCCAATGCCACTTCGGGGTAATCGGGCGGGTGGGCGGGAGAGCTTGTTCGTTGAGGTGGGGCTTCGGGGTAATCGGGCGGGTGGGCGGGAAAGGCCTGTTCGGGCGACAAGCATTGCGGGGCACCCATGAAGCGCCGCGCCCTCGGCTACTGGGGCGCCCTGGCCGCGGGGCTAGCGATAGCCCTGCTGCCCCCAGGCGAAGCCGCCGCCCACCCCTTGGGAAACTTCACCGTCAATCAGTACGACGGCCTCGTGGTGGGCCAGGAGCACCTCCGCGTGGACCACATCGAGGACCTCGCCGAGATCCCGGCCACCCAGGCCATGCCCCGCATCAAGCGTGAGGGCATGGAGAGTTGGGCCGAGGAGCGGTGTCAGGACGCCGCCCGCGGCTCCCGGCTAAGGGTGGACGGGCGGACGGCGGGACTCCGCGTGGAGGAGGCCCGCGCGGTCACCCGGGAGGGCCAGGCAGGGCTGCCCACCCTCCGCGTGGAGTGCGAGCTCGGTGCCCCGCTCCCCCGGGGCACCGAGTTCGCGGCCCGCTTCACGGCTGCCGGACAGCCGGGCCCCGGGTGGCGGGAGGTCACCGCGCGGGGCGACCGGATGACCCTGAGCGCATCGGACGTACCGGAGGCGTCCGTATCGAAGCGCCTGACCCGCTACCCGGAGCGGCTGCTCGACTCGCCGCCCGGCGATGACTCCGCCACGCTGCGGATCACCCCCGGCGGCCCCGCCCTCGACGAGGAGCGGCCGGAGGCTCCGGCCTCCGTGCTGCCACGCGGCGCGGACCGCTGGACGCAGGCCCTGACGGGACTCGTGGCGCGCCACGACCTCACCCCCGGCTTCGCCGGACTCGCCCTGGCCATCGCCCTGTTGCTGGGGGCGTTGCACGCCGTCGCGCCGGGGCACGGCAAGACGCTGATGGCGGCGAGCGCCGCCGCGAGGGGACAGGCGTCCCTGCGTGACGTCCTCCCCCTCGCCGCATCGGTGACCGTCACGCACACCCTCGGCGTGACCGCCCTGGGGCTGCTCGTGGCGGGAGGCTCCGCCGCCGCCCCGTCGGTCATCGCCTGGCTGGGAGTGGTCAGCGGCGTGCTCGTCACCGGAGCGGGGGCCCTGCTCCTGCGGCGGGCCTGGCGGCGGCGCGGGCACAGCCACCATCACCACGCCGATCACCACCACACGCATGAGGCGCCACCCACCATCCGCGGCGCCCTCTTCCTCGGCTTCGCGGGCGGCCTCGTACCGAGCCCGTCCGCAGTCGTCGTGCTCGTCGGCGCCGCCGCCCTGGGCGAGGCCTGGTTCGGGTTGCTGCTCGTCCTCGCGTACGGGGTGGGGCTCGCCGTCACGCTGACGGCCGCGGGGTTCCTCGTGGTGCGGGTCGGGTCCCTCGCCGGGCGGCGGGTCCACGGTCCCCGGTGGCTGCGTCGGACCACGCATCGTTTCCTGCCGTTGGGCTCCGCGTTCGTCGTACTCGCCCTGGGGTGTGGATTGGTGTTCAAAGGGGCGGCAACCGCGCTCGGTTGAGGTAGTTTCGTGGAGAAATCGCACGGCTGCGGATGGGGGACGCCCGTGAGCGAGAACGAGCGTGTGATCGCGGGGCGCTACCGCCTGCTCGCCCCCTTGGGCGAGGGCGGCATGGGCACGGTCTGGCGGGCCCGCGACGAAGTCCTGGGCCGCGAGGTCGCGGTCAAGGAGGTACGTGCGCCCGCCGGGCTCCCGGCCGGCGAGGTCGACCGGCTGTACGCCCGTCTGGAGCGCGAGGCGTGGGCCGCCGCCCGTATCCCGCACCGCAATGTGGTGACGGTCTATGACGTGGCGAGCCAGGACGGGCGCCCGTGGATCGTCATGGAGATCGTGCGGGGTCTTTCGCTGTCCGACGTCCTGGACGCGGAGGGTCCGATGGCCCCGCAGCGTGCCGCTCGTGTCAGCGCCGAGGTGCTCGCCGCCCTCCGCGCCGCCCACGACGCCGGGGTCCTGCACCGTGACGTCAAGCCCGGCAACGTACTCATCGCGAACGACGGCCGTGTCGTCCTGACCGACTTCGGGATCGCCATGGTGGAGGGGAGTTCGGCCCTCACCATGACGGGTGAGGTGGTGGGCTCCCCCGAATTCCTCGCCCCGGAGCGGGCGTTGGGGCAGCGTCCTGGGCCCGAGTCCGATCTGTGGTCGCTGGGTGTGCTGCTCTACGCGGCCGTCGAGGGCCATTCGCCGTTCCGGCAGGACACCCCTCTCAGTACGCTGCGCGCGGTCGTCGACGAGGAGTTGCCGCCGCCCCGGAACGCGGGGCCGCTGGTCCCGGTCATCGAGGGGCTGCTGCGGAAGGACCCCGCCGCCCGGATCTCCGCCGCCGACGCGGAGAACCAGCTGCGGCTTGTCGCGGCGGGCGGCACCCCCCAGGTGGCGACGCCGCTCCCGTACATGCCGACTGTCACGTCACAGCAGTCACATCAGCACCAGCAGGCACCCTCTCCGCTTCCGCCGCCGTCGTCGTACCGGCAGGAGCCCGTCGTCACCACGACCACCACGGCACCTGCGACGCGCTCGCGCCGCACGGTCCTCGTCCTCACCGCGGGCCTTGTCGCCCTGGCGCTCGCCCTCGGCGGACTCATCTACGCCCTGGTCAACCGCGACGACGGAGGCGGGGGCGGCACCAGCAGCGGGTCATCCGAAGGAGGCGGGAGCGGCAGCGGCGGGAACGGCAGCGGCGGTTCCGACGGCGGCAAGAACGGCGGCAGCACGTCGGACGGCGGCGACGGCGGAGGGTCGGGCGACGGCGGCGGCAGTGACGGCGGCTCCACCGGCGGCGGCTCCACGGACGGTGGCGGCGGGGGCGGCAACGACGGCGGCGGTGGTGGCAACGGCGGTTCGGCCACGCACCCTGCGCAGTCCGTCAAGGTCTCGGTCACCGGCGCGAACACGGAGTACAGCGGCGTCTGTCCGCCGGCCGCCGGGCAGGCCCCCTCGTTCACGGCGACATTCACCGTGGGGCGGGTTCCGGTGACCGTCGACTACCGCTGGGTGACCAAGTCGGGCGAGCCGAGCGACCCCGGCTGGAAGACGCTCAGCTTCGCCTCGGGCGGGGGCAAGTCCAAGCAGGCGCACCACACGGAGACGGTCGACGGGGAGCCGGGCTCGACGTATCAGAACGAGATCAGTGTGGAGGTGCGCAGTCCGGTGGAGGCGGGCTCCAACTCGGTCGCGTACTCGGTGACATGCGAAGAGGAGACCCCGACGGGCGGGGCCTCCTCCTATGCGCCTAACTGACTCCTGTGCGCCGAACTGAGCCGGACTGAGGGTCAGGACGCCGCGGCGCTGAACACGGGGAGGTAGCCGCCGGACTGGCCCGCGGCCTTGGGGTGGTAGGACTCGCCGATGTTGGTCCAGTTCACGCTGTGCAACCACGGGGAGCCCGAGCAGATCTCGTGGCCGGTGAACGTGGAGGTCACGTCGCCGAAGGTGAAGCCGTGGTCGGCGGCGCGCTTGGCGGTCGTGGAGTTGAGGAAGTCTGCCGCGCTGTTGATGGCGCTGCGTTCCTTCTCGGAGAGGCCGGCAATGCAGCCGCCGCCGAGCTTGTAGAAGCGGGGGTATCCGAGCACGACGACCTCGGCGGCCGGTGCCTTGGCGCTGATCGCCGAGTAGACCTTGTCGAGGTTGCCGGGGAGCGTCGTCTCGACGTAACTGCGGGCCTGTGCGATCCGCGCGAGACAGCTGCTCTCGGACTGGAGCACGCAGGTCGTCATGACGTCGGCGAAGCCTGCGTCGTTGCCGCCCACGGAGAGGCTGACGAGACCCGTTCCGGAGCCGAGCGGGCCGAGCTGATTGGCCACGACGTCACCCGTACGAGCGCCCGAGCAAGCCGTGAAGTTGAAGCTGGAGGGTGAGTTGGCGGCCGCCCAGAGCGCGGGGTACGCGCGCGGGGTGCGCTTGCAGTTGCCGCTTCCGCTGTCGTATCCGCCGGCTCCGACACCGGACGAGTAGGAGTCGCCGAGTGCCACATAGCCGGTGGCCGCGGCCTGTTGATCGGATCGCTGGTCTGCGTGTGCCGCTGTGGCCCCGGTGAGGGCGAAGGCGGTGGCGAGGAGGAGTGAGGAAGCATATGCCGTGATTCGGGACAATCTCATGGAACCTCCCTTAGCAGGATTTCTGCCTCGACTGTGGTACCACTCCCCCCAGGTCGCCGGTAGTGTTCATGTCAATGAGTTCTTCTGCAATTCCCTTGCCCGCACAGGGAGTTCCCTTACGGTTCAAGGGTCTGACGGCGAACATCTCCACACTCCCTCCGCATCTTGACGGGCCGCCGTCGACTGCGCGACATTGAAGCCCGGCATCCGGCGCTTCGGGGGGCAAAGTCGCCAATGCAGACCATCAGGATCAAGTCACTGTCATCAGACACCGGGCGAGAGCCCCACGACCGGCCTGGCCGTCACGAAGACGCGCTGCCCCTGCTCGCGGGCACGGCTGTGGCGGTGGGCGCGGTCGGCGCGATGCTCGCGCTCACGGACATCGATTCGCCGCTGCGCGCCCCGTTCACCCTGTTCTTCCTGCTGGCGGCGCCCGGCGGAGCAATTGGCGCCGCTCTCAGGGGACTTGATCCATGGGGCCGGATCATTGCTTCCGTTTCCGGGTCCTTCGCGGTCAACCTGTTGGTGGCGCAGGCGATGCTCGCCCTCCACATGTGGTCGGTACGCGGCGGGGTCGCCGCCATCACCGTGATCGGCTCGCTCATCTATCTGCTGGTACTGGCGCGGCGGCTGCGACGCCGCGCCCCGACGAGGCGGACCTCCTGACGTGGACATCACCGTGCACCGCCCTGGAGAACTCACCGCTGCGGACCGGGCGGCCTGGACAGCGCTGCAGTCCAAGGCCCACCTCCACGGCTCGCCGGAGCTGGCCAATCCTTTCCTCTCCCCGGAGTTCACCCTCGCGGTGGGCCACTGGCGGCGCGGGGTGCGGATCGCGGTCGTACGCGAAGGCGGCGAGCCCGCGGCCTTCTTCCCGTTCCAGAGATCCATCACCGGCGTCGGCCGGGCCATCGGCCTCGGCGTCTCCGACTGCCAGGGCCTGGTGCACCGGCCCGGCTTCACGTGGGACGCACGAGAGCTGTTACGGGCCTGCGGGCTCGCGATGTACGAGTTCGACCATCTGACCAACGGCCAGGAGCCGTTCGAGGCGGGCGCCTCCGGTTCCTTCGCCTCCCCCGTCATGGACATCGACCAGGGGTACGAGGCGTATCTCGGCCAGCTCAGGGCGAAGTCACCGAAGTTCACCCGCACGACGCTCTCCAAGGTGCGCAGGCTCGAGCGCGACCACGACACCGTTCGCTACGTGCACGACGAGCGCGACCCCGCGGTCCTTCGCACCCTGATGGAGTGGAAGTCGGCCCAGTACCGCAGGACGGGCCGCAGCGACCGCTTCGCGTCCACGTGGATCAACCAGCTCGTCCGGCAGCTCTTCCACACCAGGTCCGATCAGTTCGCCGGCCTGCTCTCCGTGCTCTACGCCGACGAGGTGCCCGTCGCCGCGCACTTCGGGCTGCGCTCCGAACGGGTCTTCGCCCAGTGGTTCCCTGCGTACGACCCGGCGTACGCCAAGTACTCGCCCGGCCTGATCCTGCATCTGCGCATGGCCGAGGCGGCCGCCGCCGACGGCATCGCGTATCTCGATCTCGGGCGGGGCCAGAAGCAGTACAAGGACTCCCTGAAGACACGCGAACTCACCGTGTCCGAGGGGTGGGTGGCTCTGCGCCATCCGGCAGCGATCGGTCACCGGGCGCGGCGCGCTCCGGTCAGGGCGCTGCGCAACACGGTCTTGTCACGGCCGGAACTCTTTGAACCGGCCGACAAGCTGCTGAAACGCATGGGCCAAATCCGATCAAGAAAGAACGAATAAGGGGTAGCGGGAGGGAACAGGGCGCTCCGTATGTGCCCACCAAGATTGGCCAAATCATCAAAAACGTGAGGCCACGTTCCAGGTCTTGCCATACGGTCTCAATCATCAATACCGTCGTACATCCACCCGCATCGGTCCATCACGCAATGCGATCTAGGGGAGGGCTCAAGGTCGCGGTGGAACCGGCGCGGGGCGCGGTAGGGGGGTGCCGTGCTCGGCGACTGAATTCGTGCCGAGTCACGTCCCGCGCGATGCCAGCTCACTCGGCATGCACGGAGATCCATTTCGTCATGCGCAAGTGAGAACCCCCCTTTCGAACCGGATACATATCCGGACCGCCCGGGGGTGGGCGGTCCACCGGACGAGAGGGATCAGACTCATGACTTCTTTTGTGCGCCCTGCCACCGAGCCGGGCCAAGATCCGTTAAACAAGCCGACACTGTCCGGCAACTACCGGCCGATTACCACCCACTTGGCGATCACACCGCCGGTGAGCGTCGTGATTCCCGCGATGAATGAGGCGGAGAATCTTCCCTACGTCTTCAAGACATTGCCCGAATGGATCCACGAGGTCGTGCTCGTGGACGGCAATTCCACCGATGACACGGTGGCCGTCGCGCGGGAACTGTGGCCGGACGTGAAGGTCGTCCGCCAGCTCGGCAAGGGCAAGGGTGACGCCCTGATCACCGGATTCGAGGCATGCACCGGCGACATCATCGTGATGGTCGACGCGGACGGCTCCGCCGACGGTCACGAGATCGTCAGCTATGTCTCCGCCCTGGTCTCGGGCGCGGACTTCGCCAAGGGCTCGCGGTTCGCCAACGGCGGTGCCACGGACGACATGACGCCGATCCGCAAGCTCGGCAACCACGTTCTGTGCTCCGTCGTGAACGCCAAGTTCGGCGCCCGCTACACCGACCTCTGCTACGGCTACAACGCCTTCTGGCGGCACTGCCTCGACAAGATAGAGCTCGACTGCACGGGCTTCGAGGTGGAGACCCTGATGAACATCCGGGTGGTCAAGGCCGGGCTCAAGGTGCAGGAGATCCCCAGCCACGAGTACCTCCGCATCCACGGCGTCAGCAACCTCAGGGCCGTACGCGACGGTCTGCGCGTCCTGAAGGTGATCCTCACGGAGCGTTCCAACCGCCGCGGGAAGCGCCGCAGCACCCGTGGGGTGCCCTTCCGCACGCGTCAGGGAGAGGTGTCTTGAGCGGTTCCGGACACCACGGGGGTAGCACGGTCGCGGGCATCTCCGTCGTCATCTGCGTCTACACCGAGGACCGCTGGGAGGACATCCTCGCGGCGGTCGCCTCGGTGCGGGCGCAGTCCCTGGCGGCACTCGAGACGCTTCTCGTGGTGGACCACAACGCCTCGCTCCTCGACCGTCTTTCCAAGGAGTACAAGGAGACAGAAGGGGTGCGGGTGCTCGCGAACGCGGGCCCCCGCGGCCTCTCGGCGGGCCGCAACACCGGGATCGCCGCATCCGGCGGCGAGATCATCGCGTTCCTCGACGACGACGCCGTCGCGGAGCGGGACTGGCTGCGCCACTTCGCCGAGGGGTACGCCGACCCGAAGGTCTTCGCGGTGGGCGGGCGCACCATGCCGATCTGGGAGTCACGGCGCAGGCCCGCCTGGTTCCCCGAGGAGTTCGACTGGGTCGTCGGCTGTACGTACAAGGGGCTGCCCGAGGGGCGGGTCCGCGTGCGCAACGTCCTGGGCGGCAACGCCTCCTTCCGTCGCAGCGCGTTCGAGGCGGCGGGCGGCTTCGCGACCGGCATCGGGCGCGACGGCGACAAGCGCCCCCTTGGCTGCGAGGAGACGGAGCTGTGCATCCGTCTCACCCGCGCGAGGCCGGACGCGATCCTGCTCATCGACGACCGCGCGGTGATCCACCACCGCGTCCCCGCGGCACGGGAGCGCTTCCAGTACTTCCGCACACGGACGTACGCGGAGGGCCTCTCCAAGGCGCTCGTGGCGCGAAGTGTCGGTGCCGACAAGGGGCTTGAGTCCGAGCGCCGGTATGCCACGCGCGTCCTGCCGGCCGGTGTCGGGCGCGGTCTGCGTGACGCGCTGCTCGCGCGTCCGGGCGGCGCGGGCCGCGCGGGCGCCATCGTGGCGGGCGTGCTCACCGCGGCGGGGGGGTACGTGCTCGGGAGTGTCCGCGCGCGCAGGGGAGGCGCCACGTTCTCGGTCGTGGAGATCGAGACGGATGCGGACGGTGAGGGGGCTGCGGCATGAGCACGGCACCGACCGGCCGAGGAGGGCCGTCATGAACGCTCCTGTGCCGATACTCATGTACCACTCGATCGCGCATGAACCGACCCTGGAGACGCGGGCGTTGTCCGTGTCTCCAGGGGCGTTCGCCGAGCAGCTCGAACTGCTCGGCGAGCGGGGGTTCACGCCACTGAGCACGGCCGGGCTCGCCGCGATCTGGCGTACTCCCGGCCGCGCCCTGCCGGCCAGGCCCGTCCTGATCACCTTCGACGACGGCTATGAAGGCGTGCACCGGCACGCGCTGCCCGTGCTCGCCAAGCACGGCTTCGCGTCGACGCTGTTCGTCTCCACGGGCTGGCTGCGCGGAGCGCACGACACCGGGGGCGGCCTCGACCTGATGCTCGACTGGGACCAGGTGCGCGAACTGGCCGCAGCGGGCACGGAGATCGGCGGGCACAGCCACACGCACCCGCAGCTCGACCAGCTGGACGACGACGATCTCTGGTTCGAACTCCTTCGCTGCAGGGAGATCGTCACCGAAGAGATCGGCACCCGGCCGGTCTCCTTCGCCTACCCCTACGGCTATTCGAGCCGCCGGGTGCGCCGCACGGTGCGCGGCGCCGGATTCGCCCAGTCGCTCGCGGTCGGCAACGCCCTCGCGCGGCGTACGCAGGGGCCGTACGCCCTGCAGCGGGTGACCGTGCGCCGCTCCACCGGCATCGGGGAGTTCGAACGGCTCGTGGAGGGCCGTTCGATCGCCCGCAACTTCGCAAGGGACCGTGCCCACACCAAGGGGTACGCCGTGGTCCGAAGAGCCCGACAGGCCCGCCGGAAGGCAACTCGTACCCGTGTCTGACACGTCGACCGCCCAGGCAGACGTCTCTGGGACTCCGAGCACCGAACAGCGGCCGCCGTCCGGCAAGCCGGGCAGGCCGCGCAGGATGCGCCTGCCCGGCAGGGGTGGCGGTGGTGGTGGGAGCCCGTTGTTCCGCAACGCCTATGCACTGATGCTGAACACCGGCATCTCCGGCGTGCTCGGCGTCGGCTTCTGGCTGGCCGCCGCTCGGTACTACTCCGAGTCGGCGGTCGGCCAGGGCTCGGCGGCGATCGCCGCCATGAAGCTCCTCGCGGGGCTCACCGCCCTCACCCTGACGGGTGCCCTCGCCCGCTACATACCGGTAGCGGGACGCGCCACGGGCAAGCTCATCTTCCGTACGTACGCGGCCAGTTCGGTGGTCGTGGCGTTCGCCGCGCTGATCTTCCTGTTCACGCTCGACCTGTGGGGACCCTCGTACAAGTTCCTGCACGGACCGCTGCACGGCCTCGGCTTCATCGCCGCGGTCATCGCCTGGTCGCTGCTCACCCTCCAGGACGGGGTGCTCACGGGGCTGCGCAACGCACTGTGGGTACCGGTCGGCAACACCATCTTCTCGGTCGTCAAGCTGGGGCTGCTCATCGCGGTGGCCGCGGCGATCCCGACGGCGGGCGTGTTCGTGTCGTGGGTCGCCGCGATCGCCCTGTCGGTCATCCCGCTCGGCTGGCTGGTGTTCCGGCGCCTCGTGCCGCGGCACGTGAAGGCGACCCAGGACAAGACGCAGCCGCCGACGCTGCGCGAGATGGGCCGCTTCCTGGCCGGCGACTACACGGGCTCGCTCTTCTCGCTCGCCGTCGTCTATCTCGTACCGGTGATCGTCGCCTCGCAGGTCAGCTCGGTCGACAACGCGTACTTCTACATCACCACCACGATCGGCGGCACGGTCAATCTGCTCGCCATCAACATGGGCGCCTCGCTGACCGTCGAGGGCGCGCACGACCCGGCGCGGCTGGCGGCGAACACCCGGGCCGCGCTGCGCCGCATGGCGCGCATCATGCTGCCGGTGTGCGGTCTGCTCTTCATCGGGGCGCCGTTCATTCTGCGGGTCTTCGGCGAGGCATACGCGGACGCGGCGACGCCGCTCCTTCGCTGGTTCGCGGTGGGCGCGGCGCTGCGGGTCGTCATGGAGACGTACTTCGCGGTGCAGCGCGCGCAGAGCCGTACGTCCGGGATCGCCTGGATGCAGGGGCTCTTGTGCGCCCTCGTGCTCGGCCTGACGCTGATTCTGCTGCCGCGGATGGGGCTCACGGGCGCGGGTGTCGCCGAGATCTGCAGCCTCACGGTGATCGTGGCGATCGCGGCGCCGAAGCTGTACCGGGTGGCGCGGGGGGCCGCGCCGTCGGATGCCGGCGGGGCACCGGACGGCGATCTCGCGGACCTGGGGACGCCCGAGACGCCGCTCGCGCCCGCGGCGGCGGACGCGGCGGGACAGAAGAAGGAGCGGCGCGGGCCCGCCTGGGCGCTGCGCGACGCGCTCGACTCGGACACGCTGCAACTGGCGGTGCGGCCCGACTTCGAGCATCCGGAGCGCAGGCCCGACGTGCGTCCGGGGCCGGGGACGCCCGCGTCCGGGACGCCGGTCTTCGGGAAGGCCGCGGGCACGGGGGGCAAGGGGGACAAGGGGGACAAGGGGGATGACATGCCGGACACGGAGGACTCGGAGGTCACGGCGCACCGGCCGACCTGGGCGCTGAGAACACCGGTCAAACCGCGCGAACCGGCGGCTCCGTCGCCGATGCCGCCTTCGGTGTCGTCGGCCGTCACCGCGCCCGCCGAGGAGCCCGCCACCGCCCCCGGCGCGGCGGAGGAACCGCCCGAGCCCGTCGTCGCGCCCGGACCGCTCCCCCGTAGCCACGCCCTCTTCATGGCGCTGTTCCTCGCCTTCGCGCTCGCCCTCTACTGGCTGCCCACCGTGGGCATCACCGAGGCCGATCTGGACGAGATGGGCGGGCTCGGGCTCATCTCGATCCTGCCCGCGCCGACCCTGCTCGGCGCCGCGCTGCTCGTCGTCGTCTTCGCCTCGCTGCTCTGGCTGGAACGCCCGCACAAGGCCCTGCTCCTGGCGACGCTGCTCACCACGGTGGTGTGTCTGCACGCACTGCCGGCCCTGCTCGAGGACGAGCCGCGGTTCGCGACGGCCTGGCAGCACCTGGGCTTCATGGAGTACATCGACAGGACCGGCTCCGCGGTGCCCGACCTGGACGCGCGCTGGAGCTGGCCCGGGTTCTTCGCCGCGGCCACGTTCGTGGCGAAGGCGTGCGGCGTCTCGGACATGACCGAGGTGATCCGCTGGTGGCCGCTGGCCATGCAACTGCTCTACCTGGCCCCGATGTTCCTGCTCGTGCGCTCCATGCGGGCGTCCTGGCGCGCCAAGTGGGCAGGCCTGTGGATCTTCGCCCTCAGCGGCTGGGTCGGCCAGGACTACTTCTCCCCGCAGGGCTTCACGTATCTGCTCTATCTGGTGTTCGTCGCGGTGCTCCTCGTGTGGTTCCGCGCGCCGCACGTGCTGTGGGCCAGGCGGCGCCCGGGAGAGCTGGAGGTCGAACCCGCCGACCGGCGCCAGCGCGCGGTCCTGCTCGTCGTCCTGATAGCCCTGTTCGCGGCGACGGTCCCCGCGCACCAGCTCACGCCGTTCGTGATGCTCGGCGTCCTGGCCGCGCTCGTCCTGGTGGGCCGCTCGGAGCTGCGGGGCCTGCCGATCCTCTTCGCGGTCCTCGTCGCCGTCTGGGTGGGCTTCCTCGCGGAGCCGTACTGGTCGGGTCACTTCGACGAGCTGTTCGGCGGGATCGGCGGCGTCGGCGGCAACGTGACGTCGTCGGTGTCCGGCCGCATCGAGGGCGGCAGTTCGACCCACCAACTCGTCCTGTACGCACGCGTCGCGCTGGCCGGCGGTGTCATGGCGTTCGCCTGCTGGGGCTGGTGGCGGCGGCGCGACCACAAGTACACGGAACGCTCGCTGCTCGTCCTGACCTTCATCCCGTTCCTGGGCTTCGGCATGCAGTCGTACGGCGGCGAGATGGCCCTGCGTGTCTTCATGTTCGCGCTGCCGGGCGCCGCGCTCCTGGCCGGGCTCGCGTTCTTCCCGCGGGCGGGCATCACCGCGAAGGAACGGGACCGCGACAAGGTGAGCCTGGCGCCGCTCGCCGCGCTGATGGCGGGGCTCGTCCTGATGGGCGGCTTCCTGGTGGCGCGCTGGGGCAACGAACCCTTCGAGCGGACCCGGGCCGGCGAGGTCGCCGCGATGGAGTACGTGTACGAGCACGACGACCCGACGGTACGACTCCTGTGGATGAGCGACGACACGCTCAACAACGTGACGCCCGCGATGCCTTGGGGCATGCGCGACATGGAGAAGGTGCAGTACGTCCCGACCCTCGCCCCCGCCGACCCGGTCCTGGTCTCCAGCCTGGTGAAGGCGCTCAAGGACGCGGGCCCCAACTCGTATCTGATGATCAACAAGAGCCAGACGGTCTATCTCCAGATGGACGTGGGCTACTCCAGGACCTGGGACACCCGGCTGATCACGAACCTCGACAACCGCCAGGAGCTGAAGAAGGTCCTCACGAACGACGACGCGACCCTCTACACGCTGCGCAAGCAGCCGAACGGCGCGGTCGAGAAGGCCGATCCGGGCCCGATCGGGCCGCAGGTGACCTGGACTCCCTGGTCGGTGGTCGGCGCGCTCGCGGCGATCGCCCTGGTCCTGCTTCTCGTCACCCGTGAGGTCGTGCGGGTGGCGGTGGAGCCGAGCGTGCGGCAGCTGCGCTGGCTGCAGAGCAGCTTCTGGTTCTCGCTGCCGCTGCTCGCGGTGCTGCTCGCCTCGCTGATCCAGCGGTTCCTGACGATGGCGTGACGCGGGGCCGGGGAGGGCTGAAGCGGATCACCGCTTCAGCCACTTCACCTCGTACCCCTTCATCCCGAACCGCTGCCCGTCGACCTTCGCGTCGATGGAGCGGTCGAGGGTGTTCACGACGAGCACGGTCTCCTTGTCGGCGAGGACGCGTACGTTCGGTACGTCGTCGGCGGCGACGGAGACCTTCTCGTACTCCGTGCCGGGCGGGAACGCGTCGTTGAACCGGGAGAGCATCTTCAGCATCGGCAACTCCGTGCCGCCGTCGTCGAGTTGAGTGGACCGCCACAGGCAGCCCGCGCAGGTCTCGCCTCTCTTCTGCGGGTTCCAGTAGAAGCCGCTGCTCGCACCGCCGCGTGCCATCGCCATCAGCCCGGTGGCGTGCACGGCGACGCGGTGCGGCTCGGACCAGTCGTCGCGGTCGTCGTCGCTGTCGCCCGGTTCCACGTAGTACTCGGCCCACCACAGCGGCAGGTCCCCGGTGCGCTCCCGCACCCATTTGCTGACGGCCGTGAGCTTCTCGGTGGCCTTGAACTCGTCGGGGAGCATCTCGTCGTCGACGGTGTAGCTGGAACCGTCCACGACGACGAAGTCGGCGCCCGCCTTGTTCTTGTTCCAGTAGTCGAAGGCGTCGAGGACCCGCTGGTCCAAGCGGCCCCAGGGGCCCTTGACCTCCGTCGACGCGCCCTCGGTCTGGCGCGGGTCGACGCTGTCCATGACGAGGTAGGGGCCGCCGACCATGATGTCCTTGTTGACCTTCTTGAGCTCCTTGTAGACCAGGTTGTAGAGCTCGGTGTAGCCCTCGTAGTCCCAGCGGGCCTTCTCGTTGTTCCAGAAGCCCTTGAACTCGTTCCAGACGATGAAGTGCCGTACGTCCGGATAGCGTTTGGCGACGGTCGCCGCGAGCTTGGCGTAGTCCTTGAAATGGGCGGGCTCCGGAGCGGTCTCCAGGGCCTGCTGGCTCCAGTCGGTGTTGTCCGCGCCGGGCTTGCCGCCCTTCATCCAGTCCGGGGCGCAGCACAGGGTGACGACCGGCGTGCCGTCGGTGGCGCGGATGAAGTCCATCCGGCTGTCCATCTCCGTGAAGTCGTAACGCCCCTTGACCGGCTCGGGGTTGCCCGCGCCCCAGCCCATGATGTGCTGGATCTGCGGCAGCGGGCGCGGCTGGCCCGCGAGCAGCTCCTCGGCGCGCCGCGTGGCCGCATCGCCGCCCTCGTCCGCGCTGTACTGGGTGTGGGTGAAGCCCCAGCCGACGGCCGGCTTCGCCTCGCCGGGCGGGACCGCGGGGGTGCCGTGCACCTTGTCGCCGTCGCGCGTGGTGCCTTCGGAGTCGGTGCCGTCATCGGGGAGCGTGACGACGGTCAGGATCAGTGCCAGTGCGGCCAGAGCAACGCCGAGCAACGCGGCGAGCCGCCACCGCTGTGCCCCCGAATACCACCCATGACGTCCCATCAAGAGCAAGAGTAGCCACGGTAGTTGGCGGTAGGACAGGTTCCGTACCACGGGTTTGCGGCTTTCCTGCGGATTCGGGGGGCCTGCCCCCACCTGAACGGAGTACGGCGGAGTACGTAAACCTGGATGCACGAGGGCACTTGTGTGCCGGATCATGGCGGCATGTCTGCGAACCCTCAGGACACCCTGCCGATCCGGCTCAACGTCGACGACAGCGACTCGCCGTCGGATGTCGTGGACGCCCTCTTCCTCGGCCGCTTCGCCACCGGTGAGCAGCCCTTCTCGCACAGCTCCAACATCGACCGCGTCAAGTCCGGCTCCACGCTGCTCCCGCCCGGTGCGACGGTGCTGCGCGCGGCCCGCGACGACGACCGCAGCGCGACGCTGGCCGAGGGCGCCGGCTGGACGCTCCTGATCTCGCGCTGGAACCGCGGCGCGGACGTCACCGTGACGGCGACGAGCGCCGACCTCGCGGAGAAGGTCCTGAAGCAGGCGACGGACGGCGCGCAGGACGAGCCGGAGCCCCAGCCGGACAACGTGACCATGGGGTTCTGGTACGTGTCGCCCAGGCGCGGCCCGCACCGCACCACGCGGCAGATCGCCGCCGGTACGTGGGAGGAGGTGCGGGAGAACTACACCGCGCCGGTCGCCGAGGCCATGGACTCCCTGATGAAGACGGGGCCCGAGGACATCTCGGGCCGCCTCCTGCTCCTGCACGGCCCGCCGGGCACGGGCAAGACGTCGGCGCTGCGGACGCTCGCGCGGTCCTGGCGTGACTGGTGCCAGGTGGACTGTGTCCTGGACCCGGAGCGGCTGTTCAGCGACGTCGGCTACTTGATGGACATCGCGATCGGCGAGGACGACGGCACGGCGAAGGGCCGCTGGCGGCTGCTGCTCCTGGAGGACTGCGACGAGCTGATCCGGGGGGAGGCGAAGCACACCGCGGGGCAGGCGTTGTCGCGGTTGCTGAACCTGACGGACGGGCTGCTCGGGCAGGGGCGCAACGTCCTGGTCGGCGTCACGACGAACGAGGACCTGGAGCGGCTCCACCCGGCGGTGGTCCGGCCCGGCCGGTGCCTCGCCCGCATCGAGGTGGGCAGCCTGACCCGCGCCGAGTCGATCGACTGGCTCGGCACGGAGGAGGGAGTCCCCCGCGAGGGCGCGACGCTGGCGGAGCTGTACGCGTTGCGCCGCGGAACCTCCCCTACGTCGGTCCCGGACCCCCGGGAGGGCGCGGACTCGGGGCTGTATCTGTAGCCCTGCGGGCGGCTTACAAGCCGCCGCTTCGCGGCGATTTCTCCCGCCCACCCACCCGTATACCCCGCAGCCACTCTCGCTGCGGGCAGGCGTTCAGCCCGCCCCCGTTGTGGGCAGGCGTTCCGCAGGGCGATTGGGGTCTCCCCTGCTCGAGCGAAGCCGAGAGCTTGGGGAAGGGTGGGCACAACGCGAAGCCGCAGGGTGCGGATTCAGCAAGGGGTCAAGTCCCTCCCCGGGCCCCGGCCCCGGGGAGGGGCAGTCACCCCGAGTCCCCATAAGCGGCCCGCAAAGCATCCCGCGCAGCGGCAAGCGCCCCCGCCTCGGAGAGGCCGAGCCGCCGAGCCCGCTCGGCAAAAGCCTGGGCCGCGGCGGACGCCTCCCGCGCCGCCGCATCCCCCGCGGCGGCGATGAACGTCCCATGACGCCCCCGCGTCTCAATCACCCCGTCAGCCTCAAGCGCCCGATACGCCTTGGCCACCGTATTGGCGGCAAGCCCCAGCTCCTGGGCCAGCCCCCGCACGGTCGGCAACTTGTATCCCACCGGCAGCGCACCGCCCCGCGCCTGCTCGGCGATCTGGGCCCGCACCTGCTCGTAGGACGGCACACCACCCGCACCGCCACCGTCGATCTCGATCTTCAAGGTCACGCGGTGATTGTCCCGCACCCCCGGAAAATAGGAGGCATCCCGGCGCGCCCCGCGCGTAGCGTGCGGCTCCATGACCGTCCTAGTCCGCGCACTGCGCCCCGGCAGCAGACCCGATGCCGAGGGTTTCGCCGCCGTCCGCCGCGCCTGCCTGCCCGCCATGCTCGCCACCGCCGATTCGGTCCGGTTCGACCTGGCACACGCTCATCCCGACTCCCGGTACCTCCAGTTGGTCGCCGAGGCCGACGGGGAGATCGTCGGCACGGCGCAGGTGGGCATCGCCTACGACAGCCCCGAACCGGGCCAGGGCTTCGCCAACGTCTACGTACACCCGGAGCGGCGCGGGCTCGGCGCGGGTTCGCTGATCCTGCGGACGGCGGAGGAGTACCTGGCGGACGCGGGAGCCACCACGGTCTTCTCCTGGGTCCTCGACGAGCCCGCGAACCGCGCCTTCGCCGCAGGACGCGGCTACCGCGCGAGCCGCTCGGCCCACTTCCTGCGCCTCGACCTGGCCGGTGGCCGGCTGCCGCCGCGCCAAGAGCTGCCCGCCGGGGTGGAGTTGCGTACGGGAGCGGAGTTCGGGGACGACCCGCGCGCTCTCTTCGAGCTGGACGCGGAGACCGTGGCGGACGAACCGGGCGATGTGGCCGCGGAGTTCACGGACTACGAGCAGTGGCTCGCCGAGACCTGGAACCACCC
Source organism: Streptomyces sp. NPDC054866 (assembly GCF_053610745.1). Classification (NCBI taxonomy): domain Bacteria; kingdom Bacillati; phylum Actinomycetota; class Actinomycetes; order Kitasatosporales; family Streptomycetaceae; genus Streptomyces; species Streptomyces sp. NPDC054866. Next base: position 127,406 of record NZ_JBSGZA010000011.1, read on the forward strand.
CTTGGTGAACCGCGAACTGACCTCGGTGGCAGTGGTGGACGGCACGCCTGCCGCCTTCACCCTGGCCAGGACGGACGACGCGTCGCGCTACGCGAGCGGCATGACAGGCACCGCACGCGCGTTCCGCGGGCGCGGCCTCGCCAAGCTGGCCAAGAACGACTCCCTGCACCGGGCGCGGACCGTCGGCTGCACCGAGGCGTTCACGGGCAATGACACCGGCAACGAGCCGATGCTGGCGATCAACAAATGGTTCGGCTACGAGATCTGCGCGACGGAGGTACGTCATGTCCGGGCCCTCGGCTGACAAGCTGGACGTCATCCTGATGAAGGCGGGCCGAATGAAGATCCGCTACCCGGCGGAGGTCCTGGCGGACGACGGCATGGTGGTGACGGTCCGCGCACCGTGGGCGGCGGACGGGGTACGGGACTTCGGCTTCGTACGCTTCGAGCCGGGCGACGTCTTCACGGAGCACTACTGGCGCGACCGCTGGTACGCGGTGAAGGAGGTCCGCACCTCCACGGGCACCCTGAAGGGCTGGTACTGCGACGTGACACGCCCCGCGGTACGGACCGGCGCCACGCTGACGGTGGAGGACCTGGACCTGGACCTGTGGTGCTCGGCGGACGGCAAAACAATCATCCGCCTGGACGAGGACGAGTTCACCGAAAGCGGCCTCACCGAACGCGACCCCGTGGCCGCCGCGGCGGCTCTGTCCGCCCTGGACGAGCTGGAGCGCTTGGCACGCGGGGAAGGCTCCTTCACCCCCGGCCCGCGTTAGGAAGGCTCCCTCCCCCCGGAACGGGCTCGAATCAGCCCCCGGCCACCAGCTCTACCTCGAACCCCGCCCCGTCCTCCAGATACGCCGCACAGTGCTCCTCCCCTCCCGCGAACGGATACCGCTCCGGGAAGAGCAAGGACCAGCCGTGCTCCGGAGCCTGCGCCACCAGTCGGTCGAGCTCCGCAGGGCCCGGCACGTGAAACGCCAGGTGGTTCAGGCCGGGCCTCAGCCGGTCATGTTCCCCGCCCCGCATGTCCGGCGACTGTTCGAGCACCACATACGTCGCACCCCGCCGCCAGCTGCCGCCACCCTCCCACCGCTGCTCACGGACATGCCCCAACTCGCCCATGAGCCAGCCCCACGAGGCCTCCGCGGCGGCGAAGTCCGGCACCCACAGCTCCACATGGTGCGCGCCCCGGGCGGGCCCGAGGGCGACCGCCCGGCCAGCCCCGCCCGCCTCGTACCGCACCGCGTCCCCCTCCTCCTGCCAGTGCAGAGCGAACCGCTCCCCCGCCCGCCACGCCTCAAGTGCCGCCCTGCAGTACGCCACCATGTCGTCCGGCAGTGCGTCCGCCCTGTGCCAGCTCAGTTCGTCGCACTTGTGCGGCTCCGCGTTGAAGGGTTCGCCGCCCGTGCCGTACGTCGCTTCGAAGAACCAGCCGATGCGAGGGTTTCCGCCCGGGCCCCGGTGCTGGAGGACCAGTTCGGCGCTGACGTCCTCGGGGGCAAGATCGAGGCCGATCTCCTCCCTCGCCTCGCGGATCACTGCCGTACGGACGTCCTCGCCGGGCTCGACGTGGCCCGAGGGGGTGTTGAACAAGCCGTCCCCGTAACCGGTGTTGGCACGGCGGGCAAGGAGCACCTCGTCACCTCGGCGGAGGATGAGGTGGACATCCACCACCTCCTTGTGGCGGCGGGGCGCGGCACTGGGGAGGACCGCCACCAGCGCGTATCGCTCATCCTCCACCTTCTTCCCCCACAACCGCTCGTCGCCCGACAGACGTTCGGAGTGGAGACGGGTGGCCGGCGGCGTCAGGATCTCGATCAGGCGGCTCGCGGGGATACCGGACGGGTTCGTCGTGCCCCATACGCCCTCGATGAGTACCAGGCGGCCCCCTGGCCGCAGCAGCCCGCACCAGCGCCGCAGCGTCGCCTCCGGGTCCGGCAGCATCCACAGCACGTGCCGGGCCAGGACCACGTCGAAGCGACGGCCGTCCACCGGGGGCGCTTCCGCGTCGCCGATCAGCACCTCCGCCGCGTGCCCCGACAGCTTCTCGCGGGCCCGTTCCACCATGCTCGGGGAGAGGTCCACCGCCGTGACGCGATGCCCGCGCTCGGCGGCCAGCAAGGAGAGGCTTCCGGTGCCGCAGCCCAGGTCAAGGACGTCGCCGGGGGCCTTCGGCAACCAGTCCCGCAGGCGCTCCGCCCACGCGCCCCGCACCACCGTGTCCCGCAGTCCGTGGTCCGGCTCGTCGTCAAAGGTGACTGCCTCGGCGTCCCAGTCGATCGTCATCCGCCGATGGTGACACCCGCCACTGACAATCCACCTCGGATGAGAAACCCTCCCCGCAGAGGTCTACCGACGTCCCACCTTGGACATCGGTAGTACAGGGAGGCAGCCATGCGCCGTGTGACCGTGCACAAGACCGTCGGGAAGCCCACCAATCGGCAGATCCGGGAGAAGCACGACTCCGAGGAACGGCCTCGCGAGCGCCCCGAGGTCCGCAAGGACATCCAGCGGACCTGGTGGCCGGACGGGTGAGATCCCGGGGCGAGGGAAGAGGCCAGAGCTAGAGCCTCTTCCGGTAGTGGTAGCGGTCGTACGGGCCGTCCACCCTGCGCTGCACCATCTCGTAGCCGTACCGAGGGTAGAGCTTCCGGTTCTCCCACATCATCGCGTTCGTGTAGAGCCGGACCTCGGGAAGGCCGAGCGACCGCGCCCGCTCGTCCACGAAGGCGAGCAGGCGGCGGCCCACCCCTTGGCCCACGCCATCGGGGTGGACCGCGATGCTGTCCAGGAACAGGTGGTCCTCGTGCGGGACGAGGACCAGGACGCCGATCACCGGGTCGCCGGTGACATACACCCGCCCCGCCGCCACCTCCGCCGCGTGGTCCGCCTCCATGGGGGCGGGCACGACACCGATGCGCTCGATGTAGGGGTGGTACGCCGCGTCCGTCACCGCCTTCACAGCAGGGACGTCGGCGGCGGTCGCGGGGCGGATGTCGTCGTTCGTGCCTTGGATCATGCCTTTACGTCTACGTCAGTCCTCCTGCCCCGCACCAGCAGTTTCTTCAGGAGAGGCCAGAGCACGATCAGCGCGATGATCACGTACACCGTGATCGAGAAGGGCGTGTCGACCAGGCCCCTGACACTGCCGTCGCTGATCTGCAGGGCGCGGCGCAGCTGCTGCTCCGCGTTCGGGCCGAGGATGACGCCGATGACGGCGGGCAGGACAGGCAGTCCGTAGCGCCGCATGCCGAAGCCGATCAGGCCGATGATCAGCAGGATCACCAGGTCCAGGGCCTCGCCGCCGACCGCGTACGCGCCCACCGCGGCGAAGAAGAGAATGCCCGCGTAGAGGTAGGGCCTCGGGATGCGCAGCAGCTTCGCCCAGACGGGGGCCAGCGGCAGGTTCAGGGCCAGGAGCAGGACCATGCCGACGAAGAGGGACGCGATCAGGCCCCAGACCAGGTCGGGTTCGCGCTCGAAGAGGAGCGGGCCCGGCTGGATCCCGTACTGCTGGAAGGCCGCGAGCATGACCGCCGCCACCGCCGTCGTGGGCAGGCCGAGCGTCAGCATGGAGACCAGGGTGCCCGCGGCCGATGCCGAGGACGCCGACTCGGGTCCGGCCACACCTTCGATCGCGCCCTTGCCCCACTCGTCCTTGTGCTTGGACAGGCGCTTCTCGGTGACGTACGAGAGGAAGGTGGGGATCTCCGCGCCGCCCGCCGGGATCGCGCCGAAGGGGAACCCGATGAGCGGGCCGCGCAGCCAGGACTTCCAGGTGCGCTTCACATCGGCCTTGCCCAGCCAGGGGCGCCCGACCGGTATCGCCTCGCCGCTCGTGCGCCGCAGGTGGGCCGCGACCCACAGGGCCTCGCCGATCGCGAAGAGACCGACCGCGACGATCACCACGTCGATGCCGTCGGCGAGTTGGAGGGAGCCGAAGGTCAGACGCTGCTGCCCGGTCATCTGGTCGAGGCCGACCAGGCCGAGGGTGAGGCCGATGAGGAGCGAGGCGAGTCCTCGTACGCGCGAGGAGCCGAGCACGGACGTCACGGCGATGAACGCGAGGACCATGATGGCGAAGTAGTCGGGCGCGCCGATGTCGACGGCGAGTTCCGCGACGGTCGGCGCGAGCGCCACCAGGAGGATCGTGCCGATGATGCCGCCCGCGAAGTGCCCGATGGCGGCGGCCGCGAGGGCTTGCGCGCCCCGTCCGGCCTTCGCCATCGGGTTGCCCTCCATGGCGGCCACCACCGCCGCGCTCTCGCCCGGTGTGTTCAGCAGGATCGAGGTCGTCGAGCCGCCGAACATCGCTCCGTAGTAGATGCCCGCGAACATGATGAACGCGCCGGTCGGCTCCAGGCCGTACGTCACGGGCAGCAGCAGCGCCACCGCCATCGCGGGGCCGATGCCGGGCAGGACGCCGATCGCGGTGCCCAGGAGCACGCCGACGGCGGCCCAGAGCAGGTTCATGGGGGTGAGGGCCGTGCCGAAGCCGTCCATCAGGGAGTTGAAGGCGTTCATGTCACAGCACTCCCATCAGCGGCCCGCCGGGCAGCGGCACCCCGAGCAGGTTGTTGAAGACGACGTACGTGATGAGGGAGATCCCTGCCGCGATGAGCGGATCGCGGTCCAGGTGGCGGCTGCCCAGCGCGTACGCCGCGCCCCAGAAGAGCAGGGCGCCCGCGATGGGGAAGCCGAGCGGCTCGATGAGGACGGCGGCGCCGAGGAAGACTCCGGCCAGGAGCAGCACGGTGCGCCAGTCGGCGGGTTCGGACAGGTCGATGTCCTCGCCGCCCTCGGCCTCGCCGCGGCCGCCGCGCAGGACGTCGATCGCGAGGAGCACGGCGACGACCAGGAGTCCGATGCCGACAGCGATCGGGACCGTCTTGGGGCCGATCGGGCCGCGCTGGGCGATCTCGACGTCCATCGTGAGCGCGTCACTGAGAACGAGCACGCCGAGGGCCAACAGCATGAGGCTCACGCCGAGTTCGGAGTGCTCGCGCAGCCAGGCGCGGCGGCTGCTCCCGCTCTCCTCGGGCGGGTTTTCGGTGCTCGTCGTCACAGTCCCAGCTCCTTCAGCACGGAGACCACGTTCTTGTCCTGTTCGGCCAGGAAGTCGCCGAACTTGTCGCCGGTGAGGAAGGCGTCGTCCCAGCCGTTGGTCTTGAGGGACTTGCGCCACTGAGGGGAGTCGTGGAGCTTCCTGACCAGGCCGGTGAGCTTCTTGCGTTCCGCTTCGGAGAGGCCGGGCGGGGCGACGATGCCGCGCCAGTTGGTGAAGTCCACGTCGTAGCCGGACTCCTTGAGGGTCGGGCCCTTCAGGCCGTCGACGCGCTTCGGTCCGGTGACCGCTAGCAGCCGCAGCTCGCCCGACTTGATCTGGTCCAGGTACTCGCCGACGCCCGAGACGCCGAAGGCGACCTTCTTGCCGAGGATCGAGGCGAGGAGCTCGCCGCCGCCGTCGAAGGGGACATAGTTGACCTTCTTCGGGTCGATCCCGGCGGCGCGGGCCATCAGCATCGGGGCGAGGTGGTCGGGGCCGCCGGGGGACGAACCGCCGCCGACGGGGAGCTTGCCCGGGTTCTTCTTCCATGCCGCGACGAGCTGCTTGATGTCCTTGTACGGCGAGTCCTTGGCGACCACGACGACGTCCGGCTCCTCGGTGAGGCGGGCGATCGGGGTGGTGTCGGCGAGGGTCTTGGGCGAGTGGTTGGAGCGTGCGGCGCCCACGACGCCGAGGCCCATGGACATGGCGAGCTTGCCATTGCCGTGCTCGCCGACGAGGCGGCTGAGGCCGACGGTGCCGCCGGCGCCGGGCAGGTTGAACACCTCGATGTTGTGGGTGAGTCCGGCGTCCTCGGCGTTCTTCGCCGCGGTGCGGGCGGTGATGTCGTAGCCGCCGCCCGGGGTGTTGGGGACCATGAAGCGCAGGCCGGGGATCTGTGTGCCGGTCTCGGCGCCGCTGCCCGTCGAGAGCAGAGGCGGCCCTGCGAGCACGAGCAGCGCGGCCCCGAGCAGGGCAAGGGGTGTGCGCAGACGCACGTGTGCCACCACCTGTCGGTACGTAGTCGGGGTACCTGGTCGGTACGGAGGAGTTGATGCGGCCGGGCTCCCCGTGGGGGAGAGAACCCGGCCGCCGTCCGCGGGGACGGGGATTCCTGTGAGGTGGCCCACATGTTGCCTGCGCGTTAAGAAGCTGTCTCTCTTCCGGAATCAACGGACGTTGTGGTCGTTGTGGTCGCGCCCATAGCCTGCGGCGATGACAAGGGTGCTGGTCGTGGACGACGACTTCATGGTCGCCAAACTGCACAGCCGTTATGTGTCCGCGGTGGACGGGTTCTCGGTGGTGGGAGTGGCGCACAGCGGTACGGAGGCGCTGGCCGCTGTGGAGCGGCTGCGCCCCGATCTCGTCCTTCTTGACATCTATCTGCCCGATATGGACGGCATCGCGGTGCTACGGGAGTTGCGTGCCGTCGAGGAGCGGGACCGGGACCGGCAGCCGCTGGACGCGCTGTTCATCACGGCCGCCCGGGACGCGGAGATCGTACGGGCGGCGCTGCGGGCCGGGGCCCTGCACTACCTGATCAAGCCGTTCAACCAGGCCGCGCTGCGCGAGCAGTTGCTGCACGTGGCGGCGTTGCGGGCCCGCCTGGACGGCCTGGACGAGGCGCGCCAGGAGGACGTCGACCAGATCTTCGGCCCCCGCCCGCCCGGCTCCCGCGAACTCCCGAAGGGCCTGGCGGCGCACACCGCGGACCTGGTCGAGCAGACGCTGCGGGGCCACCCGGCCGGACTCTCCGCCTCGGAGTGCGCGCAGGAGGGCGCCCTGTCCCGGGTCAGCGCGCGCCGCTACCTGGAGTTCTTCGCGGACACGGGCCGGGTCGAGGTGACGCTGCGGTACGGGGGGACGGGGCGGCCGGAGCGGCGCTACCGGTGGGTGCGGTAGGGGCCCCGGAGGGCCCACCATGAGCACGGGCTATGAGGCGTTGGCCAGCTCTTCGACCGCCTGGTCCACGAGGTGGGAGTCCGGGTAGGGGACCTTGCCCATGCCGAAGTCCTCCACGGTGTCGACCTTGAGCCGGCGTACGGCCTCGTGCAGGCGCCGCGGCAGACGGGCCGCACGCGGCGCGACCGGTCGGCCCTGGTGCGGGGAGCGGGGGGCCGGCGGCTCGGTCAGGGTGATGGCCTGCTCGGCCCAGAAGGTGGCATCGCGGACCTCGCCCCGGCTGCGGTGGTAGAGGCTCAGGCACTGCGCGGCGACCGCGTTGCCGGCGCCTGCGGAGAACTGCCACCAGAACTGGGCGCCTTCGCAGCACCCGGCCAGGCTGAGCAGGCAGGCGAAGTAGAGGGCGCCGTCGGGGTTGTCGGGCCCACGGGTCGCCAGCTGGGAGAGGTGTCCGGCGGCTTCGGGGTGGTGCAGGACTTGGGTGGACACCGCGTCCAGGTGGAGTGTGGCCTGCTCGTGGACGGTGGGCATCTGGCCTGCCGGGCCGGGCGCGGCCCCGAACATCAGGTTCTGGGTGACGTCCCTGACGATCTCCTGCTTGAGGTCGTCGAGGTCGGCGTCGGTGAACACGTCGTCCATCGCAGCCTGGGCGAGGATGGTGTCGATGTGGCTCGGCACGGCGTTACTCCTTCTCGTCGGCGGCTGGATCGATCGACAGATCGAGTTTGATGGCCAGGCGCTGGCGCGCCAGGCGCCGGTGGTAGCGAACGGTGTCAGCTTTGATGCCCATGATGTGGGCGATGCGCCGAGAGGGATAGCCCAGGACGTAGTGGAGCACGATGACGTCGTACTGGCGCTCGGGGAGGCCCGCTATCGCGGTGTACAGGCCGAGGGCGGATTCCATCGCGGTGAACCGGTGACGCGCGGCCTCCAGGGTGGCGCGGGCGGTGTGCTGGAGGGCGGCGCTCTGTGCCACCTCGGACCGGGCGGGCCGCCCGGCCAGCCGCAGGTGGATCTCCACGCGCTGTTTGAGGAGCTTCCAGGCGTAGGCTTCCGGGCTCCCCTCCTTCTGTACGTTGCGCCAGTTCAGGGCGAGGTACCGGTAGCAGCGGCGCACGATGGTCTTGGCGGCGTCTTTGTCGCCGAGCATCGAGTGGGCGTAGCGCAGTTGGGGCTTGGCGTTGCGGGTGTAGCACGCTTCCAGGTCGGGGGGCATCTCGTAGGACATGCCGGTGAGGCTGTGCAGGTCCGAGAACGGCGCGTGATCCATGCCGGCCAAGGAGAAGACGGTGTCCTTGGGCCGCTCGGCGTCCTCGGACGGCACCGACGTGGTGTGGTCGCTCATCACTGGGCCCCCTCGTCGCTCGGGGCCGGCAGCAGCTCGGCGGTGTCGGAGAGACGTTTCCCCTTGAGCAGTTCGGCGGCGCCCACGCGCACTCCGGCACGCAGCAGGCGGCGCGTCAGATGGCGTGCGTCAGGGGCGAAGACCCGCAGCGCGGTGACGACGACCGTCGCGGCGAGCAGTTCGTCGAGGGTGAAGGTCACTGTTCCTGTCCTTTGTCCTGCTGACGGCAGACCGTCCTGCACCAGGTGCGGACCACCGGAGAACGTCGATGTCCTCAACCGCAGGATTTCGGATCGCCGGGGGCAAACGCGTATGCCAGAGGCAGCCAATTCTGGACGCAAAGTGACTTGGGAGTAACTGTGGGACAGAATTCACGTTCGAAGTGAACGACGGGTAACTGGCCGTCACTCTGAGTGCAGCCCTCTGGCCAGCGCAAACCCTCCCCTCGCGAGGGGCTCAGACGTACGTCCCGCACTCCCTCCCGAGCCGCTCACGCCCCCGCGCCGCGTTCAGAACCGGCATCAAATGTGACTGACGTCACTCGGTGGTGGCCAACTCCGGTCACTCATCGGCCTGTTGGGTCACCCGGGGTCGAACTGGCGGACGCCATAAGGCCAGACGTCCGCGCGGCCGTGCCCTCAACGGCACCCCTTCCACAAACTCCACCGGACCGGTTCGTAGATCGCGTAACCGGCCAAACAGGAACTCCCAAGGGCCCAGCCTCAGCCCTCGGTTAGCCCTCCCTTAACCCCACCATAAAGATCGCCATCACCCCCTCCCAGCAGGCGAATTCGGGGATTTCAGCGGCTAGCTTTCTCGTCGCCGGGCCGGTTACGAACCGTCGGCGCCGCACGCATTCGGGGGGCGGCACCGGCCGTTCGCAACCGTCTCGTGTCCCCACCCCCCAGAACCGCCGCTGAGGAGAACCACTCATGACCGCACGTCGCAAGGTCGCCGCGATCGCCGCCGTCGGCATCGCCCCGCTCGCCCTGACCGCCCTTTCGGCCGCCCCCGCCGCCGCGCACGGTTCGATGACGGACCCGGTGAGCCGTGTCTCCGCGTGCTTCCAGGAAGGCCCCGAGGCCCCGAAGTCGGCCGCCTGCAAGGCGGCTGTCGCGGCCAGTGGCGCGCAGGCCTTCTACGACTGGAACGGCGTGAACATCGCCAATGCCGCGGGCAAGTCGAAGGAGATCATCCCCGACGGCAAACTGTGCAGCGCGGGCAACGACAAGTACAAGGGCCTCGACCTGCCGCGCGCCGACTGGCCGTCGAGCAAGATGTCCGGCGGCAACCACACCTTCCGCTACAAGGGCACCGCCCCGCACAAGGGTTCCTTCGAGCTGTACATCACGAAGGACTCGTACGACCCGTCCAAGCCCCTGAAGTGGTCGGACCTGGAGGAGAAGCCGTTCGTCGACGTCACCGACCCGAAGATGGAGAACGGTGACTACGTCTTCGACGGCAAGGTCCCGGCCAAGTCGGGCCGCCACCTGATCTACTCGATCTGGCAGCGCTCGGACTCCCCCGAGGCCTTCTACACCTGCTCCGACGTCGTCTTCGGCAAGGACAGCGGCGGCGGGGCCGCGGCTCCGGCCCCGACCGCGTCCGCGCCCTCCGAGAAGGACATCGCCGCGGGCGCCGAGAAGTCCACCGTCGAGCACCAGGGCCACGGCGACAGCGACGCCAAGACGGGCGCCGAGGCCTCCGAGGCGGCCCCGGCCGCCGGTGACGACACGGCCGGGGGCGACAACACCGCCGCGAACCAGCCCGAGGTGAACGGCGGCGCCGCGAAGCCCGCCGCGGCCACCAACGAGAACCTCGCCGAGACCGGCGGCGACAGCACCACCCCGTACATCGCGATCGGCGGCGCCGCCGCCCTCGCGATCGGTGCCGCGGCCATGTTCGGCACGGCCCGCCGCCGCACGGCGCGCCACGGCCGCTGAATCCTCTGAGAGCCCGCTGAGCCGCCGCTGACTCCGGTCAGCGGCGGCTCTCGGCTCGGGACAACACTCTCGGCTCAGGAGAAGCAGGTGCTCGGCGTCGCGTGCGCCGGGTCGAGTGCGTTCGCGACCTCGTGGTGCGCGACGCGGTCGAGGATCCCGATCGCCACATGCTCCGACAGGTCGACGGGGCACAGGTCCTGGATGGTCACGTTGCGTACGCCCGGGCCGTCCAGGAATTGCGTGCGGTACGGGGTGACCACCTCGTCGTACTTGGTGGCGATGACGGTGTAGCGCACGCCGGGGACGGTGTCGCCGCCTTCGTTGAGCTTGGTCAGGAACGGCGATCCGGCCACCTGGTCGGCGAGGCTCGGGGTCTTGGTGGTGAGCAGGTCCTCGATGCCGGGGAAGTAGGGCAGCAGCTTGGTGAGGCCGAGCAACGTGGTGCCGTGGTTGTCCGGCGCGAGGCCGACCAGGGCGTTCACCTTCTCCGCGCCACCGAGGAACTTCAGGTAGTAGCGGGGCATCATGCCGCCCTGCGAGTGGCCCACGAGGTCAGCCTCGGCCGCGCCCGTCGATGCGAGCACCTTGTCGACGAAGCCGTCGAGCTGCTCGGCCGACTTGTCGATCGGGCCGAGCCCGTTGAAGAACGGCACTCCTGGCAGCTGGCCCTAGTCGAGGGAGTAGACGCAGTAGCCGCGCCTCACCAAGTAGGGCGCCAGGACGAGCCAGTTGTCGATGGAGTTGCCGAAGGTGCCGTGGACGAGGACCACGGGGCGCGGGTGGGCGGCGGACGGCTTGCAGTCGTAGTCGTTCCAGCCACTCGACGAAGAGGCAGCGGCGGCGGGGGCGGCGGACGCCGTGCCAGCGGCGGGAGTGAGGGTGAGCAGGCCCGTCACGAGAATCGTCATGAGGAGGGCGGCGGTGAACGCTCTGAGCGTTCGTCTCCAGGGCAGCATCGGGTGATCTCCTTGCGGCTCAAGGGAGTTGCGATGGGTGAGCCCTGTGATCCGGATCACGAGGATGCCGTGCACACGACAAATTACGGGCGAGTAGTAAAAGTGTGAAGCTGCGCGTCGGCAAAACTTCCAGCAGGCACTGGCACGGTCACGCGGCCCGCCGCCTCACCGTCCGGGCGGCGATACGAGCCCCACCTCGTACGCGATGATGACCAGTTGGACCCGGTCACGGGAGTCCAGCTTGGTGAACAGCCGCGCCACGTGCGCCTTCACCGTCGCCACGGTGATGAAGAGTTCAGCGGCGATCTCGGCGTTGGACAGACCGCGGCCGACCAGCGTCAGCACCTCGCACTCGCGGTCGGTGATGCCGTCGACCGTCCGCCGGGCCCGCTGCTCCGGAGCGGGCCGCGCGGCGAACTCCGCGATCAGGCGCCGCGTGACGCTCGGCGCGATCAGGCCGTCCCCGGAGGCCACCACGCGGATCGCCGCGAGGATGTCCTCAAGTGCCATGTCCTTGACGAGGAATCCGCTCGCGCCCGCGCGGAGCGCGCCGTACACGTAGTCGTCGTCATCGAAGGTGGTGAGCACGAGGACGCGGACCGGCTCCGCCTCCGTCTCTGCCTGTGCCTGCGCCTCCGCCGTGATCAGACGCGTCGCCTCGATGCCGTCCATGCCGGGCATGCGGATGTCCATCACGACGACATCGGGGCGTACGTCGCGGGCCAGCCGCACCGCATCGGCGCCCGTCCCCGCCTCCCCCACGACCTCGATGTCCGGGGTGTCGGCCATCAGGACGCGCAGGCCCGCGCGGACGAGGGGCTGATCGTCGGCGAGGACGACCCTGACGGCGGGGCCGGTCATCGGGCCTCCACCGGCGGCAGAGGCAGCAGCGCCGTCACCCGGAAGCCGCCCTCGGGCCGCGGCCCCGCGGTGAACCGGCCGTGCAGCAGGGCGACTCGCTCACGCATGCCGACGAGGCCGAACCCGGTGCCCGCGGGCAGGCCGCCGCGGCCGTCGTCCTCGACCGCGAGGGACAGTTCGCCGTCCCTCTGCTCGACGGTCACCCGGCAGGAGTCCGTCCCCGCGTGCCGTACGACATTGGTGAGGGCCTCCTGAAGGATGCGGAACGCGGCCAGGTCGATGTCGGCCGGCAGCGGCCCGCGCTCCCCCACCCTGCGGATCTCCGCGCGGACCCCGGCGTCCCGCGCCGCCGCGGCGAGGCGGTCGACATCGGCGAGCCCCGGAGCGGGTTCGCGGGGCGGCGGCGCGGAGGCCTCACGGGCGGCGTCCCGCGTGCCATCGGCGGCTCCCGGCTCCGGCCTGCGCAGCGCCACCAGCGTCCTGCGCAGCCCCGCGAGGGTCTCCCTGCTGGTGGCCTCGATGGTGGTGAGCGCGTTGCGGGCCTCCGCGGGCTGGGTGTCGATGACCCGGCTGCCCACGCCCGCTTGGATGGCGATGACGCCGATGCTGTGGGCGATCATGTCGTGCAACTCCCTTGCGATGCGCAGCCGTTCGGCGGTGACGGCACGGGCCGTGGCCTGGGCGCGCAGCGCGTCGGCGTGTGTTCGGCGCTCGCGGGCCGAACTGCCCGCCATCCAGGCGGCGATGAGGGCGACGGCGACGAACGCCACGGTCTCGGCATTGTTGTTCGCCCAGCCGGAGGTCTCGCAGCCGCCCGGCTGGTAGGGGGGCCGGCAGCCGTCGTCGGGCGGGAAGGCGAAGAGGGTGACGGCCTGTGTCGTGAACGCCATGAGGGCGGCGGGGATTGAGGTGCGGCGCGAGCGGGTGGCCGCGAGATAGCCGACGGCGCAGACCCCGGCCAGCGTCTGGAGGTAACTGACCTCCGTCTTGCGCATCTCCATCGTGGCCGCCGCCGCGCCCAGGAGCAGGAAGGCGAGCGCGGGCAGCGGCCGACGCCTGAGGAGCGAGGCGACCACGGCCGTCAGCGCGATCGACGCGAGGACCATCAGGAGGTCGAAGCCATGCTGTCCGTGGTCGAAGGTCACGTACGTGACGAGCGGATGGATGAGGGCTCCGCTCCAGGCCAGGCCCGTGCGCACGGGCGGCCACAGGCGCCGGGCCACGCGTCGGCTCCGCCCCTCCTCGGCCGTGGGCTGACCTGCGTCGATGTCCATGCGCCGATCGTATGTGCCCTTTCCTCGCGGGGGTATTGGCCCGCGGTCGTACGCCCAGGGGCTACCGGAGCCGGCGGCGGGTGTGGCCTTCGGCCCGATGCCGCGCGGCCCCGGCCGGCGGCACCGTGGTCCGGGTGATCGAAGTCAACGAACTGACGAAGCGGTACGGCGACAAGAGCGCCGTACACAATCTGAGTTTCACGGTGCGCCCGGGGCAGGTCACCGGGTTTCTCGGCCCGAACGGCGCGGGCAAGACGACGACCCTGCGGATGCTCCTCGGCCTGGTGGCCCCCAGCGGCGGAACCGCGACCATCGACGGCCGCCCCTTCCGGGACCGGCCGCGCGGGCTGCGTCACGTCGGCGCGCTGCTCGACGCGGGCGACGTGCACGGCGGTCGTACGGCCCGCGCCCATCTGCGCGCCCTGGCCCACGGCAACGACATCCCCCGGAGCCGAGTGGCCGAGGTGCTCGACGAGGTCGGCCTCACCGAGGTGGCCCGGCAGCGCCTGGGCGGCTTCTCGCTCGGCATGCGGCAACGCCTGGGTATCGCGACCGCGCTGCTCGGCGACCCGCCCGTCCTCCTCTTCGACGAGCCCCTCAACGGCCTTGATCCGGAAGGGGTGTTGTGGGTACGCGGGCTCTTCCGGCGCCTTGCCGCCGAGGGCCGCACGGTCTTCGTGTCCAGCCATCTGATGTCGGAGATGGAGAACACCGCCGACCAGCTCGTCGTCATCGGCCGGGGCGAGCTGATCGCGGCGGAGAGCCTCACCGACTTCGCGGCGCGGGGTACGCGGCTGAGCGTGACGGTGCGTACTCCGGACGCCCTGAGGCTGACGGAGGCGCTGGGCGCCGAGGGTGCGTCGGTGGAGTCGGCCGGCGGCACGCTCACCGTCACCGGTCTGCCCGCGGCCCGCATCGGTGAACTCGCTTTCCAGCACCGGGTGTTGCTGCACGAGCTGACCACGCGGGCCGCGTCCCTGGAGGAGGCGTTCATGGAACTCACCGCCGACAGCGCCGAATACCTGGCAGGAGAACCGCGATGACGGCCCTCACCCTGACCGCCCCCGCCCCGGAACCCCGCGCCCGCTTCCGTCATCTCGTCGGCGCCGAGTGGATCAAGCTGTGGTCCCTGCGCTCGACGTACTGGGTCCTCGCCGCCGCCGCGCTGATCGTCACCGGGATCAACGCGAACTCCGCCTGGTCCAACCTCGACTGGCTGACGCGTCAGGATCCGGCCGTCGTCGGGGAGGGGCCGGGGTACGACACGCTGTCGAGCGCGTTCGTCGATCCCGCCTGGCAGATCCTCGTGGTCGTCGCGGGCAGCATGGGCGCCCTCACGGTCTTCGGCGAGTACACGAGCGGCCTGATCCGCACGACGTTCACCGCCGTCCCCGACCGGCGCGCGGTGATGGCGGCCAAGGCCGCCGTCGTGACCGCGGTGATGCTCGCGCTCGGCACCGTCGTCTCGGTGGCTTCCTTCGGCGTGACGCAGGCGATCCTGCGGGAGCACGGGGGCCTGTCGATCGGCGATCCGGGCGCGCTGCGGGCCGTCGTGGCGTCCGCGCTGCTCGCGCCGTTGAGCGCGCTGGTGGGCATGGCCGTCGGGGCGCTCGTGCGGCACGCCACGGGCAGCATCGTCACGACCCTCGTGACGCTGGTGCTGCTTCCCGCACTCCTCCAGGGCGACGAGTACCGGTGGGTCAAGGAGATCGGCAACGCGATGCCGCTCACCGCGTGGCAGGTCCTCGTCGAGAACCCCGCGATGGGCTACACACCGGTCAAGTACGCGGCGACCATCACCGAGGCGTGGATCGTGTTCGCGGTGTGGCCGCTGGTGGCGGCGGCCGTCGCGGTGGTCACCGTGCACCGCCGCGACCTGTAGCCCCCGTGGCTACGCCGCCAGCGTTCCCGGCACGATCGCGCCGGGGCCGAACTTGGCCCGCGCCCGGTCGGCCACCGCCTCGATCCTGCGGGCCCTGTCGTCCACCGGGTCGAACATCAGCTGGTGGGCGGCGTGTTCGGCGGGGCCGAGCCCTTCGGCGCGCAGCGAGATGCCGCGCACCCGAGCCCGCTGGAGGCCGAGCGCCTCGTACATCCGGTACGCGGACGCGGTCAGCGCGCAGGAGTGCGCGGTCGGCTCGGGCAGCGCGCGCGTGCGGGTCGTGGTGGAGCGGTCGGCGTAGCGCACGGTGAGGGTCAGGGAGCGGCACACCTGGTCCTCGTCGCGCATCCGCGCGCCGAGTTCCTCGGTGATGGAGAGCAGCGCCCTGCGGTGCCGCGTGGGGTCCAACTCGTCGCGGGGGAAGGGGCGTTCGGAGCCGAGGGAGCGGGCGGCGGCATTCGGCACGACGCGTGCGCGGTCGATGCCGAGCGCCTTCTCGCGCAGCTCACGGCCCGCGCGGGCACCGACGAGGCGTTGCAGCGTGGACAGCGGCGCGGCGGCCACCTTGCCTACGGAGTCGAGCCCGTACGAGCAGAGGGTGCGGGCGGTGGCGCGGCCGACCCCCGGCAGTTCGGCGACCGGCTTCGGCCCGAGGAACTCCGCGACGGCGTCCGGGTCGGCGCCCACGGCCCGGGTCACCCCGGGCGCGGCCTCCCGGGCGGCCATCCGCGCGAGCATCGACCCCGGCCCGGCGCCGATCACGCAGTCCACGCCGTGGTGGGCGAGCGCCCGCACCCGGATCACCGAGGCGAGCTCGACGGCGTCCCGCCCGAAGTAACGCATCGCTCCCCGTACGTCGACGAGCGCGGAGTCGGGCGGCAGGGCCTCGACGACAGGGCTGAACTCGCCGAGCAGCGTGAGCAGCCGGGGCACGGCGGCCTCGTACATCGGCGGCAGAAGGAACCGTACGCAAAGAGTGCTCATCCCGCGCTCCCTGGACTCTGGTGCCACAACTTCCGTCCTGTCGCCGCCCGTTCACCGGGGGGCTGGAGGTCGGCCCAGGGGTGCATCTCGTACCCCGTGGACATCCGGATGCGGCGGCCGTCGTCCGCCGGGGTTCCGTCGGACGCCTCGTCCGGCCCCGGCTCGGCGAGACGTGCTCCCACCGCTTCGAGTCCGCCCTCCTGCCGCAGCTCCACCAGTTCCGCCAGGTTCCACGCGGCGGCGCCGACCACGCTGAGGCTGCGGGGCCCGCGCCGCTGCACCACTCCGCGGACCAGGAGCAGCCAGGAGTGGAAGACGGTGTGCGCGCACCGTTCGTGCGCGTCGTCGAAGAAGGCCAGGTCGACCAGGCCCGTGCCGTCGTCCAGGGTGGTGAAGATGACGCGTTTCCCGGAGCGGATCGGCGGGGTCTGGGTGGCCGCCTTGGCGCCCGCGACCAGGACGGTCGCCCCGTGTTCGGCCTCCCGCAGGCGGCGGGCGCTCAGCACGCCGAGCTCCCGGAGGAACTCCGCGTGGTCGCCCATGAGATGGCGTGAGGAGTCCATGCCGAGGACGCCGAGCTCGGCGCTGAGCCGTTCCGCGTCGTCCAGGTCGGGCAGCCCGGCCGGGGCTGTCTTCCGCCCGCCGGACAGGGGGAGTTGGGCCCCGGAGGAGCCCCGCGAGCCCCGCCGGAGTTCCGTCAGGTGCAGTTGCAGATCGCGGCGGTTGGCGCCGAACGCGTCGAGCGCGCCGACCTGTGCGAGCCGCTGCGCGAGCGGTTTGCCGGGCCTGGCCCGCTCCCAGAAGTCGAGGAGCGAGGCGTAGGGCTGCCCGTCCGCGATCCGCGCGGCCTCGGCCTCGCTGATGCCGTGGACGTCGGCCAGCGCGAGACGCAGACCCCAAGTCTCCCTGGGCTCGGACACCAGTTCGATACGGTGAGCGACCGCGGACCGGTTCACGTCCAGCGGAAGGATCGGCACCCCTCGCCGCCGCGCGTCCGCGAGCAGCAGCCGCTTCGGGTACATGCCGGGGTCGTGCGTGAGCAACCCCGCGTAGAAGGCGGCCGGATGATGGGCCTTCAGCCACGCCGACTGGTACGTCGGCACGGCGAAGGCCACCGCGTGCGCCTTGCAGAAGCCGTACGAGCCGAAGGCCTCGATGATCTCCCACGTCCGGCCGATCGTCTCGGCGTCGTAGCCCTTGGCCGCCGCCTGCTGCGCGAACCAGAACCGGATCCGTCCCTGCGACTCGGGGTCGGAGAGCCCGCGCCGCACCCGGTCCGCCTCGTCGCGTCCGCAGCCGGTCATGATGTCCACGATCTCGATGATCTGCTCGTGGAAGACGACGACGCCGTACGTCTCCTCGAGCGGCCCCGCCAGGTCCGGGTGCGGATAGCGGACGGGCGCGCGGCCGTGCCGGGCCTCGATGAAGGGCCGCACCATGTCGGCGGCGACAGGACCCGGCCTGAAGAGCGAGATGTCGACGACCAGGTCGTGGAAGGTCGCGGGCTGAAGGCGTCCGACCAGGTCACGCTGGCCCGGCGACTCGATCTGGAAACAGCCCAACGTCTCGGTGGACTTGATGAGTTGATACGTCGCCGGGTCCCCCGGCGGCACCGCGTCCACGTCCACCCGCGTGCCCGTGGCCCGCTCGACCTCCTCCACCGCGTGCGCCATCGCCGACTGCATCCGCACCCCGAGCACATCGAGCTTGAGCAGCCCGAGGTCCTCCACGTCCTCCTTGTCGAACTGGGACATGGGGAAGCCCTCGCCGCTGGTGGGCATGACGGGCGTACGCGCGAGCAGCGAGGCGTCGGAGAGCAGCACCCCACACGGGTGCATGGCGACCCCGCGCGGCAGCGCGTCCAGGGCCTCGACAAGATCCCACAGGCGGCCGTGGCCCTCCTTCTCCCCCGCGACCTCCCGCAGTTCGGGCAGCTCCTCCATCGCCGAGCGGGCGTCCCGGGCGCGGATGTGCGGGAAGGCCTTGGCGATCTTGTCGATCTCGGCCGGGTCCATGGAGAGCGCGGCGCCCACGTCGCGGATGGCATGGCGGACCCGGTAGGTCTCGGGCATGGCGACGGTCGCGACCCGCTCGGTGCCGAAGCGGCCGATGATCGCGCGGTAGACCTCGAGGCGGCGTGCCGACTCCACGTCGATGTCGATGTCCGGCAGGACGGCACGGCGCGTGGAGAGGAACCGCTCCATGAGCAGGCCGTGCTCGACGGGGTCGGCGTGCGCGATGCCGATGAGGTGATTGACCAGGGACCCGGCGCCGGAGCCGCGCGCCGCCACCCTGATGCCCAAGTCGCGTACGTCGTCGACCACTTGGGCCACGGTGAGGAAGTAGGAGGCGAAGCCGTGGTACGCGATGATGTCCAGCTCGTGGTGCATCCGCTCCCAGTAGCCGTGGGCGCCCGGGGCGCGGTCGTACCCCCGAAGGACCATCCCCGCCGCCGCCCGCGAGGCGAGTACGCGCTGGGCGGTGCGGCGGCCCGCGCCGACGAGGTGCGGCTCGGGGAAGCGCACGGAGCCGAGGCCGATGTCGTCCTCGGGGTCGACGAGACACTCGGCGGCGGCCGACTGGGTCTGCTCCACGAGGCGGTGGGCGGTGTCGCGGCGGAAGCCGGCGGCCTCCACGATCCGCTCGGCGTTGCCCAGCATGGCGTCGGCGCCCTTCAACCACCGTTCCCCGCTGTCGAGTTCCTTGGTCGGGTCGACGGGGACGAGGCGGCGCGCGGCGTCGAGCACGTCGGCGACCGGGCCCATACCGGCGTCGGCGTAGCGGACGGCGTTGCTCAGTACGGGGCGGACGCCCTGCTCAGCGGCGAAGCCGACGGTGCGGGCGGCGAGGCGCAGCGATCCGGGTCCGGTGCCTTCGCGGCCGTGCCACACAGTCTCCAGGCGCAGCGCGTCTCCGTAGCGCTCACGCCAGGGGGCGATGAGGCGGGCGGCCCGGTCGGGGCGCCCCGCGGCGAGCGCGCGCCCCACGTCGGAGGCGGGGCCGAGCAGCACGGTCATGCCCTCGCCGTGGTTCTCCTCCCACGGAAGCACGGGCTGCCCCTCGCCGCTCCGGTGCGCGGCGGTGATCAGCTGGCACAGCGCGGCCCAGCCCGTGGCGCCGTCGCGGGCGAGGAAGGTCACGCGCGGGGTCGACTCATCGATGAAGGCACCTCCGCGCACCGGGGTCCGCCGCCGCGCACCGCGCGGCGGAGCAGGCTCCCCCACCGCGAGCTCGGCCCCGAACAGCGGCCGCACCCCCTCCTTCGCGCAGGCCTTGGCGAACCGGACGGCCCCCGCGAGGGTGTCCCGGTCGGTGAGCGCGAGGGCGTCCATGCCCCGCTCGGCGGCGCGCTCGGCGAGCCGCTCCGGGTGCGAGGCCCCGTACCGCGTGGAGAACCCGGAGACGGTGTGCAGATGCGTGAACCCTGGCACACGCACCTCCTGAAACCCTGAACCGATCCGACCTCACATCCCCCACCTCCACCATAGACCAACTTTCGAACGCATGTACGACACCCGAGTCGAACCGCACCTCTCTTCGCCCATTCGGCCCCGCCCACCTGCGGGAACGACAGGGGGCACGGAGCGTGGGGGCATGAGTTTCACCGATGAGTTGAAGAGCGCCGTCACCCCGCGAGCAGCCCTGCTGGTCATCGGTGTACTGGCCTTGCAGCTGCTGTTCATCGCCTCCTACGTAGGGGCCCTGCACGACCCCAAGCCGAGAGACGTGCCCTTCGGAGTCGTCGCTCCGGGGCCCGCGGCCCAGGAGACATCGGACAAGCTCGGGAAACTCCCCGACGAACCGCTCGACCCGCGTGTGGTCAAGGACGAGGCCGCGGCCCGGCACCAGATCATGAACCGCGACATCGACGGCGCCCTGATCGTCGACCCCCGGGGCACCACCGACACCCTCCTGGTCGGCTCGGGCGGCGGCACCGTACTCGCCACCGCCCTGGAGAAGATCGCCACCGAGGTCGAAGGGGCCGAGAAGCGGACGGTCAAGACCGTGGACGTGGCCCCGGCGTCCACCAAGGACTTCGACGGGCTCTCGTCCTTCTACCTGGTCGTCGGCTGGTGCGTCGGCGGCTATCTGTGCGCGTCGATCCTCGCGATCAGCGCGGGCTCCCGGGCCGCCAACGGCCCGCGCGCGCTGATCAGGACCGGCGTCATGGCGCTCTACTCGATCGCGGGCGGTCTGGGCGGCGCGATCATCATCGGGCCGATCCTCGGCGCCCTGCCCGGCAGCGTCATGGGCCTGTGGGGCCTCGGCTCGCTGATCGTCTTCGGGGTCGGCATGATCACGCTCGCACTGCAGTCGCTCACCGGCATCGTGGGCATCGGCCTCGCCGTCCTGCTCGTCGTGATCGCGGGCAACCCGAGCGCGGGCGGCGCCTTCCCGCTGCCGATGCTGCCGCCGTTCTGGAAGGAGATCGGCCCCTGGCTGCCGCCGGGCGCGGGCACCTGGGTGGCCCGCTCCATCGCGTACTTCAAGGGCAACGCGATCACCGGGCCGATGCTGGTGCTCGCCGCCTGGGCGGTCGTGGGCACCGCCGTCACCCTGGCCATGTCCGCGCTGCGCGGGGACCGCCAGCCGGGGCAGAAGCCCGCGATGCAGGAGACGGAGACGGACAGCGGCGCCCACCGCGGGTGAGGGCCCGCTCCCCGGCCGTTGTCAGACCCGGGTGCGAAGCTGGAGCGATGATCACCACCCTGGCGGTCGAGAACTACCGCTCCCTGCGCAAACTGATCGTTCCCCTCGACCGGCTGAACGTCGTGACGGGCGCGAACGGCACCGGCAAGTCGAGCCTGTACCGCGCGCTGCGCCTGCTCGCCGACTCCGCGCGAGGCGGTGCGGTGGCCGCCCTCGCCCGCGAGGGCGGGCTGCCCTCCGCGCTGTGGGCGGGCCCCGCGAAGGCGGAGGCGACCAGCCTGCGCCTCGGCTTCGCGGGCGACGAGTTCGGGTACGGGGTGGACTTCGGGTATCCGATCCCCACCTCGGGATCCGGCGCGGCGCCCTCGATGTTCAACCTGGACCCGGAGATCAAGCGCGAGTCCACCTGGGCCGGGCCCGTCCTGCGCCCTGCCGCGCTGCTCTGCGACCGCGCGGGCCCCGCCGTGCGCACCCGCACCGCCGACGGCGGCTGGCACCGGACCCAGGGCATCCGCCCGTACGACAGCATGCTGAGCGAGCTCGCCGATCCGCAGCTGGCCCCCGACCTGCTGCGGCTGCGCGAGCTGATCCGCTCCTGGCGGTTCTACGACCACGTCCGCACCGACGCCGAAGCCCCCGCCCGCGCCGCCCGCATCGGCACCCGCACCCCAGTCCTCGGCCATGACGGGGCGGACCTGGCGGCGGCCCTGCAGACCATCCGCGAGATCGGTGATCCTGCGGCGCTCGACGCGGCGGTGGACGACGCCTTCCCCGGCAGCCGGGTGGGCATCGTCGAGCAGGGCGGACGCTTCGAACTCCAGCTGCACCAGCGTGGGTTGAACCGCCCTCTCGGAGCGGCCGAGCTGTCCGACGGCACCCTGCGCTATCTGCTGTGGACCGCGGCCCTGCTCACGCCCCGGCCACCGTCCCTCCTCGTCCTGAACGAACCGGAGACGAGCCTGCACCCGGATCTCCTGCGCCCCCTCGCGGACCTGATCCTGACCGCGACGAAGGACACGCAGGTCGTCCTGGTGACCCATGCCCGCCCTCTCGCCGATGCGGTGGCCAAGGGGGCGGCCCGCCACCGGGTCGACGTCAACTCCATAGAACTGGTGAAGGAGTCGGGCGAGACGACGGTGGCGGGCCGCGAGAGCCTCCTGGACGAGCCGCTGTGGTACTGGCCGAAGCGCTGAGTTCGACGCTGCGGGTCGTCAGTGGCTGGTCGCGCAGTTCCCCGCGCCCCTACGGGGCTCGCCCCCCGTAGTAGGCCTGCCGCATCAACTGCTCCATCTCGGAGAGCATCGGCATGCGCGGGTTGGCAGGCGCGCACTGATCCGCGTACGCGTTCATCGCCTGCTCAGGCAGGGCCGCGATGAAGGCGGCCTCGTCCACGCCCTCCTCGGCGAAGGAGGCGGGGAGACCACACTTGGCGCGCAGTTCCTCGACGGCGGCGGCGTAGGACTCCACCCCCTGCTCAGGGGAAGCCGCCGCAAGGCCCAGCATCCGCGCGATCTCCTGGAACCGCTCCGGAGCCCGGTAGACCTCGGCCTTCGGCCAAGGCGTCGCCTTGGCCGACACCGTGCCGTTGTGCCGGATGACGTGCGGCAGAAGCAGCGCGTTGGTGCGGCCGTGCGAGACGTGGAAGGTGTTGCCGAGGGTGTGCGCCATCGCGTGCACCAGACCCAGGAAGGCGTTGGCGAAGGCCATGCCCGCCACGGTCGAGGCGTTGTGCATCTTCTCGCGCGCCTCGGGGTCGTCGGCCCCGTTCACGACGCACCGCTCCAGGTTCTCGAAGATGAGCTTGATCGCCTGGAGGCAGAGCCCGTCGGTGTAGTCGTTCGCGTACACCGAGACGTACGCCTCGGTGGCGTGGGTCAGCGCGTCGAAGCCGGAGTCGGCGGTGACCGTCGCGGGGAGCTTCATCGGCAGGACCGGGTCGACGATCGCCACGTTCGGGGTGAGCGCGTAGTCGGCGAGGGGGTACTTCTGCGCGGCCTTCGGGTCGGAGATGACCGCGAAGGGAGTCACCTCGCTGCCCGTGCCCGAGGTGGTCGGGACGGCCACCATCTGCGCCTTCTCACCGAGGCCCGGGAACGTGAAGGCCCGCTTGCGGATGTCGAAGAACTTCTCCTTGGTGTCGGCGAACTCGATCTCCGGGTGCTCGTACATCAGCCACATGATCTTGGCCGCGTCCATCGGCGAGCCGCCGCCGAGCCCGATGATCGTGTCCGGCTCGAAGTCCCGCATGCGCGCGGCCCCGGCCCGCACGGTCGCGAGCCCCGGGTTGGGCTCGACGTCGTCGATGACCTGGACGGTGACCGCTTCGGGGCGGGCGGCGAGGATGTCGGTCACCCGCTGGACGAAGCCGAGCGCCGACATCGCCTTGTCCGTCACGATCGAGACCCGCCTGATGCCGTCCATCTCCCCCAGGTAGCGCAGGGAGTTGCGCTCGAAGTAGATCTTCGGCGGGACCTTGAACCACTGCATGTTGTTGTTGCGCCGTCCGATCCGCTTGACGTTGATCAGGTTGACCGCGGAGACGTTGTTGGACACCGAGTTGTGCCCGTAGGAGCCGCAGCCGAGGGTGAGCGAGGGCAGGAAGGCGTTGTAGACGTCGCCGATGCCGCCGAAGGTCGATGGCGCGTTGACGATGACGCGCACCGCCTTGACGCGCCTGCCGAACTCCTCGGCGAGCTCCTCGTCCTCGGTGTGGATGGCGGCGCTGTGGCCAAGACCGTTGAACTCGACCATCCGCGCGGCCAGTTCGAGACCCTGCTCGGTGGATCCGGCCTTGAGGGCAGCGAGGACCGGGGAGAGCTTCTCGCGGGTGAGCGGCTCGCCGTCGCCGACCTCCGCGCACTCGGCGACGATGACCGACGTACCTTCGGGGACCTCGAATCCGGCCTGCTCGGCGATCCACCGCGGCGACCTGCCGACGACGGCCGCGTTCAGCTTCGCGCCCGCGCAGTCGGCGCCGAAGGCCGTCGTCCCGAAGACGAACTCCTCCAGCTTGGTCTTCTCGGCCGCCGTGACGACGTACGCGCCTAGCCGCTCGAACTCCGCGATCCCCGCGTCGTAGATCTCCTCGTCGAGGATCACGGCCTGCTCCGATGCGCAGATCATGCCGTGGTCGAAGGCCTTGGAGAGCACGATGTCGTGCACGGCTCGCCCCAGCTTTCCGCTGCGCGTGACGTACGCGGGTACGTTGCCCGCGCCGACGCCGAGCGCGGGCTTGCCGCAGGAGTAGGCGGACCTGACCATGGCGTTGCCGCCGGTGGCGAGGATGGTGGAGACACCGGGGTGGTTCATGAGCAGCCCTGTGGCCTCCATGGAGGGCTCCTCGATCCACTGCACGCAGTCCGCGGGGGCGCCGGCCTCGATCGCGGCGTCGCGTACGACGCGGGCGGCCTCGGCGGAGCAGCGCTGGGCGCTGGGGTGGAAGGCGAAGATGATCGGGTTGCGGGTCTTCAGGGCGATGAGGGCCTTGAAGAGGGTCGTCGACGTCGGGTTGGTCACCGGGGTCATGGCGCAGACGACGCCGACCGGTTCGGCGATCTCGGTGATGCCGTTCAGTTCGTCGCGGGAGATGACGCCCGCGGTCTTCAGGCCGCGCATCGAGTTGACGACGTGCTCGCAGGCGAAGAGGTTCTTGACGGCCTTGTCCTCGAAGAGCCCGCGGCCCGTCTCCTCGACGGCCAGCCTCGCCAGTTCCCCATGCCGGCTCAGCGCGGCGAGGGAGGCCTTCTTGACGATGTGGTCGACCTGTTCCTGGTCGTACGACGCGAACCGGCCGAGCGCGGTGAGCGCTCCCCTGACCAGTCCGTCCACCATCTCGTTGGCCTCCATGGCGGGGCTCCTTCGGTGAGACCTTTTCGCTTATGCCTCAATTCGACACCCGGGCTTGCCGCTTGAGGGGCGGAGAATGACCTCACCCCGAGGGCCGAAGGTCCCTTTTTTGCCCCCTTTTCTGCACAAAAAAGTCCCACCCCTGCTCTCGCAGGGGTGGGACCGGAACTTCCTGTGAAGCTACCCGCAGGGTCAGCCGATTTCCGCGCCGAAAGCGGAAAGCGCCTCCGGAACAGGCTGGAAGAACGTCTCCCCGCCGGCGCTGCAGTCACCACTGCCGCCCGAGGTGAGGCCGAGCGCGGTGTCACCCGCGAAGAGCGCGCCACCGCTGTCACCGGGCTCGGCACAGACGTCGGTCTGGATGAGTCCGTTGACGACGTCGCCGTTGCCGTAGTTCACGGTGGCGTCGAGACCGGTGACCGAGCCGTCGTGCAGCTTCGTGGTCGAGCCACTGCGCTGCACCTTCTGGCCGACGGTCGCGTCGCCCGCCTTGGTGATGGCCTGCGTCGAGCCGTTGTAGAGGTTCACCTCGCTCGGGTGCGCGGTGTCGCCGCTGTACTTGACGATGCCGTAGTCGTTCTCGGGGAAGCTGGAGCCCGCGTTCTCACCGATGGCCGGGCCGCCCTGCTCCTCCGACCAGCTGGTCACGGCCTCCGTGCAGTGGCCGGCGGTCAGGAAGTGCGGAGCGCCGTCCTTGACCACGTTGAAGCCGAGCGAGCAGCGGCTGCCGCCGCCCCAGATGGCGTCGCCGCCGGCGATGAACGGTTTGAACTCCCCCTTGCTGTGCTGGAGTTCGGCCTTGGAGCCGAGTGCCTTCACGACCGCGCCGAGCTTGTCGAGCTCGGCGCCCTTGACCGTGCGGTCCGCCGTGACGACGACCTTGTTGGTGGCCGGGTCGACCGCCCACGAGGTGCCGGGGATGGATGCCTTGTCGCTGAGCGTCGAGCGGGCGCTCTTCAGCTCCGCGAGGGAGTTCTCGACGATTCTCGCCTTGGCGCCCGCCGACTCCACGGCGTCGGCAGCGCTCTTGTCCAGGACGTTCACGACGAGGTTCTTGGCCTTGGCGTCGTAGTACGTGCCTGCCGCGTCCAGGCCGAGGTCCTTGCCGAGGGACGAGGCGAGCTTTCCGGCCTTCGCGACCGAGAGGGTGTCCGGCGTGGGGGTCGGGGCACTCTCACTCGCGTTCGCAGTCTGGAAGGTGATTCCGGCGGCGATCAGTGCGGTGATGCCCGCACCTGCCACGGCGGCACGTCGCTTGGATATGCGTCGGTGCTTCAACTCACGTCCTCCTGTGGGGGGTCGGCCCGTTCGGTGTGGGGACCTGGGGACCGGAAGGCGTACCGGCACGGAGTCGCACACGCTGCGAAAGCCGCGTCCATGCCAAAGGTTGGGCCCACTATCCCGATACCGCCTGGTAGCACACAAGGTCTACTTCAGGACGCGCACGCGACAATCACCGTGCGCCCCCCGCCTCTTCACCAGCGCCGGTCTCACCACGTCGGTTCCCGGTGCAAACACCGCGTGCGAGCGGATGATCGGCAGCGGGTAAGGACTAGTCCTGTCCGGATCTCGACGCTCCTGGCGCCTCCCGCTCACCGGCTTCCGAATCCGGAGCACCGAAATCCGGCAGCGCGACAGCGGGCGATTCGGTCACGGCGGCGGCGGGCGGACCGGCCGCCGCGACGGGAGACTCAGGCACGGCGGCGGGAGACTCGGGCACGGCGGCGGGCGGCGGCTGCTGCGCCTGTGTGGCCCGTTCCAGGAACCGCAGCAGTTCCACGGGGAAGGGCAGCACGAGGGTCGAGTTCTTCTCGGCGGCGACCGCCACCACGGTCTGGAGCAGCCGCAGCTGGAGCGCGGCCGGCTCCTCCGCCATCTCATGTGCCGCCTGGGCCAGCTTCTTGGAGGCCTGTAGCTCGGCGTCCGCGTTGATCACGCGGGCCCGTCGCTCGCGGTCGGCCTCGGCCTGCCGGGCCATGGACCGTTTCATGGTCTCCGGGAGCGACACGTCCTTGATCTCGACCCGGTCGATCTGCACGCCCCACCCGACCGCGGGAGAGTCGATCATCAACTCCAGGCCTTGGTTGAGCTTCTCGCGGTTGGAGAGCAGATCGTCCAGGTCGCTCTTGCCGATGATCGAGCGCAGGGACGTCTGCGCCATCTGCGAGACCGCGAAGCGGTAGTCCTCCACCTGGACGACGGCCTCGGCGGCATCGATCACCCTGAAGTAGATGACCGCGTCCACGCGCACCGTGACGTTGTCCCGGGTGATGCCGTCCTGCGCCGGGACCGGCATCGTCACGATCTGCATGTTCACCTTACGGAGCCGGTCCACGAACGGCACGACCATCGTGAACCCGGGCCCGCGCACCGAACGCTGCAGCCGCCCGAGCCGGAGCACCACACCCCGTTCGTACTGCTTGACGACACGCGCCGCCGCCATCACATAGACCGCTCCGACAGACCCGACGGCTACTCCCGCCGCCACCAGCTCCTCGACCATGCCGGCCCCCCAGGGTCCGAATTGGGCGTGTTGGGCGTGCACTTCGAAGGTAACGCCGCAGGGCGCACAAAGGGAGACGGGAGACAGGAGAGAGCCCCCGCCCGGACATCTTCCGGACGAGGGCTCTCCTACTGCTGGCTGCGGACTGGTCGTACGTGGATCAGTCGTACGTGGATCAGTAGACGCTCACGCCGTACCGGCTCAGCGCCTCGGTGACCGGCTGGAAGAAGGTCGTGCCGCCCGTGGAGCAGTTGCCGCTGCCGCCCGAGGTGAGGCCAAGGGCCTTGGTCCCCGCGTAGAGCGGGCCGCCGCTGTCGCCGGGTTCGGCGCAGACCGTGGTCTTGATCATGCCGTAGACGATGTCGCCGCCGCCGTAGTTGACGGTCGCGTTCAGGCCGGTGACCCTGCCGCTGTGGGTACCGGTGGTCGAGCCACGCCGGGTGACGGCCTGGTTCAGGGTGGCGTTGCCCGCGCTGGTGATGTCCTGGCTGCCGACCGTGCCCGACTTGGTGATCGAGCCGTTGGTGTACCTGACGATGCCGTAGTCGTTGGTCGGGAAGCTGGAGCCGTGCGTGGTCCCGAGCACCGTGGTCTTCGCGGAGTTGGCCCACCAGGTGCCCGCACCGTCGGTGCAGTGACCGGCGGTGAGGAAGTAGTAGGTGCTGCCGCTGCGGACGTTGAAGCCGAGCGAGCAGCGCCAGCTGGACGCGTAGATCGCGTCGCCGCCGGAGATCAGCTTGCTGAACTTGCCGGGAGTGCGCTCGACCTTGAGGGCGCCCGCGTTGCTGCCCGCCGCCTCCTTGATCTTGGCGATCTCGGCCTTGGAGACGGTGCTGTCGGCGGTGACGACCAGACGGTTCGACGCCTTGTCGACGCTCCATGCGGTGCCTGCGACATCCGCGTCGAGCACCGCGTCGCTCGCCTTGGTGAGCTGCGCCGAGCTGAAGGTGGTGACGTCGTTGGCGTTCGCAGCGGGGACGGCGAGCGCGCCGACGGCCACAAGTCCGGTGGCCACGGCGAGCAGACGAGTACGTCTCGCTATGCCGCTGCGGGGGGTGGTGCGCTTGTTCCTCACTTGTTGTTCCTCCCGAGGGGAAGTCAGTGGGCCCTTGTGGGTTGAGGGCCCGTGAGGCGCAGCCAATGAGCAAAGGGCAAGCCGGATTCCGGATACGCCGTGCTCCTGACAAGCGCTGCTCGGGAGTATTCGGGCCACGGACACCGCGCACAAGGGCGCCTTTCGGCCGTCAGCCGGATACACGACGACCGGCCCCGACGGCTTTCGCTCTCTGTCGTACGCCGTCGGGGCTCTGGGTCATCGGCTCTGCTTCTGACGTGTCAGCGGCCGATGAGGTTCCGCTCCCCCGCCGCGATCTCGGCGGCAAGGGTGTTGCCCGGGGGCGGGAAAGGGCAGATGAAGTGGTCGGCGAAGGCGCACGGAGGAAGGAGCGCGCGGTTGAAGTCCACCGTCGTGCGGCCTTCGGCGTCCGGCGCGGCGGGCCGCAGGAACCGGAACCGGTAGCTGGACACCCCGCTGGTCGCGTCGGCGAACACCGCCCACAATGAGCCGTCACCCTCCACCGACACCTGGAGCGTGTGGTCCTTTCCGGCCAGAGTGAAGGCCAGCTCACCGCCGAGGCCGAGTCCCCGCTCCACCCCGTCCGCGTTGCCGACCCGCACGGTGCGCACCCCGGTTCCGTCGCAGTCGGTGCTCTCGGCGGCGTACGGCGTGAAACGGCCCGGCACCGCCCAGCGCGCGTCGTACGCGGTGGCCTCGATGCCCTGGAAGGCGCGGCGCGTCGCGGACTCCGGGTCGAAGTCGCGTACCGCCCAGAGCCCTTCGCGCCGCAGCACGACCAGGCGGCGTTCGCCGTGCCCGACGCGGGCCGCGCCGACAGGACCGGGGTCGGCGGCGAGCCGGGCCTCGCCGCTGAACAGCTGCCCGTCGAGGGTGAGCCCGTCGCCGGTCTCGGCGGTCAGGACGATCTCGTCGCCCGCCTCGGTCCAGCGCCCGGGGATGTTCGGAAGCGAGCCGTCCGGGTAGTCCGCGAGCCAGTGGGTTCCGGTGAGCGAGAGCGGGCCGTAGGGCGCCGACACCGTCTCGTTCCGCTGCTCGTGCCAGTGCTTCCAGTCGCGTGAAGCGTCCGTCGTCATGTGATCAACCCTTCCATATGTGAACAACCCTTCCATACGGTCGGCTTCTTACGGCTTCGGCAGGCCCTTGGGGTTGATCTGTGACTCCTTCACGGCCTCGCTCTTCAGATCCCAGCGCCCCAGGACCTTGGCGTAACTGCCGTCCTTGATCACGTGGTTGAGCGCCGCCGCGTACGCGTCGACGAGGCCGCTGTCCTTCTTCGTGGTGGCGGCGATCTCGCCCTGGATGTCGGGGCCCCCGCCCGACAGAGTCCCGATGATCTTCGTCTGCCCCGATGACGCGACGTGATAGGCAGCCGTCGGGTTCGGGCCGAGATACGCGTCGATGCGGCCCGACTGGAGGGCCAGGTAGTAGTCGGAGTCCTTCTGGAAGTACTTGATGGCCACCGGCTCGCGCCCGGCCTTCTCGTTCTGCTCGCTCCAGTCGACGAGGATCTTCTCCTGGTTGGTGCCGGAGGAGACCGCGATTGTCCTGCCCGCCACGTCCGCCGGCTTCTTCGCCGTCCAGTCGGCGTCCTTGCGCGCCTCGAAGGCGATGTTGTCGTGGCGGTAGGTCGCGAAGTCGTACTTCTCCTTGCGTTCCTCTGTCACCGTGACGTTCGAGAAGACCCCGTCGAACTTTCCGCTGTCCAGGCCGACGAAGAGGTTCTCCCAGGAGACCTGCTCGAATTTCGGCTGCAGGCCGAGCGTGTCGGCGACCAGGCTCGCGATGTCGACCTCGGAGCCGATCCGCGTCTTGTCGTCGGTGGCGTAGAAGCCGAGGGGCGCGACCGAGTCGGCGCTGCCGCCGAGCCGCAGCGTGCCGCGCTCGCGCACCTTCTCGGGCACGAGCTTCGCTATCGCGTCGACCTTCTTCCCGCGTACGCGGTTCTGGTCGGGCCCGATGTTGATGCCGCCGACCTTCTTGGTGCCGGGCTCGCCGCCGCCGGTCGCGGCGTCGCTGTCCCCGCCGCAGGCGCTCAGCAAGGGCGCGAGAGCCAGGGCGGCGACAGAGACGGAGAGAGTGCGTCGGGAAAACATGCGGGAGCTCCTAGCTAGAGAACCTTGGAAAGAAACGCGCGGGTGCGGTCGTGCCGTGGACGGTCCAGTACGTCGTCGGGGGCGCCCTGCTCGACGATGAGCCCCTCGTCCATGAAGACGACCGTGTCGGCGACCTCACGCGCGAAGCCGATCTCATGGGTGACGACGATCATCGTGGTGCCCTGGCGCGCCAAGTCCTTGATGACGTCGAGGACTTCACCGACCAGTTCGGGGTCGAGCGCGGACGTCGGCTCGTCGAAGAGCAGCAGCTTCGGCTCAAGCGCGAGCGCGCGGGCGATGGCCACGCGCTGCTGCTGTCCCCCGGAGAGCTGCTTGGGGTACGCGTCCGCCTTGTCGGCGAGCCCGACCCGGGCGAGCAGGGTCCCGGCGTGGGCGACGGCTTCCTTGCGCGGGCGCTTCAGCGCCGAGACGGGCGCCTCGACGATGTTCTCCAGGACGGTCAGATGCGGGAAGAGGTTGAAGTTCTGGAAGACGAAGCCGATCCGGGTGCGCTGTTTGAGTACGTCGCGTTCACGCAGCTCGTACAGCTTGTCGCCGGAGCGCCGGTAGCCGACGAGCGCGCCGTCGACGCTGATCCAGCCCTTGTCCACCTTCTCCAGGTGGTTGATGGCGCGCAGGAGCGTGGACTTGCCGGAGCCGGAAGGGCCGAGGATGACGGTGACTTCCCCCTTCCGCACCTCCAGATCGAGGCCCCGCAGTACTTCCAGGGACCCGAAGGACTTGTGTACGGACCGGAGTTCGACCATCGCGCTCATCGCGATGCCCCCTTCGAGAAGTGACGTTCGACGTAGTGCTGGAGGACGGAGAGGGCGCTGGTCAGCAGGACGTACCAGGCGGTGGCGACCATCAGGAGCGGCACGACGCGGCCGTTGCGGCCGTAGATGACCTGCACCTGGTAGAAGAGCTCGCCGATCGCCATCACGGAGACGATCGAGGTGCCCTTGAAGAGGGAGATGATCTCGTTGGCCGCGTTGGGCAGGATCGAGCGCATCGCCTGCGGCAGGATGATGCGGCGGATCTGCCGCAGCCGGGGGATGCCGAGCGCGGCCGCCGCCTCCAACTGCCCGCTGTCGACGGACAGTACGCCCGCGCGCACGATCTCGGCGGCGTACGCGGCCTGGTGCAGGGCGAGTCCGAGTACCGCCGCGCTCATCGCGCCGACGAGCCCCATCGTGTCGAAGGAGAAGAAGCCGGGCCCGAACGGGATCCCGAACTGCAACTCCTTGTAGAGGTAGGCGAGGTTGAACCAGAACAGCAGCTGCACGATGAGCGGGATCGACCGGAACGCCCAGATGTAGGCGAAGGCCACGGCCTTGAGGAAGGGGCTGGCAGAGAGCCGCATGAAGGCGATCACGATGCCGAGCGCGAAGCCGAGAGCCGTTCCGTAGAAGGTGAGCTGGAGGGTGACCCAGACCGCCTCGAGGATCACGTCGGCGGTGAAGAACTCGGCGAACACCTCCCATTCCCAGCCGGAGTTGGTGGCGAGGCCGTGCGCGAACTGGGCCACGAGGACGGCGGTCGCGACGACGGCGGCCCAGCGCCAGGGGTGGCGTACGGGGACCACTTTCAGCGCGCCGAAGTCGTCCTGCGCGATGTCACTGGCCGGCTTCTGTTCCGTCACGCTCATCGGGTGCGCTCCGAACCGCGCGCGTAGTGCCGCTCCACGTAGTACTGGCCGACGCTGAGGAGCGAGGTGATCACGACGTACCAGAGGGTGGCGACCAGGAGCAGCGGGATGACCTGGTAGGTGCGGTGGTAGACGAGCTGCACGGAGTACAGGAGATCCTGCACCGCGATCACGCTGACGATCGACGTGCCCTTGAGCGTGCCGATCAGCATGTTCCCGGCGGGCGGCACGATGGAGCGCATGGCCTGCGGAAGGACGATCCGCCGCCATCTGCGCCACCGGCTGAGCCCGAGCGCCTGCGCGGCCTCGATCTGCCCCCGGTCGACGGAGAGGATGCCGCCGCGCACCACCTCGGCGGCGTACGCGGCCTCGTGCAGGGTGAGCCCGATGACGGCGATGGTGACGGGCCCGAGGAGGTTCACCGTCTTCACGCCGAAGAGGTACGGGTACAGCGCCCCGATGTTGAACCAGAACAGCAGCTGCACCAGGATCGGCATCGACCTGAAGAGCCACACATAGCCCCAACTGACCGCGCGCAGCACGGGGTTGGACGAGAGTCGCCCCATGGCGAGCACCGCGCCGAGCGCGAAGCCGAGCGCCATGACGACGGCGGTCAGCCAGAGCGTGAGCCACAGGCCGCGCAGCACGGAGGCGGAGGTGAAGTAGTCGCCCACCACGGCCCATTGGAACGCGTCGTTACGGACGACCGAGTTGAGGGTGAGCGCGAGGAGCACGAGGACCGCGGCGGCGGCCACCCACTGCCCGGCTCGGCGTTGCGGCACGATGCGCGGGACATCGGGTGGCGGGTCGTGGAGAGGGGCGGTCGCGGCTTTGGCGAGCGTGTCGGAAGACATGGCGAAGGCTCCGTGGATACGGGTGGTGCCTTCACACGGACCGAGCCCCTCAGCACGATCCGCCTTGAGAGTACGGGGCGCTTTCGGCCCGCTGTCAAGGCTGTCCAGGATATGAGCGTTACGTCTCACGGCAGTTGACGCGGAAACGGATGCCTGCTCCACTTGCCCCATGCATCCGCAGCAGTGGCTGGTCACGCGCTCCCACATCGACTTCGGTCGAGTGTGGTCGGCGTCGTGTTCGACGACTCTCTGAGCCGACCCCCTGCGCGCTGAGCCTGCTCCGTTTCCCGGGGCTCTCCCGCCTTGCATCTCCCGTGCGCTTACGCGCCGTTGACCTCGCCTTCACACGCGTACACCGCCGCCGCGCCGCTCTGCGCCGCGACGGCACCCCCTCCCCTCGTACGTCCGCTTCACCCTGCCCTGCTGCCTGATGGAGAACGTCACGCCATGAGCAAGTCCGCGCATTCCGGCGCCCCGCATTCCCGTCGTATCCAGGCGGCCTTCGCCCTGATCACCGCCGCCACTCTCACGCTCACCGCCTGCGGTTCCGGCGGCACCGCCGACACCGCGGGCGGCGCGGCACCCGCGGGCGGGAGCGACAAGGTCCCCACGCGGGACGTGGTCTCCTCGGTCAAGAAGAACGCGGCGGCCGCGAAGCTCCTGCCGGCGGACGTACGCGAGCGGGGCACCCTGAGTCTCGCGACCGCCGTCGGCGGCAGCCCGCCCGGCAATACCTACCTGGAGGACGGCAGGACGATCGTCGGCCAGGACGCCGACTTCGCGGAGGCCGTGGCCAAGGCGCTCGGCCTGAAGCTGAAGCGCGAGGCCGCGAGCTTCGAGGCGATCCTGCCCGCCCTGGACAGCGGGAAGTACGACCTGGGCACCGGCAACTTCGGCGTGACGGAGGAGCGGCGCAGGACCATCGACTTCGTCACGTACATCAACGACGGCCAGGGCTTCGCCGTCCGCGACGACAGCGAGCTGAAGAAGGTCACCGACTTCAGGCAGCTGTGCGGCCTGAACGTGGCGACCGGCGCCGGCACCACCTTCGAGGTCACCCTTGAGGACAACAAGCACGTGTGCGAGGACGCGGGCAAGAAGCCGTACAGCGTGAAGACGTACGCCGAGCAGGGCGCGATCTGGGGCTCGCTCCAGCAGGGCCGCAGCGATGTGGTGATGTCCACGATCAACGGCCTGCGCTACGCGGTCGCCCACCAGGAGGGCCTGAAGTTCCTGGGCGAGTACCACCGTCTCGACGTCGGCTTCGCCTTCAAGAAGGGCACAAGGCTGGCGCCGGCCTTCCGGGCAGCGGTGAACGGGCTGATCAAGGACGGAACGTACGACCGCATCCTGAAGAAGTGGAACACGCAGGGCTCAGCGATCGAGGAGTCCCGGATCTCACCGCCGGAGCGCCCCAAAGGGGCGCGGGGAACTGCGCGACCAGCCCCCACAGACCTGCAGACGAAGCAATAGCCGCCCAGTGCCTAAAGCCCGCAGTCACAGCAAGCGCAGCACTCGCAGCAAGAGCAACACCCGCTGTCACCACAATTGCTACAGCAGCCCTCCCGCTTCTTGCGGGACCAGGGGCCCTCGTACGAATCGGCGCAGCACAGTTTGCAGGTGCAGCAGAGGCCGATGGCGACCGCGCATCCCGCCCAGAAGCCCCGCTTGCCCGGCTTCGGCGGTTGCGGTTCGGACCCGGGCCCGAACCCGCCGGGCCCACCAGGACCACCGGGACCGCCGGGACCACCGGGTGCCCCGCCCCCGTATGGATTGCCGCCCCCATACGGATTGCCGTCTCCGTAGGGTCCGCCCTGCGGAGGCCCGAAGGAACCACCCTGCGGCGGTCCGAAGGAACCGCCCTGATGCGCCGTCACCTCATGTGTGTGCCCGCACGCGTCGGTCCCGAAGGCCCGGTCCACCGAGCGCCCCAGCTCGTGCGCGAGCAGCACATGCGCCAGCTTGCCGTCGGTGAATTCCACCTCGCGCAGTGCCAGGCGTATGCCGTGCAGGGCGTCGTCCGCGAGGCGCCGTGCCTCGGCGAGGCCGGTACCCGTGGCCGTCAGGGGGTTCCACGCACCCGACGCGGCGTCAGCTTCCTTGTCCTCCACGGCATCCAGGAGATGCGCGAGCCTGCCGAAGAGCCGCCCGGCCTCGGCGAGCGGTTCGGCGTTGCCCGGCCTGCCCGCGATGACGGCGGTGTGCGCGAAGGCCGCCGCGGTCGCGGTCTCGGTGGGCTCGGTGACCGTGAGCAGGGAGGTGCCGGGACCCGCCAAGCCCTCGATGCCGACCTGCCGTTCGACGGCGTCGAGCAGGACCGCCGTGTCGAAGCCCACATCAGCACCGGTGCGAGCGCCCGCCCGGTCCCAGCTCCGTGCGACCTTCCGGGCCGCGGCGGCCACCGGCCTGCGCGCCAAGAGGCCGTCCCCGTCGACGACGTGGTCGCGTACCTTCGCCGACGCGAGCACCAGCGAGACCGCGGCGGCGAGCCGTGCTCCCTCGCCCTGCGCGACGGAAGCGGTGCGCATGCCGCGCAGCGGACAGGGTCCCGCGGTGCGGCGCCAGCCGGTGGACTGCTTGGCCTGAGCCTCCGTCAGAACCGAGATGATCAGGCCGTCGTAGTTGGTCACGACGCGGGCGAACTGCCCGTGATCACCGCGAAGGGCGAGGCAGAGACCGCACAGATGCGCCATCCATTGCGTCTTGAGACCCTCACCGAGACGATGGCTGCAGGGCCTGACGATTCCGAACATACGACTCCCCCGAGAGCCCGCTGACGATCAACTCGGGCATCGTATCGAGGGGTCCGTTCACCCGGACGCACTGGTCGTCACCCATACGCCGTGAAGAATCATATTTCACTCACTGTCAGCAGCCGTACACAGCTGGACCCTTGGGGAATCACGCGGAACGGCGTGTTGACTCTGCACCAGTACCGTCACGAAAACCCCGCGCGGCGACTATCCACTTGGCGCACTATCCGCATCATGGACGAACATGGGGATGCGGAACGCAGAAAGCCCGCTGTGAGAGGAGGCGTCCATGGGATCGGTGCGCAAGGCGAGTGCCTGGCTTGGCCTCGTCGACGACAACAACAATGACGAGCGTTACTACGACGGCTACGACGACGACGGGGCCGAGGGGCCCGGCGAAGCCTGGGTGACCGACCCGCGGGTGCGGGTGGTGGCCGAGGCCGCCGAGGAGGAAGGGCGCCGGATCGGGACCGTGACCCCGGACAGTTTCCGGGACGCGCGCGGCATCGGCGAGCTCTTCCGGGACGGTGTCCCGGTCATCATCAACCTCACGTCGATGGAGCCCGGCGACGCCAAGCGCGTCGTGGACTTCGCGGCGGGCCTCACCTTCGGTCTGCGCGGTTCCATCGAGCGCGTGGCGACGCGGGTCTTCCTGCTCACCCCCGCCGACACGCACATCGTCAACGGGGAGGCCACCAGCCGTCCGACGGACGGTTTCTTCAACCAGAGCTAGCGGGCGAGGCCGCTCACCGGAAGGCGTCAAGGCCGGTGAGCGCCTTGCCCAACACGAGTTGATGCATCTCGACGGTGCCCTCATAGGTGAGCACCGATTCGAGATTTGTCGCATGCCGCATCACGGGGTACTCCAGCGAGATCCCGTTCGCACCCAGGATCGTCCGGGACGTGCGGCAGATCTCGATCGCCTCTCGTACGTTGTTGAGCTTGCCGAAGCTGACCTGTTCGGGCCGGAGCCTGCCGGCGTCCAGGCGGCGGCCGAGGTGGTGCGCGAGCAGGATGCCCTTGTGCAGCTCGACCGCCATGTCGGCGAGCTTGGCCTGGGTGAGCTGGAAGCCGCCGATGGGCCTGCCGAACTGCTCGCGGGTCTTGGAGTACTCGACGGCGGCCTCGAAGGAGGAGCGGGCGGCGCCCATGGCTCCCCAGACGATGCCGTAGCGCGCGTGGGAGAGGCAGCTCAGGGGGCCCTTGAGTCCGGTGACCTCGGGAAGCACCGCGTCGGCCGGCAGTCGCACCTCGTCAAGGACCAGCTCACTGGTGACGCTCGCGCGCAGCGACCACTTGTGCTTGATCTCGGGGGCCGAGAAGCCGGGGGTCTCGGTGGGGACGACGAAGCCCCTGATCCCGTCGTCGGTGTGCGCCCAGACCACGGCGACCCCGGCCACGGAGCCGTTGGTGATCCACATCTTGCGTCCGGTGAGCACCCAGTCGGTGCCGTCCTTCTTGGCGAAGGTGCGCATGGACGCCGGGTCGGACCCGTGGTCGGGCTCGGTCAGGCCGAAGCAGCCGATGATCTCGCCCGCGGCCATGCCGGGCAGCCAGCGCTGCTTCTGCTCCTCGGAGCCGAAACGGTGGATGGCGTACATGGCGAGGGAGCCCTGCACGGAGACGAGCGAGCGGATGCCGGAGTCGGCGGCCTCCAGCTCCAGACAGGCGAGCCCGTACTGGACGGAGCTCGCCCCGGCGCAGCCGTAGCCCTCCAGGGACATGCCGAGCGCGCCGATCGAGCCGAGCTCACGGGCGAGCTCACGGATGCCGGGCAGTTCGCCCTTCTCGTACCAGTCGGCGATGTGCGGCATGACGCGGTCGGCGGCCCAGGTGCGGACGGTCTCGCGGATCGCGAGGTCCTCCGGCTCCAGGAGGTCGTCGATGCCGAGGGGGTCGGCGGGGTCGAAGGGCGGCAGAGGGGTGCGGGCACTTGCGGACATGCGGGCCTCCGGCGACACGAAAACTAGCAGTGGTAGTTAGCTACGGTTCGCGCTGACGTTACGACGCAGTGTCCCGCACGTCCATAAGGGCGGGTGGGTGAGGGAATCCCCCCGGCCGAAGGCCGGGATCACGTCAACGGACGGACTCCACAGGAACCCCCGCCTCCCCCCGGGGCGCCGGAACCCCCTGCTCAGGCCGCGCCGCAGGCGCCCCGCACTCCATGGTCCGCGGCAGCTTCAGCGCCATCAGCGCGCCGAGCAGCAGCAGCCCCGCGCTGACCAGCAGGGTCACGTGCAGCCCGTGCACGAAGGACTCGCGCGCGGCGGTGCGCAGCGCCTCGCCCGCCCCGCCACCGAGGCCCGAAGCGACTTCGTACGCCTCACCGAGCGAGTGGCTCGCGGCGGCGCTCTCCCTTGCCGGGACGCCCTGCACGGACGAGAGGCCGGGCGCGTACGCCGCGTTCATGACGCTGCCGAGGAGCGCGATGCCGATGCCGGCGCCCAGCTGGTACGAGGTCTCGCCGATCGCGGCGGCGCCGCCCGCCTGCGACTGGGGCGCCTCGCTGAGCATCGACTCGTACGAACCGAAGAGGGTCGTCTGGAGACCGAGGCCGAGCAGTACGAAGCTGACGAGCAGGAGCGGGTCGTTGGCCTGGTCGCCCATGCCGGTGAGCACCACCACGGCCGCCGCGGTCAGGGTGAAGCCGGAGGCGACCATCGTGCGCGGGCCGAAGCGGTGCAGGAGCTTCGATCCGGCGAGGCCCGCGGCCATCGCGGCGACGGTGAGCGGCACGAGCCGCATGCCGGTCTCCAGCGGGGAGAGGCCGAGCACCAGCTGGAGATACTGCGCGGCGACCAGTTCCAGGCCCACCAGGGCGAGCATCGCGAGCACGATGCAGCCGAGCGAGGTGCTGAACGCGGGCCGCGCGAACATCGACAGGTCTATGAGCGGATGCTCGCGCCGCCGCTGCCTGCGGACGAAGCCGACCAGGAGGGCCGCGCCCAGGAAGAACGACAGGAGGGTGGTCATGCCGAACGGCGACTCTCCGCCGCCCGCCCGCTTCACCGCGAACACGAGCCCGAAGAGACCGGCCGCAGCCATCAGCGCGCCGACCACGTCCCACGGCCCGTTACGGTCGCCCGTCGACTCGGGAAGGAGCCAGCGCCCGATGGGCAGGCTGACCAGCATCAGCGGGATGTTTATCAGGAAGACCGAGCCCCACCAGAAGTGCTCCAGCAGGAAGCCGCCGAGCAGCGGCCCGCCCGCCGCGCCGATTCCGGCCACCGCGCTCCACACACCGATGGCGACGGCGCGCTCACGCCGGTCGGGGAAGACCTGGCGCAGGATCGAGAGCGTCGCGGGCATGATCATCGCGCCGCCGACGCCGAGCAGGGCGCGGGCCGCGATGAGGATCTGGGCGTTG
The DNA here is from genome assembly GCF_053610745.1 of Streptomyces sp. NPDC054866. Classification (NCBI taxonomy): domain Bacteria; kingdom Bacillati; phylum Actinomycetota; class Actinomycetes; order Kitasatosporales; family Streptomycetaceae; genus Streptomyces; species Streptomyces sp. NPDC054866. Next base: position 166,398 of record NZ_JBSGZA010000011.1, read on the forward strand.
TCGGCCATGGCGGCCACGGCCGATGCCACGCCGAAGAGGGCGTACCCGAGGAGGAGCACCCGTCTGCGGCCCACCCGGTCACCGAGCGTGCCGAAGAGGATGAGCAGCGAGGCGCAGACCAGTGGATAGACGTCCACGATCCACAGCAGCTCGATGCCACCCGGCTTCAGGTCCTCGGTGACGGCGGGCACCGCCACGTGCAGAACGGTGGCGTCGACGGCGACGAGCAGCAGGCTTACGCAGAGAACGACGAGCACCAGCCAGCGGTTGGCGCCGCCCTGCGACCCGGGTACCCGACGGCCGGAAGGAGCGGTGGCCGTGGTTGAACCCGACATGTGCGATACCTCCCAGTGATCCCTCGCATCGGCGGCCCCGCGGGACGTGATCTCCCAGCTGGCGGCAACGAAAGGCGAGTGAGCCGTCAGAGTACGCGAGTTCACGGCTGTGGCGCGTGGCGGACCTCTCACGGTTGCACGGAGACGGTGTGGCATACGCCACGCTGCCCACGCATGGACCACGCCCCCGGCAGGCCCGCCGGTTCCCGGCTGCGCCGATAATCGAGCCCGTGACCGACCTGGATCAACGCCTGCCCCCGCCGTCGTACGGCGCCCGTGCGAGCGCCGCGCTGCGCCGTGCGGCGCCCGCGCTCCTCGCCTACGCGGGGGTGCGCGCCCTGGGGGTCGCGGTGCTCGCGGTGTGGAGCGCGGCGGCGGGCAAGAGCTGGCACACCCTCCTCACCGCCCGCTGGGACTCCCTCTGGTACACCCGCGTCGCCGAGCACGGCTACGGCTGGGAGGTGACGCTCCCGGACGGCAGCGTCCACTCGAACCTCGCGTTCTTCCCGCTGCTGCCCTGGCTGGAGCGCCTCGTCTCGGCGGTCAGCCCCTTGTCGTACGCCGATGCCGGCCTGGTGGTGAGCTGGCTCGCCTCGCTCTGCGCGGCCGGGGGGATCTTCGCGATCGCCGATCACCTCTACGGGCGCCGCGCGGGGATCTGCGCGGTCGCGCTGTGGGCGGTCCTGCCCGTGGGGATCGTGCAGTCGATGGCGTACAGCGAGTCCCTCTTCACGGCGCTCGCGGCCTGGTCGCTGTACGCGGTGCTCACGGGACGCTGGGTGTGGGCGGGCGTGCTCGCCTCCTTCGCGGGGCTGACCCGGCCCGTGGGCGCCGCGGTCGTGGCGGCGCTCTGGGTGACGGCGGCCGTCCACGTCCGCCGGGAGCGCACCGCGGACCGGCGCATGATCCTCGGGGTGGTCCTCGCCCCGCTCGGCGCCGCGGGTTACGTCCTGTGGGTCGGCCACCGCACCGGCGACGGCCTCCTCGGCTATCTCGACGTCCAGGCCGGCTGGGGCAACGGCTTCGACTTCGGCTATGCCTTCGCCCGCTTCATCGGCGAGAAGTTCACCGCCTTCCCGGCGGCCCTCGCGGGGGTCGGCCTGATCGTCGGGGTCGCCCTGGTGGTCTGGCTGTACGTCATCGGCGTACGCCAGAAGCAGCCGCTGCCGCTCCTCGTCTACTGCGGGATCGTCGTGGCGCTCGCCCTGTGCGCCGCGGGCTATTTCGGCTCGAAGCCGCGCCTCCTGCTGCCCGCCTTCCCGCTCCTCCTGCCGATCGCTGTGGCGCTCGGTAGGGTGCGTCCGTCCAGGTCGGCGCTGGTGCTCGGGGGTGTGGCGGCGGCGAGCGCGGTGTACGGGTCGTTCTGGCTGAACGGCTCAGGTCCGCCATGATCGTTTCCGGGCGCCGTGGTGAGCGGACGGCAAAATCCGCGCAAGACCCCGGTGAACGAATTTATAAGGACCATAAAACGGTCGCATCAATGATCAACGAATTCAGTAAGGGGCTCATCTCGGAATAGGGAAACCGCAGGAATAAACCCCCGTCTGAGATCAATGCCACATCACATCGTCATCACAAAGCCACTGATTCGGCCTAGTCCCGCACTCACTCGCTGTAACGTCGATTGGGTGCGTACCGAACGAAACCTCACCCGTCTGGACCGGGTCTTCGCCCGTCTTGACCGGGAGCCGGAACGACCTGCCGGCCTTGATCTGCCGAGGATGAGCAGACACAGGATCGTGCTCTTCAGCGCGACCCTGGCCTTCTACCTCGCCATCGTGGTCGCCGTGCTGACCACGTCGTGGCTGGTGCGGTTCGACTGGCAGGTCATGTTCTTCAGGCCCTACCAGCAGTGGCCCGAGATCCACGCCTTCCTCGACTACTGGGTGGTCCTCGGCCAGCGCGGCCCGACCGCCGTGATGGTCGCGGCCTGGCTGGGCTGGCGCTCCTGGCGTCAGCACACGATCCGCCCGCTCCTGACGTTCGGCGCCGCCCTGCTGCTCCTCAACGTCACGGTCGGCGCCGCCAAGATCGGCATGGGCCGCCTCGGCCCGCACTACGCCACCACGATCGGCGCCAACGAGATGTGGCTCGGTGGCGATATATTCCCTTCGGGCCACACCGCCAACGCCGTCGTGACCTGGGGAATCCTGGCCTACATGGCCTCCACCCCGCGCACCCGCCGCTATCTCTCGGCGCTCTCCGCGGTGGTCTCCCTCAGCGTCGGCCTGACCACCGTCTACCTCGGCACCCACTGGCTGAGCGACGTCTTCCTCGGCTGGGCCGCGGGTCTGCTCGTCCTGCTCGCCCTGCCTTGGGTCGAGCCGCTCATCAACCGCGTCGAGGGCTGGATCTTCAGCCTGCGGGACCTGTGGCGCGCCCGTCGCGCCGGCCTCGCGACCCCGGTCGCCCCGGCTCCGGCGAGGGTGCCGCGGCCCACCCCCGCACCGGCCGACGAGCCCCCGCTGCGCGAGCCGGTCGGCGCCTCCCGTCCCGCCCGCGCCCCGGCCTACCTCGCGCCGGGCCCGCACACACCGCGCTCCGAGCGCAGCCCGGTCACCCCCGCGGGCAGCCGCCGCCCGCCGCACTCCGAGCGCGCCTCACGCGCCGCCACGTCGCCACGGCCGGTGGCGGGCGGCTAGCCCCGAAGACAGCGGGGGTCGGTACGCACAACCCATCCCCCGCATCGCGAAGGCCCCGGTTCCGTCCAGGAACCGGGGCCTTTCGCCGTGCCGTGGTCAGTGGCCAGTGGTCCGTGGTCACGCCTTGCCGAGGGTCAGCCCTTCCAGCAGCGGATCACGACGCCTTCCTTGACCTCGAAGTTGAGCCGCCCCGCGAGGTACTCCATGGTGATGATCGCGCCCGGCGGCAACGACCTGACGGTGGACCAGCCGCGCTCGCGGGCCTGCCGCTCGGCGCCCTCGGCCGAGAGGCCGACGTAGGCGTCCAAGGTGTCCTGGGGTTCGGCGGGAGGGGTCGGAATAGGTGCCATGGCCGCCACGTTAGGCGCCGCGGCCCGGCCGGGGAAGGCCGTAGCCGGACACCATGCGTCACCGGTCCCCCTCCGGTCACGCTTTTGTCACAGGATCACGACGTGCGTTTCGCCTTAACTCCGTCACACGTACGGGCGGTTCCGAAGTTGTTCCGACGCCATTCCTGGATTTCCCGCGAGCTACCTGAGAGCGTCTCGGTACCACTGAAATAGCACGGCGGACAGAGTGCCGAGTTGCCTTTACATACCCTCCTCATTTCTGAATCCAGGGTGCTCGACGAGATGTGACGACGCATAGGGAATTCGAGGTTCCGGCACAGCGGGCCCGTACGCCCCCTGTCGGATCCGGGTGTGACGCGAGCATCATGGCGGGTGCTTCGAGCAGGACCGGCGGCGTGACGGCGAAGGGGCGAGCGATGGGGACTGAGACCGCGACCGCGGCGGCACCGCCGGCCTTGCGGAAGACTCCGGGCCGGATCCTCGTGGACTGGCTGACCACCACCGACCACAAGAAGATCGGTCACCTGTACCTGGTCACGTCCTTCGTGTTCTTCCTCGCCGCGGGGCTGATGGCCCTGATGATGCGGGCCGAACTCGCCCGTCCCGGGCTACAGCTGATGACGAACGAGGAGTTCAACCAGGCGTTCACCATGCACGGCACGATCATGCTGCTGCTGTTCGCGACGCCGACCTTCGCCGGCTTCGCCAACGAGATCATGCCGCTCCAGATCGGCGCGCCCGACGTGGCCTTCCCGCGGCTCAACATGCTCTCCTACTGGCTGTTCCTCTTCGGCGGCCTGATGGTGCTCGGCTCGCTCCTGGTGCCCAGCGGCCCGGCCGACTTCGGCTGGTTCGCCTACGCGCCGCTCAACAGCATGGAGCGGTCACCGGGGATCGGCGCCGACCTGTGGATCATGGGGCTCGCACTCTCCGGGTTCGGCACGATCCTCGGCTCGGTGAACTTCCTGACGACCATCATCGGGATGCGCGCCCCCGGGATGACGATGTTCCGGATGCCCGTCTTCACCTGGAATGTCCTGTTCACTTCGATCCTGGTGCTGCTCGCGTTCCCCGTGCTCGCCGCCGCGCTGCTCGTCCTGGAGGCGGACCGGCGCTTCGGCTCCATGGTCTTCGCCCCGGAGAACGGAGGCGCGCTCCTGTGGCAGCACCTCTTCTGGTTCTTCGGGCATCCCGAGGTCTACATCATCGCGCTGCCGTTCTTCGGGATCATCTCCGAGATCATCCCGGTGTTCAGCAGGAAGCCGATCTTCGGCTATCTGCCCCTGATCGGCGCGACGATGGCCATCACCGGGCTCTCCGTCGTCGTGTGGGCGCACCACATGTTCGCGACGGGCGCGGTGCTGCTGCCCTTCTTCTCCTTCATGTCCTTCCTCATCGCGGTCCCCACGGGCGTGAAGTTCTTCAACTGGACGGGGACGATGCTCAAGGGCTCGCTGTCGTTCGAGACACCGATGCTGTGGTCGATCGGCTTCCTCGTGAGCTTCCTCTTCGGCGGGCTCACCGGCGTGATCCTGGCCTCGCCGCCCCTCGACTTCCACGTCACCGACTCGTACTTCGTCGTGGCGCACTTCCACTACGTCGTGTTCGGCACCGTCGTCTTCGCGACCTTCGGCGGCTTCTACTTCTGGTGGCCGAAGTTCACCGGGAAGATGCTCGACGAGACGCTCGGCAAGATCCACTTCTGGACGCTCTTCGTCGGCTTCCACGTGACGTTCCTCGTCCAGCACTGGCTGGGCGCGGAGGGCATGCCACGGCGTTACGCGGACTATCTGGCCGCGGACGGCTTCACGGCGCTCAACACCATCTCGTCCATCGGGGCGTTCCTGCTCGGCATGTCCACGCTGCCGTTCCTCTACAACGTCTGGAAGACCGCCAAGTACGGCAAGAAGATCGACGTCGACGACCCCTGGGGATACGGCCGCTCCCTGGAGTGGGCCACCCCCTGCCCGGTGCCGCGCCACAACTTCGTCACGCTGCCCCGGATCCGCTCCGAGTCCCCGGCGTTCGACCTGCACCATCCGGAGTTCGCCGCGTTCCATCCGCCCCAGGCGCAGTACCCGGACCCGCAGACCGAACACCCCGGTCCAGGGCCCGGCTCAGGAGGTCCCTCGCCGAGCTGAGCCGTTCGGTGAAGTCCACGGGCTCGACGACCTCGAACTCGAAACCCATGAGCAGCACATGGATCACCATGACGTCCAGGCTCATGGCGCCCGTGCGCAACAGACAGCTGTGCTCGGTCTCGGCCTCCAGCGTGCCGTCCGACGGGGTGACCCGCTGGGCCGCCTCCTCCAGGGGCACCAGGAGACGGAACACCGCCTGTGCGGCGTACGCACGCGTGGAGACGCCCTTGGAGACGTACGCGGCGAGGTCGTCGGCCGGCGGGGTGCGCGGCGCGAAGCGCGGTCCGTGCGGGGGCTTCGGTGTGATGCGGTCCGCGCGGAACGTACGCCAGTCGTCGCGGTCGACGTCCCAGGCGACCAGATACCAGCGGCGCTCGGTGCAGACGAGGCGGTGCGGTTCGACGGTGCGGCGGGTCGAACCGCCGCCGTGGTCGCGGTAGTCGAAGCGCAGGCGCTCCGCGTCCCGGCAGGCGTGGGCCAGTTCGGTCAGGACCGAGGGGTCGACGGCCTGCGCCTGGGGGCTTCGAAGCATCGGCACGGTGAACGCCGTCAGGGCGCCCACCCTGCGCCGCAGTCTGCTCGGCAGGACCTGCTCCAGCTTGGTCAGGGCGCGTACGGAGGTCTCGCCGATGCCCTCGATGCCCTGTCCGGCGGCGGTGCGCAGGCCGACGGCCACGGCGACCGCCTCGTCGTCGTCGAGGAGCAGCGGCGGCAGCTCTGCGCCCGCGCCGAGCTGGTAGCCGCCGCCCGTGCCGGGGCTGGCGTTGACGGGGTAGCCGAGCTCGCGGAGCCGGTCCACGTCGCGCCGCACGGTGCGCGGGGTCACGCCGAGCCGGTCGGCCAGGTCCGCGCCCGACCAGTCGCGGTGGGCCTGGAGCAGCGAGAGCAGGCGGAGCAGTCGTGCGGAGGTCTCCAACATGGGGCTGATTGTGCCCGGCGTCGCGGACAGCCACGGTCCGCGATGGCATCAGCTTCACCGACTGGCCGACGTCACCCCTCGACCGTGTTCGCCTCACGGATCCGTACCGAGAGGTCGTTGTCGTTCGTGTAGTACGCCCCCGCCTCCAGCGCGCCGTGCGCCGCCGTGTCGAGCCGGACCACCGGATAGGTGAAGATCTGCTTCTTGTCCGGGATGTCGTCCAGGAGCCGGGCGAGCCGGATCCGCGGCCCGCTCTCCCCCGCCGGGCGCAGCCAGAGGTCCCAGGGGCCGGGCCCGCTGTCGGCGAGCACGTCGCAGTGCAGGGCGAAGCTGAACTCCACGCCGTCGGCGGTCAGTTCGTAGCGCTCGATCCGGTCGGGCTCGGCGCGACGGGACGCCTCCGCGTATGCGGCGCCGGTCAGCGCGGTGCCGTACACGCGGCCCTGCGCGGTCACCTGGGTGCCCTCGATCCGCAGCTCGCCGATCTCCGCGTGCGGGGCGCGCAGCCAGCTGCGTACGGAGAGGTTGCCCTGCTTGGTCGCGTACGGAATGCGGACGGCGATGTGGCCGCGGGCGCCGCTGGGGGCGCGATCGACCAGCGAGCGCAGGTCGTTGACGCCGGGCGCGAGGCGGCGGGGGGTGGCGCCGCCGACCTCCGCGTAGGCGTTCCAACGTCCCTCGGCCAGCTCGACACTGCTGGGCAGCGCGGCCCGCAGCCGTCCGTCGGCCGCCGGGGAGAGCGGCAGGCGTACGTCCTCTTCGGCGGAGGCGGCGTCACGGCGGCGCAGCAGCAGGTAGGCCGCGCCCTTGCCACCGGGGTCGGTGACGTCGAAGGTGAGGCCTCCGGCGGAGTCGGCTATGCAGTCGGCGCGTGGTGCCGCCGCGACGTCCTGATCGGCACCGGTGTCGCAGGGCGATGAGGCGTCCGAGGTGGCCAAGGCCGTCATGCGGTGGATCCCTTCGTCTGTATGCCGCTGGTCGATACCCCATGTCCGATGTCCCGCACCGCGTACGCACCGCCGAGGAGCGCGCCGCGGGTGCGGTGCAGTGAGCCGCGCATCCGGCCGCCGAAGGAGCTGCCGCGGGCGAGCATCCCGGTGAACATCGCGTCGTAGCGTTCGGCGATGCGGACCGGGTCGAAGCGCTCGGAGTCCTCGAGAGCGGCACCCGCCATCCGCCGGCGGAGTGTGTCGTTGTTGATCAGTTCGAGCAGTCCGCCCGCGATCGCGTCGGGGTTGCCGACCTCGACGAGTCGCCCGTCGACACCGTTGTCGATGATCTCGCCGGGACCGTGCGGGCAGTCGGTGGCCACGACGGGCAGGCCGCAGCGCATCGCCTCGACGATGGTCATGCCGAAGGATTCGAGGCTGGAGGTGACGGCCGCGATGGAGCCCTTGGCCCACTCGGGCTCGATGGGGTGGGCGGGCCCCATCAGGAAGACGTGGTTGTAGAGGCCGAGTTCGTCGATCAGGGCGCGCAGCTTGTCCTTCTGCTTGCCGCCGCCGTATATCCGAAGGCGCCAGTCGGGGCGCTCGGCGCGCACCTGGTCGAAGGCCCGGATCAGCAGGTCGTACCGCTTGACGGGGGCGAGCCGCCCGGCCGCGACGACCCACTTCTGGTTGCCGTCGGCGGGCTCGATGCCGGGCGCGGGCACGGGGTTGGGCACGGCCTGGACGTGGACGCCCGGCAGGCGCATCTTGCGTCGGTAGGCGCGGGCGTCGGCCTCGGTGGTCGTGGTCAGGACGTCGAGGCGGGGGTAGACGCTGCGCAGTTGGCGGCGCAGTTCCTTGGAGTGGCTGTCGAGCGTGAGGTGCTCCTGGCCGACCCGCAGCGGGCCGCGCGTGGTCTCGCGCGCGAGGTGCACGTTCAGGCCGGGCCGCGTACCGACCACCACGTCGGCGCTGACCGAGGAGAGATGCTCGGCGATGCGCCGGTCGGTGAGGGCGCTGTACTGGTCGTAGCGGCCCTCCGCACTGGGGAACGTCCGGGCGGGCCGCAGGGCTTCGGCGGCCTCCCCCTCATATCCGGGGCTTTCCTTGCGCATGTCGACGAGGTGACTGAGCCTGACGCGGGAGTCGGGCGAGAACACGGGCTCGTCGCGGTGCCGGAAGACGGAGACGATCTCGACGTCGTGCTGCTCGGCGAGAGTGTTCGCCAAGTTGTACGTCGTCCGGATCGTCCCGCCGATTCCGTACGCGTTGTGAATCAGGAAAGAGATATGCATGCGTCCCCGTATCCCACGCTTCCCCGCGGACAGTCCTTCTCGTCCGCCTACCGCAGGGTTAGACGGGGATTACGGACAGAGGGTTGGGTTTCATCATCAGCTTGTTCCTGAACAGTTGTGCCATCGGTACCCGGTTTCGGGAACTTTCCTGCTAGGTACACGCATCATGGCTGGTAGGAGAGCTGCGGCACCTCGAAGCAGTTGTCGTTCATGTTCCCCTGTGTGACCCAGCCCTCACTGTCCTTCCAGCGGGCCACGGACACACAGGCCCTCCGGGTGCCGGGCGGCTCGGCCCGCTCCTCGTACGTCACCGGGAGCAGCAGTCCACGTGCCGTGTAGGGCTCACCGCGGTTCATGAAGCGGTCGACGCACGCGCGCGTGACGTCGGCCCGGCACGACTTCGCCGCGTCCGTGAACCACATCGCGGCGGCCCAGCCCTCCAGCTGCCACTGGGAGAGCTCCTTGTGCCCCTTCATGGCGTCGCGGAACTCGCGTACGGCCGGCTGGTCCGTGTCCTCGTAGTTGCGGCTCGCGCCGGTGGCCCACAGGGCGTTGCGGCAGCGCGGCGCGTCCTTGTAGTCGCCGGCCACGGAGGAGGTCCAGTTCTGGACGTTGGTGACCTTGGCGGTGACGTCGGCGCCCACGTCGTCCATCGCCTCGCACAGCTGGGCGTTGCCGTGGGTGTCCATCGCGTCGAAGACGAGGTCGGCGCCCTGCTCCTTCAGGTCGGCCGCCGCCGCGCGGAAGTTGGGCAGCGCGAAGTCGACCTGCTCGGTGACCACCTTGTAGCCCTCGGCCTTCAGGCCCCGGGTGACGAGACGGGCGTACGCGGCGGACGAGGCCTGGTTGTAGGAGACGACGGCGGCGGTGCGCGCGCCCTGCTCCCGCTTGAAGTAGCGGTAGACCTCGGTCCCGCCGATCAGCTTGCCGCCCCAGCCGGGCTTCCCGTCGCGCGGGGCGAGGCTGCCGTAGATCCCGTACAGATGCGGATAGGTGTCGTACGCGGACCCGATCGGCTGGCCCCCGACATCGGGCACGCGCGCGCGGGAGACCCGGGAGGCGCCCGCGTAGTCGAGGGAGCTGGTCGCGACGAGCGCGACGACGCGCTCCTCGTCGACCAGCTTGTGCACGCACTCGTTGTTGCCGACGCCGCTGCCACCGTCGTCACACGTGCGCACCTCGATCTTGCGCCCGTCGATTCCACCGCGTGCGTTGAGCCGTTCGAAGTACGCCTTGGCCCCGTCCCTGGGCCCGGTGAACGCGGAGCCGCCGACGGGGCTCGTCGCGCTGGTGATGATGCCGACCCGGATCGGTGCCCCGGACGGGGCGGGCGCCCTGCTCCTGGACTCGAAGTCGCTCTCGGGGAGCCGGCTGCCGCACCCCGCCACGGCCACGAGCAGCGCGGCGCCCCCTAGGACCTCAGCAGCCCGGACCGGGCGACTCATTGCCGCTCAGTTTCACCAGGGCGCAGAGGGTCTTGACGGACACCTTCCAGGTGTCGTCCTGGTTGACGGAGGTGCCCGAGGCGTCGGGCAGCGCGGTGGCGCCCTTCAGGGTCAGGGCGTACGTCACGTCCGCCTCGGTCGCCGAGGTGAACTCGACCTTGTTGACGTCGGCGCTGACCTGCTTGCCGCGCTCGTCGCCGCTGAAGCTCTTCAGGACGGCGCGCATCTTCGGCCCGTTCTCGAGGACGGCCTCCTTGTCCTTCATGGAAACGGCCGGATCGAAGAACTTCTCGAAGTTCTCCTTGACCTGTTTCTCGGCCGCCGCCGGATCCGCGGGCGCGTCCCCCGCGGGCGCTTCCGAAGAGGCGTCCGGAGTCGACTTCTCCGCGGACGGCTTGGGCGGATCGCTGTCGCCGCCCCCGCCGCTGTCGTCACCGCATGCCACGGCGGCCGGAGCGACGAGCAGGACCGCGGCTGCCGCGAGGGCCGCGCTCCTCACCCTTCCCCGCCTGAGATCGCTCCCCCGCTTGGGGCTGGTCCAGAGAACCATCTGGCTCACCACCGGGTGTCGGTCCGGGCCATCAGGGCCCGGTGCTTTCAGGGTCAGCTTGCAGAAGGCATAGTGCAAGCCATCGGCTGACATGGACAGCCCACCGACGCTACGAACGTGTCCCAGGGGGCGCAGATGCGGGCGGCTCAACCGGATCAGACAGCTCGTTCGGCCCGGCTCCGCGCTGTGCGCCCCGTCCTCTGGGTGGCCTTCGCCGCCCTCGCCGCCGGTGCGGTGCTCTGCGTGGTCGGCTGGTACGGCATCTCGGGCGAACGCTTCGCCGAGCGTCAGCTCCCGTATCTGGCGTCGTGCACGGTCCCGGGCGCGGCGCTGATCATCGCCGGGGCGGTGCTCTTCACCCACGGCAGGAGCGCCCTGGCCACGGCCCGCGTGGAAGAGCTGTACGAGCTCCTGGTGACGGCCGGCACGCCTCCCGCCACGACGGAGCGGCCCGACCCGGTGGCTACCAGCGGCGACTTGCTGATGATCCCCGGCGGCACGCTCTGGCACCGGGCGGACTGCCCCCTGGTGGCGGGAAAGCCGGAAGCGGTCCCCGCGGACGCCCACATCCTCGCGACCGGCGACCTGAGCCCCTGCCCCATCTGCGAACCGCAGCCGACGCCCATCACCCCGTCACCGGAGCGATGACCCGGTGGCCTCCCTGAGCTACGACCTGACGCTGGCCGGGCTCGCGGTCGGCAGCGCGGCGGCCCTCACCGGCATCGGCCTGATCGTCACGTACCGCGCGACCGGTGTCCTCAACTTCGCGCACGGCGCGATCGCGATGGTCTGCGCGTACGTCCTGCGCCAGCTGACGGTGGAGTGGCACTGGCCGCTGCCCCTGGCCACGGCCGTCACGCTCCTCCTGGTCGCCCCGGCCATCGGCCTGCTCCTGGAGAAGGCGGTCTTCCGCCCCTTGTCGATCCTGGGCAGCGATCCGGCCCAGACCCTGGTGGCGTCCATCGGCGTCTTCATCCTCCTGGTCGGCGGCGCCGCGCTGATCTGGGGCCAGGGAGCGAAGGCTGACGCCCCCACGCTCGTATCGGCGGACCCCTGGGCCCCGTTGGCGGTGACGCTCGCCCTGGCCGCGACGGTCTGGGCGGTCACCCGCTGGACCCGCTTCGGCAGCGAGCTGCGGGCCGTGGTGGACAACCGTCCCCTCGCGGTCCTCAGCGGCATCGACGCGGACCGGGTGGCTTCGGCGGGCTGGGCGTTCGGCGCCTTCACGGCGGGCCTCACCGGCGTGCTGCTCGCTCCCTTCGTACGCCTGGACCCCTACGGCATGCCGCTCCTGGTGATGGAAGTGGTGGCGGTAGCGGTGGCGGCCCGCATGCGGAGCCTGTTCATCGCGGTGGCAGTGGCCCTCGGGATCGGCGTGGCCCAGAGCCAGTTGACCCGCCTGCACCCTTCCGGCTGGGCGGAACCCCTCCTCCAGGCCCTGGGGGCCAACCTCTTCGTGGTGGCCCTCCTCATCGCGGCGCTCGTACTCCCGGGCATCGGCTCGCGGAACACGCTCCCCCGCACGGCGGCGGCGCGCGTCCCGGCGCCGCCGGGCGCGTGGATAGTGGCGGCGGTCCTCTTCCTCATCCCGCTGGGCTTCGCGGGCTCGGACCTGACGACCTCGGTGCAGGTCCCGGCGCTTGCGGTGATCCTGCTCTCGCTGGTGATCGTGACCGGCAGAGGGGGCCAGATCTCCCTTGGCCAGGCGGCGTACGCGGGTCTTGGCGCGCTCTTCACCGCCCTCCTGGCGGCGGGCCGTTTCCCTGGCCTGCCCGAACTCCCCCACCTCCCCGCCCTGGCCGTGGCCGTCCTCCTGGTGGCCCCCCTCGGCCTCCTCACCGGCTGGCCCGCGATCAGCCGCCGCGGGCTTGCGCTGGCCCTGGCGACGTTCGCGGTGGGCGTCGGTGTGAGCCGCTTCGTCTTCGCCCAGCCGTACGCGACGTCGGGCCTCACCCTGGACCGCCCTGCGGGCTTCGACAGCGACCGTGCGTACTACGTCCTCGAACTGGCGCTGCTCGCCGCGGCGTTGCTCTTCGCGGTCAGCATGCGCCGGGGCCGCATGGGGCGGGCGCTTGCCGCGATGCGGGATCACGAGGCGGGGGCGGCGGCCGCGGGTGTGCCGGTGCGCACCCTGAAGCTGACGGCCTTCGTGGCCGGGGCGGCGCTTGCCGCCCTGGGGGGCGGGATGCTGGGCATGGGGCTGCGGGCCTTCGACCCCGCCGCGTACGACCCTGTGCGCGGGCTCCTCTGGTTCGCGGCGGTGGTGGTGCTTGGGGCGGACAGTCTGCTGGGTGCCCTGCTGGCTGCGGCGCTTCTGGTGGGCCTTGACGCGGGTACGCGGGGTGGGGTGGCGGCGGCCTTGATCGGCGTCCTCGCGGTGCTGGTCGGGCGCGTGCCGGCTGCCGCCGGGGGTTTGCGCCGCGCTTGCCTGACGCCGCTGGGCGGGCGGGCCCGCAACGCCCTGACCCCAACTCCCCACCCACCCACCCGATCACCCCGCAGCGCAATTGGCGACGGGCCGCAGCCGCCGACGCGACCCGAGGGGACGGTTCGGTATGTCCGCCCGGAGCACGGTTCGCGGCGCTCCGGTGCCGAAACCCCGCGGCCACCGGACGATAGCGAGGACGGACATACCGAGGCGGCCCCGCCCCCAAACGCACCCCTCCGCGAACCCCAGCAGCCACCGGACAACGCCCAGGACACACACACCGGCGCAGCCCCACCCCCAAACACACCCCACCACCAACCCCCGCACCCCCTCACCGCCCACCACATCACCGCCACCTACGACAGCTTCACCGCCCTCGACGACGTGACCCTCTCCGTACCCCCAGGCCACATCACCGCCGTAGTAGGCCCCAACGGCGCGGGCAAGAGCACCCTCTTCCACTGCCTCGCCGGCACCCTCCGCCCCGACTCCGGCCGCATCACCCTCGGCGGCCGAGACATCACCCGCGCCCCCGCCCACGCCCGCACCCGCCTCGGCGTGGCCCGTACCTTCCAGCAACTGGCCGTGTTCCCGTCGCTGACCATCACTGAGAACGTCCAAGTGGGCGCCGAGCAAGGACGCCTGAAGCACCCCCAGGCCACGACCCAGTCTCTTCGCCTCCTCCACCTCCACGGCCAAGACACCCGCCACCACCCCGCCGCAGACCTCCCCACCGGCACCCTCAGACGCGTAGAACTGGCCCGAGCCCTCGCAAGCCACCCCCACACACTCCTCCTGGACGAACCCGCAGCAGGCCTGGACACCGCCGAAGTGGCCGCCCTGGCCCGCGTCCTGCGAGCCCTGGCCGCCGACGGCATGGCACTCCTGGTGGTCGAGCACGACATCGACCTGGTGGCCGACCTGGCCGACACCGTGCACGTCATGGCGGCGGGCCGCATCGTCACGTCGGGCCCCCCGACCGAAGTCCTCCACAGGGCAGCCCCATGAGAACCGGCATCGAACTCCACGAGGCCCGCGTCCGCTACGGCCCCCTCGAAGCCCTGCACGGCGTGACCCTCGCGGCCCCCGCCCCCGGCCTCACCGTCCTCCTGGGCCGCAACGGCTCGGGCCGTACGACAGCGCTGCGGGCCCTGGCCGGCACGGCCCGCCTCACCTCCGGCACCGTCACCTGGGACGGCACGGACGTCACCCGGCTCACCGCTCACGAACGCGCCCGGCGGGGCCTGTGCTTCGTACCCGACGGCCAAGCGGTCTTCGGCCACCTCACGGTCGCCGAGAACCTCAGCCTGTCCGCCCCCGACATCACCCCGGCCCTGGACGCGTACCCCGAACTACGCCCCCTGCTCCCCCGCCCCGCAGGCACCCTCTCCGGCGGAGAGCAACGCATGCTCGCCCTCTCCCGCGCCCTCCTGACGACCGGCGCCGGCGTGATCCTGATCGACGAACCCACCCAGGGCATGTCCCCCACCGTCGCGACCCGTACGTACGACCTCCTCATCGCCCTGAGCACCCGCGCCGCCCCCACCTGCGTCCTCGCCGCGGAACAACGCCTGCCGCCCGGCCTGCGCGAGCACGCGGACCGGACGGCAGTGGTGGTGTACGAACTACGCCGTGGCGAGGTCGTGTTCAGCGGCGAGGCAAGCGAACTCAGCCAACCGGGACCAAAGGCTTAGCCGACACACCAGGCTCGGCAGGCTCCGCAGCCACGGCCGACTCCCCAGGCTCAGCAGGGACGGCTGACTCCGCAGGCTTCTCCGACTCGACAGGCTTAGCCGACCCAACCGGCTTCGCAGGCTCGGCCGGCTTGGCGGACGGGCCAGGCTTCGCAGTCGCGGCCGGCTTGGCGGACGGAGCAGGCTTCTTCGCCCCGGCCGTCTCGGACGGCCTGGCCGACTCGGTGGACGTCTTGGCCGCCTTCTTCGGGATGACCAACTCCGTGCCGATCGCCAGCCTGTCGGGGCGGTTTCCGACCTCCTTGCGATTGGCTTGATACAGGGCTTTCCATCCGCCCTTCACGTCGTAGCGGCGGGCGATGGAGCTCAGCGTCTCCCCCGCCTTGACGACGTGCACGCCGTGCCCGACCCCCCAGCCCTCCCGGACCTTCTTGGGGATCTTCTTGGAGCACACGGGCCAGGCCTTCCAGCCCTGGACCCGCAGCACCTTCTCGGCGACCTTGATCTGTTCCGCCTTGGTGGCGAGGTCGGCACGCGGCGCGTACTTGAGGCCGCCGAACTCCTCCCAGGTGGACTGCTTGAACTGCAGCCCTCCGTAGAATCCGTTCCCCGTGTTCGCGTTCCACCGGCTCGTGCTCTCGCACTTGGCGAGGCAGTTCCAGGCCCCCTCGGTCCGGGAGCAGTCGTACGCCGCGGCGGCGGACCCCGGCCCCGGCCGGGGCGACGCGTTCGCGGACACGGGCAGCAGCAGTGAGGTGACAGCGGCGACGACCAGACCAGCGGGCCACAGCGACCGAAGACTCTTGACCGGCATCGGATACATCCGCCCACGCTAGGCAGCGCCACCGCGGCGCGGAGCCGTGCCGCGCCGCCACGGGCGCGGCCCCACCCGGTCGGACGACCGGGCGGGGCCGCGCCCCAGAGGGACTCGGCTCAGAGATCGAGCCGCTGCCCGGGCAGGATCACGTTCGGATCCCCGCCGATGACCGCCTTGTTGGCGGAGTACACCTTCTGCCAGCTGACGCCGTGCGCGGCCGCGATCCGGCTGAGGGTGTCCCCCTGCCGAACGGTGTAGTCACCGCGCCCGGAGCCCCGGTCGGCATGGCTCGGCGTCCGCTTCTGCGGCTTGGCGGGCTGCTGCCCGGCCGCCTTGGGAGCCTTGGGGGCCTGGGCGGCCTTGGGTGCCGCGGGAGCGGCCGCCGCCCCCGGCGCGCCGCCGGACGCACCCGCCCGCGCCGAGCATGTGGGCCAAGCGCCCCAGCCCTGGGCGCGCTGGACCTTCGTGGCGACAGCGATCTGCTGTGCCTTGGACGCCTTGTCGGCGGTCGCCGCGTAGGCGCCTCCGCCGTACGCGCTCCAGGTCGACGCGGAGAACTGGAGTCCTCCGTAGTAGCCGTTCCCGGTGTTGATGTGCCAGTTTCCGCCGCTCTCGCACTGAGCGATGCGATCCCACACTCCGCTGTCCGCCGCTCCGGCCTGGCCGGCGGCGGTGAGCAGTCCCAGCGGGGCGAGCAACGCCGCTCCGCCGATCACTGCTGTCCTGCGAACGCACTTGGGACGTGCGGACATGAATATCCCTCTCGAAGGACCCGGGATCCCCCAGGTGGCCCGGACCTCCTCGCGCATCTGACGCCGGAGGCCCGCCCACCCCGTCCGCCGGAGTTCGGCACGTTCGTGCCGTGGTGCTTGAGCTGGCTGCCTGGTGCGGCCGGCGGACGTACCCGAGCGGTGCTCGCTGCACACGGCGGTGGAATCTAGGTGTCCGATCGCCCGATATCAACCACCTCCTTGTATTTCCAGGCCAGTTGGCCGTTACCGGGAGTATCGGCTAATTCAGGCCAGCCACTTAATTCGCTGATTTCATGATTTGTCGACCTGTCGTCATGGTGATCTGTGACCCACCTCACCGACCCAACTTCCCTGTACGCAGAAGACGTTGGCGCGGAGTGACGGATTCCGCCGGGCAACTCACCCTCCGCTGCGGATGGTTCGATTCCGTTCGCCTTCACGCGTGACTTGCGCCACTGATCGCCCGTTGTCTCCTTATGAGCCGGGCACACCCCCGGTCCGCACTCAACGAATCCAGGAGCCCCCCGTGCCGCGCATGCTCGACGTCGGCGACGACGTACGCGCCGAGATCGGCGACGAAGAAGCCGACCGGCTGCTCGCCGGAGACAACGCCCCGGGCAGTTACGACTGCACGTCCTGCCGTACCCCGGGCGACACGGAGCAGGAACGCACCAGCACGGTCCTGTTCATCGGCGACGAGACCGCCGTACTCGCCTTCGCCCACGCCACCTGCCTGCCCTCCCAGATCGTCCAGGTCTCCGAGGAGCAGCTGCAGGGTGCCGTGCGCTCGATCACCGGCGAGGACGGCACCGGCGTCGCCGGTGTCGCGGGCCCCGGCCCCGGCGAAGGAGTGCCCGACCAGGCGGTCCTCGGCGTGACCAGCGGCCTCGTGCTCATCGAGGGCGAGCTGCGGCCCGCCCTCGTCGTCGAGCCGACCGGCGCCATCGCCCGCCCGGGGTCTGCTCCCGGCGGCGGCGACGACTTCTTGCAGCTCCTGGTCGAGCAGGGCTTCACGCCGGTGGCCTCGCTCGACGGCGTGCCTCCCGTGCTGCACGGCTGGTCGGTGCTGCTGGCCGCGGGTCAGCTGCACGCCGTGCTCCAGCCCGGCCCCGGCGGCAGCACCCCCGTCGCCTGGTGGCAGGCCCACCACCCGCTCCAGGTCACCGAGGCCTGGCGGACCGCGGCGAACAAGCTCCAGACGGTGCTCCTGTTCGCGGCGCCGGTCGGCTCCATCGGCCGCCAGCCGCGCGAGGACCTGCTGCGCGACGCCCTGGACAAGGCGGCGACGCACGGCCGCCTCGTCGCGGCGGCGATGCCTCTCGCGGGCACCTGAGCCCGTGCGGGCCGCGCCGCCGCCACGCCCCGGGTCCCGACTGCGCCCGTCACGCCCCCGGCGCCCCGTGAAAGCGGCGCGGCCCCCGCATCCGTACGAGACCGGGGTCGTTGGCACATACGTGCACACATACGACCCCTCCCGCCCCCGGCCGGCGTACCAGTCCCCCATCCCCTCCATGCGCTCGGCGCAGGACTCGGGGGGCGACCACTCGGCCACACCGATCTACGACGCGCTCTACTCGGAGTACCGCAGGTCGTTCAAGGCCCTTCCGGGAGACCGGACCGGCGAGGAGGATCTGGGGTTCACGTCGTTCGGCAGCGCGCCGTACGGGACGCACCGTGTCGGCGACCGGCAGGACCCCCGGCACACCACCTTCAGCCAGCTGCACGTCACCCGCTACGGCCACGAGCAGCACGGCACGGTGCACCAGCAGTTCCCCGCGGCCCTTCCGCCGGGCCCGCGCAGGGGGATCTGAGGCACCACCGCCAATGGGCCGGGCCCCGCCTTCTTGATGAAGGCGGGGCCCGGCCCATTGGTCCGTCCGGGGCTACTTCTTGCGGCCGCGCTTCTCGCGCACCCGCACCGAGATGTGGATCGGCGTGCCCTCGAAGCCGAACTCCTCGCGGAGCCTGCGCTCCACGAAGCGGCGGTAGCCATGCTCGATGAAGCCGGAGGAGAAGAGCACGAACCGCGGCGGCTTCGTGCCCGCCTGCGTGCCGAAGAGGATGCGGGGCTGCTTGCCGCCGCGGATCGGGTGCGGGTGGGAGGCCACGAGCTCGCCGAGGAAGGCGTTCAGGCGGCCGGTCGGGACGCGCGTCTCCCAGCCCGCGAGGGCCGTCTCGATCGCCGGGACGAGCTTCTCCATGTGGCGGCCGGTCTCGGCGGAGACGTTCACCCGGGGCGCCCACGCGACCTGGAGGAGCTCGGTCTCGATCTCCCGCTCCAGGTAGTAGCGGCGCTCCTCGTCGAGGGCGTCCCACTTGTTGTACGCGACGACGATGGCGCGGCCCGCCTCGACGGCCATCGTGACGATGCGCTGGTCCTGGACGCTGATCGACTCGCTGGCGTCGATCAGGATGACCGCGACCTCCGCCTTCTCGACGGCGGCGGCCGTGCGCAGCGATGCGTAGTAGTCGGCACCCTGCTGGAGGTGGACGCGCTTGCGGATGCCCGCGGTGTCCACGAACTTCCAGACGACGCCGCCGAGTTCGATGAGCTCGTCGACCGGGTCGCGGGTGGTGCCCGCGATCTCGTTGACGACCACGCGGTCCTCGTTCGCCACCTTGTTGAGCAGGGACGACTTGCCGACGTTCGGGCGGCCGATGAGCGCGATGCGGCGCGGGCCGCCGATGGCGGTGCCGAAGGTCTGCTCGGGCGCCTCGGGCAGCGCGTCGAGGACGGCGTCCAGCATGTCGCCGGTGCCGCGGCCGTGCAGCGCGGACACGGGGTGCGGCTCGCCGAGGCCGAGCGCCCACAGGGCGGTGGCGTCGGCCTCGCCGGAGGGGCCGTCGACCTTGTTGGCGCACAGGACGACGGGCTTGCCGGACTTGCGCAGGAGGCGCACGACGGCTTCGTCCGTGTCGGTGGCGCCGACCGTCGCGTCCACGACGAAGACGACCGCGTCGGCGGCCTCGATCGCGTACTCGGCCTGGGCGGCCACGGACGCGTCGATGCCGAGGACGTCCTGCTCCCAGCCGCCGGTGTCGACGAGCTTGAAGCGGCGGCCCGCCCACTCGGCCTCGTAGGTCACGCGGTCGCGGGTGACGCCGGGGCGGTCCTCGACGACGGCCTCACGGCGGCCGATGATGCGGTTGACGAGGGTCGACTTGCCGACGTTCGGGCGGCCGATCACCGCGAGGACGGGCAGCGGGCCGTGGCCCGCCTCGCCGATCGCGCCTTCGACTTCCTCGGCGTCGAAGCCCTCTTCCGCGGCGAGCTCCATGAACTCCGCGTACTCGGCATCGCCAAGCGCCCCGTGCTCGTGTTCAGGCGAGCCTTCGGGCTGGATCTGGTCGTTCATGAAGTCCGTACCTCTGTCGTATTCGTGATCGGTGGACCGTCTCGCGACGATCCACTACTGAAAGTCTCGCTCAGCGCCCGGTCAGGCGCCTGGCGTCCGCCAGGTGGGCGGTCAGCCGCTCCTGGATGCGCACGGTCGCCTCGTCCAGCGCCTTGCGCGTACGCCGTCCGCTGTCGTCGCCCGCTTCGAAGGGGTCGCCGAAGACGACGTCGACCCTGCTGCGCAGCGGGGGCAGCTTCTTTATCAACCGTCCGCGCTTCTCCGTGCTTCCCAGAACGGCGACCGGAACGATCGGCGCCCCGCTCCGTACGGCGAAGTACGCGAGGCCGGCGCGCAGCGAGGCGAAATCGCCCTCGCCCCGGGTGCCCTCGGGGAAGATCCCGAGGACGCCGCCGTCGTCGAGCACGCCGAGGGCCCGGGTGATCGCCGTGCGGTCGGCGATCTCGCGGTCCACCTTCACCTGCCCGATGCCGCGCAGGAAGCGGTCCAAGGGGCCTATGAAGGCTTCCTTCTTGATGAGGAAGTGCGTCGGCCTGGGTGCCGTCCCCATCACCATCGGGCCGTCGACGTTGTGGGAGTGGTTCACGGCCAGGATCACCGGGCCGGTCGCGGGGACCTTCCAGGCGCCGAGGACGCGGGGCTTCCACAGGCCGTACATGAGGCCGACGCCGATGCGGCGGCCGACCTCCGCACCCCGTTCCGACGGCGCCGCGGTCACTTCGCCGCCCGCTTCTCCTCGACGAGGGTGACGACGCACTCGATGACCTGCTGGAGCGTGAGCTCGGTGGTGTCCACCTCGACGGCGTCACCGGCCTTGGCGAGCGGGGACGTCTTGCGGCTGGAGTCGGCCGTGTCCCGCTTGATGAGCGCCTCACGCGTGGCGGCGACGTCGGCACCCTTGAGCTCGCCGCTGCGGCGGGCGGCGCGGGCCTCGGGCGAAGCCGTGAGGAAGATCTTCAGGTCGGCGTCGGGCAGGACGGTCGTACCGATGTCACGCCCCTCGACGACGATGCCCTTCTCGGCGGAGGCGGCGATGGTGCGCTGCAGCTCCGTGATGCGGGCGCGCACCTCGGGGACGGCGCTGACGGCGCTGACCTTGGAGGTGACGTCGGTGGTGCGGATCGGCCCCGCGACGTCCGTGCCGTCGACCGTGATGGTCGGGGCGAGCGGGTCGGTGCCGGAGATGATCTCGGGCTTGCCCGCGACCGCGGCGATGGCGGTCGGGTCCGTCAGCTCGATGCCGTTGTGCACCATCCACCAGGTGATCGCGCGGTACTGGGCGCCGGTGTCCAGGTAGCTGAGGCCGAGCTGGGCGGCGACGGCCTTCGAGGTGCTCGACTTGCCCGTGCCGGAGGGACCGTCGATGGCGACGATCACTGATGCCGGGGCGGTTTCCACGGTTTCCACGGGGTGCGAAACCTCTCTCAGGACGCGGGGGCAAGGTAGCGGGGCGCAGACACGCCCCGCACAAGGTTACTGGCTCCCGCGCGCACCTCTTACTGCCGGATGCCCCGGGCCTTTACTGGCGGATCGCCCAGCCCCGCTCCCGCAGTGCCGCGGCGAGCACCGGGGCCGCCTTCGGCTCCACCAGGAGCTGGATGAGGCCCGCCTGCTGGCCCGTCGCGTGCTCGATGCGGACGTCCTCGATGTTCACACCGGCCCGGTCCGCGTCGGCGAAGATCCTCGCCAGCTGCCCCGGCTGGTCGTTGATGAGCACCGCGACGACCTCGTACGCGGTCGGGGCCGACCCGTGCTTGCCGGGTACCCGGACCTGCCCCGCGTTCCCGCGCCTCAGCACGTTCTCGACCCCGGCGGCGCCCTCGCGCCGCTTGACGTCGTCCGCCGACTGCAGCGCCCGCAGCGCCGTCACCGTCTCGTCGAGATCGGTGGCGACGGCGGACAGCAGATCGGCGACGGGGCCGGGGTTGGCCGACAGGATGTCGATCCACATCCGCGGGTCGGAGGCCGCGATGCGCGTGACGTCACGGATGCCCTGCCCGCACAGGCGCACCGCCGTCTCCTCGGCGTTCTCCAGACGGGCCGCGACCATGCTGGAGACCAGGTGAGGCATGTGCGAGACGAGCGCGACCGCGCGGTCGTGCGCGTCGGCGTCCATGACGACCGGCACGGCACGGCAGAGGGCGACGAGCTCAAGGGCAAGGTTGAGGACCTCGGTGTCGGTGTCGCGGGTGGGCGTGAGGACCCACGGCCGCCCCTCGAAGAGGTCGGCGGTGGCGGCGAGCGGGCCGCTGCGCTCGCGCCCCGACATGGGGTGCGTGCCGATGTACGGGGTGAGGTCGATACCGAGCGCTTCCAGCTCGCGGCGCGGGCCGCCCTTGACGCTCGCCACGTCGAGGTAGCCGCGGGCCACATCGCGCCGCATGACGTCGGCCAGCGTCGCCGCGACGTGCGCGGGCGGCACGGCGACGACGCACAGGTCGACCCGCCCCTCGGGGGCCTCGTCGGTGCCCGCGCCGAGCGCGGCCGCCGTGCGGGCCTGTCCGGGGTCGTGGTCGGCGAGGTGCACGGTCACGCCGCGCGATGCGAGGGCCAGGGCGGCGGAGGTGCCGATCAGGCCGGTGCCGATGACGAGGGCGGTTCTCACTGGGCGATGTCCTTGCGCAGGGTGGCCGCGGCGCCGAGGTAGACGTGCGTGATCTCGTTGCGGGGGCGGTCGGACTCGATGTGCGCGAGGACGCGGACGACCCGGGGCATGGCTCCGTCGATCTGCAGCTCCTGGGCGCAGATCAGCGGTACGTCGAGGATGCCCAGCTTGCGGGCCGCCGCCGCGGGGAAGTCGCTGTGCAGATCGGGCGTCGCGGTGAACCAGATGCTGATCAGGTCCTCCTGGGTCAGCTCGTTCCGCTCGAGGATGGCGGTGAGCAGCTCGCTGACCTGCTCGTCCATGTGGTCGGCGGCGTCCCGCTCCAGTTGGACGGCGCCCCGGACCGCTCGTACCGCCACAGTGCTGCTCCTCGCTCGCGTACGTATGACTGATGTACCGACAAGGGTAGTCAGGGCCCTGGGGACGAGTGCGCGGCGCCCGCCTGCCGAGACGGACGCCGCGTGCCTCACCGGGGTGGGGAGCACGGTGGGGTCAGAGCTTCTGCTCCTTGATGATGTCCTCCAGCGAGCCCGCCGGGACCTGCCCCTCCGGGGTCAGCTTGTCGACGGCCTGGGGCAGCTGCTGCGCGATCTGGTCGGCGGCCTCGTCGCGGCTGACGCCCGCGTCGTTGGCGACCTTGTCCAGGGTCTCGTCGGGGACGGCCTGCTTGACCTGGTCCGGGCTCAGCGGCTGGTTGCCGCCGTTGCCGACCCAGGAGTCCAGCTGCTCCTGGCTGACCAGGCCCGACTTCGTGATCATGTCGAGGAGGCCGCCCAGCGGGTTGCCGCCGGAGCCGCCCTGGGCGCCGCCGCTCCCGCCCGCGCCGCCCAGCAGACCGCCGAGCAGCGAGCCGAGGACGTTGCCGCCTCCGGAGCCGCCGGCCGCGCCGCCTTGGCTGCCTTGGCCGCCGCCGAGGAGACCGCCGAGAAGGCTTCCCAGATCGTTACCCGCCATGGTCCCGCCTTTCGAGTGAGTGGCCGGGTCGGCGCCTCGGAGGGGCGCGGACCTCAGACCATGACAATGTCGCCCGAATCGCCCCCTGTCGCCACTTGGCCCGATTGGTGGCCGTTCAACTATGGACGCCGGGGCACGGGTCCGCTTGCATGGAGGGGCCGTCAAGGCCACGCCTCGGGGGAGGCCGCATGAAGCGCTCAGGCCCGCTCTACACGCTTCTCGGGGGGCTGCTGCTCGCCCTGTTCATGCTGTCGCTCAACGCGACGACAGGGACGGGCAATTCGTCGTACGGAGGGGACTCGCCCGGCGCCGCGTCGCCTGCCCCCTCCGCCTCGGAGCCCACCAAGGACGCGCCGTCTCCCACACCCACCAAGAGCCCCTCACAGAGCCCGTCGGAGAAGCCGCCGCCCGGGAAGTCCGAGTACGCGGGCCGCACGGCCGACGACGCGGCCGCCGTCTCCCTCTCGATCCGTGACGACAAGGCCATCGCGTACTACTGCAACGGCCGCGACGCGGAGGCCTGGCTGAAGGGCAACGTCAAGGACGACGGCTCCATGCGCCTCACCGGCAAGCACGGCGCGAAGCTGGACGGCACGCTCGCCGGAAACGCGGTCACCGGCACGGTCGAGATCGACAAACAGCCACGGGACTTCACCGCCGCCAGGGCGAAGAAGCCCTCCGGCCTGTATCGCGCGACGACCGAGGTGCGCGGCGCCGAGATCGACGGCGGCTGGATCGTCCTGCCCGACGGGCAGCAGGTCGGGATCCTCAAGGAGGACGGCAAGCCGCGGAAGGCACCGCGCCTCGACCCTGAGACCGGCACCGTCCCGTTCGACGGCGGCGATCTCACCGCCCGTCCCGTCGTGCCCTGACCCCGCTCCGCCCCGACCAGGGAGCCTCCATGAGCGTCGATCCGAACGCCGCCACACAGGGCGGTTTCACCCCACCTCCCGCGGCGGGCGACCATCGCCGCCCGAGCGCGGCCCGCTATGTCGTCCCCGTCCTTGTCGCCGGGGCGGTCGCGGTCGGCCTCGGGGTGTACGGCAAGAC
Source organism: Streptomyces sp. NPDC054866 (assembly GCF_053610745.1). Classification (NCBI taxonomy): domain Bacteria; kingdom Bacillati; phylum Actinomycetota; class Actinomycetes; order Kitasatosporales; family Streptomycetaceae; genus Streptomyces; species Streptomyces sp. NPDC054866. The sequence goes on from NZ_JBSGZA010000011.1 coordinate 190,660, forward strand.
GCACGACCCCGAGGGCACTGCCTTCAACCTCGCCGGGTTCAGCAGCACGAGCGCGGTCAAGGCCTGGCTGGGCACGACGGCGTTCGCCTTCGCGCTGGTCCAGGTCGTATCGGCGTTCATGGTGTACGGACGCCTGCCGGGGCCGTCCTGGTCGTCGGCGCTGCACCGCTGGTCGGGCCGGATCGCGTTCCTGGTGTCGGTCCCCGTGGCGGTCCACTGCCTCTACGCCCTCGGGTACCAGACGTACTCGACCCGCGTGATGTGGCACTCGCTGCTCGCCTGCTTCTTCTTCGGCGCGTTCAGCGCCAAGATGCTGCTGCTCCGCTCGGAGAGGCTGCCCGGCTGGCTGCTTCCGGTGGTCGGAGGCCTGGTCTTCGTGGTCCTCACGGTGGTCTGGTGGACGTCGGCGCTGTGGTTCTTCCGTACGCTCGGGGTGACGACATGAGCGACGCGGCCCCCTCACGGCGCACCGTCCTGGCCGCGGGCGGGGTCGTCGCGCTGACCGCCGGGTGCAGCAAGTACGGGGACGAGGGCGCGGAGCCGGAGCCGCCGAAGTCGCAGCCGCCCGCGGCGTCCTCCTCGCCGCCGAAGTCCGGCGGGAAGGATCAACCGCCTCCCAAGGCCGAGGAGTTGGCCAAGACCTCCGACATCGCGGTCGGCGGCGGCAAGGTGCTCAAGGACAAGAAGATCGTCGTGACCCAGCCCGAAGAGGGCGACTTCAAGGCCTTCTCCGCGGTCTGCACGCACTCGGGCTGCACGGTCAGCGAGGTCGCGGACGGCACGATCAACTGCGCCTGCCACGGCAGCAAGTACCGCGTGGCGGACGCCTCGGTCGCGGACGGGCCGGCGCCACGCCCGCTCCCTCCTCAGACCATCACGGTCACCGGAAATTCGATCACGCGCGGCTAGCCGGTGGCCGTACGCTCCCGGCATGCACCGCCCCACGGACACCGACCTGGACCTGGTCCGCGACCACACCGTCTACGCCTGTGTGATGGGCTCGCGCGCCTTCGGCCTGGCCACGGACGGCAGCGACACCGACCGCAGGGGTGTCTTCCTGGCCCCCACACCGCTGTTCTGGCACTTCGAGAAGCCGCCCACGCACGTGGAAGGACCGGCGGACGAGCAGTTCAGCTGGGAGTTGGAGCGCTTCTGCGAGCTGGCCCTGCGTGCCAACCCGAACATCCTGGAGTGCCTGCACTCCCCCGTGGTGGAACACGTGACGGACACCGGCCGCGAACTCCTGTCCCTGCGCGAAGCGTTCCTCTCCCGCCAGGCTCACCAGACCTTCGCCCGCTACGCGCTGGGCCAGCACAAGAAGCTGGAAGCGGACGTACGCCTGCACGGCGCCCCACGCTGGAAACACGCCATGCACCTCCTGCGCCTCCTGATCAGTTGCCGCGACCTCCTGCGCACCGGCGAACTGACGATCGACGTGGGCGACCAGCGCGAGCCGCTGCTGGCGGTCAAGCGCGGCGAGGTGCCCTGGCACGAGGTCGAGTCCTGGATGCGCCGCCTGGCCGAGGAGGCCGACAAGGCGGCCACCCGCACCCCGCTCCCCGCTCCCCGCCGAGCCTGACCGGGACCGCGTGGCGGACTTCCTGTTCCGCGCACGGCGAGCGTCAGCCCTGGAGCCGCACCCGAACGACGAGATCATGCAGCGCGTCGAACGCGGAGTGACCCCGAGGAAGCGCTGAGTCCGCCTGCGCCTGGTCCAGAACTCCGTGCAGCCGCTCCACATCGGCGGCCACGCGTGCGTGGTCCACGTCGGCGCCGCCGTGCTCGGCCTCGGTCTTGGCGGCGACGAGGTCGGGCAGGTAGGCGGGCGCCACGGAGTCGCCCGCCTCCCCCATGAGCGTGGGCAGATGGGCGATCACGGACCCGCTGCGCATTAGATGGATCCCGGTCAGCAGCACGCGGAAGGTGTAGAGCAGCGGCTTGAGCTCGCCGTTCCTCTCGAAGAGCCGCCACTGGGTCTTGGCGAACCCCCGGTAGTGGTGGGCGTGATGACTGGTGAGGACGGTGGGCGCGAGCGAGACGAGCTCCGCGTGGGCGTCCGTCGTGTGCGCCACCAGCGGCGAGAGCAGCTGCTCCAGGACGTAGCCGTTGTGCCGCAGCATCAGCCGCACGAACTTGCGCAGGTCGTGCGTCACGAGGTCCATCTCCACGCCCTCGTGGTCCCACATCCTCGAACGGGTCTCCTCCGGCTCCCGCAGCCCCACCAGATCGGCCACCGGCAGCAGGTGCACCCCGCGCAGATCGACGTCGGAGTCGCGGGACGGGAAGCCGTACAGGTGAGCCCCGGAGACCGTCGCGAACAGCAGCGGGTCCGCCTGCTCCGCGGCGACGGAGGCGAGTTGGGCGTAGAGGCCGGGCCCCAGGTCGACAGTCATGGCTCAAGAATCCCAGAGCGCCCCCAGCTCAAGGAGCTCCCCCCGGTACTCGATCCGCTCGGCCCACTCGGCGGGCCACGCGTCCGCGCCCAGGTGGGCGCCCGCGAAAGCACCGGCGAGGCAGGCGATCGAGTCGGAGTCGCCGGAGGTGCAGGCGGCCCTGCGCAGGGCCGTGACGGGCTCGTCCACGAACTGCAGGAAGCACAGCAGCCCCGTGGCGAGCGCCTCTTCGGCGATCCAGCCCTCGCCCGTGGCCAGGCAGGGGTCCGTCTCCGGGTTGGCATGCCTCAGTGCGGCCTCAAGGCGTTCGAGGACGGCAAGGCACTCGTCCCAGCCACGTGCCATGAACGCGCCCGGCGTCGGATCGCCGCCGCGCGTCCACAACTCGCCGAGCCAGCGCCCGTGGTACGTCTCGCGGCTCTCGTACGCGTACGAGCGCAGCAGACCGACCAGGCCCGTCGGCTCGGCGCCCTCCGCGAGCAGCCGCACGGCGTGCGCCGTGAGGTCCGACGCGGCGAGCGCCGTCGGGTGGCCGTGGGTGAGCGCGGACTGGAGCTGGGCGGCGCCCGCCCGCTGCTCGTCGCTCAGGCCGGGGATGAGCCCGATCGGCGCGACGCGCATGTTGGCGCCGCAGCCCTTGGAGTGGACCTGGCTCGCCTCTTCCCACGGTTTGCCGGTCTTGAGCAGGTAGCAGGCCTTGAGGCAGGTGTTGCCGGGCGCGCGGTTGTTCTCCGGCGACTGGTACCACTCCACGAACTCCTCGCGCACCGGCCGCTCCATCCGCTTCGGCCCGAGCAGTCCCCGGTCCATGGCGGTACGCAGGCCGCGGCCGAGCGCCAGCGTCATCTGCGTGTCGTCCGTGACGATCGCGGGCCTCGGCAGCTCCATCTCCCGCCAAGGCCCGCACTTGGCGAGGATCGACGGTACGTCGTTGAACTCGGTCGGGAAGCCGAGCGCGTCCCCCAGGGCGAGGCCTATGAGGGATCCGGTGGCGGCACGCTTCATGAGGGCTGTCCTTCCGAGGGGATGGTCGCGGGGCGGAGCAACGGCGGGTGCAGCGACGTGGCCGGGCCCGCACGGTAGAGGGCCGCCGGTTTGCCACGGCCGCCCGTCAGGCGCGCGGCGCCGGGGATCGCCTCGACGAAGCCGGGCGTGCCGAGCACCTTGCGGCGGAAGTTGGCCGGGTCGAGCTCGGCGCCCCACACCGTCTCGTAGACCTGCCGCAGCTCGCCGAGCGTGAACTCGGGCGGGCAGAAGGCGGTGGCGAGGCCGGTGTACTCGAACTTGGCGCAGACGCGGTCGTGGGCGTCGGCGAGGATCCGGTCGTGATCGAAGGCGAGCGGCCCCTGGGTGCCGTACGGCAGCCACTCCGCGCGGGCCGCGTCACTGCCGGCGCGCACCGCGGGAGGGTCGGGCACGAGCGCCGCGAAGGCGACCGAGACGACGCGCATCCGCGGGTCACGGTCCGGTTCGCTGTAGGTGCGCAGCTGCTCCAGGTGGAGCCCGGCGCTGTCCGTGAGGCCGGTCTCCTCGGCGAGCTCACGTCCGGCCGCGGTCTCCGCGGACTCCTCCGGCAGCACGAATCCGCCGGGCAGCGCCCAGCGCCCCGCGTACGGCTCCTGACCGCGCTCGACGAGCAGCGCGTGCAGGCGGCCCGCGCGGACGGTGAAGACGGCGAGGTCGACGGTGACGGCGAACGGCTCGAAGGCGTACTTGTCGTAGCCCTGCATGGACCCCCCTCCCTTTATGGTCAGCGCGACTATAAATGCGGGTGGACGAGCTCCGCAAGACGCGAAAAGGCGGCCGGCCCCCGCACAACGCAGGGACCGGCCGCCTTTTACCAACCTCGGTCAGGCCTAGAGGTCGACTTCCTGCATCAGCATGCCGACCTCGGTGTTGGACAGCCTGCGCAGCCACCCCGACTTCTGGTCGCCGAGCGTGATCGGCCCGAAGGACGTCCGCACCAGCTTGTCGACCGGGAAGCCGGCCTCCGCGAGCATGCGGCGCACGATGTGCTTGCGGCCCTCGTGCAGCGTCACCTCGACCAGGTAGTTCTTGCCGGTCTGCTCGACGACGCGGAAGTGGTCCGCGCGGGCGTACCCGTCCTCGAGCTGGATGCCGTCCTTGAGCTGCTTGCCCAGGTCACGCGGGATCGGTCCGACGATGTGCGCGAGGTAGACCTTCTTCACGCCGTACTTCGGGTGCGTGAGGCGGTGGGCCAGCTCACCGTGGTTGGTGAGCAGGATGACGCCCTCGGTCTCCGTGTCCAGGCGCCCGACGTGGAACAGCCGCGTCTCGCGGTTGGTCACGTAGTCGCCGAGGCACTGGCGGCCCTCGGTGTCCTCCATGGTGGAGACGACACCGGCGGGCTTGTTCAGCGAGAAGAACTGGTACGACTGGGTCGCGACCGTCAGGCCGTCGACCTTGATCTCGTCCCGCTCCGGCTGGACCCGCAGGCCCTGCTCCATCACGATCTCGCCGTTGACCTCGACACGGGCCTGCTCGACGAGCTCCTCGCAGGCACGGCGCGAGCCGTAGCCCGCACGGGCGAGGACCTTCTGCAGCCGCTCGCCCTCCTGCTCGGCGCCCGGGAAGGTCTTGGGCGGGCTGACCTTCGGCTTGCCCGCGTAACGCTCGCGGTTGCGCTCTTCCTGCCGCGCGTCGTACTCACGGGACGTCGCGGGAGCTCCCGCGCCGCGCCGGGTGCCCCTGTCCGAGCCCTGAGGCGCCCTGGGGCCGCCCTTGGCGCCGCCGCGTGCCGCCGCGCCACGGCCCTTCCGGGAGGCGTCGCCGCCTACGTCGTAGCGGCGCTCCTCGGGACGGGGCTTGCTCTCGCGCTTCGGCGGCTGGTCGTCGCGACCGCCTCCGGCGCCGCGACCCTGCCGGTCGGGGCTGTTACCGGAACCCCGGTAGTCGCGGCCGCCACCGCTGTTGCCGCGGCCACCACCGCCCGGGCGGCCACCGCTGCTGGGGCGCCCACCGCTGCTGCCACGGCTGCCGCTGTTGCCACCACGGCTCCCGCCGTTGTTTCCGCTGCTGTTCCTGCCGTTGCTGCTTCGCATCAAATTTCCGTTAGTCGTCTGTGCCCTTGGTGTACTCGTAACCCGGCGCATCGGGGGCGTCCGGGTCGAACGACGGAACACCCTCCAGCGTCTCGGCCTCGATCGCCTCCGCCTCGGGGAGGAAGGGCGCGAGCTCCGGGAGCTCGTCCAGGCCACGCAGGCCCATCCGCTCCAGAAAGTAGTTCGTCGTCCTGTACAGGATCGCACCTGTTTCGGGTTCCGCGCCCGCCTCCTCCACCAGACCCCTCTGGAGGAGCGTCCGCATCACGCCGTCACAGTTCACTCCGCGCACCGCGGAGACCCGGGAACGGCTGACCGGCTGGCGGTACGCGACGACCGCGAGGGTCTCCAGGGCCGCCTGGGTGAGCCTCGCCTGCTGCCCGTCAAGGACGAAGCGCTCCACGGCGGCGGCGTACTCGGGCCGGGTGTAGAACCGCCAGCCGCCCGCCACGAGCCGCAGCTCGAAGCCCCGCTTCTGCACGGTGTACTCGTCGGCAAGCTCCCGCACCGCGTCGGCGACCTGCCGCCGTGGCCGGTCGAGGATCTTGGCGAGGTGTTCCTCGGTGGCCGGTTCGTCGACGACCATGAGCACGGCCTCAAGGGCGGGCCGCAGCTCCAGATCGGCGACGGCACCCGCCAGGTCTCCCGCGGGGGTCGCAGGGGTCGCGGGGTTCTCCACGCTCATGTGGCCTTCTCCTCACTCACCGGCTCGGGGGCGCGGTCGAACTCGTCGGTCACCGTCGGCTCGCCATCGCCGTCCCCACCGGTCCACCGCACCATCAGCTCGCCCAGGGCGGCCTCCTGGTCCAGCTCCACGGCCTTCTCGCGGTACAGCTCCAGGAGCGCCAGGAAGCGGGCGACGACGGTGAGGGTGTCCCCCGCGTCCTCGACGAGCACCTGGAAGCTGACCTCGCCCCGCTCCCGCAGCAGGGCCACCACAAGCCCTGCCTGCTCCTGCACGGAGACCAGCGGGGCATGGATGTGGTCGACGTACACCTGGGGCTTCGCACGGGGCTGCATCGCCTTCACCGCGAGACTGGCGAACCCCTCGGCGCCGATGCTGATGACGACCTCGGGGAGCAGCTCCGCGTGGTGGGCCTCCAGGCCGACGGTCCGCGGATAGCGCCGCGCCTCCTCTTCGAGCCGCCCGCTGAAGATGTCGGCGATCTGCTTGTACGCGCGGTACTGGAGCAGCCTCGCGAAGAGCAGGTCCCGCGCTTCGAGCAGCGCGAGGTCCGCCTCGTCCTCGACCTCGGCGGAGGGCAGCAGCCGGGCCGCCTTGAGGTCGAGCAGGGTGGCGGCGACCACGAGGAACTCGGTGGTCTGATCCAGGTCCCAGTCGGGCCCCATGGCGCGGATGTAGGCCATGAACTCGTCGGTCACCGTGGACAGCGCGACTTCGGTGACGTCCATCTTGTGCTTCGAGATGAGCTGAAGCAGCAGATCGAAGGGGCCCTCGAAGTTGGCGAGCCGGACCTTGAACCGCCCGTCGTCGGGCTCAGGAGCTGCCGCCTCCGGCTCCGGCTCGGGAGCTGCCGGCTCCGGCTCGGGAGCTGCCGGCTCCGGCTCGGGCTCCGCCGCGGCCACCCCGGGGCCCCGCCCCAGGGCGCGGCGAGGGGCAGGTCGTGCGGAGTCGTCAGTCGTGGCCATCAGGCGGGAACGCTACCGCTACCGCCCGCGAAGCCGTCGTACGAGAATGCTCGCGTCCCCGCGGGACTCAAGATCCGCGAGAACGACGGCCACCGCCTCGCGGACGATGCGCCCGCGGTCGACCGCGAGCCCGTGCTCGCCCCGCAGCACGAGACGCGCGTGCTCGAGGTCCATCAGCTCCTCGGCGGACACGTACACGGTGATCTTCTCGTCGTGCCGCTCACGCCCGCTGGGCCGCCGGTTGGCCGCCCGCGCGCGCCGCCGTGCCTGCGCCGTGGAGGAGGAGTTCGCGGACCGGCCGCCGCCGCTCTGTGCGGCGGCGCCTTCCTGGTCCTGGGCGGGACGGCGCCCGTCCTTGTCGGCATCGGCGGTGGCCGACCGGCTGCGGGATTCACCCGACTCCGCGTCGGCGGCGCCGTGTTCGGCGGCGTCACCGCCGTCCGTGGCCGCCGCGCCGCCGCGGGAATCCCCCGCGGCGGTCTCGTCGCTCTCCCCCGCGGGGCCCGGCACCCGGGCCTCGCCGTTCGCCTGGCGTCGCGGGGACGACGACTGCAGCGCCATCCCCCCGGTCGTACGGAACAGTTCGTCGGCCCCCGGCAGACTCACTCGGCGTGACACCGGGCGAGCACCTCCCTGGCGAGCTGGCGATAAGCGGCCGCGCCGACCGAGTTCGATGCGTACGTCGTGATCGGCTCACCGGCGACCGTGGTCTCCGGGAAGCGGACCGTGCGTCCGATCACCGTGTGGTACACGTGATCGTCGAAGGCCTCGACCACCCGCGCGAGCACCTCACGGCTGTGCACCGTGCGGGAGTCGTACATGGTGGCCAGGATGCCGTCGAGCTCCAGGTCGGGGTTGAGCCGCTCCTGGACCTTCTCGATGGTCTCCGTCAGCAGGGCCACACCGCGCAGCGCGAAGAACTCGCACTCGAGCGGCACGATCACCTTGTGAGCCGCCGTCAGGGCGTTCACGGTGAGCAGGCCGAGCGAGGGCTGACAGTCGATCACGATGTAGTCGTAGTCCTGCATCAGCGGCTTCAACGCCCGCTGCAGCGTGGACTCTCGGGCGACCTCGCTTACCAACTGCACTTCGGCGGCGGACAGGTCGATGTTGCTGGGCAGCAGGTCCATGTTCGGGACCGCCGTCTTCAGCAGCACCTCGTCGGCCGACATGCCCCGCTCCATGAGCAGGTTGTAGACCGTCAGGTCCAGCTCCATCGGGTTCACCCCGAGGCCCACCGAGAGGGCGCCCTGCGGGTCGAAGTCGACCAGCAGGACCCGGCGTCCGTACTCCGCGAGCGCGGCACCCAGGTTGATGGTCGACGTCGTCTTGCCCACGCCGCCCTTCTGGTTGCACATCGCGATGATCTTCGCGGGACCGTGATCGGTCAACGGACCCGGAATCGGGAAGTACGGCAGCGGGCGTCCCGTGGGACCGATGCGCTCACGGCGCTGACGGGCCGCGTCCGGGGCCAGCGTGGCCGCGTACTCGGGATCGGGCTCGTACTCGGCGTCAGGGTCGTAGAAGTGCCCCTGGGGCAGTTCCTCGTAGTCGGCGAGTTGGGTGTGGGTGGTGTTCTCGCCACTCCGGTCGCCGGCCATGGCGTTCACGTGATGGCCATCCATGCTCTGGGGTGCAGACGGTGTCGTCAGCGTCGACTGGGTTCCCTGACGGGCTTCGAAGGTGCGGACAGCGACGGAGCCGACAGCCTCGAGCCCCACGGGTCCTTGGCCCCGCTCAGAGGTTCCTGGTTGACCACCCCCGGGAGCAAATGTCGACTCATTCACAAGTCGTCTTACCTCCTTGGTGACCAGGAAATTTCTCGATAGGTCAGCGTGGCACCATGCCGACGGTTGGCGACTCTATGGCGTGTCACCGGTCCGCAGCAACACAATCCGCCGGACCCGGCCCGATGTGTCGGCAATCGAACGCCCCCATGTCAAGGGCGCGCGGGGTGCCATTGGCACATTTCCGGGGTGGTCGAATCGGTTAAAGGGTTACGTTCAAGGCGAGTTGACCATGTCCACGGACATACGCATACGGCCGGACCCCTCTCAAGGTCCGGCCGTGGGCGTGAGATTGACGACTTTCGTTGACGAAAGCGGTCAGGTTCAGCCGAGGAGCGTCTCCAGCTCGACGTGCTCGAGGCCGTGCGACTCGGCGACCTCCTTGTAAACGACCTGGCCGTCATGGGTGTTGAGGCCCAGGGCGAGGGCGTGGTCACGGCGCAGCGCCTCGACCCAGCCGCGGTTCGCCAGCTCGACGATGTACGGCAGCGTCGCGTTGGTCAGCGCGTACGTCGAGGTGTTGGGCACCGCGCCGGGCATGTTGGCGACGCAGTAGAACACCGAGTTGTGGATCGGGAAGGTCGGCTCGGCGTGCGTCGTCGGGTGCGAGTCCTCGAAGCAGCCGCCCTGGTCGATCGCGATGTCGACAAGGACACTTCCCGGCTTCATGCGCGACACGAGCTCGTTGGTGACGAGCTTGGGGGCCTTGGCACCCGGGATGAGGACGGCGCCGATGACGAGGTCGGCGTCGAGGCAGGCCTTCTCGAGCTCGAAGGCGTTGGAGACGACGGTCTGGATCTTCGTGCCGAAGATCTTGTCCGCCTCCTTGAGCTTGTTGATGTCCTTGTCGAGCAGGGTCACGTGGAAGCCCATGCCGATGGCGATCTGCGCGGCGTTCCAGCCGGAGACGCCGCCGCCGATGACGACGGCCTTGCCGGCCGCGACACCCGGGACACCGCCGGGCAGGACACCGCGGCCGCCCTGGGCGGCCATCAGGTGGTAGGCGCCGACCTGCGGGGCCAGACGGCCCGCGACCTCGGACATCGGGGCGAGCAGCGGGAGCGCGCGGTTCGCGGTCTCGACGGTCTCGTACGCGATGGCGGTGGTGCCGGACTCCAGGAGCGCCTCCGTGCACTCCTTGGACGCGGCCAGGTGCAGGTAGGTGAAGAGGGTCTGGTCCTTGCGGAGGCGGTGGTACTCCTCCGCGACCGGCTCCTTGACCTTCAGGAGGAGGTCGGCGGTGGCCCAGACCTCGTCGGCGGTGTCCAGGATGACGGCGCCCGCGGAGACGTACTCCGCGTCCGGGATCGAGGAGCCGACACCGGCGTTCCGCTCGATGACGACCTGGTGGCCGTGGCGCACCAGCTCGTGCACGCCGGCGGGGGTGATGGCCACCCGGAACTCGTTGTTCTTGACCTCGCGGGGGATGCCGACCTTCACGTCGATCACGGTCCTCTTGGCTCAGGGATTTTTCGGGCAACGAACTACATACCGATACACAAGAGGGCGCATCGGAGACACCACGGAAGTACGCGGCAGAGCCAGTCTAATGAAGGACTTCTCGCTGTCTAGCCTTTCAATGCATCAATCTTCTGCGGAAGCGCTACGGATTTCGTAGGCGGAAGCCCCGGGTCCATCCTTCGATGCAAGCCCTGTGACCTGCTCGAGCTCCATTCCCAGGATGCGCTCGGCGGCGGCGCGGTGCAGCCTGGCGGCGGCCGGGTCGCCGAGCCGGTCCAGGGTGTCGGCGAGCCTGAGCTGCAGCGCCGCCTGGAGGCGTACGTCACCGGCCTGCCGCGCCCAGTCGACGGCCTCCTGGCAGGTGCGCAGCGACTCCTCGGGCCGCCCCGCGTACTCCTGCACCCGCGCGAGCTCGCTCAACGCCCTTGCCTGGCCCGCCACATCACCGGCCTTGCGGTGCCCGGTGACGGCCGAGCTCCAGTTGCGCAGCGCCTCGCCGTAGCGGCCCGCGTAGGTGTGCGCCGTTCCGATGCGGCCGTAGAGGCGGGCCGCGTCGGAGCGCTCGTCCCGCGCGAGCCGATGGGCGAGGGCACGCCCGAACCAGTCCGAGGCCCGCGACCAGTCCCCCAGCTCCTCGTAGGCACCGCCTACGGATTCCATCGCGCGGCCGGTCGCGTACGGATCATTTGCTTCCCGTCCGGCGTCCAGAGCAAGCCGATAGCGCACCAGTGCCTCTTGCGTACGTCCTGTCCGCGCGTCCAGATCCGCGAGATTCAGGAGGGCGGCCGCCTTCTCGCGGGGCAGGTTCCTGCGCTCGGCGACATCGAGCACGAGCCGGTGGATGCCGTACAGCTCGGGAGCCGCGTCCTCCGTGCCCCGGTGGGCGACCAGGGCCCGCGTCAGGGCAGCCATCAGGCGTCGCGCGAGGGTGTCGAGCTCCCCGTCGGCGACCGCGAGGCGGGCCGCGGCGAGCAGGGCGGGCTGCCGGACGCGCAGCCACTCTTCGGCGGCGCCGGGGTGGGGGAAGCGCAGGGCCCGCGGCAGGCCCGCGAGCTTCTTGCGGGCACCGGAGCTGTCCGGCTCCGTGATCGCCCGGCAGGACTGGAGGAGGCGCACGGTCCGCTCCAGCATCCTGGCCCGCGCGAGCTGCACCTCGGCGGGCCGGTCCTGGCTCTCGGTGCGCTCGCGGAGCAGCGGGACCAGGCAGTCCGGCAGCTCGTACTGCGGAAGCGGCGAGTCCACGGCCCTGACCAGGCCGAGCTTCACGAAGTCGTCCAGGGTCGTGCGGGCGGCGGAGACCGAGCAGCCCGCGAGCGCGGACGCGGTGTGCGGGTCGACGTGACCTGCGGGGGCGAGCGAGAGGTAGCGCAGTATCCGCGCGGCAGCCCCCGGCAGCGAGGTGTACGAGAGCTGGAACATGCGGGAGAGGGCGCCGGCCGCGGACTCGTCGTCGGGCCTGTCGTGCACCTGTTTGGCCAGGTCGGCGACGGCCGCCTTGGGCCGCCCGGAGAGCCAGCCGCCGGCCAGGACGAGGGTGGCGGGGTGTGCGCCGCAGGCCTCGACCAGGCTCTCCGCCGACCGCGGGTCGACGGTGATGCGCACCGGGCCCGCCGCGCGGGAGAGCAGTTCGACCCCCGCGGCGGTGTCCAGGCCGCCCAGCGTGCACGGCCGCACGTCCGGGATGCCGGTGAGCGGGCCCTCCGAAACGGCGACGACCAGGCACTCGGGCGCGTCCGGGAGCAGCGGGTCGACCTGCTCGGCGTCCGCGGCACCGTCGAGGAGCAGCAGGGCCCTGCGCCCCGAGAGTGCCTCGCGGAGCACTTCGGCGAGCTCGTCCTCGTCCGCCCCCGCGGGGGCGGGGACGTCGAGGGCGTCCAGGAGTTCGCGGGCGGTGCGTTCCGTGGGCACGCGCGTGCCGTCGGGTTCGGTGAGCTGGGCTCGGAGCACCCCGTCGGGGTAGTCGTCGGCGACCTGCCGCGCGAGTTCCTCCGCGAGCGCGGTGCGGCCCGAGCCGGGGCGGCCCGCGATGAGGAGCACGCGGGCCCGGGGCGCCTTGCGGCCCGAGATGGTGTCGAGTCCGGCACGGTCGATGTCGGCGCGGAGCTCTTTCAACTCCCTGCGCCGGCCGACGAATTGACCGCCCTCGGAAGTCTGGGCCGGAGCGGGCCGCGGCACCGCGCCGCCCGCCGCCGAACCGTCCGTGTCGACCGCCTGATCCGTCACGGGCCATGCTCCGTCCGCCTGCGCGCGAACCCGCCGGGACTCCGGTCGGGACGCTTCCAGAGCCTAGTTCAGGCCCTGACGCATCCCCCGGCGAGCGGCGCGCACAAGTCCCCCGATCGGATCAGCAGATCGTCACACCGGAGAGCTCCAATGGCCCAGAGCGGTAACTCTCGTACCTCTCAGGCCTCTCAGGCCTCGAAGGGGCGCGCGGGCCAAGGCGCCTCGGCGGGGCGCAGCGCGTCGACACCGTCGCCGCTCAGCACCGCGGTCAGCGAAAGGGCGCCCACGACGAGGCAGTTGTTGTGCAGCTCACCGGCGAGCACGCCCCGTACGAGCTCTTCGAGCGGTACGCGCGCCAGCTCCATGTCGGCCTCCTCCTCGGAGACTTCGAAGCGCTCGCCCTCGGCCTCGGAGAGGTCGCGGGCGAGGAAGATGCGCACGGCCTCGTCGCAGCCGCCGGGCGTGGTGTAGACGTCGGTCAGGACGCGCCAGTCCTCGGCCTTGACGTGCGCCTCTTCGTAGAGCTCGCGCTGGGCGGCGTGCAGGGGGTTCTCGCCGGGGATGTCGAGGAGGCCCGCGGGGATCTCCCAGAGCTTGTGGCGGACGGGGTGGCGGTACTGGCTCAGGACCAGGACCCGGCCCTCGTCGTCCAGGGCCAGCACGGCGACTGAGCCAGGGTGCACCTGGTAGTCACGGCGTACGACGGTCCCGTCGGGCATGACCACGTCGTCGGTACGCACGGAGGTCTTGTTCCCCACGAAGGGGGTCTCCGTGGCCGTGACCTGCCACTCTTCGGCGGTGTCCTTGATCGTCATGTCGCCCTGTCCTCCCACACGTGCAAACAGAAACCGGGGCACCAGCCTCACAAGGCTCGTACCCCGGCAACCGTATCGCTCTTGTGTTACTTACCCGTCTGGCGCTCCACGGCGGCCTTCACCAGGCCCGCGAAGAGCGGGTGCGGGCGGGTCGGGCGCGAGCGCAGCTCCGGGTGCGCCTGGGTGGCGACCAGGTAGGGGTGGACCTCGCGGGGGTACTCGACGTACTCGACGAGCTTGCCGTCCGGGGAGGTGCCGGAGAAGAGGATGCCGGCCTTCTTCTCGAGCTCGGCGCGGTAGGAGTTGTTCACCTCGTAGCGGTGACGGTGGCGCTCCTCGACGTACTCCTTGCCGTCGTACACCTCGCGGGCGATGGAACCCTCGGCGAGCTTCGCCGGGTACATGCCCAGGCGCATCGTGCCGCCCATGTCGCCCTCGCCCGCGACGATGTCCAGCTGCTCCGCCATGGTCGAGATGACCGGGTGGGCGGTCGCGGAGTCGAACTCCGTGGAGTTGGCGTCGGGGATGTCCGCGAGGTTGCGGGCGGCCTCGATCACGATGCACTGCAGGCCGAGGCAGAGGCCGAGCAGCGGGATCTTGTTCTCGCGGGCGAAGGTGATGGCGCCGACCTTGCCGGTCACGCCGCGGTCGCCGAAGCCGCCCGGGATGCAGATCGCGTCGACGTCGGCCAGCTGCTTGGCGGCGCCCGCCGGGGTCTTGCAGTCGTCGGAGGTGACCCACTTGACCTTGACGCGGGCGCGGTTGGCGAAGCCGCCCGCGCGCAGCGCCTCGGTCACCGAGAGGTAGGCGTCGGGCAGGTCGATGTACTTGCCGACCAGCGCGATGGTGACCTCGTGGTTCGGGTTGTGCACCCGGTCCAGGAGGTCCTCCCACTGGGTCCAGTTCACGTCGCGGAACGGGAGGTCGAGCTTGCGCACCACGTAGGCGTCGAGGCCCTCGGTGTGCAGGACCTTCGGGATGTCGTAGATCGACTTGGCGTCGACACAGGCGACGACCGCGTCCTCGTCGACGTCGCACATCAGCGAGATCTTGCGCTTGATGGCGGTCGGCACGTCGCGGTCGGCGCGCAGCACGATGGCGTCCGGCTGGATACCGATGTTGCGCAGGGCCGCGACCGAGTGCTGGGTCGGCTTGGTCTTCAGCTCACCGGACGGGCCGATGTAGGGCAGCAGCGAGATGTGCACGACGAAGACGTTGTCGCGGCCGACCTCGTGGCGGACCTGACGGACGGTCTCCAGGAACGGCAGGGACTCGATGTCGCCGACCGTGCCGCCGACCTCCGTGATGACGACGTCGACGTCGTCGGTGGCCATGCGGCGGATGCGGTGCTTGATCTCGTTCGTGATGTGCGGGATGACCTGCACCGTGTCACCGAGGTACTCGCCGCGCCGCTCCTTGGCGATGACCTGCGAGTAGACCTGGCCGGTGGTGACGTTCGCCGTGCCGTCGAGGTCGACGTCCAGGAAGCGCTCGTAGTGGCCGATGTCCAGGTCGGTCTCGGCGCCGTCGTTCGTGACGAACACCTCGCCGTGCTGGAACGGGTTCATCGTCCCGGGGTCGACGTTCAGGTACGGGTCGAGCTTCTGCATGGTGACGCGCAGGCCGCGCGCCTTGAGGAGCGCACCCAGGCTCGAGGCAGTCAGACCCTTGCCGAGGGAAGAGGCGACACCCCCGGTGACGAAGATGTGCTTGGTCGTCGTGGACTTTGGCTGCATGGCCAAGAGGGGGCTCCCGTGGTCGCGGTCTGAAGGGTGCGTACCGGCACCCTCACCTGGGATTCTGGGGAGGTGCCGTCGCTGCGGTTCGGGGGTTCAATGACCACCGGCTCACGGGCTACCAGGGTATCAGCGACCGGGCGAGGCTGCTTCCGGCCACGCTCGGGCACTCACGTCACACCTCCCTCACCTGGCGCTCACCCGTTCGGCGCAGGCCGGTTGCCGGGAGCGGCGCGCAGATCACCTAGGTGCGTCGTATCCTGCTCGGACACTCGCTGCCGAGCCGGTCCGACTAACGGCAACCACCCCCGTCCGTCCCCCGGAACAAGAGACTCGTGCAGTTCGTTTTACAGCGAAGCCTTGACCGTAGAGCGAGCGCCCCCGAGAGGGCGACGTGGCCGTTTGACTGGAGATGCACGTGGCCGGGCGCATCGAGGATTACGCACTCATCGGAGACATGCAGACCGCTGCCCTGGTCTGCCGGGACGGCACAGTCGACTGGCTGTGCCTGCCCCGCTTCGACTCGCACGCCATCTTCGCCGGATTGCTCGGCACGGAGGAGCACGGATTCTGGCGCCTCGGGCCCGCTCACAGCCCCGACGCACCACCGCCGACAGCCGCGCGGCGCACGTACCGCGGCGACTCGCTGATCCTGGAATCCGAGTGGGACACCCCGCGCGGCACGGTCCGCGTGACCGATTTCATGCCTCCGCGCGACACGGACGCGCCGCAGCTCGTGCGGATCGTCGAGGGTGTCAGCGGCCGGGTGCCGATGCGCTCCGCCCTGCGGATGCGTTTCAGCTACGGCCGCGTGGTGCCCTGGGTGCACAAGGTCGACGGGCGCACGGTGGCCGTCGCGGGGCCCGACTCGGTGTGGCTCGACACGTCGGCCGAGACCTTCGGCAAGGACCTCACGACGTACTCGGACTTCACGGTCGCGCCCGGTGACCGGGTCGCGTTCACCATCTCGTGGCAGCCCTCGCACAAGGAGCCGCCCGCGCCGGCCGAGCCCGAGAACGCCCTCGTGGCCACGCAGGACTTCTGGCGGGAGTGGGTCGAGCACTGCACGTACCACGGCCCGTACCGCGAGGCCGTGGTCCGCTCCCTGATCACGCTGAAGGCCCTGACGTACGCCCCCACGGGCGGCATCGTCGCGGCGCCCACGACGTCGCTGCCCGAGGACATCGGGGGCTCCCGCAACTGGGACTACCGCTACACGTGGCTGCGCGACGCCGCCATCACGCTCTCCTCGCTCCTGCGCACCGGGTACCGCGAGGAGGCCCGCGCCTGGCGCGAGTGGCTCCTGCGCGCGGTGGCGGGCGACCCCGAGAACCTCCAGATCATGTACGGCATCGCGGGCGAGCGTGAGCTCGGCGAGGCCGAGCTGGACTGGCTGCCGGGGTACGAGGGCTCGACACCGGTCCGGGCCGGCAACGGCGCCGCGCACCAGCTCCAGCTCGATGTGTACGGCGAGGTCACCGAGGCCCTGCACCTGGCGCACATGACGGGCCTGGCCCGCAGTGACTACGCCTCACTGCTCCAGCTCAAGCTGATCCGGTATCTGGAGACGCACTGGGACCAGCCCGACGAGGGCATCTGGGAGGTGCGCGGCCCGCGCCGCCACTTCGTGCACTCCAAGGTGATGGTCTGGGTCGCCGTCGACCGCACGATCAAGCTCATCGAGTCCGGCGACGCGGACGGCCCCCTGGACAAGTGGCGCGACCTGCGCGACGACATCCACCGGGACGTCTGCGAGAAGGGCTACGACAAGGAGCGGAACACGTTCACGCAGTCGTACGGCTCGAAGGAGCTGGACGCCTCGCTGCTGCTCATCCCGCAGATGGGCTTCCTGCCGCCCGACGACAAGCGCGTGATCGGCACGATCGAGGCGATCCAGCGGGAGCTCTCGACGTCGGACGGCTTCATCCTGCGCTATCCGACCGCGGGGGACGACGCGGGCGTGGACGGTCTTGAGGGCGACGAAGGCGCCTTCCTGGCCTGCTCGTTCTGGATGGCGGACGACCTGGCGATGATCGGCCGGGTCGACGAGGCCCGCAAGCTCTTCGAGAAGCTGCTCGCGCTCCGCAACGACCTGGGGCTGCTCGCCGAGGAGTGGGATCCGCGGCTGCAGCGCCAGGTCGGCAACTTCCCGCAGGCGTTCAGCCACGTGCCGCTGATCGACACGGCACTGCGGCTGACGGCCTCCGGGGCGTACGGCGGCTAGGCCAGTTTCCCGATGACCTCCCGGGCGGCGCGCTCTCCCTCGGTCGCGCCGCCCTCCATGAAGCCCTGGAAGTCGTAGGAGCAGTGCTCGCCGCCGATGTGGAGGGTGCCCCGCGGGCCCTGCGGTGTGCCTTCGTAGCCGGCGTAGCGGTGCAGATAGCCGACGGGCCAGTACGAGTAGGCGCCGAGGGCGTAGGGGTCCTTGTGCCAGGCGGAGAGCTGGGCCCTGCCCGTCCAGGCGGACCTGGTGCCGGGGAAGACCTGGTCGATCTGGCCGAGGTACCGGGTGGAGAGGTCGCGTACGTAGGGGTCCGACTCGGTGCTGAACGGGCCCGCCGGTGACAGCGATCGGGCGAGGGTGCCGCCGCCGTACTGGATGAGGATGCCGCCGGTGCCCGGCTGGAGCTTGGTGGTGTCCCAGGTCTGCTGGAAGTCGGCGTCGGTGAAGCAGTCACCGGCGCTCACTCCCGGCCAGGCGCCGGTGCCGCGCCAGGGGCGGCTGCCGAACTGCATGTTGAGCTTGGTGCAGTGGCCCATGCGGGCGTCACGCAGCAGGTTGGTCATGCGGGCGTCCAACCCGGCCTTGGTGAGGTCGAGTTGCTTGAGCACCGGCAGCGGTACGCACAGGATCGTGTGGTCGGCGGTGGCGGTGCGCGTGGCACCCGCCTCGGTGTAGGTGAGGGTCTGGGTGCCGTCGGCGTCGGCGCGTACGGCGGTCAGCGCACAGCCGGGGCGCAGGGTGCCGTCGGGCAGGAAGTCGGCGATGGCGCGCGGGAGTTGGTCGTTGCCGCCGGTGATGTGGTAGCGCTCGTCGGACAGGCCCCAGATATTGAAGTGCCCCGGATTGGTCTGGTAACCCATCAGCAGGACGAGGGCGAGCGCGGACTGGTCGGTGGTGTCGGCGCCGTACTCGACGTTGTAGGCGACGTCGAACCAGCGGCCGAGCGGGGAGCCGTGCCCACCGGGGACGCGGGAGTCGATCCACTCATGAATCGACATGTTGTCCAGGGCCGTGCCTGCCGGGGTGCTCCGGTTCCAGAAGACCTCGCCCGCCTCCGACAGGTCGCGGCGCAGGAGTTGGTAGACCTCCTTGAAGTCCTCGTCGGCCTGGGCGCGCGGGTAGTAGGCGCCGTTGAACCAGAGGATCTCCTCCGCGCCGCGCGGTCCGCCGCCGAGGAAGTCCTCGACGGGGAGGTCGAAGCGGCGGCACAGCTCCAGGATCTTCTTGTGGCTCGTGTCGATCAGCTCGCCGCCGATCTCGGAGGTCTGGCCGTACGCCCAGTGGCCGCGCTGGGTGTGCACGCGGCCGCCGACCCGGTCGGGATTCGCTTCGTAGAGCGTGCAGTTCAGGCCCGCGTCATGGAGGGTGAGAGCGGCGGTGAGGCCCGATATCCCGGCTCCTACGACGGCTATGCGGGGTGCGCCTTTGCCGGTCGCGGCCCTGGCGCGGGGAGCGGCCGCCGCACCGGCGCCGATCGCGAGGCCCGCGGCGGCCGCCCCTCTGAGGACCGTTCTTCGGCCGGGCGAGGCGGCGGCGCCCCGGAGTCCGGCGGCGCCCCGGAGTCCGGCGTTGCCCCGGAGGTCAGCCGTGCCCCGGAGTTCGTCGACGGGGACCGCGCGGCGCCGGGCCTCGGTGTGCGCCGCGGCCAGTTGCTTCAAGGCGTGCATCGGGTTCGTACGGGACACGGCAGATCTCCTCAGACGGTGGCGGACGTCGTGGACTCGGTGTCGTTCGCGCGCTCGGCCGCGTCCTCCAGGACGATCCGGCCGATGATCTCGTAGCGGGCGGGCTGCTTCGCCCGCAGATACAGGCCGAGGCCGAGGCCCCCGAAGAAGACGAGGCCCACGATCCAGGGGATGGCCTTGAAGAAGAGGGAGTCGGCGGCGCTGCCCGCCGCGGTGTCCATGTTGATCACGAGCAGGACGACGACGGCGATCATGCCGATGCCGCCGAGCAGCGGGGCGACCAGGGTCGTGAACCAGTGCCGGTCCTCGGGGTGGTTCTTGCGGAAGTAGCCGATGACGGCGAACGAGCAGAGGGTCTGCACGATGAGGATCGCCATCGTGCCGAGGATCGCGAGCAGCGTGTAGAGGTGGATGTACGGGTCCTGTCCGGTGAGCCAGAAGGCGGCGACCAGCGCGACGGCGATCGCGGACTGGACGTAGGAGGCGATGTACGGGGAGCCGTGCCTGGGGTGCGTGCGGCCGAGGCCGCGGTGCAGGAATCCCTCGCGCCCGATCGCGTACAGATAGCGCGAGGCGCACTGGTGGAAGGCCATCCCGCAGGCGAACGAGCCGGTGATCAGGAGCCATTGGAAGGTGTCGACGGCCCAGGCCCCGATGAAGGAGCGGGCCGGGTCGAAGAACAGGTCGAGCGGGCTTGTGGACTGCGAGACCTTCACCGAACCGGTCAGGCCGTTGCCCGCGATGGTCATCCAGGAGACGTAGATGTAGAAGAGGCCGACGCCGACGACCGAGATGAGGGTCGCCCGCGGGATGACCTTCTTGGGGTTGCGGGACTCCTCGCCGTACATGGCGGTGGACTCGAAGCCGACCCAGGACCAGAAGGCGAAGAAGAGGCCGAGTCCTGCCGATGTGCCGGTGAAGGCGTTCTTCGGGTTGATCGGCTCGACGGGGATGCCGTCGGGGCCGCCGCCGTGGATCAGTACGGCGGTGGCGACGGCGAAGAGGACCGCGATCTCGGCGACCAGCATCACGCCGAGCGCCTTGGCGGTGAGGTTGATGTCGAAGTACGACAGGACGACGGTGACGGCGAGCATCGCGGCCGCGTAGAGGATCCACGGCAGGTCGGCGCCGAGCTGATCATGGACGGTGGTCTTGGCGAAGTACGCGAAGACACCGACGATCGACGCCTCGAAGACGACGTACGCGAGGACGGCGAGCATCCCGGACGCCATGCCCGCTATGCGGCCGAGGCCGTGCGAGATGTAGCCGTAGAAGGCGCCGGCGGCGGTGATCCGCTTGGCCATGGCGACGTATCCGACCGAGAACACGGTCAGGACGAGCGTCGCGAAGAGATAGCCCGCGGGGGCTCCGGTGCCGTTGCCCGCGCCGACGGCGATGGGGAGGTTGCCGGTCATCGCCGTGATGGGCGCGGCGGTGGCGACCGCCATGAAGACGACGCCGACGAGGCCGACGGAGTTCGCCTTGAGACGGTGGACCTCGGGTGTGGTGGGTTGCTCTGGCATGGCGGGCACCCTTCCGTGGAGTGACGTACGCCACAACCGACAGGAGGTCGCGCAATTGACGTTCCGGGGCGACGAGTTGTCGGGTTATGAGCGGATCAGATCATTCCCGTAACGGGCCGGAGATGTTCCCGGAACGAATGCGCAGGTACCGTCCGCCCCATGGAAAGTCAGGGCACGCAGGGCACTCAGGGCGGCATCACCGTGCAGCGTGCCCTGGAACTTCCGGGTCTTCGCGGCGGGCTGCCCGAAGTCGTCGCGGGCGCGGAACGGCTGCAGCGCACGGTGCGGTGGGTGCACGCGGGCGAGGTGCCGAACATCGCATCGCTCCTCAAGGGCGGCGAGCTGCTCCTGACCACGGGCCTCGGCCTGGGCGCACGCCCCGCCGAGCAGCGCGTCTTCGTGCGCAAGCTCGCCGAGCGCGGCATCGCGGCGCTCGTCGTGGAGCTGGGCCCGCGCTTCACACGGCTCCCCGCCGCGATCGTGGAGACGGCGCGCGCGGCCGGGCTTCCGCTGGTGCAGCTGCACCGCGAGGTGCCCTTCGTGACGGTCACCGAAGAGGTGCACACCGAGATCGTCAACGGCCACTACGCGCTGCTCCAGCGGGCCGACGAGGTCCACCGGCGCTGCACGGAGGCGCTGCTCGGCGGGGGCGGCGTACCCCAGGTCCTCAACGTCCTCGCGGACTTCAGCGGCAACCCGGTGTTCCTGGAGACGGCGGACGGGCAGCTTCTGTACGCCGCCGGGGCGGGCACGGAGTGTGCCGATCCGCTCCAGGTGTGGGAGGGGCTGCGGGGTCAGCACAAGGACGGGCCGCCCGCGGGCGCGCTGCTCGTCGAGGTGCCGGGCGGCGGTCCCGGCTCCGGCTCGGTGCGCGCCCGGCTCGTGCTGCTCGCGGTGGAGTCCGCGCTGCTTCCGGTGCACCGGATCGCGGCGGAGCGGGCCGCGGGCTCGCTCGCGGTGGTCCTGATGCAGGCCCGGCAGGAGGAGGAGCTCGCCGCGCGGGGCCGGGGCGACTTCCTGACCGATCTGGCGGAGGGGCGGATCCTGGCCGACGACGCGCCCGCCCAGGCGCGGGTGCTCGGTTTCAAGCCCGGCGAGAGCCCGCTGCTCCCGGTCGTGATGCGGCTCGCGGACGGGCTGCCGCCTGGCGGCGGCTGGGCCGTGCTCGCGCGGGCGGTGGCGGAGGAGCTCGCGGCGGTGGGCGTGCCGGTGCTGCTCGGCGTACGTCCGGTCGAGGGGCGGGTCCCGCTGCTCCTCGGACTCCGTACGGAATCCGAGCGCACCGCGGTGGCCGACCGGGTCGCCGCCGCGCTGCGGGCGGGCGTGGAGCGGGCGGGGATGCAGCGGGCCGGGGCGCTGCCGCCGGTCGTGGTGGTCGGGGTGGCGGGCGGCTGGGCGGCGGCGTCGGCGGGGCTGCGGCACGCGGCGGAGACGGCGACGGCGGCGCAGGGCCTCTCGGACCGCCCCTGGTACGACGCGCGGCGCCTGGACATCGACCTGCTGCTGTGGCGCCTGCACAACTACGACGACTCGGCGCTGGCGGCATTCGTGGACCGCGCGATCGGCCCGCTGCGCACCCACGACCGGCGCTCGAAGCCACCGCTGCTGCCCACCCTCCAGACGTATCTGGCCCATGCGGGACGCAAGGCGGAGACGGCGCGCGAACTGCACCTGAACCGTCAGACGCTCTACAACCGCCTCGCCCGGATCAGTGAACTCCTCGGCACGGACCTGGACGACCCGCAGACGGTGCTCGCGCTGAGCCTGGCGCTGCGGGCGCGCAGGCACGTGGCGTAGCGGCCCCGCGCCGGAGCTACGTGGCGAAAGGCTGCGTCAACTCGTCGTAGACGCTGAGGACTTGAGTGACCGTTTCGTCCTCGGTCGGCCATGTCGCCGCCTGGGCCGTGCCCTTGTCCTTGAGCCGCTCCCTGAGCGCGGGGTCGGCGAGGAGGCGTGCGACGGCGGTGGCCAGGGCCTCGGCGTCGCCGTACGGGACGAGGACGGCGGCGTCGCCGACCAGTTCGGGGATGCCGCCGACAGAGGTCGCGACGAGCGGCACGCGCGCGTGCAGGGCTTCCTGGGCGAGCACGGAGCGGGACTCCCAACTGGTGGGCAGCACCACGAGATCGGCCGCCGCGAGCATCTCCGGCACGTCGTCGCGCCGCCCGACGAGCCGGACCGGAAGGCCTTCGCTCTCGATACGGCGCTGCAGGGCGCCGCGCTCGGGCCCTTCACCGGCGATGACGAGGACCGGCAGGGGGTCGAGGTGGCGCCACGCGCGCGCGGCCTCCAGGAGGACGTCGTAGCCCTGCTGCCGTTCGAGGGTGCCGACGGTGACGATCAACGGCCGCCCGACGGCGCCGAGTTCGGCGAGGGCCTTGTGGCGCAGCCCCTCGGCATCCTCGGCCGGCCCGGCCGCGGGCCGCGGCGCGGGGAACGTGACGGGGGCGAGGCGGGCGTCCCGCGCGCCCCTGCTGCGGGCGCGGTCCACGAGGTCGGACGAGGTGCCGAGGACCACGGCGGCGGCCTTGGCGACGCGTCGCTCCAGGAGGCGCAGAACGTGGGCGCGCGCTCCTTCCGCGTGCGCGCGCGTGTGCCAGGTGACGACGAGGGGGACACGGCGGCCGGTGAGCGCGAGGGCGGCGCGGAGTGCGGCATGCAGTCCGTGCGCGTGCACGAGGTCGGCGTCGGCGCAGGCCAGACGGAGGGAGGCGACGGACGCGGGGTCGCTGCTGCGCGGTACGTGGACGTGCCGGGCGCCGGTCCCCGTCAGGTCGTAGGCGCCGACCGCTTCGGTGGGGGCACACACCGTGACCCGCACGCCCCGCGCGGCGAGGCCCGCGGCGAGCGACCTGACGTGGGCACTGCTGCCCGCGCTGCCACCGCCCAGTACTTGCACGGTGTGCAGGGGGGTCTGACCGTGCGGTGAGTGGCTGCTCACGTGGCTCACGTAGCCGGGGCTCCTGGGTCGGCGTCGGGGGGCTGCGCCAAGGATGCCAGTCCGTACGGACGTTCCGGCACCGCCGAAAGGCCTCTTCCGTGTCGGGGCGGGCAACTCCCTGAGCCGGATCACCCACACGGGTGAGGGCAACGGGGATCTTGGGGCGGCTTCGGCACGGCACGGAGGAGACGCTAGGCGGCCGAGCTCCCCGCCACCGCGCCGGCGCTGACCTTCTCTCCGTAGACGGCCGCCGCGACAAGAGCCGCCGCATGCACGGCGAGCCCCGCGCGGCCGTTACCGGCGACGACGGCCGCGCCGAGCGCCGCGCCCAGGGCATGCGCTCCCACGTCGCCGATCATGGCCTGCTCCCCGATGTCCTCCGGCAGCACGGCCGCCGCGGCGCCCACGGAGGCGGCTGCGAGGGCCCCGGCGGCGCCTTCACGCAGCAGACCCGGCGCCCCCAGCGCGACCACGGCTCCGGCGGCCCTTCCGGGGCGTACGTCCACGAGGTTGACGAAGTGGGCAGCACCCGCGATCACGACGCCCGCAAGGAGCTTGTCCACGGGCCGCTCCTTGAGCAGCGCACCGGCGGCGAGCCCCGCCGCGGAGATCCCGAACAACTTCACGGCCCCGCTGGTCACTTCGCCGCCCCGCAGCGCACCGAGGTGCGCGCGAAAGCCCCGGCGCGGATCACCGTCCCCCGCAGCATCGTCGTACGCCCCGCACGCCCCCGCCGCGAGCACGGCGAGCGCGGCGGCGGCACGGGTCCTTGCGGGCAGAGCCACGACTCCCGCCGCCGCACCAAGGGCGGCGGCGGGCCCGGCGTACAACTCCACTGCCCGCCCGGCATAGTTCGTCCGCTGCCACCGGTCGGTCCCACCGGGGGCGCGCGAACGCAACGCGGCGGTGGCCGCGCGAGTGACGGCGGCCGCGCCGAGGAGGGCCGGGAGACGCCGGGCAGAGGTGCGCTTGATCATGCGCATCAGGGTACGGGGGCTGAAACTCCAGCCTGACCGCCGGGATCCGGCGTCTCAGCCCGTCCGGCGTTTGAGGACGAACTCGGCGAAGCCGGTGACCGGCGGCACACAAGGCACCCCCGCTTAAAGGCGCCCCCGCCCGAAAGGAGCCCCCGCCCGCTACCCGTCCCCCCGAGCCGTCGCCAGCAGTTCCTCCGCATGTGCCCGCGCGGTCTCCGAGTCCTCCTGGCCCGCCAGCATCCGGGACAGCTCCCGCACCCGGTCCTCCCCCTCAAGCACCAACACTCCGGAGCGCGTGACGCTCCCGTCGTTCGTCTTCTCGACCAGCAGCTGCCGGTCGGCGAACGCCGCCACCTGCGGCAGATGCGTCACGACCACGACCTGCGCCGACTTGGCGAGGCGGGCCAGCCTGCGGCCGATCTCGACAGCGGCCTTGCCGCCGACACCGGCGTCGACCTCGTCGAAGAGGTACGTCGGCACCGGATCCGTGCCCGCGAAGACCACCTCGACGGCGAGCATCACGCGTGACAGCTCACCGCCGGACGCGCCCTTGGCGATCGGCCGGGGCGGGGCGCCCGGATGCGGGGCAAGGAGGAGTTCCACCTCGTCGACGCCCGCAGGGCCGTACGCGACGAGTCGGCCGTCGACCGGCACACCGTCCGCGTCGTCCGCCACCTCCGTGGCGGTGATGTCGATCGTCACGCGCGCGTGCGGCATCGCCAGCGAGGCCAGCTCTTCGGTGACGGCCGCCGCGAACCGCGACGCCGCCTCCTGCCGCGCATCGGTCAACGCCTGTGCGAGTCCGGCGAGTTCAGCCCGCAGCGCGTCCCGCTCGGCGGTCAGCTCCTCCAGACGGTCGTCGTCACCTTCGAGTTCGGTGAGCCGCGCGGCCCCCTCCTGGGCCCAGGCGAGCACGGCGTCGATGTCGGAGCCGTACTTCCGGGTCAGCTGGGTGAGCGCGGCCCGCCGTTCCTCGACCGCCGCGAGGCGCAGTGGATCGGCGTCGAGGTCATCGGCGTACCCCGCGAGCTCGCCCGCCACATCGCCCAGCAGAATCCCGATCTCGCCGATCCGCTCGGCAAGCGCGGCCAGGGCGGGGTCGTGGGAACGCACCGCCTCAAGCGCCCGGTGGGCGCCCGCCACCAGCGTCGTGGCGTCGACACCCTCGGGGTCCTCGGGGATGCCCGCGAGCGCGGCGTGCGCGGCCGTGGCGGCGGAGGCGAGGGCCTCCGCGTGGCCGAGCCGCTCGGCCTCGGCGGCCAGTTCGGTGTCCTCGCCCTCGCGCGGCTCCACGCCCGCGACCTCGTCGAGGCCGAAGCGCAGCAGATCGGCCTCCTGGGCCCGTTCACGCGCACGCGTGGTGATCTCGTCGACCTCGGTCGTCACGGCCCGCAGCCTGCGGTACGCGGCCGTGTACTTGGCCAGCGGCACGGTGACCGCGTCGCCCGCGTACCGGTCGAGGGCCCCGCGCTGCCGGGCCGGTTTGAGCAGGCCCTGCTGGTCCGTCTGGCCGTGCACCGCGACGAGGTCGTCGGCGAGTTCGGACAGCAGACCCACAGGGACCGACCGGCCGCCGAGGTGCGCACGGGAGCGCCCCTCCGCCGAGACCGTACGACTGATCAGCAGCGCACCGTCGTCGAGTTCGGCCCCCGCTTCCTCCGCGCGCACGGCAGCCGTGGCATCCGCGGGCACAGTGATCCGCCCCTCCACCACCGCCGCTTTGGCGCCGATCCGCACCAAAGCGGGATCCGCGCGTCCGCCGAGCAGCAGGCCAAGGCTGGTGACCACCATCGTCTTGCCCGCACCGGTCTCGCCGGTCACGGCGGTGAACCCCGGCGACAGCTCGACCACCGCGTCGTCGATGACTCCGAGCGACCGTATCCGCATCTCCTCCAACACGGACACGACCTTACGAGGTCATGGGCCAGGTGTGCGACGGCCCCTGGTCTCCTTCCACCTTCCTTCCACGAAGACGCAGGTGGCAAAGGCGGACCGAACGGACGCTGTCACTCGCAGGGGGTGGGGATTACCCCACCATGATCTTCCTGTCAGCCTCCTGGTGCACGGATGACCCAGCACCCCACCATGATCAATATGGGAACGGGACTGGCACAGGCGGCGCTGCGCGCGCATCGCCCGGCATTTGTGGGGACGGCGGTGGCCGCGCTCTTCGCGGCGACCGTGGTGAGCGCATCGACGATGATGCTCGGCACGACGGGCACCGAAGGGCTCTCCGCGCGGGCACGCAGGCAGATCACCGAGAACGGCGTCGGCGACATGGCCGTCGTCCTTCTCATCGGATCGATCTACATGTCGATATTCGTGGTCGCGTCGACGATGGGTACGGCCGTCACGCAGCAGCACCGCGAGCTGGCCATGGTGCGTTCCATCGGCGCCAAGCCCCGTCAGGTCCGCCGCGCGGTGGCCGTTCAGGCCCTCGCCGCGTCGATCCCGGCGGCGCTCGCCGGCTTCGTCCTCGGCGGCTTCGGCGCGCGGTGGTGGCACGCGGGCATGGTGTCGCACGGACTGCTCCCCGCCGAGGCGGACTTCCGGTTCGGCTGGGTCGCCCTGCCGGTGTGCCTGGGCGTGGCCGTGGTGACGACGACGCTCGCCGCGCTGCTCTCGGCGCTGCGGTTCTCGCTGCTTCGCCCGGCCCGCGCCCTGAGCGAGGCGGCGACCGGGCGGCGGGGGCTCGGCATGCTGCGGGCGCCGCTCGGCCTGATCGCGGTCGCGGGGGCCTGCGCCGTCTCCGTACTGCTGTCGAAGCAGCCCGCGGCCGAGGCGAGCGAGGGCGCCTTCCTCGTCCTGATCCTCTTCTGCGTCGGCGCGGGGCTGCTCGGCCCGCGGATCATCGGGCCCGCGGCCTGGCTGGTCTCCGCGCTGGTGGGCCGGTTCGGCGGCAGCGCACGCCTGGCCATGCTCAACGTCCGCTCGCAGCCCCGCCGTTTCTCCGCCGCGGTCGTGCCGCTCGTCCTGGTCGTGGGCTTCGGCCTGACCAAGATCGGCATGCACACCACGGCACAGCACTACACAGGTTCGGCGGGCAGCACGGGCGAGGTCTGGCTCGACTATGTGGGCACGGGGCTCTACGCGGGCTTCGCCTCGATCGCCGCGGCGAACACCCTCGCCATGATCTCCTTCGAGCGCCGCCGCGACGTCGCGCTGCTGCGGGTGGTGGGCAGTCAGCGCGCCCAGGTGCGGGCGATGGCGGCCTGGGAGGCCGTGGTCGTCGCGGGGACGGCGCTGCTGCTCGGCACAGCGATAGCGCTCGGCACACTGGCCCCCATCCTCAGCACGGCCTTCGGCTCGTCGCTCCCCCACCTGCCGTGGGCCGTGCCGACGGGGATAGCGACGGGCACGCTGCTGCTCACGCTGCTCGCCACAGGCCTCCCGGTGGCGAGCGTGTTGCGACGCCGGGCGATCTCTGTGGTGCAGGCAACGTAAGCGTCCCGAAGGGGCGCGGGGAACTGCGCGCTCAGCCACGACGGACCCGCAGCTGAGTCCGCCTCCCCCAGCGGAGCGCTAGTGCGGCGCCCCGCGCCACCCCGACACCGGCAGCGCGAACTTCGCCACGAGGCGGTCGGTGAACGACGCGTGATGCAGCCGCGCGAGCCGCACCGGCACCTCGCCCTTGCGGACCTCCACCCGCGCGCCCGGCGGCAGTTCCACGGTCCGCCGCCCGTCGCACCACAGCACCCCGTGCGACGTGTGCTGCTGGACCTCGACGGCGAGCACCGAGTCCGGCGAGGTCACCAAGGGCTTGGCGAACAGGGCGTGAGCGCTGATCGGCACCATCAGGAGCGCCTCCACCTCCGGCCACACCACGGGCCCGCCCGCGGAGAAGGCGTACGCGGTGGATCCGGTCGGCGTCGCGCACACGATGCCGTCGCAGCCGAACCCGGTGACCGGACGCCCGTCGATCTCCAGGACGACCTCAAGCATCAGTTCGGCCGACATCTTCTGCACGGCGGCTTCGTTGAGCGCCCAGTCGCGGTGCACGACATCGCCGTTGCTGCGCACGACGACGTCGATGGTCATCCGCTCCTCGACCTCGTACGCCCTCGTCACCACCCGGTCGACGACCTTGTCGAGGTCGTCGCGCTCGGCCTCGGCGAGGAAGCCGACCCGGCCCAGGTTCACGCCGAGCATCGGCACCCCGGAGGCGCGGGCGAACTCGGCGCCGCGCAGCAGCGTGCCGTCGCCGCCGAGCACGACGAGCAGTTCACAGCCGTCGAGGCACTGCGGGGTGGCCTCCTTCACCGTGCCGACCTCGGGCGGCAGCGGCAGATCGGCCGCCTCCGCCTCCAGGACCCGTACGCCGATGCCGCTGCGCAGCAGCCCCTGGACGACGAGTTCGGCACTGCGGATGGCGGCAGGCCGCCCGGTGTGCGCGAGCAGGAAAACGGTACGAGCTCGGGTCTGGGTCACTCGGTCCTGAGTCAACGGGGCCCCTCCGCCACGGCACGGTCAACGTCCGCCGGGTCGAGTTCGGGCGCCCCGGCACGCAGCCACAGAAAGTACTCGACATTTCCGGAAGGTCCGGGCAGCGGGCTCGCGGTCACGCCACGCACACCGAGCCCGAGCCCCCACGCCTGGCGCGCCACACCGCGTACGGCATCGGCCCGCAGCGCCGCGCTGCGCACCACACCGCCGCTGCCCAGGCGTTCCTTGCCGACCTCGAACTGCGGCTTGACCATCAGCACCAGGTCGGCGTCCGGGGCGGCGCAGCGCACGAGAGCGGGCAGCACCAGGCCGAGCGGGATGAACGACAGGTCGCCGACGACCAGGTCGACGGGGGTCCCGTCGATGGCTTCGAGCGTCAACTCCCGTACGTTCGTACGGTCCTTGACGGTGACCCGGTCGTCGCTCTGCAGCGACCAGGCGAGCTGGCCGTAACCGACGTCCACGGCGACGACGCCCGAGGCGCCCGCGCGCAGCAGCACATCGGTGAAACCGCCGGTGGACGCGCCCGCGTCGAGCGCGCGCCGCCCCTCGACGACCAGACCCTGCGGCACGAACGCGGCGAACGCGCCCGCCAGCTTGTGGCCGCCGCGCGATACGTAGTCGGGATCGCTGTCGTCGTTCGCGACCACGATGGCCGCGGCGGTCTCCACCTGCGTGGCGGGCTTCGTCGCGGTGTTCTTGTCGACGGTCACACGCCCGGCGGCGATCAGCTGGCTGGCGTGCTCGCGCGAGCGCGCCAGCTTGCGCCGGACCAGTTCGGCGTCGAGGCGGCGGCGTGCCACTCCTGCCACGTTCTGTTCAGCTCCTGTTGTACGAGGGTGAGTGCTGCTGCGGAGCCGCGTGCGTCCCCATGGGTGAGGGCGCGGGCGGCCCGGGGTGTGCGTCGAGCGCGGTCAGCGCGTCACGCAGTCCCCGGTGTACATCCTCGTACACCTCGATGTGGCCGTCCGTGGCGAGGTGGTCGGCGTCGCCGAGGCGCCGGAGCAGGCCGTCGACCTCCGCGTCCCCGGTCGGGACACGCTCCACCCCGAGGGGCGCGGGCCCGACGGGGTCGTACGTCTCCGCCTGCACCTCGGCGGCCTCGGGCTCCACCTGCTCAGGCTCGGGGCCCGGCAACGAGTCGTTCATGCCCCGACGCTACCGCGAAGCGCTGCGGTACCGTCGATCACGATGGCGACGATCGAAGAGTGCCGGACGGCGCTCGACAAACTCTCGGACAATCTGGCGGGCGCCGAAGGCGGCGTGCGCAGTGCCGCCGCGCTCAACCGCTCGCTGAGCTGCCGCATCACCGATCTCGACGTGACCTTCACGGGCCGTCTCGAGAACGGCCGGATCACGGTGCTCGACACGCATCCCGGCCCTCCTCGCGAGAAGGCCGAGATCCGCCTCACCATGTCCGGCGACGATCTGGTGGCGATGGTCGACGGCGAGCTGAACTTCGCGAAGGCCTGGGCCTCCGGCCGGGTCAAGCTGGAGGCGGGCCTGCGCGACCTGCTCCGGCTCAGGTCGCTGCTTTAGCCGCAGCCGCGCTCTTTGTCCGCACCCGCCGAGCCGCCGGCACCACCAGCGGTGTCCCGGTCTCAGGGTCGTCGATGATCTGGCAGTCCATCCCGAAGGTGTCCCGCACCAGCTCCGTCGTGACGACGTCGGACGGCGCGCCCTCGGCGATGACCTCGCCGTCGCGCAGGGCGATGAGGTGGGTGGCGTACCGGGCCGCGTGGTTGAGGTCGTGCAGGACGGCGACGAGCGTGCGGCCCTGCTCCTCGTGGAGGTCGGCGCACAGGTCGAGGACGTCGATCTGGTGCTGGATGTCGAGGAACGTCGTCGGCTCGTCCAGGAGCAGCAGCGGGGTCTGCTGGGCGAGCGCCATCGCGATCCAGACGCGCTGACGCTGGCCGCCCGAGAGTTCGTCGACATAGCGATCGGCCAGTTCGGCGACGCCGGTCGAGGCCATGGACTCGCCCACGATCCGCTCGTCCTGCGCCGACCACTGGCGAAGGAGCCCCTGGTGGGGGTAGCGGCCGCGCGCCACCAGGTCGCCCACCGTGATCCCGTCGGGCGCGATGGACGACTGCGGGAGCAGGCCGAGCGTCCGGGCCACCTTCTTCGCGGGCATCGACTGGATGACGTTGCCGTCGAGCAGGACGCGCCCCGCAGAGGGCTTGAGCATCCTCGACAGGGCGCGCAGCAGGGTGGACTTGCCGCAGGCGTTCGGGCCGACGATCACCGTGAAGGAGTTGTCGGGGATCTCGACGGACAACTTCTCCGCGATGACGCGCTGGTCGTAGCCAAGGGTCACGTCGTCCGCGATGAGCCGGTTCACTGCGGCACGCTCCTGCCTGTCGGTGCTCTCAGAGGTGTTCGTGTTCATGGCCGTACGCGTTCTCACGGGCGTGCGCGTCTTCATATCCGCCCCGCCTTGCGCTCGATGACGAGGAGCCACAGCAGGTAGATGCCGCCGAGCACTCCCGTGACCACGCCGACGGGCAGCTGGTCGGCGCCGAAGGCCCGCTGTGATGCCCAGTCCGCGACGATCAGCAGGGTGGCGCCCATGAACATCGCGGGCAGCAGGTTCGGCCCCGGCGAGCGGGTGAGCCGCCTGGCCAGCTGCGGTGCGGTGAGCGCGACGAAGCTGACGGGGCCCGCCGCGGCGGTGGCGGCGGCGACGAGCAGCACGGCCGAGCCCATCAGGACGATGCGGGTGCGCTCGACGGGCACGCCGAGCGCGTACCCGACGTCGTCGCCCATCTCCAGCATCCGCAGCGGACGCGCGTACGTCATGACGAGGGGTACGAGGATCGCGCACAGGACGAGCAGCGGCCAGACCTGGTCCCAGTCCCGGCCGTTGAGGGAGCCGGTCATCCAGACGACGGCGCGGGCGGCGTCGACGATGTCCGCCTTGGTGAGCAGATAGCCGTTGATCGCGGTGACGAAGGCGGAGACACCGATGCCGACCAGGACGAACCGGAAGCCGTGCACGCCCCGCTTCCAGGCGAGCACGTAGATCGCGAAGCCGGTGACCAGACCGCCCACGAGCGCGCCCCCGGCGACCTGCACCGCGCTGCCCTGGAAGAGGACGATCATGATGAGCGCGCCCGCGGTGGACCCCTGGCCGAGGCCGAGGATGTCCGGACTGCCCAGCGGATTGCGGGAGATGGACTGGAAGATCGCGCCGCCGAGCCCGAGCGCGGCCCCCACGAGGAGGCCGACGAGGACCCGCGGAAGGCGCAGGTCGTTGATGATGAACTCCTGCCCGGCGTCTCCGTTGCCGAGCAGGGTGCGGATGACGTCGGCGGCGGGGATGGGGAAGTCGCCGGTGCCGATCAGGACGACGCTCGCGGCGAGCGCGGCCAGGATGAGCACGGCGACGACCACGGCCGTGCGGACGTCGAGGCGGAAGCTGAGCCCGCCCCGGGTGCGTATCGCCTTCACAGCTGAGCCAGCCTCCGCCGTCGTACGAGAAAGATGAAGACCGGAGCGCCGATCAACGCGGTAATAATGCCGACCTGAAGTTCCGCGGGGCGCGCGACGATGCGCCCGATGACGTCGGCGCCGAGCAGAAGGACCGGCGAGAGGATCGCCGCGTACGGCAGGATCCAGCGCATGTCGGGCCCGGTGAAGGAGCGCACGACGTGCGGCACCATCAGGCCGACGAACATGATGGGCCCGCAGGCCGCGGTCGCCGCCCCGCAGAGCAGGGTCGCGGCGGCCATGGACAGGGCGCGGGTGCGGTTCAGATGGGCGCCGAGAGCGCGGGCGGTGTCGTCGCCCATGGCCATGGCGTTGAGCGGCCGGGCGAGGCCGAGCGCGAGCACGATGCCGATCACGAGGAAGGGCAGGACCTGAAGGATGGTCTCGTTCTTGGCGGAGGCCAGCGAACCGACCGTCCAGAAGCGCATCTTGTTGAGCGCGGCGTTGTCCGTGATCATCACGGCCTGCAGATAGCCGTAGAGCGCGGCGCTCAGCGCGGTGCCGGCGAGCGCGAGCCGTACGGGCGTCGCGTTGCGGGTCCCGCCGAGGGCGTAGACGGCGGCGCCGACAACTGCCGCTCCGGCGAAGGCGAACCACACGTAGCCGCTCAGTGAGGTGACGCCGAAGAAGCTGATGGCGGTGACGACGGCGGCCGAAGCTCCGAGGTTGATGCCGAGCAGTCCGGGGTCGGCCAGGGGGTTGCGCGTCAGTGCCTGGAGGACGGCGCCCGCGAGGCCGAGGGCCACGCCGACGAGCACGCCGAGCAGCGTCCGCGAGAGCCGCTCTCCGACGACGACATCGCCGTACGTCCCGGTGTCCTGGAAGAGACCGTGCCAGACCTGGTCCAGGGACATCTGTTTCGCACCGACCGCGATGCTCGCCACGACGACGAGCAGCAGCACACAGACCGAGACGAGGAGCCCGGCACTGCGTATCGCACGGCGGTTGGGTGGCGCGGGGGCACTCTCCGCGCTGGCTTCGGGGGGACTGTCGACCAACACCAGGTTAGGTTAGCCTACCCTCGCACTGGACTTCGACGAGAGAAGCACCACCTATGCATGCCCGCCGCCCGATACCTCCCGGCCTGACCCGTCGTGGCGTCCTCAGTGCAGGCGGCGCCCTCGGTGTGGGCGGGCTCCTGACAGCATGCGGCGGCCAGGACGACGGCGCAAAATCGCCGGGCGGCGGCACGGGCTGGAGCTTCAAGGACGACCGCGGAACCACCGCGAAGGCCGCGAAACGCCCGCGCCGCATCGTCGCCTACATCGGCGCCGCCGCCGCGCTGCACGACTTCGGCGTCGAGTGCACCGGCGTCTTCGGCCCGACGAAGCTGAAGAACGGCGAACCCGACGTACAGGCGGCGGATGTCGATGTCGACAAGGTGACCATCATCGGCAACGCCTGGGGCGAGTTCAGCGTCGAGAAGTACGCGAAGCTCCGCCCCGAGCTCCTGGTCAGCACCATGAACGAGTCACCGAGGCTCTGGTACATCCCCGACGACTCCGCCAAGAAGATCACCTCGCTCGCGCCCAGCGTCGGCATCCTCACCGGCAAGTCGTCTCTGACGAAGGTGATCGGCCGCTTCGCCGAGCTCGCCGAATCCCTCGGCGCCGACCTCAAGGCGGAGAAGGTCACCGCCGCGAAGAAGCGCTTCGAGGCGGCCTCGGAGACGCTCCGCAGGTCCGCGAAGGCGGCGAAGTCCCGAGGCGGCATCAAGGTCATGGCGGTGGCGGCGCAGGCCGACCTCCTCTACGTGGGCGACCCTGCCGACTTCACCGACCTGCGCCACTACGCGGACCTCGGCATCGAGTTCGTCACGCCGACGAAGACGGCCGAGGGCGGCTTCTTCCAGGAACTCGGCTGGGAGAACGTCGACACATACGAAGCCGACCTCATCCTCGTCGACAAACGGACCGGCAACCTCCAGCCCGGCGAGCTCAAGAAGTCCAAGCCGACCTGGGCGAAGCTCCCCGCGGTCAAGGCGGACCAGGTCATCTCCTGGTCCAACGAAGCTCAGTTCAGCCACGCCGGCTACGCGCCGCTCATCGAGCAGCTCGCGGCAGCCGTCGACAAGTCGAAGAAGGCGGCATCCTGATGCCCACCACCCACGGCCCCCTCACACCCAGAGGCACGTCTGCCCCCGGGGCCATGTCCCGCCGCGGCCTGCTCGCCTCCGGCGGAGCCCTCGGCATCGGCGCCCTGCTCAGCGCCTGCGGCGGGAGCGAGGAGAAGTCCGGGAAGAGCGCGGGCTCCAAGCCCTGGAGCTTCAAGGACGACCGCGGCAAGACCGCCGAGGTGAACCACACCCCGAAGAACATCGTCGCCTACATCAGCACAGCGGCGGCCCTGCACGACTACGGCGTCACCTGCACCGGAGTCTTCGGCCCCTCCAAGCCGGTGGACGGCAAGCCCAACCCCCAGGCGGGCGAGCTCGATGTCGACGAACTGACGAGCCTGGGCGAGGCCTTCAACCAGTTCAGCATCGAGAAGTACGCGGCGCTCAAGCCCGACCTCCTGATCAGCAACATGTTCCCGCCGCCCGCCCTCTGGTTCGTGCCCGCGGACAGCACCAAGAAGATCGAGGCGCTCGCGCCCACCGTCGGCATCAAGGGCGCCCGCGTCTCGCTGCTCGAACCGCTCAAGCGCTACACCGAGCTCGCCG
This sequence comes from Streptomyces sp. NPDC054866, assembly GCF_053610745.1. Classification (NCBI taxonomy): domain Bacteria; kingdom Bacillati; phylum Actinomycetota; class Actinomycetes; order Kitasatosporales; family Streptomycetaceae; genus Streptomyces; species Streptomyces sp. NPDC054866. The sequence continues at coordinate 225,734 of NZ_JBSGZA010000011.1, forward strand.
AGGCGCTCGGCGGGGACCTCGAATCGGAGAAGGTGCGCGCGGCCAAGGCCCGCTTCGACAAGGCCGAGCGCCGCCTGCGGAAGGCGGCGAAGGCCAACCGCGGCCTGAAGGTCCTCGCGATGACCGGTGACGCCGAGCAGTTCTACGTCGCCGTGCCGGACTCCTACTGCGACCTGAACTACTTCAAGGACCTCGGCGTCGAGTTCGTCGAGGGCAAGAAGAGCGACGAATGGGGCTTCTGGGAGTTCCTCAGCTGGGAGAACGCCGACAAATACCACGCGGATCTCATCATGATGGACAACCGGTCGAGCGCGCTGCCGCCCAAGGAGCTCGCGAAGAAACCCACCTGGGAGCTGCTCCCCGCCGTCAAGGCCGGCCAGACCGTGCCCTGGTCGATGGAGGAGCGCTACAGCTACGCCGGTTTCGCCCCCGTGCTCGAACAACTCGCCGCCGCCATCGAGAAGTCGAAGAGGCTCACCTGATGACTGACTCCCCGTACCACTTCTTCGACGTCCACGTGCTGCGCACGGAGTACGTCACCCCCTCCATGATCCGCGTGGCCCTCGGCGGCGAAGGCCTGGCCCGGATGGCCTCGGCTGGCCGTGACCAGCGCATCAAGATCTTCCTCCCGCACCCGGGGCAGGACGCCCCCGTCATGCCGGACACGACGGAAGGCGACGCATCCCGCTGGTACGCCGACTGGTGCGCCCTCGACCCCGACGTCCGGGGCATCATGCGCACCTACACCACGCGGGAACTGCGCCGCGATCCCGACGAGTTGATCGTCGACTTCGCGGTCCACGGCGCGGCTCCCTCGCCCCACGACGGCCCGGCCACCAGCTGGGCGCGCTCCGCCCGCCCCGGCGCGCGGATCGGCGTACTCGCCCCGATCGAGGACGAGAACGGCGCCTACGACTTCAGGCCTCCGCAAGACACCGACTGGGTCCTGCTGACCGCCGACGAGTCGGCGCTCCCCGCGGTGGCGGCCATCCTGGAGACGCTACCGCCCGCGACACCGACCCGCGTCTGGATCGAGGTCCACGACCCAGCGGACAAGCAAGAGCTGCCCACGAAGGCCGACGCCGAGATCACCTGGCTCACGGAGGAGGGCGCGACGCCGTCAGCGATCCGCGCCGCCGAGCTGCCTTCGGGCACGCCGTACGCCTGGGTCACGGGCGAGTCCGCGACGGTCAAGACGGTCCGCCGCCACCTGGTCACCGACCGCGGCTTCGACCGCAAGCGGATCTCCTTCTCCGGCTACTGGCGCAAGGGCACCACCACGGACGAACTGATCGACCGCAACGAATCGGCCTGACCCGCCCCGCCCCGAAGCGGCACCAGAACACTCGAAGCCCCGACCACCCCTGGCCGGGGCTTCGCCGCGGGACGGACACTCCTCACGGGCAGGCCGGCCCCATGCCCGCAAGCCAAGCACCCGAGCCTCGCGGGCTCCCCGAGGCCCGTACCCCTCCCAGGCCCAAGGAGCCGAGCCCGGCGGGTCAGCGGCTGACGGCTGGCGGGCCAGCGGCTGGCGGTGAACGGCCGGCAGGGCAACGGCCGACGGACAGTCGGCAGCGGGCAGCGGCAACTGCGGGGCAGCGCCCGATGGCTGGCGAGTAGCGCCCGACGGGCAGCGGCCAGCGGGGCAACGGCCAGCGGCCAGCGGGGCAACACCCGGAGCGGCAACGGTCGGCGGTCAGCGGCAACGGCCAGCGGGGCAACGCCCGAAGGGGCAGCGGTCGGCGGCCAGCAGGCAACGGGCAACGGCCGGCGGCCAACGCCAGACGCCCAGCGAGGCAGCGCCCGGCAGCCAGCCAGCGGCGGGCAGCGCCAGCGCCCAGCAAGCAACTTGCAGCGCCCAGCGCCCCGCAGGCAACAGCCACCAGCCCGCAGCCGAGCTACAACCCCAACCGCGACAACGCCTTCCCCGCGTCCAGCGCGCACACCCCGTCCCCCGCCTCCGTCCACGCCGCCGCGCACAGCGCCCGCAGCCCGTCCATGACCTCGCCCTCGCCGTCGAGCACCAGCTCCTGCCCCCGCGCCGAAGCCGTCCACCCGCCGCAGCCGAAGCCGCCCTCCGCCGGGGTCACTTCGGGCTGGCCGGTCAGCATGCCGCGCAGGTCCGCGTCCACGTACGTAGGGCGGTGCTCGGGCGGTGCGGCGAGCAGCTGGGCACCGTCCGTGACCCCGGTCAGGACCAGCAGCGAGTCCACCTCGCCGTTGAACGCGCCCTCGATGTCCGTGTCGAGCCGATCCCCCACGACCAACGGCCGCTCGGCACCGGTCCGCAGAATCGTCTCGCGATGCATCGGAGGCAGCGGCTTGCCCGCCACCTGCGGCTCCGCCCCGGTAGCGATGCGTACGACCTCGACCGCCGCGCCATTGCCCGGCGCGATGCCCCGCGCACTGGGAATCGTCAGGTCCGTGTTGGACGCGAACCACGGCACTCCGCGCGCGATCGCGTAACAGGCTTCGGCGAACCGGCCCCAGGCCATCTCGGGACCGCCGTACCCCTGCACGACCGCCACCGGCCCGTCGTCCGCCGACTCCACCGGCTCAAGCCCACGCTCCCGCAGCGCGACCCGCAGCCCCTCCCCGCCGACGACCAACACGCGCGCACCCGCCGGGACTTGCTCGCTCACAAGCCGCGCCGCCGCCTGCGCGGACGTGATGATGTCCGCCGCCCCGGTCGGAATGCCGAGCTCCGTCAGATGCCCGGCCACCGCGTCCGGCGTACGCAGCGCGTTGTTCGTCACATACGCGAGATGCATGCCGCCGGACCTGGCCGTCCCGAGCGACTCGACGGCGTGGGCGATCGCATGACCGCCCGCGTACACCACCCCGTCCAGGTCGAGCAGCGCCGTGTCATACGCCTCACTCAGCACATTCCGGCTGCCTTCGGGCCGTGTCCTGACGGTCTGGCTCATTACGCATCGCTCCTCGATCGATCCCACTCCCCCGATCATCGCTTATGCCACTGACACACATACGATGCAGCAATGAACACAGCGGGTCATACCGACGACCGAGGCCTCGACCTGATCCCGTTCCGAGGCGTTCGCTACGTCCCCGAACGGGTCGGCAGCCTTGCCGCCGTGACGTCCCCGCCGTACGACGTGGTCGTACGGCCCGACGGCCTGCTCCACCTGGAGTCCGCCGACCCGCACAACATCGTCCGGCTGATCCTCCCCCAGGCCACCACACCGGCGGCCCGCAACCAACAGGCAGCCGAGACCCTGCACGCCTGGCTCTCCCAAGGCATCCTCGCGCCCGACCCGGAGCCCAGCCTCTACGTCTACGAGCAGCGCGACGCCGGCATCCTGCAGCGCGGCATCATCGGCGCACTGCGCCTCTCCGAAGCGGAGGACGGCATCGTCCTGCCGCACGAAGGCGTCATGCCCCACGTCGTGGAGGACCGCGCGGCCCTGATGCGCGCGACGAGCGCCAACCTCGAACCGCTGCTCCTGACGTACCGCTCGGACGACGACACCACGGGCGCGCCGGCCGTCGTCGAACGCACCGTGACGAACAAGCCTCTCCTGTCGACGACCACGGAGGACGGCTTCAGCCACCGCCTGTGGGCGGTCACCGACCCCGCCGACCTCGCCGAGATCCAGTCAGATCTCTCCCACCACCAGGCGCTGATCGCGGACGGGCACCACCGCTGGGCGACCAATCTCCGGCTGCGCTCGGAGCATCCGTCGGGCGGCCCCTGGGACTACGGCCTCGTCCTCCTGGTGGACACCGCGCGCTACCCGCTCCGGGTCCGCTCCATCCACCGCTACCTGCACCGGCTCCCGGTCTCCGAGGCCCTGGCCGCCCTCGCGGACTCCTTCCGCGTACGCACCGTCGAAGGCCCCCTGCCGCGCGCTCTCGAAGCCCTGGCCGACGCGGCGGCCGAAGGCAACGCCTTCCTCCTCGCGGGTGACGGCGCCTTCCACCTCATAGACCGGCCCTCCCCCGACCTCCTGGCCCGTACGATCCCGGCCGACCCCCCTGAGGCCTGGCGCACCCTGGACGCGACGGTCCTGCACTCCACGCTCCTCGACCACATCTGGCAGATCCCGGACGCCCCGGAGCACATCGCGTACATCCACGACACCGAGGCCACGGTGGAGAAGGCGGAACGCGACGGCGGTACGGCCGTCCTGATGCACCCGGTCCGCGAAGAGGTCGTACGCGAGCTGGCCCGCCAGGGGGTCACGATGCCCCGCAAGTCCACGTCCTTCGGCCCCAAGCCGGCATCGGGCCTGGTCCTGCGCAGCCTCGACTTCTGAAGCACGCACACATACGACAACGGGCGGGACCCCTGATGGGATCCCGCCCGTTGTCGTACTACCAGGTCAGTGCTCAGGCCTTGCGGTCCTCGTCACCGTCGTCGTCCAGCTCGAAGTCGTCCTCGTCGTAGAACTCTTCCACGCCCTCGTCCTCGTCCTCGTCCTGGCCCTGGTCTTCCTGGACCGGGGCGACGAAGACGACATCGGGCTCCGAGACCGGCGCCGCCTCTGCGACCGGCGCCTGCGCGTCGTCCTGGAGCGCGTCGACGAACTCGACACCGTCCAGCTCGGCGAGGCGGTCCGACGCGTCGGTGCTGCCGTCCTTGTCGGACTCGATGACCTTCGCGAACCACTCGCGCGCCTCGTCCTCACGCCCCGCCGCGAGCAGCGCGTCGGCGTACGCGTACCGCAGCCGCGCGGTCCACGGCTGAACGGAGTTCGACGCCAGCTCGGGGCCCTGGAGGGTGACGATGGCGGCATCGATCTGCCCCAGGTCACGCCGCGCACCGGCGGCGACGAGACGCATCTCGACCTGCCCCGGCTTGTCCAGCTTCTGCACCTCGGGCGCACCGGCCATGTCCAGCGCCTTCTCGGGCCGGCCCATACCGCGCTCGCAGTCCGCCATGACGGGCCAGAGCTCGACGCTCCCGGTCATCCGCTTGGCGGCCCGGAACTCACCGAGGGCCTCGCTGTACTTCTGGGTCGCGTACGCGGCGAAGCCCGCCGCCTCGCGTACGGCGGCGACACGCGAGGCGAGCCGGAGCGCGATCCGCGAGTACTCGTAGGCCTGCTCGGGGTCTTCGTCGATGAGGTTGGCGACCATCACCAGGTTCCTGGCGACGTCCTCAGCGAGTCCCTTGGGAAGGCTCTGCAGCTCCTGCTGCACGTCCTTGTCGATCTCGTGGCCCGTTACGTCCTCGGGGATCGGAAGCCGCTTGATGGGCTCGCGGTCACGGTCCCGGTCGTCACGCCCGCGGTATCCCCCACGGTCGCCGTCACGCCGGTCATCGCGCCCACGGAACCCGCCGGGCCGCCCGCCACGGTCATCGCGTCGCGGCCCGCCACGGTCATCACGGCCACGGAAGCCGCCACCGCCGCCGCCACGGTTGTCATCGCGACGGAAGCCACCACGGTCACCGCCGCGATCGCCACCACGGTCACTGCCTCGGTCATCACGGCGGAACCCACCGCGGTCGCCACCGCGGTCATCGCGACGGTCGTCACGGCGGAAGCCGCCACGGTCACCGCCGCCACGGTTGTCGTCACGACGGTCATCACGCTGGAAAGCGGGACGGTCGCCACCACGGGGCCGGTCATCGCGCCGGTCATCACGGCGATCGTCGCGCCGGAAACCGCCACGGTCACCGCCACCACCACGGTTGTCGTCACGGCGGTCATCGCGGCGGAAACCTCCGCGGTCGCCACCACGGTCATCACGGCGATCGTCACGGCGGAAACCACCACGGTCACCGCCACCACTCCGGTTGTCGTCACGACGGAAGCCGCCACGGTCGCCGCCACCACGGTTGTCGTCGCGGCGGTCATCACGGCGGTCGTCACGACGGAACGGGGGACGACCGCCATCGCGCCGGTCGTCACGGCGCGGGGCGCCGGAGGTCGAACGGTCATCACGGCGGAATGCGGGACGGTCGCCGTCACGGCGGTCGTCACGGCGCGGGGCGCCAGACGTCGAGCGGTCATCGCGACGGAACGGAGGACGCCCACCGCCCTCACGGTCATCGCGCCCGCGGTAGCCGCCACCGCCTCCACGGTTGTCATCGCGACGGAAGCCGCCACGGTCACCACCGCGGTCGTCACGCCGGTCATCCCGGCGGTCATCGCGCCGGAACGGGAGGCGGTCTCCGCCGCCACCCCGATTGTCGTCGCGGCGCGGGGCGCCGGAGGTCGAACGGTCGTCGCGGCGGAATCCGCCCCGGTCACCGCCGCCACCACGGTTGTCGTCACGGCGGAAGCCACCGCGCTCGCCACCACGGTCATCGCGACGAGGGGCACCCCGGTCACGGTCGTCGCGACGGGGACCACCAGAGGTGGAGCGGTCGTCGCGACGGAACGGAGGGCGCCCGCCGCCACTGCGGTCGCCGTCGCGACGCGGTGCGCCGCCACGGTATCCGCCCCGGTCGCCACCGTCCCGGCTGCGCTGCCCGCGCTCCGGTCGCTCGTCGGGAGAGTTGGTGGACATCGGTGACTCCTAGTCTTCGGTACCGCAGTCATTCTCGCGCAGCCGGGTAGCCGGCGCGCTTCGACAAAACAAAAAAGGACCCTTGGTCCCAGCGTGGACGCTGGGACCAAGGGTCCTCCAAAGATTGTTCGGCGGCGTCCTACTCTCCCACAGGGTCCCCCCTGCAGTACCATCGGCGCTATGAGGCTTAGCTTCCGGGTTCGGAATGTAACCGGGCGTTT
>NZ_JBSGZA010000012.1:0-134057 GCF_053610745.1 Streptomyces sp. NPDC054866
CAATGGGGCATCTTCCTGCGCAACCACGACGAGCTCACCCTCGAAATGGTCACCGACGAAGAACGCGACTACATGTACGCGGAATACGCCAAAGATCCGCGCATGCGCGCCAACATCGGCATCCGGCGGCGGCTTGCCACCCTCCTGGACAACGACCGCAACCAGATCGAACTGTTCACCGCCCTGCTGCTGTCCCTCCCCGGCTCGCCGATCCTCTACTACGGCGACGAGATCGGCATGGGCGACAACATCTGGCTCGGCGACCGCGACGCGGTCCGCACCCCCATGCAGTGGACACCCGACCGCAACGCGGGCTTTTCGTCGTGCGATCCAGGAAGGCTCTACCTCCCGACGATCATGGATCCGGTCTACGGCTACCAGGTCACCAACGTCGAAGCCTCCATGTCATCCCCGTCCTCCCTGCTCCACTGGACCCGCCGGATGATCGAGATCCGCAAACAGAACCCCGCCTTCGGCCTCGGCTCCTACCTCGAACTCGCCTCCTCCAACAGCGCCGTCCTCGCCTTCCTGCGCGAGTACAACGACGACCTGGTCCTGTGCGTGCACAACTTCTCCCGCTTCGCGCAGCCCACCGAGCTCGACCTCCGGGCCTACGACGGCCGCAACCCCGTCGAACTCATCGGCGGAGTCCGCTTCCCCGCCATCGGCGAACTTCCCTATCTCCTCACCCTCGCCGGACACGGCTCCTACTGGTTCCGACTCTGCGAAAGAGCGCCCCGGACCGTGCGTTCCAAAAAGTGATCGGACGTGATGCTGATGTCTTCGCCTCTGCTGCTGTCGTACGACACCGAACCTCATCCCATCGCAAGCCCGACGCTGGCGGCCTTGTTGAGCCGCTGGCTGCCACGGCAAAGATGGTTCGCCCACCGGGAGCGTGCCGTCACCGGCGTCTCCGTGACGGCCGCGACGGAGCTGGCCCCCGACGTCTTTCACCTGCTGGTGCGGGTCGAGCAGGACGGGCTCCCCCAGGACTCCGCCTGTTACCAGTTGCTGCTGGGCGCCGTCACCGATCTGCCGCCCCGCCTGCACGGCTGCCTCCTGGGCCGGATGGAGGGTTCCCAGGGCCAGGACCTCCTGGTCTACGACGCTCTGTACGACCCCCGGGCCACGATCCTGCTCCTCGACCGGATACGGCGCGGCGGCGTCACGGGAGCGCTCCGCTTCGAGTCGTTCCCGCGCTCCGCGGTTCCCGCGGGCCTCATGCCGCACGTCCTGGAGGCCGAGCAGTCGAACACGTCCATCGTGTACGGCGATGAGATCATCCTGAAGCTGTTCCGCAGGGTGCAGCCCGGCATCAACCCCGACCTGGAGATTCCCGGCGTCCTTGCCCGGCACGGATACACGCGCGTGCCCGCGCCCGTCGCCTGGTTCCACACCTCCGAGCCGTTCTGGGGCACGCTCGGCGTCGTGCAGCGCTTCCTCCGCGGGGCGACGGACGGCTGGACCCTGGCCCTGCAATCGGCCCTGGCCCATGGCGACTTCTCCGATCAGGCCCGGGAACTGGGCCGGTTGACGGGCGAGTTGCACGTGGCGCTCGCCGAATCGTTCCCCGTGGGCGAGCCGACCGCGGAGCACCACACACGCCTGGCCGACCAGATGACGCACCGGCTGCTGCACGCGGCGGCCACCGTTCCAGCGCTGCGCTCGCACGTGCCGGGCCTGCGGGAGGTCTTCATCAAGCTCGCCACCGCGGACGGCGGTCTGCACCTGCAGCGCATCCACGGCGATCTCCATCTGGGTCAGGTGCTGCGGGCCGACGGCCGGTGGCATGTCGTCGACTTCGAGGGCGAGCCCGCCAAACCCCTGGCGGAACGGCGCGCCGACCGCTCTCCGATCCACGACATCGCCGGCATGCTGCGTTCCTTCGACTACGCCGCCCACGTCGAGCAGGGGGCCAGGCCGGAGTGGGCGGCGCGCTGCCGTACAGCCTTCTGCGACGGATACGGCGCGACCGGCCTCTTCGATCCGCAGGACATCCCGGTGCTTCTGCACGCGCACGAGGCCGACCGGGCCGTCTACGAAGTCCTCTACGAAGCGACGCACCGCCCTGACTGGATCACCGTCCCCCTGCGGGCCGTCGCACGTCTCGCCCGCCACCACTGACCGCCCGCCGGTTCGAGGAGCAGCACACATGGCCGTCACCGACGTGTCCCCCGCCGCAACAACCGCCACAGCGACCGCCACAGTGACCGCGGCAACCACAGCCGTCCGCGGTGCGTGCGCGGTACCCCCACTGGCCGCCGCCGACCGGGACCGGCTGTTGCGCGGCGCACATCACGACCCGCACGCCGTACTCGGTGCGCATCCCGTGCCCCACGGCGTACATCTGCGCTGCCTGCGGCCCGGCGCGAAGGCGGTGTCCGTCGTGCTGGACGGCCTCACGTGGGAGCTGCACGACGAGGGCGACGGCCTGTTCTCGGGCGGCATTCCGGTGGCCGAGGGATCCGCGTCCTACAGGCTGCGGGTGCACTACCCCGAGGCCGTCCTTGAGGTGGAGGACCCGTACCGCTTCCTTCCCACCCTGGGCGAGCTGGATCTGCACCTCATCTCCGAAGGCCGCCACGAGCAACTCTGGACGGCGCTCGGCGCGCATGTGGGAGAGCAGCAAGGGGTCCAGGGCACACGCTTCGCCGTGTGGGCTCCCAACGCGGTGGGCGTGCGGATCTGCGGCGACTTCTGCCACTGGGACGGAACCGCGCTGCCCATGCGGTCACTCGGGTCATCGGGCGTGTGGGAGCTCTTCGTGCCCGGCCTGGGCGAAGGGGCGATGTACAAATTCGAGATCACGCGAGGTGACGGCTCCCGTACGCAGCGCGCGGACCCGATGGCGCGCCACACGCAGACACCGCCGGCGACGGCCTCCGTCGTGACGAGCAGCCATCACGTGTGGGGCGACGCCCGATGGATGGAGCACCGGGCCGACCGCCCCGTCCACGAAGCTCCCATGTCCGTGTACGAGGTTCACCTCGGCTCGTGGAGACAGGGATCCACCTACCGCGAACTGGCAACGGAACTGACGGACTATGTACGGGGGTTGGGCTTCACTCATGTCGAGCTGATGCCCGTGGCCGAGCACCCCTTCGGCGGCTCGTGGGGCTATCAGGTCACCGGCTTCTACGCCCCCACGGCACGCTTCGGATCTCCCGACGACTTCAAGTACCTGATCGACACGCTGCACCAGGCCGGAATCGGCGTCCTCCTGGACTGGGTCCCCGGCCATTTCCCGCGCGACGACTGGGCCCTGGCCGCGTTCGACGGCCCACACCTGTACGAGCCGCAGGATCCCCGGCAGGCCGAGCACCCCGACTGGGGCACGCTGATCTTCGACTACGGCCGCAAGGAGGTCCGTAACTTCCTTGTCGCGAACGCCACTTACTGGTGCGAGGAGTTCCACATCGACGGGCTCCGCGTCGACGCCGTCGCCTCGATGCTCTACCTCGACTACTCACGCGAGGACGGCGAATGGTCCCCGAACATCCACGGGGGCCGCGAGAACCTCGACGCCGTCGCCTTCCTCCAGGAGATGAACGCCACCGTCTACCGCCGCTGTCCGGGCGTCGTCACCATCGCCGAGGAGTCCACGGCCTGGGACGGGGTCACCCGGGCCACGGACCACCCCTCGGCGGCCGGACTCGGGGGCCTGGGGTTCGGGCTCAAGTGGAACATGGGCTGGTCCCACGACTCCCTGGCCTACATCTCCCACGAGCCCGTGCACCGCAAGTACCACCACGACGAGATGACGTTCTCGATGGTGTACGCCTACAGCGAGAACTACGTCCTGCCTCTCTCCCACGACGAAGTCGTGCACGGAAAACGGGCGTTGGTCGACAAGATGCCGGGCGACTGGTGGCAGCGGCGTGCCAACCACCGCGCCTACCTGGCCTTCATGTGGGCCCACCCCGGCAAGCAACTCCTCTTCATGGGCCAGGAGTTCGCCCAGGGAGCGGAGTGGTCGGAGCGCGAAGGGCCTCAGTGGTGGGTGCTCGACGAGAATCACCCGGCGCACCTGGAACACCGGGCGGTCCAGCATCTCGTAGCCGATCTGAACCAGCACTACGTCGTGACGCCGTCCCTGTGGGAGCGGGACACCTCCCCGTCCGGCTTCACCTGGATCACCACCGACGCCGCCGAGGACAATGTCTTCGCCTTCCTCCGCCACGCCTCCGACGGCAGCCCGCTCATGGCCGTCTTCAACTTCTCGCCGGTGGTCCGCCACGACTACCGGCTCGGGGTGCCCCCCGAGGCGGGCGAAGCCTGGGAGGAGATCCTCAACACCGACGCGTCGCGCTACGGCGGCAGCGGAGTCGGGAACGACGCCCCGGTCCGGCTGGAGCCTCAGGCCGGGCACGGCTTCGCCGCATCCATCGCGTTGACTCTTCCACCGCTGGCGGGCATCTGGCTGAGGCCCCACGCGTCCGCGTGACGACGAGCCCACGCTTCAGGCCTGTGGCTGTTCCTGCGGGTCCTCGCTCAGGAACTCCGTGACCAGTCCGGGCGGGTTGGCGGCCCGGGTCAGGGCGAACATCTCGTCGGGGTCGAACATGTCGTAGAGGATCACCGGCAGGGGCCGTCCGAAAGCGCTGACGAGGTGACCGTCCTCGTGGAGTCGGCGCGCGACGTCGACGCAGAGTTCGTGGAACTGTTCCGCGAGCGCTTCGCCGCGTTCGTCCTGCTCCTCCTCGGTGAGGTCGCCCTCCTCCTCGTACCAGAGGTCTTCGGCCACCGCTTCTTGCCTGTGCAGATCGGCGCCGGCCGGGTCGTGTGCGGGGTCGTGGCCGATGACGCGGACGCCTTCCAGCCCCGACGGCGGGAAGTAGGCGTAGTTCCAGCGGGTCTCCCAGGGCTCCGACCCGTTCGTCTCCGCGAGCTGCCGAGCCGCCTCGGCCTCGGTGGTGTAGCCGATCGCCAGGTACGGGAACCTCGGGTCCTGGTCGACGCTGTCGATCCGGAACGTGACCGCGTAGATGTCGGCGGTCGCCTCTTCGGGAAACTCCGCCAGGGTGCGGGCGGACATCTCCGCCATGTGCTGCCGGAAGGTCATCAACAGCTCTTCTCCTCGATGACCGCGGTGGCCTCGACCTCCACCAGATGTTCGGGGACGTCCAGCGCCGCGACGCCCACCAGCGTGCCCGGCGGTACCGGCGTGACCCCCAACTTCGCGGACGCCCGTGCGACGCCCTCTGCGAAGAGAGGCATCTTGTCCGGCGTCCAGTCGACGACGTACACGGTCAGCTTCGCCACGTCGTCGAAGGAAGCGCCGACCCCGGCGAGGGCGGTGGCGACGTTGAGGTAACACTGCTCGACCTGCGCGGCGAGGTCGCCTTCGCCCACCGTGACTCCCTCGGCGTCCCAGGCGACCTGCCCGGCGAGGAACACCAGCTTCGAACCCGTCGCGACCGACACCTGCCGGTAGGCGTCGATCTTCGGCAACCCGTCGGGATCTACCAGAGTGATGGCCATGCTGTCTGTCTCCTTGGTCTCCGGTGGTTACTGGGAAACCCTAGGAGAGTGGCCGCTGACGTGGAAGAACGCACTTTCCGGTGACTGAGGAACCATTTGGTGACCAAGGAGTTCACGACACCGCCCTCACTGCGGCGAGCCGGAAGCCGAGATCCGTACGCGGTCGCTCTCGCCGTCGGAGAGGAACGCCGCGAGCGCCCGCCCCTCCTCGGTGACCGCTGCGCGGTCGGCGCGGGGAAGACGGCCCAGCGGGGTGACCGTCACCGTGTCTGCCTCAACCGTCCAGGTGGCGGCGACCCGGCCGTCGACCAGGACGACGCGGGCGCCTGCGACCGACAGGCCGCGGTGGGCGTCGTCGATGATCCGGGTGCGGTCCTGATAGCCGAGGATCGCGTTGTCGAACGCCGGCAGGAACCGCACCGGGGCAGGCGTGTCGGGGTCCGGGCGCGGTGCCTCGGGAAGGTCGAGCAGTTCCCGGCCCCGCTCGTCCCGGAAGGTGATCAGCTCCCCGCGCAGGGCGGTGACGGCGGCGGGCAGACCGGCGAGACCGCACCAGGCGCGCAGGTCGGCCGATGCGGCGGGACCGAACGCGGCCAGATAGCGGCGCAGCAGCGCCTGACCCACGGGATCGGAGCCGTCCGGGGGCAGAAGGTCGACGTCGCGCTCCAGCCAGGACGACAGCGGGGCGTTGCGCACTCCCGCCTTCGTGCGCCAGAGCCCGCGCGGCGGCATCTGCACCATCGGGACGACGGCCATCAGCATCTCCCCCAGCGCCCGTGGCCCCGGCTCCGGCCAGCGCTCGGCGAGTGCACGCGCGAGCTGAGTCATCGAGCGCGGCTCACCGTCGGCCATGACCTCCCGGCCCGCTGCCGCGAGCTCGTCGAGGTCCGTCCCGTCGAGTTCGCCGCGGTAGACCCCGAGGACCCGTTGGCGCAGCATCGTGTCGTGGCGGGCGCGCCAGGCCAGGGCGTCATCAGCGGTGACGAGGTGGACGGTGCGGCGCATGAGGTGGGTGCGCACCACGCGCCGCCGGACGAGATGGTCAGAGAGTTCCGCCGGGTCGAACGCCCGCAGCCGCGACCAGAGGCCGAAGAACGGCTCCTGCGGTTCCTGCGCCTGGAGACCGCCGAGGTGCGCGACGGCGTCGAGGGTCGGTACGTCGGCGCGATCGAGGAGCAGCTGCCGGGCGAGCGTCGCGCGGTTGAGCGCCCGGTTGTCGAGAACGGTCATAGGAGGCCTCCTACGGCGTTGTGCAGTTTCATGCTGGACCCGCGGGTCGCTCAGCTCGGCTTCCGGCCGTCGAGCGCCTCGCGCAGGATGTCCGCGTGGCCGGCGTGCTGGGCGGTCTCGGCGATGACGTGCATCAGCACCCCGCGCACGCTGCGTACGGCTCCCGGCTCGTGCCAGGGGGCCTCCGGCAGCGTGCGGGCGGCGACTTCCTCGTAGCGCGCGAGGATTGCGGCCAGCGTCTCGCCGGGCAGCATCCGGAAGCCGTTCTGGTGGTCGATCGCCCACCGCGGGAACTCGCGGGCGGTACCAGCGGCGAGGTCGTCCCAGGTGACACCGTCGGGCAGGTCGTAGCGCATCGCCGCCGGGCCGTCGACGGCGAAGCGCAGCCATGTCCCCGATCCCACGCACCATGTTGGTCAGGGCCGATCGCGCTGTCGCGAGCCCGGCGAGCAGGTCGATGCGCTCGGCGTCGAGTGCCGAGGTGGGCGGCGTGGGTGCGGTTGTCACAGTGATCGGGCCTTCCGGTCGTGCTCCGTGTCCGGCAGGTACGACCTTCGCAAGAGAAGCGGTCAGGTTGTGGCCGCTTCTCTTGGCAACATGGAGTCATGCCGAAGACCTCAGGGCGCCTGCTCTCGCTGCTCTCGCTGCTCCAGGCGCGCCGGGACTGGCCAGGCGCGCTGCTGGCCGAGCGTCTTGGCGTCAGCCCGCGCACCGTACGCCGTGACGTCGACCGCCTTCGCGAGCTCGGCTACCCCGTCGTGGCCGTCAAGGGGCCCGACGGGGGCTACCGCCTCGACGCGGGCACGGAACTGCCCCCGCTGCTGTTCGACGACGAACAGGCCGTCGCCCTCGCCGTCGCCCTCCAGATCGCCACCACCACCGGCGCCGGCATCGAGGAAGCCGCGGCGCGTGCGCTGACCACGGTCCGGCAGGTCATGCCCGCCCGGCTCCGCCGCCGCATCGACACCCTCCAAGTGACCGCCGTCGAGCGGCCCTCCGCCTCGCCGAACCCACAGGTCTCCGGCACGGTGCTCATGGCACTCAGCGCCGCCGTGCACGCCCGCGAGGAGCTGCGCTTCGACTACGCCCCCGTCTCCCCGCCCGCGGCCACCGACGACGGTCGAGCCGATCCTCCTCCGCGCCGGGTGCAGCCCCACCACCTCGTCACCTGGGGCTCGCGCTGGTATCTGGTCGCCTGGGACCTCGACCGCGAGGACTGGCGCACCTTCCGCGCGGACCGGATCACCCCGCGCACCCCGACGGGGCCCCGCTTCACCCCGCGCGAAGTGCCCGGCGGCGAGGTGGCCGCCTTCGTCGCGGGCAGGTTCCAGGGCTTCGACGGCTCGGGCTTGCCCTGCCGCGGCGAGGTGATCCTCGACCTGCCCGCGGCCGCCGTGTCCCGCTACAGCCGCGAGGGGGTCGTCGAGGAACTCGGCCCGGACCGCTGCCGACTCGTCCTCGGCTCGTGGTCATGGCCCGGTCTGGCCGCGGCCATCGGCGGGTTCGACGCCGACATCGAGGTCGTCGGCCCGCCTGAACTCAAGGCCGCCTTCGCACACTTGGCCCGCCGATACGCCAACGCCGCGACCAGTGCGCCTACTTGTTCGGATCCCGGAAGCGGCCGAACGCCTTAGTCAGGGCGCTCAGCGGCGAGCCGTCCGCCTTGACGTGACCCGGCGCGGAAGACCGGGGCACGCCGTCGCCACCGGTCACCTCGGCCAGCGCGGCCTGCGCCGCCTCGGCCGCCTGCTGGTACAGGTCACGGGAGTTCGTCATGGCCTCAAGGGCCTCGGCGTACTTCGTGACCATGCCCTGGGCGTGGGTCAGCTCCTCGTCCGGGGTGAGCAGGTGCCAGCCCTGGCGCAGCCGGGTCAGTGTCCGCTCGGCCTCGACAGGCAGCGGACGCGGCAGCGCGGCGAACTCCTTGATCCTGTCCAGGAGTTCGGTGGGTTCCGAGCCGTCCAGGAAGACGCTGCGCACCGTGAAGCGCTCCGCGTCGTACCCCTCGGTCTGCGGCGCCGTGGGCAGGATGACGGCGCCGCCGCGCGGCATCCGCACGCTCAGCTCCCGCTTCATCGCGAAGTCGGCGATCTGCGCCTGCTCCGGCGTGCCCCGGTGCTCGATCACCCGGTGCCGCAGGCTCGGCGGCAGGAACGTCGAGACCGGCCGCTGCCCGATCGCGTCCGGCGTCATCGCCTCGTGCACCACGAGGTGGATGAACCAGCTCTGCCGGGTGCAGTCCCGCAGCCGGTGGCGCAGCTCGTCGTCGTCCTTCGGCAGGTGGTTCGTCGTCCGCAGGCGCACGCCCGGCACCGTGTCGTGGTCCCAGGGGACACGGTCGCTGTCGGGCCAGAACATGAGGGCGGGCGAGGGCCAGCGCGCTTCCCATGCCCGTTCCGCCTCGGCGGCGATGACCCAGGTGACGCCATCGGCTTCCTTGCGGCGGGTCTCGGGGTCGTACAGCGTCAGCTGCGCGCGGACCGTGACGTCGTCGGCCACGCGCCAGCGGGCCTCGAAGAGGCGTCGGGCCGACGGGCCGGGGTCTGCGGACTCGTCCCGCGGGTGCAGGACGGTGGAGCGGGCCGCTTCGACGGGGTCGAGGTCCAGGAAGTCGTCGAGCACCCCGGCCGCCTTGAGGGCGATCAGGTTGCGCCGGACGTCCTGCTCGGGCTCGGGCCCGAGGTGGCGCCCGCGCCCCAGCCACGCGGTGTCGGGGGCGGTGGTCGTGGAGCTGCTTTTCTTGGCCATGGAGTCGTTCTGTGAGTGGTTGGGGCCCGACCAGTATGGCCCTTGGACCTGAGGAAGGAAGCGCTACCCCGTCCCCGGCTCCACCACGCCGAAATCTCTGCCCGGAACACGGATCGGCAGCGCCAGGACCGATGAGTACGCGTGCGACACGATGTCTGAAGAGTGGGAGGGGCGGACACGTCCCCCGGTCGAGAAAGTCGTCCCCCGGTCGAGAAAGTGGTGCGCGATGAGGTTGGTACTGCAGGAGTTCCTGTCCCTTGACGGCGTCTATCAGGGGCCGGGAGCGCCGGACGAGGACACCAGTGACGGGTTCACCCGGGGCGGCTGGTTCGTGCCGCACCTGGACGCGGAGTTCGAACGGCTGGCCGGTAGCTGGCTCGGTCGGGCGGACGCGTTCCTCTTCGGCCGCCGTACGTATCTGAACTTCGCGCGGGACTGGCCGAAGATGACCGAGCACCCGTTCGCCGCCATCTTGAACGGTCTTCCGAAGTACGTTGCCTCGCACAGCCTGACGACGGCCGAGTGGGACCCGACCACGATCCTGTCCGGCGACATCCCCGCCCAGGTCGCCGAGCTCAAGCGGCAGCCCGGCCGCGAGCTGCAGATCCACGGCAGCGGCCGCCTCGGCCAGTCCCTGCTGGCCGCCGGCCTGGTCGACGAACTGCGCCTCGCGATCGCGCCCGTGGTCGTGGGCACGGGCCGCCGCCTGCTCCCGGACGGCGGTGCGCCTCTCGGTTTGCGGCTCCTGAGCAACGAGACGACTCCGGGAGGTCTGGCGATCCACGTCTACGAATCGACGGGACTTCCGGAGTACGGGACGTACGGGGCCGAGGCGTAGGACCGGAGGGTCAGCCTTCTCGCTCCAGGCGTACGACGACGGGCGCGCCGAAGGGGTCTCCCGACTGGTTGACCTGGACGTGCCCGGCGCCCAGCCACTCGTCGGTGCCCGGCACGCGGTGGATCTCCTCCAGCCACAGCGACTGGTTCGACCCCTTGCGGGCGCCTGTCGACAGGGGCAGGCGATGGCGCTTGATCTTCACGCACCGTCCGTCGTCGGTCATGTACCAGTTGCCGTCGAGGAACAGGCCCTTGTCGTCCTGGCCCACCGGGGTGCGCAGCGCGCATCCGCCGGGCGCGTCCTTCTGCTCGACCCACTTCGAGCCGTCCCAGCGCAGCTGGATGAACTCGTCCGCGGGTTCGTTCTCGACCTCGCCGTGGTTGAAGGAGTTGCTGCCGTACGCGCGCACTTCACCGCTGTCGAGCGCGAAGACCTGGCCGAGGCCTGCGCTGGGTTCCGGCGGCAGGGGCTCCTCGAAGCGGGCCTGCGGAGTGTCCACCGCCTTCCAGGAGGTGCCGTCCCAGTGCATCGAGGCGGGCTGGCTGTACCCGTCATCGGAGCCTTCGAGTTGGGTGCCGGGACCGGTGGAGCGGCTGCCGACCGCCCAGACGTCGGCCGGGCCCACCACGGCGAGGTCGGAGGCTCCGTACGGCAGCCGGGTCGTGGTCCAGCGGGTGCCGTCCCAGTGCTGGGCGGTCCGCTCGCTGTCGAGGGCCCAGATGTCGTCCGGGCCCGCGGCTTCGAAGTCCCCGACGTTGCCCGGCGGGGGGCTTGCTACCGCGGACCAGCGGGTGCCGTCCCACTGGGCCCAGCGTTGCACGGCGGCGCCGTCTTCGGAGCCCTGCGGCCGCAGCCACAGTGCTTCCTCTCCGACCTCTTCGAGCAATGGCGCGTAGGCGCTGTCGCCGAGGGCTTCGGGGAGGGGCTCGCGCTTCCACTTCGTGCCGTCGTAGTGCAGCAGGTGGGCGTTGGACTCGCCGTTGTTCTCGGTGCCGACCGCCCAGATGTCGTCCTCGGCCAGGACGGCGACGTCGGCGAGCTTTCCGCTGTAGTCCGCGATGTGCTCGAACTCCCAAGTGAGGGAGCCCGCGGGGCTCTTCGGCCGGTCGTCCTTGCCTGCGGATCCGGCGGAGCCCGTGCCTCGTGAGCCGCCCGGCGCGGAGTCTGTGCCGCACCCGGCAGCGGTGAGCACAACGGCCAGCACCATGCCGGCCACCACTGCCTTGCCCTTGATTCCCGCAACGCCGCGAATGATCGCTCCCCCTAGTCCCACCTCAGCGAACGGGCAGCCTACCTGCCGGTCAGCCCGTCAGCCCGTCAGCCCGTCAGCCCGTCAGCCCGTCACCCCGTCACCCCGTCAGCCCGTCAGCCCGTCAGCCCGTCAGCCCGTCAAGAAGATCCCACACCCAGGACAACAGGCTGGCCTTTCGACGATGGCTACGGCAGCAGTAACGGCGCCTGCGCCAACGCCCCGTCTGCTCCACCGGCGCCCCACACCAGCCGCACCTCCGCGCCCTGCGCACTCCCCTGCCCCACCCCATGGCGGGACTGTAGCGGCGGAGGCGGCAGGTTGGTCCCTTCCCGTGGACCCGGTGGCGCGTCCCGATCGTCCTGCGGCTGTGCGGCCGTCGCCCCGGATACCTTCCGCGGCCATGGACACCCTCATCTTCGGCGGCCTTCTGGCCACCCTGTACGCGCTTCACCGGCAGCGGTCACGGGCCGTGCTGCTCGGCGGCTGGTGGATCATGCTCGTGCTCACGATCCTCCTGCTCGCCCATCACATCACCAGCAGCCTCAAGTTGGGGTTGAGCTACTGATGAGCGCGCTGACGGCCCCGCTGCCGGGCACCGAGCGCTTCAGCGTGCTCGGCAGGGTCCAGTACTGGTTCGCCTGCTTCTTCGCCGTCGGCTGGACCGGTGTCGTCTGCGGCGGGCTCGGCGTGCAGTTCATCTCCTGGGACTACCCCTGCCCGCTGTGCATGGTGCAGCGCATGTTCATGCTGCTCGCCGCGCTCGGGGCCGCGTACATCGTGCGTCGCGGCATGACCGGCACGGTCACGGGCCGCGACTACATGATGGGCTGGGGTCTCGCTCTGGTCGCCGTGATGTGCGGCGCCTTCGCGTCCTGGCGGCAGACGATGCTGCACATCCTGCCGGGCGACAAGGGCTACGGATCCCCCGTGCTCGGTCTGCACATGTACGTCTGGGCCTGGATCCTCTTCATGGCCTCGGTGGTGGCGATCGGCATCGTGATGGCCTTCGCCCACTCCACGGCCGACACCACGGTGCCCGCGTCTGGGATGTACAGGATGGCCGGTCGGGCCGTGCTCGGCTTCCTCGCACTGGTGATCGCGGTGAACCTGGTCGCGGTCTTCCTCCTGGAGGGCTTCCACTGGTTCCTGCCGGACGACCCGGACCGCTACCGCTTCTTCTACGACGTCGGGATCATGGACTGAGGCGCCCCACCCGCCCCGTCAGGGGGCAGGTGAGGCGCCTCGGTCAGGCTCGGCAGCCTAGAAGTCCATGTCGCCGCCCGGCTTGCCGCCGGGCTCGGAGCGCCGGTGCTCCTCGACCCTCTCGACGTCGCTCTGCTCGCCCTGCCTACGGGGCTGCTGCTTGCTGCGCTCCTGGTCGCGGACGGCGCGGCGCTTGTCCCGGGGAGACTGACGCTTACCCATGGTCGATCCTTACTGTCGGTGCACGCACCTTTGCGTGCAGTAACCATTCCAGTGCAACCCCGCCCCCGGCGGCTGGCCGTTACATGTACCCGTCCCGGCATTGATCGACTGCGATAAGCCCTGGTCAGCGCCTCGACGCGCTATGCCGCTTCGTAGTGGTGGGCACGACCGCCGCGCCACTTCACCCACGCCGGGTCGTCGAGCAGCACTTCCGCGTCCGGCAGTCCGGCCCGGCGCAGGAACTCGATGACGTCCGCGTCCGAGTGCGCGAGGCCGAGGATCTCTCCGCGCGCCGTCACTCTGCGCCCGCCCGTAGGCGAGAGCGCGTGGACGATTATCGGCGCGGTCTGCATGTCTCCAGGGTGCTCCGTGCCGCCCGCGCCGGCACTCCGAGCCGAAGGGCCGACCCCGCTGCCCGGCCGCACCGCCTACGCGCCGCCCGCCGCCACCCCCGCCTGAAACGTCTTCCGGTACACCTGCGGCGAGACCCCGATGGCCGCCTGCAAGTGCTGCCGCAGCGACGTGCCGGTGGCGAAACCGACCTCCGCGGCGATCCGGTCGACCGACAGGTCGCTGGACTCCAGCAGATGCCGGGCCCGGTGCACACGCTGCTGGATCAGCCAACGGCCGGGGCTCGTGCCCGTCTCCTCCTGGAAGCGGCGGGCGAAGGTGCGCGGGCTCATCCGGGCGTGCGCGGCCAACTCCCGCAGGGCGAGCGGCCGGTCGAGGTGTTCCAGGGCCCAGGTACGGGTGGCTCCGGTGCCGGCGGCGCCCTCGTCCGGGATCGGCTGTTCGATGTACTGGGCCTGGCCGCCCTCTCGCCACGGGGGCACGACGCAGTGCCGGGCGACCCGGTTGGCGACCGCGCTGCCGTGGTCGGAGCGCACCACGTGCAGGCACGCGTCGACCCCGGAGGCGGCCCCCGCCGAGGTGAGCACGTCGCCGTCGTCAACGAACAACACGTCGGGATCCAGGTCGACTTGGGGGAACAGCTTCCGGAAGTGGTCCGCGAGCGCCCAGTGCGTCGTCGCGGGCCGCCCGTCCAGCATGCCGGCCGCGGCGAGCGTGAACGCCCCCGTACAGATGGACACGAACCGCGTGCCGGGCCTGATTCGGGCGAGCGCGGCGCACACCGGCTCCGACAGCTCGGCGGCGATGAGCCGCAGGGAGTAGGGCGGCAGCACCACCGTGTCCGCGCTCTCCAGCGCCTCGGGGCCGTGTCCGACGGTGATGGTGAAATCGGCGTCGGTGGCCACCGTGCGGTCCTCCGTCGCCGCGCAGGTCACCACCTCGTAAGCCCCGGGGACCAGCGGGAAGACCCTGTTCGGGATGCCGAGCTCGAAGGGGTAGACGCCGTCGAGAGCGAGGACGACCACGCGGTGCGGGCGATCGGCGAGGAATTCCATCGAAGCCATGGCACGATCCTATCGCTTAATGGCAATCTTGCCATTGCCCAGGTCAAGACCTTGCCGCACGCTGTATTCATGACCAACAACAACACCAAGGCCATCAGCCAGGACGTCCTGGGCGACCCCGACGTACTGAAAGAGATCGAGGTCGCTCGCCCCGAGCCCGGCGTCGGGCAGGTGCTCGTGGCCGTGCACGCGGCGGGCGTGAACCCGACCGACTGGAAGCACCGCAGGTTCGGCGCCTTCCTGGGCGAGCCGCCGTTCACGCTCGGCTGGGACGTGTCGGGCGTCGTCGAGGCGGTCGGCATCGGCGTCTCGCTGTTCAAGCCGGGCGACGAGGTGTTCGGCATGCTGCCCTACCCGTACGGGGCCGGTTCGCACGCCGAGTACGTGACCGGACCCACCCGCGCCTTCGTACGAAGGCCCGCGGGATTGAGCCACGTCGAGGCGGGCGCCCTGCCGCTGGTCGCGCTGACCGCCTGGCAGGCCCTGGTCGACAACGCCCAAGTGCAGCCGGGCCAGCGGGTGTTGGTGCACGCGGCGGCCGGTGGCGTGGGCCATGTGGCGGTGCAGATCGCCAAGGCGCGTGGCGCGTACGTCATCGGCACGGCCTCGGCCGCCAAGCATGACTTCGTGCGCTGCCTGGGCGCGGACGAAGTCATCGACTACCGCTCCGCGGACTTCGTGAAGGAGGCCCGTGACATCGACGTGGTCCTCGACCCGCTGGGCGGCGAGGACCGGCTGCGCTCCCTGGAGGTGCTGCGGCCGGGCGGCATGCTGGTGTCGATCCTGCCGGGCAACTTCGGCGAAGTAGCCGAGCGCGCGGCCGAGTTGGGCGTTCGGGCCACGGACATGCTGGTGGAGCACGACCAGGCGGGCATGGCGGCGATCGCGGCCCTCGCCGAGTCCGGACAGCTGCGGGTCCACGTCTCGGACACGTATCCGCTCGCCGACGCCGCGAAGGCGCACGCGCAGGGCGAGACGGGCCGCGTCACGGGGAAGCTGGTGCTCACGGTCCGCCCGTAGGCGCCCCGCGAAGGCGCTTCGGCCACGACACCGAGCGGGCGGCACCGATCCGGTGCCGCCCGCTCCGTCTCGCCGCACGGTCTACCCGTAGAAGTCAGGCCGCTCGACCAGCTCGACCTCGACGCGCCCGCCCTCCCGCTGGGACACCACGCCCGCCTCGCACACGGCCGCCGCCGCATAGCCGTCCCAGGCGCTCGGGCCTGTGACCTCGCCCCTGCGGGTGGCGTCCACCCAGGCCTGCACCTCGCGGTCGTAGGCGTCCTCGAAACGCTCGACGTAGTCCGGCGGGACGTGCCCTCCCCAGCGGCCGTCGGTGCTCACCCGGGGCCCTTGTTCGTCCCCGATGCGTACGGTGCCCCGCTCACAGACCGCCTCGGCCTGGACCTGGTAGCCGTAACCGCAGTGACCGAAGATCTCGACGTCGACGAGCGCGCCCGACGTGGTCTCGAGGAGGACGAACTGAGGGTCGTTCATGCCCGCCGGGGCGAGCGACGACGCCGTCGGCTTGTGCACGGTGACCGCCGCGATCTCCTGGTCGAGCAGCCAGCGGGCCGCGTCCACCTCGTGGGCGACGGAGCTGGTGATGAGCATCTCGTCGGTGAATCCCGGCGGCATGGCCAGGTTGCGGTGGCGTTGGTGCAGCATCAGCGCCCTGCCCAACTCACCGCTGTCGAGGAGCCCTTTGAGCCTGACGTACTCGGCGTCGTAGCGCCGCATGAAGCCCACCTGGATACGCCGGTGTCCGAGCCGCCGCTCCGCCTCCATGACGCGCAGGGAAGAGGCCGTGTCCGGAGCCATCGGCTTCTCGCACAGCACCGGCAGGTCGCGACCGAGGGCTTCGGTCAGGGCCGCCTCGTGGGCGGGGCCGGGAGAGGCGATCAGTACGGCATCCACCTCTCCCGAGGCCATGGCGGCCGCCGGTTCGGTGTAGGCCGTGCACCCGTCGATCGTGGCGGCCAGGGACTTCGCACGCTCCGCCTCGATGTCGGCGACGGCCGCCACCCGCGCCCCGCTGATGACCTCATGGAGCCGGCGTACGTGGTCCGCGCCCATCTTTCCGGTGCCTATGACGGCCACACCGAGTCCTCGCTGAGATGGCATGACGGTGGTGTCTCCCCTCCTGGTGAAGGACGCTCCCGCACCTCATCTCCAGCGAGAGAACCCTCCGTCGGACCGCACCGTCAAGGTCGGCCGAGGAGGCCGAAACCGCCCCTTCGGCCCCAGCGAGCACTGCCGACCCGGTTTACAGACCCGCCCGGCCGGTCACTCGGACCACCCGAGGACATCTCGAAGTCACGTCGTCAGGACGGGAGTACGGGCAATGAAGTGGTGGAGGCAGGAAGCGGCGTGCACGGAGGAGGATCCCGAACTCTTCTTCCCCGTGAGCGCCCTGGGCGCCGGTGCGACGCAGACCCTGCGCGCCAAGGAGGTGTGCGCACGCTGCCCGGTGCGCGCGGAATGCC
Organism: Streptomyces sp. NPDC054866; assembly: GCF_053610745.1. NCBI lineage: Bacteria > Bacillati > Actinomycetota > Actinomycetes > Kitasatosporales > Streptomycetaceae > Streptomyces > Streptomyces sp. NPDC054866. The sequence goes on from NZ_JBSGZA010000012.1 coordinate 16,873, forward strand.
TGGAGTGGGCCCTGGACACCCGCCAGCAGTCAGGCGTGTGGGGCGGCACCGACGAGGTGCAGCGCACGGCGATGCTGCGCCGCCGCGAGGCCCGGCGCCAGGTGTCCTCGTCGCGGCGCGCTCAGGGGTGAGGGTGTCCCTGCTCGGGGTCGTCGTCGGGGGTCTGCCAGGTGGTGCCGCGCTGGGCTTCACCGCTGGCGGGGTCGGCGTCGTAGGCGGGTGTGGTGGGCTCGGTGCGGCGGGCCGCGCGGCGCCGTCCGCTGACGAACATGGCGAGCAGTCCGACGACCACAGCGATGCCGACGATAATGAAGATCAGCGCGCCGCCGCCCTCGATGGCCAGAACGGTATAGCTGTGAGTGCTCATAGCACTCATGTACCCCATCTGGGGAGAAATCGCTCCCGCCGGTGGACGGGTTCACCGAGACGTCCGCCCGAAGCCAGCAACACAGCGCGACGTGAGGCCCGGCGGTGGGGATGATGGAGCCGAAGGGATCACGGGCGCGGGCCGCTGACGCGGGTCGTCTTCCGGCCCACAGGGTCGGGCGCCAGTAGTCCGAAGGGGGTGGGGCGTCCATCGACCTCAGAACGGTACGAAGATGAACAGCAATAAGGCACCTGCAAGCCACAACGTAGTCAGCAGCTCGGTCTTCGGCGCACCCTGTTGGGTCAGCTTGACCACGCGTGATCTAACGGCCGCGGAGGAGTTCTACCACGCGGTACTGGGATGGGACTGGCGCATCGGAAAGCTGGGCGACCAGTACAGATTTGCGAGTGTGAATGGAGTGCCGGTGGCGGGAGTCTCCGCCGTGGAGGCCATCGGGCGGACGGCCGTCGCATGGACCCCCTTCTTCGCCGCCTCCGACGCGAACGAGACCGTGGCCCGCAGCCAGGAGCGCGGGGGGACGACCGCCGTGGGGCCCATCTCGTTCCCTCCGGGGCGTGCGGCTCTGCTGGCCGACCGCGAGGGAGCGGTCTTCGGCATCTGGGAGGGCGAGCTGGTGGCCGACTGGGAGGAATGGCGCAGCGCGGCCCCGGTCTTCGTGGAGCTCTACACCCGGGATGCTTTCGACGCGGCCATCTTCTACGCGGAGGTGCTCGGCTGGGCGTCCTCGGTCTCGGGCTGCTGCGAGGTCCACTACGAGGACGAGAGGGTCGTCCTGCGCAGCCAGGGCGACATCGTGGCCCGCATCCACTCGGGCGCGGTGGAATCCGCGCCCGATCCGGAGATCCGGCCCCACTGGCAGATCCACTTCACGGTCGACGACGTGGATGCCTGCGCCCGGGCCGCGCGAGCCCACGGCGGCAGTGTCCTCCAGGGCGCGGCGGGTGCGACGGAGGCGATCCTGAGCGATCCGGACGGGGCGCGCTTCGTGGTGAACTCCAAACCGGCACGGTGAGAAGCTGCCCACGGTGAGAAGCCGCCGGGGCGAGATCGCGGACGGCCCCCGGCCCAGGCGGCTCAGGGCTTGAGCAGCGTCTTGATCATCCCGTCTTCCTTGTCCTGGAACATCTGGTACGCCTTGGGACCGTCTTCCAGGGTCATGTGGTGAGTGGCGAAGTCGTCGACTCCGAGCGGGTCCTCGTCGGTGAGGAGCGGCAGGATGTCGTCCACCCAGTGCCTGACGTTGGCCTGCCCCATGCGGAGCTGGATCTGCTTGTCGAACATGGTCAGGAGCGGCATGGGGTCGACCGCACCGCCGTAGACACCGGAGATGGAGACGGTGCCTCCGCGCCGGACGATGTCGATCGCCGCGTGGAGGGCGCCGAGGCGGTCGACGCCGGCGCGGTCCATGAGCTTTTCGGCCACGGCGTTCGGCAGCAGGCCCACACCCCAATGGGCCGCCTTGGCCAGAGGCGCGCCGTGTGCCTCCATTCCCACGGCGTCGATGACGGCGTCCGTGCCGCGCCCGTCCGTCAGGTCACGGATCGCGTTGCCGAGGTCCTTGCCGTAGCGGCGCAGGTCCAGGGCCTTGACGCCGTCACCGTAGGCGCGGCTCAGCCGCTCGGGCACCAGGTCGACGCCGACGACGAGGCTCGCGCCCCGGTGAAGTGCGATGCGCGCTGCCATGGCGCCGATCGGTCCGAGTCCCAGGACGGTCACCGTGCCGCCGGGCGGGATGTCGGCGTACTCCACCGCCTGCCAGGCGGTGGGGAGCACGTCGGAGAGGAAGACGAACCGGTCGTCCGGCGGGCCCGTGGGCACCTTGATGGGCAGGGTGTTGCCGAACGGCACCCTCAGGAGTTCCGCCTGCCCGCCGGGCACCTGACCGTAGAGCTTGGTGTATCCGAAGAGGGCGGCGCCCGTGCCGCGCTCCTTGACCTGGGTCGTCTCGCACTGCGACTGCAGACCCCGGTCGCACATGAAGCAGTGCCCGCAGGAGATGTTGAACGGCACCACCACTCGGTCGCCCGCCGACAGTTCGGTGACGTCCGGGCCGACTTCCTCGACGATCCCCATCGGTTCGTGACCCAGGATGTCGCCGGGATCGATATAGGGGCCCAGGACCTCGTACAGATGCAGGTCGGATCCACAGACGCCGGTGGACGTCACCCGCACGATGACGTCGGTCGGGTCCTTGAGCACGGGGTCGGGGACTGTCTCGACACGGACGTCTCGCTTGCCGTGCCAGGTGAGTGCGCGCATCGGGGTCTCCTCCAGTAGCGGTGGCGCTCGGCCCCCTGCGGGTCTCCCGTGAGGGGGCCGTCAGGCCTACGTACGTTCTCGCAGGCGCCGGGCGGCCGCGGTCACGCCGCGCGCGTGACGGGCGAGTCCCGCCCAGGGGTCCTTGTCGAGGCGGTCGCCGAGGTCGGTCACTGTCCAGCGGCGGGCGGTCAGCCCGGGTGCGTCCAGCTCGTCCCAGCTCAGCGGCACGGCCACCGGGGCGCCCGGCCTGGAGCGGACGGCGAACGGAGCGACCACGGTCTGGGCGTAGCCGTTGCGCGCGACATCCAGATACAGCCGCCCCTTGCGTGCGTCCTTGCGGGGCTCGGTCGTCAGCTCCTTCTCGTGCCGCGCCGCCAGCGCCTGTGCGGCGGCGCGGGCGAACGCGAGCACGTCGTCGGCGTCGTCGCGCCGGTTCAGCGGGACGACGACGTGCAGACCGCGTGAGCCCGTGGTCATCAGGCCCGACGGAAGGTCCAGCTCGTCGAGCAGATCGCGCAGGCGGTGTGCCGCACCGCGTACGGGCTCGAAGTCGTCGGCGGGCGGGTCGAGGTCGAAGACCAGGCGGTCGGGGCGGCGCGGCCGGTCGGCGCGGCTCAGCCAGCGGTGGGGGGTGATGCATGCCTGGCCCGCCAGATAGACCAGGGTCGCCGTGTCGTCACAGACCACATGCGTCACCTCGCCGCCCTCCTTGGCCACCGTGGCGCGGTTGATCCAGTCGGGGAAGTAGTCGGAGACCTCCTTCTGGTAGAAGCGGTCTCCGTCGATCCCGTCCGGCATCCGCTCCAGCATCAGCGGCCTGCCGCGCAGTTCGGGCAGCATGCGCGGTGCCACACGCCGGTAGTGCTCGGCGAGATCGGCCTTGGTGATGCCGTCCTGCGGGAACAGCTCCTTCTCGGCCCGCTTCACCTCGATCTTGCGTCGCCCGACCTGTAGGTCAACGGTGGAGCTCACGTCGCCGCCTCCTTCGCACCGATGCTTGCGCTGCCTCTCCACTCCCCCGGTCCAGTCACGGGAGCGGCGTGCCTCCGGTGGCGTTCATGACCTCCGCGGTGATGAAGCTCGCGTGTTCCGAGGCCAGGAACACATACGCGGGCGCCATCTCGGCGGGCTGGGCGGGGCGGCCCATCGGGGCCTGCTTGCCGAACTCCTTGGTGTCCGGCAGCGTGGCCGGGATCAGCGGCGTCCACACCGGTCCCGGAGCGACGGCGTTGACCCGGATGCCGTTCTCGACCAGCATCTGCGCGAGGCCCTGGGTGAACGTGACGATGGCGCCCTTGGTCATGGCGTAGTCGAGCAGGTGCGGGCTCGGCTTGTAGGCCTGCACCGACGTGGTGTTGATGATGGACCCGCCCGAGGGAATGTGCGGCACGGCCATCTTGCACAGCCAGAACATGCCGTACAGATTCGTGCGCACGACGCGGTCGAACTGCTCCGTGGAAATGTCCCCGATGCCCTGCGGCTGGGACATTTGATACGCCGCGTTGTTGACCAGGACATCGATGCGCCCGAACTCCGCCACGGCTCGCTCCACGAGGCGGCGGCACTGCTCCTCCTCCCGGATGTCGCACGGCACGGCGAGACCGCGGCGCCCCGCCTTGTCGACGAGGCGGGCCGTTTCCTGGGCGTCCTCCGCCTCCGTGGGCAGGTAGGTGAACAGGACGTCCGCGCCCTCGCGTGCGTAGGCGAGAGCGACGGCCCGGCCGATGCCGGAGTCACCGCCGGTCACGACCGCCGCCCGGTTCTGCAGCAGCCCGCTCCCCACGTAGGACTCCTCGCCGTGGTCGGGGGGCGGGTCCATCGGTCCCGTCCAGCCCGGCGGCTCCTGGTCCTGCTGTGCGAACTCCGGCCGGGGGTGCTTCGTCGTCGGGTCCTGCGGGGTGTCACCCATCGGTGCTCTTCCTTCCTCGGGGCCACTCTCTCCAGCTTGCTCCGCACCGCTCCGGGGCGCGAACGCCTGACGCCGCTCACGGCGTACGACCTGCGCGAACGCGAGTCATCGGTGCACCGGGTGTCCCGCGGGCCGCGGTCCCACACATTCCGGTCCCCGGGGAGTGCCGGCGCCGGTCGCTCGCCGTGCGGGTGGGATCGGGGGTGCATAGCCTGTACGGGGCCTCCGGACCAGTCGGCAGAAGGGACCTGAGGTGAGCGACAAGGACGGGCTGCGGACCTACCGGGACAAGCGGCACTTCGACAGGACGAGCGAACCGCGCGGCGAGCGCGGGACGCGGGACGAGGCCGGGCGGACTCCGGCCGATGAGCCCACGTTCGTGGTCCAGATCCACGACGCGAGCACGGTGCACTTCGACTTCCGCCTGGAGGTCGACGGCGTACTGAAGTCCTGGTCTGTCCCCAAGGGGCCCTCCACCGACCCGCACGACAAGCGGCTCGCCATCCCCACCGAGGACCACCCCCTGGAGTACCGGGACTTCGAGGGGGTGATCCCTCGGGACGAGTACGGCGGCGGGACCGTCATCGTCTGGGACCGCGGCACGTACCGCCCGACCAGCCACGACAAGCGGAACCGGCCGGTGCCGTTCGGGCAGGCCCTGGAGAACGGTCACGCCACGTTCGATCTGCGGGGCGAGAAACTGCGCGGGGAGTACGCGCTCACCCGCTTCCACAGCCGTGAGGAGAAGAGCGGAAGGTCCTCCGCGAAGCCGACCTGGCTGCTGGTACGGACCGGGCACCATTCGGGTGGCGGCACCCCCGATCCACGGCGGGCGCGGTCGGCACGCAGCGGCCGTACGCTGCGCCAGGTCGCGGAGGCTCCGGACGCGCCGACATGGCATTCCAACGGCGGTGAGCGGGGATGACCGGCCTCCTCGACACGCTGCCGCCCGGCCTTGTCGGCCGCACCCGCGAGGCGGCACCGGGCGTCGAACTCGCGGCCTCTCCGATGCTGGCGACGCTCACCACCCTGCGTCACTTCCCGGACGGCTGGATCTTCGAGCGGAAACTGGACGGCGTCCGGGCACTGGCGGTGCGCGAGAACGGCACGCTGACGCTCCGGTCCCGGTCGGGGCGACGGCTCGACGCCACGTACCCGGAGATCGTCGACGCGCTCGCGGGACAGGACTGCGCGGACTTCACGGTCGACGGAGAGATCGTCGCCTACTCACGCGGCAGGACCGACTTCGCGCTGCTCCAGCAGCGCATGGGGCTCACCAGGCCCGCCGACGTCGCGGCGACCAAGGTCGCGGTGACGTACTACGTCTTCGATCTGCTGCGCCTGGACGGCATGGACGTACGGCGGCTGCCGCTGCGCACCCGCAAGTCCCTGCTGCGGCGCTCCCTCGCGTTCGCCGCGCCGTTGCGGTTCAACACCCATCGCAACGAAGGCGGGCCCGAACTCCTCGCCGACGCGTGCCGGCGCGGCTGGGAGGGCCTCATCGCCAAACGGGCCGAGAGCGTCTACCAGGCGCGCCGCTCGGGCGACTGGCTCAAGCTGAAGTGCTCCCGGGGCCAGGAGTTCGTGGTGGGCGGGTTCACCGAGCCCACGGGCAGCCGGACGGGCATCGGCGCGCTGCTCATCGGCTACTACGAGGACGGGCGGCTGCGTTACGCGGGCAAGGTCGGCACCGGGTTCGACGCGCGCACCCTGATGTCCCTGCGACGCCGACTCGGCGAACTCCAGGTGCCGAAATCGCCGTTCGCGGACGCGGTCCCGGAGCGGACCGCACACTGGGCCCAGCCGCGCCTCGTGGCCCAGGTCGCCTTCACCGAGTGGACACGCGACGGCATGCTGCGCCACCCCCGCTTCCAGGGGCTGCGGGACGACAAGAGTCCGGCCGATGTCGTCAGGGAGCGCGGGGGGCCCTGAACTCCGCGGCCGCGTTGAGCCGGGCGGCCTGGCGCGTCAGGTGGTCGCGTTCGGGAAGGTTGGGCGCCTTCCGGGCCGCCTCGGCGTACAGCCGTGCCGCCGTCGCCGGATCACCGTCGCGCTCGTGGAGGTACGCCGCCACGGCGGCGTGGCGGGGCAGCGCGTCGTCCAGGGCCGCGAGCTCCGCCAGACCGGCGCGCGGTCCGTCGGCCTCGCCGACGGCCACCGCGCGGTTGAGCCGCACGACCGGGCTGTCGGTCAGGCGTACGAGCTCGTCGTACCACTCGACGATCTGCACCCAGTCGGTCTCCTCGGCGGTGGGCGCGTCGGCGTGGAGTGCCGCGACGGCGGCCTGGGCCTGGAACTCGCCGAGGCGGTCACGGGCGAGGGCCCCGTGCAGGATCCCGATGCCCTCGGCGATCGCCTCGGTGTCCCACCGGCTGCGGTCCTGCTCGGCGAGCGGCACCAGGCTGCCGTCGGGCGCGGTCCGTGCGGCGCGCCGGGCGTGGTGGATCAGCATGAGGGCGAGCAGGCCCGCCACCTCCGGGTGGTCGATCGCGGCCGCGAGCTGCCGGGTGAGCCGGATGGCCTCGGCGGCGAGGTCGACGTCACCGGAGTAGCCCTCGTTGAAGACCAGGTAGAGGACGCGCAGCACGGTGGCGACGTCTCCGGGCGTGTCGAACCGCACGTCGGAGACGGTGCGCTTGGCCCGGCTGATGCGTTGCGCCATGGTCGCCTCGGGGACCAGGTAGGCCTGGGCGATCTGGCGGGTGGTGAGGCCGCCGACGGCGCGCAGGGTGAGCGCGACCGCGGAGGACGGCGTCAGCTTCGGGTGGGCGCACAGGAAGTAGAGCTGGAGTGTGTCGTCCACGGCGGGGGCGGGTCCGGGCGCGGGCTCCTCGTCGACGAGATCCTCACGCCGGCGGCGTGCGGTGTCCGCCCGGGTCATGTCGAGGAACTTGCGCCAGGCCACCGTGACCAGCCAGCCCTTCGGGTCCCGGGGCGAGTCGTCCGGCCAGACGCGGACCGCCTCGACCAGGGCGTCCTGTACGGCGTCCTCGGCCGCCGCGAAGTCGGCTCCGCGGCGGACGAGGATTCCGAGCACGCTCGGTGTCAGACTCCGAAGCCGGGCTTCATCCATCTCCGGCGTCACTCCGTGACGGTGTGCTTCGCGCCCAGGAACGGGCGGATCTCGAGCCACTCGTGGATCGGCTTGCCGCCTGCCCCGGGGGCGGCCGACAGTTCCCCGGCGAGTGCGAGGGCGCGGTCGTAGTCGTCGACGTCGATCACCATCCAGCCCGCGATGAGGTCCTTGGTCTCGGCGAAGGGGCCGTCGGTGACCGGCGGGCGGCCTTCTCCGTCGTACCGGACGAACGTCCCCTCGGGGGCGAGCGCCTGGCCGTCGACGAACTCGCCGGTCTCCTCCAGCCGGGCCGCGAAGTCGTTCATGTACTTCACGTGGGCCGAGATCTCCTCGGGCGTCCAGCGCTCCATGGGCACGTCGTTGACCGCACTCGGGGCGCCACGGTAGTGCTTGAGCAGCAGGTACTTGGCCATGGTGTTCTCCTCGGGCTGATGCGACCTATTGTGGTCGCGTTCACCACGGGGACGGAGCCGGACACGAGTTCTCGACATCGCCGCGCGACTTTTCTTGAATAACGCCGCGGGAGGAACGGACTTGAGGAACGGACTTGACGATCACGACCCGGACCGTGCGGTACGCCACCGGCGGCGACGGCAAACTCCTCGACATCTACGCCTCCGGGCAGCAGGACGACCGGTGCGTGCTGCTCTGGCACGGGATGGGGCCCGATGAGCGGGACGTGATGGGCTCACTGGCCCAGGAGATCGCCCGGTCGGGTCCCACCGTCCTTGTCCCCGACTGGCGTTCGGACCGGCCCGACGGCGGCCGGGAACATCTCACCGACGCCTTGCGGTTCGGCCGCGACTACGTACGCGAACTCATCGACGGGCCCGGCCAGTTGGTGTTGGCAGGGTGGTCGGCGGGGGCTTGCGCCGCGATGGGTGTGGCTCTGCGGCCGGAACTCTTCGGCGGCTGGCGGCCCGCCGCGGTGGTGGGCATCGCGGGCGGCTACCGGCGCCCGGCACGCACCACGGGCACCGTGCCCCTCCAAGCAGTCGGCCGGGCGGTGACTCCGATACCCGTACGGCTCGTGCACGGCACCACGGACGAGGTCGTGCCGGTCGATTCCTCGCGTGAACTGCACGAAGCCCTGCTCGCACACGGCTGGGACTCCGAGCTGTCCGAGCCGGTCACCGACCATGCCGGGGTCCTTGGCTGCGTGCACGAGCCCACCGCGCGACGGTGTCTACCGGCGAACGACCCTTCCGTAGCGGCCATCGGGCGAGAGACAGCCCGCCTGACAGCGGGCCTCGTGCCGCCGTCCACGCAGCCGTGAGCGGGGAGGCTGACGTCACCCGCCGCTGTCCGTCGGTGAACGGCCGTCGATGTTCTTGGAGAGGCACACAGCCTCGTACAGCATGCGGCGCAAGTGCCTGATGGTGCGCATCAGGTAGGTCTCCTTCGATCGTCCGTCATCCCTGGCCGAGCTCCCCCTGCCTCGCATGCCACCCGGCAACGGACGGGAACGGGGCTTTGGCACCGGTCAGGACAGGGCCTTGGTCCCCGGGATGGGTGAGGAAGGTCCCGGTATGGCGCCCGCCCTCTGCGGAACCACTGGCGAGGACCGCCGGAACCAGATGGGGAGAGGGCGCTATGCCAAAAGACATCGGTGTGAGCGACGAGCGTGAGCAGCTACGGCGAGAGAGGCCCGCTCCGCGCGTCAGGGGTCAGGGCCGGGAGGCGGGGCGCGTGTGGAGCGGCGTCAGGCCGTTCCGGCGGGCCGGAGGGCTGCGCCTGGTCCCGCCGGCCGGTGAGCGGCGGCCTGCCCTGCCGGGCAGGAGCCTGCCGCCGGGTGCTTCGGACAGGGTGCGCGGCGCTCCGTGCTGGTTGAGCCTGGCCTCCGGTGATGCCCAGGCCGCCAAGGAGTTCTACGCCCGGGTCCTCGGGTGGTGTCATGTCCCGCTGCTGGGCGCGCCGGGCAGGGCGCGATTTCTGGCGCTGCGGGCCGGAGCGCCGGTGGGAACCCTCAGCCAGGCCACGTGCGACCTGGGCGTCTCCGCGGGATGGATCCCGTACTTCGGTGTCGATGAGGTGGACACCACGGTGGGCCGGCTGCGTGAGCGCGGCGCCACCGTCGCCGTAGGTCCGCTGACCACCGAGACCGGGCGGCTCGCCGTGGCGGCGGGCCCACAGGAAGCGGTGTTCGGCCTGCGTCAGCGGGCTCCCGACCAGCGTTGGCGGGTGGGCGCGGGCCCAATCGCCCGGCTCGAACTGCACACCCGGGACATCTTCGCGGCCGCCTACTTCTACGGGGACGTACTGGGCTGGGCCGGTACGTCGGGCGACAGCTGCGAGGTGGAGTACACCCACGGTCAGATCGAGGTGCGCGACGGGCTGCGCACGGTCGCCGCGCTCAGGGACGCCGCGACGTCCGGTTGGCATCCGTGCTTTCGCGTGGCCGACGTCGGCATGGCCGCCGTGGCGGCCACCGGGTGGGGTGGACGCGTCATCTCACCGCCCCAGGGGCCCCGCGGCCGAGGCGAGGCCGTGCTGGCGGACCGGGAAGGCAACCCCTTCACGGTCGTCGCGAGCTGAGCGATGCAGAACGAGAGTGACGAGAGAGTGAGGGGTCAGACGATGTTTCTGCAGGCGCCGGACGTGGACGACGCCGCTGAGCCGAGCGGACCGGCGCGGGGAGGGAGCGGCGGGCTGCCGTGGATCGAGGAGGCCGACCAGGTCGCGCCGAAGGACGCCCGGGAGCTGTCGAAGCTCTTCTTCGAACAGCTCGGGACACTTGAGGAGGACTCCCCCGCCTACCTGTACACGCGCAACACGCTGATCGAGATGAACCTCTCCCTGGTGCACTACGTGGCAGGCCGCTACCGCAACCGCGGCAACGGCCAGTTGGAGGACATCGTCCAGGTCGGAATCGTGGGTCTGATCAAGGCGATCGACCGGTTCGACACCAGCCGCGGCTTCGAGTTCGTCTCCTTCGCCGTCCCCTACATCCTCGGGGAGATCAAGCGCCACTTCCGGGACACGAGCTGGGCCGTGCACGTACCGCGCAGACTGCAGGAGCTACGTCTCCAACTGCTCAAGTCCCAGGAGCGGTTGTCCTCGAAGCTCGGCCGCGAACCAACGGTCGCGGAGCTCGCCGCGGACCTCGCGGTGACCGAGGAACAGGTCCTGGAGGTGATCGTGGCCGCCAACGGCTACGCCGCCGGATCGCTGGACAGCCCGCGCAGCGAGGGAGAGGAGAGCGGGCCCCACACCACCGGACGCTCGCTTTCCGACGTCATGGGCGAGGAGGACCCGGCCATCGAGGTGTTCGAGGACCTGCACGCCCTGGCCCCGCTCCTGGCCGAACTCGGCGAACGCGAACGGCGCATCATCGAGATGCGCTTCGGCCAAGAAATGACGCAGGCGCAGATCGGCGCCGCTCTGGGTCTCTCGCAGATGCACGTCTCACGACTCCTGTCGGCGACCCTCGCCACCCTCCGCACCGGTCTGCTCACCCGCGACTAGCAGGGATCCGGGTCCGGGCAGCACGCCGCCCGGACCCGGGCCGCCGTCAGCCGGGAAAGCTCTCGGCATGCGGACGACGCGGCGACGCGAGACTCACCTCGGCCGCGGTGTAGGAGGAGGCGAACGTGAACGCGCGCGGGGACGGCCCGTGCTCCTGTAGGTCCGCCAACCGCTCCAGGGCCTCGCCGACGGTCGGGAGATGGCCGGCGGGGACCCACCAGAGGACCATGTGCGCCTCGACGTGCCGCTCGAACCACTCGCGGCGCCGGCGCATCACTTCCAAGTGCCCGCTGCGGTAGGCGAAGTCCCACAGCGCCTCCTGGGTCTGCCACACCGACAGGTTCACGATGACGTCCTCGCCCGCCGGGCGCAGGCCGGTGGCGTCGGCCGCCCCTTCCTCCACGAGCCGCCACACGAAGCCGGGTGCGTCGTCGGCGGCGGCGTTGACCGGATCGAGCAACTCGACGAACGGCGCGATGCGCGGGTCGTCGATGGGGTGGAGGAGCGTGGCGATGTTGAGCTCGGCGAGGTGGTGGGTGTGGGCGCCGTGCGCGGCGGATGCGGTCATGGCCTCATCCCAGCACAGCCCGCTTTTCTATGTCAATCAATATTGTTTTTAGAAGATTCGAGCACCACGCAGCACTCCCCCGGCCGGGCGTCCATGCGAGCGCGGACAGGGCCTTCCGCGCCCAACAGCCCTTCCAGCAGGGCGAGGTTCATTCCGCAGACGAGCGGCGGGAAGCGCTCGGCCACGGCATGAAAGGGGCAGTTGCGCATACGGACGACACTGTCGTCTTCCACGTGCGGTTCATAACCGCGCGCGGCCAGCATCTCCATGGCCTCTTCGAGGTCTCCGCAGGGCGCCGCCGCACCGCGCAGAGCCTCGCCCCTGCGGCGCGCGGCCGCGCAGAGCCCGGCGTCGAGACCGGCCTGCTCGGCAGCCTCGGCGAGCAACTCGGCGGCGGTGCGGTAGTCGCGGGCGGGCAGCGACACAGTCCGCTCGGCCCGCGACCGCGTATACACCTTGGCGGGACGGCCCGCCCCCGGCCCCGAGCGGCCCGTCAGGCGGCGACTGCCGCTCTCCAGCAGCCCGGCGTCCGCCAGCTTGTCCAGATGGTGCGCAGCCAGCGTGCGCGCCACCCCGGCCGCCTCGGCAGCCTCGTTGCGGCCCACTTCACGGCCTTGCGCCGCCACGTACTCGTACAGTCGGCGCCGCACCGGATCCTGCAGCACCGCGATCGCATCGATGTCCTCCACCCGGCCATTCTAGGAACAACGCAGGTTGGAGATAGAAAGGCGGGCACCCCCACCATCACGGCCCGGTTCAGAGGGCGACGGCGGACGCGGACAGCAGCGTGGCGGCGGCGAGGCTGCCCCACAGGGCGGCCGCACCGTGAGGCGCGAGGGCGGTGATCACTGCCGGAGAGACGGCGAGACCGAAGCCGGTGGAGAGCTGGAAACGGGCGAGGGCCCGGCCCAGGACGCGCGCCGGAGCGAGAGCGGTGACCAGCGCGGTGGCGCTGCCGGCGTAGATGATCTCGCCGAGGGTGCAGACCACGGACACCGCGGCGATGGCGGGAGCGGCCCAACCGCGGTCCAGCGAGGCGGCGGCGAGGAAGCCGAGATACGACACGGCGAGGACCACACCGGCAAGGGCCAGCACGGTCCGCCGGGGGTAGCGGGACAGCAGGACGGTGACCGGCACCTGGAGAGTGACCACCAGCACCGTGTTGGCCACGAAGATGCCCGCGGACCACACCGGGGAAGCGTGCAGCTGGGTCACCAGGACCAACGGCAGCGCGATCTCAGGGACGTTGAGGCAGAAGACGTAGATCACGTTGGCGGCGAGCAGGGCGCGCATACCGGTCGCGGGCTCGTCGCCGTCCTGTTCCCGGGCCGCGTCCGCGGCGGGATCCGCGTGCACGCGGACCGACCAGGCCAGGACGGCCGCGGCGATGTAGCTGAGGCCCGTGACGGCGGCGAGGACCTGCAACGCCAAGGCTCCGCCCGCCAGGCACGCGGTGGCGACGAGCGCGCCGACACCCATGCCGGCGTTGCGCAGGGCGCGGCCCGCCGCGAGCGCCGCGTCCCGTTCCCGGCCGTGGGAGACCGTGGCCACCAGGGCGGCGTGGGCGGCGGGCCAGGCCTGGTTGCCGATGCCGAGGAAGAGCGCCGCCGTTCCGAACAGCCAGACGTTCCCCGCCGGGGCGGCCAGCAGGAACGCCGTGCCCGCAACCCTCACCAGCATCGACGCCGCCACGGCCGTGCTGCGCGCGCCCCGGTCGAGCCAGCGGCCGAGCGCGGGCATGCACACCAGACTCGCCACGACACCGACCGTCATCGCGATGCCGGTCAGCGGCGCCGACAGGCGCAGCACCGTCACTCCGTACAGCAGCAGGAAGGGGCGCAGCAGGCCGGTGCCGAGCGCGTCCACGGTCAGGGCGACGGCGTAGCGGGGGCCTCCGGAGGCATGGACGAGGGCGCGGGGCCGGATCTTGGTGGTCGTTGGCATGGAGCTCACCGTGCGGTCGGCCGACCGGAGGCGCCCGTCGGTTGACGGAGACCGTCAACCGACGCCTTCACCGACGATCCGACCAGCGATGATGAAGGGATGACGTTGCGCATCGACATCAGCGGCCTGCCGTCCGACCGGCTGCGGTTCGCCGCCTCTCCGCTGGCCGAACTGACCGCGATGCTGCATGCGCTGGCAGCCCCCGGGCACCACCCGCATCTGGCCGACTGGGTCGCGGACGTCCGGGCCCGGCTGCGACCGGAGCTGGCCGAACGGTTGCAGGAGGCGGAGTTCCTCTGGCGTTCCTCCCAGGCCGACTTCCTGCTCCCCGCCCGCCCTCGGCAGACCCTCGCCCAGGAATTGGACGACGTGGACCGGATCGACGACGAAAGGTATGTGACCGCCGCGCTCGTCACCACGTGCGGCAGCAACCGGATCCCCCTCTCCGCGCCCTCCCCGCTCACCGACGCGGCTGCGCGTGAGCGGGCCCTGGACCTGGCCCAGGCCCGCGGGGCACGGCAAGAGGCCTTCGCGGAACGGCTCCTCGCGGACCCGGCCGCCGTACGGGCGCGGGTGCGCCACACCCTCGAACAGTGCGCCGAGGCCTTCTTCGACGCCGCCTGGACCGGCGTCGCCGCGCGGCTCGCCACCGATCTCCGCCTGAAGAACGACCTGTTGAAGCACCAGGGCATCGGCGCGGCACTCGCATCGGTCTCCGGGGCGATAGCGCTGGCGCCGGACGGCGACTGCATCACCGTGGACAAGCTGCAGGACAAGTCGACCGCCGCCCACGGCACCGGAGTCACCTTCATCCCCAGCGTCTTCGGCAGCCCCCACCTGGTGGTGGTCCACGCGCCCGGCTGGCAGCCGGTGGTGCAGTACCCGGTGGCCGAGCCGAACCCGCCGGAGCCGGTGTCTCTGGAGACGGTCGGCCTACGCCTTGAGGCGCTCTCCCATCCGGTACGGCTACGCCTCCTGCGCACCCTGGCCCGCGGCCCGCACACCACCGGCGAGCTGGCCCACACCTGGGAGTTGACGCCCCCTGAGGTCTCGCGCCACCTCGCCGTTCTGCGCCGCGCCGATCTGCTGACAGCCCAGCGGCGGGGCCGCTACATCCACTACACCCTCAACGTGCCCGCGATGACGGCACTCGGCACGGACCTGCTGTCGGCCGTGCTGCGCTAGGACGCCGGGACGTATGCGGGGCCGGGGCCCTCACCGCGCCGAGCAGTGATCCGTCAGCGCGTCAGCGCAGCCGGCGCAGGAACACATCGGCCGCGCTGTTGGTGTCGCCGGGGACGAGGTTTCCGGCCGGTGAGTCGAACACCACCGCGCCGCCGTCCTCGCTGACGCCGGTCCGCGGCCCGGGTGCGGTGTCCTCGGACACCGGCTCGCTCTCGCCGCTGATGAGCCGTACCTCCCCCGTCTCCATGTCCCGCAGGAAGACGTCCGCGCTGCTGTCGCCGTCCTCGTCCGGGGCGAGATTGGAGGCGGCGGAGGTGAACACCGCGTAGCGCCCATCACGGCTCAGCGAGACGTCGCCGCTCTCCCCGTTGGCGGGCGTGCCGTCGGGGGCGGCGCTGACCAACCGCATGCGCTTGGTCTCGCGGTCGTAGAGGAAGACGTTGCGCGAGCCGGTCGGAGGCGGTCCCTCCGGGCGGAGCACCCTGGATGCCGATGTGAACGCCACATAGCGGGCGTCACCGCTGAGGACGGCGCCCCAGGACGGGGTCTTGCGGTTGTAGGCGTGCGGAACGGTGATCAGTTCCGTCGTTCCCTTCTCGCGGTCGCGCAGGAAGATGTCGGTCGCGGAGTTGTGGTCTTCCACGTCGGCCAGGTTCGAGGCGTTGGAGGTGAAGGCGAGATACCGGCCGCCGGCGTCACCCGCGAACGCGGGGGCGAACGCGTCGCCTTCACCCTGCCCGCCCGCGTTGGTGAGCTGCGCGAGCTCCGTCGTCTTCTTCTTGCGGTCGTAGAGGAAGACGTCGTCCCGCTTGTTGGCGTCCCCCGCCACGAGGTCCTCGGCACCCGACGCGTAGGCGACGTAACGGCCGTCACCGCTGACCACCGGGTCGTACGTCAGGTGACTGCGAAGCCCGTCGTAGGCCGCGCCCGTGGGGCTGATCCGTTGAGTTTTGCCGGTGCTCCGGTCGTGCAGGAAGACGTCGTCGAGGTCGTTCGGATCACCGCGTACGAGATCGTCTGCTGTGGAGGTGAAGACCACATACCGCCCGTCGGGACTGAGCGAGACCTCCCGTACGACGCCGTGGCTCGCCTTTCCGTTGCTCTTGACGCTGACGCGCTCCGTCTTTCCGGTGCGCAGATCGCGGACGAAGGCGTCGGGCGTGCCGTTGGTGTCGTTCGCGACCAGGTTCCGGGACGCCGAGACGAACGCGACGTAGCGGCCGTCGGCACTGATGGCCGGGTTCGTGGAAGCGGCGTTGCCCTCGGCTCCTTCCGGGCCGACGCTCACCCGCTCGGTGTGCGGCGCGGCGGTGGGGGCCGCGGACGCACCGGCGGGTGACAGTACGGTCACGGCGCAGAGAGCGGCCAGCGCGGCGCTTGCGGCCGTCGCGCGCTGATGAACGGTCATCGGTTCCTCCTGTGTCGACAGCGGTCTCCGTGTGCCGTCCGGGCGCGCTCGGAAAGGGCGGGGCGTGGCAGAGCGTGTCGTTCCCCGTGCGCTGTTCGCGGTGCGCTGCTCCCCCTTGGGGCTCCCCCGCTCGCACCGGACACCCCGGCCATCGCCATCAGCCACTGAGTCGATCGGTCATGACCAGGTGCACCGGAGGTGAGCGAACACCGTGCAACCTCGGGGGTCAACGTGTCGCGTGCCTTCCGCGGTGCGGATGCGCCGCTTGCATCAGCGGGGCAAGGCGGTTCGGCGGACTTTTGTGCCGTACTCGCGCGGAATGGGCAACCATCGCCTCAGCTGCCCGTCCGATCCCCTGCCCACACCGCGGGCGTTCGGCCCGACCAGGGACTTGCCTGTTCGAGTTGCCCGGCGAGGCGGAAGAGGCGGCCTTCGAGCCCGTATCCGGCGGCGAACTGCATACCGACCGGGAGCCCCGTCTCGGCGTCGGCCGTCACCGGCACGGACATGGCGGGCGTGCCCGCCACATTGAACGCCATGGTGAACGGCGAGCGGTCGTTGAGCCGGTCGATCCAGCCGAGGCCGTCCAGCGCCTCTCCGCCCTCGGCGTAGGCACCCAGGGTCATGGGAAGTTCCGGCAATGTCGGGGTGAGCAGGACGTCGTGAGCGTCGAAGTACCGTGCCAGGCTTCGAGCGACGCGGTTCCGGATCGCGAGAGCACTCACGAATTGGGTGCCACTGACCCGCTGCCCGTAGTGGTAGCCGGCGAGGGTCTCCGGCTCAAGGGTCGAGGTGTCGACGGGCCGGTCGAAGGCGGCAGCCAGCTCGTCGACCAAGGCCGTGAGATTCGCCGTCATCAGACGGGCGTTGGCCAGGACGAATTCCTCCCAGTCGGCCCCGAGGCCGACCTTGACCTCCTCCACCCGGTGGCCGAGGGATTCCAGCAGACGCACGGTGCGGGAGAGAGCGTCGGCCACTGGTGTCGCCGTGCGGCGCCCGCCCCATGCCTCGGCGAGGACACCGATCCTCAACGAGCCCGGGTGGCGGGCGACTTCCTCCGCGTACGGACGGGGCGGCTCCGTCGCGAAGTAGGGGTCACCCGGTTCCGGCCCACGTATCTGGTCGAGCAGCGCGGCGCTGTCACGCACTGTGCGGCTGACGCTGCCGTGCACGCCGAGGCCGCTGAAGACTTCGTCGACGTCGGGACCCATGGAGACCCGGCCGCGGGTGGGCTTCAGACCGAAGAGGCCGTTGTAGGCCGCGGGGATGCGGAGCGAGCCCGCGGCGTCGGTGGCGTGGGCGATCGGGACCACCCCGGCCGCGACAGCCGCGGCCGCGCCCCCGCTGGAACCACCCGCGCTCCGCTCCAGGTCCCACGGGTTGCGGACCGCCCCGTACAGCACTGGTTCCGTCGTGATGCTGTAGGCCATCTCCGGTGTCGCGGTGCGTCCGAACGTCACGAGGCCGGCGCGGCGGAAGCGACGCATCAGGGAGGAGTCGGCGCGGGCGACGTTGCCGGCCGCGAGCCGGCTGCCCAGTTCCATGCGCCGCCCCGCCATGGAGACTCCGATGTCCTTGACCAGGAAAGGGACTCCGGCCAGCGGTGCGCTGCCGCGGATTGGCTCACGGATGGGCTCCTCATCGGCCGGCCAGGTCTCCGCGATGGCGTTGATCTGCGGCCCGACCGCCTGCGCGGCCTCGCGGGCGGCTGCTTCCAGTTCGGCGGGGGTCACCTCGCCTGTGGCCACAAGACGCGCCAGCCCGACCGCGTCGAAGTTCACGTACTCGGAAACTCTCACTGTCACTCCCAGCGGAAGAAACGATACCGTCGAGTGCCTGATGATACCGATCGGTATCGCTCGGAACGGACTGGTACCGTAACAGGGATCGCAGGCCCCTCACAGCGCCCCCGAACAGAGCCCCCAACTGACCGGACGTCACGGAGTAGTCATGGCATCGACCGCCAGCAGGCCGAGCAGGGTGGCGAAACTGCCGCCTCGCGAGCGCATCCTCGACGCGGCGGAAGAGCTCTTCCAGAGCGAGGGGATCCGGCGGGTGGGGGTCCAGGCGATCGCCGAGAGGGCCGAGACCACCAAGATGGCGATCTACCGGCACTTCGAGACCAAGGACGCACTGGTCGCGGAGTGGCTGCGCATCGTCGCTGCCGACTACCAGGCGGCCTTCGAACGGGTCGAGGCAGAACACCCCGGCCGGCCGAGGGAGCAGATCCTGGGCCTGGCCCGCTTCATCGCCGAGGGGTTGCCGGCGATCTCGCACCGGGGCTGCCCGTTCATCAACTCCCTCGCCGAACTGCCGGACCGCGGCCATCCCGCACGGCAGGTGATCGAGGAGCACAAGGCACACCAGACCCGCAGGCTGGTCGGCATGTGCGCCGAGGCCGGGCTGCCCGATCCCGAACAGGCCGCGGCCGAGATCACCTTCGTACTCGAAGGCGCGCAGGTCAGCACGCAGAACGGAAGCATCGATCGGGCCGGGGACCGGCTGATGAAAATCGTCGAGAGAATCGTGGCCCCATGAGTGGCTGGTGGTCCTGCCTGGAGGAACGGACCCGCCGCGAGGTCGACGCGGATGTGCTGCGCGACCGCCGGACAGCAGCAGTCAGATCTGTATGGGAGGCCCTGCGTCCGCTGGGGTTGGGGCTGCACGACGCGGAGTTGGTCGTTCACTCGCGCTACGAGGCTCTTGGCGACCGGGTGCGGCGCAGGCAGCCCGATCCGCTCGACCCCCCCTCGCTCGCAGCCCGTGCCGGGGCTGTCCCCGGCCGCGTGGCTGCGGTCGAGGCTCTCTGGGACGGCGATACCGTGCACGACTGGTTCGTGGAGCTGGTCGCGATCTTGGACGACCCCTACGGGGAAGGCCACTTGGCGACCATTCACCACCGCCCTGGCCGCTCCCCCGCGGGTGCTGCCACCGAGGCCGGCCGGGCACTGGCCGACCACCTCGGCGTGCCGTTCCACTTCGCCTCGCCGGACGTCCCCGATGACGATGCCCCGCGCTGGCGAACAGCCGCACGTCAGCCCCGATCCTGAAGGGGTACGCGAGCAGGTCCGGCCTCCCGCGTGACGGGAGCGGCGCCCTGTCGGGCAGGCGCCCGGAGCTCCGGTCGAGGAGGGGCTCCGTCCGGGTATGTGCAGGCATGGGGACAGGCCGCGCTCGTAGTGGGAGGCTGGGAGTGTCCGGTGCCGCCGCCCGAGTGCGGCAGCGTCCGGGGACGCGAGGGACCGAGGCTCCCCCTCGATCGGCCCTCGCGTGAGGTGCCCCCGGCGGTGCGAGGGTGCGGGAGATGCCTCGCCGCCGCGCCTGGAGGGCGGAGGCTGGGGCCGTATTGTCGGTGATGCGGCTCCAGTCGGCCTTGCCGTGACAGCTGCCGGCTCACGTGTTCACGAGTACCGGGCCCGCCCCACGACGATCGGGGCGTCGGCGAGAGCCACCATGCCGACGAGCCGGTGTCCGTCGACGACGGGAAGCCGCCGCACCTTGTGATGCGTCGTGATGCGTCCTGGTCGCCACGATCTCTGCCGTTCATCCACTCATCCGTTCGGTCGAGTCGACCGCGTCGCTCGCGTGAAGAGCGCCGACCAGAGGGTACGCGGGGGTACGCGGAAGGTCATCGCACAGCGCGTGCGGTCGCGCGGACCGCACCGATCGGGAAGGAGTACGTCATGCCGCAAGGTTCCAGCGCCAAGCGTGAGCGTCAGTACGAGCACATCAAGGAGGGCGCCGAGAAGCGCGGCACCTCCGAGGGCCGTGCGAAGGAGATCGCCGCACGCACCGTGAACAAGGAACGGGCCCGCTCCGGCGAGTCGAAAACGGCGAGCAAGACGTCCACCAAGGACAAGAAGTCCGCTTCGCAACGCGGCGGCGAGCGCTCCCACCGGGGCGCCCAGGGGCCGACGAAGGACCAGCTGTACGCGGAGGCGAAGAAGCGCGGCATCGACGGCCGTTCGTCGATGAGCAAGCAGGAACTGGCCA
The DNA here is from genome assembly GCF_053610745.1 of Streptomyces sp. NPDC054866. Taxonomy (NCBI): domain Bacteria; kingdom Bacillati; phylum Actinomycetota; class Actinomycetes; order Kitasatosporales; family Streptomycetaceae; genus Streptomyces; species Streptomyces sp. NPDC054866. The sequence goes on from NZ_JBSGZA010000012.1 coordinate 37,068, forward strand.
AGGCCCTCGGCCGCTGACCGACGGCCACAGGCTCAGCCACAGGTGCAGGTGCAACCGCAGCACGCAAGCAAGGAGACGCATGAGTAACCCCAGCCCCAAGCACCAGCCCTCGCACGACGAGGAGCACCCCGAGACCGCCGCCGGCGAGGTTCTCCACGAGGTGGAAGAAGCCGAGACCCACGTGGGGGACGACGGCGATCGGCGCGACCAGGACGGCGAAGCGGCAGACGCGCTGACCCCGAACGAGGACGCGCAGGAAGACGTCCAGCAGCGCGGCGCCTGATCCCTGCCCCCACCCGCGTCCCGAACCCCGAGCCCCGCACCCCAAGTCCCGGAGTGCGGGGCTCGATGCGCCTGAGTCTCAGGGCGGTCGTCACACCGTGCACACGTCGGGTTAAGGTCACCCTGGTGTGTGAGCAGCGGGCCCCTCCGGCGGACGGAGCCGGGGTGGGCGGCGTCAGCGACGCCGCGGCCGCTGCTCATTGATCGACGAGGACGACGGAGCTGGAAGCCGCCATGGGAGACAACGTGACGAACATTCCGTCTGCGCCGCAACCCGAGGACCAGCCCTCGTCCCAGGACCAGCCCTCGCCTCAAGACCGGGACCTCTCCTCCCCGAAGGGCGAGACGGAAGAGCTGAGAGCCACCGCCGAGCAGCTGCGCGAGCAGGTGTCCGAGCTGGAGGTCCAAGCACGTGCGCGCCCCCGGATCGCCATGGCCGAGGGTGTCCTGGTCGAACGGTATCGACTGGCGAACGCCGAGGCGGCGTTCACGCTGCTGCGCCAAGCCTCACAGCGGGCCAACATCAAGCTGCACCAACTGGCTGCCGCGGTGGCCCGGACGCCAGGACCGGCACCGGGCGCCAAGGTGTGGTTCAGCAGACGGGAGCAGCATCCGATACCCGACCTGACCGCGCTCGAAGCAGGCACGCTCAACGCGACCAACCAGGGCGAGGTCCTCGGCGCCGCCCTGCATCGCGTCTTGACCGTCACCGGTACGGACATGGGGAACGTGCAGCTGCTCGAGGACGGTGTTCTGCGGATGGCGAAACACACGGGCCTGCCCCGGCAGTTCACCGACTTCTTCGCGTTCGTCGACGGCAACACCTCATGCTCACGGGCCGCCGCCGCCAGCCACCAGGTCACCGTCAAGGACGTGGCCTCATCGGCCGGTTTCGACGACGAGACGCGCCGGGTGATCCTCATGGCCGGCAGCCGCGCCTGCCACAGTGTCCCGCTCGTCGACGACCAGGACACTGTTCACGGCGTCATCTCCTCCCACCATGCCCGCCCCCTGATCGGCTTCACCCAGGCGCAGCTCCAGACCCTGCACACCACCGGCCGCGCTGTCGGCATCTGGATCAAGTGGCACCAGCACACCGTGCTCGTCGGCGCGCTGGAGGACCTCCACCAACTGGCCCTCGCCTCCGACCAGTAGCGGCCGAGCGCGCTTCCGGGATGGGGGGCGGAATCGGTCAGTCGGCTCGGGGCTTGCTGAACTCTTCGATCAGTACGGGATATTGCTCCCCTCCGTGCCCGGCCGCGATCGCCCGGTCGGCCATCTCCTTGATCAGGCGCGGGAGTTCGGCATTGACACCCGCCGCCTCGCTCTCCTCGATCAAGTGCGCCATCGCCCGCACATCGGTCTCCAGAGTCGACACCTCGGCAGGGAAGGAGCCGTTGTCGATCTGCTCGGCGTGCCCCGGCAGCCACTCGGCCACACCGGCAGCGATCTGCTTCGCGAACGGAGCGTACGTCGCGGCGTCGACGCCGACCGACCTGAGCATGGCAGTGCCCTGAAGCCAGGCGTTCAGGATGCTCCACATCATGACCAGTCCTGCTCCGTCGTACAGGGACGCGAGACCGTGATCCGCACCGAGGTAGGTGGCGGTACCGAGCGCGTCGAGTGTCGACTTGTGCGCATCGAAGTCCGACTGCGGCCCGCTGTGCAGAATCACCGCCTCGGCGGTCCCGATCCCCGACGGGACCGCCATGATGGCGCCGTCCAGGTAGCGGGCGCCGCGCTGCTCGGCCCAACGGGCGGCTTCCCGGGCCTGCGCCGAGTCGCCCGAGGTCAGGTTGATCAACGTCGTTCCGTCCAGGGTGATATCGCTCGCGTCGAGCAACTCACGCATGGCGTGGTACTCGGTGACGCAGATGATCGTCAAGGGGCTCGCCTTGAGCACGTCGCCGACCGTCGGCGCCAAGTGGGCGCCCTGTGCCACCAGTTGGTCGGCCTTGGAGGTCGTGCGGTTCCATACGGTTGTGGGGTGGCCGGCCTTCAGGAACGCGCCGGCGAGGGCCTGGCCCATCAGTCCGAGTCCGATGACTGACACGGGTGCTGCGGTGTTGTTGTTCATGGCAGCATCGTCAACGTTGATACCGGTATGAAGGTCAAGTGAGGTTCGATGCGAATCGGTGAACTGACTCGTCGTACGGGCGTCAATGCCCACCAGTTGCGCTACTACGAGGCCCAGGGCCTGCTGGAGGCGGACCGCAGGGCGAACGGCTACCGTGACTACGACGAGAACGCCGTGCTGCGGGTGAAGCAGATCCGGCACCTGCTGGGTGCCGGGCTGTCCTCCGAGGACATCGCGTACGTACTGCCCTGTGCGGTCGGCGAAGCGCCGGAGCTGCCCGGGTGTTCCGAACTGCTGGCCGCGATGCGGTCGCGGCTGCGGCGGCTGGAGGATCAGCTGGACAGGATCGCTCAGTCCCGCGACGCTCTGGCCGTCTATATCGAGGCGGCCGAGCGAACGGGCAGCGAGAGCTATCCCCCCTTTGACGAAGCCGGCCAAGAGGCCGTCCCCGCCTGAGGCAGTCCAGGGAACAAATGCTGGTTGTCGCTTCCGCATCCGGCGTGCAAGTCTGAGCCGCCGTGATCCACATCGCCACGCGGCCCGGAAGGAGTCTGGACCATGCTGAACGGCTGCACCCCGCGCCTGCCCGAGACCATCGGCCGCTACTACGACCACGGGTACTACCGGGGAGCCGCTCTGCCCCAGCTCCTCGCCGAGCACGCCCTCACGTACGCCACCCGCACCGCCCTCGTCCACGGCGAACGCCGCCTCACCTACCGTGAACTGAACCGCCGCGTCGACCGCGTGGCTGCCGGGCTCTCACTCCGGGGCGTCCGCGCGGGCGACCGGGTCATCGTCCAGCTCCCGAACGTGCCCGAGTTCGTCATCGCCGCCTACGCCCTCATGCGTGCCGGTGCCCTCCCGGTGCCGGTGCCCACCTCTCACCGCGCCGACGAGATCGGGCATCTCGCCCATGTCACCGAAGCCGCTGCCTACATAGGTCCCGGCGTCCACCGTGGCTTCGACCACGCCAAGATGGCCTCGGATGTCAGCGACGACAATCCTCGTCTGCGCCGCGCCTTCACTCTCGACGGCCCCGACGGCAGTGGAGGCGGCTTCGCCACAGCCCCCAGCGGATGCCTGTTCTTTCCCCTCAGCTCCCTGGACGCTCCGCGCGACCCGGACCGCACGTACGACCCCAACGACGTCGCGTTCTTCTTGCCGTCGGACAGAGCCACGACCGTGCCCGATCTGGTCCCGCGCACTCACAACGACTACGCGTACCAGACCCGGGCCGCCGCCGAACTCATCGGCCTCGGCCCCGAGGACGTGTACCTCGCGGCCCTTCCGGCCGCGTCCAACTTCGTCTTCGGCTGTCCGGGGATCGTCGGCACCTTCGCCGCCGGTGGCACCGTCGTGCTCGTCGACGACCCTGACCCCGCCGACGCCCTCCGCGTGATCGAGACCGAGAAGGTCACCGTCACCTCGCTCACGCCCGCCGACGCGCAACTGTGGCTGGACTCCCTCCCCGGCGGCCGGTACGACCTCTCCAGCCTGCGCCTCATCCAGATCGGCGGCGCCCAGCTCCACCCCGAACTCGCGGCCCGCATCCAACCAGCCTTCGGCTGCCGCCTCCAGCAGGTCTTCGGCATGGCTGAGGGGCTGCTCTCCCTCACCCGCCTCACCGACACCGACGACGTCGTCCATCACACGCAGGGTCGTCCCCTCTCACCCGGCGACGAGATCCGCATCACCGACCCGGACGGCAACGACGTACCGGCGGGCACTCCCGGTCAACTGTGGACGCGCGGCCCCTACACCCTGCTCGGCTACTACAAAGCGTCCGACAAGAACACCCGCGCCTTCACCCCCGACGGTTTCTACAGGACCGGCGACACCGCCCGTCTCACCGAAGCCGGCGACCTCGTCGTCGAAGGCCGCGCCTGATGACCGGGCCTGCGACGACGGCCCCGCCGAGGCCGCGAGCGAGATCACGCGTGGCGTTCGACGCCCAGGTCGAGGGTGCCGAGGGTGCGGACCCGCGAGGACTTGCGTCGGCTCGCGTCCCAGAGTGACTCGACCGCGTCGCACCAGTTGTCGAGGTCCGGGGCGGCGCTCAGCTCCCTGGAGCGGGCCTTCGCCCGGTGGGAGGCGCGGGCCCAGTTCCTGGGGTCCTTCAGGGACATCAGGGCGTGGATCCAGGCGTTGACGTCGTCGCGGTAGGCGAAGATGCCGGCTTCGCCCATGGACTCGACAAGGCCGGGGGTGGGATGGGCGATCACCGGGATGCCGGACGCGAACGCTTCGATCGCCACCCGCCCCCAGGACTCGTACAGGCTGGGCATCAGCATGACGCGCGCCCGGCCGTAGACGTGCTCGCGCATCTGCTGCCCGGGCACGCCGTCCACGACTTCGCAGTTGGGCAGCCGGGGCGGCGGCATGATCTGCTGCCCGTAGGCGCCGCGGACGCCGAGGAACTTCCACTCCGGCGTCCACGCGGCCATCTGCCAGAAGAGCTCGCCGCCCTTGTCGGGGTTGAGATTGACCAGGGCCGCGCAGTCGCCGGGCTCGGTGCGGTACTCCTCCGCCAGCACGGGAGGGCGGACCACGACCGTTCGCTTGGGCAGGAACTCCTCGGGGTAGCGCGCGAAGAAGATCTCGCCGTCCCGACGTATCCACTCGCTGTTGTAGACGACGAGGTCGGCGCCCGCCGCGTTGTGGAAGCTCGTGGCGAAGTTGTCGTGGCAGATCACCACCACCGGGATCCTGCGGGCGGCGGCGAGACCGGTCACGAGCGGAACGTTCTCGAAGTGCGACAGGAGTACGTCCGCCGTCTGGGCGTGGGCCGCGAAACCGATCCCTTCCTGGTAAGGGACGACGCGCACCCCGTCGATCTCGTAGCTCTTCTCGATGCTCCCTGGGTGCGAGAGCCAGACCGTCACCTGGTGGCCACGCTCGGCCAGGGGGCGGAGCATCGAGTGGAGCATCCACTCGGAGCCGGCGTTGTGGGCCGGCGGATATCCGTACACCCGGGCCGCGATGGACATGGATCGTGAGCTGTGGGTCGCGGCCAGTCTGTGCGGGCGGGGGGCCACCGTGTCCACGTGCTTGAACTCCCTCTGGTCGGGCGCTGGTCGGGGTGGGTCTCGTACATTTCGCGTGCCCCGCCCACAGGGCATCGGGAGCCTCGGTGAACGTGCGGCCAGGCCCCTGCCCTGCCCCGCGGGCGGGATGAATCACGTGAGCGGCTCCGCCGGGACCGGCCCGACAGGCACCGGGCCTACCTGTCGGTGATGCGGATGAGCGAGGAGGAGATGGCGGGCGGGCCGCCCACGAGGAAGCTCAGGCTCGTGTCGCCGAGCATGGCGCCGGACGAGGCCTGCGTCTCGACGAGGACCGCGGACTTCGAGCCGTTGCCCGACAACGCCAGGTCGACGTTCTTGACGGTGAGCACCCGCCCGTCCGCCGACACGGTCCCGTCGGGGTGCTCGAACTCCACCCATTGCGAGCCCTGCATGACGCCGACGACCAGCCGGCCGGTGAACCGCAGACCCTTGTCCAGAGGGAGGGTCACACTGACCGTCTGCGGAGGGACCTTGCCGTCCCCGGTGGCCCGGACTTCCACACCGGGGTACTTGGTCTCACCCGTGCGCGGCAGTGTCACGGGGTTTCCCGGAGACACCAGGAACTGGGCCTGGGGTTCCGGGGTGATGCCGCCGGACGCGGTGTAGCGGTAGTACACGCTGCCGAGCTGGAAGGCGTCCTCGATCTTGGTGGGGTCCCAGCTGAGGTTGCTCACGGAACCGTCGTAGTTACTGGCCTGGGGCCAGACCAGGAAGCGGTAGTAGCCCGGCCTGTCGCCCTTCTGGCGGAGGTCGATCGGGGGCAGCATCGTCTTCTGGCTCAGGTCGCCGCGGCCCGTGTGGCCGTTGGCCTTCCACAGCTGCGGGACCGGGGTTTCGAGGGAGGGCGTACCGTCCTCGTGCACCAGCTGGTAGTACACGCTGTCACTGTGGTTGCTCGGGACGCCCTGCTGACCCTCGCGCGGGTTGATCAGGTCGATGATGAACTTGTCGCCGGGGATGTTGCCGTTGTCGGAGACGTAGCCGAAGCCGGCCTGGCTGTTCGGTGATCCGCCCCAGTTGTTGTCGAACGGCAGGCGGACGAAGGGACGGCCGACGTTGGGGGCGTCGTTCTTGTCCCAGTCCGAGGCGAGTACGTCGATCTCCGGCGAGGCGGTGCGGACTTCGCCGTTGTCGAGCGTGACCGCCACATTGATCCGGTACTTGAGGCTGGAGTTGGCGGGGCGTGGGTTCTTGTCGACGTCGAGGTCGCCGCGGAGCGTGAAGGTGATCACGTCGAAGCCGTCGAGTCGGGCGTGCTCGATGACCTCGTACTGCTGGTCGACGCCGCTCTGGCCCCGGTTGACTTCCGTGGCGGGCACGTCGAGGTTGCCGTCGCCGCGGAAGGAGTACCGGACCTCCTTGATCTTCACGCCCATCGGGACGCGCATCCGGCCGTCGTAGCGGAACTCGGAGTCCCACCAGCCGAAGCGGTTCGCGTGGCCGAGGGTCCGGACGCCGGTCCATTCCGGATCCGCGTTGTCCCTGGGCACCACGGGATTGGTCATTCTGGCTCCTTGTCTCCGGAACATTCGAATGGGCCGCGCATGGTGGTGACCGGGGCCGGCGTCGGCGCCCCCAGTGGTTACCCGGCTTCTCGTCCACGGTCAGCTCACGCGCAATTTCGGGGAAATACGCCGAGGCCCGGTCGGGCCTTGCCGATGCCTTGAGCAGTGCCGGACAAGACTGACCCGGCGTCAGGCGACGGCGATAGGGGGGAATTCGGTTGTATGAGATTCCCTGCCACGCGATGGACTCTCAGAACTCAGCATCAGATGACCGCACCTGCCACACGCGCACCACCAGAGCGCCACGTCACCGACCCACACGCACCAGAGGCCGACTACATTCCCCTGCGCAACACGGGTGTCTCGTGCCGGGCAGACGCACAATGACTGGTACCCGCTCGGGATGTTCAAGCCACCGCTAACCGTCGGGCCTTCGGCCTCAATCGGCCACCGACACGACTCCCATGTTCACTGAGCCGGGCGAAAGTCAATATTCAACAACCCCGAATCACGCGGTGAATTCACCGCGGTCGTCGTGTCTTTCCGCATCAACTGGGTGCACCAGATGCATTCATCTCCCACATGTACGGGAGAGTCCAACCAGTAGGCACCGGTGAGCAGTTGGCCTTGGCCTTGGGCCGGATCGGGAAGCGGATCCCTCAAGTCGTCATCCATGCTCCGCACAACGAGGCCTGAGGGGCGGGGTTTTGGGGGCGGCAACCGCTCTGCCCCCGCGAGCCGTCCATACGCCTGAAGTTCTCCCCGCGGTGTCTTCAGACAGGAGAGAGGGGGTAGAAGGGGCGACTTCACTGTCGCTGCGGGGGCGCCTTCGGGACGGGGGCGACATCCTCGCCGTGCCGCACAGGCCGGCCTCGACTCGGTCGAGGACTCGGTCGAGGACTTGGGTGTGATCGCCGTGGCGACGGCGAGGTGGGCGTGTTCTGGCCGTTCGGGGGCTATTGATGCGTGTTCAACTGGGAAACCGCAGAGTGACCATGAAGAGTTGGTCGGTACAGGCAGAACCCGCACAACCCCACGCATACACGAAGGAGACGGCAGATGCTGTTCGGTAAAGAGCACGTCGAGCGCTACGTGGCGACTGACGGCGCGGAAGGCCACGACTGGCAGAACACCACGGTGCTGATCCTCACCACCATCGGCCGCAAGAGTGGCGAGCAGCGCAGCACTCCGCTGATCTACCAGCCGTACGGTGACGACGTGCTCGTGGTTGCCTCCAACGGCGGAGCCGACCAGCCGCCCCTGTGGTACCGCAACATCGAGGCGAACCCCGAGGTCCAGGTGCAGGTGAAGGGCGACCGCTACACCGCCCGTGCGCGTACGGCAAGCCCGGACGAGAAGCCGGACATGTGGCGGACCATGGCCGCCACCTGGCCGGCCTATGACGACTACCAGCGCAAGACCGACCGGGAGATCCCGGTAGTCGTCCTGGAACGCGTCTGAAGCACGGGCCGCCGGAGCGGATACGTACGCGCGTCGCGCGAGCGGGGTGAGTTGCGCCGGCCGCGTTCTTGCGTACGTATCCGCCCGCCCGGGCCCCGGGCCCCGGGCTAATTCAGATCGCCGAGTAGGCCGTCCAAGGCCTTGTTGAGGGCTTCGGAGTTGGCCGGGCCGAACCACGTGGTGCGGATGCGTTCGTTGTTTCCGTTCGGCGTCTCGTGGTCGGCGGCGAGCTGGTGCAGGGAGCGGGTCTCGTCGTCCAGGGCGCGGCCCACGCCCTGGAAGAGTCCGCGGACGTAGCGGTCGGCGTCGTCGGATGCGATGCCGTGACCGACGGCCCACGACGTGAGCGTGGCGAGGTACGAGTAGTGGGTGGTCAGCGTCCCCGTCAGCGCGGAGAAGACGTTGAAGGCCTCCTCGTCCGCGACCGGCTGCGCCCCGCCCAGCCGTTCGAAGAGCTCGTCCACCAGAGGGTGGGACGGGAACGTCACCGTGACGGAGCGGCGTTCGCGTGCGGCGGGCAGGGGGATGGCGCGCACCAATGCGGCGTCGGTCGCCAGTATCCGGCGGAGATCGTCGTTGGCGACGCCGGACATCACGTTGATCACCGTCCTGTCGCCGTCCACCCGCAGGCCGGCCAGTGCTTCGTGCCGGTCCTTGCCGCGTACGGCGATGATCACCATCTCGGAGCGGTCCACCACCTCCTGGTTGTCGGCGCAGACCTGTACGCCCTCGTACCGCGAGGACAGCTCCGCGGCCGTGCCGGCTCCCCGTGGGGAGAGGAACACCTCTGGCGACTCCTCAACCCCGTCGCACAGGCCCGTCACGATGGCCCGGCCGATCTCGCCCACTCCGATGATGCCAATGCGCTTCACTGCGTTGTTTCCTTCCGGATCAGATGGCGAGGGCGGTTCGGAGGAACTCGATGATCTCCGTCCGCGCGGCCCCGGCCTGGCGCTCCACGCCCGGCAGGCTGAGGAACGCGTGCCGCGCTCCGGGGTACTCGGTGAGCCGTACCGGTGTCCCGGCCGCCTCCAGTCGTTCGGCGTAGCCGCGGCCGTGATCGGCCACCGCGTCCTGGGTCGGCACCACCACGAGCGCCGGGGCGAGCCCGCTCAGGTCGTCGGCGTACAGCGGTGAGAGCGCACGAGCGTCGGTTCCTGGTGGAACGGCGAGCTGCTGGAAGAAGCGCAGTTGCGGCTCGGCGCGGGTCGGGCTGTACCCGTACTCGGCGATCGAGGCGTAGTCGAACATCGTCTCGGACACGTCGACCGCGGGGTTGACCAGCACCTGGGCCTTGAGCGGCAGGCCGGCCTCCCTGGACCTGATCGCCGCGAGGGCGCTGATCAACGCGCCGCAGCTCTCGCCGAAGACGGCGGTCCGCGCCGGGTCGACGCCCCACTGCGCGGCGTGCCGCACCACGTGCCGGAGCACGTCCCAGCCGTCGTCGACGGCCGCCGACAGCGGAGTGCCCGGGGCGAGGAGTCGGTGCTCGACCGAGACGACGACTGCGGGCAGCTCGGCGGCCACGTGGCTGTTCGCCCAGTCGCACTGCACCGCCGTGCCCACGAAGCCGCCCCCGTGAACGTGCAGCACGAGGGGCAGGTCGGCCCCGCCTCCGCGCTGGGCTGACGGCCGGTACACGCGGACCGGGAGCTCGCGGCCCGGCAGCGCCACCTCCTGCCACTCGATGGTGGCGCCGGGATCCGGATCCCCGAGGAACACCCGTGCGGGGGCGGACGCCCGGAAGCGGTTCTCCGCCTCGCGGTTGGCGAGCAGTTCCTCGGCCGTCAACGTCGGCCAGTCCGGCTCCGGCGGCCGCTCGACAGTGCCCTCCGGCTCCGGCAGCCGCTCGGTGGCAGTTCCCTCGCTCATGCCTTCTTCTCCTTGTCGAGAGAGTTACGCGACTTGAGGTATCGAAACCTAAGGTAGCGAAACCCGGTACCGTGTGGGTATGGCTTCGACCACATCCGCAAGGCCACCCGGCCGCCCCCGCGCCGGCGTCAACGCCGCGGTCTTCGCCGCCACGTTGAGCACGGTGCGGGAACTGGGCTACGCGCAGGCCACCGTCGAGCGCATCGCCGCCGCGGCCGGTGTCGCGAAGTCGACGGTCTACCGGCGCTGGCCGTCGAAGGGCGCGCTGATCGTGGACTGCCTCCTCGACGCGTTCGGCCCGGCGCCGCTCGAGGGCGCCAGCCGCGCCGAGCTCATGTCCTCGACCGTCCGCTGGATCGCGGGGAAGATCGGCGAGCCCGGGGTGGGTGACGCGTTCGCCGGCGTGTTCAGTGACGCCGTCAGCGACCCGGCCCTGCGCGAGATCCTGTCCACGCGGTTGCAGGACCCGTACCGCATCGCGCTCCAGGAAGCGCTAGGCGAGCCGGAGAACCGGGTCCTGTTCTTCATCGACGTCGTCGTCGGAGTCCTGCTCCACCGGATGGGCATGACCGGCGAGCCGATGGTGGATGCCGACGTCGACGCACTGGTCGAGATGGTGCTGCCCCACTTCGCCGACGGCCCCGCGCCGGCCTGAGACGCCGTACCGGGAGCCGTCGTCCGGGAGCCGCCGTCCTACCGCGCGTTCTGTCGTCGCACCATCTCGGAGATCCAGGTGGGCGCGAACGGAGACGTGCAGCCCGCAGGCGTCGGATAGTCCTTGAGCACCTCTAGGCGCTCGCCGATGTCGATGGCCCGGGCACGGTGCTCGGCGTGCTCGATACCGATCTGAGCCAGGCAGTGGTTCATCGCCCACTGCAAGCGGTCCGGGGCGTCTTTCATCTCCGCCTCGACGACATCGAGCAGCGCCGCGAGGTCGAGGCCCTCGGGCTTCTTCGCCACGCGTTCGGTGGTCAGCGCCCAGCCGGCGCTCGCGACCACAGGGTCCGGATCGGCGGACCAGGCCAGGCGCAGCTCTTCCGCGTGCGGGTTCTTCTTCACGACGTAGTTCACGAGCCAGTCGTGCACCTTGGGTGCGCGCGCCTCGCGCAGCATGGCGTCCAGCTCGTCACGCTCGAACGCCTTCGGGCGGCAGATCAGGAGCGCAAGGAGTCGCGCCGCCGTGTCGCCCGTCTCCCAGAGGCGGTACGCGAGCTCCTGCTGGGTCTTCAGCCGCTTCGCGAGCGCACGCAGCTTGCTGAGGTTCACGCCGTGATCGTCACCGCGCTTCTCGTTCACGGCGCGTGCCTTCGGGTCCTCGAGCTCGGCAAGCTCGGCCATCACCTCGGCCAACACCGTCTCGCCCACCTCGGCCTCCTGTCCCTCACGCATGAGAATCAGCCTAGCCGCCGGACTCTGCCTGGCCCCCGCCGCCCTGAGCGGCACGGACCCTTCACCTCTGCTTGACGCGATCTGGTCCGCCTACCTCCGGGTGACGAGGGCAGGCATTGCCAGCGAGACGGCCTCCCAAGTGCCGCACCGACCAGGAGACCTCCCGCGCTCCTGCGCACTTGGCCGAGGAGCGGGCCCCGCCTCTCGAGGAGGGAGCACTCCAGGCGGGGCCCGCGCAGACCCTTATGATCCGGCGGTCTGCCCACCCCAGCGCGGCACCGACTCCACCCGGGGTGTTCCTGCAAGCAGCGTTCCACTTATGCCGTGCGTGCGGCGCTGCATTTCGGGGCATATTCATGCGACGAACGAGTATCCCGCTCAGCCGATCCACGCACCTGAGGAGACCACGAAGCATGGCTCCCGCCTCGCCCCAACCGCTGCATGTAGACGCGGTCTTGGGCCTCGAACCCGTACTCATGCGTGTGTGCGGGGACTTGGACATGGACAGCGCGCCGTCCCTGAGAACCGAACTGGAGCCCTTGCTGGACAAGAGCGTCGAGCTGGATCTCGCCGACGTCACCTTCATCGACTCCTCCGGCGTCAACGTATTGCTGTCGCATCACGAACGGTGCCGGGCAGCGGGCGGCTCTCTCGTCGTGCTCCACCCGTCCAAGGCCGTGCGGCAGATCCTCCAACTCCTCGGCGTGGACGGGCTGCTGGCGCAACAGCACAGGATCGAAAGGAGGCATGACCCGGGGGACGGCTCCCCAGGCATGCCCTAGCCCTTCGGCGTCAGGCGGTGAAGCGTTCCGTGTAGGCCTCGGTCGGAGGGGCCGGGGTGGGGCTCGTCATGCCCGCCGACCAGAATCCGGCTGTGCCCGGGATGGGTGTCACGTCGTTCAGGTACGGGGCCGGTGCCGCTCCCGCCGGGCCTCGGACCACGGACCAGGTGCTGCCGTCCCGGCGCAGGTAGGTGCTGCGGCTCTGGTCCTGGTAGTTCCAGCCCGATATCCATGCGGCGCGGCCCTGTGCGTCGGCCGCGATGCCGCTCAACGACCCGACGGTGAAGCCCGGTTGCACCCGCGCCCAAGCCGTACCGTCCCAGTGGGCCAGGGCGGGGTTGCCGGGACGTCCCGGCGGGCCGCCGACACCGGCCTCGGTGCCTACCGCCCATACGTCGTCCGGAGCGGCGGCGTGCAGGTCGCCGATGCCAAGGCGGGCGCCCGCGATCGGGGGCAGCACCGTCCACGACCCGTTCCAGCGAGCCACGAGCCCGGACCATCCACCGCCCGATGCCTGATCGCCGCTCACCCAGACCTCGTCGGGCGTGCGCAGCACGATCCGGTACAGGTTGGCGCTCGCGACGGGCAGCGGCTCCAGCCATTGCCACCGTTGCCCGTCGCCGACCAGCAGGCGGGCCGCGCCGTCCCGGCTGCCACAGATCCACACGCGCCGGTCGGGGCCGACCGTCACCGATTCGAGCCTGACGCCCGCTTCGCCCCTGCCCGGGAACGACGCCTCGCGCCAGGTGGTCCCGTCCCAGCGCAGCAGCGGGCTCGCGTTCCCGGTGGGCAGGCCGACGCTCCACGCCACGGTGGAGCAGGTGCCGGCGACGTCGCTCAGCCGGCCGGTGTAGTTCAGATGCGACAGATCGGTCTTCGACCAGGCGCTGCCGTTCCAGACCATGGCCAGTGCCCGCCCTCGTGACGGCCCGGCAAGGCCTTCCTCGCCGACGGCCCAGGCCAGTTGGGGTCCGGCGGCGGTGATGCGGCGCAGTTGCGCGGCCGGGGTGCTGCCGGGTGCCGGGACGGGCTGCCAGCCTTGTGCACGGGGTGTCGGCGCGTCGGCCCGGGCGGGGCCCGAAGCGAGCGTGATCCCCGAGAGGGCGCCGATGGTCCCTGCCACAAATCGTCTTCGTTTCATTGCTGAATCCATTGCTGTGTCCCTCCGTGCCAGTAGTGCCAGTAGTGCGGGTAGGAGGGACCCACCGTGGGCCCGCGCAGCGCGGACGTATAGCCACTCACGTGACAAGACCCGGCAGTTCACGTTCGGCTCTTACTCGGCGAAGATCTTTAATTCGGTGTCCGAAGCGCCGCACAGCTCTTACAGTGACCCCCAATGACACTCCTACATGCCCATGACTACGGGGGCGATGGCCCTCAACTGGTTCTCCTGCACGGTTTCTCACGGTCGCTCACGGACTGGGACGCCGCTGCCGCACTTCTCACCGCCGGGCACCGCGTTCTCGGCGTCGACCTTCCCGGCCACGGCCGCTCTCCTCGTATCTCCCCCTGGACCGTCCCCACGGTGGTGCGGGACCTCGCGGAAACGCTCGACGCGCGGGGCGTGCCGGAGGCCGTGGTGGTGGGCCATTCCCTCGGCGGGATTGTCGCGGTCGAGTACGCACGGGTGAACCCGGACCGCGCCCGCGCCCGCGGCGCCGTGAACCTCGACGGCTTCTGGTGGGCACGCGAATACCCCGGCGCGGAACGCGTGAGCGAGGGGCTCCTTGCGTCGGCCGGTGCCGTCGCTCCACCCGAGTACGTCGAGCAGAAGGTCGCCGCCGCAACCCGGTTCGAGATCCCCGCCGACCATGCGGAGGCCGCCGCCCGCGCGGCCGCACGCCCGTTGCCCGACGGCACGTGGCAGACGTTGCCCGAACGGGCGGAGGCGATGGAGATCGTGGACGAACTCCACAGGCTCTCCGCACACGGTGTCACGGCATGGCTGGAAGGGGTCGACCGCCCGCTGCTCCTTGTACAGGCCGGCCGGCAGCTGCCGCCGGCGCCCGGCATGGAGTGGTTCGCCGAATTCAGCGCGCGGTTCGCCCAAGGAGTCACGGACGAACTGGCCGTGATCTCCCGCACCCGGCCAACGGTCCGCGTCCACCGGATCGACGCCACCCACCCCATGAACATGGAGGCACCGCAGGCGGTGGCGAAGCTGGTCGCCGGATTCGTGCAAGGACTGCCCGCCTAGCGGGACCGGCACGGCTCACGTACGCGGAGGTGAGGGCGCCCCGTTGACGTAACTTCGCACCACTGACGGTTTGTTCGGCCGCTGCTAGCCTGCGCCCATGATCAAGGGGAGATCGCCGGGCCGAATAGCTCACATCGCGGGGACCGGCAGGTCAGAGCGTGTACTGATCCTGGCCAGCTTCGTGAACCGAGTCGGCAACGGACTCTTCAACGCGGCGTCGGCGCTCTACTTCACGCTGGTCGTGGGTCTGCCGGCAGCGCAGGTGGGTGCCGCCCTCACCGTCGCCGGGTTGATCGGCCTCCTCGCGGGGATACCGGGAGGTCACCTCGCCGATCGACGTGGGCCTCGTACGATCATGATGCTCGCTCTGGCAGTTCAAGCGGTGGCGATGTCCGCTCTCGTGCTTGTCGAGAGCTGGGGTGCCCTCACCCTCATCGCCACCGTCGACCAGCTTGCCGCAGCGGTCGGCGGCGCGGCCTGGGGAGCCCTCGTGGTCCGGGTCGGCACCGACCGCCCGGCGCTGTTCAGGGCAAAGCTCCGTACCTACGTCAATCTGGGCGTCGTCCTGGGAACCGTGGGTGCCGGATTCGCGGTCGCCGCGAACACTCGTACCGCCTACACCGTGCTGATTCTGGGCAACGCGGCCAGCTTCGCGCTGTGCGCCCTCCTCTTGGTCCTGCTCCCCCACTACAGAGCACTGCCGCCTCCGTCGCGGCAGCAGCGCTGGATCGCTCTCACCGACCGCCCGTTCGTGGCCTTCGCGGCCCTCTACGGTGCCATGGGGCTTCAGTACTCGGCGGTGTCCCTGCTTCTGCCGATCTGGATCTCGCAGCACACGGACGCACCGCGCTGGACCGTGGCCGCGGTGTTCGCGGTCAACGCCGGAGTCTGCGTCCTGTTGCAGACCAGAATCGGGTCCCGCATCGAAACCCCTCGCGACGGCGGCAGAGCCTTCCGCACGGCAGGGCTGCTCTTCCTCGTCAGCTGTCCGATGATGGCACTGACCGCGCACACTCCCGTGTGGGCGGCCGCCGGCCTCGTGGTCGCAGCGATCTTCGTCCACAGCCTCGGGGAGATATGGGAGTCCTCGGCAGGCTTCGCCCTCGGCTTCGGCCTGGCACCGGACCACGCCCAAGGCCAGTACCAAGGGCTCCTCGGGCTCGGCTTCAGCGCGGGCCAGGCGCTTGCACCCGCCATCCTCACCACCGTCGTACTCGGCCTCGGCACGGCCGGCTGGCTGCTCCTCGGGGCGTTCTTCGCCGCTGTCGGCGCCGTCGGCCCCTCGCTCGAACGATGGGGCGCGCGAACTCGGCCTCGGCAGGAACCTCGACAGGAAGCCGCGGCTGCGGGACCCACCGAAGAACCGGACGAGGCGCGCGCATAGCCACAATGGCTCAACGGAGTACCCATGGAGCCATCCAGGAAGGTCGGCCCGAACATCTATGAACAGCCACGCCCTCAGCGCCTTGGAGCGTGCCGCCGGTCACCAGCAGCGGTTCGAAGCGTCCTTCGAGAAATACTTCGCTGAGCTCGCGCATGACCTCAACGGTGCGCAGCTCGGCCGCTTCCCGCCCCGATGTCTGGAACTGCTTGCGCAGTTGTCGCTGCGCGGCGGGAAGCGGATCCGGATCACCCTGCTCCACGAGGCGGCCGGCCTCGTCACGCGCGAAGAGGTACCGGGTCTCGCGGAAGCCGCGCTGAGTCTCGAACTGCTGCACAGCCACGCGCTCATCCTCGACGACATCATGGACGACTCACCGATGCGACGCGGTGGCCTCTCGACGTACTACGCATGCCGCGAAGACCTCCCGGACCACCCTCAGGCCGCGCTGGGTCTGGCCATGATGGTGGGTGATCTCGCCGGTTTCCTGGCCCTGCGCGTCCTGTTCGACGCCGACATGCCCGCCGACCGCAAGCAGGCCATGCTCGACGTCCAGTTCGGGGTGACGACCGACACCGTCATCGGCCAGGTCCTCGACCTCGAACGTGATGTGGACTCCTCTGCCGACGAGGGGTTGCTGGAGACGGTGTGCGAGTACAAGACCTCTCGCTACTCCATCCTCGGCCCCTTGCGCCTCGGCCTGCTGGCCGCGGGCCAGGACCTGGCGGAACATGAGGAAAGCCTGCGTCGCTATGCCCGACTGGCAGGCCTCAGCGGCCAGATGCGTGATGACTACCTGGACCTCTTCGGCGACCCCGACGTCACCGGCAAACCCAGGGGCGCCGACCTGCGGGCCGGCCGCCACACCTACCTCACCCGCGAGCTCCTTGCCCTCACGGGCGGCGACGATCACGACGCCGTCAAAGCGGCTCTCGGCAACCCCGAGGCCACGCCCCGGACCATCGACCGTATCCGCGACATCGCCCACCGCCACGACGTCCACACCCGCCTGCAGAAGGCCATCGACCACTACGCCCACGCCGCAACAACCGAAGCCGGCTCCTGGCACCGGCACTGGAACAGCGAGGCCGTCGCCCTCTTCGAGCAACTGCCGCAGTGGAACACCCGCAGAACCCGATGACCTGAAGGAGAGCCCTTCATGACAACGCCCCGGGCGAACGAACACAGCTGGACCCTCTACGGGCAACGGCAGCTGGACCACGGTTACTCACCGCCCGTGCCGGACCGCATCGACTGGGGGTTCTGGCCCGGCGTCGGTCCCGGAGCCGAGGTCCTCGGGGACCTCCGGGGCAGACGCGTGCTCGACATCGGATCGGGTTCCGGCCACCACGCCGTCCACCTGGCCCGCGCCCACGGCGCCCTCGTGGACGGCGTCGACCTGTCCCCCACGCAGCACCGGCGCGCGCTGAACGCTCACGGGGCAGAGCCGGGCGTCCGCTTCGTGTGCGCCGACGTCGTCGAGCACCTGCGCCACGCGGCGCCGTACGACGCCGCCTACGGACTGCGCACCTTCGGCTGCATCGACCCTCACCTCCTGTTGCCGGCACTGCGTCACGCGCTGGCCGACGGCGCGCCGCTCGTCTTCTCGGCCCTCCACACCGGCCACGACGGCCACGGGCCCTCCAGCGAGGTGGCACCGCGCCAGGAGTTCATTCGCCTGCGCGACGAGGAACCCATCCCCACCCTCATGTGGGTCCTGTCCCCGCAGCTGTGGGAGGACCGACCAGCCTCCGACACCCCACGCCGCGCTCGGCGTCGGTGCCGTCGTGCTCGGTGAGCGAGGTCTGCTGCTGGGGCGGCATCGGTGTGGGACCTGGGAGCTTCCCGGGGGCACCGACGAGCCGGGAGAGTCGTCGCACGAAGCGGTTGTGCGCGAACTCGCCGAGGAGTCAGGGCTTGTCGCACACGCCGAGTGCGTGACTCTGCTGGGCACGCTCGTCGATCACGTCGGCGAGGTCGTTCGGATCACCGTGGGCGCCGTCGTCACGGCGTGGCACGGCGAACCCGCCGACCAGCCCGGCGATAGTGCAGCGCCCAAATCCTCACCGCCTGGCGACCCGGCCTGCCCATCGATCACGCGCCCGCGCGGTTCACCCCGTACGCCGGGCCCGGCCCGGGGCAAGCAGGGTGAAGGGGTTGATGAACTCGGCCACCGTGTCCATCCGTCCGGATGTGATGCCGTGCTCGCGGCGGGGACGCTGAGCAGGGCGTGTCCACTTCATGGCTGAAAGCGGGGCGCACGAGTTTTCGTCAGGTTTGCGTATTGGGTGCCGTATGCGGGCCGTATTGCCAGGATGTCTGGTGTTCCCGCCGGGAGTTGGGCCGAGGCCGGCACGGCGGGAGCTGCCTGCAGCATCGTCCACTGAGGGGAAGTCCCATGGCGAACGAGCTCAAGTACGGCGACCAGATCCACCTGCAGAACGGCTACAACGGCTGGCAAGGCGGCTACCTCGACACCAACGGCCACAACTCCGCCACCGGCGCCAAGTACAACGTGGCGACCGCCGACACCCCCACCCGCGGCAAGGGCACGGGGACCTGGGAGGTTCTCTCCGCCTCCGGTAAGGCAGCCGGGCAGCCGGTCGCGAGCGGCGACGTGATCTACCTGCGCAACCTCTACGGCGGCGACGGCGGTTACCTGGACACCAACGGCCACGCCAGCGACGGACAGAAGACCTCCGGCGGCAAGTACGACGTGTCCACCTCCCAGTCCAAGGACCGCGCCGCGGGCACCGGCCGCTGGCGGATCTTCGCCCAGGCCTCCACGCCCGCCGACCAGCACGTCCGGGCCGGTGACGTGGTCCACCTGTGGAACATGTACGGCGACAACGGCGGCTTCCTGGAGACCAACAGCCACAGCCCTGTCACGGGCGGCAAGCTCGACCTCTGCACCAACGCCTACTTCAACCGCAGTTCCAACGTCGCGGACTGGAAGATTCACCAGGCCTGAGCCCGACCTTCTGTGATCCCCCCGGCCCCTGCAACCAGGGGCCGGGGCCCGCACCGTAGTAGCCGCGGCGGACCGGGCGGCACCGGCTACAGCATCCGCACCTCGGCCTCAGCCTCAGCCCCGGGAAGCTTCGCCCACCAGTGGTGATATCGACTGTAGACCGCTGCCTCCCGGTCGCCGATGAAGGCCGTCAGGGACTGGGCCTCCTTGGCGAGTTCGTCCCAAGCCGCGGGAGGCAGGGGGTGAAAGGCCGTGGCCTCGATGCCGTCCTCCAGCAGACGCCACACACCGGCGACCTGACCGTCCACCAGCAAGGTGGGCAGTACGTCACCATTGCGCCGGATCACCCATGGCCGGTAGGCCGGGGGTATCACCCGGCCGCGGTCGGCGTACGCCAGGAGGATGCTGTCCCACATGGCCATGAGCCGGGCGGGAGCGGGGGTTTCCGCGGGCGGCCGAGAAGCGCCCGGAAGGTCGAACCGCACCTCCCCGTCCGGTCCCTGGAGCTGCTCGACGGTGTCCCCCAGGGCAAGGAGCGCCGCGCGCACGGGCGCCCTCTGCACCATGGCGAACTGCGCCACGTCCGCGACCGACGCGGGCCCGAACCCTCCCAGATAGCGCAGGATCAAGGTCCGTAGCGCCTGCGGGTCCGCCTCCCGGCCCGTCGGCACGGCTGCGCTTCGGGCCGCGACGAAGGACGGCCGGAGACCGAAGGACCAGGGCGCCTCCGTCGGGGCATGGTGCAACGGCGCGTACGCCTTCAGCCCCCACCACGCCCCCTCCTTCTTCTCCGCGCCGAGCCGCTCCTCCACCCACGCCTGCATCTGAGCCGAGGTACGCGGACGGTCGGCGAAGTCCAGGAGCTCCGGCACCAGTTCGTCGGCGTCCGCCGGAGTCAGCCCCGAGGCGGCGAAGCGGAAGCCGAGCCGGGAGGCGTACAGCGTGGGCTGCATCGCCGCGCGGAGGGCGGGATAGTCCTCGGCGTGCACGACGTGCAGCGTGATCCGCATCAGGGTCGCTTTGATCAGCGAACGCTCGGTGAACGCGGCGTCGAGGTCGGCAGCGGTGAAACCGGAGAGCCGGTTCCACAGGGCGAGGTACGGCGAGACCGGCTGCTGCGCCTGGAGCGCGACCACGCGCCGCATGCCTTCCTGGACGGTCAGTGGCTCACGTTCAAGGAGCAGTTGGCGGCTGAGGGTGGCTCGGTTCAGTTCGCGCGCGGTGATCATCACGATTCGGGATTCTGCCCCTCTCGTACGTCCGCGTCTGCCCGTCAGACGGACCCCGCCGCGTCGTACGCGCTCAGTGCCGCCCGCAGCGTCAGCAGGTCGGTGTGTGCGGCGAGGTCGAGGCCCGTCAGGGTGGCGATGCGGCGCAGGCGGTAGTCGACGGTGTTGGGGTGCACATGCAGGCGTGCCGCCGTCTCGCGGCGGTCCAGGTTCGACGCGAAGTACGTCCGCAGGGTCGCCGGCAGGTCCGGACCTTCCGCCAAGGGGGTCAGCAGCGCGGCCAGGTGGGCGCGGGCGGGGCTGGCGCGGGTGAGCTGGTAGTCGAGGAGCAGCGCGGTCAGGGGATAGACGCCCGGCGGTCGTCCCGTGCCCGTCGCGGTGTCGCGGAGCTCGGTGGCGAGGCGGACGGCGTGCGGGACGTCGGCCGGGGTGCTGGCGGCGACGCCCGCGACCAGGGGCACTCCGCTGACGGTGATGAGGGATGCCGTCAGCCGCTCCAGCCGGGCCCGGTCGGTGTCGGCCGCGCGGTCCGGCGCCGTGTCGGACGGGATGAGCGCGAGGCCCTCGTCGGCGGACAGCCGGGAGAGGACGGGGTGGCCGAGGGCGCGGTCCAGCTCCGTACGCAGGCGTCTGATCTTGCGCCGTGATGCCACGGTGGCATCCACGTCCTCGCGGTCCTCGTCGGGGTGGCGCCCGATGGTGAAGGCGAGCACCAGATAGCACGGCGGGAGGCGTATCCCCAGGTGGGCGGAGTCGAGTTGGGGGCCTCTGCCGTCGAGCAGGGCGGACAGGACGGTGTGACGGGCCGCGTCGCGCTCCCCTATCAGCGACTGGCTCTCCTCCACGTAGCCCGAGGTGACGGCGGCCGTGATCTCCCGCAGGCAGTCGAGCAGGAGCCGGTGGGCCTCGATCAGGTCGTGCGGTTCGGCCGTCGCCGTCATCTCGTCCACGCAGATGCGGGCCCCGTAGTGGTAGGCGCTGACGACCGCCTCCACGGGGAGGCGTTCCTCCGCGCGCTTGGCCGCCGAGCGGCGCACCGTCTCCAGGAACTCCGGGGGCGGCATGCGTTCCGTGCGCAGCACGTCGGCGAAGGCTCGGATCGTCATGTCGACGATGGCCCGGACGTCCCCGTGGAGTTCCTCGGCGGGCAGCCGCCCGTAGACCGGCAGGTCGTCCGCGATGCGCCGGGTGACGGTCGCGGCCAGCCTCGGTACGTCGGCGATCAGGAAGCGGCTGACGCTTTTGTCACCGGTCACAAATGACCCCTCGGAAAGTCTGGTTGCGCGCCTAGAACACCAAGGCGTCGATGGCCCGGATCATAAGGGCGTCCGTTACCCCCGGTACACCCCACACAGGAGAGCCCGTGCGCCCCACACGCGCCCGCACCACCGCGGTCATGGCCGCCGCCCTGTCCGCCTGCGTCCTCGGAGTGTCTCCGGCCGGCGCGGCGTCCGCGCAGGCCGAGGAGGAGCTGGAGTACGTCGCCATCGGCGATTCGTTCGCGGCGGGTCCCCTCATCCCCGACCAGAGCCAGTGGTCCTGTCTGCGCTCCGGACGGAACTATCCGGCCGTCGTCGCCGAGGCGTTGGGCGCGCGGCTCACCGACGTCAGCTGCTCGGGCGCGAAGGTGAGCGACTTCTCCGGCCGCCAGTTCGGCCTGCTGCCGCCCCAGTACGAGGCCCTGAAGCCGAGCACCGACCTGGTGACCCTCACGATCGGCGGCAACGACGTCAGTCTCGTCAGCAAGGCGCTCGGCTGCGTCAACCTCCTGCCGAAGCCGGCGGGCATCTCCTGCGCCGACACCGCCGCGGCCAACGGCGACCCCACCGCGAAGGCCATCGACGCCTGGAGCGCCACCTTCGGCAAGGCCCTCGACGAGGTGCAGCGTCGCGCCCCCAACGCCCGGATCGTCGTCGCCGGCTACGCCACCTACATCCGCAAGGACGGCTGCTGGCCCACCCAGCCCCTCTGGGACAAGGACGCCAACTACCTCCAGGCCCGCGTGAACCAGCTCAACGGCGTCCTCGCGGAGCAGAGCCGGGCTCACGACGCCACGTACGTCGATACCGCTGCCGTCAGCGCCGGGCACGACACCTGCGCGGCGCCGTCCGAGCGCTACATCGAGGGTCTGGTGCCCACCAGCGTCGCGGCGCCGCTGCACCCCAACGCCCGTGGCATGGCCGCCTTCGGGACGGCCGTCGCCCAGGCCGCGACGCGTCCGTGACGGCCGGCGCCCCACGACAGGAGATCCCCATGCCGAGGAAACAGAGGGTACGGCGGTCCGCCGCCGTACTGGCCGCGTCGCTCGCGCTGTCGGCGTCCGCGCTCACGGGCCAAGGACTCGCGCAGCCGAACAACGGCGGCGGCCAGGGAACGGCCGCCCGCACGGCCGACAGCTGTCCGTCGGTCGGCGGCCGCTGGGCCGACGACGGCCCCTTCGCCGTGACCAAGGAACGCGCCGGGCCGAGTCACACCATCCTGCGCCCCACCGAACTCGGCAGCAGGGGCTGCTCGAAACACCCGGTGATCATCTGGGGCAACGGCTCGTTCGTGACCCCGGTCGTCTACGACGGGCTCCTGAAGCACCTCGCTTCCCACGGGTTCATCGTGGTCGCCGCGAACACCACGCAGTCGGGCTCCGGCAGCGCGATGCTCAACGGTCTGGACGTGGTGAAGAAGGCTGACGCGGACCCCGGAAGTCCCTACTACGGCAAGGTCGACCTGGAGAAGGTCGGTGCGTCGGGGCACTCGCAGGGCGGCGGCGGAGCGATCAACGCCGGTGCCGACCCACGTGTCGACGTGACCGCCCCCGTCGAGCCGGGCCCCCAGGGCAGAATCGGCGACCTCAAGGGCCCCCTGTTCATCCTCGGCGGCGAGCACGATCTCGTGGTCGTCCCCGAGCTCCTGGTGATTCCCCGCTACGAGAACGCCGACCATGTCCCCGCCGTCTACGGTGAGTTGGCGGGGGCGTCACACGTGACCCCCGCAGGGGACGGAGGCGGGTTCCGGGGCCCGATCACGGCCTGGTTCCGCTACTTCCTGATGGGCGACCAAGAGGCGCGCGGCGAGTTCTTCGGCGCCGACTGCGGCGCGTGCTCCGCACCTGCCTGGTCGGACTTCCGGCGCAACAGCAAGGCCATCGGTTACGAGGGCTGAGGCGGGGCCCACGGGCCCCTTGTCCGACGATACGGAGGACAGTGTTGATGTTGGGTCTTCTCGACGAACTCTGCGCCTTCGGCGTCGCTTAGCGTCGCGGGTATGTATCCGAGGAGGAGTCGAAGGTGACCGAAGATCTACACAGCCGAACGGTCGTCGCCGACACGCACAACGACCTGCTCATGGCCGAGCGGGGCCTTGACGAGACGATCATTCGCGCGATCCTGGGCGGCAACGTGCAGCGCCTCTTCCGCGAGCAGCTGGGGAGGACCCGATGAGCGGCACGACACCCGGGCGGCCGACGCCCAGCCTTCCCGCGATGCTCGCGGACCTCGAGGAACTGGTGGTCTGCGAGTCCTTCTCCTCCGACCTGGACGCGGTGGCGCGCAGCGCCGACGTCGTGGCCGCGCAGGGAACCCGTCACCTGGGCGTCCCGCCCGAACGCATCGTCGTCGACGGCGTCACGCACCTGCGATGGTCGTTCGGCACACCCCGGGTGCTGCTGCTCGGGCATCACGACACGGTGTGGCCGATGGGCTCGCTGGCCCCTCATCCGTGGTCGGTGACCGACGGCATCGCGCGCGGTCCGGGGATCTTCGACATGAAGGCCGGTCTTGTGCAGATGTTCCACGCCCTGGCCTCGCTGCCCTCCCTGGAGGGGGTCTGTGTCCTGGTGACGGGCGACGAGGAGGTCGGTTCGGACGCGTCGCGGCCGCTGATCGAGGAGGCGGCGCGGCAGTGCGCCGCGACCTTCGTCCTGGAGGCGTCGGCGGACGGCGGCGGTCTGAAAACGGCCCGCAAGGGCACCTCCGCCTACGAGTTGGTGGTGCACGGCAAGGCCGCCCACTCCGGCCTGGAACCGGAGAAGGGCATCAACGCGGCGGTGGAGGCCGCGCATCTGACCCTCGCCCTCGACGCGCTGGCCGAAGAGATCAACATCGGCGCCCCGCAGGACTGGCGCACCACCGCGGTCCCCACGGTGGTCAGTGCCGGCACGACGACCAATACGGTGCCTGCGCAGGCGCGCGTATCGGTGGACGTCCGTGTCCCGACGCTCAGCGCGCAGGAACGGGTGGACGAGGCGATGCGTGCGCTGAAGCCCACCGTGCCGGGAGCGCGCGTCGTCGTACAGGGCGGCCCCAACCGGCCCCCGCTGGAAGCGACTTCCTCGGCCGGCCTGTTCGAGCGGGCCCAGCGCCTCGCCGCGCAGCTCGGCCTGGGCCCGTTGTCCTCGGCGGCGGTCGGCGGTGCGTCCGACGGGAACTTCACCGCCGGGCTCGGCTGCCCCACCCTCGACGGCCTGGGTGCTGTCGGCGGCGGGGCGCACGCCGATCACGAACACTTGGTCGTCGCCGAGATGGTCCCGCGCGCCCGGCTGCTCGCCGCCCTCGTCGAGGAGGTCGCCCGGTGAGCGCCCTCGACGTACAGGAAGCGACCTCACCGCACGGCCTCGTCGTACAGGAGCTGCACGACCTGAGCGAACTGGAGGGCGCGAACGCTCTGTTCGAGAAGATCTGGGGCAGCTCCCCCGGCGCCTCCCCCATGGGTGTCGAGCAGATGCGGGCGCTCTCCCACGCGGGCAACTACGTCGCCGGGGCCTTCGAAGAAGGTCAACTCGTCGGCGCGTCCGTCGCCTTCTTCGCTGCCCCGGCCGGAGAGGCCCTGCACTCGCACGTCACCGGTGCGCTGCCCGGCCGACGAGCGGGCCTGGCCCTCAAGCTCCACCAGCGCCAGTGGGCCCTGGCCCGCGGGCTGCGGCGGATCACGTGGACCTACGACCCTCTGGTGCGGCGCAACGCCTACTTCAATCTGACCAAGCTGGGCGGACGCCCTGTGGAGTACCTCCCCAGCTTCTACGGGGCCATGGATGACGTGATCAACGGCGGCGACGACACCGACCGGGCGCTCATCGCCTGGGAGTTGAACGATGCCGCGGCCATCGCCGCCGCGGCGTCACGCCCCGTTCCCGTGGCGGTCCCCGACAATGCCGCGTCCGCGCTGTCCGTGCGCGACGGCCTGCCGGTCGTCGGCGGCAGTGACGCCGCCACCGCCGCCACCCTGCTGGTCGAGGTTCCGCCGGACATCGAGGGGCTGCGGCGCACCGACCCGGGCGCGGCCAAGGCGTGGCGCCTTGCGATGCGCGAAGTGCTCGGCGGTCTCCTCGCCGATGGCGCTCGCGTCACCGGCTTCCACGACCGGAGTTCCTACGTCATCACGCGCGCCGCCTCCGCGTGACCCCCAAAGCCCTCCCCCAGGAGCCGAACAGCATGAAGATCAACGGAATTGAACTGCGCCGGATCGCGATGCCCCTGCGGGCGCCGTTCCGGACCTCTTTCGGCGTCGAGACCGCACGCGACGTCCTGCTCGTCCGCGTGGTCACGCCCGACAGCGAGGGCTGGGGCGAGTGCGTCGCCATGTCCGAACCGCGCTACTGCTCCGAATACGTCGACGGGGCGGCCGACGTGCTGCGCCGCTTCCTGATCCCGGCCCTGCCCGCCGTGGCGGACGCTCACGCGGTCAAGCGCGCCATGAAGCCGTTCAAGGGCCACAAGATGGCCAAGGCGGCGCTGGAGACCGCCGTACTCGACGCCCAACTGCGCGCGGCCGGCCAGTCCTTCGGGTCCTTCCTCGGCGCCGAGCACGAGCGCGTTCCGTGCGGTGTCTCGGTCGGCATCATGGACTCGGTCCCCGAACTCCTCGACGCGGTCGGCGGTTTCATCGGCGAAGGCTACGTACGCATCAAGCTCAAGATCGAACCGGGCTGGGACATCGCGCCGGTCCGCGCGGTGCGGGAGCGGTTCGGTGACGACCTGCTGCTCCAGGTGGACGCCAATGCCGCCTACACCCTGGCCGACGCCCGTCAGCTCGCCAAGCTCGACGCCTTCGATCTCCTGCTCATCGAGCAGCCACTGGCCGACGACGACCTGGTCCAGCACGCCGCGCTCGCCAAGCAGTTGCGTACGCCCGTATGCCTGGACGAGTCCATCGAGTCCGCCGAGGATGCCGCCGCGGCCATCACCCTGGGCGCCGGCTCGATCATCAACATCAAGCCGGGCCGGGTCGGCGGCTATCTGGAGGCCAAGGCCATCCATGACCTGTGCGTGGCCCACGGTGTCCCCGTGTGGTGCGGGGGCATGCTGGAGACCGGAATCGGCCGCGCCGCCAACGTCGCGCTGGCCGCACTGCCCGGCTTCACCCTGCCCGGTGACACGTCCGGTTCGAGCCGCTACTTCGCCACGGACGTCACCGAGCCCTTCGAACTCGCCGACGGTCATCTCGACGTCCCCACCGGGCCGGGGCTCGGTGTCGAGCCGGTCGACGAGATCCTGGACCGGGTGACCACGGCCAAGGAGTGGATCCAGCTGTAGGGGCCGACCGGCAAGGATGGCACGGACGGCACGGAGGCGGCCCTCACTCCTGCGTGACCGTGCCTGCGGGAGGCATCAACCGCAGTTGCAGCATGAGGGCGAAACGCACGGAGGGGTCCTGGAGATCGACCTGGGCCACCTCGGCGACCCGCCGGATGCGGTAGCGGAAGGTGTTGGGGTGGACGAAGACGCTCGCCGACGCGGCGATGATGTCGCCGAACGCGTCGAGCCACGCGCGCAGCGTCTCGACCAGGTGTGAGCGATGCCTGGTGTCGTACTCGACGAGGCGGGCCACCGGGCTGAGCAGCTCGTCCCCCTGCACCGCGGCCAGGTCGCGCAGGTCCAGGAGCAGCGCGTCGATGTATACGTCGCCGATCGAGGCCACCCGCCTGCTGCCCAGGTCGCTCATCAGGACACGCAGCGCGCGGTCCGCCCTGGTGCGTGAGCGGCCGAGCGCCGACGGGTCGGTCGCCACCGACCCGATGCCGATCGCCACCTGCGCCCGCTTGCCGGCCCGCTCCAGGAAGTTGGCCGCGATCTGCACCGCCCGTTCGCGCCCTGCCACCGGGTCCGCGGGCACCGGAACGACGGCGTAGGCCACGTCGCCGAGGAGCGCGAGAGCCGACCGTGGCTGCACCGCGTTGAGGTGGATACCCAGGGCGCTGGTCAGCCGCTGCCGTTCCGCCGTCAGCTGGGCATGATCCCCCTTCTCCCCGGCGAGGCCCATGGCCATCACCACCGTGGGCTCCTTCACCAGGCCGAGCCGGTCCAGGGCGTCCACCGCGCCCGTACCGCCCTCGAGGACCGTGCTCACGAGATCGGCCCTGAGCCGGTTCCGTGCGTCGGCGCCCGCCCGGTGTCGCAGCAGGTGCAGTGCGACGAGCTTCGCCGCGTCCTGGAACGCTTGCTCACGATCGGGGGTCAACGGCTCCTCGACCGCGGCCCACACCGAACCCAGGAACTCGTCCCCGGCGCGCACCGCGACGGCCACCCGCGGGATCGCCGTCTCCCCTTCCTCGACCGTGGCCGGGGCGATGTGCACGGGGCGGTCGCTGCGGTACAGCTCGCTGAAGACTCCGCGGCTCTCCAGGATCCGCAGATACCCGTCCGGCACCTGGCGGGCCAGGATCGTGGCGACGCGCGACTGGTCCGCCTCGTCCTGACGGCCCGAGAAGGCCAGGATGCGCTGGCGACGGTCCTCGATCGTGATCGGCGCGTCCAGCAGCGTCGCGACGGCGTTGGCCAGCGCGAACAGATCACCGGAAGGGACACCTCCGAGCGACTCCACCCCCGCGTCACCGACATCCCCCTCGGTGAGCAGCGTCCGCAGGAGCTCCGTCAGCTGCGACCACGACGCGCCCCGCGTCAAGCTGATCAGGGCCACCCCCGAGGCCTCCGACGCCGCGGCCAGCGCCTCGTCCCGCTCCACCGGGCCGCGCACCACCAGGGCGGCCGCACCGTGCTCGCCCAGCTCACGCATGAGCCGGGCGGTCTCCGCCGTCCCGTAGACACCGACGCCGAGCACCATGGCACGCGGCGGGTACGCGACCACGTCCCCCGGGTCGTGGATGACGACCCCGCCGACCCCGCCGACCTCGTCGGTCAGCTCACCCGGCTCGGTCAGCTCGGGGCTGCCGTGTACGAGATCGAGCAAGGCAGGGCTGAAGTCCTCGAGAACACGGGCAAGACTGGTGCGAAGGTTCATCGGCACGTCACTGATCACCACCTCAGGCTAAGAGGGTGACTATCACCGACGTTCGTACGGGGACACAAGCTGGGCAGAGGAACTCGTCGCGGCGTACGAACGGGCGGTCGTCGACGCCGTGCGGCGACCGCTCGGTGCGCCGCGTTCAGCGGCCGCGCAGAGCCTTCCAGTCGTCCTCGAGAATCGAGTACTGAACGATGTCGTGCCACACCCCGTCCACATGGCCGTAGTGGCGCAGCCGCCCCTCCCGCACCATTCCGGCCTTCTCGATGGCCCGCTGCGCGGCGACGTTCGACGGCATGAATCCCGACCAGACGCGGTGCAGGCCGAGCCGGTCGAAGCCCAGGATGCCGAGCAGGAAGCCGATCTCGACGCTGTGGCCGACGCTCACCCGGTCGGCGCGCAGAGCCAGCCCCACCTCCGCGCTGCGGTAGCCGACGCGTACCATCCCGCCCTCGCCGGACTGGTCCTCGACGATCAGCTTCGCCGAGCCGATCAGCTCGCCCGTGGCGATCTCGCTGACGCCAAGGCGGTAGTGCGTTCGAGGAGTTCGCCGGGCACCCGCCCTGGCCTGCTCGACCAGCGCCGCGGCGTCGGAGCGCCGAAAGGGCGGCATGCCGAACTCGCGGGTCGTACGGGGGTCGCCGAAGATGCCGAGCACCCCCTCGACATCGCTGGGCAGGAACTCCCGCAGTCGCAGCGTGGTGCCTTCGATGAGAACCGCACGCTGCTCCGACACGCGCGGCGGCCGCTCGTCGACCCGCGCCCGCGATTCTCGCGGAGGCCACAGGTGGGCCGTCTCCCGCTCGGCTTCCAGGCGATCCGTCATCTGTTGACTCCTTGGTGATGTTTCGTCAGGCCGAACGACACGCGCGTGACCCAGAGTGGTTTCCGCGCACGGATCGCAGGAAGAAAGTTGGCCAGGGGCAGGACCCACCCGCAGAGGAAGCCCCGGCCCCGTGGTTCGCGAACCGCTCGCACGGCGGAGATGTTCGGGTGCACCGCGCGCAGCTTCCGCTGTTCCGCCGGTGTCATCCCCCAGAGCATCGGCGGCGGACGGTACCCCGCGGGGTACTTCCACCGACCCCGCACGGTGCGGGCGGCCATCCAGGCAGGCGGGGTGTCGAAGACCAGCTCCGCTCCGGGGAATCGGGCGGCGCACCCCTCGATGAGGCGGTGCACCACATCGCGCGGGAGATACATCAGCATCCCCTGGGCGATGATCAGCACCCCGCGCGAGGCGTCGACCTCGTCCATCCACCGTGTGTCGGTGGCCGAACAGGGCAGTGTGCGGTGGCGTGGCGCGTCCGGCAGCAGCCGCCGGCGCAGCGCCGCGACCTCGGGCAGGTCGACCCCGAGCCAGCGCACCCTGCCGTTGTCCACCCGCCAGAACTGCGTCTCCAGACCCTCCCCGAGCGAGACGACCGTGCCGTCCGGATGGTCCCTGAGGAAACGTCGCACCTCGCGGTCGTAACAGCGCGCCCGTACCGCCATCCCTTGGGCGTAGCCCCAGTTGCCGGTGCCGAACCGCCCCTCGAAGGGGTAATCGACGGCGTCGATCACCTCGATCGCCTTCGGGTCCCGCAGTGCCGAGCCAGGGTCCTTCGCGGCCAGAGCGCGGTGGTGCAACGTCCATAGCGTCGTCTCGGCGACGCCATCCAACTCGGCCTTCCGCTTCTGTCCGTTCATCCGGCGATGGTCACAACACTCCCGGCGCCCCAGCAAGGAGCGTCACTCCTGCGAGCACATAGATCACTCCTTCAGTTGGGATTTCCTACGGTGGAGCCCCGCTCCCTGTCTTGTGCTCTTTACTGCGGCGCCATGTTGACCCGCCTCAACACCCCGGCCCTTTCTCCGCTTTGTCCGCCGCTGTGCGCCCCAGGCCCGGCGGCGAGGGCCGCCTCGGTGTCGGCGGCGGCCAGGTCGGCGTTCATGCGGGCGCCCGCGAGCGCCCCGGCCGCGGCGGAGGCGCCGACCTGGGCGGCCAGGTCGGTGGCGTTGCCGGCCACCCACACCCCCGGCACTTCGGTGGTGCCCGCCATGCCGGTGGCGAAGTGGCGGCCCATCCCGCCGGGCAAGTCCCGCATCGGCAGCCGCAGTTGCTCCAGGCCTTCGGTGCGGGCCTGCATGGAGGTGGCGACGGCCAGGACACTCCGGGGTTCCAGCCGTCCGTCGCTCAGGCGTACGCCCGCGATGCCGCCCTCCTCCGCGGTGACGACCTCGGTCACCGGGGTGTCGACGACGCGGATGCCGCGAGCGGTGAAGCGCGCGCGGGTGTCCTCGTCGAGATCGGTGCCGCGGGTGAAGTAGACGAGGTCGTCGGTCAACTGACGGAACAGCAACGCGTGGTGGACGGAGGCGGGGCCGACGGCGAGGATCCCGATGGGCTCGTCGCGCACCTCCCAGCCGTGGCAGTACGGGCAGTGCACCACCCCGTGCCCCCAGTGCTCGGCGAGCCCGCGGACGTCGGGCAGGACGTCGCGCAGTCCGGTGGCAACGAGCAGGCGGCGCGCCGACAGAGCGCTGCCGTCGGTGAGAGTGACCGTGAAGCGCGGATCTCCCTCGGCGGAGGGGGCGGCCGGGGCGGCGGAGGCCACTTCCCCGTTCACGACGAGGCCGCCGTAGCGGCGCACCTCTTCGCGCCCCCTCCGCAGCAGTTCGGCCGGCGGGGTGCCGTCCAGGCCGAGCAGGCCGTGCACGCCGTCGGCGGGGGCGTTGCGCGGGGTGCCGCTGTCGATCACGACGACCGCGCGGCGGGAGCGGGCGAGCATCAGCGCGCCGTTCAGGCCCGCGGCGCCGCCGCCGATCACCACGGCATCGACGGTCTCCCCCGGCAGTTCGTCGGTCGCGTACGCGGCACCGGCCACGGAAGTCGCAGTGCCCATGGGGGCCACAGAGGTCTCAGTCATGGCGTCGCACCCTTTCCTTCATGTCCTTCACGCGAGTCCCCATCGGTTCGGGGATGCGTTCACGACGATAGGCACGCTTTGCGAGCAAGGCATACGATGTTGCCTATGACGCAAGACAATGGCGAGATGGACAGCCTGGTACGCAAACGGATCCGGGCCCTGCGGGTGGCGCAGGGCTGGTCCCTGGAAGAACTGGCCACCCGCGCCTCGCTCAGCCAGTCCACGCTCAGCCGCATCGAGAACGGCCGGCGCCGCCTGGCTCTGGACCAGCTCGTCACCCTCGCCCGGGCCCTGGACACCTCCCTGGACCAGCTCGTCGAGACGGCCACCGACGATGTCATCACCAGCCCGGCGATCGACGCGGCCCATGGACTCATGCGCTGGCCGATCAAGGCGGAGCCCGGCATGAGCGTCGTACGCCAGCGGATGACGAACCCGCCGCCCGACAGCCCCTCACGCATGCGCGCGCACCCCGGCCGCGAATGGCTCGTCGTGCTGTCCGGCACCGCGGTCCTGCTGCTGGGCAACCGGCGCTTGCGCGTGGAGACCAACCAGGCCGCGGAGTTCCCCACGATGCTCCCGCACGCCATCGGCGCCGAGGGCGGGCCGTGCGAGATCCTCGGCATCTTCGACCGCGACGCCCGCCGCGGACATCAGCGCGAGGGCAAGGACGAGAGCGGCCAGGCAAGCCAGTGAGGTGATGCGACCTCCAGTCGACTGGGCCCGCGGCAGAGCCGTTGGTTGCGCCTGCGGCAGTGCAGCGGGCCATCTTCTTGCGCGCCCCGGGATTCATGGTGCCGCGGCACCATGACCGACCTAGCGTCGCCGGCATGACCCACGCTTCCTCGCACACAGG
This sequence comes from Streptomyces sp. NPDC054866, assembly GCF_053610745.1. NCBI lineage: Bacteria > Bacillati > Actinomycetota > Actinomycetes > Kitasatosporales > Streptomycetaceae > Streptomyces > Streptomyces sp. NPDC054866. The sequence goes on from NZ_JBSGZA010000012.1 coordinate 69,273, forward strand.
CCACCACGACACCGACCACCACCCCCGCCATGAGCCGGACGCCGGCAACCAGGCGGAGCTCCTCGATCTGGACGCGGAGGTGCTCTCCGAGCACATCGCGTCCATCACCGCATGGCTGCCCGTCGAGAAGGCGCCGCGCCACGTCGTGGACCTGGGATGCGGGACCGGGGCGGGTACGTTCGCCCTACTCGCGCGCTTCCCCGAGGCACAGGTCACCGCCGTGGACGCGTCGGCCGACCACCTGCACCGCCTCCGGGCGAAGGCCGAAGAGCTCGGGGTGGCCGACCGGGTGCGCGCGGTGTCGGCCGATCTCGACGCGGACTGGCCCGACCTCGGTCGGCCCGAGCTGGTGTGGGCGTCGGCGTCGATGCACCACATGGCCGACCCCGACCGCGCCCTGCGCAAGGTCCACGAATTGCTCGCGCCCGGCGGCCTGTTCGCCGTCGTCGAGCTGGCCGGCTTCCCGCGCTTCCTGCCCGCCGACGCTCCGGCGGACCGGCCCGGCCTCGAGGAGCGCTGCCACGCCGCCCTCGCGCACCACGAAGCCGAGCACGTGTCGCACCGCGGCGCCGACTGGGGCCCCAAGCTGGCAGCCGCCGGGTTCGCCGTCGAGGGCGAGCGCCTCATCACCGTGAACGTCGACGGCTCCCGCAGCACGGCGGTCGGCCGCTACGCGCTCAGCAGCCTGAAGCGGCTTCGCGCCGGCGCCGCCCACGCCCTTCCCGCCGAGGACCTCGGCTCGCTCGACCAACTGCTCGACACCGAGAGCCCGCTCAGCATCCTGCGCCGCGGCGACCTGGCGGTCCGCACCGAACGCTCCGTATGGGCCGCGCGGCGATTCTGACGTCAGCCGGTCCGCGTCGGCCGCGTGAGCACGGCTGATCGGGGAGGAGTTCACATGTAGGCGTCCTCGACAGCGACGCGTCGCACTGTTCGCAGCGTCGACCGGAGACTGTCCATATCGGTCGAGCCCAGAGCGAGGCGGATCGCCTGCGGTGTGTGCACCGAGGTGGTGAACGGTTCGGCCGTGGACACCGAGATGTGCTGACGCGCGAGCGTGGCGGTCAGGCGATCGGCGCGTGCGTCGTCGGGCAGCGACAGCCAGGTGAAGTAGGACGAGGGGTGGCCGACGAGCGGCAGGCCCGCCAGCTCTCGTCGGGCGAGTGCTTGGCGGGCCTTGGCGTCCTCTCGCTTCTGCGCTTCCAAGTGGTCCACCGTGCCGTCGTCGAGCCAGCGGCAGGCGATCGCGGTGGTGAGGGCCGGGGTGTTCCAGGTGGTCGCCCTGATGGCGCGTTCGAGCGAGGGCACCGCGGATGGCGGAGCGACGACGAAGCCGACCCGCAGGCCGGTGGCAACGCTCTTGGACAGTCCCGAGACGTAGACAGTGATGTCCGGCGCGCTCGCGACCAGAGGTGGTGGAGGGTCCTCGGCCAGGTAGGCGTAGGAGGCGTCCTCGATGATGAGCGGGCCGTGCTGTCGAGCGATCTCGATCAGGCGCGTCCGGTCCGTCGCCGGCATGACCCAGCCCAGAGGGTTGTGCAAGGTGGGCATGGTGTAGATCGCGCGCACGGGGCGGGTGGCGCACAGCTTCTCGAGGGCATCGAGATCCGGCCCGTCGGCGGTTACGGGGATGGGCGCCAGGTCGAGATGAGAGGCATGCGCGAGGACCTTGAAACCCGGGTAGGTGAGTGCGTCGACCGCGACGACGTCGCCGGCGTCGAGCGCGGCCATGACGCTGATGGCCAGGCCGTGCTGCGCACCGTTGACGACGAGGACCCGCTCCGCATCGGTGGTGATTCCCCGGCGCCTCAGGTGCCGTGCGATCGAGGCTCGGTCCTGGGGGCGCCCTCGGTGTGGTTGGTAGCGCAGCAGCGAGTCGAGATCCCCCGAGGTGGCCACCTCTCGCAGGGCCTGCCGCAGGAGATCGGCTTGCCCGGGCAGCGATGGGTAGTTGAAGTTGAGGTCGACCGCGTCCGTGGCGACGACCTGCTGATCGATGCCGTGACCGGCGGGAACCGCGATGTCGCGCACGAACGTCCCGCGACCCTGTTCCCGGCTCACCAGACCCATCGTTTCCAGCTCGGCGTACACCCGAGTCGCGGTCACCAGGGCGATGCCCTCACGGGCGGCGAGGGCGCGGTGTGTCGGCAGACGCGCGCCCGCGGCGAGCCGCCCGGTCCGGATGTCGGACGCGAGCGCGTCGACCAGCTTTTTGTATCGCGAGGCTGCCATGCACCGGATTGTATGCATGACAATTCTTTGACTGTCCTGTTCACGGGTCCTTACGGTCAAGATCCACTAAACCGGCCCCACTCGCCCGGATCCACTCACCGGAAGGACAGCCGCCGTGCACATCGCCATCCTCACTTTCGAGGGCTACAACGAACTCGACTCCCTGATCGCGCTCGGTGTGCTCAACCGCATCAAGACCGACGACTGGCGCGTCACCATCGCCACCCCCAGCGCCAAGGTGACCTCGATGAACGGGGTGGTCATCGAGCAGATGTCCTCCCTTGAGGAGGCGTGCGCCGCCGATGCCGTCATCGTCGGCAGCGGCATCGCCACCCGCGAGGTGGTCGAAGACCCGGCGATCATGAACGTCCTTCGCCGCCTGGACCCCTCGCGCCAACTCATCGCGGCACAGTGCTCCGGCGCGCTCGTACTGGCCAAGCTCGGCCTGCTCGACGACGTCCCCGCCTGCACCGACCTGACCACCAAGCCCTGGGTCGTCGCCGCGGGCGTCGAGGTGCTCAACCAGCCCTTCTACGCCAAGGACAACATCGCCACCGCCGGCGGCTGTCTGGCCTCGCACTACCTCGCGGCCTGGATCATCGCCCGCCTCGAGGGCAACGACGCCGCCGAGAGCGCGCTGCACTACGTCGCCCCGGTCGGCGAGAAGGAGGAGTACGTCGAGCGCGCCTGGCGCAACATCACTCCGTACCTGCCCGCTCCCGCACCGGCAATCGTCTGAACGGCAGGACGCCTCGTTCGCGAGGCTCCTATGTGCCTCACGCCACCGGAACGGTGACCTCTCCCGCCGGACCGCTGTCCTCGGGCGACTCCCCCTCCGGGCCGAGCGGGCGCCCCTCCCACACCAGGGCCCGCCAGCCCTCGTCGGGCGAGCCGTCGAGGATCACCACGCCCGTGTTGCGCAGCGGGTGACCCGACGCGTACGCCACGTCGACGTTGTCCGCGCGGGCCGCCACCCATGTACGGATCACGGCGCCGTGGCTGACCATCGCCACCGTCTCCGCTCCCGTCGCGGCCGCCTCGGCGACGACGGCGTCGAAGCGGCCCAGGGCCTCCACGCCATTCTCGCCCCCGGGCATCCGGCGTTCGGTCTCGCCCCCGGCCCAGGCGAAGGCGGTGCCCATGTAGACGGCGGCGGCCTCCTCGTCGCCCCGCATCTCCAGGTCCCCGGCGGCCAGCTCGCGGATCCCGTCCCGGATCCGGGCCTCCAGGCCGGTCGCGGCGGCCAGGGGCGCGGCGGTCAACTGGGTGCGCAGCAGGGTGGAGACGTACAGGGCATCGATCTTCTCCGCCGCCAATGCCTCCGGCACCGCGGCCGCCTGGTCCTGCCCCAGCGGCGTCAGCCCCGGGCCCGGTACCCCGGTGTCCAGGAGGTGCTTGAGGTTGGACGGGGTCTGGCCATGGCGTATGAGCAGCAGGCGCATGCGGGGGACTACCTTCCCTGGGCGGCGACGGAACAATCTCTTCCACTCTGCCACCAGTGCCACGGCCGCAGCGCACGGTCAGCCGGGGGACCTCACTCATCGCCTCGCGTGCATGGTGTCGGTGGGGCCGCGGCCCCGCCGACACCGGCAGTCGTTACGCCGGGGCGATGCGGTAGACGCTGCCGCCTATGTCGAGCACGTACAGCTCGTCATTGCCGCCCTGCACGAAGGAGACGACCTCGCCGCCGTTGACGCCGAGGTCGCTCACGCCGGTCACCTTGCCGTTCTGCATCCGCAGGGCGCGGACGGTGCCGTCGCAGTAGTCGCTGAACACGTACTGGCCCTTGAGGTCCGGGATCGCCTTGCCTCGGTAGACGTATCCGCCGGTCACCGAGCAGCCCAGGCCGTTGCGGTCGTACTCGTGGACAGGCGGCACGTGGTTCGCGGGCTCCGTGCCGTCCCGGAAGGGGTGGGTGCCCTCCATCTGGGACCAGCCGTAGTTCTCGCCGCCCTTGCTGTTCGCCGGGGCCCAGTCGATCTCCTCCCAGGCGCTCTGCCCGACGTCACCGATCAGCAGGTCGCCCGTGCCCGCGTCGAAGGAGAACCGCCACGGGTTGCGCAGCCCGTACGCCCAGATCTCGTCCTTCGCCTTCGGGTCGCCCACGAACGGGTTGTCCGGCGGGATCGCGTACGGCTTGCCGCCTCTCGGGTCGATCCGCAGCAGCTTGCCGAGCAGTGTGTCGAGGTTCTGACCGTTGCCGTGCGGGTCACCGCCCGCGCCGCCGTCGCCGAACGCGATGTAGAGGTAGCCGTCGGGGCCGATCTTGATGTCGCCGCCGTTGTGGTTCGGATAGGGCTGCGTCTGGGTGAGGACGGTGCGCCGGCTGTCGGGCCGGATCTTGCCGTGCCGCACGGCGAACTCGTCCACGGTGCTGGTGCCTTCGAGGTTCGTGTACGAGATGTAGAAGTGCGCGAACTTCTTGTCGAACGCGATGCCCAACAGCCCGCGTTCGCCGTCGGTGTTGGTCTCTTTGGATATGTCGAGGACGGGCTTGCCGAGCCCGTGGCGGTCCAAGACCCGTACGGTTCCCGCTCGTTCGGCCAACCAGACCGTGCCGCCGGGTCCTGCGGTCCCGGCGGTCGGATTCGTGGCCGTGGTCACCTTCTTGAGCGCGACCGCCGGAGCCTGCCGCGGGGAGGCGGGCTCGTCGGCGGACGCGGTGGCCAAGGCGAGGGAAGCGACGAGGCAGAGGGTGCCGATGATCGCCGAGCTTCTCGTGCGAACTTTCACCGTGATCCTCCTGGAGGCGGCAAAGCCTGGGTGGGAGCGGTGTGCTACTGGCCACGCATGAGGATACTGGGGCCGGGGTTGCTGGTATAGACCAAGACGCCGCCCAGCTTTGTGTACTTGTAGCCAGAGCCGACGAAGTGTTCCGCGGGGCGAAACTCATCCGCAACGCTCCGCTAACATGATCGAACTCACGACGAGTGCCCTGATCGCTCATACATCACCTGAAAACCGCGCCATCTAGCACGAAGAGTGAGCTATTAACCACAACTAACAAATCGGCCAAAACAATTGATACCTATAGCGTCACGAAATTCTTCGCGAATAAACTTCAGAGCGGTACTCACGGCATGGCGACGGCCACGGGCGATGCTGTGGACCGCGGCGGCCGTGGTGGGCCTCGGATTCCTCGTCGCGCTGGAGATGGCCGCGCGCCACTACGGCGTGGCCGGGCCCATCACCAACCAGGCGCGCGAGGTGATCTTCGCCCCTAAGTCGGGGCCGCTGCTGTACGCCGGCATGGCGTTGATGATGGTGGTGTTCACCTGGCGGCAACGGTTCATCGCGGTGGGGGTCGCGGTCGGGATCGACGTCGTCTTCTTCCTGGTGCGGTGGGCCCTCGACGCCGACATGATGTTCGGCAACGGCGCGTTGTGGGTGATCTTGGGCTGTGCGGTCATAGCCATCACACGCCGCACCGGCAAGGAACGTGTCCTGCTGCTGAAGGGCGTCGGGCTCAGTCTGCTCCTCGTGGCCGGCCGCAAGACGGGCGACACCTGGCTGCTCATCACGTCCAAGACCCGCCCCGCGGTGCTCGATCAGTACGTGGCCACCGCCGATCACGCGCTGGGCAACCCCTCGTGGCTGGTGGGGAGGATGGTCTCGGCGACCGGCCCGGTCGGCGCGCATGTTCTCGACTACGTCTACATCCAGCTCGCGGTGGCCGCGGTCATCGTCGCGCTGTACCAGTTGCGCAATGTGGCGGTCGAGCGCCGCTTCCCCGGCCACCATCTGGTGCGTACGTTTCTGGTCATCGGCCTGCTGGGTCCTGCCATCTACATGATCTTCCCGGTGGTCGGACCGATCTTCACCTACGGGGACGGCGCCTTCGGTACCGGTGGCGAGCAGTGGGCGCTGGCCAACCTCTGGCCGCACACGGTGCCGCCGATCAGCACCCCGCAGTCGATGCCGTTCGACGAGATCACGCCGCGCAACTGCATGCCGAGCCTGCACACGGCGTGGGCGACCACGATCTTCATTCATTCCCGCAAGGGCCCACGGCTTCTGCGATACGCGGGCGTCTTCTGGCTGATAGCCACGCTCGGCGCGACGCTTGGATTCGGCTACCACTACGGCGTGGACATCATCGCCGGTGTGGTCTTCGCGTTCACGATCGACGCGGCGCTGCGCTCGCTCGACCGCGGCTGGGACCGGGCGGGAATCCAGCTGGTCGCTTACGGCACGACGGTTTTCGCGCTTCTCCTCGTGTCGTACCGCTTTTTGCCGATGCACATGGCCAAACACCCGTGGGTGTTCGGACCGCTTCTCGTCCTGGCGATGATCTCCGTGGTCCAGGGCTATGTGCGGACGACCAAACTGTGGGAGCCGAAGGCCGCTCCTGCGCAGCAACCGGAACCCCAACCGGAGATGGTCTGAGGAGTCAGCGGCCGGTGGATCCGTCGATCCGCTCGCGGAGGATGTCGGCGTGGCCGGCGTGCCGGCCGGTCTCTTCAATCATGTGCACCAGGACCCATCGCATCGATGGCGCGGCTCCTCGGCGGGGAGCTCGCGGGGCGGGAAGTGCCAGGTCCGCGCAGGCGTCGATGACGTGGTTCGCTCGCTCGACCGTCGTCCGGTAGTCGGCGAGCACGCGGTCCACGGAGTCCTCCGCGGACGGCCGCATGCTCGCCGGCCAGTCGCCGACCTCCTCACCAAGGAAGTAGAACCGTTCGACGCACGCCAGATGCTTGACCAGCCCGAGAAGGCTGGTGCCCGAGGGCACTCCGCCGGCCCGGACCTCCGGTTCCGGCACGCCCACGACCTTGTCCGCGACCGAGTGCCGCAGATAGTCGAGGAAACCCCGCAAGGTGGCCTTCTCGTCGGCGCCGGTCCGCGGAGGCCCGGTGTCGCGACGTCCGGCGGTCATCCGGCGGTCCCGGAGGTCAGCTGGACGAGCAGGACGTTGTCGATGACGGCGGTCTCACCGGCGGGGCCGGTCGCCCGGCGGTGCGGCATGTCGGCGCGCAGGACGGACCAGTGCGCCGGGTCGAGATCGAGCTCGGCGGCGGTCTCGGTGGGTGTGGGGTAGTGGACGTCGGGGTCCTGGTTCCAGGACCAGGGCGCGGTGGAGCCGTGGTCGACGATCAGCAGGAGACCACCGGGCCGCAGGGCCTTCGCCGCGGTGCGCAGGACTCGGCTGCGGGACAGCCGGAGCGGGGTGTGGAAGTACTGGGCGGATACGAGATCGAAGTGCCCTGCCGGGAAGCTGTCGGCCAGATCGTGCTGTTCGGTGGAGACCCGTTCCGCGAGGCCGAGCTCACCGGCGCGTTCCCGTACCCGTTCGACGGCGGTGGTAGAGATGTCCACGGCGGTGACCTGCCAGCCCCGCTGGGCGAGCCAGATGGCGTCGCCGCCCGCGCCGCAGCCCAGATCCAGCGCGGCGCCGGGGAACAGAGGTGAGGCGGTCTCGGCGAGCAGCGGGTTGACGCGTGCGGCGCCGGGGCGCCGGGAGCGGTAGTGCCGCTCCCAGAACAGCTCCGCGTCCGCATCTGCGCCCGCGTCTGCGGCATCGGCCATGGGTCGTGGGCTTCGGGTGGAATCCATCGGGGTTGCCCCTTCGTCGGCCGGCGTGCCGAGCGCGATTCGATGCGCTCTTCGATGCGTGCTTCGATGCGCGATTCGACGCCGGTGATGTACCGACAGCATCAGCAGCGCCTTGCCCCCTTGCAATAAAAATTGCGGATCCGCAACCATCGGGGCGGGCAACTCCACAGGCGCAGCAAGCCGCGACGCGCGGCCTCTCGGGTTCCCGGCCGGACGACTCAGGCGGTGCGCCGCGGCTTCCTCGCGGCTGTCTTCTTTTCGGCCGTCTTCTTGGCAGTCGACTTTGTACCGGCCGTCTTCTTGCCCGCGGTCTTCTTCGCCGCGGACGTCTTGGCCGTCGTCTTCTTCGCGGCCTTTTTGGCCGCCGTCTTCTTCCGCGGCATCTCGTGGACGGTGGCGTCCTTGCCGGTCTCGCCGCGGGCCGACTTGGCCTTCTGTACGGACTCCTGCAGCGCGTCCATCAGGTCGAGAACCTGCCCGCCCCGCGCCTCCTCCTCGTCCGGCTTGGGCGGCTGCTTCCCCTCAGCCTTCGCCTCGATGACCTGCTCAAGGGCTGCGGTGTAGCGGTCCGTGGCCCAGTCCTGGTCGGCGATGCCGTCCGTGGTCATGGAATCGATGAGGAGGATCGCCCGGTCGATCTCGTCGTCGTCCAGGTCCATCGCCTTGGGAGCCAGCTCCTCGGGATCACGGACTTCGTCGTCCCACTTCATGGCGTGCAGCAGGATCACGTCGTCCTGCACGCGCAGCAGGCCGAGCCGCTCACGCCCGTGCCACGCGAACTTGGCGACGGCGGCCTTGCTGTTCCGTTCGAGGGCCTTGCGAAGGAGCGTGTAGGGCTTGTTCGCCACCTGCCCGTCGGCCTGGAGGTAGTACCCCTCGCCGATCCGGATCGGATCGATCGATTCATAGGGCACGAATCCGGCGATCTCAATCGCCTTCGCGGTCGGGAGCGGCATCTCGTCGAGCTCGTCGTCGGTGACCGCGACGATCGTGTCCTTGCTGACCTCGAAGCCCTTGCCGATCTCGGCGTTCGTGAGCTGCTTGCCGTCAAGGTCACAGATCTTCCGCGTGCGGACCCGGCCCATGTCCTCGAGGTGGTACTGGTGAAAGCTGATGCTGTGGTTCTCGGTGGCAGGCAGAACCTTGATCGGGATCGTGACCAGGCCGAAAGAGATCGCGCCGGACCAGACGGGTCGGGGCATGCGGTACCTCCGTGACAGCCCCGAGAACACCAGACTAGGAGTGACTCCTGCCGACGGCATGCGGAGCGCACCCGAAGTCATTACGGTGAGCGATCTTGAGGTCGTTGATCTTGGGCACCCGGAGACAAGTGATCTTCGTAGTCGCCCTCCGTAAGGGAGTCCAATGACCGCACCTTCGCGCCCGGTTCGACGCATGGACCATGGGCGGCGCTTCGATCTGCGCGCGACCGCCTTGTTCTTCGCCCTGCTGGCGATCATCCTGTGCGTCCTGGTGTTCGTGGTCCGCACCGCGGCGAGCATCGTCGAAAGCCGCCCGGTGTGGGCCGGCTCCCTCATCGTGGTGGGCATCGCGGCCGCGCCCCTGTGCCGCGCCAGATGGCGCCGCTTCTCCGCCGCGAGGTACGCGCGTCGTGCCGCCGAGGCGCTGGAAGAGGCCGCCGAAAGGGCCTCCGCCGCACGGGAGTTGGACGGCGAAGAAGGTGAGGAGGGTGAGGAGGCCACCGCCGTCCTCGACACTGCGGACGACTACGCCGAACTCGACCCCTACGGTTTCGAGCACGCCATAGCCGACCTGTGCGCCCGCGACGACTGCCGGGAGGTGGAAGTGGTGGGAGGCGCCCGCGACTTGGGCGCGGACGTCATGGCGGTCACCTCCGAGGGGCTCCGCGTCGTCATCCAGTGCAAGCGTTACGGTGACGACAACAAGGTCGGCTCACAGGACCTCCAGCGCTTCGGCGGGACATGCTTCACCGTCCACGACGCCGACATCGCGGCGCTCGTCACGACGAGCGACTTCACCACTCCCGCCCTCGAGTACGCGCAACAGTGCGGCATCGTGTGCGTGAACGGCGAAGACCTGCACGCCTGGCTCGATGGCACCGGCCCAAGCCCCTGGGAGGGAGCGGGCGTCGAGGCCTGAACGGGAAGAAGCATGCCGACCTGCTCCGCATCGACGCTCGGCGCAGCCTCACCTTGCTCAGCGCACCTTCCCCTGCTCAGCGCAGCTTCACCTTGCTCAGCGCGGCAACGCCCAGCGCCGCGAGGGCGATCTGGATGAGCCATTCGATCCAGTCCACGCCGTCGGTGTTCGCCACGTCCAGACCCGCCGCGATGGCCGTCCCGACCAACGCCGCCACAATGCCGACGACGAGTGTCCAGAGAATGCCGATGCGCTGTCGTCCGGGAACGACGATTCGCCCCAGAATCCCGATGACAATTCCGATCACCACAGCACTGATGAGGCCCGAAATCTCCATGATTTCCCCTTGGTCGGCATCCTGTCGCCACCCGAGTGCCCGTGGGCAGGGCGAATAGGCACCGCTCCCCCGCCACGCCCCACCACGTCACGCCACGGCGTCAGCGGTAGCCCACTCTGTCCAGGCGTCTGAGCACGGGCGAGGCCGCGGCCCCGTGCAGCATCACCGAGAGCAGGACGATGAACGTCACCACCGCCCACAACTCCTCCTGGAACGCCTTGAGATCCCCCTCTCCCAGCGCGTACGCGAGGTAGAAGACGGACCCGATCCCCCTGATGCCGAAGAAGGAGGTCACCACGCGTTCCCTCGGCGTCGTCCTCCCCCGCAGCTGGGCGATCCAGCCGGTGAGCGGGCGGATCACGAGCAGCACCAGGACAGCCGTCACCGCGCTGCCCCAGGAGAGTGCGGAAAGCCCGCCGCAGGCGATGAACCCGCCGATGAGGAGCAGCACACCGGCCGTGAGGAGCCTCTCCACCTGCTCCATGAAGGCGTGCATCACCCGTTGGTAGCCGTGAGCGCGTTCGGCGGCCCGGATCGCGCAGGCCGTCGTGAACACGGCGAGGAAGCCGTAGCCGTGCAGCACTTCCGTGAGGCCGTACGAGATGAAGGTCGCCGCAAGCGCGACGAACCCTTCCCTGTGCTCGGAAAGCCGGAGCGCTTCCCAGCCGGCCCGGAAGAACATCCAGCCGAGCAGTCGGCCGACCAGCAGGCCGACCGCCACCCCGACCGTGACGCGTACGATCACGTCGCTCCACAGCCAGTGGCCCACCCAGGCGCCGGACCAGCCCGTCTCCGAGGCCGCGAACATGGCGAGGGCAGCCAGGACCAGCGGGAAGGCGAGTCCGTCGTTGAGGCCTGCTTCCCCGGTGAGGGCGAAGCGCACCTCGTCCTCGTCGTTCTCGGCGTCGGTCGGCTCACCGACCCGTACCTCCGCCGCCAGCACGGGGTCGGTGGGGGCGAGCACGGCGCCCAGGAGCAGGGCGACGGCCGGCGGCCAGCCCACGAGGCCCCAGGCGACGAGGGCGGTGACCACGACAGTGAGGGGCATCGTGATGCCCAGGAGGCGCCATGCGGTGGCCCAGGAGCGTCGGCCGAACGGCCGGTTGATCGCGAGACCCGCGCCCATCAGGGCCACGATGACGCAGACCTCGGTGAGGTGCTCCAGCCACGCCCTGTGCTGATAGGGGTCGAGGTCGGGAAGCCCGGTCGGCAGCAGGTAGACGAGGAAGCCGACGGCCAGGAAGACCATCGGCATCGACATCGGCTGTCGCGCCACCAGTCTGGGCAGCACCGCGGCGAGCAGGGCGCCGATCCCCATGCAGGCGTAGCCGACGTCCGCAGCACTCACGTCCATCTACGGGCACCCGTCCTCGTGGTCATCTCCTGTCCCTCCGACGCCTGCCCCACTTGGGCCTTGCCGTATGCCGTATGTCGTCCGTCGTCCGGTGAAGGACGTCAGGGTGCCGGGTAGGGCTGTCGGCCGAGCAGCTCGGCCAGGTGGAAGGCGTTGACGGCGAGGGCGTGCGTGGCGGAGGCGACGGCCTCGGGGGTCTCGTCCAGGTCCTGGTAGTCGGTGCCCTGTTTCGCCTCTCCCACCCAGTACGTGACCGCGTGGGGCGCCAGCGAGAAGCCGAGGTCGTTGCAGGCCTGGAAGACGTCCGCGCTCACGTTGTGCGCGCCGTCCTCGTTGCCGACCACGGCCACCGCCGCGACCTTCCCGTACATCAGGGGCCGGCCCGCGTCGTCGGTCTCCGACATGTCCGCGTTCAGACGCTCAAGAACCCGCTGGCAGACGCTCGACGGGTGGCCCAGCCAGATCGGCGTGGCCAGCAGCAGGATGTCGGCGCCAAGCACTTTCTCGCGCAGGGCGGGCCAGGCGTCACCACTGCCCAGGTCGACGGCGACACCGGCGTGGATGTCGTGGTCGGCCACCCGGACCGTCTCGACCTCGACGCCCAGCTTTTCGAATTCGGCCATGACCTGATCGGAGAGTGTGTGGCTGCTGGATGAGGTGGGCGAGGAATTCAGGGTGCATACCAAGGACAGCGCGCGCATACGTGAGCTCCATTCGTCAGCGGCGGGGGGCGTATCCCCTGGGAGGCGTTCCCGATTGGATCAAACCTAATCAAGCACCTGCGATACGGAATCGCGTGCAAGGGCTCCATGTTTTCGTCGCCGCTCACAGGGAAACCGGTAGTCGACAAGCTGTGCAGCAGTTAACGAACTACTGACGACGAGCAAGTGAGCAAGTAAGCAAGTGAAGACGTTCTCAGGAGGTCCGTCATGCTGAAGGCCATTGCAGATGTACTCCGAGCCATCGGTGGAGCCATTGCCACGGTGGTCACGCTTCCCTTCCGCGCCCTCGCGCGGCTCTTCGGCGGGGCTTCCTCAAGCGCCCACGGCCACCACTGACCGCAGGGCCCAGTCACGCCTCTTGGTCGACGTGCCGTTGGAGCACGTCGCAGGCGTGCTGGAACTCCTCCATGAGCCGCGTGGACTCCACGACAAGGACCCCGTACGGACGGGCCGGGTCGGCCAGCGGAAGGCCGGCCCGGCTCACTCCGTCGGTCACGTTCCGGCAGCAGCCCTGGGCCTCATCGGCCAGCCGGCACAGCTGGCGGGCCTGCTCGGTGAGGGAGTCCTCGTCCAGCTCGCCGAGCACCTGGCCGATGTTCGCGAGGGATTCGAGGAAGTCGGCGTAGCTTTCGAGGAAGGCCCGGTCGTCGTGCCGGCTCCCTTCCTCTTCCTGCCACTGGTGCAGGCTCCGCGTCAGTGACGCCACTTGGTACAGCGAGCGTTCGAGGGCTCCGAGCACCGCTCCGTACCCCTCGAACGAGGCCCGGCCCCGGTGCCTGCCCAGCAGTCGGCGAGGGTTGAAGTAGAGGCTCTCCTCGGCCGTACGGAAACCCTCCCGCGCCTGCGTGATCAGGCCTCCGGTCTGCTCGGCACGCCTGCGCCACTGCCGGCAGCGCTCCTCGTCCAACTCGCCCTCGCGCAGCACCGGATGCATGTCGCTCACCAGCTCGCCCAGAGCGGTGGACAGCGAGCGGATCCCGTACTCGGCGCTGCGGTAGCGCATCGGCGGGGCCACCGTGATGTTGACGACGACGCCGATGGCGCAGCCGATGAGGACCAGCAGGATGATCTGCCCGAGCTGCGTGATCTTCTCGGTGGCGGAGGTGGCGGCGGCATAGGTGGAGAAGGCGAAGAACGCCGCGGTGGCGACCTGCGGTCCTTGCGCACCGAGCGGGGGCCACCGTCCGATGGACAGACCCACCAGCGCGACCAGTACGAAGGTGAGCAGGTCGGGGCCGCCCAGGAACCCCAGGCCCGCCACCATGGCCACGCCGACCGCCACCGCCCCCAGGTAGCGCAGCGACTGCAGCAGCGACTGGTACACCGTCACCTGCATGATGAGCACCGCGGAGAACGGCGCGAACGCCGGTGACGGCGCGTCGAGCGCGTAGTACGACACCACCCAGGCCAGAGTCGCCGCCAACGTGCTCTTGAGGACCAGAAGCAGGGTGTGGCGCTCGTAGCCCGGTGTTTCCCAGGCCCGCCGCCACCATTGGCGCACACGGTCGAACCACCCCTGGGCCGCGGTTTCCGTCCGCTGCCCTCCGCCCTTGCCGGCCATGCACCGACTCCGTTCCGTCCAGCAGGTGATCGAGTTCAGCCTGCTACCCGGAGGAGCCGTCCGCATGCGGACCTCGGGCCGCGAGAGGGCCCGGGGACCCGGGGGGGCACGTCAAGGAAAGCCGTTACCCGTGCAAACGCCAGGATGATCGCGCTTGCGAGGGGCGGCCGACGCCCTTGCGCCTACCAGTAATGCTTTCGCCCGCCCACCGCGTGACCGACAGAACCGAGAAGCCACAGGACCACGCCTACGACGACGAGGATGACGCCGATGGTCCACAGGATGGAGATCCCGGCCAATAGGCCGATGATGAGCAGGATGATTCCGAGTGCGATCATTTCGCCTCCGACCCTCAGAATTATTTCAAGTATGCGCCTTTTGAATGCCGACGCCAGCCTCAGCCGCCAGTCCCGTTGAGCCCGTTGAGTTCCCTTGAGTCCCGTCGAGCGGCCCGGCAATATCCGACCGGCGCGCAATTCGGGCACTGAGGTGACGGTGCGTGATGCCAGGCGACCCAACCGTGCATCCACATCCGTGCCGATCTTGTGCATCTTTGCAGTCCGCGGCGTCGAACCCGGACGAGACCGCCCATCTTGCTGGGTGGCGCCTGCCGTCGGCGTGATAACACGGAGTGATCAAATCCGAAGGAGACGACGCGACATCATGGGTATCTTCAGCCGTCGCCAGACCCCGACCCTCGAGCCGATACCGGCGGTCGGCCGCAGCACGCCCTTCTCGGCAGCCGCCGGTGCCGCACTCGACCCGGCACTCCGCGCGCTGACCGGGGAGTGGACCATCGACCGCCCGCACAGCCGCATCGGATTCTCCGTGCGGCACGCGATGGTCACGACGGTGCGAGGTGCCTTCGGGGACTACGACAGCACGCTGTACTTCGACGGTGCCCGGCCCTCCGAATCGCGGGCCGAGATCGTCATCCGGGTCGACAGCGTCGACACGGGCGTGGAACAGCGGGACGCCCACCTCGTCGGCGGCGACTTCTTCGACGCGCGCCGCCACCCGGAGATGTCGTTCCGCAGCACCTCCACGGTCCATGAGGGCGGGGAGACCTTCCGGATGGCCGGGGAGCTGACCATCCGCGGCGTCGCCCGACCCGTGGAGCTCCAGCTCGACTACCTCGGCTCGGTCGTGGACCCGTTCGGCTTCGAGAGGGCCGGCTTCGACGGCACCACCACCATCGACCGCACCGACTGGGGCCTGGTCTACAACCAGCGTCTGGAGACGGGCGGCGCCATGGTGAGCGAGAAGGTCCGGCTGCAGTTCGACATCTCCGCGATCCGGGCCACGGCGCTGGAGTAGCACTCGGCGCAGGGCCGCGCGGCGGGAGCTGGTGCTGCCCGCCCCCGGAAGCTGGTGCCGTAGTCGGCGGGACCAGCAGACCCTCCTGTGTGCTTGTCCCCCTTAGCGGCACCGCACTACCTTGGCGCTGTGGATCTCTTCTCACACTCTTGGACGGCCTTGCGCACGGCGGTCGCCGAACTCCCCGACGAGGCCTTCGCGCAGCCGTCCGGCTGCACCGGCTGGCTTGTACGGGACCTGGTGTGCCACCTGGTCATCGACTCCCAGGACGTCCTGATCACCCTCGCGACCCCCGCCGACGCGGAGCCGACCCGCGACGCGCTGACCTACTGGGACGTCACCGCGGCGCCGCCGACCGGCGAGGACCCGCTCGACGCGCTGACCGTCCGGCTCGCCGCCGCGTACGAGGAGCCGTGGCTGCTCAAGTTCCACCTCGACGACGTCGGTTCGGCCGCGGGCCGCGCCGCCGGACTCGCCGACCCCGGCGCCCGGGTAAGCACCCGCGACGAGGTCCTCACCACGGGCGACTACCTCACCACGTACGTCATGGAATGGACGCTGCACCACCTCGACCTGATCGCGCACCTCCCGGACGTGGCCGGACCGCCCGCCGAGGGGCTCGCCCGGAGCCGGGAGATGCTGGAGAAGATCGCCGGCGCCGCCTTCCCCGCGTCGTTCTCCGACACGGACGCGCTGCTGGTCGGCACCGGGCGGCGCGCCCCGACCGACGCGGAGAAGGGCGAACTGGGCGGCTTGGCCGCGAAACTCCCGCTCGTCCTCGGCTGATCCTCACCTGGGCGCGACCCGCAACTCATCGATGCGCAGGCCCAGTTCCTCCCCCGCGTGCTCCGGGGCAGCCAGCGTGATGGTCACGGGGGACACCTTGTCGCCGGGTACGGAGAAGGGGCCCACGGCGCGGCGGGTCAGTTCCGCGCCCTTCACCAGCCGGGAGTGCTTGCCGACCTGGACCCGGTAGAGCGCCTCGGGCCGCGCCTCTCCGCGGACCTCCACCGTCAGCCTTTCGGCGCGGTCGGCGGTGAGGTGGGCGGTGTGCCGCACTGTGGTCCTGCGGGTGCTGTAGTAGCTGCCGCTGTCGGCGTAGCTGTAGCCGTGCTCGATGTCGGCGGGGTCCAGGACGGCGGCCGCGTCTTGGCCGAGGGCGACCGTGCGCTCCGGGATGATCCGGAGTTCACCGCCGAGTTCGACCTTCACTACGGGGAGCACGTCGTCGTGCGGGCGGTCGGGCAGCGTCACGACGAGGTCGCCCCCGTCCCAGCGCCGGTCGAGCCGGTCCTTCGAGCCGTCCTCGCGGACATCGCGTACGGAGGTGGCCAGGCCCGGCAGCCGGAGTTCACCGGACTTCGGCCACTGGGTCACGTGCAGGAACAGGTCGCGGCCGTTGACGGTGACCTCGCCCCACGGCTGCCCGCCGAAGCGCGTGGCCGACGCCCCGAGTACGGCGCCCGGGTGGCGCCTGAGCCAGTCGCCCATACCGCGCAGGACGTCGGCCTCGAACTCCACGACCGAACCGTCGCCGCGCGGGCCGATGTTGAGGAGGTAGTTGCCGCCGCGGGCGCGCACGCCGGTAAGACCGCCGACCAAGTCCCTGATCTTGCCGGGCAGATCCTCGCGCTTCTGCCAGCTGCGGTAGCCCCAGGTCTCGTGGTAGATCGACGCGGGTGTCTGCCAGGCGCCGTCGAGCGCGACCGCGGGGATTTCGTTGTCGCCGAGGGTTCGGAAGTCGCCCTTGTTGTTCCACACGCGGCTGTTGACCGCGGCCTTCGGCTGGAGTTCGCGGACGATTCCGGCGAATTTCTCGCTCTGGGCGGCGGTGGGCGAGGACATGTCGAACCACACCTCGGCGATGTCCCCGTACCCGGTCATCAGCTCGCGGAGCTGCCCCTCGATGACGGGTTCCATCGATGCGGGGATGGGATTGTTGTTGTTGCCGTCGAAGTCGTGGCCCTGGTGCCAGTCGACGAGTGAGAAGTAGAAGCCGAACTTCAGTCCCTGGCTGCGGCATTCGTGGGCAAGCGCCTTCAGCGGGTCCTTGCCGTACGGGGTCGCGTCGACGACGTCGTAGCCGGTGGTGTCGGTGTCGAACATGGAGAAGCCGTCATGATGCTTGCTGGTGATGACCACGTAGCGCATCCCGGCCTGCTTCGCGAGGGAGCAGATCTCCGCGGGGTCGAACCGGTCGGGCCTGAACCGCTTGGCCACTTCGAGGTACTCCTCCTCGGAGATGTCGGCCCACATCTGGATCTGTTCGCTGTAGCCCTTGGTGACCGGTTTGCCCTGCCACACGCCTCCCAGTTCGGAGAACAGGCCCCAGTGGATGAACATCCCGTACTGGAGCCGCTGCCAGGCCGCGAGGTCCTTGTCGTCACTGGGCTCGATCTCGCCGGGAATGCCTTGGGTGCGGGGCCCGCCTGGCCGGTCCGCCTGTGTGGCGACCGCTGTGGGAGGGCTTGCGGCGGCTGCTCCGACGTCGGCGGCGACGGCGAGCAGGAGTGCGAGCATGACGCCGATCACCTTGCGCATCACGAATCTCCTCTACGACTGCCCCTGTTGATTCATCCGACCTCCAGAGCCCACACGGGCGCATTTCGTGACATGAGGGAGGGATGGGGGCGGGTACATCGGATGTTAGATGCGCGATGGCGTGGCGTCACCACCCCCGACGGACCGGCTTGCGACAGATACCGGTTTCTACGTCGAAGCGCTCAACTGACGCTTCCCCCTTGAGCGTTCAGCCGAGCCCGTGCTAGAAACCGCTTACTCTCCACCCGTAGCACGGGTGACACACAGCCCCGCGAGCCCCTCCCCCCCACTCGCAAGGAGCCCCCACATGCGCAAACGAACCGGCACGCTCACGGCCGCCGCCTCCTCCCTGGTCCTGCTCACCGCCGCACCCGCCGATGCCTCCGTCATCTGGGACGGGGACGCGTCCGGCGGGACCGGCGTGTTCTCCTCGACGCTGTGCGACTCCCCCGGCGGCGTCTCCGCGCAGGACAACGACGACGGCCGCGGCCAGGTCTTCAAGTTCAACAAGCCGCTCGGTCTTGAGCGTTGCGAAGCCCATGGGATCAGCGTCGGCGGTTCGCGGTACACCTTCAAGAACAACTCGACGTACTGGATCGGCTGGGACACCTCCACCAACACCCCGGACGCGGGCACGATCTTCCAGTGGAAGTCGTACGGCACCAACGACCAACACCAGCAGAACTACCCGGTGTTGATGAAGGTCGAGGGCGGGGTCCTCAAGCTGTTCCACATCGAGGTCGGCGAGAAGTGGACCCTGAAGTGGTCCACGCCCGTCACGACCAGTAAGTACAAGCGGATCGTGCTCGGCATCCACACCTCGTCCGACGCTTCCGCCGGGTGGGTGGCGGCCTTCTACAACGGCACCAAGGTCGCCGAGTTCTCCGGCCGCACCTGGGACGACCTGGGCAATGACACGCGCTTCGGGACCTACGGCGCCGAGGTCAAGGACAAGCGCGTCATCAACTGGATCGACGGGCTAAAGGTCGGCACGACGTACGGAGATGTGGACGGCTGACGTCGGACGCGCCGCCCTCAGGCCCGCTGGACCAGCCGCCCCTCGGACAGCTCCAACAGCCTGCTCTGATGGCGTTCGCGCAGGGCCCGGTCGTGGGTGACCATCACGACCGGGCCGGTGAACTGCTCCACCGCTTCCTGCAGTTGCTCGACGAGAGCCAGACTGAGGTGGTTGCTCGGCTCGTCGAGCAGCAGCAGGTGCGGGCGCCGCGAGAACAGCAGCGCGAGTTCGAGGCGCCGCAACTGGCCCACGGAAAGACGGTTCACCGGCACATCGAAGTCCGAGGGCCCGAACAGGCCGAACCGGGTCAGCTCCCTCGCGGCGTCGTCGGCATAGACGGCGCGGTGCGCGGCGAAGGTGGCAAGGACGCCGCGCCGCTCCTGGGAGTAGTGGCTCTCCTGCGGCAAGTAGCCGACGCGCAGCCCCGGTTCACGTACGACCACCCCCGCGTCGGGCGACCGTAGGCCTGCCAGGGCGGCCAGGAGCGTGGATTTGCCCGCGCCGTTCACTCCGGTGATCACGTGCAGCGAACCGGGGGCGAGCTCCAGGTCCACGCCCCGCACCACATCGCCGACGACCAGGCCCTCGGCCCGGAGCAGCACCCCGTCGGGCGGCTCCGCGCTCTCCGACGCCTGGAGAGGCGGCTGGAAGGCCAGCGGCTCGGGCGGGCGCTGTACTTCCTCGTCGAGGAGCCGCGCCAATTGCTGCCGGGCCGCGCGGGTCGCGCGGGACGCGGCGGCCTGGGCGCCGCCCCCTGCGAGGTTGTAGGACAGCTTGTCGCTGTCCCGCATCGCACCGAAGGTGCGGCCGGATCTGCCGGCCCTGTCGAGCCGCCGCCGCGCCTCGGCCAGTTCCTGGCGCCAGTCGCGGTACTGCTGCCACCAACGCGCTTGGGCCGCGGCGCGCTCGTCGAGGTAGTCGCGGTAGCCGCCGCCGTAGCGCACGGTCGAGCCGCGGGATCCGTCCAGGTCGACGATGGCCGTGACGGCGGTGTCGAGCAGCTGCCGGTCGTGCGAGGCGATGAGGCACGGCCCCTGGTACCGGTCCAGCCACTGGACGAGCCAGTCCACCGCACGGTCGTCGAGGTGGTTCGTCGGCTCGTCGAGGAGCAGCCCGGCGGGTTCGGTGAGGACAAGCTCGGCGAGCGCCAGGCGGGAGCGCTCGCCTCCCGAGAGCGTCTCCGTGGGTCGGCGCCGGTCCAGGCCGCCGAGGCCGAAGACGTCGAGGACCTCGCCGACGCGGGCGTCGAGTTCCCAGCCGCCGCGTCGCGCGAACTCGTCCTGGAGCCTGCCGTACTCGCTGAGCACCTCGCTCAGGTCGTCCTCGCCCGACGACATCAACTCCTCGGCGTCCCGCATCCGTTCGGCCATGTCGGCGAACTCGGCGGTCGCCCGCGCGAGCACGGTCTCGATGGTCGCTCCGGCAGGGAACCCTGGCTGCTGCGGCAGGAAGCCCACCTGGCCCGCGACCGCTCGTACGACCTGGCCCCGCTGTAGCGGCAGTTCACCGGCGAGGGCGCGCAGCAGCGTCGACTTGCCCCGGCCGTTCTCGCCGATCAGGCCTACCCGCTCACCGCGGGACACCTTGAGCGAGACATCGCGGAGCACCATCCGGTCCCCGAGCACGCAGTGCACGTTCTCGGCGATGAGGTGCGCGGAGCGGTGGTCTCCGGACAGGACGTCCTGGGCACCGGGGTGACCCGCCTGAGTTTCGGACATCGTGAGGAGCTCCTGTCTTACGCCGAGAACCACCGGAAAGTCACAGCCACCGCCGGGCGTGGGCCCGTACTCGTCAGTCGTCCAACGGCGTTCCGCAGCGGGCGCAGTATCGGGCGTCGCGTTCGGCGGCGAGCCGCCCGCACTCGCGGCAGACGAGGCCGAGCAGGCACACCGGCTCTCCCGCTTCGGAGCCGTCGGCCGGACCGGTGCCGGGGGCTGGCAGGCGGCGGTGGGCGGTCGTGTAGACGAGCCCCTCCTCCCCCGCGTCCACGCAGCGGGGGGCGCCCGCGGGAAGCCAGGCGAGGGCGCCGGGTGCGAGCTGCCAGGTCGTGTCCGGGGTGCGGAGTTCACCGGCGCCGGCCAGCACGGTGAGCAGTACCCCGAACTCCTCCTCCGTGTGCTCGCCGATGCCCGCGCCCGGGGCCAGCCGGACGACATCGGCGTCCAGATCCCTCGTGCGGTCGCCGAGCGACCACAGGACGCTGATCTGCCCTCGCCCGACGGCCGCGGTCTGTTCCGGTCCGACGAAGACCGTGGCGGCGGGGGCGGGCGTGCTCATGCGAACTCCAGTCAGCGGAGGCGGAGACGGTGGCCATGCGCGCATGCAGGGGCGCGGGTCGGCTGCGGCGCCGGCGGGATTCGAACCCGCGGACAGGGAAGGGCAAGGCCCGCCCGGCTCCCGTCAGTCGGCGTGAGAGGGGCTTCCCCCACGCCGATCGCAATGGGCCGCTCTGCCACGGCTCCGCAACCTGCGGGACCGCGCGATCCCGCTCAGCCGAGCATAAGGACAGCGCCGGGCGGGGGCGAGTTCATTATCGCCGCGGACCGAACGCCCGGGCGTCGGCGGCCTGGGTCAGGACGCGGCGGCCCCCGGTCAGGGAGAGGTCCTGACGACGAACGAGCGGTTCCCGCCGGCCCGTGATCGTCGACGGCCGGGGGCGAGGCCACCGATGGCGATACGGCGTTGGTGCGCTGCGCCGAAGACGACGGGCGGTCCGCGCTGCCGGACCTGATCGCGCAGACGCTGACCGCCGCGTTCGGCGAGGCGGTGATCGGGAGCGACCCGGGCGCGCGAGACACCCGCTCGGCCGCTCCCTGAACTACCCGCCCAGAACACCCCATCGGCCCGCGTGTTGGCCCGCGCGCCAAGAGGACCCCTGCCCGACCGTCGAATGCCTGGGGGCGAGGCCACCGATGGCGATACGGCGTTGGTGCGCTGCGCCGAAGACGACGGTCGGTCCGCGCTCCCGGACCTGATCGCGCAGGCGCTGACCGCCGCGTTCCGCGAGGCCGTGATCGGCAGCGACCCGGGCGCACGAGACACCGCTCGGCCGCTCCCTGAACTACCCGCCCAGAACGCCCCATCGGCCCGCGTGTTGGCCCGCGCGCCAAGAGGACCCCTGCCCGACCGTCGACGGCCTGGGGGCGAGGCCACCGATGGCGATACAGCGTTGGTGCGCTGGGCCGAGGACGGCGGGCGGTCCGCGCTGCCGGACCTGATGGCGCAGGCGCTGACCGCCGCGTTCGGCGAGGCGGTGATCGGGAGCGACCTGGGCGACCGAGACATCCGCTCGGCCGCTCCCTGAACTGCCCGCCCGGAGCTTCCCATTGCCCGCGTGCGCCAAGAGGACCCCTGCCCGATCGTCGAAGATCATCGGGTGCAGAATGACGCGTATGTCGATAACGAACACTCCCAAGACGGCCACGATCGGCGATGCCTCGCAGATCGGCCGCAACCTGGCCCGTGCTTTCGGCGACGACCCGATGATGCGCTGGTTCTTCCCCGACGACACCACGCGCGAGGCGGGGCTCGGCCGCTACTTCGCCACGCTCTTCACCCGGCAGTACGTCCACCACGGCGTCTGCGAGCACACCGCGTCGGCCGCGGCCTACTGGGTGCCGCCGGGCGCGCAGGACAAAGCCGTTCCCGACGCGGAGACCATCCAGGAGCTCGTGGAGATTCTCGGCGACCGGGCTTCGCTGTTCCAGGAGGCCGCGGCGGCGGCCGCCGAGCACGGACCGCAGGAGCCGCACTGGTACCTGGCCGTGGTCGGCGCGGACCCGGCCGCCCAGGGCCAGGGCCACGGAGCGGCCCTCCTCCGCTCGGGCCTCGCCAAGGCCGACGCGGACGGTCTGCCCGTCTACCTGGAATCCTCCAAGCCCTCGAACCTCCCCGTCTACGAGCACTTCGGCTTCACGGTGCTCGGCGAGGTGCAACTGCCGGGCGGCGGACCGACCTTGTGGTCGATGCGCCGCGAGCCGCGCCGCCCGGCCGACGCCTGAGCCTTAGCGCATCAAGAGCCTGCGCGCATCAGGAGATGGCCGCGGCGGAACCGTTCACCCTCGATCGGCTCACGCAGCATCCGGCCGACTTCGACGAACCCGGCCTCGCGGGCAAGCTCCGCAAGGCCCTCGATCGGCCAGCGGTAGGCCGTCGTCACCTTGTGGTCGAACGGCGTGACCGGGAGGCCCTCCGACTCGAAGAAGCCGAGCAGGAGATGGCCGCCCGTCGCGATGACCCGCCGGAACTCGGCGAAGTACGGAGGCAGTTCCTGGGGCGGTGTGTGGATGACCGAGTACCAGGACAGGATGCCGCTCAGCTTGCCGTCGGGCAGGTCGAGGGCGTCCATGGAACCGACCTCGAACCGCAGGTCAGGGTAGCTCTCGCGGGCGAGATCGATCATCACCGGCGACAGATCGATGCCGAGGACGTCGAGACCCAGGTCCCGCAGGAGCGCCGTCGTCTGTCCAGGGCCGCATCCCAACTCGGCTACGGGACCTCCGTCGTTGGCCGACGCGAGCTCGGCGAACGCGGCGAGCAGCGCACGGTCCAGCGGCAGTGCGTCGTACGCGTTGCGGGCGAGTTCGGCGTAGACGTCGGCGATGGCGTCGTAGGCGTCCGCTGTCGTATCGAGGTAGGAGGAAGTATCAGTCACAGCCGAGGAATCTAGTGGGTGCCCATGACACTGGCACCGAGGCCCCCTCCCCCCCTCGACGCCGCCCCACCCGCTCAGCCGTGGCGTCGCGGCAGGCGTACCACCTGGACGAAGAAGTCGTCGATCTGGCGTACGGCGGCGATGAACTGGTCCAGGTCCACCGGCTTGGTGACGTAGGCGTTCGCGTGCAGCCGGTAGCTGCGCAGGATGTCCTCCTCCGCTGCCGACGTGGTCAGTACCACCACCGGTATGTCCTGAAGATCCGGGTCCGACTTGATCTTTTCCAGGACCTGACGCCCGTCGTACTTGGGGAGGTTGAGGTCGAGCAGGATGAGATCGGGACGCCGTGCCGCCGTGTGCCCGCCGCGCTGGTACAGGAAATCGAGCGCTTCCTCGCCGTCCCGGACCACGTGCAGCGTGTTGCTGATCTTGTTGTCCTCGAACGCCTCGCGCGTCATCAGCTCGTCGCCCGGGTCGTCCTCCACGAGGAGCACGTCGATCGGCGCGGTGGAAGGGGTGGTCATGTCAGGGCCTTCTCTTCGGTACGGGACGCGGTGTCCTCGGCGGTGTCGGCATCGGCATCGAGACCGGCATCGGCATCGGACGGCAGGGTGAAGCAGAGACGAGCTCCCCCGGCATGGCCGCTGTCGATCCAGATGTGGCCGCCGTGATGCTCGACGATCTTCTTGCACAGGGCCAGGCCGATGCCGGTGCCCCCGTAGGCATCCCGGCCGTGCAGGCGCTGGAAGATCACGAAGACCTTCTCCGCGAACTCCTCGGGGATGCCGATGCCGTTGTCGGTGACGCTGAAGCTCCAGGTGCCCGAACTCTCGTCCGCCTCGCAGGTGATCTGGATCCGCGGGGTGCGTTCGGGATGGTGGAACTTGACGGCGTTGCCGACGAGGTTCTGCCAGAGCATCGTCAGGAGCGTCGGATCGCCGACGATCTCGGGGAGATCCTCAGGACGTTCGATGAGGGCGCCGGTGTCCCGGACAGAGGTGTCCAGGTTGGCGAGCGCCTTCGTGAGGGCCTGGTCGAGATCGACGGGCACCCGGGCGTCGTTGAGGCGCCCGACGCGGGAGAAGGTGAGCAGGTCATTGATGAGGACCTGCATGCGCTTGGCGCCGTCGACGGCGAAGTCGATGTACTGCTTCGCGCGGTCGTCGAGTGTGTCTCCGTACCGCTTCTCGAGGAGCTGGCAGAAGGAGGCGACCTTGCGCAGGGGCTCCTGAAGATCGTGGGATGCGACGTAGGCGAACTGCTCCAGTTCGGCGTTCGAGCGGCGGAGTTCCACGGCCTGGGCGTCCAGTTCATCCGCCTGCTGAGTCAACGCGTCCCGCTGCCGCCGCGAGGCTCCCAGTTCCTCGACGATCTGCTGCCGCATGCCCTCTACGTCTGCTGCCACCGCCCTGAGGTCCGCGGGGCCGTCGACCGTGATGACGTGGTCGAAATCGCCGCGCGCCACTTGTCGGGATGAGACACGCAGCGCTTCCAGGGGCCGGGCCACAAGCGCGCGCACCAGGAACGCCAGGGCGACACCGGCCAGCAGGAAGACCGCCACCATGGCACCGAGGATCACGGTGCGCGCCGTACGGGAGCTGTCAAGCTCGGCCTTGCCGTCGGCGACGGCCTGGGCCAGGTCGGCGTTCTGCGCGGCCCATACGGTGCGGATCTGGTCGAAGACCTCCTTGCCGCGCTCGGCGCTCGTCTCGGCTACGTCGCGCGGCTCACCGGGCGTGACCTCGTCCACCAGCGGATCGGCGTACGCGCGCCGCCAGTCCGCCGCCTCCCGCTGGACCGCCTTGAGGTCCGCCATCAGCCGGGGCTGGTCCCCGATGAGTTCGCGCAGTTGAGCGGCGGCGCGGGCCTCGTCCCGCTTGCCCCGCGCGTAGGGCTCAAGGAACTGGCGGTCGGCAGTGATGGCGTAGCCCCGGACGCCGGACTCCTGGCTCACCAGCGCGGCCTGCAGACGGTAGGTCTGCGTGCGGGCCGGCTCCAGGCGGTCGACCAGCTGGTCGGTCACGTCCGCGGTCGTGCCCAGCAGACGGGCGCCGACCACGGTGCCCGCCACCACCAGGAGCACCATCAAGGCGAGGACCAGCTGGAACCAGCCCTGCACGGTCAGCCGGCGGCCGATCCATGCTCTGCTCGTCGTCTCAACCACGGCGTTGTTCTCCGATACTGCGTTCGCCGCTACTGCTCTTGTAACGGCCTTCGGCCACGGCTCTCGTCGGCCCTTCGCCGTCACCGTGCCAGTGCAGGTGCACCACGGCCACGTCGTCGGCGAGGCCGCCCCGCGCCTCCGCGAGGTTCTCGGCCCGCTGGATCAGCGTGTCGACGAATGCCGCCGGTCTCAGCGCGCCCAACTCCCGGGCGAGGTGCAGCAGTCCCTGTTCGCCGAGACGCTCGCCTCCCTCGCCGATGTGTCCTTCGAAGAGGCCGTCGGTGAACAGCACGAGCGCCGACCCTGGGGGCAGGGTCACCTCCTCGACCGGCCAGAGCGGAACACCGGGCGCGACGCCCAGGGCGGGACCGCCTGCCACCTCCACCCACTCGACGCCGCCCTCCGCGGTGCGCAGCAGCATCCCGGGGTGGCCCGCGCGCGTCAGCCGCGCGTGCGGTGCCCCGGCGGGCACGGAGAGGCTCGTCAGCGTGGCGAAGACGTACGGCTTCACCCGCTCGGCCAGCATGATCTCTTCGAGCCGGCCCACCTGTTCGGAGCCGGTGACGCCGCTGAGCACCAGCGTGCGCCAGGCGATGCGCAGGGCCACGCCGAGGGCCGCCTCATCGGGGCCATGGCCGGAGACGTCCCCTATGAGCGCGTGCACGGTGCCGTCCGCGCTCTGGACGATGTCGTAGAAGTCGCCACCCAGCAGAGCCTGGGCGCGGCCGGGCCGGTAGCGGGCGACGACGTCCACGCCCGCGCTGTTGAGGAGCGGTCTGGGCAGCAGTCCGCGCTCCAGCCTGGTGTTCTCCTGTGCCTGCATCTGGCTGGCCTGCAGCGCGACGGCCGCCTGCTCGGCCTGCTTGCGCTGGATCGCGTAGCGCACGGCCCGGCCGAACAGCTCCGGTTCGACGCGGCCCTTGACGAGGTAGTCCTGGGCCCCGGCGGCCACGGCGGCGGAACCGGTCTCCTCCTCGGCGAGACCCGTGAGCACGACGACCGCGACCTGATCGGCCCGGGACCGGACCATGGACACGGCTTCCAGCCCCTGGGCGTCCGGCAGATGCAGGTCGAGCAGCACGCAGTCCGGCACTTCGAAGGTCATTGCCTCACGCGCCTCGGCCATGGAACGCACCCAATGCAGACGCATCTTCAAAGCACTGTCGGCGACGAGTTCCTCGACCAGGAGCGCGTCGCCCGGATCGTCCTCGACCAGTAGGACCGATGGCTGCGACAACTCCCGGGCTGCTGCGGTGCCGCTCTCGCCGGCCGCGCGTACGCCGGAAGTCCATGGCTGTGAGGCCACCGCTGTGTTCCCGCCTTCCCCACCCGGTAAGTCCGCCTGGCCATGCGGCCGTTGCCGACGGTCGGCCTCCGCGGCGAGCCTGCCGCGGCAACCGTCGAACGGTCTCCGGATCTTCGCACAACGCACACACCGCTCGGTAGCCGACCGTCAATGCGACGGGCCGCGACCGAGCAACGGACGTGGGCGGGGACACCCACAAGGGGCGCGTACCGCAAGGGTTTACGAGTGGTGCGCCTCCGCCACCCCGAGCCCGCTTCCCCCGGAGCTCGTCACTGGCCCACCCTGCCGTCGATGCACTCCCGCAACAGGTCGGCCTGCCCGCAGTGACGGGCGTACTCCTCGATCCTGTGCACCATCAGCTCCCGGACCGCGAAGCCTTCCTCGCCCAAACGCTCGCCCAGGTCCGGGTGTTCGGCCAGTTCGGCGTCCAATGCCGCCTGTTCGCGCGCGAGGTCGGCGTATGCGGCGTCGACCACATCCTGCTCGCCGACGGCCCCGTTGAAGTCCGCGTCGCGCTCGCCGTACAGCTTCGGCAGCGGCTCGCCGTCCCTGATCCAGTTGCGCCAGTCCCGTTCCACCTCGGCGAGGTGCCGCAGCAGGCCGAGCAGGGACAGCGTCGACGGCGGAACCGACCGACGGGCGAGTTGCTCCGCGTCCAGGCCCTCGCACTTCATCTTCAGGGTCATGCGGTAGCCCGCCAGGAAGTCCTCCAGCGTCGCCAGCTCTCCGTCCGGACTGACTCCGTCGCTGTTGCGGGGGTCGTCGTCCGGGTCCACCCACATGTCGGGGTAGGTGGTTGCCCGGCTCCATCGATCGGGTCGGTCGCTCATGCGGCACATGGTCGTCCGCGAGGACCCGGTGCGCTACCGAATTACGCGCGCATGACGCGGCTCAGTGCTGGATCTGGATGAGGTTGCCGCAGGTGTCGTCGAGGACCGCGGTGGTGACCGGGCCCATCTCCACCGGCTCCTGGGTGAACTTCACCCCGAGCGCACGCAGCCGCTCGAACTCCGCGGCCACGTCGTCCACTGCGAAGGCGGTCACCGGGATGCCGTCCTCGACCAGCGCCGTCGTGTACGGCCGCACCGCGGGATGGTGGGAGGGCTCCAGGAGCAGCTCGGTCCCTTCGGGGTCCTCCGGTGAGACCACGGTCAGCCACCGGTCGTCGCCGAGGGGGACGTCGTGCTTCTTCACGAAGCCGAGCACGTCGGTGTAGAAGCGCAGGGCCTTCTCCTGGTCATCGACGAAAACGCTGGTCAGGTGGATCCTCATGGGGTCGCTCCGGTGCTTGGGGCCTGAGCCATCGGGTCACGATGAGCTCGAGCGGTTCGGTGTTCAGGTCGTGGAACTTGTAGCGGCCTTCGCGTCGCGAATGGACGAGGCCGGCGGTTTCCAGCACCGCCAGGTGCTGGCTGATGGCCTGGCGTGACAGCCCCAGTCCGTGCTTGCTCACGAGCCTGGCGCATATCTCGAACAGGGTCTGCCCGTCCCGTTCCACCAGCTCGTCAAGGATGCGCCGACGGGTGGGGTCGGCCAGCGCCTTGAAAACATCCTCCGACATGACCCCCACCATAGGCAAGTGGCGGCTTACCTATCAAGGCGACCGGTCAGGACAGCCGGTCAGGGCAGCCGGTCAAGACAACCGACCGAGGCAGCCGACGGACCCGGTCAGCGCCAGTCGGGAGCGCCCGAGACGGGCGACAGGAGGCTTTCGATCTTCGCCTGGATCTCCCGCATGACGGACACGACGCGGCCCTGGTGTTCATCGGTGAGCCGGGCCACGGGCACCGAGCAGCTGATGGCGTCGACGGCCGGGGCGTCGTACCGCAGGGCGAAACCGAAGCCCGCGATCCCGGTCACCGTCTCCTCGCGGTCGATGGCGTAGCCGCGTTCACGCACTCGCCCCAGGTCGGCGAGCAGGGCGGCGCGGTCGGTGTGCGTACTCGGCGTGCGGGCGGTCAACACGCCTTCGGGGAGCGGGAGTTCGTCGTCCGGGCGCTCGGCGAGCAGTGCCTTTCCCAGGGCTCCGGCGTGCGCGGGGACGCGGCGGCCGACGCGGCTGATGGTGCGCAGGTACTCGTGCGACTCACGGGTCGCGAGGTAGACGACGTGCGGGCCGTCGAGCCGCGCCAGGTGGATCGTCTCGCCCAGGGCGTCCGACGCCTCGTCCAGATACGGGCGGATGGCGCGCACCCGTACGTCGGCGTCCAGGTAACTCGTGCCCGTCAGCAGCGTGCGGATCCCGATGCCGTAGAGGGATCCGGTGGTGTCGGTACGCACCCAGCCGCAGTCGGTCAGGGTCCGCAGCAGCTGATACATGCTGCTGCGCGGTACGTCCAACTCCTCGGCGAGCTCGTCCAGACGGGCGGGCCGGTCGGCGCGCTCGGCGAGCAGTTCGAGGAGCGCCACGGTGCGCAGCGCCGACTTCACCCCACGGACACCCGCGTCCGCCCCGCGGCCCGTTCCGCTCTCCGACATGCGCCCATCGTAGATCCGCGGCGCCGACCCATTGACCCCTGATCGTTCATGACTCTAGCCTCCATTCTCATACGTGGACGCCATCTGCATATAGAGATGAGATTCGTGAACGCGCTCAGCACGAACAAGCTCAGTACGACGCCCCAGGACGTCGCCCAGCGGCTGCGAGAGGGCATGGCGCGCGGCGTGCTGTCCTTCCCGCTCACGAGCATGGGGAGTGACGGCAGCCTCAACGTGGAGGCCTACCGGGCATATCTGACGGCCCAGTTGGCGACGGAGCCGGGCGCGGTGTTCCCCGCCTGCGGGACCGGCGAGTTCTTCTCACTCGACGAGGAGG
This sequence comes from Streptomyces sp. NPDC054866, assembly GCF_053610745.1. Classification (NCBI taxonomy): domain Bacteria; kingdom Bacillati; phylum Actinomycetota; class Actinomycetes; order Kitasatosporales; family Streptomycetaceae; genus Streptomyces; species Streptomyces sp. NPDC054866. Next base: position 98,968 of record NZ_JBSGZA010000012.1, read on the forward strand.
AGTACCGCGCGGTCGTCAGGGTCACGGTCGAGGTCGCCGACAGCCGTCTGCCGGTGGTGGCGGGCACCGGATACGGGTGGGCCCAGTCGCTGCGGTTCGCCCGGATCGCCGAGGAAGAGGGCGCGGACGCCCTGTTGGTGATGCCCCATTACCTGGTCGAGGCCTCGCAGGACGGCCTGGTGGAACAGCTGCGCCGCATCGCCGCCGGCACCCGGCTGCCCCTCATCGCCTACCAGCGCGGCCAGGTCACCTTCAGCGCCGGCGCCCTGCGCCGCGTCGCCGACATCCCCACCGTCATCGGTCTCAAGGACGGGCACAGCGACCTCGACCGGCTGCAGCGCCTGACCCTCGCCGCCCCCGACGGCTTCCTCTTCTTCAACGGCGCCGCCACCGCGGAGATCCAAGCCCGCGCCTACGCCACCGTCGGCGTCCCCGCCTACTCCTCCGCCGTCCACGCCTTCGCCCCCGAGATCGCCGACGCCTTCTTCGCCGCGCTGCGGGAGCGGGACGACGCGGCGGTGGACCGGCTCCTGAGGGACTTCTACGTCCCGCTGGTCGAACTGCGCGACCGGGCGCCGGGATACGCCGTCTCGCTGGTCAAGGCCGCCGCCCGGCTGCGCGGCCTCCCGGTCGGCCCGGTGCGCGCGCCCCTCACCGACCCCGGCCCGGACGACATCGCCGACCTGGAGAAGGTCCTGGACGCCGGACTCGATCTGGTCTCGGCCGCCCGGCACAGGGCCTGAACGCTCGACGCACCGCCTTTGCCCAACAGTTCAAAGGGGAACTGAAATGCCGCTCGTCGTAGTCGGGGTCAGCGTCTTGATCCTGCTGTTCCTCATGACCCGCCTGAAACTGAACGGCTTCGCCGCCCTCCTCCTCGTGGCCGTCGGCGTCGCGCTGGTGCAGGGAATTCCGGTGGCCACGATCCCGGACGTCCTCTCGGAGGGCATCGGCGGCCAGATCGGCGACACGATGCTGGTCATCGGGCTCGGCGCCATGGTCGGGCGCGTCATGGGGGACTCCGGTGCCGCCCAGCGCATCGCCAACAAGATGCTGGACGCGTTCGGACCGCGCTGGGTCCAAGTGGCCATGGTGGTCACGTCCATGCTCATCGGCGTCACCATGTTCTACGAAGTCGCCTTCATCATCATCGTGCCCATCGCGTTCACCCTCGTACGCGTCACCGGGGCGAAGCTGCTGTGGATCGGCCTTCCGATGTCCATCACGCTCTCCACGATGCACAGCTTCCTGCCGCCGCATCCCGGCCCCACCGCCGTGGCCGCGACGTTCCACGCCTCCGTCGGTCTGACGCTGGTCTACGGCCTGTTCATCGCGATACCCGCCGGAGCGCTGATCGCGCTGGCGTGGCCGCGGCTTCCGTTCATCAGGGCGATGAACCCCTCCATCCCCAAGGGCCTTGTCAGCGAACGCGAGTTCACCGACGAGGAGATGCCCGGCATGGGGTGGTCACTGACCGTGGCCCTCTTCCCCGTCGTACTGATCGCCGGTGCATCGGTCACCGAGATGGCCACGTCCGGCGCGAGCCCGTTCCTGCACTTCGTCACCTTCATCGGCTCGGCACCCATCGCCCTGCTCCTGACCCTCCTCCTTGCGATCTGGGCGTTCGGGCCGCGCATCGGCCGCAGCCTGTCCGACGTCAGCGCTTCCTGTACGTCGGCTGCGCAGGCCATGGCCATGATCCTCCTGGTGATCGGAGCGGGCGGCGCCTTCAAGAACGTCCTCGTCGAAGGGGGCATCTCCGACCACATCAAGGACACCACCGACAGCTGGTCCATCTCGCCGCTCATCCTCGCGTGGCTGATCGCGGTGATCCTGCGCATCGCCCTCGGCTCCGCCACGGTCGCCGTCGTCACCGCCTCCGGCGTCGTACTGCCGCTCCTGGCGGACGGCGGCGTACACCCCGAGATCCTCGTGCTCGCCGTCTCCTGCGGATCGATCGCCTTCTCCCACGTCAACGACCCCGGATTCTGGCTGTTCAAGGAGTACTTCAACCTCTCGGTCATCGAGGCGATCAAGGTCCGCACCACCTATACGACGGTGCTCGCGATCCTCGGCCTCGGCGGCGTCCTCGCGGCGGAGTGGGCCCTGGACGTCCTCAGCCTCTGACCCGCCCGGCAAACACCCCGCCCATCCCCTCCATCCCACACCTGAGGAATTCTTGATCATGAACAGGCAGCCGACCGTCACCGCGTTCAGCGTCTACCCGGTCGCCGGCCGGGACTGCATGGAGCTCAACCTCTCCGGCGCACACGGCCCCTACTTCACCCGCAACATCGTGGTCCTCCAGGACTCCGAGGGCCGCACGGGCCTGGGTGAGGTGCCGGGCGGCGAGAAGATCACGCAGACCCTGCGCGACGCCGAGTCACTCGTCGTCGGCGCCCGCATCGGTGACTACAAGCGCGTCCTGCGCGAGATCGGCGACCGTTTCGCCGACCGTGACGCGGGCGGGCGCGGCGCCCAGACCTTCGACCTGCGCACCGCCGTCCACGCCGTCACTGCCGTCGAGTCCGCACTGCTCGACCTCCTCGGCAAACACCTGGAGGTGCCCGTCGCGGCGCTGCTCGGTGACGGACAGCAGCGCGACTCCGTCCGCGTCCTCGGCTACCTCTTCTACGTCGGCAACCCCGACCGCACCGATCTCGACTACGTCCGCGAACCCGGATCGCCCGTCGACTGGCACCGCATCCGGCACGAAGAGGCCCTCTCCCCCGAGGCGATCGTCCGCCAGGCCGAAGCCGCCTACGACCACTACGGATTCCGGGACTTCAAGCTCAAGGGCGGGGTCCTGGAAGGCGCGGAGGAGGTAGCGGCCGTACGCGCCCTGAAGGACCGCTTCCCCCAGGCCCGCATCACCCTCGACCCCAACGGTGCCTGGTCCCTGCGCGAGGCGATCGAGCTGTGCGCCCCCCTGACCGGCACGCTCGCCTACGCCGAGGACCCCTGCGGCGCCGAGGGCGGCTACTCGGGCCGCGAGGTCCTCGCGGAGTTCCGCCGCGCCACAGGACTGCCGACCGCCACCAACATGGTCGCCACCGACTGGCGGCAGCTGACCCACGCCCTGGCCCTGCAGTCGGTCTCCATACCCCTGGCGGACCCGCACTTCTGGACCATGCAGGGCTCCGTACGCGTGGCGCAGCTGTGCGACGCCATGGGGCTCACCTGGGGATGCCACTCGAACAACCACTTCGACATCTCCCTGGCCATGGTCACCCACTGCGGGGCCGCGGCCCCCGGCGACTACAACGCCCTGGACACCCACTGGATCTGGCAGGAGGGCCTGGAACGCCTCACCACCGCCCCGCCCCGCATCGTCGGCGGGGAGATCGCCGTACCCAATGCCCCCGGCCTGGGCGTCGAGCTCGACATGGACCGTCTCCTGGCGGCCCACGACCTCTACCGGCAGAAGGCCCTGGGCGCACGCGACGACGCCACCGGCATGCGCTACCTCATCCCCGACTGGCAGTTCGACAACAAGCGCCCCTGTCTGGTGCGTTGACGGCCAAGGGCCTCCCCACGATCAGCCCGGGGAAGTGCGGGGCGCCCTGTCGCCCCCTGGCACACTGCTCCCAGCCGTACACAGGGGGAACACATGAACGAGCGTGATGTCGAGGCACAGGTCGAGGAGTTGACCCGCGGGCTGCGGCGCATGACCGCGGGCCTGCTGGGGGCGGCGGCCGAGCATCCGGATGCCGTACGGGCACGGGAGTTGTCGGCGGCGGCCAAGGTGCTGACGAACGACGTACTGACGCGGCTGGACAAGGAAGCCGTCGAGGACACCTCGGCGCACCGGAGCGAGCCAGAGGTGCAGGACGCCGTGCCGTCGGCGGCGAGCGCGGCCACCGAGTCCGGGGCGGCACTCGCCGAGCTGGTGGAGCTGTATCTGCCGAACTACGAGCGGGTGCTGGACGAGGACCCGGTGATGACCGACCCGGAGCTGCCCTACGAACGGTGGAACCATCTGCACCGACTCAAGTACGGGCGCGGCACCCCCTTCGAGGACGCGCCGCTGTGGAACGACCCCGTGCCCAGCCGGGGGAAGGCGGTGGTGCGCGGCATGTCGTCCAAGGCGCAGGTGCTGCGCCGCCTGCACCGCAGCTACGTGACCCGGCGGGACCTGGACAGCCCGGAGGGCGAGCTGGCGATCCAGGTGCTGCACGGATGCGACGCGATCCGTCGCTCCCGCGCGATCGGGGACGGTGACTTCGTCGACAAGTCGGATCTGGACCTGAAGCTGGACACGCTGCGGTGGCGTGCCCTGGTGACTGCCGCCGGCCGGGGCGAGCAGGCCCACGCCCAACTGCTCACCCAGCTGCGGCGGCTGGAGGTGCTCGCCGCCTCGGTCCTGGAGCTGGACACGGCGTTCCGGCAGCGCAACAGCGGCCCTTCCGTGGGCGCCCGGCTCGCCGGAGCCACGCATGGAGTGAAGGCGGCCCTCCAGGACTGGCCGCCGAGGCTCAAGTAGGCCGCCGCGGAATCAGGACCTGCGTCGCCCTGCCCCCGGACGGACCCGTGCCACAGGGCTTCGTAGGATCTTGGTGAGTCTGCCACCCTGCCGTCCGGGTCTCCCGCCGGCCGAAGCCCGGAACGCCCCTTTTCTTGAGCACCGACGAAATCTTGAGCACCGACGAAATCATCGAGGCGCCGCCCGCGCCTGCCCACCCGCGCCCACGTCCCCGTGCCCGTCCCCGCATCCTGCCCCGCCTCGTGGGCCGCGCCCCCGCCCCGCCGCCGACGGGCACCGCCCTGCACAACGTCAGTGCCGTCACCGCCGTGCTGCTTGCCTTGGTCGCGGTCGGTTCCATCGTTCACGAGCCGGTCCTGATACCCCCGCTCGCGGCATCCGCGGCGATCGTGCACAGCGTCCCCCGGCTGCCGCTGGCCCAGCCGCGCAGCGTGATCGCGGGCCATCTGCTGTGCGCCGGTGTGGGTTACGCGGTCCTCGCCGCGCTGGGCAGCGCCCCGTGGGCCGCGGCGCTGGCCGCGGGCATCGGCCTCGCCGTGATGACCGTGGCGCGCACCCCGCACTCGCCGGCCTGCGCCACCGCCGTCGTCATCGTCCTGCACCATCCCCGGCCCGCGACCTTCGTGCCCCTGCTCGCCGGGGCGGTCGTCGTGGTCGTCCTCGCGGGGTGGGCCGCCTCGTACGCCCGTCCCAGCGCGCCGCGCTATCCCGCGTACTGGTGGTGATCGGTTGTGCGACGGCGCCGTGACGTGTGAAGTTCGAGCGTGACGAGCCTGCACACGCAGGGATACGAGAAGGGATACGCGATGGCAGCGGCAAAGACGGTGACGTTCCCCTCCGGCGTGAGCGTGCCCGCCCTGGGCCAGGGCACCTGGCGCATGGGCGACGATCCTGCCCGCCGCGCCGAGGAGCTCGCCGCCCTGCGCAGGGGCATGGACCTGGGCATGACGCTGATCGACACGGCCGAGATGTACGGGAGCGGCGCGTCGGAGGAGCTGGTCGGCGAGGCGATTCGCGGGCGCCGCGACGACGTGTTCCTGGTGAGCAAGGTGCTGCCGTCGAACGCCGACGCCCGCGGCACCGTCGATGCCTGTCACGCGAGCCTGCGCCGCCTCGGCACCGACCGGATCGACCTGTACCTGCTGCACTGGCGGGGCGGTGTGCCGCTCTCCGAGACCGTCGAGGCCCTCGAAGGCCTGGTGAGCCGCGGCAGCATCGGCACCTGGGGCGTGAGCAACCTCGATGTCGACGACCTGGCGGAACTCCCCGAGGGCGCCCGCCCGCAGACGGACCAGGTGCTCTACAACCTCACCCGCCGCGGCCCCGAGTACGACCTCTTCCCCTGGTGCCGCGAACGCTCGGTGCCTCTAATGGCCTACTCGCCGCTGGAGCAGGGACGTCTCCTCGGCAACCAGGCCCTGGAGTCCGTGGCGGCGGCGCACGGGTGCACACCGCTTCAGGTGGCGCTCGCCTGGGTGCTGCGGCACGAGGACGTCATCGCCATCCCGAAGGCCTCCACCCCGGCCCACGTGGAGGAGAACCACCGCGCCCTCGAAGTCAGCCTCACCGACGAGGACCTCAAGGCGCTGGACGCCGCGTTCCCCGCGCCGGTCCGCAAGGAGCCGCTGGAGATCCTCTGACGGCTGAAGATCCTCCGGCGAGGTGTGCGTCGCGCGTGTCCGGGCACCCGCAAGGTCCCTGCGCATGCTTCCCCGCGTATGTCGCTCTAGGGTGAATCGCGGGGTCCGCTATGCCCGGAGCCACTGGCTTCGGGCCCTACTGGAGGCCGTACATGCCCCTCGCCGCAAGCGGAACCTCGTCGCTGATGCTCATCATCGGCGTGGTGATCGTCGCCGTACTGCTCGCCCTCTTCTTCTTCGGACGGCGACAGGTCACCCGACGTCCCAACCCACCGCAGCAGCCCCAGCCGCGCGCCGATTCCTGGGAGGAGCCCCACGACGGCCCTCCGCAGTCGCGCTAGGCGTCCCGAGGAGGAACGGCATGCCCATCGCCACGGTCAATCCCGCCACCGGTGAGACGCTCGAAACCTTCGAGCCGCTTGAGGAAGCGGAGGTCAAGCGCCGTGTGGCGGCGGCCCACACCGCGTTCGGCAAGTACCGCACCAGCACCTTCGCCGAGCGTGCCCAGTTCCTGAACCGGGCGGCCGACCTGCTGGAAGAGGACACCGCGTTCATCGCCCGGACCATGACCACCGAGATGGGCAAGCCCGTCAAGGCGGCCAGGGCCGAAGCGGCCAAGTGCGTCAAGGCCATGCGCTGGTACGCCGAGCGGGCCGAAGAGCTGCTCGCGGACGAACAGCCCGCGCAGGCCGACGTGGCGGATTCCGGCGCGGCCCGTGCGATCGTCCGCTACCGCCCGCTGGGCGTCGTGCTCGCCGTAATGCCCTGGAACTTCCCGCTCTGGCAGGTCGTGCGGTTCGCGGCCCCCGCCCTGATGGCGGGCAACGTCGGTCTGCTCAAGCACGCGTCGAACGTGCCGCAGACCGCCCTCTACCTCGATGACCTCTTCCGCCGCGCCGGGTTCCCCGAGGGCTGCTTCCAGACGCTCCTGGTGGGCTCGGACGCCGTCGATGGCATCCTGCGCGACGAGCGGGTGGTCGCGGCGACCCTCACCGGCAGCGAACCGGCGGGACGCTCGGTGGCGTCCACCGCCGGCGACGAGATCAAGAAGACCGTCCTGGAACTGGGCGGCAGCGATCCCTACCTCGTGCTGCCGAGCGCCGACATCGAGCGTGCCGCCGCGACCGCGGTGACCGCCCGCGTGCAGAACAACGGGCAGTCCTGCATCGCCGCCAAACGCTTCATCGTGCATGCGGACGTCTATGACGCCTTCCGTGACCGATTCGTCGCGGGCATGAGGGAGTTGACCGTCGGCGACCCGGCGAGCGAGGACACCGACGTGGGTCCGCTCTCCACCGAGCAGGGCCGCAGCGATCTGGAGGAGCTCGTCGACGACGCGCTCGCCCGCGGCGCCACCGCGCTGTGCGGCGGCCAGCGCCCCAAGGAGCAGGAGCGCGGCTGGTACTACTCCCCCACCGTCCTCGCCGACGTGACCGAGCAGATGCGCATCCACCGGGAGGAGGCGTTCGGCCCGGTCGCCACGCTCTACCGCGTGGCGAACCTGGACGAGGCCGTGACCCTGGCCAACGACTCGCCGTTCGGGCTCAGCTCGAACGTGTGGACGCGCGACGACGCCGACATCGAACGCTGCGTACGGGACCTCCAGGCGGGCGGCGTCTTCTTCAACGGCATGACCGCCTCCCACCCCGGCCTGCCCTTCGGCGGCATCAAACGCTCGGGCTACGGACGCGAGCTGGCGGGCCACGGCATCCGCGAGTTCTGCAACGCCACGACGGTCTGGTACGGCCCGTCCGATCCGGCCTGACTCAGTGGCCCGGTAGCGGCGGCTCGCCGTGTTCGGCGCCCGTCAGGCGCAGCTGGAGCTGTACCTCCTGGTCGCCGGATGCGGTGCCCCTGGCCGAGACGACGAAGGCCGATTCGAGCGTGGCACGCAGTCGGCTCACCGCCACCGGACTGCCTTGCAGGTCGGCGGTGACGGGTCCCGCGAGCAGCACGCCCCGGACGGGCCCCGGACTGCCGGAAGCGAGGAAGCCGCCGGTCCAGACGGCGGGGCGTGGCTGCTCCGTCCGGTGGGGCGCGTCCTCGCCGCGGTCGGACGGGAAGTGGGTCCGCAGCACCCCGAAGACGGCGTCCGCGTCGGCCGCGGAGCACTCGCCGAGGACCACCTGCACCAGGTCCGGTGAGTCGGACTGCGCGATGGGAGAAGCCGGGTCGGGTGTGTCGTTCACGCTGTGCTCCAGTGGGGTCGCGGGTAACTGACGTGCGGTCTGCGGTCACGGGTACCCGATGTGCGGGCAGCTATCTGATGTGGTTTGCCGGAAGCGGTGTCTGAAGTGCCCGGAGGCGCTCAGAGGTCGCGCAGCGCGGGCAGCAGCTTCTTCTCCGCCCAGTCGATGAAGGGGCGTTGCTGGTCGCCGCCCACCTGGACGAGGGCGACCTCCGTGAAGCCCGCCTCGACGAAGGGGCGTACGGCGTCCACGAAGGCGTCGACGTCGTCGCCGCACGGGATCTGCTTGGCGATGTCCTCGCGGGTGACGAACTGGGTGGCGCCCGCGAAGCCGGAGGGACCGGGCAGTTCGGCGTTGACGGGCCAGCCGCCGACCGACCAGCGGAACTGGTCGCGCGCGCGGGCGATCGCCGCGTCCTTGTCGGTGTCGTAGCAGACGGGCAGCTGGCCGACGCGCGGTTTTCCGCTGCCGCCGTGCCGGTCGAAGGCCTCGATCAGATCGGCCTTGGGTTCGGTGGCGATGACCAGGTCGGCGAGGCGCCCGGCCAGTGCGCAGGACCGTCCGCCGGAAACCGCCACTCCAATGGGCGGCAGCTCGTCGGGCACATCCCACAGACGGGCGTTGGCCACGTCGAAGTGGGTGCCCTGATGGTTGACGTTGTCGCCGGTGAACAGCGCCCGGATGATGTCCACCGCCTCTTCGAGCATCTCCAGGCGGACCTGCGGCGACGGCCAGCCGGCGCCGACCACGTGCTCGTTGAGGTTCTCGCCCGAGCCGAGTCCGAGCCGGAAGCGGCCCTCGGAGAGCAGCTGCATCGTGGCGGCCTTCTGCGCCACCACGGCGGGGTGATAGCGGACGGTCGGGCAGGTCACGTACGTCATGAGCGGGATCCGCGAGGTCGCCTGCGCCGCCGCGCCGAGCACGCTCCACGCGTAGGGCGCGTGCCCCTGCGAGTCGAGCCAGGGGAAGTAGTGATCAGAAGTGACGGAGAAGTCGAACCCGGCCTGCTCCGCCGCGACCAGGTCGTCGACGAGGGCGCGGGGGCCCGCCTGCTCGGTCATCATCGTGTAGCCGAATTGCACCATATTTGTACGCTTTGCCGAACTGCTCCCGCTGAAACCTCCCCCGTTCGCGGTCACGCGAGACCGCTGCCCACGCCACACGCCGCTACTCGGGTCCCCTGCGGCCCTATTTCCAGTCGTACGCGTACGCGGCGACCCAGGTGATCTCCAGCTGAGCGCTGCTGCCGGGCTCCGCGCCCGGGCCTTCCAGCGCGCTCTCGTTCTGCAGGACCCAGGAAAGCGGCTGGTCGGGCACGCCCCGGGTGTCGTGTCCGGTCTCCCGTCCGTCCACGAAGAAGCGCACGTTCCCCGGGGTCCATTCGGTCGACACCGTGTGCCATTCGGTCCACTCGTCGGCGCCGCGGAAGTAGCCCTGTTCGCCGCCGCCGCACGGATGGTGGAAGGCGGTGAGGGATCCGGACCAGTTGCCCTCGGGGTGGTCCATCTCGCAGCCTCCGCCGTAGTGCAGCCAGGCCGACTTGTATCCGGGGGCCGGCTTGGTCACCTTGATGCGGGCGCTGTACTTGCCGTACTTCATCTGCATGACGGCACGCGGTACGACCGCGGCGGAGTGGACCGGGCCTCCGTCGGCGGGCCGCCACATCCGGATGCGCATACGGCCGTCGCCGTTCTCCGCAGGGCCCACGCTCACGGTGTCCTCCGGGTGGTAGACGCCGACGACGTCGCGGCCGCGGTCGTTGGAGGTGTCGCGCCAACCGGTCGGGTAGGCCCACCAGTTGTCGCGGTAGGACCCTTTGAGCCCGTCGCAGTACGCGGCGGAGGTGTCGGCGTGGTGGTCGCAGTCGCTGAACGCGCCCAGCGGCACCCGGTCACCGTTGAAGTCCTCGGCGACGACCTGCCAGAACGGCCCGCAGTCGCCGCGCGGCAACTCGGTGCCGACGCTGCCGCACGCGTCGGCCGACTGCGGCGCTCCCCCCGCGCTGGGGACGGAAAGCAGGGCGGCGAGCAGTGTGGTGCCGAGCGCCGCGAGCACGACCGGCCTGCGCCGCTTCGCCGCCGCGTGTAATCCCATCGCGATGCCCTTCCTCCCGGCCGCACACGCCCCGCAGAACCCGGCGGCCCCCTCCCGCGAAGGCGTCATCCTCGCGGAGGCCGTGAGGTCCCGCCAGGGGTCGGGGCCTATGCGTGTCCCTCGCTCCCCGGGGCATCCGGGAGGGCAGCCGAAACCCAGGAGGCCCCATGCAGACGCCAGTTGACACGGTCGCGATCGCGTACAAGGGCGTGGAGAGCGTCCCGACCTGGCTTATGATCCCGATCCTGCTGCTCGTCCTGCTCGGGCTCGTGCTGGTCCGGCGGGAGAAGCGGAACAAGTAGCCCGCCCGGCCACGGCCCGTGGCACTCCCCCACCGGCCCCGTCGGGCCGACGAACGCGCCGAGAACGTGAACTGGTGTATGTGCCCGCACGGTTGGGACGTAGGTTGTGCGTTGAACAGTTCACGCCTCGGTGGAAAGACGGACGCTACCCATGACCGACCACGCCATGACCCCCGGACCTGCGGCGCATCAGAAGATCGACTCATCGGTGCCGCACTCGGCCCGGATCTGGAACTACTGGCTCGGCGGGAAGGACAACTACCCCGTCGACGAGGAGGCCGGCGACGCCTACAGCGCCGTCTTCCCCGGCATCGTCACCGTCGCCCGCAGCAGCCGCGCGTTCCTGCGCCGCAACATCACCCATCTGGTCTCCGAGGCGGGCATCGGGCAGTTCCTCGACATCGGGACCGGTCTGCCGACCGTGGACAACACCCATGAGGTGGCCCAGCGGCTCGATCCCAGGGCCAGGATCGTGTACGTCGACCACGACCCGATGGTTCTCGCGCACGCCCGTGCCCTGCTCACCTCCACACCCGAGGGAGCGACCGCGTACGTCGACGCCGATCTGTCCGACCCCGACCGCATCCTGGCGGCCGCGGCCGAGACGCTCGACCTCTCCCGCCCCACCGCCCTGATCCTCAGCAACATCCTGGGCCACGTCGCCGACTACGACCAGGCGCGCGCCATCGTCACCCGTCTGATGGAAGGCCTGCCCTCCGGCAGCTACCTCTCCATCAACGACGGCTCCCGGGGCACCGACGCCGATTACGAACAGGCCCAGGACGCCTACAACGAAACCGGCGCCGTCCCCTACTTCCTGCGGCCCGTCGACCAGATCGCGGCGTTCTTCGAAGGCCTGGAGCTCCTGGAGCCGGGCGTCGTCTCGGTCCCCTTCTGGCGCCCGGCCCCCGACTCCCCCGCCCCTGAGCCCATCGGCGAACACGGCGGCCTCGCCCGCAAGCCGTGATGCCGGAACGCATGTCCTGACTCAGGCTGGTTACGCGGTGACACCGCAGACCACGCTTCGACGAGGGAGCAGAGCACCATGGGGACCGATGTGTTCCGCTCGGAAGTGCCCCTGACGGTGAACGGCACGCCGTGCCGCCTCACCGTCGACCACCGTTCGACGCTGCTCGACGTACTGCGCGAACAGTTGGGGCTCACCGGCGCCAAGAAGGGCTGTGATCACGGCCAGTGCGGTGCCTGCACGGTCCTCGTCGACGGCCGCCGCGCCAACAGCTGTCTGCTGCTGGCCGTCGCCCACGAAGGGTGCGACATCACCACCGTCGAAGGGCTGCACGGCGGCGACGGCGAGGGCCCGCATCCCGTACAGCGTGCCTTTCTGGAGCGCGACGCCTTCCAGTGCGGCTACTGCACCCCGGGCCAGATCTGTTCGACCGTCGGCGCCCTGGCGGAGGCCGCGGCGGGCAACGCATCGCACGTGACCGATCCGGACGCGGACACCGGCGCCCCCGTGGAGCTGACCAGGGACGAGATCCGTGAGCGGCTCAGCGGCAACCTCTGCCGCTGCGGCGCCTATCCGCACATCGTCGAGGCCGTCGAGGACGTGACCCGGTGAAGCCCTTCCGGTACGTGCGCGCCTACAGCGTCGAGGAGGCCGCCGCCGCCCACGCGGGCCGCCCGGGCTCCCGCTATCTGGGCGGCGGCACCAATCTCGTCGACCTGATGAAGCTGGGCGTCGAGCGCCCCGGGACGCTGATCGACGTGAGCAGGCTGCCGCTGGATTCGGTGGAGGAGCTTCCCGACGGGTCCGTCCGCGCCGGCGGGACGGTGCGCAACAGCGACCTCGCCGCCCACCCGCTGGTGCGGGACCGCTACCCCGTGCTTGCCCAGGCACTGCTCGCGGGAGCCTCGGGCCAGCTGCGCAACGTGGCCACGACCGGCGGCAACCTTCTCCAGCGCACCCGTTGCCCCTACTTCCAGGACCTGAGCAAACCGTGCAACAAGCGGGAGCCCGGCACCGGCTGCGGCGCACGCGACGGCGTCCACCGTGACCACGCGGTCCTGGGCCACTCGCCGCAGTGCATCGCCACCCACCCCTCCGACATGGCGGTCGCGCTCGCCGCGCTCGACGCCCAGGTGGAGCTGCACGGCGTTCGGGGCCGACGCACCCTGCCCGTCGCCGAGTTCCACCGCCTGCCCGGCGGCCGTCCGGAACAGGACACCGAGATCGCGCCCGGCGAGCTGATCACCGGCGTGCTGCTCCCGCCCGCGACCGCAGGGCTGCCCTCCGCCTACCGCAAGGCCCGCGACCGCGCCTCGTACGCCTTCGCCCTCGCCTCGGTGGCGGTGGTCCTGGACGTCGAGGACTCCGTCGTACGCCAGGCGCGGATCGCGTTCGGCGGCCTGGCTCACCGGCCCTGGCGTGCCCGGCACGCCGAGGAGGCGCTGCTCGGCGGCGCGCCGACCGACGAGGCGTTCCTGGCCGCCGTGGACGCCGAGCTCTCCGCGGCCGAGCCGCTGCGGGACAACGCGTTCAAGGTGCGCCTCGCCCGCAATCTCGCGTGTGACGTCCTGCGCCGACTCACCTCTTCGTGACCCGACTGCCTCCGCTCCCAGGGAGAACCCCATGCCGGACACCGCCAGCGCCCTCGGGGCGTCCGCCGAGCGCAGGGAGGGCCCCCAGAAGGTGGCCGGGGCCGCCCGCTACGCCGCCGAGCACACGCCCGAGGGGTGCGCGTACGCCTGGCCGGTGCCCGCCACGGTGGCGCGCGGCGCGGTCACCGCCGTCGACGACGCGGCGGCCAGGGAGTTGCCCGGCGTCGTCGAGGTCCTGACCCATCTGAACGCGCCGCGCCTGGAGAAGCCGGACGACGCGACGCTCGCGGTGCTGCAGGACGCGCGTGTTCCGCACCGGGGCTGGTACGTGGCGCTCGTCGTCGCCGACAGCCTGGAGGCGGCGCGCGAAGGCGCCGCGGCCGTCCAGGTCACCTACGCGGAGGAGCCGCACGACGTCACCCTGAAGGCCGATCACCCCGAGGCCTATGTGCCGGAGGACGAGGACGGCACCTCGGGGGAGCACGTCCGCGGCGACGCGGAGGGCGCGTTCGACTCCGCTCCCTCCCGCGTCGATGTCGCCTACCGGGTGCCGCCGCTGCACAACCACCCCATGGAGCCGCACGCGGCCACCGCCCACTGGCAGGACGAGCGGTTGACCGTGCACGACAGCAGCCAGGGCGCCACCACCGTCCGCGACGTCCTCGCGGGCCTCTTCGCGCTGCCCAAGGAGCAGGTCACGGTCGTCTCCGAGCACGTCGGCGGCGGCTTCGGCTCCAAGGGCACGCCGCGCCCGCACGTGGTGCTGGCCTCGATGGCCGCACGCGTGACCGGCAGGCCCGTCAAACTCGCCCTGCCGCGGCGCCAGTTGCCTGCCGTGGTGGGCCACCGCTCGCCGACCCTGCACCGGGTGCGGCTGGGGGCGGAGCGGGACGGCAGGCTGACCTCCGTGATCCACGAGGTGACCGCGCACACCTCCCGTATCAAGGAGTTCGTCGAGACGGCCGCCGCCGCCACGCGTGTCATGTATCCCTCGCCGCACGCCCGCACCACTCATCGCGTGGTGCCGCTCGACGTGCCGAGCCCGTCCTGGATGCGGGCCCCGGGCGAGGCGCCCGGCATGTACGCGCTGGAGTCGGCGATGGACGAGCTCGCCGTGACCCTCGGCATCGACCCCGTGGAGCTGCGGCTGCGCAACGACACCCCCACGGAGCCCGACTCCGCCAAGCCCTTCAGCAGCCGTCACCTCGCCGAGTGTCTGCGCGAGGGCGCCCGTCGCTTCGGCTGGTCCGAGCGCGACCCGCGCCCCCGGTCACGCGCCGAGGGGCCTGTCCTGGTGGGCAGCGGTGTCGCCGCGGCCACGTACCCGGTGGTCGTCGCCCCGTCCCGGGCCAGCGCCCACGCCTACCCGGACGGCAGCTTCGTCGTCCGCGTCAACGCCACCGACATCGGCACCGGCGCCCGCACCGTGCTCGCCCAGGTCGCCGCCGACGCGCTCGGCGTCCCGCTGGACTCCGTACGAGCCGAGATCGGCAGCACAGACCTTCCGGACGCGCCGCTGGCGGGCGGTTCCTCAGGGACGGCCTCCTGGGGCTGGGCCGTCCACGAGGCCTGTACGCGACTGGCCGAACGCCTTGCCGGACAGCAGGGCCAGCAGCTGCCCCCGGAGGGCGTCGGTGCCACCGCCGACACCGCGGGCGACGCCGACGCGGACAGCGCCTACGCCCGCCACGCCTTCGGCGCCCACTTCGCCGAGGTCGGCGTCGACACGGTGTCCGGCGAGGTCCGGGTGCGCCGGCTGCTCGGGGTCTACGCGGCCGGGCGCATCCTCAACTCCCGTACCGCGCGCTCGCAGTTCATCGGGGCGATGACGATGGGCCTGGGGATGGCGTTGACCGAGGGCAGCACCATGGACGCGGCCTTCGGCGACTTCGCGGAGGCCGACCTCGCCGCCTACCACGTACCGGCGCACGCGGACGTACCCGCGATCGAGGCGCACTGGATCGACGAGGACGACCCTCACCTCAACCCCATGGGCAGCAAGGGGATCGGGGAGATCGGCATCGTCGGGACGGCCGCGGCCATCGGCAACGCGGTGCACCACGCGACCGGCGTGCGGCTGCGCGAGCTGCCTCTCACGCCGGACCGTGTCCTTGCGGGCGGTATCTGAACCGGGGCATTCAGGTCACGGCCCGTTTCTCCCTCGTCCAGGCCAGCAGCTTCTCCGCCGTCCAGGTGGTCACCACGCGCTCGGCGGGCACCCCGCACTCCTCCGCCCGCTCGCACCCGTACACCTGCCAGTCCAGCTGGCCCGGCGCGTGCGCGTCGGTGTCCACGGAGAAGAGCACTCCGGCGTCCACGGCCCGGCGCAGCAGCCTGCGCGGCGGGTCGAGCCGCTCCGGCCGGCTGTTGATCTCCACCGCCGTGCCCGCGGCCGCGCACGCGGCGAACACCTCGTCCGCGTCGAACTGCGACTCCGGCCTGCCGCGCCCGGTGACAAGGCGGCCGGTGCAGTGGCCGAGGACATCGGCCCGGGGGTTGCTGACGGCGGCGACCATGCGCCGTGTCATCGCGGGGGCGTCCATCCGCAGCTTCGAGTGGACGGAGACGACCACCACGTCGAGCCGGTCGAGCAGCTCCGGTTCCTGGTCGAGCGAACCGTCGTCGAGGATGTCGCACTCGATGCCCGTGAGTAGCCGGAAGGGCGCCCAGCGTTCGTTGAGGCCGGCCACCACCGCGAGCTGCTCGCGCAGCCGCTCCGGCGACAGGCCGCGCGCGATGGTCAGCCGTGGCGAGTGGTCGGTGAGCACGGCCCACTCATGGCCGAGCGCCTGGGCCGCGCGGCCCATCTCCTCGATCGGGCTGCCGCCGTCGGACCAGTCCGAGTGCAGGTGGCAGTCGCCGCGCAGCAGCGCCCGCAGCCTCGCGCCGCCCTCGGCGAGCGGGGCGTCGGCCTCGCCTTCGAGCCGCTCCAGGTATCCCGGCACGTCGCCGGTCAGCGCCTCGCGGACCACACCGGCGGTCTTGGGGCCGATCCCCTTGAGCGACTCCAGGGACCCGTCGGCGACGCGCTGCGCGGCCTCACCGTCGGCGAGGCCGCCCACCACCGCGGCCGCGGTGCGAAAGGCCCGCACACGGTAGGTCGGCGCGCGGCCGCGCTCCAGCAGGAAGGCGATCCGTTCCAGCGCCTCGACGGGATCCATCGGCACCTCCGGCCGTCGGGGACTGCGACGACGTACGTGTGCTTCCAGCGTCGCCCACAAAGGGCGGCGGGGCATGCGCCCGCCCCCTCGGGGGGGATGCCTACGCCGCGGATTCGGCGGACGGGTCGTCGGGCACGACCGCCACCGGCCCCCGGAAGTCCAGCACGGCCTCGGCTCTCTGCTGGGTCTCCTCGGCGGCCTTGCGGGCTGTCGCGAGGACGTCGCCGTGCTCCTGGACGAGGGTTTCGTAGATCGGCGCCTCAGCGGCGTCATTGGCCGGCATGACCAGCAGCTCCTTGTTCGGTGACGGTGTGACTGTGTTCGTTCCGTTCGGCCGTATGCGGCCGGTCCGCGACCTTACGCTGCGCGGGCGGTCCTCCGCGGACCGGGGTCGATCACTGAGACGGCCCGCCCGGCGCACCGCAGAGAGCCCCGGTACGCCGGAAATCCTGCGGGTGTACGTGAAATGGGCGCCCCGGCCGTCCGAAGCCGGGCGGGAACCGGGGCCCGATGTGAGACTGCTGATGAGGCGGTGATCACAGATGTCGAGCCATCCCAGGGAGCCCGAACCCAGGGAGCCCGAACCCGGGAAGCAAGGCCCCCGGCAGCCCGGGCCCGGGGAGCAGCTGTTCGAGCAACTGCTCGCTTCGGCGCACGCGGCGGCGCCGATGGAGCTTCCCGCCCTGGCGCGGCGCTTCGCCGAAGCCGTCGGGCTCGACCGGATCGACGTGTACCTGGTGGACATCCAGCAGCGGTGTCTGGTGTCGCTGGCCGAGGGGCCGCCCTCCCTCGGCGTGGACACCTCCGTCGCCGGTTCGGCCTACCGGGCGCACGAGCTGCGCGTCGAGGAGCTGGCCCAGGGCAGGATCGTCGCCTGGCTGCCGCTGATCGACGGCGCCGAGCGCCTGGGCGTGATCGGTGCCACGGCGTCGGTCATCGACGTCGCGCTGCTGCGCCGCTGCCGCATGCTGGCCTCCGTCCTCGCCATGACGATCACTTCGAAGCGGGCGTCGAGCGACAGCTTCGCGCGCCGCACACGGTCCGAGACCATGCAGCTTCCCGCCGAGATGCTCCGGGCCTTCCTGCCGCCGAGGACGATCGGCAACTCCCATGTGATCTCGACCGCCGTCCTCGAACCTGCGTACGAGATCGGGGGCGACGCCTTCGATCACTCCCTGACCCCGTCGACCCTGCACGTGGCGATCTTCGACGCCATGGGCCACAACCTCGCGTCGGGTCTGACCACCGCCGTGGCCATGGCCGGCTGCCGTAACGCCCGCCGTGCCGAGGCCGATCTGCCCGAGCTCGTCGACACCATCCAGCACGCGCTCGCCGGGTGGCTGCCCGAGCAGTTCTGCACCGGGATCCTCGCCCAGCTCGACCTGGCCGGTGGGGTGCTGCGGTGGTGCAACTGCGGCCATCCGCCGCCCCTGCTGATCCGGGATCACCGCGTACTCGACCGCGCCCTCGAGCGTCCCGCCCAGCCGCCCATGGGGACGCCGGCCGTGCTGGCCGGCGTGGCGTGGGAGGTCCATGAGCAGGCGCTCGAACCGGGCGACCGGGTGCTGATGTACACCGATGGCGTCACCGAGCTGCGGACCGGGGGCGGCGCCGAGTTCGGCCTGGAGCGGTTCACGGACAGCATCATCCGCGCGACCGCCGCGGGCGAACCAGCGCCCGAAGCCCTGCGCCAGCTCATCCACTCCATCCTCGACCGGCAGGACAACCAACTGCGCGACGACGCGACGCTGTTGCTCCTCGAGTGGCGTCCGCCCGAAGCGCGGTGACCTGCCGTCCCGCGCGCCTCCCCCTCCCCCCCGCATGCCGGAACGTGTGTTCTGGATCAGGGTGGATACACGGCAGGACAACGGCATCAGCCGCGCACGAAGGAGGACGAGCACCGTGGGAGACGACGAGGTCATGGGCGACGAGGTCTACCAGCCCGACGCCGAGGAGGTCCGCGAGGACGAGGGCATCCTCGATGCGGAGGACACGCTCAGCGACCGCGGGGCGGATCCGTACGACGAGGGCTGGTCGCCCCCCGAGCGGCCGCTTGGGGTGGCCCACACCGGTACCACCCCTCAGGAACAGCAGGAGGGCGAGAGCCTGGCCGAACGCCTCTCCGAGGAGCGGCCCGACCCCGCGCTCGAGGTTCCCGGCCCCGCCGAGGACGACGACGGCATCGGGGACACGACCGACACCGACGGCGAGCCGATCGACGAGGCGGAGGTGGGTGACGCCCGCGCCGGACGCCTGTTCGCCCCGGATGAGGGGGCGAGCGGGGATCCGGAGACGGACGCCGCGCAGGACATGGTCGGCGAGGACATGGGCATCGACGGCGGGGCGGCGTCCGCCGAGGAGGCCGCGGTGCATGTCATCGACCCGGACGCCGCCGACCGGACGGACTCCGCGGGCTGAGACGGCGAAGTCACCCGAAGCGTGACTTCGCCGTCAGCGCAGGTCGAGCCGCATCAGGATCCGGGGGTGACCGGCCAGTACGGAGGTGGTGTCCGCGGCGTGGGTGAATCCGGCGCGCTCGAAGTTCTTGCGGATCCCCGCGTACGCCATCGTCAGGTCGACCTTGGCGTCACCGTTGTCGAGGGGGTACGCCTCGACCGCCGGCGCTCCGTGGGCGCGGGCGAACTCGACCGCACCGGCGATGAGGGCGTGCGAGATCCCCTGCTTCCGGTGGCCGGGGCGCACCCGAACGCACCACAGGGACCAGACCGGCAGGTCGTCGACGTGCGGAATCTTTCGGTTCCGCGCGAAGGACGTGTCCGCGCGCGGCGCCACGGCTGCCCACCCCACCGGCTCGTCACCGTCGTAGGCGAGCACCCCCGGAGGGGGCTCCGCACGGCACAACTCGGCGACGTACTCACCGCGGTCAGGCCCACGCAGCTCGTTGTTGAGCTTGGACGGGATCCGATAGCTCAGGCACCAACAGACATTGGCGCCGGGCGACTTCGGCCCGACGACGGCACGGACGTCCTCGAACACCGAGGCTGGACGCACTTCGATGGACATGACACCAGAGTGACACGCGTGGCGGCAGCGCACGGCGTACGGGCTGAAGCGCTGGCAGAAGGGGAACCGTAAGCGCCCGCGAACGGAACCGTCGCATGTGCTCCACATGATCTCCACGCGAATCCTTGACCAACGGTTGAGGATTCGATCTATTCCCAGCTCAGGGGCGTTTATTACTCAATCTTTGGCAGATTTTTGCTCTGTCATCAGAGGTTAATGCGATGGCAAAGTGAGAGACACAGCTGCCGTACAGGCTGTTCCCGAGGCGACGTGGTGCCCGCTGTCACTCAGCAGCCCGCGCCGCCTCACTGTCACCATCGACCCGACCACACCGCGTCCCGGCTCCGCCGCAGCGACGCAGGAGGCAGGCCATCATGAAGTCCCTGATCGACAACGCCCGTTCCTTCGCCACGACACACGTCGCGGCCCCTCACAACGCCGCGGCCTTCCAGGCCCTCGGGGCCGGGCAGTCGCCCGAAGCCCTGTTCATCACGTGCTCCGACTCACGCGTCGTACCGACCCTGATCACCGGAGCACGCCCCGGCGAACTCTTCGAACTCCGCACAGCGGGCAACGTCGTACCGCCCTACCCCTCCGGCAACGACGCCGACGAGGACAACCGCCCCAACCGCCCCATGAGCGAGGCGGCCACCATCGAGTACGCGGTGTGCGTGCTCGGAGTCCGCGACATCGTCGTCTGCGGACACTCGCACTGCGGCGCGGTGGGCGCCCTGCTGCGGGACGAAGACCTTTCGGCCGTACCGGCCGTGCGCGACTGGCTGGACCACTCCGTCCCGCCGGACGCCCCCCTGCGCACCCTCGTCCCCACCTCCGCGGACGTGGCCGAAGCCGTGCAGACCCACGTGCTGGCCCAGGTGGAGAGGCTGCGCGCGTACCCCTGTGTGACAGAGCGGATCGACGACGGCTCACTGACCCTGCACGCCTGGTACTACGAAGTGCACACAGGCGCCGTCACCGCGCACCGCCCGTCGTTCGACGATCGGCCCGCTTTCGGTCCGCTGTGAGAGCCGCCACGCCCCACCGTCCGGCCCGCTCTCACGACAGGACCCCCCACCCTCATGTCCTCCTTCCTCTCCTCTTTCCGCTCCCCCTTCCGCCCGCTGCGTGAACCAGGCGTCCGCCGCCAGGACTTCCTCGCCTCGCTCGTCGTCTTCCTCGTCGCCCTGCCGCTGTGTGTCGGCGTGGCCGTCGCCTCCGGCGTGCCCGCCGAACTGGGCCTTGTCACCGGCATCGTCGGCGGCCTCGTCGTCGGCTTGCTGCCGGGCAGCGCCCTGCAAGTCAGCGGGCCGGCCGCCGGACTGACCGTGCTCGTCTTCGAGGCGGTACAGGAGTTCGGGCTCGGCATGCTCGGCGCCATCGTGCTGCTCACCGGCGCCCTGCAGATCGCCCTCGGGCTGCTGCGCTGCGGCCGGTGGTTCCGCGCCATCTCCGTGTCCGTCGTCCAGGGCATGCTGGCGGGCATCGGACTCGTGCTGATCCTCGGCCAGCTCTACACCATGGCCGGGGCCGAGCAGCCGCGCTCCGGGCTCGGCAAGATAGCCGGGCTGCCCGGCCTCCTTGCCGACGTCCTGGGCGACACCGCCTCACTGACCGCCGCCGCCCTGGGCCTCGGCACCATCGCCGTGCTCGTGCTGTGGCCGAAGCTGCCCGCCGCCGTGCGCGTGGTGCCCGCCCCGCTGGCCGCCGTCGCGCTGGCCACCGCGGTGGCCGCCGGACTGCGCCTCGACGTGGCCAACGTGACGGTACGCGGCCTGGTCGACGCCATTCAGCCGCCGGGGCTCGGCGACCTGGCGGCCCTGGGCAGTGTGGCCGTGCTCGGCACGGTCCTCGCGTTCACGCTCATCGCCTCGGCCGAATCGCTGTTCAGCGCGGCCGCCGTGGACCGCATGCACGACGGTCCGCGTACCCAGTACGACAAGGAGCTGGTCGCCCAGGGCATCGGCAACGCGACGTGCGGCGTGCTCGGCGCGCTGCCGATGACGGCGGTCATCGTCCGCAGCTCGGCCAACGTCGAGGCCGGCGCACGCACTCCGCTCTCCCGTGTCCTGCACGGCGCGTGGCTGCTCCTCTTCGCCGTGCTGTTCCCGGCCGCGCTCGGCATCATCCCGCTGGCGGCGCTCGCCGGGGTCCTGGTCCACGCGGGATTCAAGCTGATCCCCGTCAAGGCGATCGTCCCGCTCGCCCGCGAACACCGGGGCGAGGCCCTGGTGCTCGCCACCACCGCGATCGCCATCGTGGTGACCAACATGTTCGAGGGCGTGGTGCTCGGCCTGGTGCTCGCCGTGGTCAAGTCCGCCTGGGAGACCTCGCACATCCACCTGGACGTACGGGAGTTGACCGGCGGCCGGATGGTCGTCACCCTCACCGGCAACGCGACGTTCCTGCGGCTGCCCCGCATCCTGGAGACGCTGGAGGCCCTGCCCAAGGACCGGCCCATCGAGCTGGATCTGACCGCTGTGCGGCATCTGGACCACGCCTGTCGTACGACGCTGGAGAACTGGGCGCTGCGGCACAACGACAGCGGTACGGAAGCGGTGCGGATGAAGACGTTCCCCGACGCCGACGCCGAGTCCGGGGAACCCGCGGAGGCACCGATGCGCCACTGACACCGCCTGCCCCCGCCTGACCGCCGCGCCGCCCGCCACCCGCCCCGGTGGCGGGCGGCGCGGTGCTCTTCGACCCAGCTGCCCGATGGGGTGCCGAAATCGATCCGCCGAAGCAGGCGTGAGACTCGCTCGGCGGGGCACCCGCATACTTGGCCCCGCCGCGTCCCCCCGTCGCGGCGGGGCCGCTGTCGGTTGCGGTCGACCGCCGCGGCAACCGAGGCAACCGCCGCTAGTCGGCCATCGCACCGCAGGAAATGTTCACGTCCGTCGACGTCAGCGTGCGCGCCCGGTCCGATGCCACGAACGCGGCCACGTGGCCGACATCGCTCAACTCGGCGGTACGCCCCAGGAGCGTCGCCCGCTCCAGCCCGGCAGCGATCTCGTCGCGGCCGGGGAAGCCCTCGGGGATGGCCTCGGGGACGCCTCCCGACCTCAGGGTGACCACGCGGATGCCATGCGCGCCCAGCTCACACGCCCACTGACGGCGCAGGCCCTCCAGAGCGTCGAGTGCGACCTTGAAGCCGCCGAGGCCCGGCAGGGTCTGCGGCCCGCCACCGCCGAACGCGAGGATGACGCCCGCGCCCCGGGGGACCATGTGCCGGGCCGCGGCCCTGGTGGTCAGGAACTGTGAGCGCAGCACCGTCGTGACGGGCTGCAGGAAGTCGTCCACCGAGATCTTCTGGAGCGGTTCTTGGACATCGGCTGCTCCGATGACGTTGAACGAGATGTCGATCCGCCCAGCTCGGGCCACGATCCCGTCGACGCACTCCGCCACCGCCCGTTCGTCCAAGGCGTCGACGACGACGGGCTGCGCCTGGCCGCCACCCGAGCGGATCGTCGCGGCGAGCGCATCGAGGGTGGCCCGGGTGCGGCCCGCGACGAACACCCGGGCTCCCTCGTCCGCGAAGGCGCGGGCTGCCGCCCCTCCGATCGCCCCTCCGGCCCCGTACACCACAGCGACCTTGTTCTCCAGCAGCATCGCCACCACGCCCTTCCCACACGGACATCTCCGGAACATTTCCGGCTTCCATGGGGTACGTCGGAGCCGCCGGCCGGAATTCGACACGGCGACCCCCTCCGGGGCTACCGGCGGCTGCGCACCAGCAGGTACACGAAGTACGGCGTACCGACGACCGCCGTCATGAGTCCCGCGCCCAGTTGAGCCGGGGCGATGACGGTCCGGCCCAGCAGATCGGCGAGGCAGACGAGGGTCGCGCCGAGCAGCATCGCCACCGGGACGACCCGGATGTGGCGTCGGCCCACCAGCGCGCGTGCCGCGTGCGGCGCCACGAGTCCCACGAAGCCGATCGTGCCGGCCGCGGCCACCGCGGTGGCGCTGAGCAGCACGCTCACGACGAGGAAGCCGAGGCGTCCGCGCGCCAGGTCGAGGCCCAGGAGCCGGGGGGTGTCCTCGTCCAGCGACACGAGGTCGAGTTCCTTGCGGCGGGCGAAGGCCACGGCCGTCGCGGCCACGAGCACGGCGGCGACCGGCAGGATGTCGGTGCCGGAGCGTCCGTAGGTGGAGCCCGAGAGCCAGATCAGCGCCTTGGTCGCGCTGAACCGGTCGGTGAGCACGATCAACAGGCTGATGAGCGCCATCGTTCCCGTGGACACACCCATGCCGACCAGGACGAGCCGGCTGTTCTGGAAGCCGCCCTTCGCCGCGAGTCCGAAGACGACGACGGCGCTGACCGCGGCGCCGGCGAACGCCGCCCCGGCGATGCTCCACGAACCGGCGCCCGGTGCCGAAGTGACCAGGATGATGGCGCCGAGCGCCGCTCCGCCGGAGACACCGAGAACACCGGGTTCCGCGAGCGGGTTGCGGGTCACGGACTGCACGAGCGTGCCGGACAGCGCGAGCGCGGCACCCGCGCAGAGTGCGGCGAGCACCCGTGGCACGCGGGTGTCGAGGACGAAGGTGATGGCTTGACCCGATTGGCCACGGACCCAGTTGGCCACGTCGCCGAGCAGGAACGTGCTGTCGCCGACGAGCACCGCGGCGATCGTGACGCCGGCCAGCGCGCCCACGAGGAGCACCACGGTGATGACGTACGCGGTCCTGCTGGGGATACGCAGCCGGTCCGGCGCGGCGGCACCGGCGCCGTCGCGGGTGCGCATCGCCATGACGACGAGGAACACGGCGCCGACGACGCTTGTGATGACGCCCGTGGGCACGGTGACAGCGGTCTGGGACGACGTCACGGCGCGCAGGAGTACGTCGGAGCCCAGCACCAGGGCGGCGCCCACGAGGCCCGCCACGGGGATGCGGGTCCGGTGGCGCAGGAGGGCACGGACGCGGCCTGCGAGCGGCCGCACCAGGGCGGGCGCGCAGAGTCCCACGAAGGCGATCGGCCCGGCCAGCGTCACCGCTCCGGCCGAGAGCAGCGAGGCGAGGACGACGGCCGTGACGCGGGTGCCGCGGACCGGGATGCCGAGGCCGCGCGCGGCGTCGTCGCCCAGGGCCAGGGCGTCGATGCGGCGGGCGATGAGCAGCAGGCCCGCCAGCGCGGCCAGGACGACGGGCGCCATCTCGGCCACTCCGTCGAAGCCGTTCTGGCTGATGCTTCCCTGGCCCCACTGGTAAAGGCCCTGGGTCTGTTCGGGGGCCAGCAGGAGCAGCGCCTCGGTGATGGCGTTGAGTCCGAGGGCGAGCGCGCTGCCCGCGAGGACGAGGCGGACGGTGCCGGCGCCGCGTCCGGCGAGCGCGAGGACGACGGCGGCAGCGGCGAGGCCGCCGACGAACGCCACTCCCGATGAGGCGAGCAGCGGCGCCGTCACACCGCTGGCCACCAGGATGGTGATCGCGAGGTACGAACCGGCGTTGACGGCAAGGGTGTCCGGTGCGGCGAGCACGTTGCGGCTGACGGCCTGGAGGGCGGCGCCCGCGGCGCCGAGTGCGACGCCGACGAGTATCCCGGCGACCATGCGCGGCAGACGTGAGGCGATGACGACGGAGGAATCGCCCTGCTCGGCCTGCCCGATGAGGGCTTTCCACACCTGGCCGGGGCCGACGGACGCGGTGCCTTGCGTGATGTCGACGACGGCCAGAACGGCGACCAGAAGAACAAGACCGGCCGTCACCGCGACCGCGCCCGATGGGGATGCGGCCGTGCGTTCGGGCGTGGCTGAGGGCATTGCGGTGACGGCCACGGTCTCCTACTTCTTCAGGCTGTCGACGAGGGCGTCGATGTACGCCTCCATCGCCTCGGGGCCGCCGAACATCCAGATGCCGTCGGGCAGGCGGTGCACCTCGTCGTCCTTGACGAACGGCAGCGACTTCCAGACGGAGTTGTCGGCGAGTTCATCGGTGAACACGTCGGAGCTGTCGTCGCCCTTGTTGCCGATGTAGACGAACTTCACGTCGTCGCCGAGCGCGGTGAGGCCCTCGACGTCGGTGGTGGCGAGCCCGTAGTCCTTGTCGCCCTTCATCTTCCAGGCGTTCTTCAGGCCGAGCTCCTCGTTGACGGCGCCGAGCAGGGAGTTGCTCGTGTAGCCGCGCAGGGAGACCTGGTTGGAGGCGGCGTAGCCGTCGGCGAAGGCGACCTTCGAGCCGTCGAGCTTGGCCTCCTTCAGCGCCTTCTTGCCTTCGGCGACCTTCGCCTCGTACGACTCCTTGGCCTTCTTGGCCTCGGCGGTCGTGCCGGTGGCCTTGGCGATGACGTCCAGGGTGTCGAACATCTGGCCCACCTGGTCGGAGCCGTCGGCGGCCTTGACCTGGAGGACGGGGGCGACCTTCTTCATCTGCTTCACCGCGGAGGCCGACATGTCGGTCGTGGTGACGATGAGGTCCGGGGTGAGACCGGCGAGGGTGTCCATGCTCGGCTCACCGCGGGTGCCGATGTCCTTGGGGTCGTTCTTGAGCGGAACGGCGGAGTCCCACGCCTTGTAGCCCTTGACGTCGGCGACACCGACGGGGTCGACGCCGAGCGTGACCATGGACTCGACGACGTTCCACTCGGTTCCGACGACCTTCTTGGCCGGACCGTCCAGCTTCACCGCCTTGCCGTTGGCGTCGGTGAGGGTGATCGGCTCGGACTTCTTGTCCGAACTGGTCTTGGCGGGCTCGGAGGTGCCGCAGCCGGACAGGATGAGGGCCACGGCGGTGGCGGCCGTCGCGGCGATCAGGGGGCGTCTCATGAGGAGGTGTGGAGCCTTTCACTTCTGCTGTGGTGGCGGCCTATCGCGCGGGTGCGCAGCCGGCCGGTGAGGGGGTCTGTGTCGACCTCGATGCGGATGCCGTACGTCTCGGAGAGGCGTTCCGGCCGCAGTACGTCCTCGGGGGCGCCGTCGGCGACGATGCGCCCCGCGTCGAGGAGGGCGATCCGGTCGGCGACGGCGGCCGCCTGGTCGAGGTCGTGCAGGACGACGCCGACGGCGATGCCGCCGTCGTCCGCGAGGTCACGCATCAGGTCGAGGAGTTCGACCTGGTAGCGCAGGTCGAGGTAGGTGGTCGGCTCGTCGAGGAGGAGTACGCCGGTCTCCTGGGCGAGGCAACTGGCGAGCCACACCCGCTGCAGCTGTCCACCGGAGAGCTGGTCGACGGGGCGGTCGGCGAGGCCGTCGACGCCGGTCATGGTGAGCACGCGCTCCACCACCGCGGCGCCCCCGGCATCGGCCTGGCCCCAGCGGCCCCGGTAGGGGTAGCGCCCGAAGTCCACGACGTCACGGACGGTCAGACCGCCGGGCGTGGGGCGCCCTTGAGTCAGGAGGGCTACGCGCCGGGCGAACTGGCGGGCGGTGAGGTCGAAGCCGTCGGCGGCGTCGGCCGTCCCGGAGTCGAGGGTCAGCGTGCCGCGCCGGGCGCCCTGCAAGCGGGCGACGGTGCGCAGCAGCGTCGACTTGCCGCTCCCGTTGGGGCCGACGAGAGCGGTCACTTCGCCGGGCCTGAGCTGGAGGGCGGCGTCGTGGACGACGTCGACGCCGTCGTACGACACGGTCATGTGCTCGGCGGACAATTCGTGACCGCGCGGACGTGTGGCGCTACCTGCGCGTTCACCTGATCTCACGGCGTGAAGGTTAGCCTAACCTTAGTCTGGCTGGAAGTAGGGGGTTCCCAACCCGCCCAGTTGCCCCTTTTACGCACGGATGCCGCCCATCGGCCGTGACGATGGGCGGCACCGGAGGCGCTGATTCGGTCCTGTTCCGTCAGTAGAGCTTCTTGACGGCCTTGAGGGTCGTCGCCTTGAAGTCGGCCACCTGCGCGTGGGCGAAGTTGCCCATCTGCCCCCACTTGACGAGTGTCACCGTGGTGCCGTCCCGGCCGACCGAGAGCATGTTGATGTCGGATGACCCTGTCGTGGCGGTGGTGTGGACGCCGTAGACGTGGGCGCCTTCCTCCACGTTCAGCTTCCCGTAGTACTTCTGGGTCGCGGTGACGTCAGGATTCTCCTTCATCAGCTTCTCCGAGCAGCCTTCGAGGTTCTTGCGCAGCAGGGCCGCGAAGTCCTTGGCACGCTGCTCGCTGCGCTCGACCACCGTCACCTGGAGGGCGTTGGTGTCGTACTCCGTGTGGAAGGCGCGGTGCACGGAGATGGACGGCAGGGCCTCCCCCACACACATCGGCAGCGGGTCGGGCTGCCCGGCGGTCACCGGTCCCGCGGTCCACGCCGAAGAGGCGTGCGGCGGCAGTTCGGACGGAGCCAGGAACCTCGGCGAGCCGGCGGCGGCCGCCGGACCCGTACCGGCCACCACACCCGCCACGGCCACCGCGGCACCCAGAGCACACAGTCCTCGGCTCATACGAACACTCATCATCGTCAACTCCCCGTTTACGGAAGGTCAGCTTGCCCGACCCCACGCCACATACGACCCGCGACACCCCGCACCCGTTGCCCCCTCCCCAGTCACAGCCCTGTCCGCAATGTCACCGAACGGCTACCTCCGCTACCGGTTGACATGCGTCGAGCAGGGAAGACGGCGCAGTGCGCAGAGACCGCACCGCAGAGAGAACGAGGAGGGGCCCCATGGACAGTTCCGCATCGCCGTGGGCGCGGCGGGCCACCGCGCTGCGCCGCACCCCGGTGGCGATGTGGAACGAAGACGTGTCGGACTGGGCCGCGGCGCTGACGTACTACGCGATCCTCGCCCTGCTGCCCGCTCTCCTGGTCACGGTCAGCCTGATCAGCCTGGTCAGCCCCGGCACCACGCAGTCACTCATCGCCGAGGTCACCGACTGGGCCCCGGCGCAGTCGGGCAGCGCCCTGAACGAGGCGCTCACCGAGATGGCCCGCGCGCGGTCCGCCGCCGTGACGGTGGTGATCGCGGGAGGGGTCAGCGCGCTGTGGTCCGCCTCCAGTTACGCGGCCGTCTTCCGCCGTGCGCTGCACGCGATGCACGGCGTGAAGGACACCCGCCCCATGTGGCGCAAGGCGCACCGCGTGCTCATGACGGCCGCCGCGCTGCTCGCGCTGCTGGCCGCCAGCGCGCTCCTGCTCGTCCTGAGTGGCTCACTCGTCCAGACCGTCGGGCGGCGCATCGGGGTCGGCGACGCGGGACAGACCGCATGGAACGTCATGAAATGGCCCGCCCTTGTCTGCCTGGTGGTCCTGCTCGTCCTCGTGCTCTTCCGCAACGCGCCGCCCTCGGAGCGCGGATGGCGCCGCAGCCTGCCGGGCGGACTGCTCGCCGCGCTGCTGTGGCTCCTGTCCTCGGGCCTGTTCACCTTGTACGCCACGGGGTTCGGCACCTACGGCAAGCTCTACGGTTCGCTGGCCGGAGTGGTCGTCTTCCTGGTCTGGCTCTGGGTATCCAATCTGGCGCTGCTGGCCGGAGCGCAGTTCACGGTGGAGATGGCCCGCGCGGCGTCCGCCGTGTCCGGGCCCTGAGGCCTGCCCCCCCTTGAACGGGGGCTCAGGAGGGGAGCCGCCGGGGCGGGACCGAGTTGTGCGCCCCCGGGCGGAAATCCGGGACGACGCGCCCGCGTTCGCCCTTCCCTGCGCGCCGCGTGCGCTCCCCCCGCGGGGGTTCGGGCGCGGCACGCACCGGTGATACGCCTGAAGGACGAACTACTCGTGCGCATGTTCGCCCAAGCGGCATCGCGACATGGCGGCATCGCGACATCGAAGAGGAGTCATCCCATGGCCTCGTTCGACACGGGACGGTTGTGCGCGATCGTCAAGATCCTGGACCAGGCAAGCACTCACCTCCGGCTGGCCGCCCGCGAGTGCACCCTCGCCGGAGCCGCGACAGCCATGACGCGGCCGGCCACCGATCCGACCGCGTCCGGCATCACCGCGCTCCTGAGCGTCTCGGAACAGGCCTCGGGCAGCGTCCGGCGCGCGCTGGTCCACATCCGCAACGGTGAGGACCAGCGCGCCCAGCACGAACTGGACCGGGCCCGAAGCCAGCCGTGCGGGGCAGTCCTCACTCCGGCCGGACTGCCTCGGCCCCTCCCCCGGCGTGTGACCACGGCGCTGCGCCTGATGCAGGGGATCACCGGCTTCTTCCCGTCCGAGACGGAACAGGTCCTGGTGCGGGCAGCCCTGCCCTAGGCGGCCCTGCCCTAGCCCGCTCCGCCGCCACCCGGGCGGTTCACTCGATTGGGCTAGTCGAGGCGGCGGTGAACCAAGTCACTCCGATCGCCGCAATCAGCCCGCCGAAGGACCTCGGGCGAGCCGTCCGCGTACGCTCAGTGACTCTCCTGGTTGCGTCGTCCCCCGGTCCGGAGCGGGATGGAGGGGACGCGTGCGACGTCCGTGGCGAGATTCGATTCTGCCCGTCGCGCGCCGCGAGGGAGTGATCACCCATGACTCAGGGCGAGGCCTTCACCAGCGCCGACGGGCTCGCGGGCCTTACGGCCTATGACCGGACCGGCGAGAAGATCGGCAGCGTCGAGCAGGTGTATCTCGACGACCGAACTGGGCGTCCCGAGTGGGTGACCGTCAAGACCGGTCTCTTCGGCATGAAGCAGAGCTTCGTGCCGCTCGCCGGAGCCCGCCGTCAGCAGGACGAGCTGCACGTGACGGCCACTAAGGAAGCCGTCAAGGACGCCCCGCGCGTGGACGCCGACCAGCACCTCGAGCCGGGCGAGGAGCAGGACCTCTACACCCACTACGGCCTCACGCGCCCCAGTGGCACGCCTGCCCCGGCGGCAGGTGGCCGCGGTACCGCGGGCATGGCCGGAGCAGGTGCCGGTATGGGCATGGGTGCCGGCGAGGGTCGCGGACGCAACGCGGGCGCGCGTGAGTTCGCGATGCGTTCCGGCGCGGGCGACGAAGGCAAGACGGACGAAATGATCCGCTCGGAGGAGCGGCTGCGTGTCGGGACGGAAGAGCAGGAAGTCGGGCACGCCCGACTGCGCAAGGTGGTCGTCACCGAAGACGTGAAGACCTCCGTCCCCATCTCCCACGAGGAAGTTCGCGTCGTACGCGAGCCCATCCGCGAGGGCGACCGCACGCGCGCCAACATCGGCGAGGAGCAGACCGAGGTGACCGTGCACGCCGAGAAGGCGGTGGTCAGCAAGGAGTCCGTGCCGGTCGAGCGCGTCCGTCTGGAGACCGAGAAGGTCACCGAGACCCAGGAAGTCTCCGACACCGTGCGCAAGGAGCAGATCGAGTTCGACGACGCCAAGGGCGAGCGCCGCGCGAAGGGCGAGGCCTGGCGTGACCGCAAGCAGGGCCCGCGTCACTGACGCCCCGCGGCTCGCCCTGATCGAGGGCGGCTGACGGCGGAGGGAGGGAGCACTCACACTGAGCGCTCCCTCCCTCCACGTTCACGTCCGCTGGCCGCGGCCGGCCTCCTCGCACTCGCGGCAGGCAGGCTTGCCGTCGATCGTCACGCCGTCCTCGGAGGCGGCTTCGCAGACGCCGGGGCGGTCGGGGTGGTTGGCCCGGCAGTGGCAGGCGCAGGTGTCGGTCACCGCTTCCAGAACCGCGTCGCGTTGGGGGGCCAGGCCCATGCGGATGTCGTGGCAGTTGCGGCACAGCGGCACTGAACGCGCGCTGCCGGTGGGTGAGTTGACGACACCGGTGAAGCCTGGTTCGGCGTGACCGCTGCATGTTCCTGGGAACTCGGGGTGGGCGCCGCACAGACAGTGGCAGGAGTCGGGCCCGGGGTGTCGGAGGGTGAACGGAGCCGGCTGCGCGGCGGGCGGAATCGCCCGCCGGAGCGCCTCGGCGAAGGCCTTGAACTGCTCTGCGTTCGGCGCGGGCGCGGATGCGGGCTTGGTCATGCGCCCATTGTCCCGCCGATCCCCGATTCAGGGGCAGGACTGGGAGAAGGTCCCGCTTCAGGGGCGGGTCTGGAGAAGGACCCCGCCGGCGGCGCCCGTCCGGCACGCTTCCGCCGCGGTCGTGATGACCTTCTCGTACAGCTCGTCGTCGAGCAGGACGGTGAGGCCGCAAGCGATCCCCCAGGCGACGTGTGCGGCGTCTTCACCGAGGGTCTGTTCCTGCTCGTGGAGCTCTCGGCCGAGGTACTGGCTGTGCAGGTCCTTGGGACCGCGGCTTTCCGCGCGACGCCGGATCGCTTCGACGGCACTCTTCGCGAACGTCTCGTAGTGGGTGTCACCGAGAAGCCTGCGCAGTTGCTCCAGCTGGGCGTGCGCGGCACGCAGGCGCAGCGGCCAGTCCCGGCTGATGCCGAACTGCTCTTCCATGGCCTGCGTCAGGTCGATGCGCCGGAACATCTCGTCCAGTGGGTCGTAGGTCATGATCTCTCGGTAGCGGCTGCCGAGGCCAGGGCAGCGAAGGCTCGCTGCGGGCTCCCCCGTGTGGCTGCACGTCGGCCGGTCCCGAGTCCTGCCACGCGTTCGAGTCCGTGAATAAGAATCATGTACATGACCATTGACGCGCCCACCGCCTGGCAATAGCTTCCAACGAAAGCGCTTTCCCCCGGCAGGTGCAAGAGCTGGCCGCCCAGTGCATTCATCCTGCCGATCCGCCCTGAGGGATTCGTCCTGACAAGCCGTCAGCCTGACAAGTCGTCAGGACCAACCGTCAGGACGACCCCTGCATCCCCGCTTGATCTGGTCAGACGAGCCAATCAACCTGGAGACCCTCGATGCGCATAAGACCCATCACCGCGTGCGTCGGCTTACTCGCCGGCACACTCGTCGCTCTGTCCGGCAACACCGCGCAAGCCGCGCCCATCCTCTACGAGGCCGAGAACTCCCCCGCGGTCTGCACCGGCACCCTCGACTCCGACTGGCCCGGCTACTCCGGCAGCGGGTTCTGCAACGGCACCAACGCGACAGGCGCCTACGCGCAGTTCACCGTGAACGCGCCCGCCGCCGGCACCGCGACACTGAAGGTCCGCTTCGCCAACGGAACCACCACCGCGCGGCCCGCCGACATCACGGTGAACGGCTCGGCGGCCGCGTCGGCTTCGGCGTCGTTCGAGAGCACCGGCACATGGGGGACGTGGGCGACGAAGACGCTCACTGTTCCGGTGAAGGCGGGCAGCAACACGGTCCGGCTCAGCCCCACCACCTCAGCCGGGCTGCCCAACATCGACTACCTGGACGCCGACGCGGGCGACGACACCACGCCACCACCGTCCGCCTCCGCGCTGTACGTGGCACCGAACGGAACCGACGGCGCGACCGGGACGCAATCGGATCCGACCACGCTCACCTCGGCGATCACCCGCATCACCCCCGGCGGCACGATCTATCTGCGCGGCGGCACCTACCGCCACTCCCAGACGGTCACCATCCCGCAGGGCAACAACGGCACCGCGAGCGACCGCACCGAGCTGTCCGCCTACCCGGGTGAGACGCCGGTCCTGAACTTCTCGGCCCAGAGCGAGAACACGTCGAACCGCGGGCTCGCCGTGAACGGGTCGTACTGGCACGTCAAGGGCATCGTCGTCGAGCGGGCCGGTGACAACGGCATCTTCGTCGGCGGCAGCAACAACGTCTTCGAGCGCACGGTGACCCGCTACAACCGTGACACCGGTCTGCAGCTCTCACGGATGCTCTCCAGCACACCCAGCAGCCAGTGGCCGTCCAACAACCTCATCCTGAGCGCGGAGTCGCACGACAACGCCGACTCCGACGGCGAGGACGCCGACGGCTTCGCCGCGAAGCTCACGTCCGGGCCCGGGAACGTCTTCCGCCACGCCGTGGCCCACCACAACATCGACGACGGCTGGGACCTCTACACCAAGCCGGACACGGGCCCCATCGGCGCGGTGACCATCGAGGACTCCCTCGCCCACGACAACGGCACCCTCAGCGACGGCTCCCAGGCCGGAAACGGCGACCGCAACGGCTACAAGCTCGGCGGCGAGGACATCGGGGTCAATCACGTGATCCGGCGCAACATCGCCTACAACAACGGCAAGCACGGATTCACCTACAACAGGAACCTCGGGACGATGTCGGTGTCGGACAACCTCAGCATCGACAACGACGAGCGCAACTACTCCTTCGACGCGGGTACTTCGGTGTTCCGGAACAACACCTCGTGCCGCAGCGGCAGTGGGACGAACGACAGGATCGTCGGCAACTCCGACAGCTCGAACCAGTTCTGGTCCGGTTCGAACGGGTCCCGCTGCTCCTCGTACTCCGGGGCGCTGAAGTGGTCCTTCGCGGCTGACGGGCGCCTCGTCGTGGCCTTCGGCGGCAACGCAGTGACGCCGTGACCGACCGGTGCCCCGGGTGTCCGCCATGTGTTCATCGCGGACACCCGGGGCACCCGCGTGCTCAGGCGCCGGGCACGGCTCCCGTGGCGAAGTACGGCTTGCAGACCGAGCCGGACCAGTCCGTGGCGATCTCAAGGAGCCTGTTGCCGTCGGCCGAAGGCAGCAGGCTTGAGCTGTAGTTGGGGCAGTAGTCGACTGTCGTCGACTCGACGGCGACCGGTGCGGGGATCTCCCGCCAACTTCCAGCGCCACCCGCGCTGTTGACCCAGACGGTGCGTCCGCTCCCGGCCGCCTTGCTGCCGTCGCGGTTGTACATGACCTGGCCGACGAGGAAGAGCCTGCCCTTCGGGTTGCCCGCCTCGGGCGCCCACGCCAGGTTCGGCGCGTGCTTGAAGTACTTGCCGTCGGCGGTCTCCGGGCGGATGCCCAGATAGCTGGTTGCGCCCCAGTTCCAGCCGTCGGAGGAGGTCCGGTAGTGCACGACGCACTGGAACTGGCCCGCCGCCGCGCAGATCTCGAACGACATGAAGTACGTGCCGTCGCCCATCTTGCGCACCACCGCCATGCCGGGCCGGTCCGAGGCGAGGGTGCTGGCGACGGTGTCGTGGTGGCCGGTCCAGGTCACCCCGTTCGCGGTGCGGGCCGCCACCAGCTTCTGGCTGTGTGCGGCATCGGTCTCGTCGGAATAGTGCGCCACGAGCTGCCCGGAGGCGTCGATGGAGAACTCCGGCTCCCACAGCCCCTTGGCGTTCGGCGCCGTGGCGATCGTGGAGAGGTAGCTCCAACTGCGGCCCACGTCATTGCTCTTGAAGACCCGCAGGGCCATGCGCCGGTTCGGCTCGTCCTGCCCGATGGACGCCGCCCACAGCAGCGTCCCCGCGGGCAGCTTGCCGATGCGCCGAGGGAGTTCGTACAGCGTCGAGCAGCAAAGACCCTGCCCGCCCGCCGCCTCGGGGTCGCGCACGGTGCCGACCTCGCGGAACGACGCGCCCCCGTCCGTGCTCTCGTGGACGGCGCCGAGTCCGTTGTTCCCGTCGAACGTGACCACGGAGGCCAGGACCCGGCCGTTGGCGTCGCCGTTGTGGGCGAGTCTGACGGCACGTGGGTACATGCCGGTGCCGTCACGCAGCAGGGTGCCGGTCGCGGCGTCGGCCGGCTGCCCGGACTGGGTGACGAACAGCGCCGCCACGAGGGCGAGCAGCAGGGGGATCAGGGCGGTGGGACGGAGGAGACGTGGTCGTGCGGGGTCGTGCGCTGACATGGGCCTCTCCTGACTCAGGGGTGGTGGGCGGCGAACTGCCGTCAGATTGGGCGGCGAACTGCCGTCAGATCTGTGGTTCTGGCTCAGCTTCTGTGATCCGTGCACTGTGAGTGACGACTGAACTCCCTGGAGCGTCTCGGAAAGTTGCCTCAAAACAAGCAGTGGCA
>NZ_JBSGZA010000013.1:0-125723 GCF_053610745.1 Streptomyces sp. NPDC054866
CGCGATAGAGCTCCGTCTGGTGGGCTCGTAGTTGTGTATAAGCTACAGAGCGGGTACCGCAGCGCTGCGCGCTGCGCAAGCGAACACCCTCGCTGCGCGAGGGTGTTGCGCTCCCGCTCCGCGGGAGCGCTGGCGGGACGCTGCGCGTCCCGCTCAACTAGGTTGCTGTGCAACCTAGTTGATGCTCCGTCCGCTACGCTCCCGGAGCCTGCGGGGACTGTGCCCCCGTGGTAGCTTCCGCTGCGCTCCAGCTACCCGTGAAGCTCCGCGTCACCAGGCGCGCCACGCTCCGCGCGGCCCACCTAACGGGCCTGACGGCCCGGCAGTAAGGAGTGATCCTCCCAATGGTTGTGGAGTAGCGGGGTTGGGTTTTGCTTCAAAATACATCGCGGATTGAGTCTGGAACGGATGAGTCACCCCGATCCGTCGCCCGATGATCGAAGTGTCTGCACTGTGCTGTCATCAAAATCCGTCACGCCATGACACCGGGAATCAGCGCATCAGGACGTCATCGATCCTGCTCAACTACGGTGACACCGCATGACTTCCGCGGTGACATCGAAGTGCAGATGCCACAACGACTGCTTGAAAGATCAGCGCCAAGCTCAACACCTGTGATCCGTGCCGTACATGGTGACAGCCTGGTTCTCAGCGCGGAGGTTGAAGGGAGCGCAGGCCGTAGTCCGGTGGCAACCACCCCTTCTTCCGCCTGGCGATGGTCAGGCGGGTGTGGGGAGGCGGGTGCGGGCACCCTTCCATCAGATCGGGGCCCGTGGCCCAGGGGTAGGCATAGTGCGCGGGGCACACTGGCCAGACTGTGTTGTGAGCCGGCTTCGGACGGGGCGTTGTCCGGCGTCGGCTGCGGTGATGCCGCTTGGCGCGGGGCGGCTGGGGTGGGCGCAGCTTGCAGCTCTCAGCGAAGGCTGTCAGGCGTGGTAGGCCGATACTCCCCAGAGGATTACTGAAGAGAGGGCCGTCCGTGCCGGCCTGGATACGCCACACGAACGCCGCGGCCATCAGGAGCGGGCGGGCCCAGGGTGGGACGTGGTGGGTCATGCAGCCTTGCCGGAGTCCGTGGTCGTGAAGCGTGATGGCCGTGGCGTCCGGGGCCAGGTCGTGGACGTGTGCGGTATCGAGCTGGGTGGTGGAGGCCGCGGTGAACGTCGCCGTGGCGAGCTTTGCCGCCAAGTACGGGTGAGCGGTGGCACGGTGGAGACGGAAGGCGACCTCTGCTTCAGTGGCCAGCGGCATCAAGGGCGGAAAGAAGTCCCGGTCCGCTGCCATGGGCGCAGAGCAGCGGCACGGGCCGGCTTCGCTGTCGTAGGCGACGAGCGTGGTCAGGGCCGGCAGGTTGATCCAGCGGTGCGCCAGCGGACGGTACACAGCGGAAGGCTCATCGTCCTCGGTCGGCTGCTCCACGGGCGGGAGGAGAGCTGTCGCATCGGCCGCATCATGGCGGACCCCGGCCAGGACGCGCTCCAGGGGGACGGGCAGGTGGGACCGGTGACAGACCAGGGTCAGGCGAAGACCCGTGCGTTGGCGCAGCTCCAGCAGGGCGCGCAGGCGGTAGGGGGTCAGGAAGTGAGCGCGCAGCAGCATCAGATGGGTGGTGCGGGTCGCGAGGACCCAGGCGGCGGCGATCGTCCAGGCCGGCCCTGTGTCGAAGTGGCGGTACCCGGTCAGGGGCACGGGTTTCCCCAGAGCCGCGAGGACGTCGTACGCCAGCGTGAGCGTGGAGTCGGTGCCCGGCGTGGGATGGACCGTGAGCCAGCCAGCTGCGGGAGCGTGGGCCGCAAGCGCCGCGCGGGTGTGCACCAGGTCGTCGCCCGGGTCCAGGACCACGGTGACCGGCGGTGGATCGGGGCAGATCAGCACCGCTGCCCCCGATGGCTGAGCTTGCTGTAGACCCAGCGCAGGATGTCCTCGTCCACCGCCCCGCGCCCGGTTTCCTCAATCCCGGTCAGGAGCTGGTGAGTGATCTTCGCCCAGGCGCGGAAATTCCCATGCGCCGCCTCACCGTCGCACAGGGCGATCAGGTCCGGCCCGGCCTCGGCCCACAGCGGGTGGAAGGCCGGGATGACCGCCTGGACCTCAGTCAGCGGCATGCGGGGGATCTCCTGCCAGATGTAGACCCTCGACTCCAGCATCGGCTCGCTCTGCAGCGTCTCGAAGCACCCGTCGCCGCCCGTGAAGACGATCGTCAGGTCGATATCGGGGTCGTCCCACAGATAGCGCAGATACTCGAAACAGTGCTTGGACAGCCACTGCGCCTCGTCACACACCAGCAGCCGCGGCTCTTGCAGAGCAGCCCGCAACACGCGGTCGAACTCAATGGGCTGAGATGGCGGACGGCCCGGCAGCCCCAGGGCGTAGAACAGCTCATGGCGCAAGCCGCGAGTGGTAGGCCGAGCCTGAAAACGGATGCGGCGCGTCACCGTGGGAGCCAACTCGCGCAGGGAGGCGTTGACCGCCAGAGATTTACCGTGGCCGGTAGCGCCGTAGATGCAGATCATCGCCTGGGCCGTGATCGCCGCGCGGATGTTCTCCCGTACCTCGAGCAAGACCTTGGTGGCCACGACCTGAGCGTCCTTCAGCCGCATGAAGTGGTCATCGCGCTCTCGCGGCAGCAGACCCCGGTGCCCGGCGGCGGCCACCGCTCAGCCCTCCTCATTCGGCGCGCTCGGTGCCCGGTGTGTGACGTCGCCAGAGCGCTCCACGGGGCGCGCCCACCCGGCCGGGGGCTCACGAGGCGGGACCAGGTCCGGCAACGCCCGCGCCGCCAGGCCAGGACCGTAGCCCTCAACCAGGTCCCGCTCGGCCTCCAAGACCGTCAATGCTCCCAGCCTCTGCGGCGTTTCCGCCTCGGTGACCGCCGCGTAGCGCGAACGCGTGTGCCGGGAGGCAGCGGCCAGTGCACGCGCCAGACGGCGCTTCTCGGCGTCCTTACTGCGACGGTGAGCCTTGCGCTGCGCAGGTGTGGCCGCATCCGCAAGATGCGCCGAGCCCAGATGCCCACCGCTGACGGCGTCGAACACCTCGATCACGTGGTTATGGTGAGGGATGTAGCGGATACGTACCTTCGTGCCCGCATCCGCCTGCCCATGCATCCACTCCCCCACGTAATACCGGTTCTGCCAGCGCACACCGCTGGCCGTGAGAGTGCGCAGACGTCCGTCATCGGCGAGCGTGTACCGGCACAGCAAGCCAGGCTCCACATCCTCGATCGGTGTGGGATCGGCCCGCCACGCCCCCAACGGCGTGAGACCCCCGAGCGCCTGGCTGGTGTGCCCGGTATTCCACCACCCCACCCACTCCAGCAGCAGCGCCACGAACTCAGCGAACGGCAACGGCGCCGCCTCATCGGCCTCCCGACTACGAGCACCAGGACGCAGCCGGGTCGAAGGGGCGTGGATGTAGCGGGGCAGCGAGGCGAAGAACATCTTCTGAGCACACCGGTTCAGGTTCTCGATCGACCCCTTCAAGTCCGGCCGGTACGGCGGCAGCGACTGCACCGGGACAGCGAAATGGCCCAGAGCATCGGCAACAGTATGAGAGAGGAAATCAGCGCCGCGATCGATACGCACCAGCGAGGGCAGCCCGCCCATCGGCCCGCATGGGCCGGCGGACTCCTCGTCACGCAAGAGCGCGATCCGCAGAGCAGCCAGGATCGCATCCCTGGACGGCTGGTGCGGCGTGACCGCCGCACCCAAAATCGCCTCCGTGGCGCAGTCGATGAACCACGTCACCCACGGGAACACCAACTCCCCGTCCAGCAGCACCTCGACCGGGACATGCTTGTGATCCGCCTCCCAGCAGGCATTCCGCCACTGACGCGGACGCCGTAGATGCACATCATGACGGCGCCTAGCACGCTCCCCACCCACAAGAGCCGCACGCTGCCCCGCGTTCAGATCCCGACGGATCGCCCGATGCAGCGTCGCCAACGACGGCACGACAGGCGCACCCCTGCCCTCCTCACGGGCCCGCTCGCCCTCAGCCGTCAACTCCCGATGCAACGCAGCCGCGTTCCCACACCACCCCGCAAGCCGCGCATGCAGCTCAGGCGTAATCCGAAACCGCCCCCGCACAACAGGCACCACACGCCCATCACGACCGGCCTCAACCCACCGCCACACCGTCCGCAACGACACCCCCGCCGAGGAAGCAGCCAGCCGCACATGCTCCGTAGTCAGCTCCCCACGACCATCCAACACCAGCAGACGACCCACCACCTGCTCACGCCCCAACACCCGGGACACCACCGGCCCAGACACCGAGCCACGGAAATCACCGACATCACTCCGGTCCGCGTATCCCATACCGCGCCCCCAGCATGCGACCACAACGCGCCACACCCCACAGTCCGCCAACCAGCAAACAGAACAGGGAACTTCACCAAACCAGAAAGAAGGATCACCGCCCGGCGTACACTCACCCACCGCTCAGGAATCTGCACCACGCCGACAAGCAAAACGTCACCACGACGACACCATGATCACGTCACCCCGACGACACCAACACCCACATCAGCCCAAGCCAGACCCACACCCCACCCACCAGCCCCCACACACAGACCAGTGACACCCCAACGCAGATTCGCACAGGGGTAGGCATAGTGCGCGGGGCACACTGGCCAGACTGTGTTGTGAGCCGGCTTCGGACGGGGCGTTGTCCGGCGTCGGCTGCGGTGATGCCGCTTGGCGCGGGGCGGCGTGGGAGTAGGTGTCGCCGAGCTTCATGCGCTCGCTCTGGTCGGTGGAGCCGTACTGGCCCCCATACGTCTTGCCGCCGACGGTCAGGGAAGTGAGCTGGCTGTGGTCCGACCAGGTCTCGCCGTGCTGGTGCCCTTCGGGGTCGGGGCTGCGGCGGTCTCGTGGCCCTCCTTGTCGTAGGACCAGTTGGTGGCCGAGCCGTTCTTCGCGGTGATCTGCTGGGCGTCGTTGATCGTGTAGGTGGTGCCGCGGGGGCAACCCTTCTCGGTGCCCTGGCTGGTGAGGTTCCCGGCCAGGTCGTAGCAGTACTGCCAGGACTCGTTCATGGTGGAGCCCTTGTTTTCCGCGGCGTAGGAGAAGCGGCCCGCGCCGTCGTAGCTGTAGCTGGTCTTCAGCCCGGTCACGGCGTCGGTGCTGGTGCGGATCTTGTCGCCGTCGGTCGCGGCACCAGTGCCATAGCCGTAGGAGTAGGCGAGGTCGACCAGGGTGCCCTTGGGGGAGGCTGCCTTGATCTTCTCGGGACGGCTGGACTTGTCGACGTCGACCTTCTGCACGGTGCCACCGGGGTACGCGGTTTCGGTGCGGACGTCGTTGTTGTTGTACTTGTACGACGTCACCCGGCCCTGCGGGTCCCCTGAGGTGCCGGACGCCAAGGGCGGGCAGGAGTTGAGTCAACGGTCAACCAGCCGTGGACGCGGGGCCTCACCCGTGGATTCCGCGTCGGTGCCGGCCGGGCCGCGGGGAAGCATCCGGTCCAGCCACTTCGGCAGCCACCAGTTGGTCCGGCCGAGGAGTGTCATGGTCGCCGGGACCAGCACCATGCGTACGACCGTGGCGTCGATGAAGATCGCGGTGGCCAGGCCGAGCCCGAACATTTTGGTGGAGGGGTCCTCGGCGACGGCGAAGGACAGGAAGACCGCCACCATGATGAGGGCGGCCGAGGTGATGATCCGGGCGGTGCCCGAGACGCCCTCAACGATCGCCGTGCCGTTGTCGCCGGTGCGCAGGTACTCCTCGCGTACGCGGGAGAGGAGGAACACCTCGTAGTCCATCGACAGGCCGAACAGGATGGCGAAGAGGAACGCCGGGATGAACGACACGATCGGAACCGTCGCTTCCAGCCCGATGAGTGCGCCTCCCCAGCCCCACTGGAAGACCGCGACCATGATGCCGTAGGCCGCGCCGATGCTCAGCAGATTCAGCAGTACC
This sequence comes from Streptomyces sp. NPDC054866, assembly GCF_053610745.1. Taxonomy (NCBI): domain Bacteria; kingdom Bacillati; phylum Actinomycetota; class Actinomycetes; order Kitasatosporales; family Streptomycetaceae; genus Streptomyces; species Streptomyces sp. NPDC054866. The sequence goes on from NZ_JBSGZA010000013.1 coordinate 5,922, forward strand.
GCCTTGAGCGGTACGAGTATCGAGCGGAAGACCAGCATCAGCAGCAGGAACGACATCGCCAGCACGGCGGCAACGATCACCGGCAGGCGTTGGCTGGTGCGTTGGCCCACATCGGACAGGCTCGCGGCGGCGCCGCCGACGTGGGCCCTGGCCGGGCCATGCCCGATCGCCGTGGGCAGCACGTCGGTGCGCAGCCGGGCGATGATGTCGGCCGTGGCCTTGTCCTGAGGGCTGGTGGTCGGGAACACCACGAGGGTCGCGATGCCGGTGGCCCGATCGATGTGTGTCGGCGCGACGGATGCGATGCCCGGATCCGCCGCGACCGCCCCGACGAGTCGGTCCAGCACTCCCGGATCACCGGTGGGGTCCGCGGCGATGACGAGGGGACCGTTGGTGCCCGGGCCGAACCCCTCGGCGACGAGGTCGTAGGCCCGGCGCTCGGTACGGCTGTGGGGCAGTGAGCCGTCGTCGGGCAGGCCGAGCACCGGCAGCGTCGCGGTCAGCAGCAGCCCCGCCGCGCCGACCGCGTACGGCACCGGGTGCCGGCTGACATGCCCGATCCAGCGACGCCACCCGGCGGCGCGGGCGGTGCCTGCCGCCGGGTCCCGCCGCCGTGCGAGTCGGCCCGGCTTCCTGGTCTGCAGAGCCCGGCCGATCCGGCCCGCCCGGGCCAGGCGTGGGCCGGCGGCGCCGAGGAAGGCCGGCAGCAGCGTCACCGACGCGACCACCATGGTCAGAACGACGATCGAGACGGCAAGCCCGCCCACCGTCATGAACGGTACGTTCGCGACCGCCAGGCCGAGGATCGATACGACGACGATGCCGCCGGCGAAGACCACCGGCCGCCCCGCCGTGGCCACCGCTCGTCCGGCCGCCTCGTGCGGATCGAGCCCGCGCGCGAGGTACTCCCGGTGCCTGGCGAGCACGAACAGCGCGTAGTCGATGCCCACTCCGAGCCCGATCATGCTGCCCAGGACCGGTGCGAAGGTGGGGACGTCCGTGACCCCCGCCAGTACCGTCATCGTGGCGACCCCGACGGTCAGTCCGAAGACCGCCATGCCGATCGGAAGCGCGGCGGCGACGAGCGAACCGAACGCCAGGAACAGGATCGCGGCCGCGGCGAGGAGGCCGATCAACTCGCTCGCGCCGCCGTCGGGATCGGAGAAGGCGTAGAAGAGGCTCCCGCCCATCTCGATGCGCAGGGGCAGTTCGGCGCGCAGCCGGTCGCCAAGATCGACGAGGGCGTCGAGGTCTTCGGCCGACAGCCGGCTCTGGTCGGGGTACTGCACCCGGACGACCGCGATCCGCCCGTCGGCCGAGACGAGGCCGCCGCGCACGGCGGTGTCCCCGCCTGCGTCGAGTGCCCCCGCCGGGTCGCTCGTGCCGAGCACGTGCGGCAGCCCGTTCACCTCGGTCTGCAGCCGCGTGAGAGCGGTGCGCGCGCTGTCGTGGTCGAAGAACGTCGCAGCGCCGTCGAGGGGGGTGACGACCACTTGGGCGGTCATCCCCTCCTGGCTGGTGCCGGCGCGCTCGATCAGTTCCGCGGCCTGCTGGGAGTCCAGTCCGGGAGCGGTCATCGAATCCGCATTCCGCCCGCCGAAGGCGACGGCGGCGAGGACGGCGAGCGTGGCGGCGACCAGCCATGCCGCGATCACCCGCCAGGGATGGCGGGCGGCGCTTGCGCCCAAGCGCAACAGGGCTTTCGAGAGCATCGGATCCTCCAACCACCTCGTCGGCCGTCCTTGTACGACCGCCGATGCGTAAGGCTCGTCGCCACGGCGCTCCGCGGCATCGGCTCGCGGGCCGCGGATCCGTCGGCCCCAAGTCGGAGTGCGTCCCCGTCCTTTCGGCCGATGCGCGGCACGGCGCGGTCCCTACGCTGAGAACCGTGCTGCGAGACGACCTGCGAACCCTGTGGACCGAACCCCGGCCGCCCGACGCGCCCGCCCGGGTGCGGCGGGACTGGGCGCTGCTCGCCGCGGGCCTGGGCGGTGTGGTGCTGGAGGCCACCCTGCGCGAGAACGTCGAGTGGCGGCCGGTGGCGGTGGTGTTCGCCGTATGGCTGTGCCTGCTGCTCCTGTGGCGCCGGACGCGCCCGCTGGCGATGGTGACGATGGCGTTCGGCTCGGTGCTCCTGCTTCCGGTGGCCTCGCTCGTCGCCGCATCGCGCGAGCCCGTCGGCCTGGACACCGGCGCGGTCGTGCTGGTGCTGGTGTACGCGCTGCCCCGGTGGGGATCGGGACGCGAGATCGTGCTGGGCGGCGCGGTGATCGTCACGGTCGGCGCACTGTGTGTCGTCACGTACGACACCCCGGTCGTCGAAAAGGTCGTGGGCTTCGTCTTCCTGCTGCTGCCCGGCGTGGTCGGGGCTGCCGTGCGGTTCCGGGTGACCGCTCGCGAGCGGCAGTTGGAGCAGGTGCGCTCCCGCGAGCGCGAGCAGCTCGCCCGGGAACTGCACGACACGGTGGCCCACCACGTGTCGGCCATGGTGATCACCGCCCAGGCGGGCCGGGTGGTCGCGGGCACCGACCCGTCCGCCGCCGTCGAGGCGCTGGAGGGGATCGAGGAGGAAGGGGCGCGCACGCTGGAGGAAATGCGCGCCATGGTCGCCGCGCTGCGCGACCGCGGGGTCGGCGCCGAGCTGGCGCCCCCTGCCGGAGTCGCGGATCTGGAGCGCCTGGTGCGCACCCCGGGTGGTCGCCTCAGGGTCGACCTGGGGCTCGACGGCGAACTGGACGCGCTGCCCCCGGCCGTGGACGCAGCCGTCTACCGGATCGTGCAGGAGTCGGTGACCAACGCGCTGCGCCATGCGGTCGACGCGACCGAGCTCGTCGTCCGGGTCGCCGCGGAACGGCACACGGTACGGCTGAGCGTGCGCGACAACGGCCGGCGCACCGGCCAGGGTCACGACGGATACGGACTTACCGGACTGCGCGAGCGCGCGACCCTGCTCGGCGGCACACTACGAGCCGGCCCGGGTACCGACCGGGGCTGGCATGTCGAAGCCGAACTGCCGAGAGCGAGGAGCGAGAGCGGTGTCCATTCGCGTCCTCGTCGCTGACGACCAGACGATCATCCGCACCGGGTTGCGGATCATGCTGAACGCCCAGCCCGGCATCGAGGTGGTCGGCGAGGCCGCCGACGGGCGCGAAGCGGTACGGCTGGCCCGCGAACTACGCCCCGACGTCTGCCTGTTCGACATCCGCATGCCCGTACTCGACGGGCTCGAGGCCACCCGGCTGGTCGCCGGCCCGGGCGTCGCCGACCCGCTGGTCGTGGTCGTCATCACCACGTTCGACCTCGACGAGTACGTCTACGGCTCACTACGTGCGGGCGCCCGCGGATTCCTCCTCAAGGACACGGGACCGGACCTTCTGGCGCAGGCCGTACGGTCGGCGTCCGACGGTGAGGCGCTCATCGCGCCCAGCGTCACCGTCCGTCTGCTCCAGGCATTCGCGGACCTGCCCGCCGGCCGGCCCGCGGCCCAGCCGGTCTCCCCCGTCACCGCCCGCGAGGAGCAGGTGCTCCTCGCCGTCGCCCGCGGGCTGACCAACACCGAGATCGCCGATGCACTACACATCAGCCTCAGCACGGTGAAGACGCATCTGGCCAGCCTGATGGCCAAACTCGGCGCCCGCAACCGGGTCGAGATCGCGATGTGGGCCTACGAAACGCGCCGTATCCTCCCCGGAACCTGAGCCGGGTGCCGGGCCATGTCCCATGAGTCCCCGCCCGGACATCAGTGCACCGGTCGACTCACGTCGGCTCCACGTGCCTCACCCGCCCCAGAGCGTGACGTACCAGGAAGCCGGAACTGGGACGGTGAGACACCCGATACGACAAAACTCCCGACAGCTACCTCGCCAGTCTCCACCTGCACGCCTCGATGATCTGGATCAAAGACCTCACCAGGACCACCCGATGATGACGACTCGATACGCGCCCTAGTGGCTGTGATCGAGGTATTCGAAGTACACGCCACTGAGGAGCCCGACTCACCGCCGATCCTGTGGCCGGGAGCGGGCCGACCGATGCCCTTGTTCCGCCCGGGTTCAAGCCCTCGGCCTGAGAGGCAACACCTCCATGCTCGGACTCCCAGGAACCCGGCAAGCTGCGTCCCAGAACAGTCAGCATCCCAACCCATCAGTGGCACGCGCTCCAAGGAACCGAAATCCTGGATCATCTCCCGCCTGCGGTCTCACACGCTTTTGGTCAGTTCGCTGCCCCTATCCGGCTGGACGGAAATGCAACTCCTCAACACACCTGAAGTCACGGGGAAATTTCGGTGCGGCCCGCCCGCAGGAGCGACGGGCCGCACCGAAATATGAGGGCAGTCCCGGTCAGCAGGTACGCCCGATGTACCAGGCGCCATCCACGTCGGCGGCTTCATCGATCCAGGTGACGCCCGGTTCTACACACTTGATCGTGTTGGGGGCTGTCGTTGGACGGTCTCGTTGATCAAAGTGCACACCACCGCCCGCCTGAAACCGCGCCGAAGTGGAGGACACCGTCAACCGGGCGGCTGGCCCTGCCGGGCGAAGTGCGCGCCGCGCGCCCTGGTTCCACCAGCGCACCCCCACCACTTCCGCGCACTGCCCCCGAGGCAAGCCCCTCCCCCCCCCGCCCACAGAGGGCAGGGCTCTTACAGGCGCGGAACGGCTCTGTTCGGGTCGCGGGCACCAATGTGGTGGAGCACCGGCCGGCGCGGTAGGCCCTCCGGGAGGTCAGCGAGTGCCGCCACAGCGCGCGAGCATCACCGGTGCCTCGTGACTCCGGAAGGATCAGCGGAGACCTTCGGCGCCCGCGGAGATACAACCGGCGCCTCCAACGGGTCTTCTACCCCTCGGCGTTATTACGGCATCCGGCACTGCGAGGACTCCCGCCGGTTCTACGACCGCAAACGCGCAGAGGGCAAGCTCCACATCCAAGCCGTGCTCGCTCTGGCCCGCCGCCGCGTCAACGTCCTCTGGACTCTCCTGCGCGACGGCCGACGCTATGAGGCCGCACCTCCCGCTGCTCTCGCGGCTTGACAGACGGCATTAGGAATCAGTCAGCGTTGCTGTTGAACGAGGTGACGTTGCAAGTCGATGTGCCGGAATTGGTACACCGGCCCGACCTGCCGTAGCACGCCGCGATGCTCGTGCGCGTCCTGGAGGAATGCCATCAGGTCCCACGGGACCTGATGGCGCAGCGTCAGGTAAGCCCTCATTGCTTTCTGCCATCGTCACAGTGTGGAACGCCACCGGCGTTCATTTCGGGGATGCGTAGGGTCACGTAGAGCTGAGACCTCCGGTCGGAAGTGGGTGATGAGATCTTCGCGGAGAAGACGAGAGAAAGAGCGGCGAAGATCGAGGTCGTGTTCACTGAGATCCACTCCGAGACGGAGCTTTCTCACATAACCGGCTTTGAGGCGGTACTCCTGTGGGTTGTAGGTGGTGGTTAACCAGCGGTATAGGTCATCCGACGCGAGCAGCAAGAGGCGCCGGTAAGCGTCATCCCTTGCCTTGACCAGCGCCTTTAGCTCGCCAAGGTCCCTCCCCGGCCATCCGACTTCCTCGGTGAATACGATCCAGTCGAGCCAGTAAGTCACGGCTAGCAGAAATCCTTCGAGGGCGGCCAGTTTGCGATCTTCTGCCTTCTCAACCAAATTGGCGCGTAACCTCATAGTCTCGACACGCCTGGTCGCCAGCGAGGCTACGAGCGCGCCCAGCAGCGCAGCGCTGGCACCGGCCAGGGCCGCCATCACGGAGGCGTTCATTCCGTCACCCGTCTCTGAATGTGGGTTGCAGTCCGGGAGAGCCACGGCATGTCGTGAAGATAAGACGCATAGCGAGGGCAGGGAATGGCCACGGGTTACTGAGCCTCTTCCAAACTGACGGCTGCGACCGCATGTTGGACGGTTCTACGCAACGATGAAGCTCCTGGTAGACGGGTTCTCGACCAAGATCACCCGCGCCGCCAGGAGCTTCTGCGCTTGTCTACCCGTCGTCCATAGATCCGTCCAGCCGCACCCTGCGGTATCTCGCTGAGCAACTCGTTGTCCGACGACGGGAGGTCGGTACCCGGTGGCGGCGGCTTACGGCTGGGCGGCAGGCCCTGCTGGTACTGGCCCACTTGCGGTGCGGCGACACATACGCCCAACTCGCCACCGGGTTCGGCATCGGGATCGCGACGGTCTACCGCTACATCCGCGAGGCCGTCGAAGTCCTGGACACGCTCGCACCGACGTTAGACGAAGCGATGGCGACGGAACGGACGAAGGCGTTCGTCATTCCTGGACGGCACCTTGCTCCCGATCGACCGGATTGTCGGCGTACACCAGAATGTGCACAGGTCGGTACAGCTATAAGGGGTCTGTCGCTGATCTTGTGATGGTGTCGGTCTGAGCTGGGCATCAACTGTGTGTGCAGTTCAGAGGGGTTGGGGCAGGTGCTGCCCCAACTTTCAGGTGTGGTGGTCGAGTCGGTCCGAGTGGGTACGTACGTGGTCACGTTTCGTACGCGGTGTCGTACGCCCCGAGTCAGATGCCCGCGCTGCGGGATGCCGTCTCGGCGGGTGCACGGCCGGTACGTGCGGCGAGTGTCCGACGCGCCGGCCAGCGGTGTGCCGGTCGTGATCGAGATTTCCGTGCGTCGTTTCAAATGCGGCTCAACCTGGTGCCCGGCCGTCACTTTCGTCGAGCAGATCCCAGGGTTGACCAGCCCGCATGCCCGGTACACGCCAGTGCTTCGCGCGCTGCTGGCGCGGGTTGCCGAGGCCCTGGCGGGCAGGCCCGGCGCCCGATTAGCGGTCAAGCTGGGCATGCCGGTTGCCAAGGACACCCTGCTCCGGATGCTACGGGCCGTTCCGTTGCCAGCGACCGGAGGGGTGCGGGTGCTGGGCGTCGATGAATTCGCGCTGCTCAAACGGCATACCTACGCGACGCTGCTGGTGGACCTCGAAGCTCGACAGCCAATCGACGTGCTGCCCGGCCGCCAGGCCGAGCCGGTTGCTCGGTGGCTCGCCGGCCATCCCGAAGTGGAGATCGTCTGCCGTGACCGGGCCTCCGCCTACTCGGAGGCCGCGAGGCGGGCGGCGCCCCAGGCCGTTCAGGTCGCCGACGTGTGGCACGTCTGGCACAACCTCGCCCAGGCCGTGGAGAAGTGCGTGACCAGACACTACGCATGCCTTCGTCTGCCTGGTCGAGATGAGGGAACGGAACCGGTAGGCGAGCTGGTCCCGCCGATGCCGGACGGCATGCTCGACTCCCGCGGTCGGCCCCGCCGCATCGTTCCGACGATGCTCAAGCGGCACGCCTCCGTGCAGCAACTCCGCGCAGAAGGACGGTCATTACGCGGTATCAGCCGCGAGTTGCATCTCGACTACTACGCGGTCCGCCGCTACGCCCGCACGCCGGACGTCCGCCAGCTCCTGGTCAAGGTCACTCAACGCCGAACCAAGCTCGACGACTACAAACCCTATCTCTACCAGCGGTTCACCGAGGGCTGCCGCAACGCCTCCCAGCTCTTCCGCGAGGTGCGCGACCAGGGCTTCAGCGGCGATCGCAGCACCGTCAACGCCTACATCCGTCAGCTCAAGCTCGGCACCATCCCACCGCCGACTCCATGGACACCGCCCAAGCCCCGCAGGGCCCTTCGTTGGATCATGACCAACCCAGAATTCCTTGGCGTGGGCGACCTACAGGGACTCAAGGAAATCCGAGCCCTCTGCCCCGAGCTGGACGCCACGGTCCGGCACGTCCGCCCCTTCGCGACGCTCATGCACGAGCGGGACGGGGCTGGCCTGCCAGCCTGGATCGACCAAGTCCGCGGCGACGACCTGCCCCACCTCCATCAGTTCGCCGACGGTCTCGAACGCGACCACGACGCGGTCATGGCCGGGCTCTCCAGCCCATGGAGCTCCGGCCAGGTCGAAGGCCAGGTCACCAGAGCCAAACTCCTCAAGCGGGCTGGCTACGGCAGAGCCAACCTCGACCTCCTACGCATCAGAATTCTCCTGAGAACCTGACCCGACACCATCACAAGATCAGCGACAGACCCGCTATAAGTGCACAGTTCTGAGGAGACGCCGTCGGTCGTATGAAGCCGACACGGTGCCCGGTTTTACTCGGCCGGTGCGGCCAGGCGGAAGCCCACGCCGATCGCTTCGAGGTCCGGCTCATAGGCGCCGTGGCGGCGGGCGCAGCGGGCCAGGTCCCGGTCGTGGCGGAACGCGCCGCCCCGGGTGATGTGCCGGTCGAAGGCCCAGTCCTCGCTGCTCGGCACCTCGGCGGGCGCGCCAGGGTAGGGAGCGTAGAGGGTAGAGGTCCACTCGTCGGCGTTGCCCGCCATGTCCAGCACCCCGAAAGGGCTGGCGCCCTCGGGGAACGAACCGACCGGCATCGTGGTGCCGATGCCCAGGTCCACCAGATTGGCCAGGCCGGTGCGGTACTCCTCGCCCCACGGGAACTCCCGGCCGTCGTCGCCCCGCGCGGCTCGCTCCCACTCGTCTTCCGTGGGCAGCCGCACACCGAGGCCGAGCCGCTGCCCGAGCCAAAGGCAGTAGGCCGTCGCCGCCTCCCAGGCGACCCCGATGACCGGGTGGTCCACAGGCGTCTGTGGGACCGGTCGGCCGGTGGCCGCTGCGAAGAGTGCCCACTGGCCGACGGTGACCGGGGTGCGGGCGATCCGGAACGCCGGGATGTGGATCTCCGCGCGCGGAGCTTCTTTCGCGTACCACTCCACCGGCACCCCGGTGTCCGCATAGCGGCGGGCCACAGCCGCCACCTCGTCGACCGGCGTACCCCGACGCAGCAAGCCCGCCGGAACCTCCGCCCAGTCCACCTGCTCCACCCGCATGGCTCCTCCTCGGCTCGAACGGACAACCTCATGATCACCTAGGTGCTCGGGGTGGACATCGGCCGATGGACCTACCTCGACAGCGACCTTGGAACCAGGGCGCCGGGCCACGGAGCAGCCGTGCTCCGGCACAACGAGCGGTGCATGTTCGCATGTACCAGTCGGAGCATCTTCATGTGTACGCCGACACCGGATCGCCGCGGACACCCCGTACTACTCCGGGAGACACAAGCGCCACGGCATGAACGTTCAGGTCCCCCCGGCCCGTTCGGGAAACTGCCGTGGGCCTCGCCCGCACTGCCCGGCTCCACCCACGACCTGACAGCCGCCCGCACGCACGGCATCGTCGACGCCCTGGCCAAGGCCGGGATCAGGTGCTGGGCGGACAAGGCATATCAGGGCGCCAGCCGCCATATTCGCGTCCCATTCCGCGGCCGACGGCTCGAACGATGGAAGCGTCGGCACAACACCACCCACGCCAAGATCCGCTGCATTGGCGAGCAGGCCATGGCCGCCATCAAGGGATGGCGGCCTGCTACGGAAACTCCGCTGCAGCACCAACCGCATCACCGACGTGGTGAAGGCCATCCTCGTCCTTCACCACGCGTCAGCATGAGGATGGAAAACCCTCAAGGGATTCGTGTCGTCGTTCGGCGACCCGTTTCGTTGCGTTCGCTCCTGTCTGATCTCAACACGCCCCCGGTTGACCTCGTTTGCGCCCTGTGGAGGCGGCCTGCGCGACGGTACTACCGAAACATGAGGCGACAGCGCCCGTATCCCACCTTTCCGACGCGCGATGGGAACTGATCGGGCCCACAGTCCTCCCGTCGGAGAGCCGAGCCCACCTGGCAGTCCGCTGGCCCGAGGGCCGGACGTGGATGGCACCCGGGCGTGAGCCAATGCGCCGGCGCCCGCGGGCCAGCAGCTTCAAGCACCCCCTGCGCCCAGACTCTCCCGAGCATCCAGGTCACCGCTGGCAGGCTAGAGGGCGAGGGCTTGGGGAAGGGACAACGCCCCGGTGTAGAGGGCACGTCCGATCACGGCACCCGCCACGCCAGAGGGTGCGAGGGCGGAGATGTCCCGCAGGTCCTCCAGATGACGGATTCCACCAGCGGCCAGGACCGGGACGGCAGTGCGCGCGCAGACATCCTTGATGAGAGGGAGGTTGGGACCGGCCAGGGAGCCTTCCTTGCCGATGTCGGTCACGAGCAGGCGGGCGCAGCCGGCGTGCTCCAGACGGTCAAGGATCTCCCCCAGGCCACCTACCTCACCGGCTCCGCCGTCTGTTACCACGCGCGGTCCCTGCGGCGTCGAGCGGACCAGAGCGCTGACTCCGAGACGGTCGCCGTGCTCGGCGATGGCCTGGGCGCACCAGTCGAGGTCAGTCAGGGCCGCGCTGCCCAGGTTCAGCCGGGCGCAGTGAGTGCTGAGTGCACGGTGGAGGGTGTCCTGGTCAGCCACGGAGCAGAACAGCACCTGGACGCTGATGTCGAGGGCGCTGACGATGCGCTGGGCGAGTTCGAAGTCGGCGTCGTGGGCCTGTTCGGAGACCGCCACCAGATGGACCCAGCGGGCGCCCTGGGTCTGGAAGCGCAGAGCCACTTCGAGTGCGTCGGTCTGAACCGCCTCGGGTACCGGCTGATCCTCTACCAGGTGGACGACTCGACCCCGGTCGATGTGGAGCGAGGGGAACACCGTAAACGACACAGCTTTTCTCCTATCGAGACGGGCTGCTCGGGGCCGGCATCGGCTGCGCAGGTTCGGGTCCGGCTTCCCAGTCCATCCGCTCACGGTAACGATCAGGTCGCGCCCCGCTGCGCATTCCCTGGCGGCAAGTCCGGGCGGCTTCTGCAGGCAGGTGACTGTGCGCCGGTTACCGCCCGAGCAGGGGTCAGGCCGGTGGTGGGGCAGACAGGGCCTCCCTGTCGGCCCAGGTGGCAAGTCGCAAGGCGCAGGTGATGAGCCGCTGCCGTGCTTCACCAGGGCCCCTCTACTGGAACTGCCTGTCAGGTCATACGCCTCAAGGATCTCCATGATCTCCCTGCTGTTCTTTACCCGCTCTGGGCTGCCCAGAGCGAACTTGTCCAAGCGGGTGGGGAGTTCTAGCCAGCCGTACGTGAGGATTCCCGAGGCCATCAGTGGGGCGCTAAATGGCCGCCCGTGGGAGCTTGGCATGACCGCCATCAGTCCTGCACACCGGCATCCAATGGGAATACCTGCCCCAGGAGCTGGGCTTCGGCTCGGGAATGACCTGCTGGCGACGTCTGGCCGCCTGGAACGAAGCCGGCGTCTGGGACCAACTCCACGTCGTCCTGCTGGAGAAGCTGCGCTCGAAGAACCAGCTCGACCGGTCGCGGGCGGTGCTCGACTCCTCCCACGTCCGGGCCGCTCGCAGGGACCCAAAAGCGGGCCCAGCCCGGTCGACCGCGCACGGCCGGGCAGCAAGCACCACCTCATCGTCGACGGGCAAGGCATCCCGCTCGCGGTCTCGCTGACCGGCGGAAACCCCAGTTGCTGCCGTTACTCGACAAGATCCCTCCGGTTGCTGGCGCCGCTCCAAGGACGTAAGTCCTGCCCTGGACTACGACAAGAGGTTCCGACACAGGCGCTCAGCTTGCTCTTTAACCTTTGGCGGAGCCTCGGCGACACCGATAGGTTCTCCGCGGTGACCTTGATAGAGATGCAGGGCCTCACGTCTATGACCGACGAGGCGCAGTTACGTTGGATGGCGTTGGGGGACACGGCTCGGCAACCGGCCGTGATCCTGCTCCATGGTGGTCCGGGGCTACCGGACTATCTGGGCGATATTGCCCCCATGATCGCGGACCTCGCGCCCGTGTACCGGTACGACCAGCGTGGCACGGGCAAATCCCTGTGGCGAGGCCGCCATTCCTTCGCCAGGCATGTCGACGATCTCGCCGAGCTGCTCGACGCATGGGACGTGCCCAAGGCCGTGCTGATCGGGCACTCCTACGGCACCGACCTGGCGAGCCGATTCTGTCTGACGCATCCTGACCGGGTTGCCGCAATGCTGCTGATGTGCGGGCCATTCATCGGTGATTGGCGTACCGGGGACCGAGCGGAGCGCGGCCGCCGCATGTCCGCAGCGCAGCAGGAGCAGCTCCGCGCCTTGGAGGAGCTGCCACACCGCACGGAGGAGCAGGAAGTCGAGCTGCTCACACTGGCCTGGTTCACCGACCACGCCGATCCCGAACGCGGGTGGCACTGGGCCACGCAGGGTGCCCGGCGGCGGCGTCCCGTCAATTGGGCTATGAACAGCGAGCTCGGCAAGGAAGGCCGCGCGGACCCGCTCGATGAGCATCTTGCCGAGCTCCGCGCATGCCTACCCGCGCGGGCGGAGCTCCTCGGTGGGGCCGACGACCCCCGTCCTGTGTCGGCGCTTGAAGCACTCGCGCTCAGGCTCAATCTTCCGCTGACCCGGGTCGACGACGCTGGGCACGAGCCCTGGTTGGAGCAGCCCAACACCGTGCGTGCGCACCTTCGGCGCTTCGTGCAAGGCGCGGTGGGCTCATAGGGCTTCGGCCGGATTACCGGCCGACCTCATCCCCGGCTGTCGGCACCGCGGCAGGGCCGCTGTCGAAATGGTCCTCGAACTAGGCCCACCATCGAGTTCGATAGGCGGCCTTGGGCGGTCTCTTCCTGTCAAAGGCCACGCCCTGCACGGCTCCAGCTACCTCGGGCATGGACGCGGCGAGGTGGTGCCGAAGTCGCACGCCAGCGCCGGACGGACCGCGGTCGGCGGCCGCCCCAGCCTCCCGCGTGCTCGGCCCGTTCCTGCGCCGCCACACGGGCAGCATCACGCCCGGCCTGCCCCGCGGCGCCGTCAGGCGGTGAGGAAGGGTCCGGCTTCTACGTGGGAAGCGGAAACTTCTACGTGGGGCGCGGAAAGCTGGCGACGTGCGGCGCTGAGGGCGGCGTCGATGCGGCGGGTGCCGGTCGATATGCACAGCGTGTAGGCGACGTCTTCCAGGCACTGACGTGCTTCCTTGGTGCCGTTCTCCGCATGCAGGGCGCTCAGCGTCTCGTACTGCTCCAGCAGATTCTTCAGCACGATGGGGTGTGCCATCAGCATCAGGGGCCTCCCTCAAAGCCACTACCAGGGGTATGCACCGCATCTTGTGCCCCAGAGCCAGAGCGATATTCGCCCGCACTTTTGCATGGTCGCTCTGCGCCTCAGCGCCACGAGTCGAGGCCTCGAATCATCCTCTGGCCGGCAGGTGGCCACCGGCGAACCGGGGCTGTTTACCCACAGGGGCGTGGGGCAGGCGGTCATCAAGTGCTTGGGACAACAGGCGCTTCTCAAAGGAAAGACCAGGGCTTGCGGCCCTTGGTCGCCCCCGCTGACCACAGTGATGAGGAGTGTTTAATGCCCGACCGCCTCCACGACGACGCCCCCGCCACCGAGCAGGCATTTCGCCGCCTCGCCTCCACCTCTGAGGGCCACGAGCGGTACGCGCTGCGCGAGGAACTGGTCAAGGCCTGGCTGCCGATGGCCCACCGCCTGGCCACCCGGTTCCGCAACAAGGGCGAAAGCCTCGAGGACCTCAAGCAGGTCGCAGCCCTGGGCCTGGTCAAGGCCGTTGAACGTTACGACCCCGACCGCGGCGCCTTCGAGTCCTACGCCGTCCCCACCATCACCGGGGAACTGCGCCGCCACTTCCGTGATCACAGCTGGGACGTACGTGTCCCGCGCCGGGTCCAGGAACTGCGCAACAAGGTCCGCATGGTCCGACGCGACCTGATGCAGCAACCCGGGCAGAGTGCCGAGCCTGGACTCGAAGACATCGCCGCGCGGGCAGGGCTCACGCTGGATGAAGTACGCGATGGGATGGAGGCCCTGGACAGCTACAGCAGCCTGTCCCTGGACGCCGAAATCGGCGCCGCACCAGACGGGTACAGCCTCGCCGACACCCTGGGCCAAGCAGAGCCCAGCTACGACCTGATCGCCGACCGGGAAGCAGCCAAAGCCGGCCTCAAGAAGCTTCCCGAGCGGGAACGCACCATCCTCTACCTGCGCTTCTTCAAGGACATGACGCAGTCCCGCATCGCGGAAGAGCTGGGTGTCTCCCAGATGCACATCTCCCGCCTCATCACCCGCAGCTGCCAGAAGGTCCGCGAAGACGCCACCCGCGACCTTCATCTCCAGCAAGCCGCCTGAACCGCCCCGGCGCCTATGCTGTATTGCCTGTGGCGGACAAAGACGTTTCTTCGCTATGTCGCGGGCCGCCCGCCTGAGAGCTCCGCGTACGGCGACCATCTGATCAGTGCCATCGCCGTCGAGGCCCCCATGGATGAGCTCAAACGGTTCCACAAGGCCTGCCTCGAACGCGACGAAAGACAAGCCCTCAAATCTCTGATCGACGCATGCCGGTGGCGGCCCGCGGACGAGGTCGTGAGCCGAAACTCAGTAGTTGTCACCGCCGTTGTTGATTGAGCTGGTTAACGAGACTCGTCGAAGCAGCCCGGTTGTCACCGGCGAGGCATCCGGCTTGTCACAACTGCTCGTTCGGCAACCTTTTTCACCAGTAGCAAAGAGCGGAAAGCCCAGGTGACCTGGGGCGGTTTCATGGGGCTGTGGCGGGAAGCGAGGGCTGGATGAGGCGGTGGGCGGTCTCCTGGCGGGCCGCCGGGGACGAGGTGATCTTTTCGCTACAGGGACGCGTGCACGAACCGGTGCTGTCGGGTGGCCCGGTGCGCCACTTCACCTGGCGCCCAGCTTGCTCGCGCAGCGGAGTCAGGGCCGGCCGATACCACCATTGCTGGTGCGTGCCTGGTGATGGCTTTATCGAGCAGTAGGGAGGCACGGCGGCTCTTGCCAGGGCAGCATCGGGATGCTCTTGGCGAAAGGTGCTGGTCATGCCGCAGATGTCGAAGGTCGAGCTGTACGCGGCTATCCGGCGTGACCATCGCGGCGGCATGTCGATGCGGGAGCTTGAGCGCAAGCACGGCGTGACGTGGCGGACGGTGCGCAAGGCGTTGGACTCGTCCTGGCCGGAGCCTCGTAAGAAACTGCCGCCCCGAGCGACCACGCTGGATCCGTACAAGCCGGTGATCGACGAGATCCTGCGGGCGGATCTGGACGCGCCGCGCAAGCAGCGGCACACGGTCACCGGGATCTTCCACCGGCTGGTCGAGGAGCACGGGGCGGACGTCTCCTACGGGGTGGTGCGCTACTACGTCGCCGGCCGGAAGCCAGAAATTCTGGTCGACTCCGGCAAAGCGCCGCTTGAGGCGTTCGTCCCTCAGACCCACCTGCCCGGCCATGAAGCGGAGGTCGACTTCGGTGACGTGACCGTGCGCCTGGCCGGCGAACTGGTGACCTGCTACCTGTTCTCCTTCCGGCTGTCGTACTCAGGCAAGGCCGTCCACCGCGTGTTCGCCTCGTGCGGCCAGGAGGCTTTCTTCGAAGGCCACGTCCACGCACTGCGGACTCTGGGCGGGGTCCCCCGGGCCAAGGTCCGCTACGACAACCTGAAGGCCGCCGTCGCCAGGGTGCTGGGGCAGAGCCGGGGAAGAGTTGAGGCCGACCGGTGGATCGCCTTCCGTTCGCACTTCGGCATTGAGAGCTTCTACTGTCGGCCCGGCATCGAGGGCGCCCATGAGAAGGGTGGGGTCGAAGGGATGATCGGCTACTTCCGCCGCAACCACTTCGTTCCCGTCCCTTCTCTGAACTTGCGGGTTGGGTCCCCTCGACCGCCTTCAGGACCTCGATAGAGTCGGAGTGATGACTGGGAACCGAGGCCGTTGGCCGAAGATCGATGAGGAGCGCGGCGTCGAGGACGTGACACTCCTGATCCTGGAGTGGCTGGGCGAACAGGGTGTGAGCGCCATGATCAGGATGGACGCCGAAAGGCTGGCTGACAACGCGCCGGCGTGGACGTTCGCCGCCAGTGGCGGGCCGTTGGCGCATGGGATGCGAGCTGACGGGAGGACTTTCCAGCAGTGCGTGTCCGTCGCTCTGGCTCGTCTGCGCGACGCTGGTCTGTCCGTTCCATTTTGATCTTCCGCCGCCGTTTGGCTTCGGCCACGATTCTCTCTTCGTTGCTTCGGCCGTTCCTGTGGGCTGGTTGGACCCGGCTTCTCGGAGCTGGCGAGGTTGAGCCCTGGCAGTAGCGTCATGCTGGTGAATCTCAACCTCTTCAACGATGTGCCCGATGGCCTGACTCAACGAGCTCGATCGTTCGTCCGCGCGCACGGCGTCAAGGTTGACGTCGGGACCGTGGAGGAACACAGACAGTGGTGGCTTGAGCGAGACATCCCCGCGACGGTCATCGACCGGATGGCGGCCTTTCAAGAGCGATGGGGCGGCCTGGTCCTGCCACCTGCATCCGAGTACGACGGCGGCCCGAGATACTTCGCAGCGGATTCTCCCGAAGGCTCCGCGTCCGAAGGGTGGTGGTTCGAAGCAGGTATGCAGCGGACAGCCGTTCCCTACTCGTTCATGATCGGGCCATCTGGTGAGTTTGGTATTCACGCTGGTCAGTGGTCACCCCTCCATGCCACCGTCGAGGGCTGGGTCGAGTCGCTCGCACTGACCCACCACGCCTCCATGTGGGCAAAGAAGATCGTCAAGGTCACTGGCGACGAGGTCGACGGCATTGTGCTGGATGAGTTCGAGCCAGTGCACGAAGTGCTGGGGATGGCCGACACCTGGTGGCGAGGAGCCGACTCACTGGTGGCGATCTATTCAGGGGAGGCCGAGACACTGTCTTTCGCGCGTGGTCGCACTGCGTTGATCTACTCAGGTCTGGATGAGTGGGGCCTGCGAGCAGGCGTCAAGGACGGTGGCAGCCGAGAAGGCTAGGAGCCCGTGACTACTCCCTGATTTCGGGTGATGTGACGTCCCGCGACGTCGGGGAAGGTCGGCATGCCGAGGTGGATGGCGGCGGCGCGGTGGGTGATGAGGTTGTCGAGCTGGGCGAGTTTGGCGTTGGCCGCGGCGAGGCTGACCTTGAGCCCTTCGGCCTCGCCGGCCCAGCCCTCGCGTTCGGCCTCTGCGATGCGGTCGATGAGGTTGTCGCGGATGTCCACCAGTCGCGGCCGCTGGGCCGGGGCGGCCCGCAGAAGTGGGCATCGGATGCAGCTGTGCTCATGAATGCAACTGGTGCCGTAGGCTCGGCCGCAGTCGCCGAGAGCGACCTTGCGGTGTTCGAAGTGGCCGAGGAACTCCTCCCACTCCTCCTCGGTGGGGCTGCGGTATTCCTCGCTGGGCCGCAGGTCCCGGCGGCGGGCGATGAACGCCCGGTGTCCGTTGATGACTTCCTCGGGATAGACCGCCTTGTATCCCATGGTCGTGTTGATGTCGCGATGCCCGAGAAGCAGCTGGGCGATGTGGGGCGGCATGCCGTTCATGACGGCGTCGGTCGTGAAGATCCTCCGGAAGTCGTGCGGAGCGAAGTGCAGCGGTCTGCCGGTCGCGTCGGTGAACCCGGTGGTGGCGAGTGCATCCTGGAGGAGGGTGCGGATGCCGTCGATGGGGATCGGCCGGTCCTCGAGTCCGATCTTGCGCTGGAACAGCAGCGGCATGGGCGGATTCCAGACCTTCTGGTGATGGTCGTAGGCGATTACGAGCGGGACGCCGCCATCGTCGGCGCGGACGCGGCAGATGATCGCCGAGAGCACGTCGGCGAGTTCCGGGGAGACGACCAGGAGCCGCTCTTCGTCGGTCTTGGACGGGGCGATCTGCAGCAGCGGGACGAGCTCGCCCGTGCTTGGCAGCCGGTATTGGACCAGGCTGTGGTGCGAGATCTCGCTCAGTTCCTCGATCCGGATGCCGGTCATGCGCAGGACCTCGACCGCGGCCCAGCCCCAGAAGGAGTTGCTCTCCTCCCTCGCCAGGTTCCGGCGCTGACTGGTTGCGGGTTCTTCGGCCCAAAGGTGAGGTGAATGCCGCTTGAGGATCGCACGCCGCAGCGTCTGTCCGCCGGCGGTGAACAGCTCGCCGGGGCGGACGTGTTCGGCGGCAGCCAGGCGAGCCGCTGCGGCTTTGCGGTTCCGGTCAACCGCTTCGAGCAGGGCCGGGAGGACGGGAAGTCGCTCGCGGGTGCGCTGGTCCATGCGGGCCTTCTGCCGGGACTTCATCTTGCGGTGCTGGACGTCGTCGGCGCGGACCGGGCAGGGGACAGCCCACGGGCCCCAGCGGGCGGGTTCGTCGAGGGCCCACTGCGCCAAGTCCAGGTAGAAGGCGCGAACGGTCATCAGCGTGTCGGAGGCGGTGGCCCGTTCCACCGTAGATTCCACGACCTGGCCGTGCTCGTTGGTGCTGCGGACGATCCGGGTCTGCAAGCGTCGCTTCCAAGCCGCAGCGACGTCCGGTGCGAGCCGGAGCGAGTCCATTCCGGGGTGGTGTTTCTCCAGGTCCTTCCAAAACCACAAGGCCAGCGCGGTCGCCAAGCCAGTCAACGTGTTGTAGTCGACGCCGGGCTGACGCTCTCTCAGGTAGTCGACCAGCAGGTCGCGGACGGGGCGGCAGGCCAGGTCGTAGCGGTCGACGAGTTGCTCGGTGGTGAGCTGGCCGGGGAAGCGTGTGCTGAACATGCGGACCGAGGGCGGCGCGTCGGCAGGGAAAGCGCCGAGAGAGTGCAGCAGCTGATAGCAGAACGGGCTGTGTCGGGCGGACTTGCCCGGTCCCGGGAAGACCTCTTTGCTGGTCTTGAACAGTTCCAGGCAGTCGCCGGGGGTGAGGTCGGCGACCATGCCGCCCTTCGCCGCCATGATGAGCGCGATCTTCTCGATCGCGGGCAGCACCGTGGAGTCGCCGACCGTGCTCGCGGTCCGCAGGGCCCGGAGCTTGGCGATGGCCTCGCCGTCGCGGACGCGCTCCATCTCGTTCGCGATCCGCAGGGGCGAGTTGGTGGCTATCAACCAGCTCAGATCCGGCCGCAGGACGTCGCCGCCGATCAGCTGGACCAGGCCCATGCCGAGGATTTTGAAGATCCGTTCCCCGCGCGGGCCGAGGTTGTCGACGCTCTTCAGGTCGTCGATGAGGCGGGTCCGCCAGTCCACGCGCCCGTCGGCCCCGACGCCGCTGGCGTCCCACCGCTCCTGCCACGTGCTGCCGGGCTGCATCTCCAGCCAGTCGAGCACCTTGAGCAGGGTCAGCTTCCGGTTGCAGCGTGTTTTGGAGTCGTGCCCCAAGAACGGCGGCGTGAGCATGCGGGTCACCACGGCGGCTCGGGAGACTCGGGTCGCGGGCCAGCTCTTCGGGTTGGCGCGGGGCGGGAACTTCTTCCAGAGGGCCTCGGCCTCCGCGCTGAGCTGCCAAGGCCGAGTGGCCACTGCTGCGGTGATGGCGCTGGTGGTCACGGCCGCCTCCGGCCGAACAGCACGTCCAGACTCTCCGGGCGATAGTGCAGCGACGGCGCCGCTTGCTCCGCTTGCCCCTCCGCCTGACGACGGTGGTGGGCCAGGACTCCTTCGATGACGTCCTCGGCGGTGGGCGCGACATACCGTTGAGTCGTGGACAAACGGGCATGTCCGAGGACCCATTGGACGTCTGTGATCGGCATGAGCGGGTCGCGGGCTAGCCGGTAGGCCGCGGTGTGCCGAAGGTCGTGCAGCGACCAGTTCGACCCGAGTGTGGTGTTCGCGCGGACGAACATCGCCCGCGCGGCATGGTAGTTGAGTGAACGGAACGGCCGTCGCAGCGTCCACCACAGCGGGACATCCGGGCCGGTAGGCACCAGCCCGTGCATCTGCTGCTGGTAGAGCCGCAGCCAGACGAACGCGTCCGGCGACGCCGGCAGCTGCTGCGTCGCGCGCGATCCTTTGCGGACCACCGTGACGAGTTGCCGCCCCGGCTCCGTGCCCGAGGACACGACGCCGAGCAGTTCCGAGGCTCTAGCCCCGGTCGAGATCCAGAAGGCGACCAGGGCCCGGTCCCGGTCCGAGGACAGCCTCGCGAACAACTCGTTGAAGACCTCATCGGGGATCTGCCGGGGGATCCGCTGGGGCTGCCGTGGCCGGAACAGCCCCGACCGCTGTGGGCGCCAGGACTCCATCGGGTTGTGGTGCGCGTTCACCCGAGGCGCCCTGGCCAGCGGAAATGGGTTCACCAGCGGGCCGGTCCCAGCCTCCAAATGGTGGGCGTAGAAGCTGCGGAGCACCGTCTCGCTGTGCGCGACCGTCGAGGAAGCGTAGGTCGTTCCGATCGGTCGCTTCCCGGTGATCGGATTCACAGCCCGGTCTGTACGAGGTTGTACACGTTGAGCTGTACGTCGGCGTCGGGGAGGCTTGGCGGTGATCTGGATCCACCGTGAGAAGTCGCGGGCCTCGATCCTCGTCGCCTCGTTCCAGGGCATTTCGATCGCCCACAAGAAGCGGAACCACCTCAGCAGGTCCATTCCATAGGAACGTTGCGTCGTCGCGGGCCGCCCCGCCGCCTGCAATTCGCTCAGATACGCGGTCACCGCACCCACTGGGAACCCCGCTGGATCAACCAGCCGATACGGCTCCCACAGATCGCCAGCCTCCACGAGCGAGCCCACTCGAGGGACCACCAACGAGCCCAAGTCCCTTGGAACATCCGCACCTTCAGCCATGGCAGAGGACGGTAACCACCCCGCATCCCGCCTGTTCGAAGAACAAGGAGAGAACGTCCCGTAGTTCAGTCAACACGCCCGAGGTCTCCTCGCTCGCCGAGCTGAACGAGATGGTTGAACAATGGGACCGGCAGGACGACGCCCGCCGCATCGGGGCCCGGCCCAAAACCGTCGCGGAGTACTTCGGCCTCGAACAGCCACTGCTGATGCCGCTGCCCGAGGAACCGTTCGAAACGGGCCGAGTGTTCACGCCTCGGGTCGACCGCTACGGCCAGATCCCGGTCCGCACCAACCGCTACTCGGTCCCGATCCGGCTGATTGGCAAACGCGTGCGGGTCGTGCTGCACGCCTCTCATCTGGTGGTTTACGACCAGAACGTGGAAGTGGCCCGGCACGAGAGGCTGATCGCGAAGGGCGCCGTTCGTCTGGACCTTGACCACTACCTGGAAGTCCTGGTCCGCAAGCCCGGCGCCTTTCCTGGCTCCACAGCGCTCGAACAGGCCCGTTCAGCAGGCAGGTTCACCCCGGTCCACGACGCCTGGTGGGACCCGGCCCGCAAGATCCATGGTGAACGGGACGGCACCAGGGCCCTGATCGAGTCCTCCTGCTGGGGCGTCATCTTCCCCACGAGCATGTCGTCGCCGGCCTGGCCGCCGCTCTGCGGGCCGGAGCCATGACCGCGGACGCGGTTACCCTGGAGGCCCGCAAGGCCGCCCAGGCCGAGACCGAACCCACCCCAGCGACCGACCGGCTGGTTTCCGGAAAGTCGTCGGCGACGGTGACCTCCCTGCACGAATGGCGGCTCGCCCATCTTCCTCCGGACACCAGGCCGTTGCCTTCGGTGACCCCCTATGACCAGTTGCTCCGACGCCGCCGCACCAGCGGCGGTGACCACCGTGAGGGAGAAGCACAGTGACCCTGCCCCGCCAGCGTGGCTTGACCGAACAGGCCGCCGACGCCGCAATCGACAGTGCTTGCCGGCTGCTGCGGCTGCCGTCGATCCGCAACGAGTTCTCCGACATCGCCGAGCGGGCGCTGAAGGACCAGATGAGCTACCGCGGGTTCCTCGCAGAGCTCTTGATGGCCGAGTGCGACGACCGGGCCCGGCGTCGTTCGGAGCGGCGGATCAAGGCGGCCGGCTTCCCGCGGGAGAAGTCCTTGCGGGCGTTCGACTTCGACGCCAACCCGAACATCGACGCCGCGACCATCCACACCCTCGCCAGCTGCGAGTGGATCAAGAAGAGCCAGCCGCTCTGCCTGATTGGTGACTCAGGCACTGGTAAGTCCCACATGCTCATCGCTCTGGGCACCAAGGCCGCGATGAAGGGCTACCGCGTCCGCTACACGCTTGTGACGAAGCTGGTGAACGAGCTGGTCGAGGCCGCCGACGAGAAGCAACTGAACAAGACCATCGCCCGCTACGGGCGTGTTGATCTTTTGTGCATCGATGAGCTCGGCTACATGGAGCTCGACCGCCACGGCGCCGAACTCCTCTTCCAGGTCCTGACCGAACGCGAGGAGAAGAACAGCGTCGCCATCGCCTCCAACGAGTCCTTCGGAGGCTGGACCAAGACGTTCACCGACCCACGCCTCTGCGCCGCCATCGTCGACCGCCTCACCTTCAACGGCACCATCATCGAAACCGGCACCGACTCCTACCGCCTCGCCAGCACCCGAGCACGAGCCGAGGAGCCCGCGAAGGCCGGCTGATCTCTGCCACCGCTGCCCAAAAAACGTGCGAAGCGTTCGGGGAACATCGGTGAGGATGGCTGCCATGACCCACGTGATCGAAGTCCCCCATGCCGACGACGCCGCGTTTCTGGGGCCTCTGCAGTTGAGGATCTGGCTGCAGACATATCCCAACGAGGCGGCGGGGATCGATGAGACCTGGATCCGTGAGCACCGCGGCGCCTCCGCCACCGCAGAAGGTATCGCCCAGTGGCGGGAGTTCATCGAGGCTGCAATGCAGCGACCGGACCTGCTGTTTTGCCGTGTTGTCCGCTCCGAGACGGAGATCGTCGGCTTCCTCTGCGGTCGCCGGGACGAGGTGGTCACCCTCGGGCCGATGTATCTGCTGAACGAAGCCCAGGGCCGAGGTGCCGGAGGCCGGATGATGAGCGAGTTCCTCACCTGGGCGGGAAGCTCACCTATGCGCCTGTGGGTCACCGAATACAACGAGCGAGCGGTCCACTTCTACGAGCGCTACGGATTCAAGACCACAGGTGAGCGAGAGATCTGGCGAGGAAAACTGCCAAATGTGCGTATGACTCGCGACTCCACGCTGAGCGACAACCTCAGTCGAACCGCACGGGACCAGATCACCTGACATCGGGATCAGTTCGGCTACGCATGACGGATACCTACCCCGCGGCCAGCCGCCCTGACGGACGGCTGGCCGTCCCGCGTTCGCAGCCGCGACAGTGCCGTCATTTCTCTTCGACATTCGCGAGCTGGTTGATCACAAACTGACTCCGGAACCGTTCGAGAAACGCTGTTCCTAGAGATGCACGAAGCCACTGGTGACTTGGCAGCCGCCACGCCCACGTGCGGGTGAGCGCTGAGCCGACGTGCCCTGACCCTGATTGGCTGAGGCGCAGCGTTTGCCACAGGAAGGGAAAACCGTGCAATCCGCATCGCTGTCGATGCCCGCCAGCAAGCCCTCACCCCCGCCCGCCCCCTCCCCGAGAGCGGCATGGGAGTGCGTGAGGGACGAGGTGGGGCGACCGCCGAGCCAGTCTCTGGCGGATGCGCACGCCATGGTCCGGAAGCACAGCACCACCTGGTGTGAGCCGATCATGAGTATGCCGCCGGGGCTGAACGAGGCTTGCACCGGCACCTATCTCATGCTGCGCGCCATCGACGAGATTGAAGATCACCCACGACTTCCCGCCACTGATCGAGCAGCGCTATTGCAGCAGGTCAGTGCCGCGCTCCAGACACAGGCCGGCCCCGGGCATTTTGACGTCCTCATGGATGAGCACCGCCACGCGCTGCCCGACGTCACGCGCTACTTGCAGCAATGGGCTGCCCTGATCCCGCCGGACATCGCCCCGCGCGTGGCCGAAGCCATCGCGGCGATGGCCGACCGCATGGCCGACTGGGTGAGCAGGGACTTCCGTATCAACAGCCGAGCCGACCTGGACCAGTACACGTATGCCGTGGGCAGTGCCACCGTGCTGATCTTCTGCGACCTGTGGTCCTGGTACGACGGGACCGCCAGTCACCGCACCCACGGAGTCGCCTTCGGCCGCTTCCTCCAGGCGGTCAACATCCTCCTCGGACGGGAGGAGGACGCGGAGCGAGGCGTGAACTTCCTGCCAGCGGGCTGGGACCTCCAACAGATGATCGATTACGCCCGCGTCCAGGAGGCCGACGCGGCCGCCTACGTCAACGCTCTCGGCTCCGGGCCCGCTTGGACCTTCTTCTCCGGCCCGCTCGAGCGCGCGCAGGACGCTCTGCAGGGCTCTGTCTCCCTGCCCAGAGA
The DNA here is from genome assembly GCF_053610745.1 of Streptomyces sp. NPDC054866. Taxonomy (NCBI): domain Bacteria; kingdom Bacillati; phylum Actinomycetota; class Actinomycetes; order Kitasatosporales; family Streptomycetaceae; genus Streptomyces; species Streptomyces sp. NPDC054866. The sequence continues at coordinate 29,804 of NZ_JBSGZA010000013.1, forward strand.
CGCAACCACGAACGTGTGATCTCCGGCAGAACCCAACAGCTCCGCGACGCTGAACAACATCGGCCGCTCTCCCACCAGTTCATCCGGCTCGGGCAGTCTCACCGCCTGGCCCACCGCGTCTGAGCCGAAGGACCCTTAACGCATGGATCTCAAGCAGCAGCCACGGCTTAACGTGCCCACCCTGTACTGCCCGTTCCCCGCCTCCCAACATTCCCACGCACCCGCCATCGACAAAGCGGCCTCGCAATGGATGCGCGCCTGCGCCATCCCCCAGGACCCGGACCTACGGGAACGCCTGCTGAGAAGCAAGTGCTCCTACCTGAGCTCAGGCTCCAGTCCTCACGCGGACATCGAACGTCTCCAAGTCGCGGGGAGATTCGTCTACCTGGGCTTCGCCTATGACGACTGGTTCGAGTCGCGCACCTCCCTGGACGAGGTCATCACCGTGTGCTCTGCATTGCAGCGGGCGCAGGAAGCCCCGGACGCGGCACTGACCGACGTGCCCTTCCTGCCATCCTTTCTGGATGTCATGGGCGGCTTCCGAAGGATGGCCACCCCCACGCAGTACAGGCGCCTCGTCGAAGGGCAGCGCGCCTACTTCCAGGCCATTCCCTGGGAGGCGAGCTACCGGCTGCGAGGCAAGACACCCGATCTCCACACCAACGTGGCGCTGCGCCTCAACCTCGCGGCAGGACCGGCCCTCGTCGCCGCCGCAGAGATCTGCAACGGCCAGGAGATTCCCTCAGCGGAATTCGACCACCCCGCAGTCCAGGCCATCCGTGAGATGACCAGCCTCTTCATCGGCTGGGCAAACGACCTCTACTCCTTCAGTAAGGACACGCACGACGGAGGCGGCACGAACAACCTTGTCACCTGTCTCCAAAGGGAGCGCCAGTGTTCGCCCCAGGAGGCCGTCGCCGAGGCCGTCTCCGTCTGGAATCGCACCATGCTGCTCTTTCTCAGGCTTCGTGCGCAGCAGGCCACCCACGGCAGCGCACCACTCAGACGGCTCATGGACGACTGCGGCCGCATGATCGGAAACGTCCTCCCCTGGCACGCAGCCAGCCCTCGCTACAGGGGAGCATCTGCGCCGCTGGCGATCACTCCCGGTCCGCTCGCCCAGGTCGAGCCCGACCCAGTGGATATTCCAGGTCTTTCCTGGTGGTGGCAACAACTCACATGAGAGGCAGGGACACATCCTCCTGCCACGCACCGAGGAACGAATCGGAAGGCGGCGGGTGGCAACAGCCTGCCTATGTGACAACTACCGCGCCTCGGCTCAGTCATCAGCCAGCGCCCCGGGCCCGACCGGAGGCTGCTGGTCGCAAGCCTGCGCCAAGGCTTCGCCCTGGCCGCCGACTTGGGCCTCGACCTGGACTGGCTCACCGCCGCCGCGTGGCAGTACGTCGCCGACTCCGTCTGGGAGCCGCTTATCCCGCCCCTCGGAGGCGGGCGAGAGCTGGACAGTGCGGCCGATGCCCTGGTGGAAGTGCTGAGCACGCTGGCCCGGCGCCAGCACGAACACCGTGAACGCACCGTCGATCGGCTCCAGGCAGTCATCGACACCGGGCTGCTGCCCACCGAGCTCTCCGAGATGGCGGTGTACTACCAGGCCAAAGCCCAGCGCGACCTCGGCCGCACGGCAGAATCGCGGCACCGCATGCATCTGGTCGCCGACAGCGGCGCGCCACCTCGCCCCCGCTGCCCGCCGCGGTCTGGCCCACCTTGCCCGCATCAGCGGCGACTTCCCCACCGCCCTCGAGGCCGCCCAGAGTCTGGGCTGGAAAGGCCGCCGTCACCGGGCCCGCGGTGACGTGCTGTGGCCCCAGGGCGGCATGAGAGGCGAGGCCGCCGCCTATCAGGGTGTGGCGTGCGCAGGGCCGTCAGCGTGGGCATGCACCGAAGCCCAGAGCCGCTTGCCCGTCGCCCAGAAGAGCGATCACCGGTCCCCGATAGGGCGGTGGCGTTCCCGCAGACAGCCCATGATCGTTTTCGCGGCTGGCCGGGACGGTGAATCTCCCTCCGCCAAATCGCTCACCACCTCGGAGGAACCATGAGCCCGCGCACGATTTTCGCCACCGCCACCCTCGCCGCCGCCACTGCCCTAGCCGGGGCCAGTGCTGCCAGTGCTGCCAGCGCCGCCCCGGTCACCACGACCGCCATGCCGACCTACACCTGCAAAACCCTGAAGGCCACGCAGCCCTCCACCGGGCCGAACGGCAAGCCGAGAGTCATGATCGTCGGCTCCGAGTGCACCCGTCCCGCAGACACCACCGCCGTCCACGCCATGCACCGCAACTTCCGCGTCCAGGATGCCGCAGGCACCACCGCGCTCGTCTGCTACACGTGGAAGGAGAAGGTCCCGGCCAGCTTCGAGCCGGTCGAGCAGGGTGGCGGCAAGTACAACCAGTTCATGCGCAAGATGACACTGCTCGCCTACTCCTGCGAGCAGCAGTAAACCGACCCGCACCCCATGGTCCGTCAGTGCCCGCCTGCTGTCGGCCACACCGTGCGGACGTGATCGAGCATGAGGCGGGCGACATGCCAGTGCAGGGCCTGGGCCCGGCGGTCGCCCGCGTCCGGTCCGGCGTGGAGCTGGGCGCGCTGGAGAGCGGACTGCACCTCGGTAAGTGTGTCTCGCATCTGCCCCAGCGTGGAGTCGCTGCGCCCGTGCTCGCAGGAGGCCTCGACGAGGGCCTGGATGTCGGCGTAGGCCACCTGGCGCTCATCGCGGGCGTCGACGCCCAGTGTCGTTGGGCGCCCCACCCGTTCACGACCCCCGCTACCGCACGGACCGACCCCGCGAGCCCGGTGGCGCGAGAGCAGCCGGTACCGGGTCGGACGACGCGGCATCTGCAGGCGACGGGCGCGTGTGGGGAGGGGGCGGCGAAAAGGCCGCCCCCGATGACGACGCGGACGACTCGCAGGCACTCGTCCTGGGTGCCGTGAAAGGGGCAGTACATGGCGGAGGACTGTTGGAGCATCCGGGGAACCTACGAGAAACCTTCCAGGCAACCCTGAGGGCTCCGTAAAGAATCTGCGGCATATATACCTTTTGGTTGTTACATCTCTTATGGGTGTGCTTGATGTGAGGTGCGTAACTTCGTGGTTATCGCCGCACACCAGGGCGGCGATCCCCACGAGAGACCGCACCCGAGAGGGCCTTCCCCCCATGCGTATTACTCCCCGCGCCCTGCGCACCAGCATCATCACCGCCACCGCCGCCACGGCGATCACGCTCGGTGCCGCCTCCGGCGCGATAGCCGCCACGCAGCACACGCCCGCCACGGTGACGATCGAAGCCGCTACGCATACGAAGACCAAGCACAAGCGCGTCTACGTCAAGACCGTCAAGCTCGCGTCGAAGGGCCACACAGCCAAGGTCTACAAGCTCGGCAAGGGCAAATACCAGGCCGACGTCCTCTTCCGCGGCAAGAAGATCGCCACCCTGAACGCGTTCGGCAAGACCGCCCTGGCCGACCTGAACGGTCTGCACGTCAAGCTCACCCCGCGCGGAGCGGTCACGTCCTGGGTCGACCGGGCCAAGCCCGCCCCCAAGCCGAAGCCCAAGCCCACGCCGAACAAGCGGGTCCTGGTCTCCACCCACGCTCTGGCCGGCGGCAGCGGCTCGGCGAAGGTCTACAAGCTGGCGACGAACCACTACCAGGCCGACATCTTCGGCCGCGGCGCCAAGCTGGGCACCCTGGATGCGAACGGCCGCTCCGCCGCCGGTGAGGACAACGGACTGCACGTCGTCCTCTCCCCGGACGGCCAGTTCCGCTCCTGGGTGGACCAGGTGAAGGAAGACCCCACTCCCGCCCCGAAGCCGGACCCCGACCCCACCCCGGACCCGGACCCGACGCCGGACCCCGACCCGGAGCCCACCCCCGACCCGGTGCCGGCCGGCGACCAGACCCCGGCCCCGGACGTCCTGCCGGACGCCGCACCCAAGCCGAAGCCGGCCGACGACACCAAGCCCGCGCCGACGCCGGTCGCCCCGAGCGCCGACCCCGGCCAGGTCCATCTGGCACCGGCCGCCTGACAGCGGCCCCCAAAGGCCAGGACTGTGCCGTCCTGACCACTCGTCACCCGGGATGAGGCCTCCCCTCCTCTGCGGACCCCCGTTGGCGAGCAATTCCCGTGGCCAAGGCCCGCACCGGATCCGGTGGGACACAGCCGGTGCAGGCCTTGGCGCGCCCCCAATCCAGTCAAGCCAGAAAGGCCCTCGTCTCGTGTCCGCGCGCCTGCGAGCCCTCTTCATCGTCCTGGCCGCTCTCGCCGCCACCGCGCTGCCCACCATCGCCGCCTTCGCAGCCCAACCGCACGCGCCCTCCACGGTGCCGCACAGCACCCCGCGCGAAGAGATCCAGCCCGCCACCAACATCGCCGGCCAGATCGCCCGCAAGAGCGCCCAGCGATCCACCGGCAAACCCCTGGGCCTCATCCCCGAGCAGACCGCCCGGGCCATCGCCCTCAAAGCACCGCTGACCTGACCCTCAGTGCTCGCCGGTACGGCGGGACCTGAACCAGGCATAGCCACCCACCCCGGCGATCAACACCACGCCGCCCCCGACGTAGCCGAGGTTGACGCCGTCGTTCGTACCACCGGCCCCGGCGTGCGAACCCCGCGTGGGATGCGGACGCGGCGGATGGGGCATCACGCCTCCGGCCACGTTCAGCGTGTAGGAGGAGACACCGCCCGCGCAGTCCACGTCCACGTTGTACTCGCCCGCCTCCGCGCTGCCGCGGACCGTGGCAGTGCCGGTGTAGAAGCCGGCACTGCCCGTCGACAAGGTCACCTTCTCCTGCCCGAACGCTGCCTTGTGCAACATTCTTTAGGCGTAGAAGGCCTTGTGGCCACCGATGCGGACTGCGTCGTAGAACGCATGGGCTGCACCGTGGCACGCTTTGTTGCGGATGAGGCCGGGCCTGTGCTTGTCGCACAGACGGCGCATCTCGGCGAGGAACCGCTCATCGACTTGCTGCTTACGCGGACCTGTCGGGTCAAGGCTCAGGTGTTGGTTGCGGGTGCCGTAGTTGCGGTAGCCGAAGTCGTGCAGCTTGCACGCGGGGGTGAACAGCTTCATGTAGGGGGCCATCCCGCCCGGCACAGAGCACCCATCGTTTGACCAGTCGTAGGGCGCCACTTGCTGTGTCTGCTCGAACTCCTCGACCGGAAGGGCCAGGATCTGGTCGGCAGCTGGGAGCAGTTCAGGATTGCCGACGGCCGCGGCGGGCGGCGCGAGAGCGAGCAGAGCAGTCGTGAGGGTGATGGCAGCCGTCTTGGCGAAAGTGCGCACGAGGGGGGCTCCTCCTGGTCGTTGTCCCAGGTGAACCAGCCCGGTACGCGTTAAGGCACGCCCATGACCTCCCCGCCACCCGTCTGGACGCGGCGAACGCCCTCCCTACCCCCGGCGGTCCCGAACAGCCTCAGCTGAGTAGCGCGGACAGCCGGGACATGCCAGGTTCTCGGCTGCGCGTCCGGCTGATCTCAGCTCTCTCCACGCCGCCTGACGGTGGCAGCGCCCCTACAGAGGGGCAAAGTCACTGCCTGGCCGCAAGCTCTCCTCTGTCATCTCCATGGTGTAGCCGCCATGATCTTGCATACCGGAACCACCCCTCCCAGCAGCAGTGAGCGTCGACAGCTTGCCGTTGTCACTGGTGAGGGCCGTGGATGACATCGCGGTGCCGATGTAAGGCCCGTTGCCGGTTGACTCGATGTAAGGCCCGTCGTCTGCGGTGGACGAGGCGGCGCCTGCCAGGATGGCCGCCGTGGTAACAGCGACGGTGGCGAGCACTGTACGGAGGCGCATGGGCGTCACTTTCTGAGTCGTGATGTGTTCAGCATCGTTCTCCGCGTGAGCTTCCTGCCTGGAGCAACAGCTTGATCAACTCGAATGCAGCCGGGTCTACGTCCACATGGCTCATCCCTTCCACGCCTGCAAGGAGGTCATCGTGGCCTTCAATCCGCCCTGGTCAACGATGTTGGCCGCCTCGTGCCGCTCCGGTGCTTGGTACCGCCGGGCCATCCCGCTAGAGGCCACACCCCCGCAGCAGGACGAGGTCGCCGTGCTGCGCGACCTTGCCGACGGCTACGGCCACCAGAAGATCGACCACCCCTGCCCCCGGGCCGCGACGAGAGCAGACCGGGATCGAACACGGGCGTATCGCACGGGTGCGCCCACATGAGGAGGCTCACCTGGCCCTCCTCGTAGAGGATGCCCAGCAACGCCGGATGGGCGAGTCAGGGCTTCCAGATACGTAGGAAAGCGGCGATCCGCGCATGTGCAACGCGGGTTGTTCAGTTTGTGGGCGAGCGCGGGGTTGGGCCATCTGTCGTTTCACGGAGTACGGGTACTGAGGTTGAGTGCCACGGGGTCCGAGACGCCTGGTGCGGGAGGCTGGGTTAAGGAGACCTGGCCATCGGCAAAGCCACCGCGGCGGCGCTCGGGGCCTGGCTCGTCTTCGAGGACGAAGCCGCTGTCACGATGACGTCGCATCGTGGACGCACCTGGGCGCCGAAGGGGAAGACCCCGGTGGTCCGGTTCAATGGCGCCTCCCGCGGCCGAGTGACCCTGGCCGCACTCGCCTGCTACAAACCCGGCGAACGCAGCCGGCTCATCTACCGGCCACGGATCCAGGGCCACCACCTGGGCGCTCAACGAGGCTTCACCTGGCAGAACTATCGTGACCTGCTCGTGCGCGCTCATCTCCAACTCGGCGGCCCCATCGTCGTGATCTGGGACAATCTCAACGTCCACCGCAGTGCCGGAATCCGCGACTACGCAGCCGAGCACGACTGGCTGACCATCATCCAGCTCCCTTCGTACGCACCGGACTTGAACCCCGTGGAAGGGGTGTGGTCTCTTCTGCGGCGGGCCATGACGGCGAATACCGTCTTCGCCAGCCGGGACCGCCTCGTCCGGGCCGTCCGCAGCGGCCTGAGACACATCCAGTACACACCACCCCTCATCGATGGTTGCCTGGAGGGCACTGGCCTGTCTTTCACGACGTAACACTCCCCGACAACTCATCGGAGAGGTCAGTAGGACCTCTTAGAGCTTGGTCGCCCCTGCCAGTCTGCGTCTTCCGTCACATTGCCTCCCCGGGGCAGATCCAAAGGCCATGGCTACTGCTTCAGCTACTGGTAGAAGTGAGTGAAGCCTCGCAGGATTTCCCGGCCGTGGTCCCGGTATTCCAGGTGGGCCTGCGAGCCGATGAGCCGGCCGTCGTCCGAGCGGAGGAACTCCACGGGCGCCTGCTGGGAGCGGCCTATGACGCGGAAGCCGGGTGGGGGCGTGCGCAGGTAGAGGGTGTGCCGCTGGAAAAGCGTCACGGTCGGCTGCACGTGGGCGAAGAGCGGTTCCTGCGGGTCGACCTGTACCTCGCTGCGCCCCACGCGCTGGGGCCCGGGAAAGAGGCGACTGCCTGCGGCGACTGCGAGGATCTGCATGCCGCCGCAGATGCCGAGTACGGGGACGTCGGTGCCCCTGATGAGGTTGATGAGGGGTGTGTAGTGCTCACGATCGTGGGCGCGCACCTTGGTGCCGCTCAGCACGATTGCCTGGTAGCGGCCTTCGAGTCGTGCGGGCACCGAGGCCGTGTCCACGGTGGCCGTCGTCGAGCCCAGTTCTTCCAGGCATCTGCGTAGTTGGGGTAATGACAGCGTTCCGTTGTCGACGACCAGGACGTGAGGGCTAAGCACGTGTCTGGCCTCCTCAGGATTGAGTGATGACAGTTCCGGTGTGGGAAGCAAGCAGGGCGGTGAGGGTTGCGTTGCCGATGACGACCCGCCCCACGCCATGGTCCGCGGCTTCGCATGCGGCCCGCAGCTTCTTGCGCATTCCGCCGGTGGTGGCTTTGTCGCGAAGGCTGATCGCTGCCTCTTTGGTGATCTCACGTACTGGCTGCTGGTCGACGATCAGGTGGGGGACATCAGTGACGAGCACCAGATCTGCGGCGCCAATCCCTCCGGCGATCGCGGCCGCCGCCCGGTCGGCGTCGGTATTGACCTCCCGGCCGGCCGAGTTGCGCGCCAGTGGCGTCACCACCAGAACATGGCCCGGCTGGGTGTGGTCCAGCATGGCGGCGCTGATGCCCGTGGGCGGACCGACGAGGTTCTCCAGCTCGATGAGCTGCCTGTCCTTCCACCACAGCCGCTCCCCCGGTCCCGCGCTGATCAGCCCTCCGCTGCCGACCAGCCGCTCCACAGTGACACCGCGCTGTGTGAGCTGTCGCCTCATCTCCTCATACATTGCCGAGCTGACGGTCTTGATGTCGTCGAGGACACTCGGTGTGGTCCAGCGGCTCTGGTTGCCGTACCGATCGCGCAGGATCGCCGAGGGCCGCCGGTGGCGGGGGTCGAGCCGCTGTAGTGGGCGGGACCAGCCGTGGACGAGGATCAGTGGCCGCTCCTGCGCCTGGTGGGCCAGGTCGTCCCACCACCGGCCGTCGAGCAGATCGACGCAGCTGCCGCCGAGTTTGACGACGATCGTCGGCGTCCGCTGGGGCGTCGCGCTCATGCGGGCATCACCGGCTGCATCGTCAAACCCGTCTCCTCAGGAAGGCCGAACCGGCGGTTCGCAGCCTGCACCGCCTGGCCTGCCGCTCCCTTGACGAGGTTGTCGAGTGCGGCAAGGACGACGATGCGGCCGCCGTCCTCGTCGACGAGTGCCGTCACGTCACAGAAGTTGGATCCGAGCACCGCCTGCGGATCGGGCACCGGAATCCGCGTCTCGGTATGCCGCCGCGGGCGAACGAACGGGTGCCCCCGGTAGAAGCGAAGGTAAGCTCGCTGGAGTTCACGTTGACTGACGGTTCGGTCGGTGAACACGTAGAGGCTTGCGAGCAGGCCCCGCACGGTGGGGACGCCGTATGCCGACATACTCAAGGAGCCGATCGATCCGGGCTTCGTGCGCCGAAGGAAATCGGTGACCTCTGCGGCGTGCCGGTGGCCGGTCGGGGCGTACGGCGTGATGGCTGCACTGCGCCAGGGATGCAGACCGGCGGTGCGCAAGTGCAGACCGCTGCCGCTGGACCCGCTCTTGGAGTCCACGAGCACCATCTTCAGTTTCAGGCTCATGCCAAGAATGAGGGGTGCCAGGCCCAGGGTGATCGCGGTCGCGTGACAGCCGGGAAGCGAGATCAGCGCGGCTCCGTCCAGCTGTTCACCGACCAGTTCCGGCACGCCGTATACGGAACGGTCCAACAGGTCCGCGGGGCGCTCCACTTTCGGGTACCAGCGGTCATGGAGTCGTTGGGTGCGGATGCGGAAGGCACCGCTGAGGTCGATGACAGCCGGGAGCCGGTCCGTGAGCAAGGCGGCCAGATCCGCCGAGACCGGAGCGGGGGTGGCCAAAAAGGCCACGTCGAGGTGAGCGGTGGCCGCCTCGGTGACCGGCTGGACCGTGAGGGCAGGGTCGATCCGCATGCCGGGGTGCAGTTCGCCGACATGCATGCCGACGCTCGATGAGCCGCCCAGGAACGTCAGTTCCAGGGCGGGGTGCTGGGTGAGCAGCCTGATGAGTTCGCCCCCGGCGAGTCCGGAGGCGCCGATCACCCCTGCCCGGATCATGTGCACACCTCTCGGACGTGGTGGGCGATGGCCGAGGGGATGTCCACCCCGGTCACCGTGGCCAGTGCTCTGAAGCCTGGGGTGTGATTGACCTCGTTGACCAGGTAGCCCTCAGACGTACGGAAGAGGTCAACTCCATAGATTCCGGGGCCCAGTACGCACACCACATCGTCGAGAAGCTTGCGCAGGTCGGGGTCGTGGGCCACCGCACGGACACGGTGGCCCAGCGCCGCGTTGCTGCGCCAGTCGGTGCCATCGCCGGCGAACTCGACGGCGCCGACCAGTTCGCCGCCCACGACCATGCAGCGCACGGAGTTCTCGCCCAGGTACGGCTCCACCAGGCACGCCTGCTCGAAGGCGTGCCCGAGGTCCTCGACATAGTCGTACACGGAAGGAGCTGTGTCGGCGTCCCGGAGCAGGGTGACCCGTCTGCCCATGCCGCCGAAGACGGGTTTGAGGACCAGGGGCAGCCTCATGTCCCGCAGGCAGCGTTCGAAGTCCTTGCGCGAGAGCACGAGCCGGAAGTCCGGGACGGTGATGCCGGCGCTACGCAACACGGTGCGCAGCACCGCCTTGTTCTGACAGACCTGGATGGCTCGGGCGGTGTTCAGGGTGGGAATCCCGGCGGCCTCGGCGAGGGTGGCGATGAGCCCGCCGCGGGTATAGCTGCGGCTGCGCATCAGCACCGCGTCGTAGCCCGCGAGCGGCGGGGCGTCGGGGTGCCCCAGGCACATCGACTCGTCGTTGACCCATTCCAGGTGCAGACCGAGCGCCGGCGCGGCGGTGATCAGCCGGCGTTCCTCCCAGCCGATCCGGTCCGCGGCGACGGCAATGGTGCGCCACACGTCACTGGCCCCAGTCACGGAGCTGGGTCTCTACCATGAGCAGGGTCATACGACCGGCCTCGCTGATCTCCTCGATGCGCAGGGTGAGCATGCACTCGGGGCAGACGAAGGTCTCTCCTGGGGCCATCGCAGGTACGGTCAGGTCCATCTCGCACTCAGGGCACGTACCGGCGAGCATGTGGCTCGTCATGGGGAGCTCCAGGGGTCGTGTGACGGTCAGGAGGTCGAAAAGTCGGCGGCTGCACCGCGGATCGCGTCCCGGTCGAGGACCGAGTGCCCCTGGTGTGCCTGCCGCTCGGTGAGCCAAGTGGTGAAGGCGTCGATGTCCACTTGGATTCCTGAATCGCTCAGCGCCCAGGCGACCAGGGCCGGGGTGAGCCGGCTGCGCACTCGTAATCGACGCCTGTTGCCGACGAGTTCCGCGGGCAGGGTCTCGTACGCCTCCGGATGCGTGAGCTGGCCCGGCAACTCGTAGGCGTATGAGTGGGGGGTGGCCGGACCCGGTTGGAAGGCGTCACCCAGACCAGAGCTCTTGAGCGTGCGCTGGGTAAGTTCGGTGAGGTGGGTCAGGTCGAAACGGCTGTCCGCGCACAGGACACGCAGGGCGGTGAGCACTTCGGCCAGGGGCGTGTTGCCGCCGCGCTCGCCGATGCCGCCGACGGTCGCGGAGATCCATCGGGCACCGGCTCGAACAGCGGCCAGGGAGTTGGCGACGGCCATGCCCAGCATGTTGTGCGAGTGGATCTCGACCTCGGAGCCGTCGATCGCCACGAGCTGCTCGATGATCTCCTGCATGTGCCAGGGCGAGAGGCACGCGACGGTCTCGGCGAGCCGGAAACGGTCAGCACCGGCCTGGAAACCCGTCGTCACGTACGGGATGAGCCGATCCGCGGGGGTTCGTGCGCCGTCCTCGCCACTGAAGGTGACGTGGAAGCCGCGCTCCTTGGCCTGGGTGATCGCCGAACGAGCCAGCGCCTGCAGGAACTTGAGGCTGCTCGAACCGAGTTTCAGCTCGGCATGCCGCTCGGAGGTGGGAATGGAGCACATGACATGGCGCACCCCCAGACGCTCGGCCTCCGAGAGGGCGCCTGCTACCTGCCGACGATTGCGGACGACGAGGAGTGTCATGCAGTGCTCGGGGCCGACACTCTCATGCGTGGCAAGGATGAGGTCCGCGTCCTTGGCTCCCGAGCCCGAGATCATGCCCACCTCGACCAGTTCGACTCCGGTCCTCACCAGGAGGTCCGCGATGGCTGCGGCGTCCTTCGAGCCGAACTCCACGCCGGCCATGTGGGCCGAGTCCCGCAGTGTGGCGTCGGATATGTGCGTCGGTCCGGGTGGGTTGTCATGCCGTCCTGTTGCCATGTGCTTCCCCCTTCAGACGGTCTGCGTTCAGGTGCTCACGTGCTTTTGCCCGCCTGCTTCCCTGAGGTGCGCGAACGGCTGTCGGCCTCCTGGCAGCGGCCCCCTCAGTCCAGGTCCATGAAGGACTCCAGCCCCAACGTCAGCCCAGGAGTCGAAGCGATCCGACGTACCCCGAGCAGAAAGCCGGGCGTGAAACAGGCGCGGTCTATGGAGTCGTGCCGAATCGTGAGGGTTTCGCCCGTCCCACCGAAAATGATCTCCTGATGGGCCACGAGTCCGCGCGCCCGCACGGCGTGTACCGGCACCCCCTCCACGTCTGCGCCGCGAGCACCGGCGAGAGCTGTGGTCGTAGCGTCCGGCTGGCCCGGGTTGCCCGCCCTGCGGCGTGCGTCGGCGATGAGCTGAGCGGCGCGGACAGCGGCGCCGCTGGGAGCGTCGGCCTTGTCAGGGTGATGCATCTCGACGATCTCCACGGACTCGAACCAGCGGGCCGCGTGCTGGGCAAGGCGCACGGTCAGCACCGCGCCGACCGAGAGAGGACCGATGAGCATGCCCGTCCGCGGCGAGTCAGCCAACCAGCCTCTCAGCGTGTGCAGTCGCTCCTCGGTCCAGCCGGTCGTACCGACCACCGTGTGCATATGGTGGCGAACGCAGAACTGCAGGTGGTCCATGACCGCGTCCGGGTGGGTCAACTCGACAACGACCTGGGCCGCTGCCCGCGTGAGGCTCTGAAGGGGGTCGGTGCGCCCCAGGGCAGCGACCAGTTCAAGGTCGCCGGCGGATTCAACGGCCTTCGTCACCTCGCGACCCATGCGGCCGGCAGCGCCGATCACTCCGACTCGGATGGCGCTCATCCCGTTCCTCGTTTCTCTTGACTGCTGAAGGATCGGTGCAGGCCTACCGGGTGCTGCTCGCAGCGGATGAGACTGCCGGGAGCGTACGGTCGGCAGGTCTCGAAGGGTGAACCGACGCCGACCGCCGCGGCGCCACGGGCCTCAACTGAATCGCGGCGGGCAGTGAGTCGGACGCCCACGTCGTGGCACGGGAATGAGGAGTGAGAGGCCTGTCCCAGGGAAATGAACGTGCGCAGGAACGATGAGGGTGGCGCATGGGGCATCGCCAGTGACGTGTGCTTTCGTCAGAGGCGGGTGATTCGTCGCAGCGCGCACGACCGTATCCCGATGTTCTCCCCTCCCTCCTACCGCACACCCAAAGCTGCCCATTGTCAGCCGAGATCACCCGGTGAATCCGAAGCACCGCGGAAACATTGGCGCAAAACGACTCCGCAGTGGTGACAGGCATACCGCGTACCGCGTGCAGTGCCAGTGGGGCACCCGGGGCAGCTCCGAAACAGGGGACGGGCCCCCTCCCTGGCGGGGAGGGGGCCCGGCGGCGTCTGCCAGGGCCGGTCGCTACTCCCTGAATGCGTCCTTGACCTTCTCGCCGGCGTCCTTGAGGTTGCTCTTGACCTGATCCGCCTTGCCCTCGTTCTCCAGGTCCCGGTCGTCGGTAGCCTGCCCGAACTTCTCCTTGGCCTGGCCGGCGAGCTCGTCCGCCTTGTTCTTCGCCTTGTCTGCGGCACCCATGACTGACTCCTCGGTCGCGATGGCTCAGAGGCGTGGACACGCCTCGTCACTCACCCTCATTCGAGGCGGGCTGCCCGGCTGGGTGGATTAGCCCAGGTAGCGGCACGAGCACCGAGGCGTGAGGGCGCTTGGGGTGCGGGCCGTGCCGATGTGCGCTTGCCGGTCGGCGGCCTCCAGGGGCGGACTGACATCTGCCGTGCGTGCCCAGGACGTACAAGGGCAGCAACGTGCGGTGGACGCAATCACCGACCTCGCCGAGGCCGCGCTCCGTGGGTCCGGCGACTCAGGAGACGGCCTACGGGCCCCGAGCCGAGCGCCCGCCTGCTGGACGCCCAGAGCGTCAAGACCTCCGCCAACGTGTCCGCAGTCGGCGCTGCCGCGTCCGGGGTCGTCGGCCGGAGGCTCGCCGACCTCGATGCCGAGATCGACCGGCTGGCCAGACTCCGCGAGAACCTCGCACGGCGGGCTGCCGGAGACGACTGACGGCGGCCGTTCCCTCGCACCACCCGATGTCCCATCGAAGTGCATCTCTCAGATGGCAAGCCGCTGACCTAATGTTGGTGGCACGTTGATTGAGAACACCAGGCCTCAGTGTTCGCAACTGACATGGCTCTCGTGGAACCGTGCTGATGGACGGGACAGCTCTGTTGATCGTGGTGAACCCGTAAGCCCGTTGACAAAGACCGACCCGCGTGGCCACAGTCGCGCGATGGAGATCGATGAGCTGACCCCGGCCGAACTGCGGGTCTGGCAGGCGTTTCCGCGCGGGACCGAGGTCAACTTCCGTACGACCCCCGACGAGGAAGCCACGGCCGGGAACACCTGGGGGCCCGAACGCACCGTGCGCGCAGCGGTGTTGCGCACTTTGCTGCTCAACGGGCCTCGCACGGCAGGCGAGACCGCCGTCCTCAAGGTGACGGGAGCCCGGATCACGGGCCGGCTCGACCTCCAGTACGCGGCCGTCGACTGCCCCATCCACCTGTGGGCCTGCTACTTCGAGGAAGAAGTCGACCTGTACGGCGCCCAGTTACGCCGCCTTAGCCTCGGCGTCTCCGTCCTGCCGTCGCTGCATGCCACGGCGCTCAGACTCGACGACTCACTGCGCTTGACGCTGTGCCGGGTGCGCGGCCCCGTACGCCTGGCCGGGGCGCGGATCACGGGGGCGCTCTTCCTGGACGGTGCCCGCATCGGCGAACCGGCCCAGGGGGCCGACGCGACCCCCGCGCCGTTGCCCGACGACACCTCCGTCCCGCCCATACCACCTGTCCCGAACCCGCGTCGCGAGGACGTCCTGCAGCTCAACAGCGCCGTGATCGAGGACCACCTCTCGGCACGCGGCCTGACCGTGCACGGCACGCTCCGTCTGTACGGCGCAAGCATCGCGGGCGCCCTCGACCTCGACGAGGCGCAGCTCGACTGTCCCGCGGGCGTGGCCCTGCGCGGCACTGGCCTGGCGGTTGGCTCCGACCTCAATGCCCGGTACCTGACGGCGAACGGCGAACTCTGCCTCAAGGGAGCGACGATCGCGGGCACGCTCGCCCTCAGCGACGCGCGGCTCGACAACCCCACTGACACCACCCTGCATGCCTCGACGCTCAGCGTCGGCGCGGATCTGAACGCGATGCGGCTCGTCTCGAACGGCCGGATCAATCTGCGCGGCGCGCGCATACCAGGCCAGCTCAATTTTGCCTACGCAACGCTCGCCCGCCCGGGCGGTGTCGCTCTGCGAGCCAGCAGCCTGGTCGCCGGTGAACTCTGGTTCCGCGAGGCCCGGCCCATCCAGGGCATGGTCTCACTGCGCCGCTCCCAACTGGATCTCCTCCACATCGCCCCGGAGACCTGGCCCGACGAGATCCGGCTCGACGGCCTGACCTACACCACGCTCGCCCCGCACGAGCCGGCCGAACGCCGGCTGGCGCTGCTGCGGCGGGACAGAGACGGCCACGTCCCGTTCTCGTACGAACAACTCACCGCCGCCTACCGCCGGATCGGCGACGACGACGCGGCCCGCACGGTCCAACTCGCCAAACAGCGTCGACACCGCGCAACTCTGTCGCCTTACGCCCGCCTGTGGGGCTACGTCCAGGACGCTACGGTCGGCTACGGCTTCCGCCCCGTCCGCGCGGCCTCCTGGCTGTTCTCACTCCTGCTGATCGGCACACTCGCCTACACAGCCGAGCGCCCCCGCGCCCTGAAACCGGACGAGGCCCCGACCTTCAACTCGTTCTTCTACACACTCGACCTTCTGCTGCCGATCATCGATTTCGGCCAGGAACATGCCTATACGCCGACCAGCCCCGGACTCCAGTCGCTGGCCTACGCCCTGATCATCATGGGCTGGGTCCTCGCGACGACGATCGCGGCGGGCGTCACCCGCACGATCAGTCGCCAATGACGAGGAACTGCCGCGACTTGCTGATGGTTTCAATATGAGGTTCGGAGTCGTCTCAAGCAGATGATGCTGCAGGCGAGTTGGAGGAGACCCAGGTGGAGGTCTGCACGCATCTCGTAGCGGATCCGCAGCCGTTTGAACTGGTGCAGCCAGGCAAATGTGCGCTCTACGACCCAACGGGTCTTTCCCAGGCCGGAGCCGTGCGTGATGCCTTTACGAGCGAACTTGGGTGTGATGCCTTAAGCCCGGAGAAGACGGCGGTATTTGTCGTCGTCGTAGCCACGGTCGGCGAACAGCCGGTCTGGCCTGTAACGCGGCCGCCCACGGACACCGCGGATGCGGGGTATCGCATCGCATCCAGCAGGGCATCAGCTGGGTGATGTCGTGGCGGTTCCCTCTGGTCAGGGAGGCGGAAAGGGGGGGTGCCGTGCCGGTCGACGATCAGGTGGTGCTTGCTGCCGGGCCGGGCCCGGTCGACCGGCGAAGGTCCGGTGTGACCCCCCCCTTTCAGAGCCCTCACGTGCGATCCGTCGATCGCGGCGTGGTCCATGTCCAGCAGACCCGCCGCACGCAGCTCGGCCAGCAGCACCTCGTGCGGTTGCGGCCAGCACCAGCCTCGGTCCAGTCCCACAGGCGCTCGCCGCCAGGCCGTCACGCCACTGCAGCCGACGTGTTCTGCGGGAACCGAGGCGGCCGAGCAGGTAAGAGCGGGGCCACACGTTCCCACAAGTCATCAGGAACAAGTTCGGCAGCCACCCAACAGATCCTGCCGACACAACACCCAACTGCCAAGCCCCACAACGAATGTCAATCTGAAACGGTCAATTATAGATAAGATGAAGCGAGGGTGGCCCCACCTCGTCGGTCGGCCAAGGCAGAGGGGGAATCCCATTGGTGCTTATACCGGTTCTCTACCTTGGCCTGTTTCTTCTCTGGATCACGATTCCGCTCATCAGTACGCGGGAAGGGCAGGTCGGGGTACTGCTGCCCTATGGCCATGTCGCCATCAGCGCAGCAGCGATAGTCTGCGCTTACGCGAGCGGCTCCGGCCTGGGCCCTCTCACCGCATTCATCCTCGCGCCCGGCGCGCTCGTCGCGTTCGTCCGAATCCTGCTGCAGCGAGCGTTCCGGTCCGGACGGCATTCGGGAATCTAGTTTCTTATGAGTCTCCGGTGCGCTCCGCAACGCTCCCTCAATCGCGCCGGCAGAGCCAACGCATTCACGACCACCTGGTGGAGGTACCGGCCTTCCGGGCTGCACGCACGTACGGCGAGCAGCAGGCCGTGTGCCGAAGAGAGGGTCCCCGACATCATCGATCACGACAGCTCAGCTGTTTGGCGAGGCATCAGGGAGGCTCGCACCACTGTCGAAGACCGGGCGCGTCCTGTCTCTACGCCGAACTGGAGAAGCAGCTCCCGCAGCTGGCTGAAGAGATCACCGCGCAGCCCAAGTGTGACGAGGCGCGGACCGTCGAGGTACGCAAGATCCGTGCTGGTGACTACCTTCAGCAGCGCTCCGGCGGCTACCGGATGCCGCCGCGCACCCTGAACCTGGCTGTTCGCAGAGCCCCTCATGCCAGCAAGCAGCGACGGCCCGGTCCCTCACCACCGTCCGCGTTGGCCCTCCCCATCGGATGGGGGTCGACGTCACCCGGGCCGCGCTCCCCAACGGGCTGATCTGCGGCGCGGCAGCGGACCGGATTGGCGAAGCCCTCGGCACGCCCAACGTGATCGGCGAGAAGGCGAACGTGACGTCGTTCATGGTCCGTCGGCTGGTCTGGTGGCGTGGCCTTCACCGGCACGGGCACAATGCGGAGCATGACGCGACGGGGACGAGAATCTGTGCAGGCCGCTGAGACGTTGATCGGGGCCCGCGATACCTCGCCTGTGGTCGATCCCGGTCTTCCCGCCCATGTGCGGAAGTTCTAGTACAAGACCTCGCCTTCGGATCTGCAGAGCTTGGACGATCCCGCGCTGCCGACGCCGTCTGGCCTGCGGGATGCGGTGCCCCACCTGATCCGTGCCGGTGTTCCGCTGGCCGCGGGAACGGGCCTGTGGTGGTTGCCGAATAAGAGCGCGGAGCAGACCGAATCGGCCGACTACGCCAGCAACAGAGGTGCCTGGCACTCCATGGAAAGTGGCGCAGCCGATTTCCATGGAGACATCCTGCCGTTGGCTGCTTGTGTGGCCGGCGCCTACATCGTCATCGCGACCATGCTCGCCCACGACTCGACCCGGATCTGGCGAGAGGTCCGCGCGGCTGTGCTGAGCTGGGCGGTTCCGGAGTGAAAGGTGGTGGGGTGTCACCGACGTTGCCACCATCACCCCTCCTTCGTCAGTTGTTCCGGCTCTCGTCCAGGGCACGCAGCGTTGCGGCCGCCGCCTCGCGTACGGAATCGGATGGGTCCAAGTCCAGAGCGGCGAGCCGCTCGCGCAGCCGCTCCTGGCCCGTGGGGGGCGTGCCCCTCTCCTCCACCCAGTGGGCGATCCCCTCAGCGGCGGTCTGGCGCACCCACATATCCCCGTCGTCCAAGTGCCGCACGAAGAGCGGCAGATCGTGCGGGGTGCCGGTGTCCGTCGCATTGTGCGGGTCCAGGAGCGACAGCGCGGCGGCTCGGACAACGGGGGAGGTCGTCCGGTCCACCAGTTCCCGCAGACCGGGCAGGGCTTCCGCCAGGCCCGTGAGGACCCTGGCTGCCACCCCGACCAGGGTGGGGTCGACGCCAAGACGGCCCACGAGCATCCGGGCGACGGCCGCGCGTTCCCACGGCCGGAACCCGGTGCCCGCCATGGCGTCCAGGCCGCGCAGCGCACCTTCGTACACCTCGGGCGCGGCATGCTCCAGCAGGGGCAGCAGCAGCCACACGGCGTCCCATCTCCCCTTATTGCCGTAGGCCGTTGCTGCTGCCGCAAGGGTGCAGGCGGCCGTGGTCGGGTCGGTGAGCAGAGCCCGCAGGAGCTTCGTGGCGGCCTTGCCGCCGACGGCCCCCAGGGCACCGGCGGCCTGCGGCCCCGCCCGCTCGTCGCTCAGCCAGCGCGAGGCGGGACCCAGCAGCCGTTCATCACCCGATCGCCTGAGCCAGAACAGCAGTCGTAAGGCCACTTCCGGGTCCCGCTCCGCCTCCAGGGCAGCGAACAGCGCGTCCTGCGCCTCTGGGCGGTCCACGCGCGTCAATCGGAAGCCACGGCGGAGCGCACCTCGGCAGAAGGATCGTCCGTCAGATCTCTCAGCAGCGACTCCAGCAGCCGGTCGACGTGCTGATCCGGCAGCATCCACAGGGCGCGCACGCGGGCGGCTTCCTCACCCCACTGGGCCGTACGGACCAGCTCCGCCTCCACGTCCGGGTCCTTCTCGAACTTGTAGACCATGTTCCACGCCCGACCCCAGATGCCATGTGCCGGATCGCCCAGCAGCCGGACGAGCGCGGGAACATCACCGGGCACGCCCAGCTGACCCAACGCCTCCAAGGCGTTGATCCGCAGGTGATAGTCCGGATCGCTGAGCAGTCGCCCATAGGCGTCTACGACCTCGCGATCGCGCAGCCCGAGCCGGAGAGACGCCAGAGAGGCTTGCCTGCGCACCCACGGATCGTCGTCGTCCATCAGCGTGGGCAGCGTCTTTGCCCCGGCCGCGGAGACCCCCAGCCTGCCCAGGCCCACCGCCGCGCCTTCCCGGACCTCGGGCGCGGGGTCGGCGGCTGCCCGGACGAGCACCGCGGCGTGCTCGGTGTCGCCGAGTTTGCCGAGCCCCTTCGCCGCTGCCGCCCGTCGCCAGGTGTCGCCCGTCGCCAGCTCCCTCAGGAAGAAGGCAATCTGATGATCTGTCGTCACGTGCACCCCGGGAAGTAAGACTGCCGAACCG
Source organism: Streptomyces sp. NPDC054866 (assembly GCF_053610745.1). NCBI lineage: Bacteria > Bacillati > Actinomycetota > Actinomycetes > Kitasatosporales > Streptomycetaceae > Streptomyces > Streptomyces sp. NPDC054866. The sequence goes on from NZ_JBSGZA010000013.1 coordinate 49,427, forward strand.
ACGGGAGGTTGCGCCAGGACGGACGCCTATGTCATTCGTCCAGCGGCGTGCAGATCTTTGCCTTGTGGCTTTCTGCTCGGTGGTTCGTTGGTCTGGCTTGAGTGCGCTGGAAGGGCAACGGGCTGTGCTGGCACCCAGCTTCGAGGCGATTCTGCTGCTCCTGGACGAACGGCGGCGTCTGTTGACAGGACTCGGATTGGTCCCGCCGACGAGTCGGATCAGGTGTCTGGTCGTGCGTGCCTCCCGCCCAGTCCTCTCGTGGACGTATGCGCGCGAGAGTCCTTTGCACTTCATCGCGGACACCGTGATCGCTGTCCGTGGCCAGCTCCCGCGGTTGCTTGATCGATCGGTCTGCGCCCGCCGTCGTCATCCAGTCCGGGTCGCAGTCCAGTGCCGCCTGGATCTCCTCTGCCGTCGAGGGATCCGCGGCCCAGCTCCTTGCCAGAAGCACATAGCGCCAGGCCAAGGGTGTCCTTGCGCACCAGCAGGGCTTCGGCCGTATCCGACGTCACGGCGGTGTCCTGGGCATCCAGGAGGAGACGGTGCAGGACGTCTGCCACCTCGTGAAGCCTGCCCGCCGTCGCGAGCAGCCCGGTGCGGGAGGGGCCGGGTGGGGCGTGCGACGGCAACCAGCCAGGCTGACGGCTTCACGGCGTGCGCGGTGATGTTTTGGTGAGGACGTCACAGTGCCGACGCAGTGCTTTCTCGGCGCTGCCGGCGCGAGCGACACGGTCGTGGTACGCATGCTCGATGTGGTGCTCCGCCATCCAGGCCATCGATCGCCAATGGTCCGACAAATGACGGCCGCTCCCCTCCCGTTGACGTGCGCCGCCCCTCCCGCCAGGCTCGCAATCCACGTGCGTATCTCCCGGCTGCTACACGTGCGGGGACTCGTTCTGCAAGTGCCATGACCACTGAGCCTGGCAACGGCTACGGCCCCGCTCCTCAAGGAGTGGGGCCGACGTTATGGCATGTTATCGAGAGTCGCCGATGGTCAACTCGCAGCGCTCAGAGGGCGGTATGTTGGCTTATACCTATTTTGCTCTTTCGGGGAGTGGCAAGCGGGTCGGCCGCGGTGTTGCCGGGCGGCGACGGCCGCGGCCGGGTGAACGAGACTTGCTCGGTCTCGATCAGGATTCCGCTGCGATGGGACGGGGGTGGGCCGGGTGCGGGCATGGTGGTCCCGGTCGCAGTGCAGGTGGCATCCCCGGCATCTGGCCCGGAGGCTAGCCAGGTTGCAGTGCGAGCCGGGCCCTGGCGCGTGCCCCCATCGAACGGGGATGGCGCGCCTGCAGTCCTGGTGCGTCCTTCCGCAGGTCGCGGAGCAGCCCGAAGCGAATGACACCGTCACCGCAGCTATCTCCACCCGGGAGAGGCAATGCTGGGAAAAGCTCAATGCAGGTCAGACGCCTGTTGTCTGAGGGCTGCGACAGCCGCGTCGGCTTCCGCTGAGCGCTGTTCGTTGGTCACGGCGATGGTCGCTCGTCCCTGCCAGTGGCGGTCCTCGACCCGGACGATTCTCACGCCGGCTGGAGCGGAGGAGACCGCCATACCCGGCAGCAGACAGATCCCCAGGCCGGCAGCCACCATTCCCAGACGTGTGGACCATTCGCGCGCCTGATGGGCGACCGTTGGCCGAACGAGGGTAGGCCAGGCACCGTAGTACGGGGTGTCACCGGCAGCGTTCTCGACGATCCAACTGTCGTGGCGCAGTTCGTCGGCCCGCACCAGGGGCCGGGTGGCCAATGGGTGATGCCGGGGCAGCGCGACACGTAGATCGTCTTCCAGGAGCGTTTCCTGGCGCAGCCCGTCGAGGTCATGCTCCTGCGGCCCGGCGCACACACCCACGACGGCAATGTCCAGACGGTTGGAACGTAGCTGCCGCAAAAGGCTGGGGGTTGAATCCTCCACGAAGCCGACGGTCACATGGGGGTGTTCGTCCGCCAGCTGCGCGAGGGCAAGCGGAGCCAGAGCTGCAGCCGCAGCCGGGATCGCGCCGATCGTCACACAGCCCGTGATGTGTTGACGCAGTGCGCTGACCTCACGGACGGCGGCGTCGAGGCCCGACAGTACGTCGGCCGCGTGCCGTGCGAACGCCACGCCGGCCTCCGTGGGTGTCACCCCACGTGCCCTCCTCTCGAAAAGGGCCGCACCCACGGCGGACTCGACAACTTTCACCTGCCGGGATACAGCCGATTGCGTGTAGCCGAGGGAAGCTGCTGCCTCGCTGAAGGAGCCCGTCGCAGCGACTTCGCGCACTACCCGCAGTCCCACGAGAGTCACATCCGTCATGCCCTTCACCCTACAGCCGAGGTATTCCAAGAATGCATACCTGGGGTGCTCAATCATCATTTGTGCGCGTACCTGCGGTCATGCACGCTGGCTCGCACACACTGGCCACCAACCACCAGAAACCGGAGATGCGTGATGGACGACGCGCAGAAGAGGGCAATCGTCGAACACTTCCTGAGCCTCTATGCCAAGGGGCGGTGGGGAGCGGCCGACAACACGGAACCGCTGGAGGAGCTCCTGGACAGCCTCACCGACGACGTTGAATGGTGGATGAGCGGGGCTCCGGGAGACGGTCACGTCACCAAGGACCAGTTCCGCGCCATGCTCAAGCCGCTCGACTCGATCACGGACGGCCCGCTGGTCATCACACCCACCGCATGGACCATTCAAGGCCCAAGGGTCGCCGTGGAGGCGTACTCGACAATGAAACTGAAGAACACGCGAGAGTACCGCAACCACTATCACCTCCTCTTCGAGATCAGCGGCGGAAAGATCAGCAAATACCACGAACACCACGACACCGCGCATGTGAACAGCACCATGTGGGCGGGCTGACGCTTCATTACCCGGTGTAAGTGGCGGTGCGTGAGCTCATGTTCGTTTCGCTCTTTCGGGAGGGATAAGCGGGCTGGCCGCGGAGTCGCCGGGTGTCTACGGCCGGGGCTGGGTGAACAAGCCTGGCTCCGTCTCGGCCAGGATTCCCCGGCCGGTCAGCCGCTTGAGCTTCAGACGGACGTTGTTGATGTTGTTGGGTGCGACCGGCAGGTCCATCGCCTCGCAGACCTGCCGCGCCCACAGCGGATGGTCGGCCGCGTGGAACACCGCCATGATCTGCTGGTCGGCCGGATGGTCCGGCAGCTCCGGTGCCAGCGACGCAGGTGGTTGCGGCTCGGGCAGCTCCATCAGCGTCTTGCGGGTGACCCGGACTTCCTCGGCGGCCCGGGCGAGTTCGTCGAGCCGGGCGGTCAGCTGCGTGATCTGTTGCCGCACGGTCTCGGCCTGCGCGGTGATCTCGCCTTCCCGCTCCTCCAGCCGTGCCAGCACCACGCCGAGCGTCAGCTCCCCGCCACTCATGCGGTGCGCCAGGCCGGCACGGCCGCCCCGGTCAGCCGGCGCAGTATCACCGCGGTCATCGCCCAGTACACCCGCGACTCCGAACTGCGGGGCAGATGCTCGTAGTCACGCACCAGCCTGCGGTGCAGCATCAAGATCCCGTACGCACGCTCCACGACCCACCGCTTGGCCTGAGGGACGAACCCGCTCTGCGAGGGGTCACGCTCCACGATCTCCACCTCGACACCCATCTGCTGCCCGTGCGCGGAGCCGTCCTCCACCCGCTCATCTCCAGGGACGAAGTACCAGCGCATGCCACCGCCGGAGACGTTCCTGCGGTGAGTCGGGAACCTCCGGGGGCTCGAGGGCGTTCGTGTCAATGACGACCGGGCGGGCCGTGTCGTCGGCTCACAGTGCCCAACTGCTGAATCCGTACAACGACTTGAGCGGGGGCAAGAGGCGTGCAGCACCACCGCGCTCACCCCACGCGTCCGGCCGCCGTCGTTCTCTCCGCGCTGCTCGCGGCCCTGACCTTCCTCCTGCCGGCGTCGGCCAAAACGGTGGCCGCGCCCCGCCCGTCCTCGACGGGCACGGCCGCGACGGCGACCGCGCAGGCATCCGCGACCGTCCACGCGCAGCGAACCGTCACCGTGGCGCACCCCGTCCTCGGCCACGCCGAGGCCGTGCCCTACCCGTTCCACGGTTTCCTGCGCCCTGGCGCAGGGGACACGGCCCCGCACCGCTCCGTCGGCGGCCCCGCCGTGGCCGTGGCGACCTCGGCCACAGGAGCGAGCCAGGACGCCGACGCCTATCGCCCGCGTGGCCCACCCTCCCGATGGAGCACCGAAGTCCATATCGACGCCTGACCCTTCGCCTCCGCGCCCGGGGCAGACGTCGACTCCGTCTGCCTGCCCATCGTGGAGAACTCATGTCTCGCGCGCAGATGTGGCGGGCGATCGTCGCCCTAGGCGTGATCGCCGCCTCGCTCTTCTTCGCTCTCACCCAATCCCCCCGCCTCGGCCTCGACCTGCGCGGCGGCACCCAGATCGTCCTGGAGACCAAGAACTCGCCCGTCGTCGAGGCGGATGCCGAATCGACCCAGCGGGCCCTGGAGGTGCTCCGTCAGAGGGTCGACGCTCTCGGTGTGTCCGAGCCGAGCCTGTACCGGTCCGGGCAGCAGCGGATCATCGTCGAACTGCCCGGCGTGCAGGACCCGCGTGAGGCGGCCGACGTCATCGGCCGCACCGCGCAGTTGACCGTCCACCCCGTCCAGGGCGCGACGGACCAGCAGGACGAGAACAAGGGGAAGCCAGCCAAGGACGGCTCGCGTACCCTGGCCGACCCCGGCCAGAAGGGCGCGTTCCTCCAGCTTGGGCCCACCGCCCTCACCGGCGAGGGCGTCAAGGACGCCGAGGCGGTGCTCGACCAGCAGAAGATGTCGGGCTGGATGGTCGACCTCACCTTCCGCGGCCAGGCGGACAAGGACTGGGCACGGGTCACCGGGGCGGCGGCCTGTGCCCCGCAGGGCGCCCTCGAGCGGCGTGTCGCCATCGTCCTGGACGGAAAGATCCTCTCGGCGCCCGGCGTCAGCGCGGATGTGGCGTGCGAGGTCGGCATCTCCGGCGGCTCCACGCAGATCACCGGTGGCTTCGGCCAGGACGAGGCCCGCGATCTGGCCGCGCTCGTCAAGGGGGGTGCGCTGCCGGTGCCCGTAGAGGTCGTGGAGCAGCGCACCGTCGGCCCCACGCTCGGTGCCGACGCCATCGCCGCCAGCACCCAGGCCGCGGTCATCGGACTCACCCTGACGGGGCTGTTCATCCTCGTCGTCTACCGGCTGCTGGGCGCCCTGGCCACCATCGCGCTCGCGCTGTACGGGCTGATCTCCTATGCCGCTCTGGTCGCCTTGGGGGCGACCCTGACACTGCCCGGACTCGCCGGTTTCGTCCTGGCGATCGGCATGGCTGTGGATGCGAACGTGCTGGTCTTCGAGCGTGCCCGCGAGGAATATCTGGGAGTGCGCGCTCTGGATCCGGCCTCGGCGCATCTGGACAAGTCGCTGCGCACCGGCTTCGGCAAGGCGTGGAGCGCGGTCGTCGACTCGAATGTGACCACTCTGCTCGCGGCCGGGCTGCTCTTCTTCTTCGCCACCGGCCCTGTCAAAGGCTTCGGTGTCACGCTCTCCATCGGTGTCCTCGTCTCGATGATCTCGGCCCTGGTGATTACCCGGGTCCTCGCCGACTTCGCGATCGGGCGGCGCTTCGTACGCAACCGGCTCGGCCTGACGGGCATCACCTCCACCGGCCGGGTACGAGCCTGGCTCGCACACCGCACCCCGCGCCTGGTGCACCACCGGCGTCGCTGGCTCGGCGTCAGCGCGTTGCTGATCGTGGTTGCCGTCGCCGGAATCGGTTTGCGCGGCCTGCACTTCGGGGTGGAGTTCACCGGCGGGCGCCTGGTGGAGTACAGCACCAGCAGGCCCGTGGACGTGGACGCGGCCCGCACGGCGGTCACGGACGCCGGGTTCCCGCGCGCGGTGGTGCAGGAGTCGGGGGCCGGGGACATCTCCGTACGCACCGGTGAGCTGAGCAACGACCAGCAGCACACGATCAAATCGGCGCTGGCGAAGGAGGGCGGCGAGGTCACCGTCGAGCGCGACGAGCTGATCGGGCCGAGCCTGGGTGACGAGCTGCGCCGGCACGCGCTCATCGCGCTCGGCATCGCCGTAGCCGCCCAGCTGGTCTACCTCAGTGTGCGGTTCCGGTGGACGTTCGCCGCCGCGGCGGTACTGGCGATGGTGCACGACGTGCTGCTCGTAGTGGGTCTGTTCGCCTGGCTCGGCAAGCCCGTGGACAGCATCTTCCTGGCGGCCCTGCTCACGGTCATCGGGTACTCCGTCAACGACACCGTCGTCGTCTTCGACCGGGTACGCGAGGCGCGCCGCCGCGAGCCAGCGGCAGACCTGGAAACCACCGCGAACAAGGCCGTCATCCAGACGCTGCCGCGCACGGTGAACACCGGTATGGGCGCACTGTTCATCCTGGCCGCCCTGGCCGTGCTCGGCGGCGACTCGCTCGCGGACTTCTCCATGGCGCTGATCGCCGGCGTCCTGATCGGTATGGCGTCGACGGTGTTCACGGCCGTGCCGATCGCCGTGCAACTCGAGGGCAGCCGCCCGGCGCCGCCGGTGCACCCCAAGCGCGGCGAGGACGACGGAGCGCGCAGCCCGCTGGAGCGGCGCGGACGGGGGCGGGATTCCGGCGCCGTGGTGTGAGCGGAGGGTTGGGGGGGCGACAAGCGGACAGTCGGCCCCCTGCCACCGGCCACCTGAAGGCGGGTTCAGGTGGCTTCAGGTTGTCTTCAGGATCACTCCGCCACTGTGGATCTTGTCGAGCCCACCGCTTCGCACCAACCGACGCGCCGTCCATTGGCGTGCCAGGAGGAACTTTCCGATATGCAGCCCCTCATCGATCACGCCCGGTCCTTCCACCTACAGTCCGCGGCACGACCCGAGGAGTTTGCCCGACTGGCCGAGGGCCAGTCCCCGCAGGTTCTGTTCATCACCTGTTCCGACTCCCGGGTCGTCCCCTCATTGATCACCGGGGCCCGTCCTGGTGAGCTCTTCGAGCTGCGGACCGCGGGCAACATCGTCCCTCCGTACGCCTCCGAGCAGCCCACGGGCGAGGCGGCCACCATCGAGTACGCGGTGGAGGTGCTCGGAGTCCAGGACATCGTCGTCTGCGGCCACTCGCACTGCGGCGCGGTGGGCGCGCTGCTACGCGGTGACGACCTGACCTCCGTCCCCGCGGTGCGCGACTGGCTCGCGCACGCGACGCCCCGGCCCGAAGGGGTGGTGGAAGACCCAGCCGTCGCCCAGGCCGTACAGAACCACGTGCTGACACAGCTGTTGCGACTTCGTTCCCATCCTTACGTCGAAAGCCGCCTCGCGCAGAACCAACTCCGCCTGCACGGTTGGTTCTACGAAGTGCACACGGGGTCCGTACTGGCCCATGACGTGCACAGCGACACCTTCCAGGCCCTGTGAGCGCGACCGTGGACCTCCGGACGAAATTCCCTCATCTGCGGCAGGACTTCGCCGCCTCGCTCGTCGTGTTCCTGGTCGCCCTGCCGCTGTGCGTGGGCGTCGCCGTGGCCTCCGGTGTGCCGGCCGAACTGGGCCTGATCACCGGCATCGTGGGCGGTCTGGTCACCGGCATGATGCGCGGCAGTAGCTTCCAGGTCTCGGGCCCTGCCGCCGGACTGACCGTTCTGGTCTTCGAGGCCGTGCAGGAATTCGGGCTGCCCGCACTCGGGGTGATCGTGCTCGCGTCCGGCCTTCTCCAACTGGCCATGGGAGCCTTCAGACTGGGGAGCTGGTTCCGGGCCATCTCGGTCTCGGTCGTCGAGGGCATGCTCGCCGGCATCGGACTCGTGATCATCGCCGGCCAGTTGTACGCGGCGGCCGGCATGACGGCCCCGGCCTCCGGCCTGGGCAAGATCTCCGGGCTGCCCCGGGCACTGGTCGATGCCGCCGGGAGCACTACTGCCCTCGCATCCCTCGCTCTCGGCGCGGGCACCATCGCCGTGATGCTGGTGTGGAAGCGGCTGCCGCGGCCCGTACGGTCCGTTCCGGCGGCGCTCGCCGCGGTCGCGCTGGCCACACTGGCCTCTCTGGCATTCGCCATGCCGGTCGACACGGTCGAGGTGCAAGGGCTGGCCGGCTCCATTCAACTGCCCGGGCTCGACGCCATCGGTGGGCTCGCCGACGTGAGCATGCTCGGGACAGTTCTGGCCTTCACCCTGATCGCGTCGGCCGAGAGCCTGTTCAGCGCGGCGGCCGTGGACCGGCTGCACGACGGGCCGCGCACCGAGTACGACAAGGAGCTCATCGCCCAGGGCGCAGGCAACGTCGTGAGCGGGTTCCTCGGCGCGCTGCCGATGACCGCGGTCATCGTGCGCAGCTCCGCCAATGTCCAGGCAGGCGCGCGGACCAAGGCCTCGCGCGTCCTTCATGGCGTATGGCTGCTGCTGTTCGCGGCGTTGCTCCCCTTCGCACTGGCGCTCATCCCGATCCCGGCCCTCGCGGGCATCCTCGTCCATGCGGGGTGGAAGCTCATCCCACTGCGTTCGACAGTGGCGCTATGGCGCGCGCACCGGGGCGAGGCGCTGATCCTGGTGGTCACCGCGGTGGCGATCGTCGCGGTGAACATGTTCGAGGGTGTTCTGATCGGTCTGGCGCTGTCCGTGGCGAAGACCGCCTGGCAGGCCTCGCATATCAGGCTGGAGGTCACCGACAAGGGCGCCGGTCCCATCGAGGCGTGCCTGACGGGCAATGCGACCTTCCTGCGGCTGCCGAAGATCCTCGACAGCCTGGAGGCGCTGCCTCAGGACCGTCCCATCCGGCTGGATCTCTCGGGCCTGCACCACCTCGACCACGCGTGCGGGGCAGCGCTGGAGAACTGGTCGGCGCGGCACAGTGCGGCCGGGACCGAGCCGGTGAAGGTCACTGAGCTGCCATTGGAACGGGCAACGTCCGGCTGACGCACCCTCTCGCGGGAGCGTAGCGTCCCTCGCTCGGGCCCCTGTCTGACGTGGCGGGGCCCGAGAGGGGGACGCTGATCGGTGATCGGGGCTCAGGTTCCGGGCGCCGCGGAGTGTCCTGGTGTCGCCGCTCCCCCCTCAGCGCCGAAAAGGCGGTTCGAGGATGCTCGCCGACACCGACGACGACGCCTTCCTTGTAAAGATCACATCCTGACGGCATGGGGGCGGCCAGCGAACGCCGGCCGCCCCCTGACCTCGGATCAGCTGGCGGGGAAGAACTGCACCAGATAGCGCTCGATGCCGACGACCGGCTCCGGTGACTCCCGCAGCTCAGCGAGCTCGGCACGCCCCGTGCAGTGCGCCCGCACCCGCCACGGGCCCTTTCGGCCAAGCTCGATCAGGTCATCGGTACGCCCCAACGAGGGCGTCCACACCGCGACATCACCACTCACCGACTCAAATCCCACCTCACCCCGCACCTCCCACGTGGCCTCATCCTCCGCGGCCGGATCCCCGTCCCAAACCTGCACCGTCACCGCCGCAGTGTGCGTGTGGCCGGCACTGCAAAGATCGACGCGCCCGGGGAACGCGTTCACGAACACATCGGCATCGAAAGCATCGGGAAACACGACCGGCAGGTCAGCGTCCCAGGACTCCTGAAACGCGAACGCGAAGGAGTCCACGCACACATCCAGTTGCTTTTCCTGGACCAGCTCAGCCACGAAAGTCCCCCCACCCGAACGTCCCGGACAAGGACCCCGATCGTATCCCCGCGACCTCGCCCCGGAGCCCGTGCCAAGCCCAACGCGCCGGTCCCCACCAGCCTTTGTGCATGCGCACCCGCCACCGGTGGTGGTAGGAGCCTGTCGTCTTGCCGGAGGCCTCACCGCATGACGCGCGTTGTAGACCCACGCCAGGCGAAGGTGCTGTGTCGCCGTGCGCCCATACGTTGAATCGGGGCTGCCGGGCGCAGTGGGCTGCGCAGAGCTTGGCGAGCTGTGGTCAACGTTTGATACGGGCTCGCATGGCGAGGATGGCCAGAGCGAGGAGGACGGGTTCGGTGAAGCGGCTGACCATCTCCGTGTAGGTACCGACGGTGGTCAGGTCCTGGCCGCTGGATCGGAACACCACGGAGTTAAGGACTACTTGCACGGACTTGTCGAACCGCTCGGTGGTGAACCGCTCGCCCAACCCGCTGGTGAGCTTGGGGTCGGGCTTGTCCACGGTCAGTGAGACCCGGCCGCCGCCGGCCGGAACGGTGCCGGTCGCTGTCTGCCTGGGGGAATGGTCAGGCAGGCCGAGGCCCATGATCAGTACGAGGGTGACGAGCAGCGCTGCTCCCAGCCAGGCCAGGGCGCGGGCGGCGCGTAATCCGTAGCCGGACAGCGCCCAGTATGCGGTCAGCAGGCAGCGCTCGGCGGGCTTGGTGGCTGCATCGTGGCGGCGCATCTCCATTTCCCCGTAGTAGAAGTCTGCGGCTCCGGGCTCGTTCTTGCTGTCCTCAAAGGCTTTACGCAGCGCTCGGTATATCGGTGCCAGCTGCGCGGGCCCGGCATGCTGCGCGTCAAAAATGGCCGGGTTCCAGCCTGGAGCGGTCCGGGGCTGTCGGGCCCGCCAGGCGTGTTCCTCGGCGAGCGTGCCGCGCTGGGTGAACCGGACCGGGAGCCAGGGCGGCCATCGCAAAGCCCGGGAGGAAGCAGTCTCGGAGTCGGGAAGGTTTGGTGCGGAGTGGCGATGTTGCCGGGATGTGCCGGTGGGGGCGGTGTCGAAAGTGCAGGAGCCTTCCAGTCGGATCTGGTCCAAGTGCACGGCGCCGGTGAACAGGCACCGTGCCAGGTCCAGGTCGGCAAGTACCAGGTGGGCAGCGTCCACGCCGCGCAGTGACAGCAGTCGCACATCGGCGTTGCCCTGAGCGCCATCGAGCGGCTCTTCGGACACCGCTCGTCCATCCCGGCGGGCAAAGGGGGTCGGAGCGGCGGAGAGTCTAAATGGGTACTCGAACACAGCGTGAGCCAGGTCCACGCCGGCGTACCGCAGCTCGAGGGAGGCCCTTGAGGACCAGCGAGTGCGGCGGCATTCCACGCGCCGGGTAGCCGCAGTGATCGACACCGCCCCGCCGAATGATGCCCCTGACAGCACGAGTCTGCCCGCACACACCAAGGGCCCCACCAGTGTGGCTTCCTCGAACACCGCCGCCTCGAAGCGGGCGTCGCCGATGACGGTCATGGCGCCAAAATCTGTGTCACCGCTAAAGGTTGACGCCCCGAACCTGGCGTCGCCGTTGAAGGTGGCGCCACCGAAGCTGGCCTTCTTCTTGAAGACCACGTGCTCGAAGCCTGCTCCGATGGTGAAGGTCGTCCTCCCGAAGTTGGCATCACCGGTGAAGGTCGCCAACTCAAACCATGCGACTTGTTTGATGGTCGCTCCCCCGAACTCCGTCTGGTCGTTGAACACCGCCGACTTGAACCAGGCGTTCTCGTTGAAGAACGCCCCGTTGAAGTAGGCCCTGCCGTTGAGGGTCGTGTCCTCGAACGTGGCACCGTGCATGAAGAGAGCTGAATAGAATCGCGCCTCGCCGTTGAGGGTCGCCGAGCCGAAATCCGCGAAGCCATGGAAGGTGGCTCGGCCGAAGTCAGCGTTGCAGTTGAACGTGGCCGAGGTGAAGCGTGCTCTGCCCAGCTGAGCGCGACGCTCTCTCGGGGCCTGCGGCGACCGACGCACAGGGGGGCAAAGCGCATTGAGCAGTTCATCGAGCAGGCCTTCGGTGAAGGTGGTACCGCGGTGATCGACGTCATCGCCGGGCCTCAGCGTCGCGAAGTATGCGGCTCGGTCAGCGTCGGCAAGATGGGCCAAGCAAGCCTGATGCGGGGCTACAGAACGGCCGGGACAGCCGGACGGACTCTGAGCGTCGGCGTCCTGGCCGCAGTGCGGCGAGGAAAGCGGATGGGGCGGGTTCCACTGGGCCATGGCTAGGAAGACATCAGGGCGGTCTGATCGGTTGCTGACCGCACGGTGTCCGCCCTCGCCGGAAGGTGAGCCGGCCGCCGAAAGCGGCCCCTGCCAGCACGCCCGTCCGCGGGAGGGAACCGAGGCACTCTGAGGCGCCTGGTGATCCCCGGATCGGCGGGGTGACCATGACCAGCACCCCGGCCGCACGGCCTCACCGCACGGCACCGTGCATCGCGCGGGTCCACTTCCACCTCCCCCACAACGGGCAGGGCGGGCTGTTCGAGTAACTGCTGACGCTGATGGAGGCAATCACGCCCCGCCTGCGGGCGCTGCCGCCCGACAACGTCGAGCTGGACCTCACCGGCGCCCTGGGCTGATTCCGGCCCGACGCCGAGGGCCTGGCCCAGCTCATCCGGTTGCGGGCCCTGGCCCTGTACGGCGTCCCGAGCACCGCGGCCGTTGGGCCGAACGCGATGCTCGCGGCGATGGCCGCGGCCGTCACCCCGCCCGGCCAGATCACCGTGCTCGGCTCCGATCCGTACGCGATCGCCGCGTTCCTGCAGCCCTAGCCGGTCGCCGCACTGTACGGGGTGGGCCCCTCAACCGCCTGCCAGTTGGCCCGGGTTGGCCTGACCACGGTCGGCGAGCTCGCCGATGCGCCGCTGCTCACCGTGCAGCGCCTGCTCGGCGCGGAGATGGGCCGCACCCTGCACGAGCACGCCCACGGCATCGATCAGCGGCCCTTCGTCCCCCAGGCCCCTGTGCGCACCGCGGTCTGCGAGCGCTCCTTCGATCGCGACGAACTCGACCCCGAACAGCACCGGCGTGCTCTGCTCTCGCTCGCCGAGCAGCTCGGGATCCGGCTGCGCGGCGAACAGCAGGTGTGCCACGTCATGATCCTGACGGTGCGCTACGCCGACCGCTCCACGACCACCCGCCGCGTCACCCTGCCCGAGGCCACCGGCCACAGCCATGGCCTCACCCGCGCCGCCTACGGAGGCTATATGAGGCGCTTGGCCTGCAGCACGCCCGCGTCCGCAGCCTGGGTCAGCGCGCCGAACTCACCCCCGCGGACACCGCCCACCACCAGCTCAGCCTCGACGCCGATGACGACAAAGCACGCCTCATCGAGGCAGCCGCCGACCAGGCCCGCGCCGGCTTCGGCCCCGGCGCAGTCACACCGACCAACCTCGCCGCGCCCAAGCCCTCCGCCCCACCGGCTAGGCGGTAACGACGGGCAGCTCGCCCGGCTTCACCTGATCGATGACGATGTCGGTGCGGCCAGTCGCCTTGAAGCGCTGCTCTGCTCATCCTGCGCGCTCGCCTCGTCATAGCCGACGGCTGACCCGTGCCGATTGCCCTGCGGGTCGGTCCATGTCAGTGCGTAATTCGTCATCGTGATCGCCATACAGATCATCATGACCGTCGCCACTGACAATCCCCGGGCGAGCAGCAGAACTCCGGCCGCTGCCGCTGGGCGTTGGTCTGGTGGCGTGGCCTTCACCGACACGGGCACAACGCGGAGCATGACGCGACAGGGACGAGAATCTGTACAGGACGTTGAGGCGTTGATCGGGGCCCGCAATACCTCGCCTGTGGTCGATCCCGGTCTTCCCGCCCATGTGCGGAAGTTCTAGTACAAGACCTCGCCTTTGGATCTGCAGAGCTTGGGCGATCCCGCGCTGCCGACGCCGTCTGTCCTGCGGGGTGCGCTGCCCCACCTGATCCGTGCCGGCGTTCCGGCGAGCTCGATGTGCCCGGTGGCGACGGGCATGCCCAGTACGGTCCACTCGGTGATCATCGCCAGGCTGGAGAGTGCGTCTCCGGCGAGCCGTACCTGCAGGGCACGCAGCGCGGAGGACAGCGCCTGGCCCGGCCACTCAGTCGAAAGTGCTGGCCAGGTAGGCGTTGCGGGTTCTGATGAGGTGGGGCATATACCGGCTCAGGAGGAGTCTGTCGACGATGCGTCCGACAGGCCCCAGCGGTGAGGCGAAGTCGATGACGTCCCTCATGATGGTGCCGCCGGCGCCATCCGGCTCGAAGTAGTGGGCGTGACGCCATCGCTTGAAGGGTCCGGACTCCTGCTCGTCCACAAAACATCGGGGCCGGTCGTAGGAGGTGATGCGGGCCTTGAGCCGCCAGGACAGGCCGAGATGGCGAGCCTGGAAAGTCACCGTATCGCCGAGCGCCAGCTCTCCCCGGGTCTTGCCGCCAACTGCTCGCTCCGACGATTCGGCCATCGAGCGGGTGTGCACCTCGACGTTCAGGCATACCGCGAACACCTGGTGCGGGGGCGCGGCGACGGCTGTCACGACCTCGAAACGATGCACAATCCCACCTTAGACGCAGAGCACATCTGGCCCTTGCCCGGGCCCGAACGCACGTCTCATATCAGGCTCGGTGGCGGCTCTCCAGGGTCGCGTGAGGCGGCGGCTCGCCCCCGACGCCCTCGGCTACAACGACATGGCACCCGCTCCGGCACGACAACGTCAGGCTGGAAGACCACAACCAGGTCTCAGCGCCCGACGTCACGCTCGGCCCGGATTGACCAGCAGCGTGCGTCCACATGTGCGTGGCGGGCCCTGCGTCACTCTCGCCCTCTACAGTTAGGGGTGCTGCCCCACCGGAATCCGGTAGGAGGGGTCCTTCGGCCAGCCCCAGGCAGTCCAGTCATGCTCCCCTCCTGGACCACCTCCATGGGATGCTGGTATCCCACGACGCCCCTCTAAAGTCCTGGGTCGATCACATACGGGGCCTGCTTACTCCGGAACCGCCGCTTGCGGTGCTCACCCGCCCCGAACAGCTCACCGATCATCATCCCCGGGTACTCCAGCGGCTCGCTGCGCCCCTCCAGCACCACCCGCACCCGCCACCGTTCCCCCTTGTGGTCGACCAGTACATCCGCCCACTCCCGGGTAGGGGAATCCACTCCGCACAGCTCCGGACCCCCCTCCGGCCCGTAACCGCGGAACGAGTACACGAAAGGCAACTCACCTACTAGCCACGCCAGATGCGCCCACGGGGGAGATCCAGGAAGGACCATCCCCTCCGGCCCTTCCGACATCGCTACCTCCTCTTCTGACAGCCCTCCGGTCTCGCGGATAACCTTCCGTGGGTCCGCCTCCGGCTCGCTGCGGAACAGGCAGGTGCCCGTCTCGACATCGACCCGGGACAGCTCCAGCCCCCGAGGCCCGGCTTCGAACGCCAGCTCCGACACCTCACCAAAAAACGCAGAAACCCGTTCATCACGGGCGTCACCCTCACTGGTGTCCGGCCCCGGATTTCCCAGCGGCTCATACGAGGACACATAGTGAGTCGAACTCCTGGGCCGCTTACGCCGCTTCTTCTCGCCCAAGCCGTAGCCCCTTCGCGATGTGAGATGCCGGGTGCCCCCGAACGGACGGTCCAGGGTCACCCGGCCCCTCAACCATGGTCAAACTCAATACGGATGTATTGCTCCTCGCCGTTGCCCACGGAGCACCAGGCGTACGCCAACGATCTGGGCGATGACCGGGCACCGTCAGCTCGACACGACACCTGCCCGGAACGCGTCACACGGAGTCCGATGCTGACGCAAGAGAGCTACCGGACCAGGAGAAAGAGCCGCCCATTCCGGCAGGGAGACGAAGCGCGAGCCCAAGAACCCAGTACCCCCCGGCGGCTCCGCCCGTCTTCCGTTGTCCCCTCTCCGTGCACGACCAGCAGACGACTGTCGATACGCAGGTCAGAACGTTTTTTCGCCCATACATGCAGAGCAGCCTTACATTATGCAGTTTTAGACTAAATCCGAAGGCAACGCCGCGGCCACGGACCGCATTTGAGTTTTCCATATTGTCTATTTTCCCTCGGTGCCCTTGTCATCCCATGCGGTGATGCACGTAGCTAGGTGCTGCGTCCACATTCCCGCCCCGGTTCCAGATGAGCCTCGGGCCGGCCGGCAGCAGACCGGGACCCCCGTGCGCTGTCGACCAGGGAAGCGGGCGTCAATCCTCTACCTGAGGAGAGGTCATGAAGAAGGCTTACGAAGCGCCGACGCTGGTCCGGCTCGGGACGTTCCGCAAGAAAACCGGGCTGCTGCAGCGGCACGGGAACGACCGACTCATCCTGAGCAAGAACTGACGACCGACGGTTTCTGACCTGACGTCATGGCTGAACTGCACGAGAGTGCGGGGACGGGCCCCGGCGACGCGCACTTCGCGGTCTTCAACGACCATGAGGACGCGGCCGCCGTGGCCCGCGCCTTCGCCCACCCCGGGACACGAACCCTCAAGCACCCCTCGGGCCGGCCATGGCTGGTAGGGCAATGGGACGACCAGGAAGTCGTCACCGGGTATGCCGGCAGCGCGGCCCTCGCTGTCATCGGCTGCTGCCCGATCAGTGCCGCCGAACTGGAGCGCCGCGCAGGACGGCTGCGCCATCTCGCCGAACTGGACGCACTGGCCCACTCCCTCCCCGGCAGCTTCCACCTCATCGCCACCCTCGATGGGCAACTCAGGGTGCAGGGCACCGCGTCCGGGCTGCGCCTGGTCTTCCACGCTGCCGTGAACGGCGTGCCGGTGGCCGCCACCCGCGCCGACCTACTCGCGAACGCGCTCGGCACCGCGCCCGACGAACAGCAGTTGGCGGTACGGCTGCTGTGGCCGGCCCCGTATCCGCTGTTCGAAGAGTCTCTCTGGCGTGGTGTCACCGCTGTCTCGCCACAAGACGCGCTGATCGTCGCCGCGGACGGTCGGACCGTACGCCACTCGCGGTGGTGGACCCCACCGGAGCCGGTCCGTACGCTCGCCGACGGCGCACCGCTGGTCCGCGATGCTCTCACCGCGGCCGTCGACGCCCGCACCCGCAGAGGCGGCGTGGTGAGCTGCGATCTGTCCGGGGGCCTGGACTCCACCTCCATCTGCTTCCTGGCCGACCGGTCCCCCGCCAACGTGGTGGCCAGCACCTGGCCGGGGCGCGATCCCGCCGACACCGATCTGTACTGGGCCCGGCAGGCGACGAAGCACCTGCCGGACGTCGAGCATGTGGTCTGGGACGCGGACGCCTCGCCGCTGGTCTACGACGATCTCCTCAGCATCGACGACCTGCTCGACGAGCCCACCATCGGTGTCATGGACCGTTCGCGGGTACTACATCATCTGCCCGGCATGGCCGAGCGGGGCAGCAGGCTGCACCTGACGGGTATCGGGGGCGACCATGTGGCGTGGTGCTCCGAGGCGTACTACCACCGGCTGGCGCGCACACGTCCGCTGTTCGCGCTGCGGCAGTTGCGCGGCTTCCGGGCGCTGTGGCAGTGGCCGCTCGGCGCCACTGTCCGCGCGCTGGCCGACTCACGGCCGTACGGGCAGTGGCTCGCCGATTCCAGCGGCCGGCTGCGCGACCCTGCCCCTGTCACGGTCGCCACCAGTCTCGGCTGGGGCATGCCGCCCCGCCTCTTCGACTGGGTGACGCCCGACGCGGAACGGCTGGCGCAGCAAGCCCTGAGTGAGGCGGCCGCGACGGTCACACCGCTGCACCCGGACCGTGGTCTGCACGCAGACCTGGAGGCGATCCGCTCGTGCACGCGCATCATCCGCCAGTGGGACCGCATGGCCTCCCGCGCCGGCGTACCCATGGCCTCGCCGTTCCTCGATGACCGCGTCATCGAGACGTGCCTCGCGATCCGGCCGGACGAACGCGTCACGCCCTGGGCGTACAAGCCCGTCCTCACCACCGCGATGCGCGGCATCGTGCCCGAGGCATGCCTGCGGCGCACCACCAAGGCCGCAGCCGCCATGGACGCCGCCGACGGGCTGCGTCGGCACCGCGCCGACCTGTTGGCCCTGTGGGAGAACTCCAGGCTGGAACAGCTCGGCCTGGTCGACGGCCAAGCGCTGCGTCGCCTCGCTCAGCGGCCCTCCGCTCCCGGGCTGCGTGACGCGATCCTCTACTCCACCATCGCCGCCGAAGTGTGGCTGCGTGGCCTCTCCCCCACCCGCACCCGCTAGATCCGCCACCGGAGAAAGGCAGTCACCCACCATGGCATTGCGGTTCGGCCCCGATGTCTCCACCGCGGAGACCGAATACGGAACAGTTCTCCTGGACCAGCGCAGCGGCGACTACTGGGAACTCAACCCCACCGGCACCCTGGTGGTGAAGACCCTCCTCGACGGCGGCGAGGAAGTGGCGGCCGTCGACGCGCTCGTCACGGAGTTCGACATCGACCGGGCCCGCGCGGAGCAGGACGTCACGGCTCTCGTGCGGGAACTGCGGGAGTCGGGGCTGGCCTCATGACGACACCGAGCGCCTTGGAGCGGCCCACTGGCGTCCCCTTCACCCGGCGTCTGGCCGCCCGCCTCGTGCTGCTTCCCGCCGTCGTGCTCTCGTTGCTGTCCCCCCGCCGGATCCGCGCGGTCCTCGGTGTCGTACGTCGCGGAGCCACGCCGGCCACCGCCGCACAGGCGAAGAAGGCCCGGGACGCGGTGTGCGCGGTCAGCCTGCTCTGCGCCGGTCCGAAAGGCTGTCTGCCCCGCTCGCTGGCCGCCGCCCTGCTGTGCCGGCTGACGGGCAGTTGGCCCACATGGTGCACCGGGGCAAGCGTGGTGCCCCCCTTCAACGCGCACGCCTGGATCGAGGCAGAGGGCCGGCCCATCGGCGAAGACGTGCCCGACGACTACTTCGCGCGGCTGCTCGCGGTGGGGCCGCCGGACACGAACCGGCCTCCCCGCCCATGACCGACCTGCAGGCGAAGGCGCCGGACCGCTCGACACGGGCCGCGGTGGCCACCATGTACCGGCTCACCACCGGGCACCGGGCCTCCATCGTCGTGGCCACCGTGCTCACTCTCGTGGCCTCGGTCCTCGGGCTCGCCCAGCCTCTCGTCGCCAAGCAGATCGTGGACGCGGGCGACCACGGACGGGCATTCTGGCCACTTCTGCTGCTCCTGGCCGTGCTGTTCATCATCGAGGCAGCCACCGGCGCCGTCGGCCGCTTCGTCCTGGAACGCATGGGCGAGAGAGTCGTACGCCAGCTCCGTCACGGCCTGGTCGCGCGACTGCTGCGGCTGGAGATGCGGGAGTACGACCGCCACCGCACCGGCGATCTGATCTCCCGCGTGACCGCCGACACCACCCTGCTCAGGGAGGTGGTCTCCCAGGCTCTCGTCGACCTCGTCACGGGAGCCCTCGTCGCGGCCGGTGCGATTGCCCTGATGATGTGGATCGATCCGCTGCTGCTTGTCCTGGTCGCCCTGACCGTGGCGACCGCCGCTGCGGTCGTGGCCTCACTGCTGAAGGGCATCCGTGCCGCCTCCGAGCACATGCAGAACTCCGTCGGCGCGATCGCCGCAGACCTTGAGCGCGCGCTCGGCGCTCTGCCGATGGTCCGCGTCCACCGGGCCGAGGACCGCGAAGCGCAGCGCGTCGGCGAACGCATCGAATCCGCTCACGACGCGGGCGTGCGGACCGCGAAACTCGCGTCAGTGATGAGCCCGGCGGTCGAGCTCGCGGTCCAGGGCTCCTTCTTGCTCGTCCTGGTCATCGGCGGCCTGCGCGTCACCGGCCACGCCAACTCCCTCGGCGACCTCGTCGCCTTCCTGCTGTACGCCTCCTACCTCGTCCTGCCGCTGTCCTCGGTCTTCCGTGCGGTGGGCCTGATCCAGCGCGGCATGGGCGCCTACCAGCGCATCGAACAGGCCCTGAACCTGCCTGCGGAACCCTCTCACCCCGGGCACCTGACGGTACGGGCGCGTCCCTGCGAAGAGGCTCCACAAGCCGCTTCGCCTGAGGAACCCGCCCTCGCACTGCGAGACCTCACCTTCGGCTACCACCCCGACCGCCCGGTCCTTCGCGGCGTCACTTTCTCGGCCCCCCACCGGAGCCAGACGGCCCTGGTCGGCCGGTCGGGCGCCGGAAAGAGCACGATCTTCGCTCTGGTGGCCAGGTTCTACGAACCGGACTCCGGAGTCCTCATCTTCGACGGGCGGCCCGCCACGGAACTGACCCGCGCGGAATGCCGCGATCAGATCGCCGTCGTCGATCAGAACACCCATGTCGTCCACGGCACCCTGCGCGACAACATCACCTATGCCGTGCCCCACGCCGCCGAGGCCGACGTGCGGCGCGTCATCGAGCTCGCCCAGCTCGACGATGTCGTACGACGGCTGCGGGGCGGCCTGTCCGGCATGCTCAGCGACCGCGGCAACACCCTCTCGGGAGGCGAGCGCCAGCGCATCGCCCTGGCCCGTGCCCTGCTCGCCCGTCCCCAACTCCTCCTGCTCGACGAGCCCACCTCCCACCTCGACGCCATCAACGAGACCGCGCTGACCGCAGTGATGAAGGACGTCGCGCGGGAATGCGCCCTGCTGGTGATCGCACACCGTCTCTCCACCGTCCAGCACGCCGACCAGATCGTCGTACTGGACCACGGCCGCGCCACCGCCGGCGGAGGCCACGAGGAACTGCTCACCAACAATCCGATCTATCGCGAACTGGCAGCCGGGCAGATGCTCCGCCCCGCCGCCGTCCGGCCCCTCCCGCACACGAAGCTCTGATCGGGATGCAGGCACGACGGCCATCGCGAACATGCCTGAGCGTGGGAAGACCGCCGGGCAGGGCCAGCCTGCCCGGCGACCTTGGCGGCGGCGCCTACCGGAGCGCCGGCCGGGGCCCCGTTGCCGGACGCGCCGCTCGTCCCACCGTAGCCCGCGACCGCGATCCCCAGCAGGGCGGTCGGCCCACCTGCTTCGCCAAGACGATCTGCAAACGCCGTAACGAGGTCGAGCGAACGATCAACCGACTCAAAAACTTCAGGGCCGTGGCGGGAACTCCCTGGACGTGGCCGAAGCGGAGCAACGCCGGCCCGGCCGGGTCGTGTTCACGCAGGTTGCGCAGCCCGATCGCGATGATCGGCGCCTAAACCCGTTCCAGCGGGCGGTGGGGGCGGGGCGGAAGCTCCACCCGGATGGAATCGTCGGCGCGGACGGTCCCTCCACGGCGGACCACAGCCATGACGCCACACTTGAAGGTGAACTCGCCGGACAAGGGGTCCATAGTAAAGACCTCACCGAGCAGGCCCTTGCGGAAGTCATTGATCTTCGAGCACGGGTTGCGCAATCCTGTCACCTCAAGCACCGTCTGCTCCCCGAGATGGAGCAGAGCGCCGGTGGGCAGGTTCAACAGTTCCACCCCGCGCGTGGTGATGTTCTCGCCGAGCTGGCCCGCAGAGACTTTGAAGCCGTTGAGCGCGAGTTCGTCGAAAAGTTCCTCGTGCATCAGGTGGACCTGGCGCAGGTTGGGCAGGTCCGGCTCGTAGGTCATGCGGAACTGGTGGCGAATCGTCTCACCTGCGTGCACGTCACCTTCCACTCCGATCCCCGGAAGCAGCGTGATGGAATCGCGATTGGGCTTGCTGAACGAGTACACCTCGTTACGGCTCACTGCGGCGATCTGACCAGGCATCGCGCCCTCCACCCGTTGTCGTTCTGCGGCCGGTCGATCATAGAGGCGGTGCAACCAGTCGTGTGAGGGCGGCGTGCAGTAAGCGGACCTCATCGGGCGGAGGCGTCAGATCCGGCACCCGACCCGGCCCGTCACTGACTGATTCCTAATGCCGTCTGTCAAGCCGCGAGAGCAACCGGAGGCGTGGGTTCGTAGCGTCGTCCGTCGCGCAGGAGGGCTCAGAGGACGTTGACGCGGCGGCGGGCGAGAGCGAGGACGGCTGGCCGGCGGGAGTCCTCGCAGTGCCGGATGCTGAACAACGCGGAGGTGTAGAAGACCCGTTGAAGCCTCCGGTTGTATCGGTTGGGGCGCCGCAGGTTGCCGCTGAGCCGGCCGGAGTCACGGGGCACCGGCGCGACGCCTCCGAAGCCGGCGAGGCGGTCGGCGGTGCCGGAGAGGGCACGGTGCCCGGAGCACCGTCGGGGGCGGCGAGTCCCAGGAGCGCCCGGCGCCCGGGGTGGGCGTGATGTGCTGCACTTCATCCGTGGGGCGGGTCGTCCACCACATCACAATGATGCGTTTGATACGACACTCGTCATGGTCGCTGAGGCACCCGATTCGGTGCGCCTTGTCCTGTGGCCGAACGTGATGCACCTGGAGCCGGAGCCAGCCTTCTTCGCCGCGATGAAAGAAGGCTGGGCCAGTCGGCCAGGACTGGACCTCACATCCTGGCAGCGCCAGCCACCGCCTTGGCGCTGTTGGTGATCTCGTGAAGAACAGATCGTTGGTGCGGGCGGTGTCAGTGGCGCAGCTGTCGGCCGCATGCCCAGGTCACTGGGAGGTGTCGCAGACCACGAACTGTCGGGGTGGCAAACCACGGCAGGGTTCTTTCGGACGCCGCCATGGCCAGGCCTGGCAGCGCCGTGGCCAACGCCGTGAGAGCGGTGTGCAGTTCCATCGCGAGCAAGGAGGCGCCCAGGCAGTAGTGCGGACCATGTCCGAAGGTGAGGTCCCGGTCGATCTCCCCCGACCCGGGCGATATGACGGCCTGATCTCGTACGGCAGAGGCGCGGTTGGCCAGGCCAATGGCCACGGTGGCCCGCTGGCCTGGTGCGATGCGCAGGGATCCCAGGCGCAGGGGAGCCACGGCGGTACGGGGCATGGCCAGGGTGATCGCCGGCGTGCTGCGTGGCGATCCCTCGGCCGCGCGGCGCAGCGTGGCCTGGTCCGGCGGGAGTTCTCCGAATCGTATGAGCAAACTGGCGACTGTCTGCGCGATTTGTGAGGCAGCGAGCCAAGCGCCGTCGCCCACCAGCGTCTGTGCCACATCAAGGACGTCCGTATCGCTGTGCCTCCCACAGCGCAGGGCTGCGCGGAGACCGGCGAACACTCCCGTCAGGGAAGTCCGGTCACGAGGATTGAGAAGGTCAGCCAGTACCCGACGCACTGCGCATGCGGTCCGCCGGCGTTCCGCCTCGTCGTCGGCGGACCACAACGAGGCCCACCACACACGGTGCAAGGGCCGGCGGGCACAGTTGGGTATGCCGAGGAACTCGCAGTGGACGCCGAAGGCGAACGGAAGACAGAACGACCACAGGAGATCGACTGTCCGGCAGGACGAGCGCAGTGTGGCAACCAGCTCCTCGGCACGCCGCGCAATGGCCGGCTGCCACTGCTGTACCGCGCTCGGGGTGAAGGCTCGGGCGACCATCCCACGCAGACGCGTGTGGCACGGCGGATCCAGGCCGGTGAACACCGTGGAACCGCGGTTCGGATGCTTCCCAGGGCTGCGGACCGCCGCCGCGCGGCTCCACCGGGGGTCGGTGAAGAGGTCCACAGCGTGCCCGCCGTCCGCGACCACCAGCAGATCCTGCTGTTCATCGCGCCAGATGCCTGCCGTTCCGGTCGGCAGCAGGTAGCCGGGGCCAGTCAGCATCTGGGGTCGAGCGCCGTACAGGAAGTCCGCCGCCCCTACTCCGTTCACCGTCCGCATGCGGAGATTCCTTCCCCGCCCACCGCACCAGCCATGCCGAGAACAACCGCAGGTGTCCGCCAGCCGAGATCGCAGGCAGCATCCTTCTTGTGGGCTCGACCGAAACCGTGATCGTCCCCGTCGATTCCGTCCCGGAACCATGGGGGTCAGGCCTTCCGACCGGGCACGGGGCAGCAGCCAGGCCGTCACCACAAGAAGTGGGCCAGAGCCCCAACTCGCGTTCACAGCCATGCGTGCGAGCGGCGACGGTGCGGAACGCCATCGCCCCTCGTATGTCAGCTCGAGCGAGTCCGTCGGGGAAGCAGGAGCAGCAGCGCCCACATCGCGATGAGTGTGCCGACGACGTACCAGAGGCTGTCGGCGAAGGCGGTGTTCATGGCCGGGCCTCGGGTGCCGGCGGTGGTGTGGGTGAAGAGGACCACGGTGGTCAGGGCGGTGCCCAGTGCGATGCCGAGCTGGGTGGAGGTGTTGAAGAGGCCGGAGGCCGATCCTGCGTCCTTGTGGGCGACCTTGCCGAGGGTGAGGTCGGCGAGCGGGGCGCCGATCATGCCGAGGCCGAGGCCGACGGCGAGCATGGGGGCGGCGGCCAGTACGGTCCCCATGCCGGTGCCCTCTGTGGTGATGAGTTGGTGGTAGCCGGCCAGTGTGGTGGCGGCGAGCAGGGCTCCGGCCTGCGGGACGGCACGGCCGTAGCGGCGGACCAGGCTCATGGCGAGCCAGGCCCCGCCCATCTCGCCGAGCGATGCGGCGACGAAGCCGAGGGCGGCCTGCCCGGGGGTGAGGCCAAGACCGTCCTGCATGAACAGGGACCAGGACAGGAAGAAGGCACCCGACAGCAGGCCGAAGGCCAGTTGGGTGGCGAGTCCTGCGCTGAAGGTGCGGCCGGTGAAGAGGGAGAGGACGACCAAAGGGGAGCCGTCCTTGCGCATCTTGCTCTTCTGCTGGGCCACGAACGCCGCCAGGATGAGCAGGCCGGCGGCCATCGCCGCGAACGACCAAGCGGGCCAGCGATGTTCACCGCCCACCGTCAGCGGGAGCGTGATCAGTAGCAGGCCGAGCGCGGAGGAGAGCATGCCGAGCGGGTCCAGGCGCCGGGTGGTGCGGTCGCGGGACTCGGGGATGTAGCGCAGGCCGAGGATGACGGCGGCGATGCCGATGGGCAGGTTGATCAGGAAGATGGGCCGCCAGCCCAGACCGAACAGGTCGGCCTGGGTCAGGACGCCGCCCAGGACCGGCCCTGCGACGCTGCCGAGCGACATAACCGTTCCGTACAGACCGAACGCCTTCGTACGGGAGTGCTCGTCGAAGGTGACATGGAGGGTGGCCAGGACCTGTGGCACCATCGCCGCGGCCGCGGCGCCTTGGAGCACGCGGGCGGCGATCAGGAGGTGCGGTCCGGTCGCGATTCCGCAGAGCAGGGAGGCGAGGGTGAAGACGCCAGTGCCGACGAGGAAGACCCGTTTGCGGCCATAGAGGTCGCCGAGCCTGCCGCCGGTGATCAGGCCGAGGGCGAAGGTCAGGGCGTAGGCGGCGTGGATCCACTGGAGGGCCGCGGTGCTGGCGCCGGTGTCGGCCTGGATGGTGGGCAGGGCGGTGTAGACGACGGAGCCGTCCAACGCGTTCATCAGCTCCGCGGTCAGGACGACGGCGAGGGTGAGGGTGCGGGCACGGTGGCCTGTGGGTGGGCTGCTCGTGGGGGTGGTGGTCTGGTGGGTGCCGTGGGACACGGAAGGGGTTCCTGTTCCTGTGAGGTGGGGGGTACGGGCAGGCCAGGGCCGTCTCGTACGCCGACTGCACACAGGCAGAAGAAGGGGGTACGGGGCCCGGCCGGTGTGGGGCGCCGTCGTTTCGGGCAGGGCGGTATGGCACCGCGAGGGTGCTGTCCGTGCCAGGAACGAGGACGGTTACCGGGCCTGGGCGATAGGTCATCACCTCACGTCGACTGCGGCGGAATACGCCAGCCAAGGAAAAAGGGGGGGAAGGGGCCGGCGCCCGCCCGGTGAGGGGCGGGCCGCCGGCCGTGGGTCAGGCGTTCTTGGCG
This sequence comes from Streptomyces sp. NPDC054866, assembly GCF_053610745.1. Classification (NCBI taxonomy): domain Bacteria; kingdom Bacillati; phylum Actinomycetota; class Actinomycetes; order Kitasatosporales; family Streptomycetaceae; genus Streptomyces; species Streptomyces sp. NPDC054866. The sequence goes on from NZ_JBSGZA010000013.1 coordinate 74,706, forward strand.
GGCTTGGGGAGCCGGAACATCAGCGCCCACATCACCGCGAGAGCGGCGATGACGTACCAGACGCTTCCCGCGAAGGCGTGGGTCACGGTGGCGCCGTGGCTGCCTGCTGGGGCGTACTGGAAGAACACCACCGACGCCATGGCGATCCCGAGCGCGGTGCCGAGCTGCATGGCGGTGTTGAACAGTCCCGCCGCGGACCCTGCGTCCTCGTGGCCGACCTGGCTGAGGGTGAGTCCGGCGAGTCCCGCGCCGACCATGCCGAACCCGGCGCCGACCAGGATCATCGGCGTGACGGCGGCCACGAACGGCGTCGCGGTCTGCTGGGCGGAGACCAGCAGCTGGTAGCCCACCAGCGTGAGGGCGATCAGGACTGCCCCGGACTGCGGCACCCGGCGCATGTGGCGCCCCGCCCACTTCGAGGCGAGCATCGCGCCGGCCATGCCGCCGATGGAGATGGCGACGGACGCCGGGGCGAACTGCCCTGGAGTCAGGCCGAGGCCGGACTGCATGAACAGCACCCACGTCAGCAGGAACACCCCGGAGACCAGCCCGAAGACCAGTTGCGCGGCAAGCCCGCCGGCGAACGCGTTGCTCTTGAAGAGGGACAGCGCGACCAGCGCGGAGCCGTCCTTGGCGGTCTTGGCCTTCTGCTGGGCCACGAACACGGCCAGCACGACCAGACCAACCGCGATCATGGCGAAGCTCCAGGCAGGCCAGTGCTTCTCGCCGCCCACGGTGAGCGGGTAGGCGATCAGCAGCAGACCCGCAGCGGAGAGCAGCATGCCCAGCGGGTCCAGGCGCCTGGCCTGCCGGTCGCGGGACTCCGGGATGAACCGGAGGGCGAAGAGCACGGTGGCGAGCCCGATGGGCAGGTTGATCAGGAAGATCGCCCGCCAGCCCAGACCGGCGATGTCCGCGGAGGTCAGGACCGCACCCAGGACGGGGCCGAGGACGCCGCCGAGCGACATGATCATGCCGTACATGCCGAACGCCTTGGCCTGCGACTCCCCCTGGAAGGTGACCGCGATGGTGGCCATGACCTGCGGCACCATCACCGCCGCTCCGGCGCCCTGCAGGGCCCGGGCGGCGACCAGGAAGTCCGGGCCGGTCGCGATCCCGCACAGCAGCGACGCCACCGTGAACAGGACGGTACCGGCGACGAAGACCCGCTTGCGCCCGAAGAGGTCGCCCAAGCGTCCGCCGGTGATCAGGGCGAGGGCGAAGGTGAGGGTGTAGGCGGCGGGAATCCACTGCACCGCGGCGCTCGTCGCCCCGGTGTCCGCCTGGATGGACGGCAGTGCGGTGTGGACGATGGAACCGTCGAGCGCGTTCATCAGCTCGGCGATCAAGATCACGACCAGAGTGATCGTGGCGGCCCGGCCGGCCCCGGTGGGGCGTGGTTGACCGTGGGTATGGGTGTCGGTTGACACGAGGGAAATCCTTGTCGCGTACGGAGAAATGGGGACAGGGCAGGCCCAGGCATGCCCTGTGCGCCTACTGCGCGACAGAGGAAAGGAGGGTGCTATCAGCCCAGGCCATCGGGAGCACCGCCGTCGAGGCACACGTCAGATGTCCGCGATCGCGGACATCTGGAAAGAGCGCCTCAGAACGAGCGGCTACACGGCCTGGGAGATATGCCATCACCTCAAAACACAGCGCCGGGCCCCGGAACGGGCACCGGCAGAACTGGACAAAGGTAAGAGACTCCCCCCTGCCCGTGCAACGCAATATCTCCGCCCCCCCTGCCCGCCCCTGCCTAGCTCCCCCGTGGGACAGCGCCGGGGCCGATCCGGCTTCCGAGGTTGTCCACTCGTCCCCGTCGTCGTCCTCGTCGAGCCCGGGAGCGTTCGGGGCTCGCAGCGGGCGCAGGCCCTGGGGCAGGGCGGAGGGGGTGAAGCTAGAGCGACCCAAGGCGTTGAGGTTCTTGAACTTCAGCGGGGACAGACGAGCGACATCCTCATCGCTGACCTCGCCTCGTGGCCCTCGGCGCGCTGCTGGGTTCGCCGGGGGTGCGGGTGCGGGATGTCGTCGGCGTCCCGGAGGTCCGCGAAGTCGGCGGGCGCCGCCTCGACGGCTTAGGGGTACGCCTCCCTCTTCTCGTGCTCGGCGAGCGCGCGGTAGACGCGGGCGACGCTGGGAGCCGGGCCCTGGCGCTTGCCGGTGGGGATGATCAGGTCGGGCTGGATCTGTCGACCAACTCGCCGTTCGCTCGGCGCCGTAGCACGGTGCGCAGCATGTCCTCGCTGATGACGGGCGGCCGACCGCCACGCTTGCCCTTGCGGGCCGCCGTGTCGAGCCCTTCGAGGGTCGACTCCCGGATGTTCTCCCGCCCGGTCTCCGCCATCGCCGCGAAGAACACGAACAGCAGACGGCCCGGCCAGCTCGCGTCGTACATCCCGGGCAATGGCCCGGCGAGCATCTCCATCACCAGGCCGTGGGCAGTGAGGTGGTCGGCGAGCGCGGTGAGTTCCGCGGCGTCACACCCGCGACTTGCTCGCCCGCCCGGAGAACAGCGTCACCTCGATCGCGAAGCTCCTCGGTGTCTCCCGCAACACCATCGTTCAGCAGGCTCAGGCTGGGCCTTGCGATGTTTCGGCGGCGGTGACGTGGACCTCGGTCGCGCCGAGGACGCGTCCGTTGGCCTGGACCTCGATGCGGTGCGGGCCGGGGTGGATCGTGCGGACCGAGAGGCACGCGAACCGGTGCCGGCGTGAGAAGCCGACCGCCTGGCCCGCGGGGAGGTCCCGGGTGGTCAGCTTGAACACCTTGCCCGCCTTGGGGCCGCGAACCCCTTGGTAGTGGACTATGTAGTCGATCGCCGCTCTCGTCGCGTCGGTGGCGTGCAGCGTGAAGGTGATGGTGGTCGCTTCCCCGATGGAGACGGTGGAGGGCGAGCAGGCGAGGTCCGTGATCTCGATCGGAGCATGGTGATCGAACCCGAGAACCGCGAGAGCCTCTGGGTGTCCTCGCTTGACGAGTGTCCGCAGGCCGTGACGTACGACGAAATCGCCCTGCGTGCTGCCGCCAAGCCATCGCCGGGCGGTGACGAGGACGAGGTCGGGGTGGTCCTTGCTGATGTCGTTGAGGTGGTTCGCCACGGAACGGCGCACGTAGAGGGACTCGTCGTTGACGAGAAGCTCCAGGAGCGCCAGCGCGGGAGCGGGGTCGGCGACGAACCGCGAGAGCTGTGACGCCCAGGGCAGCCGCGGGCGCGTGCCCTCCGAGACGAGCCGCCGAACGTGTTCGTCCGGGTCGGTGGTCCACGCCCTGAGCTGGTCCATCGTGACCTCGTAGTGGGCTTCGACGAACGGGCGGATAGCGAACTCGGCGGTGTAGCGGGAAGTGAGCGCGGCCAGCAGCGGCAGCGCGACATCGGGCCGGCCCAGCATCGCAGAGGCGACGTAGGCGTTGACGGGCATGGAAGCCCACCCCGTAAGACCCCCGCTGTCGAGGGCGCCACGGACCACCCGGCCGGCTTCCTCGGGGAACGTCGGCATCGTCGCCGCGAGAGCACGGGCGATCCAGTCGATACGGGCCTTCAGCTCCAGCTCACCGATACCGGTGCCCGCGAGCTGCTCGAACGCCATCCGGTCGAACGAGGCCGAGGCACCCGCAAGGTCACCCGCGAGACGCCCGATGAGCTCCGGCGACAGTTCATCCTTGAAATCGGCCATCTCAACGCCCGCCCACGGTCACGTCGAGGCCCCCGACCGCTCGCCCCGTACGGCTCTCGGCCGGCGGCAGAAGGGGCTCCATGCACTCCCACTGTTCATTCGGGAGCGGTGTGAATCTCGACCGGGGCATCATGGTTTCGAGTCTGCCACGGACCACTGACACACGACCGGTACCTCAGGCGCTCTGAGCTGCGACGACACCCCGCTGCGCGTAGCCTGCCGGGCTCGGACAAAGGACCGTTTCTGACAGGGGAGGCTGAGCGTCGCGGCCGAGCAGGGGGCGGGTCCGTTCTGCTGCGTGGCGTGGCGTGGGGGTGTTGTAGTGTGTTCGAGTTCCTGCGCCGAGGTTTCGGTGGCAGTGATCGGACTTCCTGTTCCTTCTGTGTCGATCTTGGGGTGACGTCTTATCAACCAGGCCATGTAGTCGTCCGTGTTCCCCGCGTGCTGTTGTGTCGCACGTGTCCGGGGGCGGACGTCGCGCTGGCCTGAGTTGCGTCACCCATCCCCGCAGTTTTCCTTCCCGGGTGCAGCTCTGTCGTCTGCCCCGGGTTTCGTGTTCTCCGGTACCGGTGCGGCTGTCGGCAGGGCTCCCCGATTCCTTTGGATCAGGAGCTCCCGCTTTGTCTTCCTCCGCGCTCGGCAACGAGCCAGAGCACACCACCACCCAGACCCCGACCCGCCCATCTCCTGGCCCCTCGAAGATGGCCATGGGGGCCTGGATCGTTCTCCTGGTACTGCTGACCGCCGAGCTGATGAACATGCTCGACCAGTCGGTCGTCCTGACCGCCCTGCCCGCGATTCAGGAGTCGACCGGCGCCGGACCGGTCGCGGTGCAGTGGCTGACCACCGCCTACTCCCTGCCCGTCGCCGTCGGGCTGATCACCGGCGGACGGCTCGGTGACATCTACGGCCGCCGCAGAATCCTGCTCATCGGCACCGTCGTGTTCACCGCCGCCTCACTGCTGTGCGGACTGGCCACCGGCCCAGGCGTACTGATCGGCGCCCGCCTGCTCCAGGGCGTCGGCGTGGCCGTGATGATCCCGCAGGTCCTGGCGACCATGCACGTCACCTTCGAAGGCCAGAACCGCAGCAAGGCATTCGGCCTGTACGGGGCCGTCCTGGCCATCGCCAACGTCCTGGGCCCGGTCCTGGGCGGCGTGCTCACCCAGGCCGACCTGTTCGGGCTGTCCTGGCGGCCGATCTTCCTGGTCAACGTGCCCGTCGGGCTGGCCGTACTCCTCATCGGACGCACATTCATCCCCGAATCGACCGTCCGCAAGGCCGACCGGCTCGACCTGGCCGGCATGCTGCTGTCCGGCCTGGCCATCGTCCTGATCCTCTTCCCGCTCACCGAGGGCCACGCCCACGGATGGCCGCTGTGGTGCTTCGTCATGCTCGCCGCCGGCCTCCTTGTCCTCGGTGTCTTCCTGCGCCACCAGCGGCGCAGGCAGGACAACGCCCCGCTGGTGCCCCTGTCCCTCTTCCGGGTCAGGCAGTTCACCGGGGGCATGGCCGCAGACCTGCTGCACGGCCTGCTGTGCGGCCTGTTCTTCATGACCTGGACGCTGTACCTGCAGCGCGGACTGGGCCTGAGCCCGCTTGAGGCGGCCGTAGCCTTCGTGCTGCTCTCCGTGGGAGAACTGGGCGGCGCGACCATCGCGGCGAAGACCGCCGGACGTTTCGCCCGCCGTCTGCCGCAGACCGGAGCCCTCATCGCGACCGCTGCGATGGTCACCTACGGGCTCCAGATCGGCAGCCACCAGGCCGACCTGACCCTGCTGGCGATGACCGCTCCGGTGGTGCTGATCGGCTTCGGCCTTGGCATGGTCTCCGGCCCGCTCGCCGACCTATCGCTGGCCAAGGTCCCGCACGAGGCCGCCGGCTCGGCTTCGGGCCTGTTCAACACCGCCATTCACCTGGGCATCGCGCTGGGCACCGCGCTCACCGCCGTGGTGTTCTTCGCCATCACCGGCGGCTCTCCCGACGGCGCGGTCAACCGCCACGCGTTCGTCACCGTGCTGTGGTGGGCCGGCGGCCTCCTCGCCCTGATGTGGGCCCTGATGTTCTGCCTGCCCAAGCAGGCCGACCACCAGGCCGACTGAGCCACTTCCCACGGGCGGCGGCACCTGCACCCTGGACGCCGCCGCCCCTTGGTCCTCCCTTTAGCTAGCTTGGCCACCGGGTAGGGCACGTGGCCGCGGGCTGCGGCCACGGCGTGGATGTCGCTCTCCCGCCCGTGCCGAGCACGGATGGAGCGAGGCTGTACTGCAACGACTCCGGAGGGACGCACCCCACCTGGGGTTCCCTGGTGCGGGCTGGCGCCCTCCTCGAGCGCGGTCGGCTCGTCGAACCCTCCGAGGCTCACGCAGCCTGAACCACCTCAACCGATTGACTGCTCTTGACTTTCGCCTCGTCAGGTCGATGAGTTTGCCTGCTGCCTCAAGTCTTCCACTGTGACCTTCCCGCCCTTACGGGGCGGGACGCGGAGCATCCCCACATCATGGAGGGGAGATGGAGGCCAGAATGAGCAATCCGATTCGGCTGTACATGTCGATGTCGCTCGACGGCTACGTCGCCGGTCCGGACGATCGACCGGGCCAGGAGCTCGGCCGTGCCGGTGGACGTCTTTTCAACTGGCTCGACGACCGGGAATCCGACGGTCCCAGCGGACAGGTCTATCGCGAGGCGCTGGCGACCGGCGCGGTAATCTCCGGCCGTCGGACCTTCGAACTCGCCGGGCGTTGGCAGGGCGACCATCACGACGGTGTGCCGATCTTCGTCCTCACCCACCATGTGGACGACGGGGACGTGCCACCCGGCCACGCGCGATTTGTCACCGACGTCGAGGACTGCGCCCGACAGGCTCGCGCGGCTGCCGGGGACAGGCCGGTCATGGTCCACGGGGCAGGCGCGGCCCAAGCGCTCCTGCGAGCCGGGCACATCGACGAGATGGAGATCCACCTGGTTCAGGTCCTCCTCGGGGACGGCAGGCGGCTGTTCGACCACCTCGGTGATGATCACATCGAACTCGACCTCGTCCGGCGGCTCGAGGACCGAGACGTCACGCACCTCCGCTACCGGGTACGCCGCCCCGAGGAGACCGCATGAAAACGCTCTTCGTCGCCTACCGCGTCACCGACCTGAACCGCTCGCTCGCTTTCTACACCGCCTTGGGCTACGTCGAGCTGGGCAGGGTCGACGGCGGCGACGGGAGTCACCTCGTGACCCTCAAGTTCCCCGGCGAACCGGCGGCCTCGCTCGAACTGGTCCACCGTCCCGTCGGCGGACGCGTCGACGTGGGCAGCGGTTTCGACCACCTCGCGATCCAGGTGGACACACTGGCCGCCACTCTGGAGCGGCTGACCGCCGCCGGCCTGGAGCCGGGACCTGTCCAGTACCCCGGCGGCCCTCGCGGCCCGAAGACGTCGTGGCTCACCGACCCGGATGGCTACCGGATCGAGTTGGTGGAGTGGCCGCCCGGACACCCCGACGGCATCACCGCCGCGGACTTCTCCTGAGCGCCCCGTGAGCGGAGTGGCCACGCGCGAGACGAGCGTCTCGTCGTACCACTTGCAATCGGCGCGCAGTTCGGGCGAGGCGTCCTCGGGGGCCTGCCGACCGCCGGTGGAGTCCCAGTAGCGGTCGCCCTGGAACGCCGGCAGCTCGGAGGGCATGCCCAGATGGACCCCGATGACCTGCTCGGGGTAGCGGTGGGCGAGCTGGGCGGCGACCTGGGCGCCGTAGTCGGAACCGCAGACCGCATACCGGTCATGGCCCAGGACCTCGGTCATGAGGGTGTGGAAGCGGTCTGCCATGGACACGTGGTTCTCGCGCCCGTTGGTCAGCGGGGTGGAGAACCCGAAGCCGGGCAGCGACGGGACGATCACGTCGAACGCGTCCGCCGGGTCACCGCCGTGGGCGGCTGGATCGGTGAGCGGGCCCGTCGTCCGGCTCCAGTCCAGGAACGTCCACGGCCAGCCGTGGATCAGGATCAGCGGCACCGGCGCCGGCCCTCTGCCCGGCTCACGCATGAAGTGCACCGGCGTGCCACCGATGTCGAGGCGGTGGTGGGTGAAGTCGGTGTTGAGCCGCTTCTCCGCGGCTCGCCAGTCGAAGCCGTCCGCCCAGTACTCCGCCAGCGGGCGAAGGTAGGCGGTCGACAGGCCGTACTTCTCGTCCTCGTTGTCCAGGTCCGGAGCGAACCGGGTCGCCCGCAGCCGGGCCCGCAGATCATCCGCACGCGGAGTGCGTGTTCGCACTGCGGCCCGGCGGACGCGAAGGCCATTTCGTCAGGAGATGCAGGAAGGAGTTTGGTACTCAGGAGTCAAGAGCGAGCTCAAGACGGTTGCCGCTCCGTCTTCGCTGCCGATGATCTTTGAGAGCTCGGCACACCGGTCACGGTACTGCCGGTCGTGCAGTGTTGTGTGCAGGGCGTCGGCCAGCTTCCGTACCGTCAGCCGGCGTGCGGCGAGGAAGGTGGGGGCCAGGCCCAGGGCCGTCATACGGCGGGCCCAGAAGGGCTGGTCGAGGGAGAGGGGCACAGGCACGGTGGGGACCCCGGCCTTCAGACCGGCACCCACAGTCCCGGGGCCGGCGTGGTGTACCAGGGCGGTCATGCGGGGGAAGAGCCAGTCGTGAGGGCACTCGCCGATCGTCAGGACGTCATCCGCGGAGACATCAAGGCCTTGCCAGCCGGCCTGTACCACCGCGCGTACGCCAAGCCTGCGGACGACGTCCTTGATGATGGTGCCCAACCGCTCCGCGTCGCCCGGAGAGACACTGCCGAACCCGAAGTACACGGGAGCCGGCCCCGCGGCGAGGAAATCAACCAGGCGCTCGTCGGGGCGCCAGCCAGGGTCCCGCGCCGGCCACCAGTACCCCACGCACGCGTGACCGTCGGACAGAGGGGAATCCTTCGGCAACAGGGCGCCGCTGTACCCGTACAGGACACGTTGACCGCGCAGGACCTCGCCGAGAGTCCCGGCCCTTCTCCGCCGCGTCCCCAGTTCCTGGTTGATCCAGGTAAGAGCCGGAGCGTACAGGGGACTCATGGCCGCTCGCGCCAGGGTTTCAGCGAGACGGTAACCGTGGCGGGCCATCACAGGAGTTGCACTCAGCCGGGGCAGGAGCATCCCTGGTGCGGCCGTGTAGATGCCGACGCAGGGCAGGCCCGTTCCCTCTGCGATCACGGCACACAAGGGATGGGCCAGAGGATGGGCGAGGATCACGTCCGCGCCCTGCCCGACCGCGTCGAGAACGCCGCGGGCGATCACTTGAGCAATGTCCTGGGCATTGCGCATCCTGCGCCGGATCCGGCTGGGGCTCTGCCGTCGGTCGAACCGGTCCGCGGCCAGCGCGGACTCTTCCTGCCGGGCCAGCGGGAGGACGTGCACCGGCAGGTCGTGGAGGCGGAACCTGGGTGCGTGGCGCTCCGAAGTGGCGACCACCACCTCCTGCCCCGCGGCCCTCAGCCGCACCCCCAGCCCCACGTACGGGGCCACGTCCCCCGTCGAGCCCCATGTCACCAGCAGCATCCGCATGCCCCGAGTATGAACAGGTCGACCTGCACAGACGGCACGGAACGTCTCCCCTCGCCCAAGGGAGCACGGCGTGACACTCGCACGGATGAACCCGCCGGAAAACACCCTCATCGGCCAACCGGCCGATGCTATAGAGACGGAATGTCTCTGAGCACCTGCATTCAAGCGACGGATCACGAGCTGGACTACCGCGGATTCCGCTTCGTGGCCCGCACAGCCACTGCGGGTAACGCGGCCACCGAGCCCCTAGTCGTCCTTGGCGGCTCCTCGCAAGACCGGCACTCCTGGCTGCGGTACGAGCGGCAGATCCTGTCGCACACCAGCATGCTGACCCTGGAACTGCCCGGCTACGGGGACGCCGACCCCCTCCCCGTCGAGCACGGCATGGACTTCCTCGCCGACACCGTCCGCCATGCCGTCGACACGCTCGCGCTCGGACCGGTCAACGTGTTCGGCGCCTGCTTCGGAGCCTCCATCGCCCTGCGGTACGCACAACGGCACCCGCACCGGATCGCGCGTCTGATGCTGGGAGGAACCGCCGTAGAGATCTCCCCCGAATACACCGCCTCCGCCAAACGCTGGCGCCGCATGGTGGACGAGGGCCTGCTCGACGACTTGGCCCGGGACATGGTCGAGCAGTTCATGGCCCCGCCCGACCACGGACTGGTGCGGCGACGGGCTGCTGTAGCACGCCTCATGGGGCAGAGGTTCGCCCAGCTCACCGAGCGTGAACTCGCCATGGACATCACCCATCACGAGCGTCTCCTGTCCCACCCGTGGAGCCTGCCCGAGCCGGCCGTCACCGCTCCCGTCCTCGTGTTCACCGGCGAACACGACACCATCACCCCACCTCCCGTAGGGCGGCGAGTCGCACAGGGGCTCCGGGCGCGGTTCACCACGATCAAGGATGCCGACCACCTGGTCCAGATCGAACGCGATACGGACCTTGCTGACCTGATGGCCCGCTTCTTCACCGATCAGCCGCTCGAGGCGCTCTCCTACCTCAACCCCGTCGAGTGCTTCCCACAACCCGTCAGTGGCTCTCGCTGATCTGCGGTGAAGTCATACGCTCACCATGGGCAACGGCGGCTCGGTCACTGCCCACAACGCGTCATCGACTTCCCACGGATTTCGGCCGCGCCCCCAGACCCACGCTCCCAGTCACCGACCGGCACCGGGCATACACGGACGCGGACCGGGCCCGGCACCTGCTCGCCGTCGTCGCCGACGCTTCCGTACGCATCGGAACCGCCCTGGACCTGGAACAGACCGTCGACGTCGACCTGGAACTTCCCCTGACCGACCCCGAATTCATCACCCGGGTCCCCGCCCTGACCGACCCCGGCACCCCGTCCCAGACCCCACCACTCCCCCAACCCTCCAACCAGACCCAGACCCCCTTCCCGCCCGCCACCGCCGCGGCACCGCCATCCGCTCCGCCCAGCGCCGCAGCGCCTGGGACCTGGAACTCATCTGGCCTCGCTGAGACCGCTTGACGAGCTCGCCGCGCTCCGCTTCCTGGAACGCGTGTAGGAGCGCGACCTCGCACGCACGCGTGACTGGCTCATCGAGCAGGGCCTGGACGGGCGCGCCCCGGTGTACGAGCGCCATACAGGAAGGCCGCCGCTCCTACTCCCGTTCACCGTCCGCATGCGGAGATTCCTTCCCCGCCCACCACGCCAGCCATGCCGAGAACAACCGCAGGTGTCCGCCAGCCAAGATCGCAGGCAGCATCCTCTTTTGGGGCCAGAGCCCGTTCCCATGAACAAAGCCATTTAGCAGGCTCTCAGGCTGGTTGACGTGTTATGAGCAAAGAGTCGGGCTCGGGCGGATCCTCTGGTTCAAGTGTGAAACCGTGTCGCTCATACAAGCGCCGGGCTGGACTGCCTTGCAGTACATACAGCCAGACGGCAATTCCTTCATGGTCGCAGCGCTCCAGCAGATCATGAAGCACCGCCGACCCGATTCCGCGGCCCTGCAGGGGCGGGACCACAAGGAAATGCTCCAGCCAGTAGACAGCGCGGTCCGGCCGCAGCGACACGCAGCCCGCGAATGCGTCCGCGACCTCGATCACCCAGCAATGGCCTGGAGTAAACCGGTCTCGCACCCTCTGTCGCAGTTGCTGCTCGTCGTAGCGCCCGACCCTTTCGAAGTCTTCTCGCATCACCAAAGCGCGGAGTGCAGCCATCCTTTCGACGTCCGCCTGCGTGGCCAACCGCATCTCCCAGACCGTCATGATCATCACGCTAGCCCGATGAATCCGCTGAATCCGCTGCCCTAGCCCCGAGGGGCGTAAGCGTGTCGCCAGGGGGAGTCAACGTGGGAGCGCTCAGGGCTCGCGCGGCGCACCTGTCCGGAATGGCGCAGGGTTGAAAATACTGCCTCTCCACCAGTGAAACGAGATGAATTGCAGGTGATGCCCCGAACATGGTGGACCGGGGGCGTCGAACACGGGGAGCCGACGGGTGTCGAGATGGCGGCGGCCGGGGCCATCGGTGCCGGGAGGCGTGAGCAGACCGGCGTGAGTGGCCGGTCTCGCCCGCACGTCCGGTCGGCGACGTGGTCGGCGGCGTGCGGGCCAGCTCGGTCCTGAAGCCCGTCACGCGCTTCGAGTGGCATTTGCGGCCCCCACCTGCGATTCATGCTCGGTTTCGCACACCGTAGGGCATGCTGTCGAATCTGTGTACGTGACTGTTTGTGACGCTATGAGGAGGTTCGCGTGCCGAGCGCCGACGTGGTGATCGTGGGGAACGGGATCATTGGACTGGCCGTCGCCTGGGAGGTCGTGCAACGAGGTCAGGGAACTACGGTTGCGGTCATCGGACCGCCCGACAGACCAGGGGCCGCGTCGGCAGCTGCCGGAGCGATGCTGAACTGTTTCGGCGAGGTCACCCAGCGCACCTTCGATCACCCGGCGGCGCAGGCCAAGTTCCAGATCGCCAAGCAAGCCCTGGATGCCTGGCCCGACTGGCTGGCCCGGCTGCGCGAGGCCGCGGACATGCCTGAACTCGGCAAGCAGCAGCCTGATGGGACGTACGTCGTCCTGAGCTCCAAAGCGCCCGACCAGGTCATCGCCAATTTCGAGGCCATTCGCGCCGCCGTCCAGGCCCACGCCGAACCGCACCAGGACGCCGATGCCGCCGACATCGCCGGGTTGTGCCCGGACGTACACGCCCGGCCCCGCCAGATCCTGCACCTGCCTCGGGAAGGAGCGTTGGACGCACGCCAGGTGCTGGCCGCGTTGGAGCGTGCGCTGCGCCGGCACGGTGTCGACCTGGTACCGCAGCAGGCTCGCCGCTTGGAGATGAGCAACGACCAGGTGACGGGGGTACAGCTGCACGACGGGGAGGTGATGGCGGCCGGAACCGTGGTGCTGGCCGCAGGAAGCCAGACCCAGCAGTTCATCGAACAGCTGCCACCAGGGCTGGTCCCGCCCATGCTGCACGGGGCCGGGTTGGCCGTGGAAACCCAACGCGAACGATTCCCCGGCTTCGACTCGGTGGTGCGCACTCCCAACCAGGCAGGCGCCTGCGGAGTGCACCTCGTTCCGCTGGACGGGCAGGGGCGAGAGTACGTGGGCGCCACCAACATCGTGTCGTTCCATCCCATCGCCGGCCCACGCATCGGGGTCTGCGCCAGCCTGCTCAAGAACGCCTACGAACTGTTCGACCGCCGCCTGGCCTACTCCCACGTACGAAGCTGGCTGTTCGGGCGCCGCCCGGTCACGCTGGACGGACTGCCCCTGATCGGCCGGGCGCCGTCCTGCGGAGCGGTGTTCGCCACCGGCACCTTCCGCGACGGCTTCCACAGCGCCCCAGTCATCGCCGCGCATCTCGCCCAGGTGATCCTCGGCCCGGCCCCGGCGGCAGGGATCCTGGACCACCTGACCCCCGAGCGGGCCCCCCTCCAACGCCGCACACTCACCCAGTCCATCCAGGACTGGGTCGACCACGAGATCGACACCAGCGTCGCCTACGGCATCCAGACGCCCTACTTCATCGATCCCGAACTGATCAGCAAACGGTTCCAGCAAACCGCCGTCGACTTGTACGAGCAGATGCATCAACCTGTTGCCCTGGCACCGGAGATCCTCATGGCCCTGACCAATGAACCCGAAGCGGCCAAAGCCCAGATCACGCCCTACCTCCACCACGCCCATGCCCGCTACGGCGCCACCCCGGCGACGCTGTAGACGACAGCGCCCGGCAGACCCGGCGCCCCGCCCCGGACGCCACCGGGAACGCGTAGCCATGCCATGTCCCTGGATGATGCGACCTCTGCATCGGTACGCCGCCCGACGGATCCCCGTCGCTCACCACGTACACATCGGTTGGGGCCTCCCCTGGGTGGTGCGGGAGCGGTCACGACCTGCGCCGCCGATGCGAGCCCGCCGGTTGCCGCAGCTCCGAGGTCGCCGATGTCCGGTACTCCCCCATTGATTTCTCGCCTTCGCCCTATCACCAACCGGCCAATCGAACGAGAGGGCGGCCTGCGTGCGATTGACACCTGGTCGCGTGCCGAGGGCACCTGTGGGTGCGGTGCCCCCCTCGCCCCGTGCGGCAGAAGCAGCACGCGCTCGCCTTCCGTTCCTTTCGTCAGGCGATGGAGACATCGCTCCATCACGCAGTGCATTCACCAGGGGTGGTCTCTCCTGAGAGGTGGCCAGGCCCCAGCCTGACGATGGCCTGCCATGTGGCCAGATCGCGTTCCAGCCTGCTTAAGTCCGCCGGGGTGTTCACCGCCTGCCAGGGTGCGTCGATCGCGTAACCGGCCATCTGGCGGGCACCGACCAGATGGGGCAGTGTGCTGTCGGCGTGGTCTCCCTCCTCAGGGAGAAGGGAGACGACCCGCCAGGCAAACAAGTACACACCGGCGTTCACCCGTTCCGGCCCCGGAGCGGTCGGGGCGAGGTCCGTCACCCGGCTGAGCTCGTCGTAGGCGACCACTCTGCCGGGTAGGCCGGGACCGGCGAGCGCCATGGTCGCCGCGGCCCCACCGCGCAGGTGATGAGCGCGCATCCCGCACAGGCAAAAACACGTCCAGATGTCCCCGTAGACGGCGAACCACGGCTCGCCCGGATACGGCAGGGCCCGCGCGGCCCGGCGTAGCCCGCCGCCACGCCCCAGTGGCCGTGTCTCCACGACGGTCTCGGTCCGTGGCGGCGACGCACGGGAGCCGAGGTACGAGACGATCACCGCGGCCAGGTGTCCCGCGGAGACCACGACGCGTTCGATTCCACAACGAGCGAGCCAGTCGAGCTGATGGCGCAGGATCGGCACCCCGTGGACCTGCACCATCGCCTTGGGCCGCTCGGAGGTCAGCGGTAGGAGTCGGCTTCCTCGTCCACCCGCCAGGATGACGGCCTGCCGGGCCGGAAGCGGGTCGCCCCGCCCGCGGACCATCATTGGCGTTTTCGCCATGGCTGACCGGCACGGCGCATGCACGGGTGAGCGTCGGGCGACGGGCGTGATCGCGGCATGCTCTTGTAGATACCGGTCCCGCCGGGACGAACCAAAGGCGCAAACCGGACTTCGTGCGCCTGCTCGCTGGCCTGAACAGGATATGACCCACTTCTTATGGACTTGACCGAAACCGTGATCGTCCCGGCTGCGGCCGCCCCGGTACTCGCAGGTCAGACTTCCTCCCAGACGAGGAAGCCGCTGTCGCGCGAAGGCCACCCTTCAGTGCCCCCGCCACCCCGCACTGCTGAGCGCCGCCGGGTGGAACCGTCACCTGTCCAGGACCACGCCAGCCCCCCCTCCGCCCATCCAACTCGTGGTGTCACCAGGGGCGTTCGGTTGACAGGACTTAGCGCCACTGAGCCTGGGGGTCGATACCCACTGCGCAATCACGTATCTCAACCCCGGGCACATTCACATCTCCGTGCCCAGGTATCGCACGCATGCCTTTGAAACCACAAGCCATGATGAGCTCAACCGCAACGTTCTGCACCTCTTTCCCTTCGGGATCAAGAGCAGAGGCGGTGTAGTAGCGCCTGGCGTGCTCAATCAACGCATGAGAATCCGTAACCTCGCACTCGAACTCAACCGTTGCATCTCTACATTGACGCAACCTCACATGCATCGATCGGAAGCAGCCCGCCGTAACCACTTGCTGGAGAGGAGCTCGCGCCACTTCGTGGCGGGCCCCCGTCCATCGGCCGACTCGGGCGCGCTCTGGGCGAGCGCGCCGTCCAGGGTGTGCGTCGGGCCGCAGGCGGGCCGCCCGCAGCGTCAGTAAGCCGCGAGTTGTCAGGCGACGGCCGGTTGCGCGGCCGCCCGCAGGGACAGGGCCTGGTGGTAGCGGCGCAGCAGGAGCAGGGCGGTGGCGGCGAGGCCGGTGAGGAGGCCGACCCAGACGCCGATGGTCTCCAGGCCGGCGAGGTGGCCGAAGAGCCAGGCGGCGGGCAGGCCGATCAGCCAGTAGCCGACCAGGGTGATGCGGAAGCCGCTCTTGGTGTCGTCCAGGCCGCGCAGCAGGCCGACGCCGATGTTCTGGGTGCAGTCGAAGAACTGCAGGACGGCCGCGACCAGCAACAGGTTCGTGGCGATATCGGTGGCGCTGTGCCCGCCGGCGGCCGACGGGTCGAGGAACGGGCGCAGCACCAGGCCGGGGACGATGAGGTAGACGACGCCGACCACGGCCATCACGGCCGCCGCGCACGCCAGCGCCGTGTTCTTTATGCGCCGGGCCGCGTCGATCCGGTTCAGGGCGAGTTCGCGGCTGACGTTGAGGGACGCCGCGTGCGACAGGCCGACCGCGATCTGGAAGACGATGTAGATCAGTTGGTTGACGGCGGTGTGCGCGGCCAGCGCGGCGCTGCCGAAGGTGCCGATCAGCAGGGCGACGACGGAGAAGAAGCCCGCCTCGGAGCCGTAGGTGGCGGCGATCGGCACGCCCAGGCCGGTCAGCCGGCGCAGGGTGACCGGACGCGCTTTCCAGATCCGGATGTCCAGCAGCGGGGCGAGCCGGGGGTCGCGGCGGGCCGAGGCGTACAGGGCCACGCAAGTGAGGGCGTACACCAGTGTCGTGGCGAGGCCGATGCCCGGCAGGCCAAGCTCCGGCAGGATCCAAGTGCCGTGGATCAGACCCCAGTTGAGTGCCACGTTGACGGCCACCGAGGCGATGGTGATCTGGAGCAGGGCCTGCGGCCGGCGCATGCCCACGGTGAACTGACGTATCGCCTGGAACCAGAGACAAGGGATCAGTCCGGGTGCGAGCGTGAGCAGCAGCGGCCAGGCGGTGTCGACGACGTCCGGGTCCTGGCCGAGGTAGGCGACGGCCCGGCCGATCAGCAGGATGACGAGGGCGCCGACGACACCGGCCAGGGTGGCCAGGGCCAGTGCGGCACGGACCACGTCCCGGACCTCCTCCTGCGCCGCCTCGGTGAGATCCTCGTCTTCGTCGGCGCGGGCGGAGGCGGCGGACACCTGGTTGCCGACGGCGGTGACGAGGCCGACGCCCATGGTGCGCAGCTGGTTGAAGATGACCATCGCCAGGCCGCCGCCGGCCAGTGCCTCGGCGCTCATCAGGCCCATCATCACCGTGTCGGTGGTAGTGAGGGCGACTTGAGCGAGTTGAGTCAGGACGAGCGGTACGGCCAAGGTCGCCAGGGCGCGACTGTCCCGGAGCAGTGTGGTGAGTGGTGTCGGCATCGGTGTCAGTTCTCGCGGAGTTTGGTCAGCAACTCGTCGACCTCGCGTTCAATGTGGGGATCGATGAGGTTTCGGGCGTTCATCCAGTCGTCGTTGAAGACGGTGTCCATGTACTTCTCGCCACCGTCGTTGAC
The DNA here is from genome assembly GCF_053610745.1 of Streptomyces sp. NPDC054866. Classification (NCBI taxonomy): domain Bacteria; kingdom Bacillati; phylum Actinomycetota; class Actinomycetes; order Kitasatosporales; family Streptomycetaceae; genus Streptomyces; species Streptomyces sp. NPDC054866. The sequence goes on from NZ_JBSGZA010000013.1 coordinate 91,709, forward strand.
CAGCGCGACCATAGTCGTACCGGGCGCGAGCGAGGTCATCCGGGTCAGTGCCTCGTACACCACGCCGCCCGCGGAGCCGCCGATGAGCAGGCCGATACGGCGGGCCAGCACGCGCGCGGTGGCGAACGCCTCGATGTCGCCGACCTTGGCGCCCTCGTCCAGCAGGTCGTAGTCGACCATGGCGCCGATGGTGGCGCCCTCGGGGGTGCCCGTGCCGGACTGGTAGTAGTCGTGGGCGGGGGGCCCGAAGGCGATCGACCCCTTCGGTTCGACCCCGACGATCCGCACCCCCGGCACGGTCTTGTGCAGTTCCCCGCCGGTTCCGAAGAGCCCGCCGCCGGTTCCCACAGCGCCTATCAGGATGTCGATACGGCCGTCCAGGGCGGAGTTGAGTTCATGTGCCACGGGCCGGTAACCGTCGCCGTTGGCCGGGTTGTTGTGCTGCTCGGTGAAGTAGGCGTTGTCGCTGTCGGCCGCCAGCTTCTCGGCGAACTCCTCGCGGGCGGCCGTGGCCAGCTCCTCGTCGCCCTCCGAGGCGACGTAGATGAGTTCGGCGCCGAGCGCCTTCATGCCGCGGAGTTTGTCGGCGGCGGCGTGGTGGTCGACGACGGCGGTGAAGGTGTAGCCGCGCTCGGCGGCGATCACGGCCAGGCCGAGGCCGGTGTTGCCGGAGGTGGACTCGACGATCCGGCCGCCTGGGCGCAGCAGGCCACGTTCCTCGGCGTCGAGGATCATCTGCCGGGCCATGCGGATCTTCGCGGTGCCGGTCGGGTTGAACTGCTCGAGTTTGAGGAGCAGTCGGCTGCCGGTGTCGGTGCGGCACAGCTCGAAGAGCGGGGTGTGGCCGATGAGGTCGGAGACGCTGCCGACCACGGCGGGGCGCGGGAGCGCCTTGTCCATCGGATGGCTCCTGTGTTTGAGGGGAGAGAGTCAGGCGAGTGGATGGCGGTCGAGCCGCCAGCGGGTCGTACCGCCGGCGGTGTCGAGGACGGCCTTCGGGGGGAGCGGAAGCTCGTGGAAGGGGGACTCGTTGGAGTCCATCTGGTAGCCGGCGGTGTTGGGGTAGACCAGCAGGTCACCGGGGGCCGGGCGGGTGGGGAACCGCACCTTGCGCCAGGTGATCATGTCGGAGTCGAGGCAGGTGGCACCGCCGACGCAGGCGGCGTACGGCTCACCCTGGGGTGCCTGGGCGGGCAGCAGCACCGGATCCGGCAGGTACTCGCTGTTGAACCACTGCTCGGACAGGCTGAGGCTGCTGCCGTCCACGGTGACGATGCCGTACCCGGGCCGGTCCTTGACGCCCTGGACGCGGAAGACCGTGCAGCCGGCCCGGTCCAGCAGCGCCCGGCCGGGTTCGAGGAGCAGCTGCACGCCCGCCTCCCGCAGCTGCCCGGCGAGACCGTCCGCGGCGAGGACCGCGCGCAGGGCGTCGGGGCCCGCCACCGGCGAGTGGTACGGGTAGAAGTCGGCCGGGACGAAGGACTTGCCCGCGTGATAGTGCTCGGGGCGCTGGTCGCGCTGGAAGCGTTCCCAGTGCTCGGCGTCCGTGTAGTCGACGGCGAACCCGCCGCCGATACTGATCCGGTCGGCGCGCAGGCCCAGCGTCCTCGCCTTGAGGCACAGGTCGACCAGTTCGGCGGCGAGTTCGGCACGCATCAGCGGGTCGTAGGCGGAGAGGTGGAAGGAGAAGCCCTCCATCGTGAGTCCGGCGTCCCGGCACCGTACGAGAGCCGTCTCCAACTCGCCGTCGTCCAGCCCGAAGCGGCTGTGGGGCTGGATGGGCGGAAGCCGCCGCAGGAGCACGCGCGCCGGGCGGCCGACGGACCGTGCCACCGCGCTGACCCGGTCCAGTTCGTCGAGGGCGTCCACGGCGATCAGGCAGCTCTGCAGCACGGCGACGCGCAGCAGGGCGTCCGCCTTGGCGGGCCCGGTGACCACGATGTGCTCGCCGCGCACCCCGTGCCCCAGAGCGTCCTGGAGCTCGCCGGCGCTGGCGACGTCGACGCCCGTCCCGGACAGGGCGCACCGCTCGATCCATGCGGCGGCCTTGTTCGCCTTCTTCGCGTAGTACACGCGTCCCTCGACGCCGAACTCGTCGAGGACGGCTGTGAAGGCGGCGGCGTTGGCGTCGAAGCGGTCGGGCAGCAGCAGATGGAAGGGGCCGCCGAGCGCGTACGACAGCTCGTGCGGCAGCGGGCCTGCCAGGATCGCGTCGAGCCATGGATCCGGGTGGGCCGGCAGTGGGGGCGCGGCCGTCGGGTTGGTCACTGCCACAGCGACACCCGCGTTCCCAGCCCCTGCTCGATGGCGAGCTGCGCGAATCGGTGGCCGAGCGCGATGTCGGTGACGACCAGGCCACTGTTGTAGGCGAAGATCCGCTGGTCCCCCGCGCGCCAGCCCTCGGCCCGGCCCGCAAGGACCTCGGGGAACTCCGCGTCCACGGGCGGGAAGTTGCCGTCCGGGTCGGCCATGTCGGTGCCGGTGACCTTCATCTGCGCCTCGCTGGTCGCGATCACCCGGTCCGCCTGGTGCAGGGTCGAGGGGGCGATGCCGTGGCCGACCAGGATCGATACGGCGCCGGGCTTCAGGTCGGCGGCCTCGACGGAGGCGGGCGTGTGCTGTCCGGCGGTGGCGACCACTACGTCGGCGTCGGCCGCGGCGGCGCGTACGTCGTCGACGACCTCCACCTCCCGGTCCGGGAAGTAGTGACGGAGCTGCTCCCGGACAGCGGTGAGCCCGTCGGGGTGGGTGCCGTAGACCATGAGGCGTTCCAGCTGGGGCAGGGTGGTGAGCAGGAAGGGCAGGGCCAGCCGGCCCTGGGTTCCGGTGCCGATGACGAGGGCGCCGCGGCTGTCGGGTGCCGCGCACTCCCGGGCCAGCAGTGCCGAGACGGCCGGGGTGCGCAGCGAGCCGATGCGGCCGCAGTCCAGCATCGCGACCGGCAGTCCGGTGGTGTCGTCGTAGATGGTGAGGGCCGTGTAGTAGTGCTGCTCGTCGCGGGACTTGTCCAGTCCGTGCTTGTACGACGTCTTGATCGCGACGACTTCGCGGACCCCGTCGCGGCCGAGCATGGCATACGAGACGGAGTGGCCGTCCTCGGGCTTGACGGTGAGCTTGCGCGGGTTGGCCGACCTGCCGTCCGCCAGGGTGCGGTACGCCTGCTCGACGACGCCGACCACGTCCTTGAGCGATATCTCGATGCCGGCTATGTCGCTGGTGCTGAGGATGCGCAGGGTCTTGTCGTCTGCGGCTATGTCGGTCGGGGCGTTGTCCGTGCGTGCGGAAGTGCCGGTCACGGCTTTCCCTTCGGGATTGAGGGGATGCTGACGGGGGGTCAGACGAGGGCCACGAGCGCGGACTGCCCGTAGCCGTGTTCGTCCGCCTCGGCCAGGGGGCGGCTGCGCCGGCCGGGGACGCGGACGGAGGCGCGCTTGAGCCAGCGGTCGGTGCCGTCGTAGCGGGCCTTGAACGGCACCCGGCCGTGCACGACCAGGTCGTTGTCGACGACCAGGACGTCACCGGGCTCCAGGGAGACGGCGACCGACACGCGTTCCAGTTCGGCGGTCAGCCGGTCGTAGGCGGCGCGGTAGTCGGCGGGAGCCTCGTCGAGCGGGGTGTAGGCGGGGTCGTAGCGCAGCGTCAGGCCGTTCTCGGTCTGCCACAGGGCGGGGACCTTCGGCGGCTCCTCGCCTGTGAAGGACTGTGCTTCGGCGTAGGCGTCGTCGGGGAGGATCGGCAGCACCGGCCGGGACAGCAGGGCGATGTCCTCCGGGCTGAGGCGGACCTTGGGGATGCCGGCGGCGGTGGTGGCGACGGCGTCGTGGTTGCGCATGCAGGCGAGCAGCAGCAGGTGGGCGCGGCCGGGGTGGAAGGCGTCCTCGGTGTGCGGGCTGAGCAGCACGGTGCTGCTCGCGCCGGTCTGTTCGGCCTCGCGGCCGGGCGAGGGCACGATGTTGTGCACGAAGCGCCCTTCCTGCTGGCCTTCCCAGGCGATCGGGTGGCCCATGGCCGTGGCGAGCAGCAGGAGGATCACGTCCCAGGCGGCGGCGCGGTCTCCCGCGGTGGCCCAACTGCCGGGCGTGGGGCCGATTCCGTCGTCTTCGACGGGCAGGCCGCGCAGGATGTAGAGGCCGTCGTCCGTGTCGACCGGGCGACAGGCTTGGAGAAGTGTTTCATCGAGGCGGGTGGCGGCGGTCGCCACCCGGCGGAGCAGCTCGGGCCGTGCGGCCGAACTGCCGAACTCGGCGAGGATCTTGTGGGCGATGTCGGTCAGCTCGTCGACGGAGTTCGCAGTGAGCTGCCGTACGGGTGCGGCTCCCGTGGGCATGGCGCAGACATCCCTTTCGGATGTGGGTGCGGGGTGCAGGTGGAGCTCGGAACGCCGGCCTGTGAGATTCCTGTGGGTCGGCTGTGCGATCGCTGCGGAAACGTATCAGCCACACTTAGGTAAGGCAACCCTAACTAGAACTCAGTGCTTCTACTGCGGGCTACCGGCCTCACGTGCGCCGATGCGCGCGCCTGTGCGCCGATTGACGCTCCGACAGATCAAGGGGAAGAGCCCATGCATGCCTTGCGCTCAGGGGATTTCTTAGGGTAGGCACACCTAAGCAATCTGTCCCATGTGACTGGAACGAGGTCGTACGTGAACGTGAACAGGCGTCAAGTGCTGTGGGCCGGCGGTGGGATGAGTGCGGCCGCGCTGCTGGCCGCCTGCGGCGGCGGGGACGAGACCTCGGCCAAGTCACCCGCGAAGGCGAGCGAGAAGCCGCGGCGCGGTGGCACCCTCCGGGTCGGTGCGCTGGGCCGCGCCTCGGCCATCACCCGTGACCCGCACGGCACCCAGGCCAACGAGAGTGACTACCTGGTCATCTCGCTGGTCCACGACACCCTCACCGTCCCCGGCACCAAGCCGAACACCGTTCCCCGCCTCGCCGCGAGCTGGGAGGCGTCGGACGACCTGAAGACCTGGCGCTTCACCCTCGCAAAGGGTGCGAAGTTCCACGACGGCACGCCGGTCACCGCCGACGACGTCGTATGGTCGTTGAAGCGGCTGCGCAACACCCCTTCCGGCGCGTCCCGTCTGCCGGGCATCAAGCCGGAGAACATCAAGGCCGAGGGCGACGACACCGTGGTCCTGGTCTCCGAGTACGCCAACGCCGAACTGCCGCAGCTGACGCGCCTGACGACGTTCGTGCTGAAGAAGGACACGGCGGAGAAGGACCTCGGCAAAGCGCCGGGCACCGGCCCGTTCAAGCTGGACTGGTTCCGCTCCGGCAACGCCCGGCTGGTCCGCAACGAGGACTGGTACGGCGGGGAGGTGTACCTCGACGCCATCGAGGTGAAGATCTTCGAGAGCCCCCAGGCGATGGCCAACGCGCTGCTCGCCGGGCAGATCGACGTCGCTTCCAACGTCGGTGCGGTGGCGGCCCGTACGGCTGAGAAGCGCGAGGGCATCCAGGTCGTGCGCCGCCCCAACGACATGGCGATGCCGATCGTCATGCGCACCACCGACGGGCCGTTCGCGGACGCGAAGGTGCGCGAGGCGCTGCGCCTGGCCGTGGACCGCGAGGCCATGGTCAAGCAGGTGCTGTCCGACTACGGCACCGTCGCCAACGACATCCTCGGCACCGGCGACCCCGCCTACGCCAAGGACATCCCGCAGCGGGGGCGCGACCTGGCAAAGGCCAAGCAACTGCTGAAGGAAGCTGGCTTCGACACATCGAAGACGTACAAGCTGCTGACCACCGAGGACATCGCCGGTCTCGCAGAGTCAGCCACGCTCTTCGCCTCCCAGGTCCGCGAGGCCGGGATCAAGGTGAAGGTGGTCAAGCAGGAGTCGGCCACGTTCTGGGAGAAGACCTGGCTCAAGGGCGACCTGTACATCACCTATTGGGGCACCAACGACTCCGTGGTGTTCTTCGCCAGCAAGACCATGGTGTCCGATTCCGGGCAGAACGAGGCCGGCTGGAAGAACAAGGAGTTCGACGCCGCGTACAAGAAGGCGATGGGAACCAAGGACGCGGCAGCGCGTGCGAAGGTGCTGCACGAGCTCCAGCAGATCGAGTACGACGAGTCCGGCTACCTGCTGTGGGGCATGGCCGACGGCATTGACCTCGCGGGGGCGGCCGTGCGCAATCTGCCGACCCTGCCCGGCTACGGGCGCGTCCAGCTTGAGACTGCATGGCTGGCTCGCTGACCCGGGGCGAACCGGCCGCGGCCTTGGTGCCGCGGCCGGTTCGGGCTGTGATGCGTACGGCGGCGTACGCGGTCGGTGTACTCGCACGCCGGATGCTGCTGCTTGCCGTGCTGCTCGCCGTCGTCTTCGCCGCCGTCGAGCTGCTTCCGGGTGACGCGGCGCGTGCCACCTCCGAGCGCGGCGAGAGCGCGGCGGATCTCGCCCAGCGACGCCATCTGCTGGGTCTGGACCGGCCGGTGGCGGAACGGTTCTGGGACTGGATGACCGGCCTGCCCACCGGCGACCTCGGCACCTCCGCCCGCGGGGAACCAGTCGCCGACCTGCTCTCCCGCCCCTTTCCCAACACGCTGCTGCTCGGCGGGCTCGCGCTCCTCGTGACCCTCGTCGCCTCGATCGCGCTCGGCTGCTGGGCGGCGGCCAAGCCGGGTGGCCCACTGGACCGGGCTGTGTCGGCGAGCGCCACCGGCATCCTCGCGCTGCCCGAGTTCGTCGTCGCCGTCGCCCTCGTCCTCGTCTTCGCGCTGTGGACGGACTGGCTGCCCGCCGTCACCCTGACCGACGCCGACGGCTCGCCCGCCTCCTGGCGGATGCTCGTCCTGCCCGTCCTCGCCCTGGCCATCCCCCAGATCGGCTGGAACACACGCATCGTGCGGGCCGCCCTCGCCGACGAGGCCAAGGCCCCGCACATCGAGACCGCCGTCCTCGACGGACTCCCCCGGCACCGGATCCTCACCCACCACCTGCTGCCCGGCGCCCTGCCCACCATCGCGGCCGGCATCGCCACCTCCACCGGCATGCTGCTGGGCGGCGCCGTCGTGGTGGAGACCATCTTCAACTACCCCGGCATCGGCTCAGTCCTCGCCAGTGCGGTCGCCGACAGGGACAGCCCGGTCATCGCAGGTGTCGTCGCCGTCACGGGAGCCGTCATCACCGGGGTGCTGATGCTCGCCGACCTCGTACGCTCCTGGGCCTCGGGAGGCCGGACATGACCACGACCGTCGTAAAACCGGAACCAGTTGCGCGCCACGCCCGCCGCCGCGTCGCCCTGCGCGTGCTGCCCGCCCTGCTGCTCACCGTGCTCGCCCTGGCCGGACCCTGGCTCGCTCCGCACGCCATCGACGCCCCGGTCACCGCCCCATACGCAGAACCCGGCGGCGACGCGCTGCTGGGCGGCGACCAGTTGGGCCGGGATGTACTCAGCCGTGTGCTCGCCGGAGGACGCGAACTCGTCATCACGTCCCTGCTCGTCGCCGTCCTCGTCACGGCGCTGGCCGCCGTGCTCGGCGCCGTCAGCGCCCTGCGCCCGGCCATCGGACGCATCGTCGAACGCACCGCAGATGTACTGATGCTGCTGCCCGCGGTGCTCGGCATCCTCCTGGTCACCCTGTCCTGGCCGGACGGCGGACGACTCGCCGTCGTCACCGCGTCCGTCGTCCTGGGCGTCCCGTACGCGGTGCGCCTGGTCGCCGGCGCCGCCGCGCCCGTGGCGGCCTCCGGATACGTCGAGGCAGCGACTGTCGGCGGCGAACGCCTGTGGTACCTCGTGGTCCGGGAGGTGCTGCCCAACCTGCGGGCCACCCTGCTCGCGCTGTTCGGGCTGCGCTTCGTCGCCGCCGTCTACCTCGTCGCCACCGCGGGCTTCCTCCAAGTCGGCCCCCAACCACCCGCCGCGGACTGGGCGTTGATGATCCGGGAGAACTCCGGCGGCATCGTCCTCAATCCGTGGGCCGTCCTCGCCCCCAGCATCGCCATCGGCCTGCTCGCCATGACCGTCAACCTGGCGGCCGCCGCCCTCGTCCCCACAACCGGCCGGAAGGCGGTGCCCGCGCTGTGAACCACATGCCCGACTGGTACTCCGACACCCAAGCGACAGACGGGGCGAACACTGTACGAATCTCGGGGCTCACCATCACTGCTCCGAACGGCCGCCTCCTGCTGGACGGGGCCGACCTGGAGCTGGCGCCCGGCCGCATCACCGCCGTCGTCGGCCCCTCCGGCTGCGGCAAGACCACACTGCTGCGAGCCGTGACCGGCACCCTGCCCCCGGGCACCGAGCGCACCGCAGGAAGCGTCACTGTCCTCGGTCAGGACCCCCTGGCCCTGCCCGCTCCCGCCCTGCGCACCCTGCGCCGGCACCGCCTCGCCTACGTCGGCCAGGATCCGGGCTCCGCCCTCAACCCACGCATGAAGGTACGCCGCCTGCTCGCCGAAGTCGCCGTCGACGCAAGCCCCGAGACAATCCGGGCGCAGCTCGCCGAAGTCCGGCTGCCCACCGACAACGGCCTGCCCGACCGCCGCATCGGCGGCCTGTCGGGCGGCCAGCAGCGGCGAGTGGCACTCGCCCGCGCCCTGGCCCGCCGACCCGCCGTCCTCCTCCTCGACGAACCCACCGCAGGACTCGACCCGGCGCTGCGCGACGAGATCGCCGACCTCCTGCGCCACCTCGCCGAGAGCCACCGCATAGCGATCGGCCTGTCCTGCCACGACCCCGACCTGATCACCCGCCTCGCCGACGACGTCGTTGACCTGACCGGCCCACGTCTCCGGGCGGCTGCCCGCCCATCACCCGTCCCGGGCGAGCCCGCACCCACACAGCACAACGGCCCTTCCACCCTTACCGCGTCCGGCCTGCACGCCGCCCACCTCCACCGCGGCCGCCGCGTCCCCGTACTGCACGCCATCGACCTCACCCTCGCCGCCGGAACCAGCCTCGGCGTCGTCGGCGCCTCCGGCTCGGGCAAGACAACGCTGCTGCGCACCCTCGTGGGCCTGCACCGCCCCACCGCGGGCACCGTCAGCCTGGACGGCACCTGTCTCGCCCCCACTGCGCACGGCCGCTCCCGCGAGCAGCGCCGCCGCCTCCAACTCGTGCCGCAGGATCCGCTGGGCACCCTCAACCCCAGCCGCACCGTCGGGGCCACCCTGCGCCGACCGCTCCTGCTGCATCGCCGTACCGGGCGGGCCGAGGTCCCCGACCGCGTCCTGGAACTCCTGGACCAGGTCGGCCTGCCCGCCGCCTTCGCCGACCGCTACCCCCACGAACTGTCCGGCGGCCAGCGCCAACGCGTCGCCATAGCCCGCGCTCTGGCAACCGACCCCGACGTGCTGATCTGCGACGAGGTCACCTCAGCCCTCGACGCGGACACCGCCCTCGACGTGATGGACCTGCTGGCCGAGCTTCGCGACCGACGGGGGCTGTCCCTGGTGCTGGTCAGCCACGATCTGCGCCTCGTCGCCGACCGCACGGACAACCTGGTCGTGATGTCCGAGGGACATGCGGTCGAGTCGGGGCCCACCGCACGGCTGTTCACTTCACCGTCTCACCCCGTGACCACCGCACTCGCCACGGGAACCCCGCGCGCCGGCTGACCACGGACCACAAGAACTGATCTGATCCGCCCCCCCGGCGCCCTGAGACGGAGACGGGAACGAAGGCCCTGGCAGGGGATGGCTGCTAACCCGCCTGTTCCAGGTCGGCTTCCGTATCGGACGCGAGTGCGGCCGACACCGGACGCAGCGGCGGCTAACCCTCGCCCGTAACAAGGTTGTTGGCGAAGCGTTGGCGGGTCCTGGAACGATCGGTGAGTCAGCCCACCGGAGGGCAGGCCCTCTCACTTCAGGCGGGCCTGCCCGACAGATACAGATTTAGTACACCAAGGAGAACTTGCCTTGCGGAAGACCTTGACGATGCTCGGTATCGGTGCCGCCGCCGCCTCATCCCTAGTCATGGTGTCGGCGCCTGCGGCTTCGGCTGCGACATCGAAGATCTGGGCGGAAGAATCGGTGAAGATCCGGGCCAAGACGTCCAAGACCAGCACGGCTCTTGGTCTGTTCCCCAAAGGCGCTGCGGGACAGGCCCTCATGAACGGGCAGAGCTACAAGCACTACTACGGCGGCAAGCACAATTTCTGCGGCAGCAAGGGGACCATCAACGACAATGAGTGGGTCAAGGTGACCTACAAGGGCGTAACGGGGTACGTGGCTTCGGCCTGCACGCTTCCGTTCAAGCCCTGATGCCCGTCCCGCTCTCCGGCTTGGGCGCCAGACCGATTCGGCCGCCGAACCCCTCCTGACCACAGAGCGCACTGCTATCCGTTCCGTTGGGATGGCAGTGCAGCTCGTCGGCCCCGGGCGGCGCGCCTGCCAGGCTCGGCCCCGTTCGACGACCACGCCGCAAGGGCCGCAAGGGCCGCAAGAGAGCTGTCCAGGCTGGCGTCTTCCCGCTCATACCCCCGCCCCAAGTACTCCTGCTGAAGACCACGAACGAACGCGGCCAGCTCCTCACGGCTGCGGATCTCATCATCGAAGCGCCTATCCAAAAGTTCTGCGCATAACGCGAGCCGGAACTGTCGGGGAGGGGCGGTGGGCGTTGGCAGGGGCCTGGCCGGGGGTGGGATCGCGTTGTCGCCAACGTCCGCCCGGCAGGTTGTGGTGAGTGTGCGCCCGCCCACCGTGTTCGCCAACGCCCCTTCGTTCAACCTTGACTCGCTGCGTGGGCAGTTACGGAGTCAGTTCAACGCCTGCGGGGCAGTGACGGCCACGCCGGAGTCCGGCTGTCCGCTGTGTCGTCGAGCCGAAGCGTCACGCCGTGGGCGGGCTCCGAACCCGACGCGCCTCCCCAGCAACGGCAGGCTCCGGAATCGTCAACTGCCCCACGCCTGGACCCGCTCAGGCAAGATCGCCCCACTTGCTTCACTCTTCAACACAAGGCGGGTCTTTCCGGCCGATGGTATGCGAATCGGTCGAAGTGCCGTATACCCGGGAGACGTTGAGGCGCGAGAGGGATAGGTTCCGGGGTGCCCTCCCTACGTGCCGTACGGCGACGACCGTGTGGCCGCCGCTGGGGTGATGCGCGTTGCGTCGAGGGCGTCCTGCGAGGAAGGGGAGCGCACCATGATCAGTGCAGCAGTGGCGATCAGCAGTGAGATCAGGCTGTTCCGCGGAGACCAGGTGCTGTGCATCGACACGGCCTCGGGAAACAAGATCACGTACAACGCGCAGACCACCCAGCACGGCACCTTCGCCCAGGTGCCCCCGAAGTTCGCCAACGGCATCGACGGGGTGCACTTCATCGGCAATGACTTACGGCTGTTCAGGGGCGGGCGGTTGGTGATCGTCGACGTCTCCCAGGCGAACAAGGTCACCTACAACGGCACGGTCACCGGCCACGGCACGTACGCCCAGGTCCCGGCGGACTTCGCCCAGGACATCGACGACGTCATCAACATCGGCAACGAGGTGCGGATGTTCAAGGGCGACCGCATGGTGATCATCGACTACGGCCAGGGCAACAAGGTCACCTACGACGGGCCGATCGTCAAGCACGGCACCTTCGCCCAGCTTCCGGCGGGCTTCTCCGGTGACTTCGATGCCGTGCACACCATCGGCAAAGACATCCGGATCTTCAAGGGCGACCGTCTGGTCATCGTCGACTACGGCCAAGGCAACAAGGTCACCTACGACGGGCCGATCGTCAAGCACGGCACGTACCTCAACGTCCCGTTCAACTGGGTCAGTTGACCTACCCGGTCCGTTGGGCCCCGGTGGTCCGCTGCGGCCGCCGGGGCTCGTTCAGTGGCTCCCTGTCTCCTGTCCTGATCGGGCTGGCCGCCTTCGGCGCCTGGCCCGGGGCGGTGGTGCAGGTAGTCGCGGGCCGGGGCGGTGGTGGCCTCTGGCGACCCCGCAGGTTGTGGGCACTGGCAGACAAGGCGCAAGTCGGTCTATCCGGCCGGGGGGCTGCTTCCCGGCCAATCGTCGGCACAGGGGAGCTCACGGTCGGCGATCCGTGGCTACTGTCCCTATCGGCACGACTCCATCTCGCTTCTAGCAGGGGGTTTCCGTGGCACCTTCAACAACACCCGGCTCTGTCTGGCAGGCAGGGCTAGGCCTCGGCGGGGGCATCGTCAACGACCCCGGTGTGGCGCCCAACGCCGACGACCGTCTTGAGCTCTTCGTCCGCGGTGGCGGCAGCGATCTCTACCACAAGTGGCAGAACGCCGACTGGAGCTGGAACAAGGACTGGCACCCGTTCCCCGGCACCGCGGGCACGGTCGACGGCAGTCCCGTCGCCCTGCGCAGCCCCGGCGGGCACATCCACGTCTTCTGGCGCGGCCCGGACAACAGCATCTGGCACCTGCGTCAGCAGGTCATCAACGGTGGCTGGGGCAACCCGGCGAAGATCGCCTCCGGCGCGGCCAGCAACCCGGCGGCCGCGCTCAACGCGGACGGCCGCATATCGGTCTTCTACAACGGCACCGACAGCACCCTGTGGCACATCGACCAGATCCAGGTGGACTACGCGGGCTTCAACCAGCCCGACAGCCTCGGCGGGGGCACCGCCGCCAACAACAAGCTGGCGCCCACCGTCGCGCGCAACGGCGAGGGCCGCCTGGAGGTCTTCGTCCACGGCGCCTCCGACGAGGTGTGGGGCATCGCCCAGAAGGCCGCCGACTCCAGCACCAGCTGGACCACGTACTTCATCGTCTCGGAGCGCAATGCCGGTGTCGTGGGGAGTCCGTTCGCGGTCACCGACGCCGACCAGCGCGTCCGCGTCTTCTGGCGGGCGGGCACCACCGGCTACCACGCCGCCCAGCAGGCCGGGTACGCCAGCTGGAACACCCCGCAGCCACTGTCGGGGAAGATCATGGAAACCCCCACGGCGATCATCGCCATGGATGGCCGTCTGGAAGTCTTCGTCGTCGCCGACGACCGCAGCCTCTACGTCACCGAGCAGCAGAAGCCCAACCAGGACACCTTCACCCAAGTCGACCGCCTCGGCGGCAATCTGCCCGGCCTGCCCATCCCGGCCAGGTATCACGACAACCGCATCGTGGTCCCCCACCGCGGCTCCGACAACAGCCTCTGGGCCTTCCAGCAAGTCCGGGCATAACCCCTCCCTGCCGGGTGGCACCACGCCATCCGGCCCATCCCTCTCGCACATTGCACGTCCCGCAATCACATACATACGTCCTGCGACGGTGCGGCGCGTGGGCGCCGCACCTCCAAGGGTGGGGAGAAGCATGGCCAACGAACTGAAGTACGGCGACGTGATCGCACTGCACAACGAGTACACCTCGAAGGACGGCGGCTTCCTCGACATCTACGGCAACGCAACCGAGGCGGGCGCGAAGAAGGGCGTCAGCACCGCTGCCACCGCCAACCGCGACCGCCTGTCCGGGGCCTGGAAGATCACCTCGGCCTCCGGCAAGGCCGACGGCACCGAGGTCCTCAGCCTCGACATCGTGCACCTGGAGAACCAGTTCAACGGCGGCCAGGGCGGCTACCTCGACATCAACGGGCGCGCCCCGGCCACACTCGCCGGCGCGCTGCACAGCGTGAGCACCACCGACTCCAAGAATCGCGACCGGAGCAGCGGCAGCTGGCGCGTCCTCGCCGTGAAGTCCTCCGCCCAGGACGGCAAGGTGCGCGTGGGCGACATCGTCCACCTGCTCAACGACTTCAACGACGGCCAGGGCGGCTTCCTCGACATCAATGGCCGCGCCGCCCATGACGACAAGTGGCACGAGGTGAGCACCAGCCGCTACGTGAACCGCGCCGACGTGAGCACCGGCAGCTGGCGCATCACCAAGCCGTAACCGCCACTACGACGTTCTGCGCATCACGAGGCGGAACGGTTGAGGTCGGTGCGCGTTGGCAAGGACCTGGCCGGGGGTGGGATCGCATTGTCGCCAACGTCCGCCCGGCAGGTTGTGGTGAGTGTGCGCCCGCCCACCGTGTTCGCCAACGCCCCTTCGCCGAACTTGACTCGCGGCGTGGACAGTTGCGGAGTGAGTGGTGGAACAACTGCGGGGTTATCCGGCCTGGCCGACCGGCCCCGCAGCGGACGGCCCCGCCTGAGCGGCGGCCCAAGCCGACAGCCCTCGGTGATCCCATGCGACCCTCGGTGGTCGCTCCTGCGCGGGGAGAAGCGAAGAGAGGGGCCGCAGGGTGTGCCCGCGGCCCGCTCGCCTCGATGGGCTAGGGCAGGGACCACCAGTTGACCCACAACTCGGAGTCGTCGGTGATGAGGAACGCGTAGGGGCGCTCGGCGGCACTGGGGGTGTCCTGCACGGTGAGTACCTCGCCGGGGCGTTCGATGACGCGTCCGGTCGCGGTGCCGTGGTCCGCCCACTTCCACGCGCTGCCGTCCCACCAGTTCGCGTACAGCTCGGAGTCGTCGCCGATGACGAAGGCGTAGGGGCGCTGCGCGGCGGTGGGTGCGTCCTGGACGGTGATGGCGCCGACCGAGTCGAGGATGAGCCGCCCCCTCGGGGTGCCCTGGGCGGTCCAGTGCCAGGTGCTGCCGTCCCACCAGTTCAGGTACAGCTTGGAGTCGTAGCCCTGGACGAACACGTAGGGCCGCTCAGGCGCGGTGGGGCTGTCCTGGACGCTGATGACACCGGCGCCCTTCTTGACCGGCTGACCGGCCGGGCTGCCGTGATCGGCCCACGTCCAGGTGCTGCCGTCCCACCAACTGCACCAGACCGTGGAGTCGGAGGTGATGACGTAGGCATAGGGACGGGCGTAGGAGGTGGGCGTGTCGCGCACGGTGGTGACGCCGAGCGGGCGGGAGATGGTGTGGCCGGGCGGGGTGCCGTGGTCGGCCCAGTGCCACGCTGCGCCGTCCCACCAGTTGCACCACAGGTGGAAGTCGTCGGTGATGACGAACGCGTAGGGGCGCTCGGCCGCTGCCGGGCTGTCCTGGACCACGACGACTCCGACGCCCTCGCGGACCTTGCGCCCACTGGGCGTGCCGTGGTCGCTCCAGTGCCATGTGCTGCCGTCCCACCAGTTCGCGTACAGCCTGGAGTCGTCAGCGATGACGAACGTGTACGGGCGCTGTGCCGAGCTCGGTGTGTCGCGGACCGTGAGGGAGCCGACCTTTTCGAGGAGAGTACGTCCGGGCGGTGTGCCGTGATCCGCCCACGCCCACTTGCCGCCGTCCCACCAGTTCGCGTGCAGCTTCGAGTCGTAGCCGCGGACGAAGACGTAGGGCCGCTCGGCTGCTTGCGGGTCGTCCTGGACGGTGACCGCTCCGGCGGTGGCTCGGACGCCGATCGTCGCGGTGGGTTTCTGCTGGTCGTTCCAGTTCCATGAAGCCATCGTGTGCCCTCTCCAGCCCTGGGCCCGCGGCGTTGCGGACTGAGGGCGTACTGGTGAGATGTGCTGCGATGAACTGGCGTCTCAAGGACGGGCGCCAGGGCATCAGGACAGGGGCACGGGTCCGGCCGGAGGCCCGCTGGGTTCCGCGTGACGAAACTTTGACACCCCGCTCAGGGCCTGTCACCGGCGCATCGCACCGATCACCCCGCGCCCCCGAGCGTTTCGGACACGAGCGGTCGGACAATGCGTTCAAGTCATCCGGGTCGGCCCGCACGACGGCGTGCCCCCACCGCTCCATGGATCCGGCCGACACCGTTCCGGGAGATGTGACCGCCAGCTGACGGAACAAGCCGAAACCCGCGCGCTGACGCCCAACACCCGGCATACCAGCGGCACTTCCAGATGCTCTTCGACACCCCCGCCCCACCATCACCTCACCGACTCAAATCCGCACCCACCAGAGGGGGACCTACAGGGTGCTCACGGACTTCCGTACGCCGGCAGATGCTCGTCAGAAGCGCGTTCATGGTGGTTCGCGCCGTGCCGCCCGTGACCCCGTCCACCTGCCGCCAGGACTTTTCCCCGGCCCAGCCGGGCAACATCGCGAGTAGCTCGGCCGGACGCCGTTCCTCGGGCGCATCTTTGCGGTGCAGGGATTGCCTCCCCTTCTCCGGCCGCGCACGCCGCGTGGCCGTCGCCTGGCCGCCCGCGATCCGGGCGAACCGTCCGGCGGCGCGGGCGTTCCCTATCCCGAGTAGGTGCGACGTCACCCTGTCGCCGTGTTCAGCGGGGTGGGAGTAGGGCGTGGCGGAGGATGGTGAGGATTTCGTCGCGGGTGGGGGCTGTGGGTGCGGTCATCGCGTGCAGGCACAGTCCGGTCATGAGCGGGGGGATGGTCGCGGCGGCGAGAGGGCCGACCAGGGGGGTCATGACCTCGGTGCTGACGTGTGCGGACAGGCCGGCCGCCTCGCGCAGTTCCGGGCGGCGCAGGGCGGCGACGTGCAGTTCGTACTCGACGACCGCGTTGGTGCGGCCTTCGCCCAGGCAGGCCAGGACGCTGTCGGCCAGGGCCTCGGCGATCTGGTCGGGGCCGGCGGTGGCGTGCTCCTGGGCCCAGGAGCGTACGAAGCCGGCGAAGCGGTCGGCGGCGCGTTCCAGGGCGGCGCGGATCAAGGCCTCGCGGTCGGCGAAGTGATAGGTGGTGGAGGAGAGCGAGACGTCGGCTCGCTCGGCGATCGCCCGGTGGGTCAGCCCCTCCAAGCCGCGTTCGGCGATCAGCTCTTCGGCCACCTCAGCGATCCGTTCCCGGCGGTCGGGGTCGTGTCGGCGTGTGCGGCGGGTCTTCTCGGTCACGGTGGCCAGGCTCCTTGCGTGGGGGGTCACTCTCGCACCACTCTATTGGTACGGACGTCCGTACCAATGTTATGGTGGAGATGTAGTCAACGGGGGGCCGTGAAGGAGAAAGTCCATGGCAAGCAGCGCACACCCCGGCTACCCGATCATGGGGACCGGCCCGGGCGGCGCCCAGGTCGGGCTGATGTGGGAAGGCAACCCGCAGTCCGGTGACCTGTCGCAGTTCTGGCAGACCGGCAAGGCGGTGCCCTTCCTCGGGACCCAGGACATCGAAGCCACCCTCGCCGAGGCGCGGCACGGTCGCCGTCTTCCAGGATCCGTGGGCCAACCACTGGTTCCTGTGCGAAACCGGCAATGAGAACAGCCACGAGAACGGAGTGCCGGCATGAAGATCGCAGTCCTCGGTACCGGCGGCGGAGGCCGTGCGCACGCCGCCAAGCTCACCGAACTCGGCCACACCGTTGTCACAGGCACCCGCGACCCCAAGGCCACCCTCGCCCGCACCGAACCCGACTTCATGGGCACCGCGCCGTTCGGGCAGTGGCTCGCCGATCACCCCGGCATCGAACTCATGACCTTCGGGGAGGCGGCGGCGGAGGCCGACTTCGTCATCAACGGCATCGACGGCGCCAACGCGGTAGCGGCGCTCACCTCGATCAGTGACCAGTTGGCCGGCAAGACCCTGATGGACTACGCCGTGCCCTTCCTCTACAACCCGGAGCGGGAACACCCCTGGCCCACTCCCTGGGGTGTGATGCCCGCCCTGGATCCGGTGGACTCCGACAGCCTGGGCGAGCGCCTACAGCGCGCCCTGCCGGAAACGAAGGTGGTCAAGGCCTGTGTCACCCAGGAGCAGGAGACAGCCGTCAACCCGAAGGACATCGGCGGCGGCGAGCACACGATGTTCATCGCCGGCGAGGACGCGGATGCCAAGGCACAGGTCGCCGAGCTCCTGCGTGCCTACGGCTGGCAGGACGTCGTCGACCTCGGACCGATCGTCTCCAGCCGGGGTATGGAGATGTACGCCCACATGCACAGTGCCATCCAGTTCGCCCTCGGCGGCGCCCGCTTCGGCATCAAGCTCGTGCGCTGACACCACCGCCTATCACCGTCACCGGTACTTCCCGGACAACCGCCTCCCGGCCGGGCCGCTGCCCCCAGCGGCCCGGCCGGTGCTGCCCACCCAGCCCCTTCCGGCCCGCCCGCAAGCGAGCCCGCCGGTCGACCGGAGCAGCAGAACCCCATGACTCGGACCGACCACGTGAGCCAGCCATGACGAACGCCCTGCCCCGCATCACCGCCGACCAACGCCGCGCCCGTCTCGTCCGGCGGCAGCTGCTCGATGGCCCCACCCGCGTGGACACTGTGCACGAGGTGGCAAAGGCCCTCATCGGCCTGCACGCCACCGACCCGGCGACCGTCTTCCTCACCGCGGCCGCCCGCATCCACACCCCCACGGCCGACGCCATCGACCACGCTCTCTACCAGACGGCGGCCGACGGACCCGTCCTGGAACGCATACGGTGCATGCGCCGAACCATGTTCGTGGTGCCCGCCCACCTCGCGCTCGCCGTACGCTCCGCGACCGCGCAGGACCCCGTCCGCCTGCGCGCCGATGCGATGGACAAGCTGTCTCGGTCCCTCGGCTGGGACGAGCGGCGCTACATCGCCGTGGAACAGGACACGCTCACCGCGATGGCGGCACGTGGAGAGGCGAGCGCCGCCCAACTGGCCGCGGACGTGCCCGCCCTGCGCGAGCAACTGATCACCTTCCCCGGCAAGTCCTATGAGTCCCGACAGCGCGCCAGCTCGACCGTCCTGGGTGTCCTCGCGGCCGAAGGCCGCATCCGCCGCTCCCGACCGGCCGGATCATGGACCTCGGCACAGTTTCGTTGGACGCCCGCTCAGCCGCTGCCCGCCGTGCCCGCCGTCGAGGCGAGATCCACACTGGCCCGCCACTACCTGGCCGCCTTCCGGCCGGCCACGGCCGATGACGTGAAGTGGTGGACCGGCTGGAGCCTGCGCGACACCCGCGCAGCCATCGCCGCCACCGGCGCCCAGGCCGTCGAACTCGACGAAGGCACCGGCTACCTCCTGCCCGAAGACCTCGAAGACCTCGAAGACCTCGAAGAGGTCACACCCCGCGAACCGGGCGCGGCGCTGCTGCCCAGCCTGGACCCCACCCCGATGGGCTGGCGCCACCGCCACTGGTACCTCGACCCCGCCCACACCGCGGCGCTGTTCGACCGCAACGGCAACATCGGCCCCACCATCTGGTGGGACGGCCACATCATCGGAGCCTGGGCGCAGCACCCGGATGGACACATCAACCACCGCCTCCTCGCCGACCCGGGCGCAGTGGCACGCACCGCCATCAACGACGAGATCAGCCGCCTGACCACCTTCCTGGCGACCACCCGCATCACCCCCTGCTACCGCACCCCCCCTCGAACGCCAACTCGCCCAGGAAAAGCCGTACTGAAGCACAGGTCCGGAATATCACCCATGAGGAATGACGCCTCCAGCCACTCGGCGCCAGCAACTGGACGGCCGCCGAGCGCCAGGGCGCCCGTCGCATGGGTACCCGCCGGTGAAGTCGTGGTCGCGCCACAGTCCGTCAAAGCGTTTACCTACCCATATCGCCGTCGTATCGCCCGGGTTGCTCGCCCGCGCGATCTGCGCGGTCAGAGACGGAACTTGATCGGCCTTCGAAACAGGCCGAGCATGCCAGCTGGTCATGCTGGCGTACCGGAAAACCCCAAGATCCCCGACAGAGTCAAGGTAGCCAACTCACCGCTCCCGTAGCGGACTTCAATCCATGACCACGCAGTACAGCAGCTCCGCTCCGTCGCGGCTCGCGTCGGGCGCCGCTCCCCCTGCTCGGCGCGGGTCGTCTATCGTGATCACGGCAACTCCCGTATCCAGAGGAAGCGTTCATCCTGGTGACAGCGCACATGACCGCCCTCCGCCCCTTGCCTGATCTACTGCGGGAGCATGCCCGGCGTTTCGGTACCAAGACTGCCTTCCAGGACGACCGTTCCCAGGTGACCTACGGAGAGCTGGAACTGCGAACCGGCCGGCTGGCGGGACACCTCGTCGGCCTCGGTCTGCGGCACGGGGAACGAGTGGCGATCCTCCTGGGCAGCCGGGTGGAGGCCGTCGAGAGCGTCCTCGCCGTCACCAGGGCGGGCGCGGTCGGGGTGCCGATGGACCCGCGAAGCACCACCGCCGAGTTGGCACACCTGCTGGACGACAGCGACGCCCGGGTCCTCTTCACCGACCGGCCCTCCCTGGACCAGTTGCGGCCTCTGCTGCGGGAGCGCCCCCACCTTGGCGTGGTGCTCCTCGAAGATGCCGGGGCGCGAGACGAATCCCCGGCAGCGGCAGCGGCGGCGGAGACGAGTGGTGGTTCGGTCGGCGAAGCGGGCATCTTCCGGTACGCGACCCTGGCCGTCACCGAGCCGCCTGTGTCGGCTCCGGATGATCTCGGGCTCGACGAGGTGGCCTGGCTCCTCTACACCTCCGGGTCGACCGGCCTGCCCAAGGGGGTGCTGTCCACCCAGCGCCACCGGCTGTCATCGGTGGCGTCCGGTTTCGTCGACGTCCTCGGCCTGTCGGCGGACGACCGCCTGCTCTGGCCCCTCCCCCTCCATCACGCCATGGGCCAGCTCCTGTGCGTCCTCGGGGTGACCGCGACGGGAGCGTCCGCCAAGCTCCTTCCACGGTTCTCCGTGACGGACGTGCTGAGTGAACTCCGCCGGACCGAAGACCCTTTCACGCTGCTGGCCGGTGTACCGGCGACGTACCGCAAGCTCGTTGACGCAGTAGCTGACGAAGTAGGGGACGGCGGCCTCGGGGCGCCCGCCCTGCGTGGCTGCGTCAGCGGAGGTGCGACCGCTCCTCCCGCTTTCCAGCGGGCTTTCGAGGAAGTCTGCCGGGTTCCGTTCCTCGATCATTACGGAAGCACTGAGGCGGGGCCCGTCACCATGTCGGCGCCGGGGGCCGCCAGGGCGGCCGGCTCCTGCGGCCGTGTGCTGCCAGGTATGCGGGCGCGCATCGGCGACGGCCGCGACTCCGAAGCCCCGGCAGAGGGCGAGCAAGAGGGCGAGTTGTGGGTCTCCGGGCCCGGTGTCATGGCCGGGTACCACCAGCGGCCCGACGACACGGCCGAGGTCCTGCGCGACGGTTGGTACCGCACCGGCGACCTGGCCCGGATCAGCACCGACGGGGAAATCACCCTCACGGGCCGGGTCAGCGAGCTGATCATCAAGGCCGGGGAGAACATCCATCCCTCCGAAGTGGAGGCGGTGCTGCTGGCGCTGCCGGGAATCCAGGACGCCGCCGTGGCCGGCCTCTCGGACGACATCCACGGTGAGGTCCCGGCCGCTTACCTGGTCCCGGCACACGCCGGTGTCCTCGACAGGAGAGAGATTCTCGCCGCCTGCCGGGAACAGCTCTCACCGTTCAAGGTGCCCGCCGCCTTCTACGAGGTGGCAGCGATCCCTCGTACCGCCTCGGGAAAGGTGAAGCGGTACGCCCTCGCAGACGTGTCCGCGCACCCTCTGCCGGCTCAAGCCCTCACGCCGCAAGAGGTGGAGACGGTGGACCTGACGGCTCTGGTACGGGCCGAGGTCTCCGCCGTGCTCGGCTGCGCCGTGGACGAGGTGGAGCAGGGCACCGCGTTCCGTGACCTGGGTCTTGACTCGTTGACCTCGACGATGCTGTGCGACCGCTTATCGGCGGCGACCGGCGTTCCCCTGTCCGAGGCCGCGCCCTTCGACTTCCCCACCGCGGCCGAGCTCGCCGCACATCTGCGGGCGCGGCTCACCGGTGGGACGGCGACTGCCGCTCCCAGCCGTCCGGCGGGGACCGGCAGGGACGAAGACCCCGTGGTCATCGTCGGCATGGCGTGCCGCTTCCCCGGCGGCGTACAGAATCCCGAGGACCTGTGGCGGCTGGTCGATGACGGGATCGACGCCATCACCCCCTTCCCCACCGACCGGGGGTGGGACGTGGACGGGCTGTACGACCCGGATCCCGGGCAGCCCGGCCGTACGTACGTACGCGAGGGAGGCTTCCTGTCCGGCGTCGACCGCTTCGACCCGGCCTTCTTCGGGATCTCGCCCCGCGAGGCCCTGGCCATGGATCCGCAGCACCGATTGCTGCTCGAAGTCGCCTGGGAAGCCTTCGAACACGCGGGGATCGATCCCGGCACAGTGCGCGCCACCCCCACTGGTGTGTACGCCGGACTCATGTACAGCGACTACGCCAGTCGTCTCGCCCGCACGCCGGAACGGGTGGAGGGCTACCTCGGTATCGGCAACGCGGGCAGCGTCGCCTCCGGCCGTATCGCCTACACCCTGGGCCTGGAGGGGCCAGCGGTCACCGTGGACACGGCGTGCTCGTCGTCACTGGTGGCCCTGCACCTGGCAGCCCAGGCCCTGCGCAGGGGCGAGTGCTCGATGGCGCTCGCCGGAGGCGCCACCGTGATGTCGGCGCCCCACTCCTTCGTCGAGTTCAGCAGGCAGCGCGCACTCGCCCCCGACGGCCGCTGCAAGGCGTTCGGGGCGGCGGCGGACGGCACCGGATGGGCCGAAGGCGCTGGAATGCTGCTCATGACCCGGCTCTCGGAGGCCCGGCGCGCCGGCCATCGGGTCCTGGCCGTGGTGCGCGGTTCCGCGGTGAACCAGGACGGCGCGAGCAACGGCCTGACCGCGCCGCACGGACCGGCACAGCAACGGGTGATCCGCCAGGCTCTGGCGGACGCCCGCCTTGCGCCCGCGGACATCGACGCGGTGGAGGCGCACGGCACAGGCACCCGGCTCGGCGACGTGATCGAGGCGCAGGCCTTCCTGGAGGCGTACGGACCGGAGGCGGGCGGACCGGAGGCGTGCGGGCAGGCCGGAACACGCGAACATCCGCTGTGGCTGGGCTCGGTGAAGTCCAACATCGGGCATACGCAGGCGGCGGCGGGCATGGCCGCCGTGATGAAGATGGTCCAGGCGATGGAGCACGGCGTACTGCCGCGTACGCTCCACGCCGAGCAGCCCAATCCCGGCGTGGACTGGTCCACGGGCGCGGTGTCGCTGCTCACCCGTTCGAGGCCCTGGCCCCGGACCGGGCGGCCCCGGCGGGCGGGTGTGTCGTCCTTCGGGATCAGCGGGACCAACGCGCATGTGGTGATCGAGCAGCCGCCCGTGGAGAGGTCGGGTGCCGGCGCCCCGGGCCGGCCGGACAGCGGTACTACGGCCACGCAGGGGCCCACTCGGCTGGCCCCGGGGGCGGCCGTGTCGTTTCCGGTGTCGGCAAGGAGCGCCCCGGCGCTGCGGGCGCAGGCTCAGCGACTGCACGCCTACGTGGCCGAACGTCCCGGAACAGACCTGCTGGACCTCGGTTTCTCCCTGGCCACGACACGCGCCCACTTCGAGCATCGCGCGGTGCCGGTCGCCCGTGACCGCGCAGAACTGCTCGCCTCGCTCGAAGCGTTGGCGGACGGCCGCTACCGGCCGGGCCTGGCCACGAGCGGCCCCCGCCCGGCGGGCCCTGTCGTCTTCATGTTCACCGGGCAGGGCAGCCAGCGGACCGGCATGGGCCGGGAACTGTACGAGGCGCACCCCGTCTACGCCCGTTCCTTCGACGAGATATGCGCCCTGCTGGACCCGCTTCTGCCGAAGCCGCTGCGGGACGTGGTGTTCGCCGCCGAAACCACCGAGACCGCCGAGAACGTCGAAGGTGACGGCACGGGAAGTGCCGAGTGTGTCGGCGGCCCGCGAGCGGGCGGGCTCGGCGGCCTCCTGCACACAACGCGCTTCGCGCAGCCCGCACTCTTCGCTCTGGAGGTCTCCCTGTTCCGGCTGCTGGAGTCCTGGGGCGTATGCCCCGACATGGTGGCAGGGCACTCGGTCGGCGAACTGGCGGCGGCTCATGTCGCCGGGGTGCTGTCCCTCGCGGACGCCTGCACCTTGATCGCGGCACGGGGTCGGCTGATGGACGCCCTGCCCACCGAAGGGGCGATGGCCTCGGTACAGGCCGACGAGAGCGAGGTCACCGCGTACCTGGCAGGTGGAGCGGACCGCGCCCGGGGCGCGGACGGTGCCCGAAGGGTGGACATCGCAGCCGTGAACGGCCGCTCCGTGGTCGTATCCGGGGACGAATCCGCAGTGCTGGAGGCCATCGCGTACTGGCGCGAACAAGGCCGCGAGACCACTCGGCTGCGGGTGAGCCACGCCTTCCACTCGGCGCACATGGAACCCATGCTCGATGCCTTCGGCCTGGTCGCGCAGGGGCTCACCTACTCCCCTCCGCAACTGCCCCTCGTCACCGCGGTGGTGGGCCGGCCCGCGACCACCGAGGAGATCTGCTCGCCGCAGTACTGGGTGGACCACGTACGCCGACCGGTCCGATTCGCCGACTCGGTGCGGTACCTGCGGGAGCAGGGGGCCACGCACTTCGTGGAGCTCGGCCCGGACAGTGCCCTCGCGGGCCTGGCGCGGGACTGCCTCTCCAGCCGCCGCCCGACAGCCACGGCCACGGCCACGGCGGACGCGACCACCACCGACCCGGCGACGGCGACGTCCGGCGGCGGTACGGACGGCCCCGAACCGCTGGTCGTCCCGACGCTGCGCGGCCCGCGGCCTGAGGCAGCGGCACTGCTCGCCGCCGTGGCCGCACTCCACGCCCACGGTGTGGACGTGGACTGGCGCGCGGTCTTCGCCGGACGCGGCGCACGGCGCACGGCGCTGCCCACCTACGCGTTCCAGCGCGAACGGTACTGGCTCGAGGCCGACTCGGCCGGATCCGCGACGGCGGCCAACTCGTCGGCATCCGCGGCGGAGCCCGGTCCCGAGCCCCACCCCTTCCTGCGGGCGGTGACGTCGACGGCGGACGATGACGGCCTGCTGCTGAGCGGCCGGCTGTCCCTGCGTGATCAGCCATGGCTCGCTGACCACGCGGTGCTGGACACGGTGCTCCTGCCTGCGACGGCCTTCGTCGACATGGCGATCCACGCCGGGGACCGGACGGGCGCCTCCACGCTGGAGGAGCTGACGCTGACGGCACCCCTCGTGCTCTCCCCCGACGAGCCGGTCGAGCTTCAGGTGAAGGTGGCGCGAGCGGACGCGGAGGGGCGCCGGGCGGTGGTCTTCCACGCACGGACGCACGCTCCCGGTCACGACGACCGTCCCTGGACCCGCCATGCCTCCGGAGTCCTGGCCTCTGCGGACTTCAGCCTTCCGAAACAGCGGGCTTCCACGGACTCAGCCTCTCCATGGCCTCCGGCGGGCGCCGTACCACTGGCGCTCGGCACCGAGGCGGGTACCGGCCTCTACGAGGGACTTGCGCACGGCGGGCTCCGCTACGGGCCGGCCTTCCAGGGCCTGCGGGCCGCTTGGCGCCTGGGGGACGACCTTCTCGCCGAGGTCGAGCTCCCGGAGGGTGAACACGCCAACGCCGCCCTGTTCACTCTGCATCCGGCGCTGCTGGACTCGGCACTGCACACCCTGACGCTGGATCAGACCACCGCGGACGGCGACCGCGGCAGCGGAACCGGGGCGGCGTTGTCGCTCCCGTTCGCCTGGAGCGGTGTGCGGCTGCACGCGTCCGGCGCCCGCACACTGCGGGTGCGGGTGTCCCGGGCGGAGAGGGAAGCGGAGGGGAAGGCCAAGGGAAAGAGTGTCCGGCTGGAGCTGACCGACGAGGCCGGAGCCCCCGTGGCCACGGTGCACTCGCTCACCCTGCGGCCGCTCGCCCCCGAGCAGTTGAGCGGCGTACACGCGCACAGCGACGGTCTGTTCCGCGTCGAGTGGATACCTCTGCAGGATTCTGCCGCCCCGAAGCCGGCCGGGCTGCCTCTGTACGGACTCCTCGGCGAGCCGGCCCCAGAACTGAGCGGCGCACTCAGGCGGTTGGGCATCCGGCCAACGGTCTACACGAACCCTGCTTCGGCGGCCCCCGACGCACCGGCCGCCGTGATCGCCTGCCCTCCGCTCACGCGGGTGGACGACCCGGACCGTGCGTCGGCCGCACACCGCGCCACCGGCTGGGCGCTGCGGCTCGTACAGGACTGGCTCGCCGAAGATCGGCTCGCCAACTCACGTCTCGCCGTCCTCACTTCGGGCGTCATCACCCCAGGAGCCGATCCGGACGCGAGCATCACCAACGACGATGCCGCACTCGTGCACGCACCTGTGTGGGGACTGCTCCGCTCGGCGCAGACCGAGAACCCGGGCCGCTTCTCGCTGATCGACATCGACGACCACCCCGAGTCCGCGGGCGCCTTGGCCCGAGCCCTGATGAGTACCGAGCCGCAGATGGCCGTACGCCGCGGTGTCGTGTACGTACCGAGACTGGTCCGCGCAACCCCAGCGGCAACGGCGACTACGGCGACTACGGCGACTACGGCGAAGGCGACCACTGCGGCGGCTGCTGGCACACCGCGGCGGCTGCACCCGGACGGCACCGTCCTGCTCACCGGGGGCACCGGCTCCCTGGGCATGCTGTTCGCACGTCACCTCGTGGTCGCCCACGGCGTACGTCACCTGTTGCTCGTGGGACGGCGCGGAGCGGACGCGCCCGGTGCCGCCGAACTCGGCGCGGACCTCACCGGACTGGGCGCGGAGGTCACCTTCGCGGCCTGCGACGTCGCCGACCGCACGGCGCTCGCCACCCTGCTCGCGAGCGTGCCGGAGGCACACCCACTGACCGGAGTGGTGCACACCGCGGGGGTCCTGGACGACGGAGTGGTGCCCGCACTCACCCAGGAGCGGCTGGAGCGCGTACTGCGACCGAAGGTGGACGCGGGCCTGGCCCTGCACGAGTTGACCCGGAGCAGCGACCTGGCGGTGTTCGCCCTGTTCTCGTCGGTGGCCGGGGTGTTCGGTTCCGGTGGCCAGGGCAACTACGCGGCGGCGAACTCGTTCCTGGACGCGCTGGCACAGCACCGCAGGGCGCTCGGGCTGCCCGGCACTTCTCTCGCCTGGGGGCCGTGGCAGCAGAGCGGCGGGATGACGGCCGGGCTCCGGGGCGCGGACCTGCGCAGGATCGCCCGTTCCGGTTTCCTCCCGCTGCGGACCGAGGAGGGCCTTTCGCTCTTCGACGCCGCGCTCGAAGGACAGGAGGCGGCACTGGTGGCCACGCGTCTCGACCCGGCGGCGGCGGCATCCGGGGCGCCCGCGGCACCGCTCTCACGTGTACCGGGCGGAGGCCCCGTACGGAGGGCCTCCGCATCGCTGACAGGGCCCGGCACCGGAGGTGAGGACTCCCTGCGCCGACGGCTGGCCGCCATGCCCGCGGTCGAACGCGGTGCGCTGCTTCTCGCGCAGGTCCGAGCGGAGGCCGCCCTGGCGCTCGGCCATGGCACGGGGGATTCCGCGGTCGAGGCGGACCGCGCGCTGGCTGAGCTGGGCCTCGACTCACTGGCCGCGGTCGAGCTGCGCAACCGGCTCGCCGCGCTGACGGGACTCGCCTTGCCCGCCACGCTCCTGTTCGACTACCCGACGCCGCGCGTGGTCGCCGCCCACTTGGATGAGCTCTGGTCCCTGAACACCCCTGAATCATCGGGCGCGTTGGCCGCACCACAGCGGCAGGATGGTGCGTCGCCGAGCACTTCGGCTCCGAAGGGCACGGACGCCGACTCCTTGTCCGCGCTCTTCCGTACGGCGTGCGCCCGTGGCAAGGCGTGGGACGGGATGGCCCTCCTGACGATAGCGGCACGTCTCCGTGAGGTGTTCGAGGACGCCGCGGCCCTTGGCTCGCCGCCCGCGGCACTCACCCTTGCGACGGGGGGCTCCGCTACCCGCCTGATCTGTTTCCCCGCCCTCAGCGCGCTGTCCGGGCCGCACGAGTACACGCGATTGGGGTCGGCCCTCCAGAGCCGGCGTCCGGTTTCGGTACTGCCGAACCCGGGCTTCCTGCCGGAGGAACTGTTGCCCGCCACACTCGATGCCTTCGTAGCGGCACAAGCCTCCGCCGTGCACGCGTGTGCCGGAGACGAGCCGTTCGTCCTGTTGGGGCGGTCGGCCGGTGGATGGGTGGCACACTCGGTCGCCGAGAAGCTGGAGAGCATGGGCCTGATTCCGTCCGCTCTCGTCCTGATCGACACCTATCCGGGCGCGGAAGGCGGCTCAGGTGGTGGCCTCGGTGGGGACGGACCCGCGCTCTCGGCGATGACCGCGGGCATGCTGGAGAACGCCGCGCAGTTCGCCTCGGTCGAGACCGACCGGCTCACTGCGATGGCCGGCTATCTGGAGCTCTACGCCGGCTGGAAGCCGGCCTCCCTGTCGGCCCCCACCCTCTTCGTCCGGGCCGGAGACCGCCTGCCCGGCATCGAAG
Organism: Streptomyces sp. NPDC054866; assembly: GCF_053610745.1. Lineage (NCBI taxonomy): Bacteria > Bacillati > Actinomycetota > Actinomycetes > Kitasatosporales > Streptomycetaceae > Streptomyces > Streptomyces sp. NPDC054866. The sequence goes on from NZ_JBSGZA010000013.1 coordinate 119,688, forward strand.
CAGCCGAACCATGGAGCCTGCCGCACTTCGAGATCACCGTGCCCGGCGACCACTTCACCGTTCTTGAGGATCATTCCCGCACGACCGCCCTGGGCATCCACACCTGGCTCTCGGAGCACCTCCGAGTGGACGCCTCCTGAGACGCGCGCCTCGGGGCCACGACGGGGAAGCCAGCTCGCCGCCGCCTGGCCCGGGACTACGAAACCTCCCGGCCCGCTCCGAAACCATGGTCCACCTGGCCATGACCGACCTGATGGCCCGCGGCCTCACCGGCAAGAGCACCATCTGCTGGCGTGGCCCGACATCATCGGACCAAGTCCGCATCAGCAGATCGGCAGACTGAAGGAACTCCGCGCCCAGGACGTCACCGAGCTCGCCCAACTGCGGCCCGGCGTCGAGCACCTCGTCCGCCCGCCTGCACGCCTACCAGCCCACCCCCACGGGCCGCTTGCCAACCGGACGGCCGACCTACGCTTCATGGCTGAGGCCAACCCGCCTCGCCCACCACGTGCCCCTCGGCGAGCGCGCCCGTCCGAAGCGAAAACGCCGCCTCGCCGACGACTCAATTGTGCTGAGTGTCGCGGCGCGTGGCGGCAGGATCGGCCCGCATGCGGACAGCGCATGCCTGAACGGCGCGGCCACGCCGCCCGGTTGGGGGCGTGGCCGCGCCATACCTCAAGGGTCGGTCAAGCCGGTCAGGCCTGGACGAACTGCCAGAACTGCATCGGGCTGCCGTGGAACGGCTCGTTGAACAGCTGGGTGCCCGGACGAGCCTCGGGCAGGGAGACCACACCGTCCGCGAACGGGAACGCGATTCGGTAGTGGCCATCGCCCACCGGCTCGATCGACCAGCGGACCGGGATCGGCTCGGCCGCGATCCTCGGCGGGAAGATCCTGATGACGCTCAGCCCCAGGAAGGCCTCGCCGCTCACCGAGCTCTTGATGATGAACTCGTTGATGCCGTTGGTCGTGGTGACCTTCCACTTCTGGTTGGGCTCCTTGGTCAGCGGGAGACCCACGATCGGGGTGTTGTGCTCAGGGCTGCCGTTGAACAGGTCGATGTAGAGGTCCGTCTCGGGGTTCTTGATCAGGTACTCGCCGTCGGGCAGAACTGCCATGGAATTCTCCAGGTGAGGGCGGGTATGCGGATGTCTGTTCCGATCGAGCACCTTCACCCTAAATGCCTCTCACCTAACCCGTAACAGGTGCTTACGGTCATCCATTCCTTATGCAACGTGGCCGGTAAACAAGGGAAATAGCCCTTCAATCACGCCAACATCACGGTAAAGGCGACCGAATCGCCGATCCTTGCTCGCCTGCACGGCAGGCCAGCCGTCAAGCGGCACCCGCCCCTGCGACCCAGCCGTCGGCCACCGAGCCCGGTCACCTGCTGGCCGGAACGCGGCCAGCAGGTGACCGGTTGCCGGTGAGAGGCAGCGAAGGCGGGTTCTGTAGCGCAGGGCGGTGGTTTGTTCACGACGGGCAGGTGGAGAAGCAGCCCGAGGAAGAGGGCTCAACTGGCGTATCCGGGCGGCCCCGCGCCGGAGAACCTGCGGCTGGGTGAGGCCGTGGTCAGAGCGGCCGCGACTGTCTGAGCTCGGCCGTGTGAAATCCCCTGGGGCGGAGAGCGCCCGGGCCGACGCGATGTTCGCCGCCGCCGTCCAGCCGCTCGCTCGTCTCCTCATCGCCCCGGGCCGGCCGGAGATGACTTCACTGCTCGACCAACCGCATCACAGGCCTTCTCCAAGCCGTGTGCACCCTGCACCGCGCCACCTCAACCGCAGGTCGAAAGCGGCTCACTGGCGGGTACGGATGACGCCAAGTCGCCTTGGACCGCAAGAGTTTGACGGTGTGCAGGCGCTGGCTTGATCTTGTCTCGGCCCCGGTGAAAGAGTGTTCTTGTAGGTTGCATCCCGCATGTTTTCGCAGACAGGAACGTTTGTCATGAGCACTCTCGGGTTCGCCGGAAAGTCGTCCGTCGCCCTCGCACTGGCCTGCGCGGCCACGCTGTTGATGCCGGCCACTCCGGCCAGCGCCTCGGACTGGGACCGGAACTGTTACAGCATCTCGGCCCCCTACAAGGGCATCAGCGAGATCATCGGCAGGGCCGGCAAGACCCGCAGCGGCTGCACGGACGCCACGATATCCCTGCAGCGTCACCGCTGGTACGGCTGGGAGGAGATGGACTGGACCCCGCTGGAAAGCGGCACCAAGATGGCGTATTGGAACTGCACGGGTTCTGGCACCTACACCTACAAGACGGTCGTGGGTGTCGACTCCAACCTCGCCTCCTACGAGAGCGCCGAACGTCGCTTGACCTGCTGAGGGGGCGCGGCGGATTCCGCGAGATGGCCGGTGGCGGTGCGAGGTGACGGCGGATGCGGTGAGCCGCAGACCTTGAGATCCCAACACTCCTCGTGTAGGTCATCGGCGGGCACCCGCTGCCCCAGCCGGATCCCGGTGCAGGGGCGGCAAGGACATTGCCCTCCACCTCTACACCGCCGCCCGGGGCCACGTACGACGAAGGCAGAACGCGTCGCCGCCGGGACAGAGGAAGGCCATCTGCCCGGTCCCAGCCAGCACTGCGGCGGTCGGCACAGCGGTCCTACGGACCCTCCTACGGACCCCATGACCCCGCATCCAGATCTGAGTTCAACAGCCTCGGCTTGCTCAAGGGTTGGCTCGGAGCCGCCGACCGCGGCCATGGCACAGAATCTGGATCGGGCCATGTGATCAGGAGGCCGCAAGAGCCGACTCACCCCTCACGTTCTGGACCACATCTTTCTGCGCCTCCGCCTCTGGGTGGGGCGCAGAAAGACGTCATGAGTGAAGAGGCGTGCCGAACTTCTCGACGGCCGCCGGTGTGACGGGGGTGAAGAAGTTGACCAGGTTGCCGTCGGGATCGCGGAACAGGAGCGAGCGGTTGCCCCAGGGCAGCGTGGTGGGCTCGTTCACGAAGTCCTGCACGAAGCCGGTCAGGTTCTTGTGCACACCGTCCACGTCGTCGACGAGAAATTCGAGGATGACGCTGTGGTTGTCGGCCGGGCGGGCCGAGCCGGGCGCGAACAGCGGGACCGTACGGGTGCTGCCAATGGCGAGGGTGGCCGAGGCGACCCTGAGTTCGGCGAAATCCTCGTTGGCCCAGTCGGCGGCCACGCCGGTGGCGCGCTCGTAGAAGTCGACGAGGCGGGCGACGTCGCTCGTGATGATGCGGACAGAGACGAAGTTCATCGGTTTTCTCCTGGTCGATCCATGCTTCTGACCTGAGACTATGACCAATACCGGGCGAAACCCGCCCGGTATTCACGGGAGACTTCCGCACATGCCTCGTCCCATCACCCGCGTACTCACCCTCCTTGAGCTCCTGCAGTCGGGCGGCATCAGGACCGCGTCCGAACTCGCCGACCGGCTCGACGTCGACGAACGCACGGTGCGGCACTACGTCAGCCACCTCGTCGACCTCGATGTGCCCGTCGAAGCGGTCCGTGGCCGTTACGGCGGCTACCGGCTCTCCCCTGGCCACCGCATGCCCCCGCTGATGCTCGGCGACGACGAGGCGCTGGCCGTGCTGCTCGGCCTGGTCGCGGGCCGGCGCACCGGCCTGACGGCCGCCACCGGTACGGCAGGTGAGACGGCAACGGCCAAGATCCGCCGAGTACTGCCCGAGCGGCTGCGGCTCGGACTCGACGCCGTGCTCGCCTCCCTTGCCTTTACCGCTCAGCCCGGCGAAACAGTCGCCCCGGACTCGGAGGTCCTACTGCCGGTCGCCGACGCGGTGCACCACCACCGGCCGGTCTCGATCAGGTACACCGACACGAACGGCCGACCCAGCGAACGCACACTGCACCCTTATGGGCTCGTCGCCCACTCCGGCAAGTGGTACGTGACGGGGGCGGACCTTTCGACCGGCGGCCAGGACCGCACGTTTCGCCTGGACCGCGTCACCGGCGTACGGACCCTGCCGGGCTCGTTCGAGCCGCCCGCTGGACTCGACTCCGCCGAGCGCGTCCTGACAGGGCTCGCCACGGCTCCGTACCGGCATGCCGTGACCCTGCGCGTCCAAGGCACGACCGAGCACATTCACACCCGGCTTCCGCCGAGCGTCGCGCTCGTGGAGGAAGCGCCGGCCCGGGAGACCCCGGACAGCACGGACCCACCGGATGAGACATGGTCCCGCGTAGAGATGCGCGTGGACCGGCTCGACTGGCTGCCTGCCGTACTGGCCTCGCTGGACCGGCCCTTCGTCATCGAGCGCCCGGACGAGCTCCGCGACCTCGTCGAAGCCTTCGCCGAACGGCTCGTGCACTCCGCCCGGGCCGAGCGCTCCTAGCGACCCAAGTCATCGAGGTGTCTCAGCGGAAAGCAGCGGCGTTCCGGGCGCCCCAAGCGTCGAAGGGACGCGGGGCGCGGCCACGCATGCGTTCCGCGTCCGGGTTGAGCGCAGTTCGGCCGGATGCGGGACGGAGATGATGTCCCGGGTGTCGTCGGCGAGTTCGGCGAGCACGAACAGGCAAGCACGAACCAGCAAGCAAGCCTGCACCGCTTCCGTGCCCGCGGCATCCACTCCGCCGTCGAACTCGACGAACGCGCCACTTCGTTCCTGGCTGACGGCTAACGTTCCGCCCGCTCCGACCGGCCGCAGAGGACGGCGGCGGCCGCGAGCAGGGGGCGGTGTGCTGGGGTTTCGTCATGCGGGTGAGCGTCGCCGGTCTCCCCGCAGCCACATCCTCCCAACTGGCCCCCGGGAGTGGGGGCTTATCCTGAGCGATCACCTGGGGGCATGGACACAGGGGCCGCCGCGTACGTGAGGGGCGGCCCTGGCCGGGTACCCGGAGACAGACATTAGGAGGACTCCATGCCGCTCACGTTCCGCAAGAGCTTCCGGATACTTCCCGGCGTACGGCTGAACATCAACAAGCGCTCGTGGTCCCTCACCACAGGCGGCCGCCACGGCCCCCGCCGCACCCACAGCAGCACCGGTCGGCGCACCACGTCGATGGACCTGCCGGGCCCGTTCGGCTGGCGCCGCACAACGAAGCGACGGTAAGAGGACAACAGGAGAGCAGCCTTGAGTCGGCTCCGGGCCCGCAGTAGCCCTGGTCGATCCCTTTCAGGTTGTGCGGCAAGGGGCGTTGCCGTGCTGCCCCTCACTGGGCGAGGGTGCGCTCGGTCACGGTGACGTGGGCGAGTCGTAGCCAGGCAAGGTCCTGCTCGTCCCGGGCCGGATAGCGCAGGCGGATGGCCAGACTTTGTGGATGAGTGATCGATGGCAGGCCGCCATTGACTGCCCGCTCGTCGAGCTGACGCGCAAGCGCGCTCCCGCCGGGCATGCCGGCGGCGCCGTAGCGCCCGAACCCCACAGCGCCTCGAAGTTGCGCACCAGGCAACGCGAGCGCATCAGCCACCGCAGACTGCGCTCCACCACTCACCGTCTCGGCAGCATCACGAACCCGGTCATGTCCTCACTGCGCCTGACGATCTGCAGGGTGAGCTGCAGTTCTTCCTTCGCCCAGATCACGAGACTGCCGGTGTAGTCGCCGTCGGCCCACGCCAGAGTGATCTTCCTGAACCGCGTCCGTAGCACGGGCAGCATGGCGTGGGCGGCCTGGCGGTCGGTGACATTCGCGGCGGTCACTCAGACCATCAGCAGCAGGCCGAGGCTGTCCGTGATGACGTGTCGGCGCCTTCCGTTGCTCTTCTTCCCGCCGTCAAAGACCCGTGACACGGCGGGCGCCGAGGCCGCTGCCTTCACCGACTGCGAGTCGATGATTCCCGCACTCGGCTCATGGTCGCTGCCCTGCGCGGTGCGAACTCTCCCGCGAAGCCAGCCGTGCAGTTCCCCGGCCAGGCCCTGCTTCCGCCACCTGCGGAAGAAGCCGACAGGGCGTCCCGCACCACCGCCCACTGCGCGTCGGTCATGTTGGCTTTGTTCACGAGAACCGGTTCTGGCTCAGCTTCTGTGATCCGTGCACTGTGAGTGACGACTGAACTCCCTGGAGCGTCTCGGAAAGTTGCCTCAAAACAAGCAGTGGCACG
>NZ_JBSGZA010000014.1:0-88396 GCF_053610745.1 Streptomyces sp. NPDC054866
CCAGGCGCAGCAGGGACAGTCGCCATCGGCGAAGGCACCGTGAATCGCAAGTAACTAGCTCTTCGTAGTCGCTCCACAGAAGCTGAGCCAGAACCGAAGAGGTGACGACGATCTGTCGTCAGCTCTCAATCCGCCGGAGGACTGGCCGGCAGCGCCGCGAGGGCGTGGCGCAGGGCGTCGGAGGCTGTGCGCAGGTAAGTACCCGTCAGAGGGTAAGCGGAGCTCACCGGGAAGCAGGCGCACTCGAACGGTTCGGGCCGCTGGTTTGAAAGGAGACACGGCGGGCAGCGGTGGCGAGGCGGCCGCTACCGTCAGCGACCAGCTGCAAGCCGTGTCGCGATTCTGCCGTGCGGCCGAGGTCGCGCGCTGGGCTTTGGCCTGGTAGCACACCGCCATTTCAAAGAGCTCGGTGGGCAGCAGCCCGGTCTCGATGACCGTCTGGAGCCGGTCGACGGTGCGTTCGCGGTCGTGCTGGCGCTGGGCCAGCGTGCTCAGCACTACCACCAGGGCGTCGGCCGGGCTGCCCAGCTCTCGCTCGCCGCCGGCGGGCGAGACGAGCGGCTCCCAGACGGAGTCGCCGACGTGCTGCCACGCGGCGGCAGGGAGCCAGTCCAGGTCGAAGTCGGTGGCCAGGGCGGGGCCTTGGCCGGTTCGTACGCCTCTTCTTTCCTCGGTCGAGCCACGCACGTCGTGTTCCGTGCCTGTGGGGGGTCTCAGGCCTCCACGGTCGGCCGCCGCTCCGTGCCGCTCTCGCCGCGCAGCCGGCGGCGCAGCGCCGCGAGCCGCGGGTGGCGCTCGCTGACTTCCGCCGAACGGCGGTCCAGTTCCTGCATGAGGCGCTCGGTGCGCTTGTCGAGGTCCAGCTCGTCGAGGATCCGGTCGATCTCGGCGAGCAGCGCGCCGTGCAGCTGCCACTGCCTGGGGTGCTCCTGCACGTCCTCCAGCAGCATCTCGGCCACCCGGTCGCGGGTGAGCCGGCTCGTGGCCAGGGCGGCGGTCAGCCGCTCCTCGGCCTGCTCCGCGTTGGCGGCCACCTGGGAGGTGATCAGCCGGGCGAAGCTCTCGATGGCGTCGGCTAGTTGCTCGAACAGCTCCTGGAGGCCGGCCGACACGTCCGGCGGGAACAGTGACTCCTCCGCACGGAACTTCGCCAGGTCGGTCAGGCTCCGGGTCAGCACCCGCAGCACCACCGCGCAGATCTCCAGGGTGTCCAGCCCCGTCCGTAGCACCACCCGGGACAGCAGCCCCTTCCGTACGCGCGGGTTCATCCGCGCTGTCCTCCGCCTGCCGCAGCGTCGAGTCCATCGGCGTCCGAGCAGACGCCACCCCGGCCGCCCTCGGCTTCACCATGGCCGGCCACATCCGTGGCGGTGGGGCGAGATCGGCGCGCAGGGACAGAGCCCGCACACGGGCACGCTGCAAGCCCAGCAGCGCATACATGGAAGTGCGTGGGTTCGCAGATTCCTGTAGTCGTTCGAGGGGGAACTCAGACGGAAGTTGGGCCGTGGGCAGGGGGCCGTGACGGGTTCCACCCTGCGGGAGCCGCCAGTGACTCAGTCCGGGGGGGCATTGGGGCTGTCTACGGTGCCTGATGGGGAGATGGACATGCGGATTCCTCCGCGCCACTGCGAGGAACCAGGGCGACGGTGGGTGGGCTCGATGTGGGTCGTCCCGCCGTCGCAGGGACCTTTTTCGGGGCCCAGGGGTGTTACCAGTTCTGGCGGGTGGGGGAGATGACGAGGTCGTTGACGGTGACGTCGGCGGGCTGGTCGAGTGCGTAGAGGACGGCGTCGGCGATGGTTTCGGGGCTGATGGCGATGGTGTTGAGCTCTTGGGCGGCCTTGCGCCCGGCGGGGTCGGTGACCTTGTTGGCCCAGCCGGTGTCGATGACGCCGGGGCTGATTGTGGAGGCCTTGATGCCCTCGTGGACGCCGGGTTCCTTGCGCATGGATTCGGTCATGGCCTGCACGAATAACTTCGTCGCGCTGTAGACACCGGCGCCGTCGTCGACCTGGTGTCCGGCCACCGCGTCCATGTTGAGGATGTGGCCGGACTTCTGGCGGAGCATCACGGGCAGGACGGCGTGGACGCCGTTGAGGTAGCCGCGGATGTTCACGTCGAGCATCCGGTTCCAGTCGTCGAGCGCGAGGTCTTTCCAGTACGAGAAGAGCATCAGTCCGGCGTTGTTGACGAGGACGTCGACACCCCGTAGGCGGCGAGGGCGAAGTCGGCCAGCGCCTGCACGTCTGCGGCGTCGGCGACGTCGGTGAGCCGGGCGGCTGCGGTGCCGCTGGCCTTCTCGATGTCGGCGGTCAGCTGGTCGAGGTCTTCCTGGCCGCGGGTGGCGGCAACGATCTTGGCGCCGCGGGCGGCGAGGGCCTTGGCGCTGACGGCGCCGATGCCGGAGGAGGCCCCGGTGATGACGACGACGTTGTCCTGCAGGTGGTTCATGGGGATCTCCCAGTGCGGTGGTTCAGCACGCCTTCCCTGCTGGGGGCACCGCGGCGGAGGCTGTAGCTATACGGGGTGGGTAGTCAGCGCTTGCGGCGCTTGACGGCGTAGGCGTACTGGTCGGGCCAGGTCGGCTCGGCGTCGAGTGCGAGTGCGGCGTGCTGATCAAGGGATCGAGGACGGGTTCTGAATCGCGAGCCGGAGGCGGTCACCGGTCAGTGCGCCGTGATGTATCCGGGGGCCGGCAGGCGGGTGGCCGTGGACGGCTCGTACACATCGGCCAGCGCGGTGTAGAGGAGGGCAACCGCCAGCGCACCGGGATCGGGAACGCCCAGGGCGTGATCGCCGACGTAGCTCGCCCGGCCGCGCCGGGCCCGCAGCGACGCGGTGGCCAGAGCGCCCCGGACGGCTGCTTCCGCGGCGCAGGTGAAGGGAGCCTCGGCGGCTTCCGGGGGCGGGGAGGCGAGCGTGTCGGCGGTGGCGGCGAGGGCGTCGACGAGTGTGCAGTCGCCGGGGGCCGCGCCGCCGACCCGTTGAATCGCGGCGAGCGCCGCACCGGTGGCGTCGGCCAGCGCGGTCAGGGACGGCGGCTGGCCGTCGGCCGGCGAGACCGCGGCCAAGTGCTGGAAGAGCAGCCCGAACAGCGGGCCGCTGGTGCCGCCCACTTCGTTGAGGAAGACATCGGCCAGTGCGGCGGTCCCCTCGACGCCGGTCTCGTCCGCGCGGCGACCGGCGCGTCGCACGCCGCCGGCGAGGTTGTCGCCGAAGTCGCCGTCACCGACGAGCTGGTCCAGCTTGGTGAGGTTGTCGCGGACCTGGGTGACGATCAGCGCGTAGCGGTCGAGCACCGCACGGCTGCCCTGTCGGTCATCGGCGAGGGGCGGGGCGGCCACCGGCGCCGGAGAGGGCGCGCCGGAGTCCACGGCGATGACGTGCTTCGGGAAACTGAGCGGGGTGTCGGTGGGTGCGGCCCACAGGTCCGTCCAGCCTTCCTCGAGCCGCGTCAGGGTGAGCGAGAAGCCGGCCATGTCCAGGGCGGAGGTGTAGGTGCCGGGGACGACGAGGGCGGTCCGGACGCCGCGCTCGCCGAGTGCGTCCACCAGCAGAGTGCTGATGGAGTGCAGTTCCAGGCTGGTGGTGGCACCCAGGCCGTTGACGAGGGCGAGCACCTCGTCGGGGCCGGGAGGAAGCGCGGCGAGGAGTTCGTCCGTCATCTGTCGTACGAGAGTGCCGACCGGCGGGCGGACCATGGTGCGGATGCCGCGTTCGCCGTGGATGCCGACGCCGTAGTCGAGGATTCCGGCGGGCAGGTCGAAGGCGGATTCCCCGGTGGTCGGCGACGTCTGCGCACGGGCGGCGACCGCGAGGCTGCGTGACCGGGACACGATCCGGGAGCCGAGAGCGGCGAGTTCCTCCAGTGTCGCGCCGCGGTCCGCGGCGGCGCCGAGCAGCTTCTCCACCACCACGGTGGCCGCGGTGCCGCGGCGGCCGGTCGCACTGTCCGCGATGTCGGTGGCGAGGTCGTCGTCGACCAGGACCGTCGCCACGGTGATGCCGTCGTGGCGCAGGCGTTCCACCGCGATCTGGAAGTTGATGACGTCGCCGGTGTAGTTCTTCACGATGAGCAGGACACCGTCCCGCTTGGCGGTCGCCCGGCTCGCCTCGTAGATCTGCCGGTTGTGCGGGGAGGCGAAGACCTGTCCCGGACACACCGCGTCAAGGCCGCCACGGCCGAGCAGGCCGGTGTGGAGCGGCTCGTGACCGGACCCGCCGCCCGACACGAGAGCCACACGCCGGCTGGGGTGGGGCGAGCGTGCGGTGAGGTAGAGCGGGGCGTCGTGCACCGCGATCGCGTCCGGGTGGGTCAGGGCGAGGCCTCGGGCCGCGGTCAGCACCGGGTCCGTCTCGGGCAGGAAGTAGGTCATCGGAAGAACCTCCAAGGGCGTGCGGGCAGGGCGCATGCGGAACACCCGGGGCGACGTGGTGGCCGCCCGGCCCGGCGCCGCTGCGGCCCACACCATGACCGCCGACGACGGGCCCCACCGGAACTTTGTGGTTCCGGTACTGTGAGGTTCCGGTTCTGGTACGCCGACGTACTGTCCCCACCTGCGTGAATTCGACCGCTCTGACCAGCCCACTCGCCATGGCCGCGCCCGGGGCGCACCGCTGAATTTACTGGAGCTTTGCCTTATGGATGCCCGCCGTCAGGACCTCGGACGGATGCTTCGCACCTGGCGCGCGGCCCGGCCGTTGGAGGCGGTTCCGACCCTGGTGCCGGGGCGTGGCCGACGCGCTCGCCTCACCCAGCTCGACATGGCCCTGCTCCTCGGCGTCTCCGAGCGCTGGTACCGCGCGCTGGAGAGCGGCGAGGACCGGCCCTACAGCCGGGAGTTCATCGCTGGCGTCGTGCGCATCCTGGGACTCGGACCCGCCCAGGCAGCCGCGCTCTACCGGGGCACCGGCCACACCGAGCCGCAGGCGGGGCACGTGGACCCCGCACCCGAACTGCTCGAGCTGGTGCGTCGGCAGCGCTGCATCAGCTTTCTGTGCGATGAGGCCTGGGATGTCATCCACGCGAACGACATCGCCGCTCGCCACTGCCCCTGGCTCGTGCGCCCGCAGGCCAACGTCATGCTCTGGGCGTTCTCCGAGGAGGCCCGCTACCAACTGCGCGCATGGCAGAACAGTTGGGCCGAACCGCTACTGGGACAGCTGCGGCTCTCCTGGCAGCACGGCGGAGAGAACACTCGCCTCGACGAGGTCGTGCACGCCATCCGCCGGGCACCGGAGGTGGAACGGCTCTGGCAGTCCCACGCGCCCGCGGGCCGCTTCCCGCTCGGCTCGGCACGACCGATGTACCTGCCGACGGTCTCACCGCGTCCGACGGAGGTCCGTGTCGCCGCCTGCGTACCCTGCGACGCTCCGACCCTGCGCTGGATCATGCTCACGCCCGCCGACAGTGCCATCACCTTCCCGTGAACCGCATGTCGTTCGGCGACGTGCGGCAAGCGTGCGTTCCGGGCGTCGCTCCGCAGGCGGGGGTTTTGTGGCCCTTCGGCGTCGCCCTGCGGGGGCAGGCGTCAAACCACCTCAAGCTGCGTGGGCTGAAGACCGTCGTGGTGAGCGTTGAGGAAAAGGCGTCCAAGAGGCGTCAGGTGGGGACCGGAAAGGCGAGCGAAAGCGAACCGCTGACGAAGTGTCGAAACAAGTAGCTGACATCAAAACCGGGGCGGTTAAAGGGCGCCGAGATGAGCCTGGCGGGGTGCCGTCTATTGGCCAGGCGGTGTCCGGCATTGAGGCGGCGCGAGTCCGGTCTGCGGCTTCTGCATGGAACGTGGGAAGGCGAGTGCCGATCCGTCCAACCCTGCTTGAGAGAGGGGAGTTGGCGAGAGGGAGCGCGCCGGGCGGCGGAAACCGTGAGGTGCTGAGTACCGATACGGCACGCGCTGGCGGACCGGTTCGTAGTAGTGGTGAAGCCTCGATAACCGGGGTGGAGCGAAGGGGCCGGCTCATTGATGATTTGTTCGCGCGAACAACCGGATGTTCTCCGGGAGGAAGCGGGTGGGCATGTCAGGTCTGGCGGACAAGCCGTTCGTCATCTCGAAGCGACTGGTGTGGGAGGCATACGAAAGAGTCAAGGCCAACAAAGGTGCGGCCGGAGTGGACGAGTGCTCAATCGAGGACTTCGAGAAGGATCTGCGGGGAAACCTGTACAAGATCTGGAACCGGATGCCCTCGGGTACGTACTTTCCGCCGCCGGTGAAGGCAGTCGAGATCCCTAAGCCCGGAGGAACGAGAGTCCTCGGGGTGCCCACTGTGGCCGACCGAATTGCTCAGACGGTGGTCGCCCTGACGCTGGAGCCCAGGACGGAGTCGATCTTCCATGACGACTCCTACGGGTATCGGCCCGGGCGGTCGGCGTTACAGGCGGTCGAGCGATGCCGACAGAGGTGCTGGAAGAAGGACTGGTCCTAGACCTCGATGTCCAGAAGTTCTTCGATTCCGTGGATCACGCCCTCATGGTCAAGGCCGTGGAGGCGAACACCGACCTGCCTTGGGTAGTGCTCTATGCGAAGCGGTGGCTCATTGCACCGCTCCAACTGCCCGACGGGCGACGCCTGTCGGCGGCGACCTTTGCCGCCGCCCATCGCAGCTGCCTGCCCGCAGCAGTTCCCGATTGAAGCGGCACCGCCGCCACCGAGCCAGGCGGAACCGTCCGGCCAGGCCGACACCAGTGCTCGCCGCCACGCGAAAAGACTATTCGAAGCGGTGCACGCGGTGACCGACACCGGCGTCTCTCTTCACGCCGCAGCCCACCAGCTCGGATTGAACAGGCGCACCGTGGGCAAATACGCGCGAGCCGCCACCTGGCAGGAATGCGTACGCCGCACGCCCTCCCGGCGGCCCACCAGCATCGATCCGTACCTGGAGTACCTGCGGCAGCGGTGGGAGGAGGGCGAGCACAGCGCGACGATGCTGCACCAGGAGATCCTCGCCAAGGGCTACCGGGGCCACTACCAGCGGGTCAAGATGGCCATCGCGCCGCTGCGCCGGGGCCTGCCGATCGATACACCGCGCGAGCAACCGCCCTCGCCCCGGTAGGTCGCCCGCTGGATCACCACCACGCCACCCCAGCGCGGCCTGCACGCCACCGAGGCACTCAAACAGCTGCTCGAGCACTGCCCGGAACTGGACCAAACCCACGACCTGGTGCGACAGTTCGCCGCCATGCTCGACTCCCGCGACGCCACCTTACTGACACGCTGGCTCGAGCAACTCGCGACCTCCCGCCTCCCCGCCCTGGTCAGCCTGGCCAACGCCCATCCGCGAAGACCAGCCCGCAGTCGTCCAGGACATCACCACCCCGTTCAACTCCGGCGTCAACGAAGTCCGCATCACCGACCTGAAGCTCCAGAAGCGGATCATGGCCGGACGCGCGGGAGTTCCACTTCTCCGCCACCGCCTCATCCTCATGGCCCTGCTCCGACGCCGTGACCAATAACGGGGCGTCACCGGCGCACGGTGGCACTCCCCAACTTCACGGAAATCTTGCCAGGGCCACGATCACTTGTACGCGGACATGGCCCCTCCTACGCCTGTACTTCTATCGACGCAGGGCTGGGCTGCATGGCTCCATCACGCTGCTGTTCATTGGTGCGTCGTCGGGTGCGCGGGTTGGTGTGGGGGTTGCGCGTCGGCCGGAGGACGGGGCTTACGGGGCATGGGGGATCACCTCCAGCGAGGGGTCGAGGGGTCGAGGGAAGTGGGGGTATGGGCGTGCCACCTCGGGGGAGCCGAAATAGAACTGTTATCGGCGACCGAAAGTCAGGGAACTGGCCTTCTGCGTAGAGAACGTAGATTCCTCTACGCCTTCTTGTGTATCGGCGCAGAGCGTGAGTGCGCGTCGTGATTACAACAGAAGTAGCCATCGCTATGTACTCGAAAGAACGATCTAGCAACCCATGCAAGGTTCATTGCAGCCTTGGAACATGACAAACAGGAGCATGCAGCGCCGTACTGCCGAGGACGAGACCAATCCAGCCGTTGCCGTAGTCGACGTGCGGCTAGGCGGAGTGCGCATCATCGTTCAGCGCGTCCCTGGATGGCTGGTGGCAGCTCTCAGCACCGCAACGGGAAGCGGGCTTGCAGCGTGGCTTACGTCCCGGTGACGGTTCCGGAGAAGTCCTCGGCGGTCTTGGCCGAGTGGCAGCCGTGGCACAGGGGTTGAACGTTGCCGTCTGTGTTCTCGCCCCGAGTGCGAGCGGCTGCATGTGGTCTACGTCCACCACGTCCGCGAGGGCGAGCGAGCCGCACCGTGCACAGCGGGTACTACCACGGGCACCGACCAGGGCACGGAGCCGAGCGGCCCCTGATTACGGAACTTCGTCCTGGCAGGCTCCAACCACCCCAACCACACCGTGCTGGCCCGCAAACTGCAGGACTACCTGCGATGGCGCAACGCGAACGCCCGCCACCCCGACGTCCTGGCCGCCCAACGCCGCGAACGCGCCAAGGTCCGCAGCGACCGCCAACAACGCTGGGGACGACCACGACCTCAAGCCGCCTGAGCAACCAACGTTCGTGGCCACCGCACGAGGCGGTCAAGGCCCGAGAGAGTCCACGCCCATAGGCCAATGTCCCGCGCGTGATGGGTCGGCTACCGCTGCGGACGGCAGGGGTGTGCCCGGTCAGTGCCCTGAGCCTTCGGTGCCTTCGGATGGCTCGTGCTTGTGCCCGCTGACCCGGCCCCGGGTGAGACGGGTGAGCTGTTCGTCGACCGCCCGCCCATGGAGCAGGGGCTCGCGAGGGTCCCACCTGGTCCCGTCACGCTGGTCCCGGCGGCGCCGGGCGATCGCCGAGCGCGCTTCGAGTACGACGCGGTTGCCCCGCAGCGCGGTGACGTAGGCATGGTCGAAGGGAGGTGATACCTCGCGCCTTGCCGGAGGCTGTCCTCACCGCCTCGGCGAGGGTTGGAGCCAGAGCGGCCAGGATATCGACGGCCTCGGCGATGTACCGGTAGGCGGTGGTGGTGCCCACACCGAATCCGGCGGCGAGCTGGGCGTAGGTATGGCCGCATCGTAGATGAGCCAGCACGAGCAGTGCCCTCCGTCCGGCGGCCAGCCGGCGCCATCGTGTCCTTTGCGCAAGACGACGTGCGGTCAACTCACGGGCGAGGAAGCGCAGAGCGGAGGTGGACAGATCGGCCCCGGCTGGGTAGACGAGCATGCGGAAAGCTCCTGGCAGGATGGCTTGGACTCGACACGCACCGTCTACCAGGAGCTTCTCTACGCCCGGACCCCACCCTCACCCCCCAGTGGCCCTGCTCCGCACGCAGGTTGAGGAAACCTCAGTGGGTGGTGGCGTGAGGGAGTGTGCGGAAGAGTTCGGCGCCGATCACGAGCGCGGGACGGGGGGCGAAGCGACACCGATCCCCTTCGTGCCCGCGTCGTGCTCGGCTACCTGCGAGCCGGGCGCGAGCTGGATTCGGCCGAGCTCGCGGCTCAGGGACGACTCGGACTCCCCTCCGGTGTGCTCAGCTGTGCTCAGCGAGGAGCGGTACCGCCCGGGGACTCTGCGCCCAGGAGCGTCAGCAGCCCGGGGAATCTCTTCTCGATGTCCGCGCGTCGTAGTCGGATGCCCTTGCGGTTGCCGTAGTCGATCTCGTCAATGAGACCTGCCTCGCGCAGGACCCGGAAGTGGTGGGTCTGGGTCTGCTTCGAGATCGGAAGATCGAACGAGTTGCAGCCCCGCTCGCTGTCGCTGCGGTCGGCGGCCAACTCCGTCATCACCGAACGACGGTTCTCGTCGGCGAGGGCGCGAAACACCGCACCCAGATCGAGCGCATCGGCCTCCGGGCCGACCAGGTTCCTCCCGGCCACGCCACACCTCCTTCAGGTACGACTTGCATCGTACCTGAAGGACGTGCTCCACTGAGGTACGAAATCTTTCGTACCTCGCCCGGGTTGTGCTGCCCCGTGCCGCCGCGCCCTGAGCCCCGGCACCGGCACCGGCACTCACCGGGGAACTGGTCATCGACACTCAGAGAGGTCATCGTCATGAAGAAACCCGAGGTGCTGATAGTCGGTGCCGGAATCGCAGGGCCCGCACTCGCCTACTGGCTCTCCCGGAATGGATACCGGCCAACGGTCGTCGAACACGCCCGGCAGCTGCGCTCCGGTGGTAGCGCGATCGTCGTGAAGGGGCCCGCGATCCCGGTCGCCGACCGCATGGGCATCCTCCCGCAGCTCCATGGGCTCGCCACCCGCAATCGGTCGCTGTCCCTGCTCGACCCCGGCGGCAGGCGAATCCTGCAACTCCCGCTCACCTCGGACAAGACTCCGACGGTCGAAGTGACCCGAGCCGACCTGTCCGAGGTGCTCCACCGGTCGGCGCAGACCGAGGCCGAGTTCTTGTTCGACGACACGGTCACCGCTCTCGACCAGGACGAAGGTGGGGTGGACGTCACCTTCCGGCGGTCCGCGCCACGGCGCTTCGACTTGGTCGTCGGTGCCGACGGGATGCACTCCACCGTACGGCGCCTGGTATTCGGCCCCGAGCGGCAGTTCGCGAGCGACCTGGGCCTGTACGGCGCGACCGTCCCGCTGGAACCCGACGCCATCGAGGACCCGACCGAGATGACGATGCTGACCGCGCCGAACCGGATGCTGGTCCTCCACCCCTCGCGGACCACTCCGCTCGCGATCTTCACCTTCCGGGCCGCACAGCTGGCGCCCCACGACCGCAAGAACATCGCCCTTCACAAGCAGACCGTGGCCGACGCCTACGCCGACGTGCGGTGGCGAGCACCGGAACTCGTGGCGGCGTTCCTCGACCACCCGGCTCCGTTCTTCGACCCCCTGACCACCGTCCGGGTGCCCTCGTGGTCCCGCGGACGGGTCGTACTGCTCGGGGACGCGGCGGCGGCGACAGCCCTGCTGGGCGACGGGTCCAGCATGGCGATGGCGGGCGCGTACGCCCTCGCAGAAGAGCTCGCCACCCATCCCGGTGATCACGCCCGCGCCTTCACCGCCTACGAGTCGCGGCTCCGCCGTGAGGTAGGCCCGCGGCAGCGACGCGTCGGCCTGCTCTCCAGGCTCATGGTGCCCCGCACCCGGCCGGGCCTCGCGGTGCGCAACGCCGTGGGCCGCGCGGTCATTCGCACGAACCGGACCGCCTCTCGCGAAGCCGCGAACCGGTAGACCGAGCCCGCACCCACCGGTCACCGGTTGGTGCGCAGCTCCCCTGCAGCTCCCAACCGGGTCGGCGCCGCCATGTCCGACGAGCCCGGCGTGGCAGGCCATCGCCGATGCGACAGGTCGACTCCTGGCGGCCTCACCCACCGCTCCGGGCGCTCGCCACGACACGGGTGCTGCCGGTGACTACACCCCCCGCGACGCGGAGGTGAAGTGCTGGACGGACAAGGCGTATCAAGGCGCCGGCGGCACCACCCGGGCGCCCTTCCGCGGTCGGCATCTCAAGCTGCGGCGACGTCGGCACAACAGCGGCCAGGCCGGAATCCGTTGCCTCGGCGACCAAGCCATAGCCGCCCTGAAGGGCTGGCGCCTCCCGCGGAAACTCCGCTGTAGCACCAACCGAGCCACCGCCATCGTGAAGACCATCCCCGCCCTTCGTCACGCCTCAACCTGAGGTTGGAAAAGGCTCCCTACGTTGTTCTGCGGGATGCGGTGAGCCCTTCGTATGGTTGACCCGCCCAGGGGTGCCGGGTGTGGTTCAAAAGGCTCTGCCGTTTGTGGCTTCCAGTGATTGGCCGCCCGGTGCCCCACGACGACTCGACCGCTGATCGCGCGCGTCAGCCGTTCCGTCGTTTCCAGTCGGCCTGCGCGGTGTTGAGCTGGTCGGCGAGGTCGTCCAGGAAGTCCTTTGCGCTGGTCTTTCCGAGCATGACCTTCTGGAAGGCGGGTTCGTTGTCGGCCTTGGAGATCGTGTTCCAGTCCGGCAGGTAGTACGGCAGTTGAACGATGGTGGTGGTGGGGGAGTTGAGCGCTTCGGCGGCCAGGCGTGTCGGCTCGGACTTCTCGACCCAGGCGTCCTTGGCCGCCGCATTGTTGGCCGGGATCAGGCCCGCTGACTCGTTGAACTTGGAGCTCGCTTTGTGGGAGGAGGCGTACTCGATGAACTTCCAGGCGGCCTTCTTCTTGGTGCTGGTCTTGAAGATCGACAGTCCGTCGATCGGGTTGGACACCTGGACGCGGTTGCCGCCCGCGGCCTTCGGGTTCGGAAGGCCGCGGAACTTTCCGGCGCCGAGGGCCTTCACGTGGTCCTGGTAGGAGCCGAGGTTGTGGCTGAGCATGCCGATCTGGCCGCCGTCCCACTGGGCGACCATCTGCGTGAAGTTGTTGTTGAGGTCGGCGGCCGGTGTCACCTTTTTGTAGAGGGCCGTGTACTTCTCGAGAGCGGCGACGTTTCTCGGGTGGTTGACCGTGGTCTTGGTCTCGTCGGCGTTCCAGAAGGACTTGATGCCGCTCTGCCCGTACATCGCGTCCAGGGCCTGGGCGATGGACCCCACGCCGCCGCGAATGGTGTAGCCGAACCGGTTCTTGTCCTTGGCGGTGAGGCGGTCCGCCGCCTCGTAGAACTTGTTCCAGGTGGTCGGCGCGTCCAGGCCGGCGGCCCTGAAGAGGTCGGTGCGGTAGTACATGACACCGTTGTTCGCGGACGTCGGGACCATGAACAGCTGAGAGGTGCCGCCCGCCGAGGCCGTCGACTTGAGCATGCTCTCGCTGAGCTCGCCCTCCAGCGGGCTCTCGGCCAGCCGGTCCTGCAGCGGCTCCAGGGCGTCCTGCGCGGCGATCCCGGCGAGCATGGCGGCGCCGACCCCGCCGACGTCCGGCAGGCCGCCGCCCTGGATGGAGTTGTCGTACTTCGACTGGGCGTTCTCGGCGGGAACGCCGACGTACTGGACCTTGATGTCGGGGTACTTCTTCTCGAAGTCCCTGATGATCTCCAGCCAGATGTCGCGGCGGACGGCCGTGTTGTTGTCCCAGAAGGTGATCGTCCCCTTGCCGGAGCCCTCGCCGCCCTCCCCACCCGCGATGCCGGAGCCGTTGTCACCGCACGCGGTGGCGGTGAGGCCGAGGAGGGCGGTCAGGGTGATGGCTGTCGGGGCGGATCGGCGGGTGCCCTTGCGGGTGCGGGAACGCATGATAGGTCCTCTTCTCCTCTGAACAGCCCTGCCCAGGGCGGATGTGCGTCGCGTACGGCATACCGCGTCTCATATATGACATATGAAACGTGGCGAGTTGAAGCTAGGAGCAGGCAGGTAGTTCGTCAACGCATCTGACAAAACTCGTGAGTTCGACTTGGACCCGTGAGGCGGGAGCGGGCCGTTGATCTGTGGGGGAGGGGATGCGGCATACCGGCGAACCCACCCACGTACAGGTCCAACGCCGCCCGCAGACGGCTCACTTCGATGCCGCGTGCACTGGCTGCAGGGCTGTGCGAGAGGGCGAGGGGGGCCAGCTGTGCGCCGGCTGCCTGGTGCGCTTCCCGAGCGCGAGGAAGGCCACGTGCAGGGTCTGTTGGATGACCCTGACGCCGCTTACCTGAGCGAGTTCGAGGACGAGTAGCACGAAGACCCCGCCCGGAGGTCCCGGGCGGGGTCTTCATCCGATCGTTGGCCATGAGCGTGGCCGTGCGCCGCGGGTGATCTGGCTGGTTGGTCTCCGACGGCGCTTCCAGGTCGTGACGCCCGGCGTGTCAGTGCCGGGCCGACCGCTGCGGCCCCCCTAAACCTGGGCCGCCCCCACCGGGCAACCGGCCAGGGCGTCGCACATCCCAGCGGATGTGTGACGGTGGTCGGCGCGGTCGGGGCCGTGGCCCCGACCGCGTCGACCTTGCTCCTCGTCCTATTCGGTGACGGTGGTCCAGGGTCGGCAGGTGACCGTTTCGCCGTTGTCCCGGGCGCAGGCCTTGAACTTGGCCTTCTCGCCCTTGCTGAAGCCGGGTATGCGGATGCTGTCGGAGCCGCCGTTGGAGGCGTAGACGGTGTCCTTGAAGGAGCCCTGTTTGACCGTCATCTTCACCGAGTATCCGGCGGGGATGAGGTCGTCGAACAGGTAGAGCCGGTCGGAGTCGCCGCTGGAGTTGCGGTCGTCCCATACCACCTTGCCGTAGGCGTTGCCGGTGCCGATGTACCAGTGCGCCCCGTCGACAGTGCCGCTGCGCTGGTCGGCGGAGGCAGGAGCGGCGACGGCGCCCAGCGTCAGTGCGCCCGCCGAGATGGCCAGCAGTGCGCGTGTGCGTATGTTCATAGTGTTCCCCCGTGTCGGGTCTGTTGTCTCCATGAGGCTCGCAGCGCTCCGGGGGCGTGGGTAAGAGGTTTCGGCTGAGTCCGAAAGGTGCGTGCGACTGGCAGGGCTCCACGGCCTGACATCCGATTAGCCGTTCGTGACCCCAGCGACCCGCGAGGCCCTCGGTCTTGGCAGGAGCTCTCCGGCTCCCGAACACATCAGAGGTGACCCTCGCGGGCGGCTCGGACCACGATCTCAACAGTCAGATCATGTGGTCGGTTACGTTGCCGATGGCGAGCGCCAGCACTCGCCGGTCTTCTTTGAGGGCTCGTGCCCGGATCGTGGGTGGGCATTGCGCTGGCGCCGGCCGCCGGCAACGGCGCGTATCGAACTCCGGCGATGGCTGTCCTCACGGGTCCGATCTGTCGCCCATTAGATCGTGGGCCGCAAACGCAGCATCACCACCGACACGCTTGGCCTGCTGCTGGCCGTGCTGGTCACCGCGGCCGGTGTCCAGGACTCCACGGCCGGCCGCACCCTTCTCGAGCAGACCGCTGCCGACTACCCCGGCCTGCGCAAGGTGTGGGTCGACGGCGGCTACCGCAAACATTTCATCGAGCACGCCGCCACCGTCGGCATCGACCTCGAAATCGTCCAACGCCACCGCGGAAGCAGGGGGTTCACGCCGATCCCCGAACGCTGGGCGGTCGAGCGGACCTACGGCTGGCTGATGCTCCACCGCCGCCTGGCCCGCGACTACGAGACCCACCCGCATCACTCCGAAGCCATGATCCACCTCGCCATGACCGACCTCATGGCCCGCCACCTCACCGGAGAGAACACCATCTCCTGGCGTGACCCGACACCAGCACACCAAAGCCGCATCCAGGGATGAAACAACAAGATGAAACGACCTCTAAGATCCGCTCGTGGCAGACATCTCCGATGAATTGATCAAGCTGGAACGTTCCGCCGAGGAAGACCGCGCGAAGCTCGCGGGCCTCATGGATGAGGAGTGCCAGACGCAGTGGCGTCGGTGGCGTGAGACGTCGGCCTTGATCCAGGCGGCGATCACTGAGCACGCTAACTGGCTCTAACAAAAGCGGTTGATCATGTGACTGTTGGCTTGTTGGCTTGTCGGCTCGTTGGTCTGGTTATGGGGAACCGTCAGCCGCGACCGTGGATCGTGTCGGACGAACTGTGGTCGCTCATTGAGCCGTTGCTGACCGAGCCCGCTCCGAAGCAGGTTGAGGGCAGACCGCGGGTGCCGGACCGGCAGGCGCTGTGCGGGATCTTGTTCGTCCTGCATACCGGCAAGGCCAGGGGGAAGCAATGGCTTCCCCCTGGCCCGCAGTAGCCGGACTCTCGCCGGGGCACTCAGCGCGGGAGCGTGGGCCTCGTCCGGTTGACGTCCTGCGATCCAGTCGGGTGTGCCATCCGGCCCGTGCGGATAGGACATTGAGATGAGGCATCTCATGATCCCTGTAGTGGCAGCCGTGATGGCCCTGGCTGTCGGCTGCGCCGGCGAGCCGAGCGGCTGCGGTGCGAAGCCGAAGCTGTCGTCGGTCAAGGGTGAGAAGCGGCCGGTGGAGATCGAGCCGAGCCAGCGGCACCCCGGTCTCGCCGATTCCAAGCTGGAGGAAGCGCTCCCATCGCCGGATCTCAAGGCGGAGCCCGTCGAGAAGGTACTCAACCACCTGCGGCAGGAGACCCTGGACATGGCAGGCGTCATCGGTAAGACCGACGCCGGCGAGTGCGACGGGGAGGTCGTGCGGCCACGCGGCGAGACGGTCCGCTGCACTGTTGGATTCGAGGGAGTGACCGTGCCGTGGCTGGTGACCAGCAAGGGGATGACATCGGGCAGCGCCGGCGTATTCAGCCAGGACTTCGTCTACACGGCCCGGCCGCTGAAGACTGTGCACACCGCCCAGTCGGTCTACGATCTGTTTGCCTGGGAGAAGGGGAAGAACGGGACAACAGAAGGCCCTCTGGCGCCGGTGGATCCGCGGTGCGATCGGCTGCCGAAAGTCTTCACGGCGGAGCCTGGTAAGAATACCGGCTACTTCTGCCAGGACATCTCGATGAGCTGTACTGACGGCGTGCAGCGTGTGGAGTGGTTTGACCGGGCCATCCATGTGGACAAGCGCGGGCAGCTGTCGTTCCGTGCCTAGTGTTCTGTCTCCTCTCCGACCTGGTGCCGCACGCCGGGCCTAGTAGTGCTTCGTTAGGTTCTAGTACTGCAACGGTTTCTACCGTGACTACTGGCCAGGTTCCTCGTAACCATGGTTATGGGTGGCGACCTTGCAGCTGCTGGTCACCGTCGGCGACAACCCTGACAGGCTCGCCTCAGAAGCCTCTTTCGCCCACCTGTGCGCTGCCGCACCTGTGCCAGCCTCCTCCGGTCGCACCGACCGCCACCGACTCAACCGTGGCGGAGACCACCAGGCCAACCGCGCGCTGCACACAATCGTGTTGGTCCGCATGCGTCACGACCCGCGCACCCGCGACTACGTGGCACGACGCACCCTAGAAGGGCTCAAGACGAAGGACATCTTCAGATGCCTCAGGAGCTTCAGAGTCAAGCTCAAGAAGTGGGAGCCGGCGCTGCCGGCCCCCACTTCTTGAGCGACGCGACGTGTCGAGGAGAGATCAGCCGCCGGATTGCACGGGCTCCAGCTTGATGCTGAAATGGCGAAGGATCGGCGACTGACCCACGATGCGGTAGCCGTGCACCGATTCGGGGTTTTTGGCTATGTCGGCCAGGGTGGCGGCGACATGGTCGTAGTGGCTGCGGGTGTAGACCCGACGGGGGAGTGCCAGCCGCACGAGTTCATAAGGTGCGGTCTTGATGGAGTTGCCTTGTTCGTCCTCTTCCCCGAGGTACAGGCTGCCCAGCTCCGCCGAGCGGATGCCTCCGCGTAGGTAGAGCTCACAGACCAGTGCGGTGCCCGGGTACTGGTGCGGGGGGATGTGGGGCAGCAGCCGCCCGGCGTTGACGTAGAGGGCGTGCAGGCCTGCCGGCTCCACGATGTCGACTCCGGCCTCGCGGATGCGCGCGGCGAGGTGGGCGGCTATGTCGGCGCGTTCGGCGAGGTAGGCCGGTTCGGTGACTTCCACAAGTCCGCGGGCCATCATGTCGAGGTCACGGCCGGCCAGGCCGCCGTAGGTGGTGAAGCCCTCGGTGGCGATGAGCAGGCCCGCGCACTTCTCGGCGAGTTCAGGGTCCTTGAGACCGATGAAGCCGCCGATGTGGACGATGCCGTCCTTCTTCGCGCTCATGACGCAGCCGTCCGCGAGGCGGAAGGCTTCCTCGGCGACCTGGCGGGGGGTGCGGTTGGCGTAGCCGGGCTCGCGCTGGGTCACCAGCCAGGCGTTCTCCGCGAAACGCGCGGCATCCAGGATCAGGGGCACGTCGTGGCGGCGGCACAGTTCGGCGGTCCGGTACAGGTTCTCCATGCTGACCGGCTGGCCACCGCCACCATTGTTGGTGATGGTCATCAGCACGGCCGCCACGGGCGCTTGATGCGCGTTCTCCAACGCCTGCTCAAGGGAGATCAGGTCGATGTTGCCCTTGAACGGGTAATCGCTGTCGAGGTCCTTCGCCTCGGCGCAGGGCAGGTCGTATGCCTGGCAGCCGGTCAGTTCGACGTTGGCGCGGGTGGTGTCGAAGTGAGTGTTGGACAGCACGCTCGTGCCGGGCTTGAGCAGGGCGGAGAACAGGATGCGCTCGGCGGCGCGGCCCTGGTGTGTCGGCAGGATGTGGGGGTATCCGGTGAGTTCGGAGACGACCTCGTGCCACCGGTAGTAGCTGCGGCTGCCAGCGTAGGACTCATCGCCGTGCATGCCCGCGGCGAGCTGGTCCGCGGAGATGGCACCGGTCCCCGAGTCGCTCAGCAGGTCGATGGTGACCTCGTCGGCACGCAGATCGAAGGGGTTGTAGGCGACCCGCTTCAGCGCGGCCTCGCGCTCCGCTCGGGTGGTGAACGCGATCGGTTCTACAACTTTGATGCGGTACGGCTCCACGAGACTTCCTTTGGTGCGGTGTGCGGGATGGCATGATCGGCGGCCTTGCGACCGGAGTTCAGAGCGCTCTGGGTGCGTTGTGCAGCTAACAGGCCGACTTGCGCGTACTGCTCTGTCGGCGCCCTGGTCAGATAGGCCTCGGAGGACAGATAGGCCGTGATGCGGGGCTGCCGGTTTCGCTCGTACACGAGAGCGAGGTAGGCGATCAGCCCCACACCGTCGGTGAGCTGCCGTTGTGTGAGAGCGCGCAGGCTCCGGCGCAGGACCGTGGGGTCCATGCCGAACCGGGTCAGCAGTGCGGTTGCCCGGTCGAGGGCCTCCTCGTCGTCGCGCACGTAGTCACGGACGGGGATGTGGAGCGTGAAGCCGCTCGGGTCGCTGTCGCCTTCGGTGAAGGCATGGCAGGTGAGCGCGGACCGCCGCAGCAGGCGCGGCGCACCGTCCCCTTGCTGCCCGGATGGCGGGAGGGGCCCGGCGGCCGCGTGGAAGAAGTGGCGGATGTCTGCCGCTGCGGCCCCGGAGTCATGGCTGAGCGCGCAGGCGTCGTCGGCCGACATACGCGGGTGCTTCACGTAGACCTTGACGCGAGGTGACTCCCAGGAGCCCAGATCCAGTGCGAGGAACGGATAGCCCGCCGCGGGGGGAAGCTGCGCGAAGGCCTTGTCGTAGCCAAGTCGGCGTAACGCCTCTTGCACGGTGTGTGCAGCGTGCTCGGGTCCGGCGGCGGAGGGGTTCAGATAGACCTTGACGCCGGGGACCCCTCCCGCGCGCAGATCGAGCGCGTACCACAGTGCCAGCGGCCCCTCGGCCGTAGCGGGGAGGAACAAGTCGTGCAGGGCGTCGAGTTGACCGGTGGAGAAGTTCCAGCGGGCGGCCATCGCGTGGATGGCCTCGAGTCCGGCGCGGCCGCTGTCGCTCATGTCCTCGTGGGTCCATCCGGGCTCCACGAGCACCCGCAGTGCCGGCGCGGCGTCCGACGTGCAGGCCAGGGAGAACTCGACGGGGGTGTGGTCGTCGGAGAGGAAGCTGGGTGACGCCGGGGGCAGAGACAACGGGCGCCGGGCGGAGTCCGCGAGGGAGTCGAGCAGGACCTGCCCGTACAGCGCGGTGTCCGCCTCGCTCAGGCCCACCGCGGCGCCGAGGCCCTGTAGTTGACCCAGCACGTGATCGCCGAGCGTTGCCTTACCGGGTTCGTCTGCCGGTATGCCCGCCTCCGGCAGGGACGTCATCGCGTTCCTCGCACGGCACGGCGCAAGAAGCGTCTGCATGGCGCGGAGGTAGGGGGATGTGCTGCGCCGACGAGGAGGGAGACGAGGGCCGATCCGCCGTGAGCGGCGGGTATTCGGCCCTGCGCCTTTTCGGGGTCGTCGCACCCGCACGAGTTGCTGCTGCTGGATGTGGTGCGCCGTTGGCCCGGTCGGTTGCCTGCGGAACGGGGCGCGGAGGTTGCGGGGTTCACTGCCTCTCCTTTATCTCGTGTCACTCCAGACACTCCGCGCTGTCCTACCCCAGCAGTTGATCTTTCATGCAGGCTACAACAACTGCCCGTGTCGTCTGCATCACAGGGGGTGCACCGGCTACTGGCCCGTCAGCCACCTCACGAAGCTGCTCCAGCGCGCCGGCTTGCCGGTGGCCTGCGGCTCCGGGGGCGCGGGCGTGGGCGCCAGGGGAGGGTGCGCCTGGTGGCGAGGGGACGCGGCCGTCGGCTCGGGCGCGGCCGCGGGGCGCGGGGTGACCGCACCGAAGCGGACGGGCAGGCTGGCCAGAGCCCGGTTGAAGGGGCCGGGCCGCCAGGCGAGGCTGTCCGCGGGGACCGCGAGTTCAACGTCCGGCAGCGCGTTGAACAGAGCCTCCAGGCCGGTCAGGGCGATGAGCCTGGCCGGTTCCTTGGACGGGCAGGCGTGCGGGCCTGCGCTCCAGGCCAGGTGACCGCGGGTGTCGGCCCCCTGGTCCGCGAGCGCCGTGTTGGCGGCACCGAAGGACACCAGGACCAGCTCACCGGCGCGGACCTTGTCGCCGGCCACGTCTGTGTCGGAGACCGGGTAGTGCGGCGCGTAGTTGGACATGGGCGCGTTGCGCCACAGGGTGTCATCGAGGGCCTTGTCGAACTGCCCGTTGCGCGCGTACTCCTCAACGGTCAGCATCGTGTAGAAGGCGTTGCCGATGAGGTTGCCTTCCGGCTCGCCGCCAGCGCCGAGGAGCAGCACCAGCGTGTGCGCCAGTTCCTCGTCGGTCAGCTGTGCCGGGTGCTGCATCAGGTAGGACGTGATGTCCTCCCCGGGATGGACGCGCTTGAGTGCCACCAACTCGCCGACCGCCTGGAGCAGGACCTGGCTGGCCTGCTCGGCATTGACGCCGTCGAACATGCCGGAGATGCCGAACAGGACCCGGTCTCCGATCTCCGCCGGGCAGCCGAAGAGTTCGTTGAAGACGTACAGGGGGAGCTGTTGGGCGTAGTCCCTGAGCAGGTCGGTACTGCCGCGAGCGCTGAACTGGTTGATGAGGAACTGGGCGGCCTGGTTGACGATGCGGCTCAGCCGGCTGTTGCTGACGCGGGCGAAGCTCTCGGTGATGGCCTGCCGCAGTCGCACGTGCTCGGCGCCGTCGGTGAACATGCAGTTCGGCCGGTAGGCCAGCAACGGCAGGACCGGGCTGTCGGGGCGGATGAGGCCCTCGTTCAGCGCACGCCAGCGGCGCGCGTCCTTGCGGAAGGTAGTGGGGTCCTGCAACAGCTCCAGAGCCGCGTTGTAGTCGGTCACCAGGGTCGCCTCCACGCCGGGTGCGATGGTGACCGGCGCCGTGGGGCCGAGCTGGTGCATGTAACGGTAGTACGCGTGCGGGTTGGCGGCGAACTCCGGGGTGTCAAGGGATATGCGCTGCCCGCTGCCGTGTGCGGGGCAGCCGGGCGGAGGTACGGGAGGGGTTGTCATGCGTGCTCCAGGGCGGCGCGCTTTTGCAGATAGCGGACCATGGTGATCAGGGCGTTGACGGACGACGCTTTGTCGCGCGCGTCGATGGTGACGACCGGAGTGTCGGGCAGCAGGTCGAGCGCCTCCCGGACTGCTTCGGGGGTGTGTACCGCGCTGCCGTCGAACTGGTTGAGGGCCACGGCGAAGTCGAGGCCGTAGCTCTCGACCAGATCCATGACCTCGAAACTGTCGGCCAGTCGCTCGGGGTCCACCAGGACCAGGGCGCCCAGCGCTCCGCGGGCCATGTCGTCCCACAGATTGACGAACCGCTGCTGGCCCGGTGACCCGAACAGATACAGCACGATGCGCTCGCTGAGGGTCAGGCGACCGAAGTCCAGGGCGACCGTAGTCGTGGTCTTCCCCTGAACTCCCTTGAGGTCGTCGACCCTCTCCGAGAGGCTCGTCATCTGCTCCTCGGTGGACAACGGCGCGATCTCGGAGAGCGAGCCGATCAGAGTGGTCTTGCCGACGGCGAAGTGCCCGACGACCAGGATTTTCACCGCAGTCTGCTGTGCACCGCTGCGCACGTAGGCGTCCTCAGACAGAGAGAGCCTTGAGACCATCGAGCACCTCCTGAAGCAAGGCCTTGTTGGCGAGACGAGCCGAGGGCACCGGCGCACGGGTGACCAGATAGCCCCCCTCGGCGAGGGAACTGAGCAGCACCTTGACGACCCCCAGAGGCAGCTGGGAATGGGCGGCGATCTCAGCGACCGAGAGGTAGCCGCTGGAGCACATCTCCAGGATCTGCTGCTCCTCGGGCGAGAGCCGCTGGGGGCGCTGCTGATCATCGGTGGATGTCGTGACGAGAGTGATGAGGGCGAACGCGCCCTCGTCGAGCAGGTCACGTCCACGGGTGATGACATAGGGCCGGACTAATTCTCCGGCCTCGGACACGAGCTCGGGCTCGGTACGGTCCGGATGCGTCATGAGGTGACCGTGTCGGTGCGGCGGCCGGTCGACATGGCCTTGCCCAGTCGGCTGACCAGCTGCTGCATCCGATACGTGATGTCTCCCATGTCGACCTCGGCGGACGCTGCCACGGCGAGGTAGGAGCCACCTCCTGCCGCATTCAGGAACACCCAGCCACCGTCGAACTCGATGAGCGTCTGGCGCCAGGTCGTGCCGTCGTCACCACAGAAGAATCCGACGGACCGGCTGAGCGACTGCAGTCCGCTCACGGCGGCGGCCACCTTGTCGGCGTCGTCCCGGCCGATCTCCGCGGTGCGGGACATCTGCAGGCCGTCAGCAGAGATCAGGACCGCGTGCAGGGCATGGGGAATCGCCAGCGCGTCCTCGAGCATCCAGGACAGATCGTCGCTCACGGGGCATCGAATCCTTCGTGTGTATCGGCAGGAGTGTCGCGTTCGGCGGCCGGTACCCCCGCACTTCGGCCGCTGAGAGTGCCGCGCTGAAATGCGCCCATGGCCGCCACCCGTGCCTCCGCCGACCGCGTCGGCGGCGCAGTCGCTTCATCGGGCTGGTTGTCCGGCACGAGAGCCATGGCGCGGCGCTTGTTCTGTCGCCGGGGCAGGTCGCCCGCTGTCGTCGCGGGAGCCGAACCGCTTTCCCCTGTGCCCGCGTTGGCTCCTTGCGTTGCGGCCGGCCTCGCGGGTTCCGGCATGTCGGTCAGCAACTCCTTCGGCACCATCACCACCGCTCGGACGCCGCCGTAGGGAGAAGTGCTGTCGATGGTGACCGTGAACCCGAAGCGCGCGCACAGCGCACCGATCACCGCGAAACCGAACGCGGGAGGATTGCCGAGTTCGGAGACGCTCACCGCGGACCCACTGGACAGCAGAGCGGTGGCGGCCGTCTTCTCTTCCTCGCTCATCCCGACGCCTGCATCGTCGATCACGATGCACATGCCCTTGGGCACCGTCCGCACTTCGACGTCGACCATGGAGGACGGCGCCGAATAGCTGGTGGCGTTGTCGAGCAGTTCGGCCACCGTCAGCGCGACCGGCTCGACGGCGCGGCTGGTCACCGCGATGTCCACCCGCGAGGCGATGTCGATGCGCTGGTAGTGCCGGATACGGCCCTGAGCTGCGCGGATCACGTCGTAGATGGATGCCGCATCCCGCTGCCGGCCGAGCCATCCGCCGCAGAGCACGGCAATGGACTGTGCACGCCGGTTGAACTGCGAGTTCATGTGGTCGACGTCCAGCAGATCCCGCAGCACGGCCGAATCGCCGTACTTCTTCTGCAGCCCGGAGATGGCCCGCTGCTGTTCCGCCGCGAGGCCCTGAAGGGTCTGCATCGCAGACTTCAGTACGGTATTGGTGGCGTTCTCCGCCTCTTCCTTTGCCTGTCGGACCACCTCGTCGTAGCCCCTGCGGAGCTCTGCGATGGTGGACTGGAGGTCAGCGTGGCTGCCCTGAAGTTCGGTCAGATCGCTTTCGAGTCCCCGCTTCTGACGGCGCAACGACTCAGTCGTTTTTCGCTGGCGAACGACCACCATGGTGGCGACAGGGACGCCGGCAGCAAGCGCCCAGACCGTCGGATCCTGCAAAATTGTCATGTGACTCTCTTTGAGCGGCTGGAGTCCAGCTCTCGGAATCTGTCCATGCGGACCCTCGGCGTGGGCAGCCTTCACCACCCGGAGAGCCCCCTGGCTGTAGCCAAGCCGAGGAAAAAGTCCACGTGGCATGTGCCCGAGATCGTAACACCAAACGATCATGACACTTTGTCAAGTGCGCCACGCCGTGGCTACGTTGGCGGAAAAGGCATGCTCAGGTCAGTGAAGAAGATGTGAGTGCCACGTGGAGACTCGCAACAGCCGGCCATGCACTGAGTCGCCCAGCAGTGTGCTGTCCGAGTTTCCGCAGCGCAGGGATGTCCTCACCTGGCGACCGGATGCCCGCACCGGAACGCGGGCCGGCAAGGCGAAGCACGGACGAGAGGCGTCCGCTCAGCGCAAGATGGCTAATTTGAGCGCGGCTGGGGGGAGTCGAGGCGTCGACGCGGGCGTGCGCGCAGCGGGGCATCAAGTCACCACGCCCTGGCCGACCTTGACGCCCTCCTGGGCCTGGGATTTACTGCCCGCCGACAGATCCGGATTGGGGAACCCGTGCCGTCAGATGAACTGTCCGAGGAGCAGGATCAGGCACGGCCGACGGGTGCGGAGGGCGGTTCGCCCTCTTTATGGAGCAACCCCGCATATCGAATTTTCTTAGTGCCTGTTGTCGTTCCGAACTTGACCGCTGAGTTTCTGCTGGTGGGAGTAGCTCTCCGGCTGTCCGCCCCGGCCCTCCAGTCAGGCCGGAACGGGCAGCAGCGGGTGGATGGTCTCCCATTCCGCGTCCGTCATGTCGGACGGATAGCGCCGAACACGCTCGGGGTGATCGGCCGCGTTTCCAAACCGGTGGGCGGAACAACCACACGTGGGGGCGGCCGAGTTGAACAACACCGGCATGAGCGCGTAGAACTGCGGCAACAGGGTCTCCTGGTTCTCGGTTGGCTTCGCAACCCCGAGCTACCAAGAGGCCCTGCCTTCATGCCCGAATCACCCGGGAATCACCCGACTCAGAACCCCGTTCGAGTCGCCAGGCCCCACGATCGATACAACAACGGGCACTTAACTTCGGGAGGGGCCCCGGCCAGCGGATTTACCGCGTTGGCTTCACGACGTGTCCTAGTACGACCAGGCCGATTCCCACGGTGAGAAGCGATGGCGAGTTCACGTTCCAGCTGACCAGCATCAGCAGGGCGCCCGCTCCCCACAGCCTGGACTGCCGCACTCGCTGCTGGAGCCAGTGGCCCGGCATGCGGCCAAGGAACAGACCGTGCACTCCGAGAAGGGTGTAGCTCTTCCGTAGGGACCTCGATGAGTGGTGCAGAGTGGTCCATTAGCCCAGGTGTTGCCGCAACCAGTGGTCGATGGTGGCGAAGTCCTCCTCTGTGATGCCGTGCCGGGCATTGACGCGATGCAGGAGGGCCTGGCCTGGGTGGTGTGCTTCCATCCAGGTCCGGTCAGTGTCTGTGATTTCGTCATCGACCCAGGCGAAGGGGCGTCCGGCTGCCCAGCGGAAGAGGTCGCGGGTCTTCCAGTGGAGCCCGTCCTGCTCGTCTTCGTCGGACGGCTCGGGCCAGTCCACTACGGGCAGTTCCGGCAGGCCCAGCCACGGGGCGAGGCGTTCGTTCGCGTCGGACATCCACGTGGTGGCCCACACCAGCTCGCACGGCAGTGCCATCAGCCGGGGCCCAAGTGACGGATTGATCCTGGTGATCAGCGGATTCGTGTCAGCTTCCTGTACTTGGCGCCCGGTCCGGTAGGTCGGGTATCCGCCTGGAAGCTGTTGCCGCGTCGCCCCGAAGGGAATGAGTGGGCCGTCGACATCAAGAAAGAGAAGAGGCAGCGTAGAACCGATCACGTCTGCACGGTAGCGGTGTTCAGACTCGCGCGACAGCGGTCCGAGCCCCGCCTCCGGGCAGGATGCTTTTCGCTTCCTCAGTCATCATGTGGTCGCCACAGCGTCCAGGCGCCCCGCCCTGCTCAGCCGATAGGAGGCCACGAACCGTGCAGGCGCGGCCCAGCAGGAGCGCGAAACCCGCCGCAAGGAACGCATCCAGCTGTGGTCACAGCACTTCCTGGCTCGGGCGCCTGCTTCCCGGAAGACGACAGTGTTGCCCGCCGTGGTGCGAGAGATGCTCCAGGACGCGCCGCCGATCGTGCACCGCGCCTCCGACGTGCCGGGGGCAAGGTGACGAGCACGAGGGACTCTGAAAGCCATGCGCTCTTCGGCGGGACCGGCCGCCCTGCTGGCAGCGACCACCGACGCGCTCGAGGCCTCCGTCGGCCCTTTCGGTGAGCGGCCTGCCCCACGGTGGCATGAGAGGAATGGGGCTTCGGCAGCCAGGACAGAACCCGTCTCCGACCCCTGCAGTGATGCCGAGAAGGAGGCGCTGGGCGAACAGCGCGCTCAAGCCCGGGGCAGGTTGGGCGACGACGAGCAGGCGTTGCTGTACCGAGGAACCTGCGGGCTGCGCCGGTGTGACGACCTGACATGCCAGGTCCAGCTGGTCAGCCGACGTACTCCAGCTCGTTCCCACAGGTCCGTGCGCTGGTGCAGATGCATGCCGCGCAGCAGCCCGTGCAGTCCCCAGCGGGCGCCGGTGATGGAGCCGGTCTCCGATCGCCGACCGGCTCGACATCGCCGGCACATGGCAGGCCGAGGACGCTCGAAGAGGCCGACGACGGGCAAAGTCACTGCGGCCGAGGAGGGCAGGCCTCATGCCGGCAGGGGAGGTGGTCGCAGCCCTACCACGTCAGGCGCCCTCCGAGGACGAACTACAGTCCTGTTGGAATTCCAGGCGCGACGCGACTGCTGAGCGGAGCCCCGGGCCGGATCCAGCGGCGCCGGACACCACCGCTCGCGCCGCCGCCCGGACGCCGCCGATTTCACCCGGCCGTATCAACGATGGGAAGCAGGGCGCATGACCGTCAGTCTCACCATGTACGACACCCCGCGACCGCGCAGGAGCGCGCAAGCCACCGGGCTCCTGGTGCCGCCTCTGTATCCCGTCCACATCGCGGGTCCGGGAGTGCAGCCCCACGTCCTGGCGCACGTGGAGCGCGAGCTTCCGCCCGGCGGCGTCCCCGCGTACCGCGGCGACCGCAAGAGGGGGGCCCGTTCCTTCCTCCTGTGGGCCGACGAGGGACGTGCGCAGATGCTGGCTCGTCTGGTCACGCAGTCCACCGAGGGGCACTGTGTGACCTATCAGGTGCTTGACGCCTACGGGCAGATCATCGGCACCATTACGCGGCGGAAGGCGTTCAGGGGCGGCGGGTTGCGTGTCCGCTGGACGGTGTCGCAGGCCGGTGTGCCGGACGCCGTGGGCTACAAGGGACGGCTGTTCTGGTGGGCCTTCTGCTGGCTGTTGTCTCCTCTGCTTCCTTTCGCCCTCGTCGCCGCCGTGCTGGATAACGGCGACCTCCCGCGCGCGCCACGGCGCGTGAGATGGCGTGCGGACGGCCAGATAGCTATGGAGCACAAACCGTCGTCCAACGCGGTACTGCTCCGTGGCCCAGGCCTTGATCCCCGGGTCGGCGCCGCGCTCGCGGCGCTGCTGACGTCATTCAGGGGCTGGTATCGGACGTCATGGGACGACCAGAAGGAATAACTGGGTGTTTTGATTCTGGTTTGCTGGCATTAATCGGCTTTGGGTGCGGCTCTGCTGAAGGGAGGGGTCACCGCCTCGGGCCTGTCGGACCCTCCGCGTAGTGCGCGGCATGAACGATCCGATATGGACCGGCGTTCGACAGCGGGTTGAGGCGCTCGGTGCCCTGGCTGACAGCACTGAGGTGTTCGGCATTTCCGCCTCATGGCGGGCCGGAGAGAACAGGACCGGATCGCCCTCGGCCAGCCAGCCCCTGGCGATCAGCCGCTTCGGTCCACCGCCTCGGGCCACTGAGGAGACGATTCCGTCTGGCCGGGGAGGGTGCTCACGGCTGGAGTCCGTCCGGCCCAGGCCTAGTTCAGCCGGTGGAGGTCTCCGGCTGCGATGCGGCGGGAGAGCCTGCCCGGGTGGCTGTGGTGTAGAAGACGGAGGAGCCCTGCATGGTGCGGTGGGCGCGGCCCTTGGCGACCAGGCCTTCCACGGTGGTGCGTACGACGGTGGTCTTGGTGCGCTCGGGGCAGGCCTAGGTGAGTGCAGTGGTGATCTCGGCGGCGGAGCGCGGTTCGTTGCGCTGGCCGAGGTGGCTGTGGATCAGTTCGACCAGCGATGGACCGGACGCTGGCGCGGTCGCCTTCTTCGCGGCGAACTTGGGCGCACTCTAAGCTGGCCTGTCCTGGACCTTGGACTTGGCGGCCGCAGGCTCCTTCGTCCCGGCGGCATCGGAGTATTTCGTACTCGCCCGTGGGCCAGGCACAGCGCCCTTGCGAGGTGTCACCTTCTTGGCGGCGGCCGCCGGGGCGGTGGGGGAGCCCAGTGCCTGCTGCATGCTCAGCAGCACCGCGTGGTCGCTCTCCAGCGCCTGCAACTGCTCCTTCAGCGCCGCGACATCGACCCCGACGCGTTCATGTTCCTTACGGTTGGTCTCCAGGTCCGCGGCTACTTGGGCGGCGTACTGGGCCTGCACTCCGGCAGCTTCCGACTGGATGTCTAGCATAACAGTGACCTTTCGTCAATGCACACGCTCGTGCAGGGTGCAGATCGTGCTAATGATCGGGCGCGCCCTGCTTGGACTACTCGCTGCCCTACCTGCATAGGTGGCAACTCATGTGCGGGTGGGGGGGGGAGGGTACGCGCTTGCGATCGCGAGGTGGGTGCTTTGGGTGAACACCGACCCTGATCTCCAAGGGAGGCGGTGGCCGCTGCCAGGCAAGTAGCGCGCTGATCCGGGGCAGTTGAGGGGCGAGCTGCCGAGGATAGGTCCGCTCGACGACCCAGCGTTGCGGGATCGCCTTGAAGTCTTTGACGCCCGGGGCGCGTTGGATCACTTCCACGTCGATGCCGAGGCGGGCGCCGTCGTCGATGGCTTTGGTGCGGTAGCCGCTGTCGGCCCAGGCTTAGGTCACGCGAGGGTGAGTGGCGGCGATGAGACATCAGATGCATGCCGCCGACGTTGTCGGAAACGCCTGCCGCGGTGACCCAGACAGCCAGGAGCAGGCCGAGGGTGAGGTAGTTCCGCGGGGTGGGGTTGGCCCCAGGCACGATTCGGGGGCGGACCACAGTGAGCCGGAGGTGGCGCCGCGCCTAGCGTGCGGTGCATGAGAATCAACGTGTGTTCACGGGGCGCCGTCGCCGCCGCGGCGATGCTGGCCGTCGGGGCGGGGACGCTGCCCGCCGCGGCCTCGTCCACGGCCTCGTCCACGGCCTCGTCCACGGCCGAGCCTCTCGGCCGGTACTACGATCAGGCCGTCGACTGGCAGGACTGCGCCCTCGGCCCCGATGACACCGCCGGAAAGAAGCTCGACGCCGCGGGCGCCCGGTGTGCCGACATCACCGTGCCACTCGACTACTCCGACCCGGGCGGCCGGACCATCACCGTCGCCATCTCCCGCCTGCGCGCCACCGATCCCGCGCACCGCGTCGGCACGATGCTGCTCAACAACGGCGGACCCGGCGGACCGAGCCTCGAAATGCCGCCCGGCATGGCCGGGTTCATGGGGGAGACCGCCGGGAAGTTCGACCTGATCGGCATGGATCCGCGGTTCGTCGGCCGTTCCACGCCGCTGGACTGCGGCTGGGACGTCGGCTCGATGGTCTTCTCCGCAGGCCGGGACCGGACGGGGTTCAAGCGGTCGGTCACCCGTGGGCGCGACCTCGCCGAACGGTGCCGGCGCACCAACGGTGATGTACTGCCGTACATCACCACCCGTAACACTGCCCGTGACATGGATGTCGTCAGGGCCGCGCTGGGCGAGAAGCGGATCTCGTACTTCGGTTTCTCCTACGGCAGTTACCTCGGCCAGGTCTTCACCGAGCTCTTCCCCGGTCGCACCGACCGCATGGTGCTCGACGGAGTCATCGACCCCGCCAGGTACAGCCAGACGCTCCTGGAGGACTCCACCGCGGCCAATGAACGGGCCTTGCGCGACTGGGCGGCCTGGACCTCGGCGCGCCACAAGACGTACGGCCTCGGCCGCACCCCGACGGCCGTGCTGGCCACGGTGGACCGGATCGAGGAGGCCGCGGCCGAGAAGCCCCTGCGGGTCGGGACGTTCCGCGTCGACGAACACTTCTTGCCGATCGTCTTCTTCGGGGGCCTCGGGAGCGATCTCGACGCGGCCCGGGCCGAACTGGCCACCGCGACCCGCACCCTCGCGCGGGCGGCCGACCGTGAGCGTGTCACGCCGAAACCCTGGCTGACGGGGATGCTGGCGTCCATGACGACCAAGGCCGGGTCGCACCAGGGCAGTGCCCAGGCGGCCATCCTCTGCGGGGATGTCGCGGCCCGGCGCGGGACCGAGAGCTACTGGCGCAACATTCAGGCCGACCGGGCCACGGCTCCCTTCGCGAGTCCCCTGACGCACAACATCACGGCGTGCGAGTTCTGGGACCGCCCCGCCGAGACGCCGACCGTCGTTGACAACGACGTGCCCGCGCTGCTGGTCAACGCCACGGGTGACACCCGGACCACCTACTCCGGGGCACGGCAGGCGCGGAAGCAGTGGTCACGCTCCCGGCTGATCACCGTGCCCGGGGCCAACCAGCACGGTGTTTACGGTGACTACGGCAACGCCTGCGTGGACGGGCAGGTGAACGACTACCTGGCCACGGGCAAGCTGCCCCGGCGCGACCAGGTATGCGACGCCCGGTAGCCGGGTGAACCGCGTGAGCGGCCGCTCCCTGTCCCACGAAGGCGCGGCCACTCAGCTCACAGGTGGCGCCGCCCACTGATCATCCATCGGCGGCGCCCGTCAGGTTGTCACCCCTGCACCCGACGCCTGCCCGTCCCCGCGACGCTCACACTCGCCGCCGGGCGTTTCCGCCGCCGGTGACCATCCGGCGGTACCGGGGGAGCCCGTCGCCGCCCCGGTGCGCGCGTGCGCAGGCCATTGTCTGTGGCCTGGCCATGACCGTGGTGTCGTCCAGCGCGGCGGTCTCCACTGTGATCCGTAGGGGGCCGGGCACCAGGCCGCGGACGTCGAAGAAGGACAGGCAGCCCTCGTACTGCTCGTCCATCTCGTCGGAGTAGGCGGTGATGCGCGGGTTGAGCAGGACGATCGGCGCTGCGTCGGGCTCGGCGGGCTGGACGACGGCCGCCGCCCGTGCGACAGCGATCTGCGGGGCGGCGATCCCCGTGCCCTTGGTGAAGGGTTGGACCTGTCCGATGCGCTCCATAGAGGCGACTAGGCCGTTTCGTTTGGATCGTCTGATCGTTGGTCTGGGCGTGCCGTTGACTGACACGCAGTGGGCGCGGATCGAGCCGTTGTTGCCAGACCGGACGCCGCAGCGGGGTGGCCAGTGGCGGGATCACCGTGAGGCGATCGATGGGTCCACCTGCCCGAGAAGTACGGGAACTGGAGGGGCGTCTACAACCGGCTGCGGATGTGGGCCACCGACGGCACCTGGGAGCGGGTGTTCACCGCGCTCATCGCGCAGGCCGATGCCGAGGAAGACCTCAGCTGGGCCGTCTCGGTCGACTCCACTGTCGTACGCGCTCACCAGCACGCGGCCGGGGCCCGCAAAAAGGGGCCCCGGCTGACGAACCCGATGACAATGCCATCGGCCGGTCTCGCGGCGGACTGAGCACGAAGATCCACCTGGCCTCCGATGCCCACTGCCGGCCACTGGCCTTCGTACTCACCGCCGGACAGGCCGGTGACGCGCCCGCCTTCGCTCACGTCATGGCCCGCCTTCGCGTTCCTCGGCAGCGAGGACGTCCCCGTACCAGGCCGGACGTGGTCCTGGCCGACAAGGCGTACTCCTCCCGCGCGATCCGCGAGCACTTGCGCAAACGCGGAATTCGGGCGGTCATCCCCATTCCGGCCGATCAACGCGACCACCGGCTGCTGCGCGGCAGCCGAGGCGGCAGGCCACCCGCCTTCGACCGCGAGGCATACAAGCAGCGCAACACCGTCGAACGCTGCATCAACCGCCTGAAGCAGTGGCGGGGCATCGCCACCCGCTACGAGAAGACCGCAACCATCTACCTGGCCGGACTCTACGTCGCCGGCATCTTTCTTTGGTCTGCCAGGCCAACGACTCAGGAGCAGGAGCGAACCGCATCGTCCCAGGCACCAGGGCCGCGGTAGTGGTTCTTGTGCCCCGCGGCAAGTACGTGGCGCAGTTCGGCAAGGTGCTGGGTGTTCGGGGGAAGATCCAGCCGGCCGAGGAAGGCCAGTGCGGCAGCCGGCTCCAGGTCGCCGTAGACGTCGTGGAAGCTCGCCAGGAGGCCGCGGAAGACGGCCGAGTGCAGGGTAGGAAGCCGCATGGCGGTGCGGTACGTCAGCTCCTTCACCGTCCAGCGCACCGGTCCCGAACACTCCAGAACCCGACGGGCTCGGCGGAGCAGGGCTTCCGATTCCTCGGCCACCACTCGGTCGATGTCGTTACCGAGAACCTCGGCGAAGGCCGTCGCGGAAGTGGCGTGGTCCTCAAACCAGTCCACCCACAGCGAATAGGTGAGGGCCTCGGCGTCCCGTTCCGCCTCCAGCCGCTGACGGTAGCCGTCCCACAGCACGTCGGCCGGCAGGGGACCCTCCGCGCCCTCGTTCGCGAACCGGATCTCGCACGTGACCCAGTACTCGTCGAGGAGGTCCAGCAGCCCGAAAGCCAACCGCACCTGGTCGGCTGCATCCAGGTCTTCGGCGAACACATCACCGGCCCAGGAGTGCGCCACCTGGTTGGCGGTGAGCAACACGTCCGGCTTCTCGTCGATCACCCACCCGTCGCGCACCCGACTGACGCCCTGATCAGCCAGCCAACGCCGTGCTGCCTCCTCGGCTTGCATCTCCACTCGGGAAGTATGACGAGCCTCGGAAGATCCGAACGAAACGGCCTAGATCAGAGCTGCCGCAACCCGGCCTGGGCTGCGGACATGAAGTTGGCGCTGCGCCCCGGGCCCTGGATGCAGCGCCGTGTCACCCGGCCGTGTCAGGGAACGCGCTTGAGGTGCGGTGGTTTGAGGGGGGGTGACGTTGCCCTTGGCTTTCGCTTCGGCCTTGCGGGCCTTCTCGTCCAGGTGCAGCTGGAAGCGACGCTCGTAGTCGTCTTCGAAGTCGCCGACGTCCGGGCGCATGTCCCTCGGCAGGGCTTTGAGCGGAGTAACAGATCCTGCGCCCCGACGGGGAAGGGGCGAGGCTTCCGCTATGCCGAGACCGTACGCCGTCGTACCGCGCACTACCGCCTTCGTTCGCGTCATCGCCCGGCGGACCGCTCCCGTGGTCGCCTCCGTGCTCCTGGCGCCCCTGCTTACCGCGGCCGCACACCCCGCCGAGCCGACGCCTTTCGCGCACCCCGGAGTGCACGTCGGCCGCACTCAACTCGACGCGGTCCGCGAGCGCGTGCGCTCCGGGCAACAGCCGTGGCGAGCGGCGTACGACGCCATGCGCCGCAGCCGGTACGCAGTCCTGGACCGCCGCCCGCGACCGTACAAGATCGTTGCCTGCAAGCCCTACGCCAAGCCGCCGGCCTGCACGGCGGAGCGCGAAGATGCCATCGCCGCGTACACGCACGCCCTGCTCTGGTACGTCACCGAGGAGCAGGCGCACGCGGACAAGGCTAGGCAGATCATGGACTCCTGGTCGGCCGTCATCAAGGACCACACAGAGGGCAACTCGGGCCTGCAGGCCGCCTGGGCGGGGTCGACCTGGGCCCGGGCCGCGGAGATCGTGCGGCACACCGGTGCCGGGTGGCCGCAGCAGGACGTGGACCGCTTCTCACGGATGCTGCGCCACGTGTACCTGCCCGAGCTCTCCGGCAAAGTCGCCGACTACAACGGCAATTGGGACCTGGCGATGACCGACGCGGCTGTCGGGATCGCCGTCTTCCTCGATGACCGCAAGTCCTTCGATCAGGCGCTGAGTCGCTTCCGGGCCCGGGTGCCCGCCTACTTCTATCTCCGCTCAGACGGAAAGCTCCCGGTCCCGCCGCCGGGCGGCACAGTGAAGACGCCGCAGCAGATCAGGACGTACTGGTTCGGACAGAAACGGTTCGTGAACGGCCTGGGGCAGGAGTCCTGCCGCAACTTTAAGCACGTCGGGTACGCCCTCGCCGCGACGTCCCATATCGCGGAGACGGCCTGGCACCAGGGGGTGGACCTGTCCGGTTTGGTCCGTGAACGCCTGGCCGCGGCACTGGAGTTGCACTCCCGGTACCAGCTCGGCGAGAGGATGCCGAAGTGGCTGTGCGGCGGAAAGCCGGAGCTGACGATGGGCCCTGACCTGGAGGTGGGTGTCAACCATTTGGGAAACCGCCTGGGCGAGCCACTGCCGCAGACACGCAAGCTGGCAGCACGGATGCGACCGGCCGGGACGGACGACTTGTTCGTGGCCTGGGAGACCCTGACACACGCCGAGAACCCTTAGTCGATGTCCTGCATCAGGAGGCACGACTCGTTTGGCTGGATCGTGTCAGCCCGGGGCTGCGGCACTCAGAGGGTCTGTCGGATCAGGTGATGTCGAGGGTTGTCAGGGGCGGGTGGCGTAGCGGCTGTGTTTGCGCAGGCCGGTAGTGATGGTGTCGTAGCCGGTGAGGCGGAGTGCGCCGATGGCTAGTTCGCGCAGTGTGGCCGTGGCCTGGCGTCCTTTCCGTGGCATGAGCCGGTGCTGGCTCGACGTGATGTCCCAGAGCGTGTCGGGTACGGCGGCGATCCGAAATTCGGGCCGGGTCGGCGTGGCTGGAATGGACGCGCAGCATGTCGTTGGCTCTCCCCGCTGAGCGCGAGGGGCGGGGTCGCAGCGTGAGAGATCAGGAGGTGATAACCGTGTCCTCAATCCGTACGGGGGCCGGCCAGGGGCGGCGGGCAGGTGCCCCTGGCCGGAGCGAGAGCGCGATGGTTCGCTTCGGGCAGGGAACCGGAGCGGACACGGTCAGTTGCAGGCGTGGCCCCAGCCCATGTCGGGGCGCCAGGTCTTGGTGCTCGCGGTCCCGCCCTGCTTCTTCCAGGTGAACTTCGCCTGTACCTGGAAACTGTTCGTCGGCCACCTGCATGGGTTGACCGATGAGGTGCCTGCCAGGTCTTGGGTGCGGTGCCAGCCGTCGTCGTCCTTGGCGGACTTCACCGTCAGTGTCCTGGTGCCGTTGAAGCGCAGGAGCTTCACGTCGTTGACCTTGACCGTGTAGTTGCCGCCGCCGGCGATGTCGGTGATCTTCGCTCGTGCCCGGTATGTGTCGGCCTCGTCGTCCCACCACACGGTCGCACAGCGCTTGACCTGCTTGCCGTAGCACTCCCAGGTGCTGTCCGCGGACGCCATGGACGGTGTGAAGACGATCGATGCGCCCACCGCTGCGACGGTGAGCCCACCAGCCGTACCGATCCGGCCGAGTTGCTTGAGCCTCATGAGGTTCCCTTCCAATGTCCCGCGGCCGTTGGACGGCCGCCGGGTCTTAAGCGCTGGCGACGGGAACGCTAGCGGGGAATCCGGGGTGAACCGTGAGGCGTGCGGTGCTGTTGCGCAGCCGTGACAACGTCCGGATTCGGCTGCCGCCGCCAGCCGACCGAGCCCCAGATCTTCAGGGCGCGAGCGACGGTCGGCCAGGAGGTGACGTCTGGGCAGTACCCGGTGCGGTGGTTGGTGACTTCACTCTCAGCCCACCGGCCTGCCTTGCGAACGAAGCTGAGGTCAGCGGCGCGGATTGCGCGCCCCGCGTTTGGGTTCGGGCGCGGGGACGCAGCCTTCTGGGATGGCGTGTGGAAGGAGAAGGCCCGCAGCGTTGCCCGGACACCTCGTGCGGGACGTGACGCCGCCTGCGGCGCGGGGCTCTGGGGTGCGAAGCCCGGCCGGGCGTGGGGGCTTGGCGTCGGTGCGGCAGTCGTGAGCGTGTTGCTCGTCGCGCTGATCATCGTCGTGGCGCCGCGCCATCTCCTGGCCTGGGACACTGCCGGCGCCCACGTTCCGGACCGCGCGAAGGCAATCAACGACATTCGGACCACGCTGCTGCGGGGGCTCCGGTGTGCAGCACGAACAGGGTCCCGCACAGGGCCTGCCGGTCCGGGACCCGAGGTCGGCCCTGCACCAGCTTCGGTGCTGGTGCGGGCAGCAACGGCTCGATGAGCGACCACAGTTCATCTGGCACGATCCACGGCCGCGACTGATGCTTCGCCACAACCAGACCAACGAGCGAAGATGCCAACAGTCACATGATCAACAGGTTTTGTTGGAAACAGTAAACGGCGGGCCTTCTCCCGCACCTGGCAACGATGGAGTTCCTGAATCTGCTGGTCAAGGCAGTCCTCTCGCCAGAGCGTGAAGTAGTAGAACACAGCCGACCAGACCGGCAGGTCATGAGGTAGATAGCGCTACTGGCAGCCCGTCCGGTTCTGGAAGATCGCGTTGACGACCTCCCGCAGGTCGCAGGATCCGGGATCTCCGGTCGCCGACCGGGCCACCCGGTCCTGCTTCCAGGCCGTGATCATCGGCTCGAGTAACACCCACTGTGCGTCCGATAAGTCGCTGGGGTACGGCTCCCTGTCCATGCCTCGCATCTCAACATTGACATGCCCACCGGGCGTCCCGTGCAGGGATCAGTAACACGATCGAGCGATCATGAACCAGGGAAGATCGGACTTAACATCCACCGAGGGGGACCTTAAGTTGACGATCATTCAACGGTCATGCGCGCCGCCATTACCGTGCATCAGCCGGTCGGTGAAAGGGGGGCCGGGCGGATCGGCGGGGCGCGGTGGGAGTACTCCGTACCGTCCCTGAGGCCGGTAGGCAGCTGACGCGGGGAGGAGAACAACGATGGATGAAGAGACCTTCTACGAGGAGAGCAAGAAGTATCTACGCGAGATTCTGGGCGAGGCCGACCTGGAGCTCGCCTCGGATACCGAACTTCTGGACTCCGGCTTGCTCGACTCACTGTCGACACTGGAGTTCTTCTTCTTCATTGAGGAAGTCAGGGGCGCGCCGATCGATCCGGAGGAGGCCAGTCCGGAGTCGATCTCCACGCTGCGCAACGCCTACAAGCTGGTGCAGTCGGCATGACACTCACCGTGGAGCAGGTGCACGCGGGCTGGGCCTGGCAGCGGGAGATCTGCAGGCAGGCCGGGTCGGTCGGCTACGTAGGGGTGATCACGGGGGTGATGGACCAGCTCGGTCGCGACCCCCGGCTCACCGAGTTGCTCACCTCGGACACGCGGGA
Organism: Streptomyces sp. NPDC054866; assembly: GCF_053610745.1. Taxonomy (NCBI): domain Bacteria; kingdom Bacillati; phylum Actinomycetota; class Actinomycetes; order Kitasatosporales; family Streptomycetaceae; genus Streptomyces; species Streptomyces sp. NPDC054866. The sequence continues at coordinate 36,950 of NZ_JBSGZA010000014.1, forward strand.
CCCCATCCAGTCTGCTCAATGCCTGAGGCTGCTGGGCGCGGTCAACCGGGTGGCCCTGGCGGAGAACCCCTCTTGGATCACGGACTACTACCCGGTTTTCGGCGGGCGGTGCGATGTCGATCGACTCGTTCCGGCATTTCTGGCCTTCCTCCAGGACCGGTTGCCGGCGGTGCAGCGGGAGCTGTCCGCCAGTGTGCAGACCAATGAGGTGGGACGAGCGGCTCCGCTGTCCGCCGCGATCAATTACGTGGCCGAGGCGACAGGAATGCCGGTCCGGCTGCTCGAGGTCGGTGCGAGCGCCGGTCTCAACCTCCTCATCGACCGGTACTTCGTCGCCGCGGGCGAGCGGAGCTGGGGCCCCCCGCGCTCGGCCTTGCGGCTGACCGGGCAGTTCAAGGACGGCGATCCGCCGACCGGAGCCCCGAAGGTCGTCGAACGCCGAGGCTGCGACCTCAACCCGATCGACGCGCGAGACCCGAGGTGCATGGACCTCTTGAGGTCGTTCGTGTGGCCTGAGCACGTCGAGCGCATGACCCGGCTCAACGCGGCGCTCGAGATCGCACGGTCCGCTCCCCCTGTCCCGATCGATGCGGACGAAGCCTGCTCGTGGGCCTCTCAGCAGCTCGCCACCCGCCCGGCGGGCCAGGCCACCGTGCTCTACCACTCCATGGTCCTCACGTACTTCGATGACGCCGAACGTGCCAAGTTCGCCGACCTTGTCCGTGCCCACGGCGCCGGTACCACCGCCGACCGGCCGCTGGCCTGGATTTCCATGGAGCCGAACGAGGACGACTCGACCGTGGTCGAGGTCAGCTGCCAGCTGTGGCCCGACGGGCGGCGCCTCCTGCTCGCCCGGTGCACGCCGCACGGCGGCGAGGTGCGGTGGGCCCCGTCGGAGATCCCGGCATGAGTGCGGACACCCTGCTGGAGATCTACGAGCGTCAGGCGGCGAGTACGCCGGACGGCGAGGCGCTCGTCTACGCCCGCGCTCCCTACGAAGGGACCACGCTGACCTGGCGTGAGCTGCTGGAGCGCAGCCGGGAGCTCGCACCGAAGCTGCGGGAGGCCGGACTTGGCCCGGGCGGCCGCTGCGCCGTGGTCATGATCGACCACCCGGACGTTCTTCCCGGTGTGCTCGCCGTCTGGCAGGTGGGCGGCGTGCCGGTCCTCCTGGACAACCAATGGGGGCGCACCACCACTCGCTCGGTGCTGCGGCTGAGTGCCGTTGAGACGATCTTTGACGCGGCCCGTGGTACCTGCGAGAGAGCTCCGGCCGCCGGCGCGGATTCTCAACCGTTACCGAGGGATACCGCGCTGCTCAGCTACACCTCGGGCTCCACCAGCGACCCGAGGGGAGTGGTGCTGACGCACAGCCAGCTGCTCCATGCCTATCGGGCCGGCGGTGCCGCGCTGACCGCGCTCCTGGGGCAAAGGCGGCACCGCTTCGGCGCCACCATGCGTATGTCAGGTCTTGGCATCCTCGGTATGAACTACCTGTGGCCCGCTGTCATGGGGTTACCTGTCACGGTCCTTCCCGAGCTCTCCGTTGCCTCAGCGAAAGGCTATTGGGCGAGGCTCAGAGAACATGACGTTGACGTCACCTATCTGGTCCCGCCGCTCGTCGATCTCCTCACCAAAATGTCGGTGGATCCCGGAGCCGAACACGGGGAAACCATCGCCTGTCTCTCGGGGGGCGCACCCCTCTTCGAGCAGTCGCAGCGGGCCATCCAGGAGAACTGCGGGGCTGTGCTCCTGAATGTCTATGGCCTCACTGAAGTCTCCTTCGCCGCCTTCTTCGGTGATATCGGACCTGACGGGAGAGCGACACACTCCATTGGCCGGCCCGCGACCGTGGCAGCGAGGCTGCGGTCAGCGGACGACAGCATCGTCGTCGGCCCGGGCGAAGGCGAACTCGAACTGCACGGGGCAGCGGTGAGCCACGGCTATTACGCAAACGACACCGCGAACAAGGATTTGTTCCGGGAGGGCTGGGTCAGAACCGGTGACCTCGCCAGCAGAGACGCAAGCGGCCGCTACTGGATCACCGGTCGGCACAAGGACGTGGTGCTCAGAGGGGCCTTCACGGTCTACCTGCATGAGATCGAAGAGGCGGCCAACGGGCATCCCGGGGTGCTGGAATCGGCGGCCATTCGCGTTCAGCTGCGTACCGGTGAAGATGTGGGGCTGCTCGTGCGAGTGGCACCAGGACCGGATGCGGAAACCACCACCGCGGACCTACGTAAACACCTCGCTCTGGAGTTGGGGGACCAGCGGACACCGCGCCGCATCGTCAAAACGACGGAACCACTTCCCCGACTGGCACAGCACAAGATCGACCGTCGCGCCGCCCACGCGCGATGGCATGCGCTGAACACGCCTAACGCCTAGGAGTGAACATGACCGCAGCAAGCTTCGAGCTGGACTGGGCAAAGTTCCGACGGAATGGCTTCCTCGAACTCGGACCTCGCCTGAGTGAAAGTGACCGGCTGGCCGTACTCGAGCACTTCGACAAGCTGGATGCGGCGGACCGGATTCCTCCGGGCTATCAGGCGCAATACGACGAGCAGGGCGAAACCCGCAGGTTGCGCAAACTGCGTCGGCTCCTGTGGAACGACAAGAAGCTCTTCGCGCCGATTCTCCACCGGATGGGGGCGCTCGACCTGGCGGAAACGCTCATAGGTCCGAGTGCCGTGGCGATCCTCCATGCGGCCTTCCTCAAGCCGGCCCGCATCGGCACGCACGTCGCGCCTCATCAGGATCAAGCACTGTGGGAGCGTCACCTCCCCGGCGCGTTCAACATGTGGGTCGCCCTGACCGACGTGTCACCTGCCAACGGCGGCCTGCACGGCTACCCGGGCTCGCATGTCCATGGTGTGATCGAACACCGCGACGACCCCGATCACCCGTGGCACGAAACCTTGAGCTACAAAGTGCCCGAACTCGCCAAGCGGCACGACTTCTTGCTCAAGCCCGGCGATGCCGCGATGTGGGAAGCCACCTTCGTGCACGGGAGCGAGCCGAACACTTCCGACGAGGACCGCCGGGGCATGGTCGTCGTCTTCGCGGACAGCGCCGTGGCGAATTTCCGTGAGCGTGACGTCATGACGCTCGATCAGATACGTTCCCTCGCCGCGCCTGGAGCCAAGACGGAGTCGCGTTGACCAACGACGGGGTCCAGGTCGAGGAGCGGAACACCAACCCCACACTCTGGGTTCGGGGTTTCCGACTCTTCTTCATGGCCAGGACCACGTCGCTGCTGGGAGACGCGGCACTCCCGGTCGCGATCACTGCCGCCATGCTGGAGGCCGGCTACGGCATCTCGGGTGTGGGATACGGGCTGGCCGCGCATCTGGCGCCTTTCGCGGGATTCATGATCTTCGGCGGGGTGCTGTCGGACCGGCTCGGCGCGCGGCGACTGATGATCTTCGCGGACTTCGTGCGCCTGGCTGTCCAACTCACCCTGGCCGGCCTGCTGCTGGCCGGACGACCGCAGCTCTGGGTGATCCTCGCCTTGCTGGCCATGCTCGGCACCGGCGGTGCGCTGTTCCAGCCGGGCGTGGCCAGCGTGACCCCCAGGCTCGCGTCCGACGTGCAGCGAGCCAACGCCGTCCTGCGCATCGCGGAGTCGTCCACTGTCGTCTTCGGTCCGGCGGTCGCCGGTGGGCTGCTGGCGTTGATGGAGCCCGCCGCCGTGATTGCCTTCGATGCCCTGACGTTCGGCGCCAGCGGCTGCTGCCTGCTGCTGCTGCGCTTGGCGCCCCTGCCCGCGCCCGATGGGCCGAAGACCTCGCTGCGAAGCGATCTCTTCGTCGGCTGGCGCGAGTTCGTGGCGCGGCGGTGGCTGTGGCAAGTCGTAGCGGTCTGGATGCTGTGGCAGCTGGGCTCCTGGGGGCCGACCCTGACCCTCACCAACGGCATCCTGGTCGATCGGCTCGGCGCTCCGACCTTTGGCCTGGTCATGTCCGCCATGGGGCTCGGCAGCGTGCTGGGCGGAGTGATCGCGATCAAACTGCGTCCGATGCGACCGCTTCGTGCGGCCACCATCGCGATGTTCTTCTACGTGCTGATTCCCCTGAGTTCGACATTCGACCTGTCGGCTCCGATGCTCGGCGCTTGCTATTGCGTCGGCGGGGCGAGCATGGCGTTCTGGGGCGTCATGTTCCACACCAGCGTGCAGACGCACGTACCGGTCCAGTTCCTTGGTCGAGTGCACGCCTACGACGCGGCGGGCTCGCTGATGATGAAGCCGGTGGGGCAGGCGCTGGCCGGCCCCATGGCCGGAGTCGTAGGTGCCGTTCAGCTACTCCATTTCGCGACCGGCATAGGCATCGTGGTGTGCCTCATTCTGCTGTCGCTGCCCGCCGTCCGTAATCTCTCTCGGAGCGAGGGTGTGGGATAAACATGCGCATTGACATCGCCAGCAGGGCTTCCCTCGGAGCCGTGCAGAATGAGGATTTTGCCGCTGCCGCGCTGCCGGCCATGGGACGCGGTGGCGTGGCCGTCGTGCTCGATGGCGTCAGCGCGCCCGTCGCCCCTGGAACGGGATGCTCACACGGCACGCCGTGGTTCACCACCTCGGTCGGCGGAAGCCTGCTGGAGCTCGCCGCCAGGATGGACCGGTCCTTCGCCCAGTGTCTGGCCGATGCGATCTCCAGGACGACCGAGCAGCACTCCGGAGTATGCGATCTCGGGCATCCGCGCACACCGCAGGCGACGCTGGCGGCGGTCCGCTGGGACGTGGACCACCTCGAGTACCTGGTTCTCGGCGACAGCGAGGCGATGCTGGAGACCACGGTGGCAGCCACGGCTCAGGTGCACTTCCTCCGCGACATTCGCGTAGAGGCCGTCAGGGAACGGCCGGACATGCGGGCCTGGCGGGCTCGGCTTGATGCCCTTCCCATCGGATCCGATGAGTGGGAGCGCACCACCAAGGAATATCAGGAATTTGGTGACGCCTTCCGAAATGCCAAGGGGGGCTTCTTTACGGTGGCCGCCGATCCGGGTGTGGCCGAGGAGGCGGTGAACGGACGCTTCTCGATGACCGAGGTCGCTGGTGCCGCGCTGGTAACAGACGGCGTGACGCAACTTACCGACATATTCGGCCACAGCGACCGCCACGAAATCTACCGATCGCTCAGAGCGGCCAGTTGCCAGGAGGTCATCGACAAGACCAGGGTGCTGGAGCTGGCCGATGAGTCAGCTACCAGATTTCCCCGCAGGAAGGCCTCGGATGATGCGACCGCAGTCATGATCGAGTTCTCTGAGTAACCGTCGTTTCGCTGAGTGGCCGCCGTACTGCAGGAAAGTTGGATGCGATATGAAGGAAGACGACAACCTGCTGGAACTCAATCCATCCCAGCTGCGAAACCACCGCAACTGGACTGACGCCGAGCTGCCGGAACGAGTTCAGACCCTCGTCCTCTCGCCGGTCGAGGACATTTCCCTGGACGCCGCGACGCAGGCACTGAGCGAACTGATCAGCGCGCACGAGGGACTCCGCAGCCGCCTGTGCCACGACGACGACGGAATCCCGCGGCAGCGGGTGGTATCAGCACGTGAGGCACTCGCCGAGATCCACGACTGCATCGAGACGAGGCCCTACGGGCCCGACGAGAACCTTTGGGGCACGGTTCCGGTCCAGCCACGGGAGTCGTCCGTCAAAGCGGTGTTCTACCTCGTGCGGGACCGCGTGACGGCGATCAAACTGAGCCTTTCGCACGTCTTCGTCGATTCGCTCGGCAAGCAGGCGGTGACCGCGCACCTGGCCGAGTTGCTGCGGAAGAACGGCAGCGCCGCGCGCAGCATCACACCGCAGGCGAGCACCTATGCGAAGGGCAACGAGCATCCGGATGTTCAAGAGAGCACCGCGTACTGGAGATCGGTGCTCGCGAACGCCCCGCGGTCTTGCACGTACGGTGCGGCAGAGCGGCCGGAGACCGAGCAGGCTCAGGTGAGTCAGGTGCCGTTGGACCGGGATACGTCGGACCGCCTGATGGTGACCTGCCGCAGGTTGCGTGTGTCTCCGCAGACGGCGTGGGTGGCCGCGCTCAGCACGGTGGTTGGCCTGTTGTCGGGCCAGCATCGCCACACGTTCAAGACCACCCACGGGAATCGTGCGCTGCCGGCGGACTTCCGGGCCGTTGCGCAGATCGCACAGCCCTTCTTCTGTGTCGTGGACGGTGATCGTGAGGACACCCTCCGCATGAGACTGGAGAAGTCGGGCAAGGTGCTCGACGCGGCCAACGGAAACACCATGTACGACGCGAACGCACTGCTGGACTGGCTCAATTCCGAGGAGCGCTCCAGCGGCTCGGTGTTCCAGCCCGCCTTCGAAGTGAACTACGTACCGACGATCCGTCGCGCACACGCGTCGTTTCTCTACGGACCCGCTCCGGAGCAGCTGCGGAACGTGACGATGCGATACGACCCGGCCGCGGGTAAGCCGGACCTCGCCCTCACCATTCGCCACTTGCCGGAGCCTCTCCTCCTGCTCACCGTGCGCGGGCCGCTGTGCGCGGAGAGGGATGCGCGGAAACTCCTGGACCACGGACTCACGTTCCTCGAGGCGCTGGCCGAACATCCCGACCTGCCCATCGCAGAGTTGGGGATTCCGGAACTCGGCGCGCGGGGCTCGCTGCTGTACGGGCACCGAAGTGAGGTCGCCATCGATCCAGAGATGACCAGGCGGTTGGTGCTTTCCGCGCCCGGCGTCACGAGTTGCGAACTGACTCCCCGGCACGCAGAAGACGGCTCGATGGTGCTGCACGCGCGGCTGACGGTGCGCGGTGCGCCGGACGAGAAGGAACTGCGAGCACAGTTGCGCCGAGCGCAGCCGTGGTACGCGGGTGCCATTGTTCCTGACGTGCTTGCCATCGAGCCTCACAGCGAGGGAGCCGGAGAATCCAGGGAGGGAGCGTGAGACGAAGGGTTCTGATTACCGGAGGCTGTGGGTACGTCGGATCTGCCCTGGTGAAAAGGCTGGTTCGGGACGGGGGGTATCACGTTACCGTTCTCGACAACGGGCTGATTCCGGGCTGGCGCATGGAAGGAGGCCCCGTTGACTATATCGAAGGCGATGTTCGCGACCTCGCTGATTGGTCAGCGGTGCTGAAGAACGTGGACTGCGTGGTTCATCTGGCAGCAGTCGTAGGTGATCCGGCCTGCAGCATCAATACCCAGTTGACCTGGGAGGTCAACTACCTTGCCACCGTGCGGCTGGCCACGGAGTGCCGCAAGGCCGGGGTGGCCCGCTTCGTCTTCTCCTCGACCTGCAGCAACTACGGTGTCGTAGACGAGGTGGCGGACATCTACTCACCTCTGCAACCGCAGTCGGATTACGCGGAATCCAAGGTCCGCGCCGAACATCATCTCCTGGTGAGTCAGGATGTCGGATTCACGCCTGTCATTGTCCGGCTCGCCACACTGTACGGGTTGGCGCCTCGCATGAGATTTGACCTTGCGGTGAACGTGATGACGGCGAACGCGGTCCATAACAGCAAGGTCGAAGTCCATGGCGGAAAACAATGGCGGCCATTCCTCCACGTCAACGACGCGGCGAAGGCGCTGCAACTGGCAGTAGAAGCAGGCGCCACACCCTCCGTGCCGCAGGTGTACAACTGCGGCTCCGCTACAGACTGCTACCAACTCGGTGACATCGGTCGGTTGATCGCGGCCGAGGTGCCAGGAGCTGAACTCGTCACGCTGGATTCCGCTACCGACGTACGTGATTACCGGGTCAGCTTCGACCGCATAGAGAAGCGCATCGGGTTTCGCGCGGACCTGAGAGTCGTCGATGGCATCAGAGAGATGAGAGATTCACTCACCGCAGGCGAGTTCGCCGATTACGCCCATGAGCGCTACAGCGACCATCTGTCCGTGTCCGCGTCCGTCCAGCGCGGTGATCCGGCTGGACGGTGCCGGTCCGGCCTGGGGCATCCGGACGTCACGCCTGATTGCCGCGCAGGAAGTGGTGTATGACCGAGACACGCAGTGCACCGACAGCAGTAGCGGGAGACTGGCTCGGGGCGGACCTGGCCGCTGACCCTGAACAGTGGCGCCTCCCCATTCCGCAGCAAGTCGCATACGAACTGCTCATGCTGGCCCGCGATTTCCTTGACGAGGCAGCGGAGAAGAACCCCAACGCATCGCCTCCCCCGGCCGGGCCCGCAACACGTTCCCTGATCGGGCACGTACACCGGCGTCTCGCCGGTTTCCCCGGCTTCGTCCAGATCACCGGTTTCCCGGTGGACGCCGAGTTCGAACTGGTGGAAGCAGCGTATTGGCTGTTCGGCAGGTTGATCGGCGCGCCCGTTTCGCAGACACGTGCAGGAAACTTCATCGCCCGGGTCGAGGATCAAGGGGCGAAGATCGCAGTTCCCACCCAGCGTGGCCACCATAGTTCCAGCGCCCTCGCATTTCACGCCGACCGTACGGACGCCATCGGACTGCTGTGCATCCGCGCCGCCGCCGAGGGCGGACACAGCCAACTGGTCTCGAGCAAAGCCCTCCACAACCTCATTTTATGCGAACGTCCCGATCTGCTGGCGGTGTTGTATCAGGCGTTCCCGCACGACCAACGAGGCGAGGCCCCTCCGGGTCGTCCCGACTGGTGTGAACTTCCGGTGTTCAGCCAGTTCGCAGGGGATTTCTCAGCCCGCTATGTGCGGCGCTTCGTCGAAGGATCCCAGCGTCATGCGCGGGCACCGCGGCTGACCGCCGAGCAGGTCGCTGCCATGGATTTCATGGACGAGCTGCTCCACCGGAAGGGAGTGGCGCTGCAGATGGAACTGCAGCCAGGTGACATGCAATGGATCAACAACTTCCACATCCTGCACGCCAGGAGTGCGTTCCGTAATGCCGCCGGTCCTGACGAGGGCAGGTTGCTTCTACGGTTGTGGCTCTCTTTTGCGGGGAGCCCTGCCCTGCCGCCCGAATACGCCGACATGTACGGCAATACCACCGGCGGCGCGTACCGGGGCGGGGTGTGTGCGACGGGTGCTGGTCCGACTTGGGCAACGGAGAGGGGCGACCATGAATGACCGGCCAGTGCGCATCATCGACGCCACGCTGCGTGAAGGAATGCAGGCTGCCAACGGCGCCTTCACCAAAGAGCAGAGCGTGGAAGTGGCTCGATGTCTCATAGCGTGCGGCGTCGACACGGTGGAATGCGGGCACCCCGCGATCGGCCAGCATGAGCAGCTTCGGGTGGCAGCGGTAGTGGAAGCCAGTGGTGCGGTGCCTGTTCTCGCACACGCCAGGGCGAACAACAACGACGTCGACGCGGTGGCCAAGACCGGTGCCGACTGGGTGGGCATCTTCCTCGGGGTCAACGAGATTTCACTCAACAGCAGGCTCCCCGGCTACAGCAGAGACGACGTGCACCGCAAAATCGACGAGTCCGTCGGATACGCACGTCAATTGGGCCTGCAGGTGCGGTTCACCGTCGAGGACAGCAGCCGTACCGACTTCGACCTGCTGGTGGAGACGTACACCAGAGCGATCAAAGCGGGCGCTGACCGGATCGGTATCGCCGACACCGTGGGGGTGCTGGAACCGGGGAGAACGGGCGAACTCGTGCGGAGGCTGGTGTCGAGCGGCCTTGACGCTGAGATCGAGGTGCACCTGCACGACGACAGAGGACTCGCCCTCGCCAACGCACTCGCAGCCATCGACGCCGGCGCCACCTGGGTTTCCACCTCGGTCAACGGGCTCGGAGAGCGGGCCGGAATCGTTGATCTGGGCGCGCTGCTCGCCAACCTCGACCACCGGGGCACCCGCACGTGTGCGAACGGTCAGCGGCTGCGCGACCTCAGCCGTCGCGTCGGCGCCTACTCCCGGTCGGCGCCGGATGACCGACGGCCCGTCGTGGGCAAGAACGTCTTCCGCCATGTGTCCAGGCTCCATCTCATGGCGGTGGATCGCGATCCTGCCTCCTACGAGTGGATCGCTCCTGAACTGTTCGGAGCCGAACGGGTCATCGGCGGAGACGGACTGCCGAGGACTCCGGCCGAGTGGATCGTCAAGCCGCCGGTCGTGTCCGCGACGGAACTGCGTCACCACCGCGCAGGACCCGGCGACCGGTTCGTCCTGGTGGACGACAGGTTTGTCACCGGCGCCGGCCAGTACTGCATCGCCCGCCGCATCCCCGAACTCGACAGCTATGGCGCCGGGCATGTCGATGGCCATGTGCACCACTGCGACAGCCTGTTCGTCTTCCTCGGCACCCAGGAGAACTACCAGGGGCTCGAAGTGGACGTGCACCTGGGTGAGGAGTCCTTTCGGGTGTACAGTCCGGCCGCGGTGTTCATCCCCGCGGGGGTGCGGCACAGCTACCAAGTAATCGCCGGTTCCGGCACCTACCTCAACCATGTGCTGGCCGGCGACTACAACAGCAGTCTCCTCGACCCGCCGCCCTGCGGCAGCCGGGACTGACCGTGTGCGGCGTGGTGGGTGTCTCGCTGAAACCGCACACGGGGGAGCGGTCGGCAAGCGAAGTGGCTGCCGGGGTCCTTGAGCAGCTACGGCATCGCGGACCGGACGGCCTCGGCCTCGTCGACCACGGAACCGCGGCCCTGGGGATGGCCCGGCTCCGGATACGGAGCAGACACCGGGATTCCGTGCCCTTCGCCAGGTCAGGCGCCGTCTTCGCGTTCAACGGGGAAGTCTACCGCGCCGACGGCCTGGTGCCGGAGGGCGGTTTCGAAGAGGCGCGGCGTGCCAGCGAACCGGACGCGGCAGCGGCGGTGGACGGAATGTACGCGGTGGTCGGCGGGCTCCCCGACGGGACGCTGCGAGCCGTGCGCGACCCGCTGGGCATCAAACCTCTCTACCTGCGCGAATCAGCGGACGGCGTTGCGGTCGCTTCCGAGGTGGGGCCGCTGGTGGACGTCTTCGGCCGGGCTCCCGTCAGGCCGGCGGCGTTCGCGCAGTTCCTGCTCAGTGGGCGCCGAGTCGTCGACGGCGGATCGTTCTTCGAGGGGATCAGAGCGGTCAGGCCAGGAGAGCGGCTGACGCTGCGCGACGGGCGCATCACCCAGTCGGTCCTGACACGCCCGACGCCCTGTGCCCCCGGCATACCCGAGGCGGCGGAGCTGCGGACCGCCCTTGAGACGGCTGTTGACCGGATGCTGCTGACCGATCGCCGAGTGGGCCTTGCCGTCAGCGGTGGCTTGGATTCCACCCTGGTGGCCAGGCTGCTCGCGCGGCGCGGCATCCGCGATCTGCCCACGGTCAGCGTCCTGCCCCAGGACACCGGCGACGGGGTCCGCGACCTCAGCGACCTGGGTCTTACCGATGGCGTCATCAAAACCTGGCAGCACCACTCGACTTCGTTCGGCCCGGCTGACCTGCTCGCCGGGCTGCCGGCCGCGGTCCGGTCGCTCGGTGAACCGGTGGCCATGTCGAGCCTGCCGATGTACCGGGCGCTGGCGAAGCTGGCCAGAGTCGCCGGGATTACGGTGCTGCTGGTCGGCGAAGGAGCGGACGAATTGTTCGCCGGCTACCACCGCTACCGGGCGCTCTACGCCGGTGCGTTCACCGATCCCGTCGACTTCTACCTCCCGTACGAGCGGCTGGAACTCGTCACCGCACTACTCGGAAGAGACGCGTGTGCCACCGCCACCGGAGAACTGAGGAGAGCGGTGGGCCGGTCGCGGGAGGCCGCCGCCCAACGCCACGGCATCGAGCCCACCGTCATCGATGTGGTACGGGAGCACGAGTACGAGCACAGCCTCGAACCGCTGCTGCGCCGCACCGACCATCTGTTGATGGCTGAGGGCATCGAAGGCAGAACGCCCTTCCTGCACGGTGGAGTTACCGAACTCTCCAGGCGGTACCCGGCGCGTTCGCTGGTGCGTGACAGCCAGACGAAGGCAGTGCTGCGCGAGGCGTTCGCCGACCTGCTCCCGCCGTCCTACCGCGTGCAGCCAAAGCAGCCCTTCCGCGCCCCCGTTCGCCAGTGGCTGCGGGGCGGCCTGCTGCCGCGGGTGGACCGGACCCTGGGCGACGCCACCGAGTCGCTGCACCAGCGCCTGGGCGTGCGGCCTGCCGGAATGCTGCAGTTGCGTGAGCGCCTGGCCGCCGGTGACGCGGTGGCCTGCACCCTGGCGTTCGCGCTGTTGTCCACCGTGGAGTGGCTCCACTGGCTGGATGACTCCGCGGCCAGGAGCGAGGTGCCGGTCAGTGCCTAGGCACCGCCGACTGATCGTCGCGCTGCACGGGTACGGCGGGACGGGGGCGGGGATCGCCGGAGTCCTGGCCTCGGCCATAGGCGGCAGCGATCGCCAGGACACCCGAACGGTGGTCGCCGGCCCGGACGGGCCGTGCACACCCAGGTTCGCCCGGGAGGGGCGGGCCTGGTTCGAAATCTCCTCGCAGCCCTCGGTGATCGCGGAGCGGTCCCGCCGGGCCGCCCCGGCCGTGGCCGAGTACATCGCGCGGATGCAGCAGCGCCACCAGGTGCCGGCGCGGCGTACCGGTGTCGTGGGGTTCTCTCAGGGAGCCTCGGTGGCCGCCATGACGGTGGCCGGCTCGTCGCTCTGCGGGCGAGCCGTGCTGGTCTGCGGTCGGATACCGGCTCCGGATACCGGGCACGCGGTACCTGACGTCCTGGTGGTGACCGGAGGGCGCGACCGGTTCGTGCGGCACGACGCGGTCCGCGCGGATCTAGACTCGGGATCGGGATATGGCCGGCTTGCCCGCCATATCGTGCTGCCCGAACTGGGACACGAGTTCACCGAAGAAGTTGCGCGGATCGCCTTGGCCTACGTGACAAACACAGAGAGTTGAGCCATGGACTACATCAAGGAAATGCGCGGCCTGGTGGGAACCAGGCCTCTGCTTCTTCCCGGCGCACTCGTCATCGTGGAAAGGGGCGACGGAAAGATCCTTCTCACCCGGCGCACCGACACGGGTGAGTGGAGTCTGCCCGGCGGCCACATGGAGCCTGGTGAAACCATCCAGGACACGGCACGGCGAGAGGTCCGCGAGGAGACCAATATCGAGGTTGGCGAGCTGGAACTGGTAGGTATCTTCTCCGGGAAGGATTTCTACTACAAGTACCCCAATGGGGACGAAATCTTCAAGGTCACGGTTGTCTATTCGGCGCCACTCCTGCCGAGCGAGGTCCGCCCCGATCGCAGCGAGGTTCTGGAACTCTCCTACTTCGACGTCCACGGCCTGCCCGGCAACCTCTTCGACCAGGAGCGCACCATCATCGAGGCGTACGCCAAGTCTCGTGCGGCAGAGTAGCGGCGGCCTGCGGTGCGCCCGGCCAACTCGGCTATGCATTGATCCTCAAGTTCTAATTTAGTTCATGAGTTCAACCTGAGTGCTACCTTCTCCCCAGCAACACCGGGGGACGGAGGTATTGCTCGTGACGGGGGATATTCGGCTTGCCGTGTTGGGGGCCGTCCGCATCGACCGACCAGACCGTAGTCTCGACCTGTCCTGCAAACTGCCGGGCTACGTGCTGCGCATCCTGGCCCTGCGGCGGGGCGAGGTCGTCCCCAAGGACCGGTTGATCGACGGGATCTACGAAGGAACTCCGCCCCGGAGCGCAGGCGCGCAGCTACGCGCCCACGTCAGCGTGATCCGCAAGGCGCTCAAGCCCGGCGCTGCGGCAGTCGACAGCGTCAACGGCGGCTACCGCCTCACCCTCTCCGCCACAGCATCCCTGGACTTAGCCGAGTTCGAGCAGGGCTGCCGTGCAGGGCTCACTGAGATACAGGACGGTCGTTGGCGGGAGGGCGAACGGACGCTCAGCTGTGCCGTGGGGTTATGGGGGGACCTCACCGTTCCCGACCCGGTGGCCGCTGGGGTCCACGGCGTCATCAACTGGCATGAGGGGCTGCATCGCTGCGCGTTGGAGAACTGGGTCGAGTCGCAGCTGCAGCTGGGGCAGGCGGCCCTGGCCATCCCCGTCATCGAGGCTGCCGTGGAGAGCGATCCCCTCGCCGAGCGGTTCCGTCGCCTGCAGCTGCTCGCGCTCTACCGGGACGGCCGAATCGACCGGGCACTTGCGGAGTTCACTCGTTTGCGTACTCTCCTGGCCGATGAGATGGGCCTGTCTCCGAGCCCCGAGCTGGAGCGACTCCACGAACAGATCCTTAACCACGATCCCGCACTCGCCCCGGCCGCCGAGGCGCGGCCATCCCCGGCACCCGCCCCTCGCCAACTCCCCGCCCGCGCCTCGGGCACCGTGCGGCAGGCAGACGTCGCGGCGACGACAGCCGCACTCGCCGGAAACGGGCCACGGGATTGCCCGCCCATTGTCGTCATGACAGGACCGCCGAGCTTCGGGAAGTCCACCATCGCGGTGGAGGCGGCGCACCGGGCAGCCGTCGACTACCCCGACGGGCAGCTCTTCGCCGCCTTCCACGCAGCCGGGGCCGGGGCGGCCACCGCGCACGAGATCCTCGGCCGGTTCCTCGGCGACCTCGGTCTTGGTGCTGCGGAGATCCCGGGCACGCCGCAGGAGCGAGCCGTCCGCTTCCGCTCGCGGACTGCCGGCAGGCGCCTGCTCATCGTCCTGGACAACGTGAGCGCTGCGACCCAGGTCGAGTTGCTGCTTCCCTCGGAACCACGGTGCGCCGTGCTCATCACGGCCCGCACCGCCCTGTGCGGGCTCCCGCAGGCGACGCACCGGATCACCATACGGCAGGTCTCGGACGGCGAGTCACTCTCCGTGCTTGAATCCCATGTGGGCCGCTCCCGGGTGCGGACCGAACCAGAGGAGGTGCGGCGGGTCCTGCAGGTGTGTGCCGGCTCCATGCTCGCTCTGGACACGCTCGGCGCACGGATGGCCGCCCGGCCGAACCAGCGCTTCTCCCAGGTTGCAGAACGTCTCGCCCATGACGGCACCCGCCTCAATGAGTTCGAGGTCGGCGGACGCGGCGTGCGCGACACCCTGGCGCTCAGCTATGTCCAACTTCCCGTCGGGGCACGGGCCACCCTGCGCAAACTCTGCTATCTGGGTATCGCCGAGTTCCCGCTCCAGGCCGTCGCCGCGCTCGAGAATCTCAGCCTGGCCAAGGCGGAAGACCGCCTCGACCCCCTCCTCGAGACGCACTTCGTCACCGTCGCTCGCGTCACCGGTGACCAAGCATGGTTTCACGTGCACAAACTCACGCTCGCTTTCGGTCTAGAACGCGCCGCCGCCGAAGACCCCCCCGACATCTTGCAAGAGGCGGCCAAGCGCGCCTACGGCCTGGTCCATTCGCTGAGCCGACGCACCCTGCCGCGCGGCGACGAGGAACTCGCCAGGTGAGGATCCCCTCGCAGCGTGGAGATGACCTACATTGCTTCTTGCGAGCCCTGTCTCGCGCAGTCCCGCCGGGTGAACCGCCCCGGAACCGAGGAACGCGGCCCGGCATGTCGGTGACGCGCACAAGGCCGTCTATCCCTCCTGCTCTCCGGAGAGGCGGGACGGGCTGCCCGGCGCGAGGCCGGCCACCAGGGCCTGGGCCAGGTTCCGGCTGTGGGTGAGAATGATCAGCCAGGACCGTACGCCCGTCTCCCCGGCGAGGGCCGCGGCACGCCCGGTCAGCCGGAGGGGCAGGCTGCCGGACGGGGCGTCCACGCTCGCCCCGCCTGTCTGGCCGGCGTGGTCTGCGCCGGGAGGCGAGTCCTGTGGGGGAGGGAACTCGGCAATCTTTCAACCGGTGTTGGTCTTGCCGATCGGGGAAGCTTTTTCGAGTATCCGGCGGCACCGACCGCGTTGATTTCTGCACGGGCGATGCCACCGGCCTTGACTCCCGGGCACCAAGGCACTCCCGCAGCACTGGAGCCCGCGGTTGAGGCGGGGCCGGCCGTGACGGAGAGATCGTTCATGGCCGGCGCTGCCCCCTCCCTGTTTCTCCTCCCGGACCGACACCCAACCGGATCCGCACGACGCTAATAACGCCCGCCGCCCGGCCCAGTGGGCCTAACGTGCGGGCGCTTCGCCACGCGCTTCACGAGCCGGAACCCGTAGACCCGACCAACTCAACTCAACCATCCGGGCCCGCATCACCACATCACGCGGCGCCTTCCGAGCCCGCGACAAGCGGCGAACGACGGCCCGCTCGACCTCATCACGCCCTGGCCGTGCCCGCAAAACCATGAACCAGCACCCGCCCCGAACACCATCAACTACCCCGCCACCAAGACATATACCTAGCGAAAGCGGAATCCAGCACTAGGTCGCGTTCCTGCACCCGTTCCAGGAAGCGGACCACGTCGATGCGCCGGATCTCGTTCATCAACTGAGCCGGTAGTCCCGCCAGCCGCTGCCGCTGGCCCGTACGACAGCCCCGGCCTGTTCGAGGCGGCGCGGCTGGTAGAGCACGGAGGAGGGGCTGGACAGCCCGACGGCGCGGCCGATCTCCCGGACGCTGGGAGCCTCGCCCCGGCGGGTGGTATCCGGGTCGTCCAGCCACCGGGCGGGGGAGGGGACGCTCAGGGGCAGGCCGGCCATGAAAGCGGCGATGTCCACGTAGTACGGGTACTCACCGCCGCCCGGTGAGGGTGCGCGGCCGCTCCAGGCCCGCGTCGGTCAGTTCGCCGCGGACGGCGTGGTGGAAGGCGACGGCGAGTTCGAGCAGGACCTGGAGGGTGGTGAGTCCGGTGAGTTCGGCTTCGGTGCGCGGCAGGTGGGCGCGTTCGTCGAACTGGGTGGTTGTGGTGCCGGCGTCGCGGATGAGGGCGGCGATCTGCACGGTCAGGGAGGTGGCGCGCAGGTCGAGGCAGGTCAGGTACTGCCTTGCGAGGTCGATCTCGTCATTGGCGCCGGCGGGGTCGGTGAAGGTCATGGCCAGGGCGCGGTGGGCCTGACCGTGGGCGCGTTCCCCAGCGACGCCGTGCCGTTCGGCCTCGCTGCGGGCAGCCTCGTGGGCGGCGGCCGCGCCGGTCATGTCGCCCTGGGGCGCGGCGGCGTAGGTGGGCGATCAGGATGACTCAGTGGCGCAGGAGCGGGACACCGGCGCTGGGGATCGATCAACGCGGCGCAGATCGAAATTGCGCGGCATGACTGGGCGGACGTGAGGTGCGGTTGGTGTGAAGTCAGCCGCACACCTCCCGGCGTACTTCCAGCGGTCCTTCGAAGGGCGACCGATCGGGCCGCACGAGCATCGCTAGCAAGCTGATGATCGTGCTCAGTTCTCTAGCAAACAAGCCGTTGAACAGCGGTAATGGTGCAGTACGGCTGGATTACTGGAGCGGCAGGACAAGGTTAGAGTCTGTGTGTGGGCAACAACATCTGGTTTGAGGTTGAGCATTCGGCAGAGTATGACGAGGATCCTTGGGACTTCGACGAGGCCGAACTCGCCTTCTTTGCAGCCCTGCGCTCCCGTGCCGCCGCGTGGCGGGTGCCATGGGCTCCCAGCGATGTCTCAAGGCCCGAGGACGATTCGGCACTGCTCGTCTGGGTCTCCCTCCTCGATGAGGAACGCCGAGTGATACTCGGTGAGTGGGCCGTGTACTTCTATGGCACGCGCGTGCGGGCCGGGAAAGTCTCCGATCAGTTCTTCAACCTGCATGAGTCAGACGAGCGCGGCTTCTTCCAGGCCTCTGGCACGGTCGACGAGCTCGCTCTGCGCTGCGCCGACTGGTTCGAGAGCCTGTTGCGCCGCCCTGTCGTTCGTGCCGAATGGCCCGCCGCGGCCGGCCATTTGGCACATCGCTGGGAGTTCGACGACACCGGAGAGACCCTCGTTACCAGCCGATACGCGCCTGACGATGGCACGCCTGCCGCCCGCCGGGTACCAGTCCGCCCCTGATCCCACCGCGCGGCGGGGCAGGGGTGTCAGGTGGTGGTGCATCCGGCGGCGGTGGGGGCGCGGGTGACGGTGTTGCGTTCGGATGTGGTCCCCCGCCCGTTCGCCGACCACTTCCCCGACGCCCGCGTGGCCACCCTGGAGGGCTGGGGCCATGGCGGCTCCTTGTTCCGGAGCTTGTGTATGAACCGGCTGGTCGCGCGGTATCTCGTCGACCTGAAGGCGGCGGACGGGGTGAAGTGCAAGCCCGACCTGCCGCCATTCACCCTCGCTCTCCCCTCGGCCGGGGCGGCCAAGCCCAAGGCGGCGGCAGGAAACGGACTGCCGACGCGGTGACCCCACCGCCCGCCCCGGTGCGAGCCGCTCGGCACGCACCGGGGCGGGCGCCCGCTCAACGCAGAGTGCGCACGAAGACATCCCCGATCAGGTTGTTGTCGTCGGGCACCAGGCCGGGGTAGTAGGAGTCGAAGACGGCCGTCGACTCGTCCGCGCTCAGTGCCGCGCGGCCCACGGTGACGGGCTTGCCGTCCTGGCCGGGCGAGAGCAACTCCTCGTGACCGGTGCGCACCTCGCGCAGGATCAGACCCAGGGAGACGTGGTTCGCGTCGGCCGTGTTGAGGAGCAGCTTTGAGCCGTCCGCCGACAAGTCCGACACCAAGGTGACATCGGTGGGGGAGTGGCCGTCGTAGCGCTGAAGCGTGCCGGTGCGCAGATCGCGGACGAAGGCGTTCCAGGACGTGCTGGTGTCCCCGTTGGGGTCCGTGCCCGGGACCAGGTTCGTCGCCACCGAGTTGAAGCCGACCTTGGAGCCGTCGGCGCTGAGCACCGGCGCCTGTGCCGACCTGTCGGCCGGTGCCCCGTCATGGGTGACATCGGCCTGCACGGTCTTCCCGGTCACGCGGTCGTACACCAGGATGTCCGCCTTGTCGTCGTCGGACGGGCCCGAATAACCGACCTGATAGGCCACCTTGCGGCCGTCGGCACTCAGGGAGATGTCCTGGCAGCCACGGGTCGTGGACGGTCCCGCCCGCCACAGCCGCTGACTTTGGCGGTCCAGGAGCATGATCCGGCAGCGGGCCACCCCGTCCTCGTCGGCGGCTGTCCTGGCCACGAAGGCGAGGTAGCGTCCGTTCGCGCTGAGCGGGGCAGGGCCGTAGTACGCGCGATAGCCTCCCGGGAGTGCGGGCGCGACGGGTTCGGTGCGCCCGGTGCGCAGATCCATCACGTGCACGGAGTACTTCTGGCTCGTGGCGGACCACGAGGTGAACGTCAGATGGCGCCCCGACTCGGACACCCTGGGCGCCATCGTCGACTCACCCGGCACCTCCACACGCTGGAGGGACGCACCGGGAGCCGTTCGGTAGAAGACGTTGTTGGGCATGTCCGTCCCGGGCAGCAGGTTGTTCGCCGAGGACATGAAGGCGACGACGCGCCCGTCCGCGCTGACAGTCGGATCCACCGAGTGCCAGTTCCCGCCGGCGCCATCGGGTGCGACGCTGATCCGTTCGGTGCGCGGAGCCGGGTCGTCGCTCGCCGCCCCTGCGGGAGAGGCGAGACAGGTGAAGACGGCCGTGAGGCCGACGGACATGCAGATCCCTAACGCGGGTCTCATCAGGTTGTTCCCCCTTCGGCCCGAGCACGGCCACCGCCGCCCTCCAGCCCTTGTGCCCGATGACGGATGTCGCCCCGGCACTGTTGTGCGCGGGGCTCACGCGATGAAAGCGCGGAGTGCGGAGCGGGTCAATGCATCCGCAGGCGACTTTGCAATGTACGGACTTCGTCTGGTGGTGCACGCCGACGCCGCCCGCGCCCAGCCGCTGCTTGCCGGCTCGGCCGCAAGACGTTCGGCCGCCTGTGCCACGGCGTCGCCCAGCGAGGGCAGGAATTCGCGCATGTGGCCCAGGATGAGTACGGCGCCCACGCCCTGCCCACAGTGCATATGGCGAACGTCGAAGGGGAGGCGGATTTCTGGGTGCTGTGGTGGCCTTCCTTACAGAACCTCCTTCGCTCGGCTGCGGCTGCGGGTGGAGATGGGCGTCGGGGTGGCGGTGACGATCGTTTCCATGACGCAGGCCGGCCGGCGCAACCTCCCGTGGGTTCGGCAGTCTTACTTCGCGGGGTGCACATGACGCGAGAACATCAGCTTGCCTTCTTCCTGAGGGAGTTGGAGACGGGCGACACCTGGCGACGGGCAGCGGCGGCGAAAGGGCTCGGCAAACTCGGCGACCCCGAGCACGCCGCGGTGCTCCTTCGGGCAGCCGCCGATCCCGCCCCCGAGGTGCGGGAGGGCGCGGCGGTGGGCTTGGGCAGACTGGAGGTCTCCGTGGCCGGGGCGCGCAGTCTGCCCGCGCTGATGGACGACGACGATCCATGGGTGCGCAGGCAGGCCTCCTTGGCGGCCATCCGGCTCGGGCTGCGCGATCGTGAGGTCGTGGACGCCTATGGGCGACTGCTCGGCGATCCGGACCATCACCTGCGGATCAACGCCTTGGAGGCATTGCGGGTGCTGGGTGTGCCCGGTGATGTTCCCGTGCTCGTCCGGCTCCTGGGTGATCCGGCATATGGCATCTGGGGTCGGGCGCAGGCCATGGTCTTCATGTTCGAGAAGGACCCGGATGTCGAGGCGGAGCTGGTCCGTACGGCCCAATGGGGTGCGGATGCCGCCCGTGTGCGCGCCCTGTTGATGCTGCCGGACCAGCACGTCGACCGGCTGCTGCGGTCGCTGCTGAGAGATCTGGCGGACGGCCCTTCAACCGAGGTGCGCTGTGCTGTGGCTTTCCGACTGGCGCGCGTGAGGCGCTCAGAGACGCAGGATGCGCTGTTCGCCGCCCTGGAGGCGGAGCGATCGCCGGAGATGGCGACACAACTGCTGTTCCTGTTCGGGCGATCGGGTGACGAACGGCTGCTGGGTCCGGCCTCGCGCTGGCTGAGCGACCAGAGGGCGGGGCCGTCGGCCGCCGCTGCTCTGGGGTCCGTCGGCGGCAAGGCTGCCACGAAGCTTCTGCGGGCTCTGCTCACCGACCCGGCAACGGCCGCCCCCACGCTTGCGGCAGCAGCAAGGGCCTACGGCGACATGGGGAGATGGGACGCGGTATGGCTGCTGCTTCCCCTGCTGGACCATACCGGGCCCGGGGTGTATGAGGGCGTGCTGCGGGGTTTGGACGCCTTGGCGGACACAGGGTTTCGACCGTGGGAACGGGCGGCGGTCGCGCGGGCGCTGGTGGCCCGTCTCAACGTCGATGCCACCCTGGTCGGGGTGGCGGAGAGGGTCCTCACGGGCCTGGCGGAAGCCCTGCCCGGTCTGCGGGAACTGGTGGACCGGGCCCCCTCGCCCCTTGTCCGAGCCGCCGCGCTGTCGCTCTTGGACCCGCGCAACGCGACGGACGCTGGCACCCCCCACGATCTGCCGCTCTTCGTGCGGCACTTGGACGACGTGCATGCGTGGGTGCGCCAGGCTGCCGTGGAGGGGATCGCCCACTGGGTTGAGGAGACGGGCACGCTCCCTCCGGGCGAGGGGCGGCTGCGCGACCGGCTCACCGCCCTCGACTCGGACCCATCCGGTCCCGTACGCGAGGCGGCGGCCGAAACGCTGCGCGCCCTGGTCGCGCGGGCCAGCGGGCACCCGTTTTAGCAGGGACCTTCGAACGTTACGCTCCTGCGGTGCACCTCATACCCGATGACCCGTTCCCCGAGATCGGCCACCCGTACACGACCGACGTGAGCGCGGACGGATGCTGGATCGCCGTCAGTTGCCACGCGAGCGGCCGCGACGGTCTGGGTCGGGTCGTCGTCTACCGGATGAGCGATCTCGTCCTGTGGGACCAGATCGTGCTGGAGCAGAGCGTTGAGGGGCTCACCTTTCATCCCGTCCTGCCTCTGCTCGCCGTGGGCACGGAGGACGGCGACGAGTTCGAACTCCGGGGCGCACTGCACCTGTACGAGGTGGAGACCCGGCGCCGTACCGACGTGGCCGCCGCCGGGGCCGGTGTCACCGATCTGCGCTGGCGGGACGCGCGCCGCCTGGAGGTGACGTTCGCTCGGCCGGTCATCGATTACGAGGATCTGGGTCGAGTGACCTACACACGCTCCGCCATCGAGCGCGACGACTGGAACGGCGTGACCGCTGACGTGCTCGCGGCACAGGTCTCCTGGCCGCAGAGGCCGGTGGAGGTCGACTGGAGCAGCGGCAAGGGGCCAGGCATCGAACAGCCTCAGCACTACCTTGCCGGAGTCGCCGCCGAGAAGGGACGCGCGTGGGCCCGGCGGACCGGAACGTCCCTGGTGGAGGCGCTGGGGGATGGCCGGATGCTGGTTTCGTCGTCGGGCGGCGCCCTGCTGGAGTGCTGGTCACCGGACGGCGCCCTGCAATGGTCCGTGCCGATGCCTGACGACAGCCCGTTTCAGCGCAATGGCTGTCGCTGGTACGTCACCCCGGACGAGGGGAGCGTGTGGACCACCGTCCTGGAGGGCGACAGCAGTAACCGGCGCACCCTGCTGCGCCGCTTCGACCTCGCCGACGGCGCCCAACTCACCGAACTGCGTCTCGACTTCCCGGTCGCCATCGCGGCGCGTACGGATGGTGCCTGGGTGGCTCGGGACTCCCGGGAGCTGTTCCCCGGACCGAACTGGCCGCCGTACGAGAGCGTCGTGCTCACGCCTTCCGGGCGACGCCTGGCCACCCTGGCACTGGGGGAGAGCGGCAGCTCCTACGACTTTCCGGTGCGACGCTCGCCCCATCTGCTCTTCCTCTATGGTGTCGGTGGCGCGGACGTACGGGCGGAACTGTTGGAGAAGTGGGTTGTGCGGGCGGGCCACAGCGGGATCGAGCGACTGTTCCCGTTCGCTTGGGACGACTCCCTCGGCCCCTTCCTGCGCGGCGGTCCCGCCGTGTACGTCGATGACGAGGCCGGGCCAGGGATCGTCCACACGTGCACGGCGCGTGGTGGCACCCACCTCGTACGTCGCGCCTACCCGGGCGGCGCTGTGGTCTGGGCCCACCGCTTCGGCGCGCAGGTCACCGGAGTTGACGTCCACGGCTGTCTCGTCCACGCGGTGACCGGAGCCGGAGCCTGTGAGCTGCTCACGCTGCGCGCCGCGGACGGCACGGTAGTGGGGCGCAGGACGCTCTCCCGTGGCGGGCACGTCTACACCCCGACGTGCCTGAGTGCGGGTCCACACGGTGACCTGGTGATCGGCACGGTGGAGGGGCGGCTGATCAGGACACGGCAGCTGGCTGTGCCCTGATGCGGCCTCCGGCGCGGATTCGCCTTCCGGATGGGTCAGCCGGTGATGGGCGGCGGCCCTGCCCGGCGAGCCGTAGCGCTGCGGCGGGCTCGCAACTCCGGAGCACGCAGCACCAGTTCGGTGGCGAACCGGTCGTCCGGTGAAGCCAGCAGGTCGCCGAAGACCTTTTCCAGGTTGCGCAGCCGGTAGCGGACCGTCCTCGGGTACAGATGGAGCGCGTCGGCCATCTGCAGGGCATTCCCGCGGGTGTCGAGCCACGCGCGCAGAGTGCTGATGGGCCGGTCGCGCTGATTGGCCGTCAGGCCCGCCAGAGGGGCGAGCTGGTGCCTGGCGAGCGCTGAGATCAGGCCGGGATCGGCGAAGAGGGCGAGAGCCACCAGGTGGTCCTCGCAATGGATGTAGGGGGCGTCGCCTTCCAGGGCGCCCGCCTCGGCCAGGCTCAGGGCTCTTCGGGCCCAGCGTATGGACTCCGCCGCGTCCGCCAGCGGCACGGTGTAGACCCGTGACGCTCTCTTCGAGCCCACGATCACCCGCAGATCGCCTTCGGACAGAGCGCTACCCGGATCAGTGAAAATCACGGCGTCACAGCAGGGCGGTCAGGAAGGACCTGACATCACCGGCCGCGCGGCGTTCCCTTGGTGTTGTGGAGGTGACTGACTGTGCCTCAGCGTTCGCTGCGAGGCGGGCAGACGGCAACCGGAGTCGGGTCTTCAGTCGGGATGGTCGGCTCGGGTTGGTGATCGCGTTCAGTGGTGAACGCGATGGATGCCTGTCCGGCAAGGACGAGTTGTCTTGGTGCGTCGGCGGTGAAGACTCCCGTAGCCGAGTGGATAGGCTGCGGTCGCGGGGGTGGGGGATACTGGTGGTGACAGTGGCCCCGGTTTCGGGCTCGGTTGGCGGGCTCGCACCGTTGTTGATGTCTTTGAGGGGGCCGTCCATGACCACGGCGAAAGACCTGTTCATCATCGCTTTGGACTCGAAGCAGTCGGTGGGGCAAGGCGACCTGTCGCTCGCACTGGCCGGAGCCGAGCTGATCGATCTCATCGGTGCTGGGGCGGCCTCCGTCGACGGCGACCGTATCGTGCCGACCGGGCAGCCGACGCTGGAGGACCGGTTGACGGCCGAGGCCGCGGCAGGGCTCATCCGGCAGGCACCTTACGAGGGGGTCGAGGACTGGCTGTGGCGCCGGGGCCGCGATCTCGCGACCGCCTACCAGGCCGCTCTGGAGGCGAACGGCGAGCTGAAGCCGCAGCCCGGCGGCCGGTCGCCCTTCGGACCCGAACGCGTGGAACCTGTCGATACGCCCGCGCGCCGCCGTGCCGGCGACCGCTGGGAAGACAAGGAACCCGTCCTGGTTGCCCTCGCCTGGGCGGTGGGCATCCGGGACGAATCATCCGACGTCGAGCTTGGCCCCGAAGACCAGGCGGTGACGACCGTGCTGGCCGCCGTTCACGACGCGGTGATGGAGCTGGAGGCCGTACGCCAGAGGCGCACCATCGAGAACACGGCCTTCGCCAACCTCTGGCGCGGCCCGTGAACCTCACGTGCCCCGGGGACACGGTGGAGTTCGACGGCACGGCCCGGGCGCACGGCGACCGGGCCGTCGCCTGCAGCATGCCTGGGGACCTGGTCCGGCCCTTTTCAACTTCGGAACGCGGTGGCGGTGCCTTCCTGCCGGACGTCAGGCTCTGCTCGCCCTCGCCTGCCGCCGCGTCAACGTCCTCTGGGCCCTCCTCCGCGACGGACGGACCTACGAACTCGTGCCACCTACCGCTCTCGCGGCTTGACAGACCGCATTAGGAATCATTGGGTGAGGCGAGGCGCCTCTTGGAGGCGCCCCCCTCAATCCACACCAGAAGCCGAACTAGAAGCATGCAGAACTTTTGCAGTGCTCATTCATGGGCGAATTACCCCTCGGCGTTGCGAGCCTTCAGGCGTGCCACCAGCGTCGCGTACACATCATTGTCATCGACAATGAGGGCTTCACTGGTCTTGCGATTAAAGATCAGTGGCTGTTCAGGTGACCCAGTCACCACCCAGCCGCTCTCCTCGCCATTCCAGAGGTACGAGAATGCCGCTGCCGCCTCTGCCAAGGCTTCTTTATCCACGGCGCAAACAACTCCTAGACGTCCTGGACGGCGCCGTTTCCGGCGGCGGGGTTGACCAGGAGAGTGACGGGTTGCTCGGTGCGAAGGGTGAGCCATTCCTCGTGGGTCTGCCAGGCGACGCCGCGGCCGCGCGGCCTCCCTGTGTGCTTGGTGTACTGGTCTCTCCACTGTTCACGTCGCGTTGCCGCGCAGCAGCGCCGTGGCCGCGTGCGTGGCGCGGGTGGCGACATCCTCTGGGGAGAGGCGGGAGCGGCTCAGGAAGTCTTCCGCGTCCAGGGTGATGTAGCCGTGGGCCAGGCAGAAGAGCTGTTCGAGCAGGAGCAGTGCCTGGGAAGGGTCGGTGTGGCCTGCCTGCTGTGCGAGGTCGAGCAGCAGTGTCATCAGGCTGCGGCCGGCTCGGGCCAGGTCGGCGTCGCGCAGGGGTCTCAGCTCCCGGGCGAAGATTACGTCGAGGCCGGCGCCGCGGTCGGACACGTGGCGTACGTATGCCCCCGCGGTGGCCGCGAGCCGGTTGATCGGGTCGGGGCCGGCGCTCTGTGCGGCCGTCTTTAGGGCGCGGGTGAGTTCGTCGGCGGCCTGTGTCGCGACGACGGCGAGCAGTGCTTCCCGGTTGCGGAAGTGGCGGTAGGGGGCGGCGGTGCTCACTTTGAGCCTGCGGGCGAGTTCGGCGACGGAGAAGCCGGCCATCCCCTTCTCGGAAAGCAGCGCGAAACTCTCGGCGATCAGCGCCGAGCGGAGCTGCCCCCGGGCGGGACGCTCCATGCCCGCCCCAACTGCGCCCTCGGCCACTCAACCCACCTGCCTTGACCAGAAGTAAGAGGGCTCTTACTGTAAAAGTGATAGCCCTCTTACTTCTAGTGCTGGAGGCCGCACGTGACAGGGACCGACGGCAAAGTGGTGGCCATAACGGGCGCGGGCAGCGGGATCGGCGAGGCGAGCGCCCTGTTGCTGGCCTCGCGCGGTGCAAAGCTCGTCCTCGGAGCGCGACGCAGCAACCGACTGGAAGCGCTCGCCGCCCGCATCGAGGCCATAGGCGGCACAGCCGCCTGGACGACGACCGACGTGCGCCGCCGCGGCGACCTCGCGGACCTGGTGGCGTGCGCCCGCGAGCGTTACGGCGCGCTCGACGTCCTTGTCAACAACGCCGGCATCGGCCCCATCTCCCCGTTCGACGAGCTGCGCGTCGAGGACTGGGACCAGATGATCGACGTCAACTTCCGCGGCGTGCTGTACGGGATCGCCGCGGCACTCCCCGTCTTTCGCGAGCAACACAAGGGGCAGTTCATCAACGTCGTCTCGACCGCCGGGCTGCGCATCGTGCCGAACCAGGCTGTCTACGCGGCGACGAAGAACGCAGTCCGCACCCTCACGGAGGGACTGCGCCAGGAAGCCGGGCCCGACCTGCGGGTCACCATGGTCTCGCCCGGCTACGTCGGGACGGAGTTCACCGACTCAATCACCAGCCCCACCGTCACATCGCAGGCCCCGACGGTCGACTTTTCCCTTGCCCCGGACGACATCGCCCGCGCTATCGCCTTCGCGATCGAGCAGCCCTCGAACGTCGACATCGGCGACATCGTCGTCCGCCCCACGGCCCAGAGCTGACGTCTCACACAGATCCTGGGAAAACCCGTCGCTCCGCTACGCGACCATGAGCTGAGCTGCCTCAACGGGACGGTCATCTGGCGGGCGCACACTCAGGCCGTCGCGGCTCCCGGCTCACCGACGATGCCTCGGCACTCCTGAGGCGAGCGCGTACCGCTGCGCGTCAGATCCTCCGTTCTGAGGTCTCTGCCCGCGATCTGATCGACCGGCAGCATGCACAGCTCCAACTCCCCGTGCAGGTGTGCGAGGTTGCCCGCTTCCTGACCCTCGGTGCAGCCGACTCGTCCACGAGAGTCTCGGCATCAGCGAGGCAGCGGCCCGCCAGGAACAGCCGGGGGCCAGCTGGGACTTGCTCATGCCGTGCTGCGGCCGTGCTCGCCGGAGGCTCAGAGGCCTCCGGCGAGGGGAACTGGTCCGGCGCTGGTTACCAGGCCTTGTGCCAGTAAAGCGAGTTCGTGGCGGCACGGACGGGCGCGGCGCCGGTGGCGTCCTCGGTCCACTCCGTGCTGGGGGTGTTGTTGTACTTCATGCTGTAGTAGCCGTCGGTCACCCGGTGCAGGTACTGGTGGGGGATGATCGAGGGGCGCGTGTAGATCACTTTGTGGGCGGCGGGCATGCCGGTGGCCGACTCGTCGGAGACGACGCGGTCGGATTCAGCGCCGAACAGGGTCCAGTCGGTGCCGTGGGCGCCTTGTGGGTTCCCGTTGAGGGATTTCAGCCACGGCGAGCTGGAGCGCATCAGCGCGCACTGGATGTATTCGGTGAAGACACCGCCGCACAGAGTGGCCAAGCGGGAGCCGGCGTGCGGCGTACCCAAGGTGGCGACGTCTTCGACGTACAGATACGGCGGGTAGTCCGGGTCGCCGTTGCTGACCCCGCTCAGCGCAGCCCGGATGATCAGCCCACCCATCGAGTGGGCCATCACGTCCACCGACTCGCCCTTGGAGGAATACTTGCTGTAGATCTTCCACGCCAGGTCCTGGGCGATGGTGCCCAGGTGGGTGTCGCGGTCGCCGTAGCGCGGCTTGGGCGGATTCGGCGGCCAGACGGGCGGGTCGCCGGCCCGGTCCTGGTTGAAGGACCAGTCGCAGCCCCTGTCCGACTTGTAGTAGCCGTAGGTCAGGAGATCACCCTTCCAGCCCCAGTTCTCCATGGCGGTCTCGGCGTTCTGCCACCAGTCGGAGCAGTCGTAACCATTGGGCATCGGGCCGCCCAGCAGGGGCTGCTCGTAATAGCCGTGGATCATGATGACGGGTTCGTCGACGCTGTCGTCGCGCGGCGGCGCGGCTGCCGCCGCCGGCGAGGCGAGCCCCAGCAGCAACGCGAAGCCGACGACTATGGCGACCAGGACAGCCAGGGCGGAACGAACGACTCCAGCGCGGCTTCGGCTGCCGGGTAAGCATCGGATAGTCGATCTGTGCATGTCTTGCCCCCGTAACTCGGTGACCGCGGACCGGTCGGTCCGCTGCCAACGCAGGCTAGGGGGACGCCGCACGCGGCGAATCGACTCCCGGGTGGACCTTCGTCTACCGCGTACGGTTGAACATCATTCACTGTCAACCAGAGGCGTAGAAATAGGCACGACGCCCTGCACCCATGGGTGTAGACCCCGGATCCCTATTCGAGACACGGGAATCGAGGGCTGCCCGCGCCGGTGCCGTGGTCGACAGCGGCCTTCGCGGCGAGCCACGCCTCCCAGCACGGCGGGATCGGCCCGACCAAGAGCGCCGCCCTCGAATACGGCTTCCGGGGCGTGCGCATCAATCGCCTTCTGCCCCGGCATGATCAGCCCTCCGATGGTCGACGCGATGGGCGAAGGCGGAGGACTCGGCTGCAGTCGGCCAGGCCATCGACCGGCGGCACCGCCGAGGAGATCGCCCAAGCCGTCCTGTGGCTGTGCAGCGACGGCGCCGACTACGTCACTGGCGTAGCCCTCCCCGTCTACTGCTTCCGCACGGCTCAGCGACCCTGCCATAGGCCAGCCCTTGCTCGGGGATGGGCCCAGGAGCGGGCATGCCCGTACACAGGGTCGTGCTCGGCTTCGACATGGTGCCGCTCAGAGATGGAGATCAGTCGCCGGGCCAGCTGCTGCGAGCGGCCGAGGTCGATGCGCTCGGTGGAGCGGATCACCGGGCGCCACCCGCCGTCGGCGGACAGCAGGAACAGTCGGCGCACGTAATAGAGAGCCCACGGCATGTCGAGTTCGCGCTCGAATGCGTCCAGGCATGCCCGGTCCCGCGGCGGGGAGGGGTCTAAGAGCTCCAGGATGGTGTGCTCGCCGTATGGCTTGGCGTTCGGGTTGAGGCTCATCGCCGCGTATTCCAGGCGCAGCACCTCACCAGCGATGTCCGGGTGGGTGCGCATGCGCTCCAGGTGGGCGGGCAGTGAGCCCATGGGAACCGGATGGGTGCGGATCCTGGCTCATACAAGATTTTCGTAGCGTTTGATCGCCCAGAGGCCATCGTCGGGCAGGGGCTGATGGCTGCGGCGTGAATGGGCGACCAAGATGACGCGCTTGCGCAGGAGTTGGATGCCTGCCCGTCCTGCCATCTGGCGTTTGATCATCTTCAGGTCGGTGATTCTTCCCTCCGCGACGCCTGAGTTGTAGGGGAGCGTGACGGCGGCGTGCACTGCGTCGAGGTCGTCCAGCAGGCCGGCGGCGAAGCGGACCAGCGGGGCGAGGCCGCTGTTGCGGGCGTTCGCGATCCAGCGGTCCATCAGCGCTTCACGTTTCTTGGCGAAGACGTTCCGGAAGGAACCCACGAGGGCGTGGAGTGTACGCAGTTCTGGGCAGCGTGCCAGCAGGTGGTTGACGAAGACGCGTTGGTCCTCGTTCAGACGCTCCGGGCGAGTGGTCATCAGCTGTGTGACCTCGAATGTGCTGCGGGCGGGTGCGGGTGGCGGAAGGCCCGCGTCCAGGGCTTGGCGATGGGAGGTGAGGTAGAGGCGGACGGTGGCCTCGCTTCCGCGGAAGCCGCGTGCGGTGATCTCGCGGGTGAGGGCGGCGATGTTGTGTTCGCCCTCGGCCCAGCGCCGGTGCAGGTGCCCCTGGTAGGGGGTGAGGATGCTGTCGCCGCGGGGCCAAGTCGGTGCGACCTCCTGCCAGGTGGCGGCGCGGGCGTGCCGACGGACAACGTTGCGGTCCACATCGAGGTGGCGTCCGATCGCACGAAGCGCCATCCCTTCGGCGAGCAACGTGTGGACGGCAGAATGGAGGCGGCGGGTGCGGGCGGCCATGACTCCACCAGGAGTCCGGGGCGCTGTCGTCTCGTCGCCGGGGTCGGGCAGGCAGTCGCGGTGTGCCGTGACCACCTCATAGATCTTCCGTCCGAGGTTCTGCCAGAGATGAAACCGGTCGCTGACCTGCACGGCCCGCGGTGCACCGACGCTGATCGCACCGCGGTAGGCCGCCGAACCATCGCGGCAAACCACCTCAATACCCGGATGGGCATGCAGCCAGGTGACGGTCGGGGCGGCCTCCCTGGTGTCCCAGGCATCGACCGGCAGGCGGGTTTCCGCGTCGACCATGAGCGTGGCGTACCGACGAGCGCGCCGCAGCGCGAAGTCGTCAATGGCGACCACCCGCAATCTCGGTGCCGGCGGATCGGGGGTCTTCATCAGACAAGTGAGCAGACTGGCCCAGCTCAGGACGTGGTGCAGGTGAAGCAGCAACCTTGATCCGGCCTTCCCGGCCAGCGCCGTCGCGACCGCCACAATGATCGCCTGCAGTCCTGCAGTTCGGCGCTGATACCGCACCGTCAACCCGTCGATCTGCTCCGCGAATGTGGCCTTCGGGCATGCATGGTTCTCGCAGTACAGGCGGCGGACCGACAGCGCGATCCGCACTGGACGGCCACCAACCGCCTCGTCGGCAACGTGGCGCACATACCGGCTGTGCTCCCAGTCAGAGATCCGACCGCAGCCGGTGCATGCAGCTGGTTCCGCCCGGGATCGCGCGGAGACCACGACCGCATCCCCGAACACGTCGACCGAACCGACCTCCACAGCGTTGAGCTGTGGCAACAGTTTCAACACGTCGTCGCACACAGGCAGCATCCTGCTGACACAGAGAGATGTCACGGCCCGGCCGAGTCGATCAACGGCTACGAAAATCTTGTATGAGCCAAGAACCGCACCCAACCGCCTTCACCCTCTTGCCGGCGGCCGTGGCCGACGCACTGCGCAGCCTCCGCGACTACGTCACGGCTGTCGAGGCCCGCGCGGAGATGGCCGAGCACTCCCGAGAGGAGGAGGCCCGCCGCCGGGTGGGCGCCGAGCGAATGCGCATCGCCCGCGAGCTGCACGACGTCGTCGCCCACCACATCACCCTCGCCCACGCCCAGGCCGCCACCGCCGACTACCTTCTCGCCACCCGCCCCGATGCGGCAGCCAAGGTCACCGGCAATCTCACCGCCACCCTCACCGCCGCTCTGGGCGAACTGAAGGCGACCGTGGGCCTGCTGCGCGAACACGACCACCCCACCGGGCCGTCCAAGCCCGCGCCGGGGCTGGCGCAACTGCCCGACCTGCTCGCGTCCTTCGAGAGCGTCGGCCTGGCCGTCACCCTCACCCGCGAGGGCGAGCCCCGGCCACTGTCGCCCGGCGTCGGTCTCACCGCCTACCGCATCACCCAGGAGGCACTCACCAACGTCTCCAAGCACGCCCTGACCACCACCGCCGCCGTCCACCTCCACTACACCGCCGACCGGCTGACCCTGACCGTCACCGACGACGGCCCCGCCCCCACATCCCCCCGGTCGCGGGGCGTGGCCGGGTACGGGCTGATCGGCATGCGCGAGCGGGCCCACGCCGTCGGGGGGACACCTGCACGCCCACCCCCGCGGCGGGGCCGGCTTCGAGGTGCGGGCCGATCTGCCCACCCTCACTGCTCCCGGCCCGCCACCGACCAAACCTGGGGACGCCCCGTGACCATCCGCGTGCTGCTCGCCGACGACCAGGCGCTCCTCGCCGGGACCTTCCAGGTCCTCATCGACGCCGCCGACGGCCTCGAAGTCGTCGCCACCGCGGGCGACGGCGAACAGGCTGTGCGCCTGGCCCGCAGCACCGCACCCGACGTCGTGGTCATGGACATTCGCATGCCCCGCCAGAACGGCCTGTCCGCCGCCGAGCAGATCACCGCCGACCCGCAGCTCAACGGCACCCGCGTGCTGATCCTGACCACCTTCGAGACCGACGACTACATCACCCGCGCCCTGCGCGCGGGGGTGAGCGGGTTCCTCGGCAAGGGCGTCGGACCCGCCGAGTTCCTCGCCGCCATCCGTACCGTCGCCGCCGGCGACATGGTGCTCTCCCCCCTCGCCACCCACACGGTGGTCACCCGCTACCTCGCCGCAGCCAGCCCTGACCGCCCCCAGGCCACCCCGCGCGAGATGGACCACCTCACCCCCCGCGAGCAGGAGGTCCTGCTGTGCGCGGCCGAGGGCCTGACCAACGACGAGATCGCCGAGCGCCTGTTCGTCAGCACGCTCACCGTCCGCACCTTCGTCCAGCGCATCATGCACAAGCTCGGCGCCCATCACCGCGCGCAGCTCGTCGCCTTCGCCTACCGGACCGGCTTCGCCCGCGTGCCGCAGCCACCCCCCGCCCGCCCGCGCACCGGGTTGGCGCCGTAGCGCGCCGCGCTGCATGCCGGCGCGGGTAGGGCGAACGGCGGCTGGAGTGAGCGGTGCCGGCCCGGCGGCTGGTAGGCAGGTCGTCTCAGGTGCTGGGCTGCTCCGGTGCGATGTCCACGACCACGGTGGAGAGCGGGCAACTGGTGCAGGCCAGGACGTACTTGTCCGTCTTCTGCGGCCCTCGGGGATCTCCAGCCGACGCAGTGGCTACCGGGCGGCGGCGCCGTCGATCCGGTCGAACAGCAGACGCGCCTCGTCGAGGAGCGCCTGTCCGCGCGGTGTCGCGGTGACGGGGCGGGTGCGGTGTTGGAAGACGGCGCATCCGGCGGCCGTCTCCAGTATCTTCAGCCGGGCGTTGAGCGTGCTGCGGGGGATGCCCAGGGCCACCGCGGCCGAGCGGCGCGTGCGGTGCCCCCAACACCCCGAAGGGGTCATTAGTACTCCCGGATCCTCCCCAGCGGTAGTGCTCGACGAGAGGCTCGATGACGGCTCTTGACTGATCGACGCGCTGGCTGCTTACCGTACTGCTCGGGCGTGGGCACAGGATTGCTCACAGCCAGTGACTACCGTACCGAACTGGCCGAATGATCCCGAGTCTGGAAGACCGCCGCCGGGACGCCCTTGCACGCCTGAACGCAGTGCCCCTCGCGACACTTGCGCACCATCAGCATGCCTCAACTTGCCTGTCCAGTACGTAACGCACCTATCCCACAAGCAAGTTGACGGTGTCCTTCCGTCGGGTCCGCCCGCACACCAAGGTCCGCCCGCCTCCGCTCAGGGTGGCGGCCCTGTTCCACGTGCCCAAGACACGTGACTGCGAGGAGCAGAGCCCTGGCGGCGCACCGTCTGAGTGCTGCGCCCAGCGGGTCCGGTCACTGATGGCGACGCTCCTCTGCCGCATGGCCGAAACCTGCGTCTGAGCAACCTAACAATCTTGGGATTCTCTGGTCATGCGCCTCTCCAGGCACTTAAGTACCTGTCGGGCACTCGCTACCGACCAAGAGCGAAAGCCGCCGACCGGGTTATGCGCCAGCGGCCGTCCCCACCCTGCTCGTCGGCCCACACCGCTGTCCTTTGCACGACCGTGCCGCCCGTCCCAACTGCCCCGAGGGTCCGTCTGCTTATGGCCGCCAGTGCACACCGTTCGGTGTCGTGCTCACACCACCCGGCGAGCCGTAGCGCTCACAGCAGCGGCCTGCAGGCGCTCCCCATGGTCTCAGCGGCTCCAGTTGACGACGGCCCCCTGCGGCCCGCCCTGTGTGCGGCCGGCCGAGGGGGGCGCTGATGGAGAGTTCGAACCCGGCCGGCCGGGCGAACCCGGCTGGCCGAGACACGGACCTCTATGCGGCGGTGCAGGACATTCAGGCGGGTTACTGGATGCAGATGCGGCAGGTCCTTGCCCGCACGGGCAACTGGCCGCAGTGGACATCCCGCACTCAGGTACTGGGGGTTGTCGCAGCTCAGGCCAACGTTGTGGAGTTATGGCTGAAAGAGGAACCGGAGAGCCTCGCTGCCCGGGTGATGTACGCCAGAGTCGCCACCGAACGGGTGCTGCAGGCCCACCGAAGGCACTGGGCGCGTGACTACCGGCGGGCAGGGGACCTGGAGAAACTGGTGACCCGGGCCCGGGAGGCGTGCCACAAGGCGCGCGAGGGGAACCCCGACGACTCGGTGCCCTGGATCTGCCGCCTGGCCCTGGCTGAAACGGACACGACACGACGCTACCCGGAGCATTACGTGACCCCGCCGGCCCATGAGTACCTGCTGCCTGGCGGGCCATGGGGTCTGCTGGGGGAAGTGCACCGACGAGATCCGTTCAACCGCGAGGCGTGGCACCGCATGTCCCAGGCGCTCCAGGCCCACCCGGGTCCAGCGGGCCGCCAGGCAGTCGCGACGGACTTCGCCCGCTGGACGGTCTCCTTCGCACCGCCCGACTCGCCCCTGCTTCTGCTGCCCCTCTATGCCCGTGTGCAGGAACACCGGGAGCGACGGGACAACGGCGCCGAGGGCATGTTGAACCTGCTGTGGACCAGGGAGGACACCACCCGGGCCGTCACGCAGGCATTCGAGGGTTGGTTCCAGAAGTGCGATCCGGCCACCAGTTCCCAGCTGGATCTGAACTACCTCGCGTACGCCTTGGTGAGGGGCGGCTTCGCTCAGTGGGCAGCCGAAGTGTTCGACACCATCGGCGACTTCGCCACGCCCGCCCCGTGGCAGTACGACGCCCGGCACTCCAAGGACCAGTGGCGGAAGGCATTCGAGGAGGACCGCGACGCCTGCCTGAGATCCCACCCGTGGCATACGGGAGACCACACATGACTGCCGACCCCGGCCCCACACGGGCGGGCGTCACCATGACGGGCGGGCGTCACCACGTCACGCCTGCGGCCCGGCAGCCACCCGCCTGCACCCCCACATTTCAGCCTTCCTGTGCGGAGAACCAATGACTTCGGTAAGAACACCGCGCCACCAGCTGAACCCGGTCGACGACGACGGGGAGGACGCGCGCATCCTCCAGTCGCTGGGCTACACCCAGCAACTGCACCGCCGGATGGGCGCTTTCGGCAATTTTTCGGCTTCCCTGTCGGTCATCTCGATCATGTCGGGGACCTTGCTGCTGTTCGGCTACGGCCTGAACTCGGGAGGCCCCGCGGTGATCATGTGGGGGTGGCTCGCCGTCGGGCCGCTGGTGTTGTGCCTGGCCGCGGCCCTGGCGGAGATCACCTCCCGCTACCCCACCAGCGGCGGCCTGTACTACATGGCTCGCCAGCTCGGAGGCGAGCGGTGGAGCTGGTACACCGGCTGGCTCAACCTCCTGGGCCTGCTCGGCGGAATCGCCGCCCAGGATTACGGCATCGCGACGTTCACCGCCGCGTGGATGAACCTGCAATTCGGCTACACGCCCACCCCGGGCTCCCTGCTGGCCCTGTACGCGGTCATCCTCGCGCTGCACGCGGTCCTGAACCTCTTCGGCACCCGGCTGATGAACATCTTGACGTCCGTGAGCGCGTGGTGGCACCTGGCGGGGGCCGTCGTCATCGTCGGCGCCCTGGCGTTCGTGCCCTCCCATCACCAGTCGGCCGGCTTCGTCTTCTCCGAGTTCACCAACAACACCGGCTGGAGTGCCCCGGTGTACGTGATCCTGCTCGGCATGCTCCTTCCGGTCTTCGCCCTGGCCGGCTACGACACCTCGGCCCACCTGAGCGAGGAGACCAACCATGCCTCCGTCGCCGCGGCCCGCGGGGTCTTCCGCTCGGTGGCGGTGTCCTGGATCGCCGGCGGCATCCTGCTGCTCACGCTGCTGTTCGCCATCCAGGACTACGCCGCGACCCTGTCAGGACCGACCGGTGTACCGGTGGCGCAGATCCTTCTGGACGCGTTGGGCATGGCGGCGGCCAAGTCCCTGCTGCTTGTGATCATCGTGGCCCAGTTCCTGTGCGGCTACACCGTGACCGCCAGCGCCAGCCGGATGATCTACGCCTTTGCCCGGGACGGCGCCTTGCCCGGATCGGGGCGCTGGAAGAAGGTCAGCCGCCGCACCGCCATCCCCGCCAACGCGGTCTGGCTCGCGGTCGCCGTGGCTTTCGTGCTCGCGCTGCCGTCCTTGTACTCCACAACGGCGTTCTCGGCGGTGACCGCCATCTCGGTCGTGGGATTCACCTCGGCCTACGCCATCCCGGTGCTGCTGCGATTGCTTCACCGCGACCGATTCACCCCAGGGCCCTGGCACTTGGGCCGCTGGAGCCGGCCGATCGGCTGGGTGGCGGTGGTGTGGGCGGCTGCGGTCACGGTGCTGTTCCTGCTGCCGCAGAGCAGCCCGATCACCGCCACCACCTTCAACTACACCCCCGTCGCTGTAGTGGTGGCCTTCCTCATAGCCGGCCTGTGGCGGCGCTTCGGACGCGACTCCTACCACGTGCCCCGCTCCAGTTCCCCCACTGAGGACAAACAGTTCGAAGGCATCATCTGATGGCAGCGACACCGCGTGGCGCACGTACAGTTCCCACCGGCCCGGAGGCGCCAGAGCCGCCCGCTCCCAACTCCGGGCCTCCACGACCTCAACAACCTCAACAACCTCAACAACCCATGGGAGTACGGTGACTGGCCTCACGGAGTCCATCGAATCGGCACAGCAGCTCACCGTGGCCTGGCGGGCCATGGTGCTCGACCGCGATGCGGACGCGGATGTGCGGGACCTCCCCGGCATCGCCGTCCGCTGGGCCGACTGCCGGTTTTCGTTCTACAACTGCATCACTCTGACCGACCGGGGAGCAGGAGCCGATCGCGTCGCACAACGCCTGAGCCAGGCGGCGGACATCATGCGCGCGAAGCAGCACCCGGGCTTCCTGTGGCTCTTCGAGGACCTCCTCGACGACGAGGCGCGCACCGCGCTGGCCACGGCGGCCGAGCAGGCCGGCCTGCAGTACGCCTTCCCGGGCAGGGGCATGGCCGGAGACCTGCTGCCCATCCCCGACCCGGTCCACCCCGACCTGACGTTCGTACGTGTGCGCACCGACGAGCACCTGCGGGCCTACGCCGACCTCCAATCACGCGCCTACGGGTTCCCCCTGGAGGAAGGCCGCGACGGCCTGGTCGGATCCGCGCACTGGAAGAGCGAGATGTACGCCTACCTGGCCGTGCGAGGCGACGTTCCGGTGGCGTGCGCCGCGACGGTCGAAGCGCAAGGGCGCCTCTTCGTCGCCTTCGTCGCCACCGACCCGCAGTGGCAGCGCAGGGGCTATGGCGAGGCTGTCACGCGCAAGGTGCTGCACGAGGGCGCCCGAGCCACCGGGCTGACCCGCGCCACTTTGCACGCGACCGTGGCAGGGGCCCCTGTATACCCGCGTATCGGTTTCACGCCGAACTCACCCATCCACTTCTACAACTTGAAGGACTGAGCCGACGAGGTAGGGCTCACGTTTACGAGGCCGGCCCCAGGGCGGCGGGCCGCCAGCCTCGTCCCGGATACCTCGGTGGAGGACTGGAAGGCAGTGCTTGATCTCGTTCGGTCGCAGGGGTGGTCGTGCGAGTACTCCGAGGACGGTGGTTCCGGTCCGGCTGCCGAGAGCTGCGGAGATGCTGATTCGACGTTGATCTGCGGGAGTTGCAGGGTCAGGACGGCGTGGATGTGCTGTGCCGTCTGCTGCGGGCAACCGGGCGCCGGCTCGGCAAGCCGGTGTTGCTGAGCCCGGAGTCTGATCCGCTCCGCCCGGTTCTCGGCTTCGACGACGAGCCGACGTCCTCTTCGCCAAGCACCGCACAGCAGCTTCTACGAGCCGCAGCCAGTGGCGGTCACCTGAGGCGGGAGGGTGGTTCTCCGCGGACCGAGGAGCCCGAGCTGCGGGTGGTCGGCGAGGCCGGCGAGACCGGCGTATGAGGCGAGGTGGGCAGCCCTCGGGAAACTGCTGCCGTCGCCGACGGGGATGAGGATGCCGATCAATTCGGCCTGCGTCGGCCGGCCGCCCCGAACGCAGCCCAGCTAGTTCGTATCCGCAGGTCAGAGAGGTGCAGTGGCGTTCAGATTGCCGCCCCTGTGGTTCAGTGCCGTACTGGAAGTAACCAGGAAAATCGCAGGAGAGACGTCATGGGAATCCTCGACTGGCTTTTCGGCAAGCGCAACGTGGTTGGCAAGTCAAACTCCGACCAAGTGCCCGGGGTCTACGGCGGGAACGACGTTGATGGCGTTGGTGTAGCGGGTGAAACAAACGGCAGAGGCGACGGAGTTTTTGGCCAGAGTGCCACGGGCAATGGCATGACCGGAAGAGCGTGGACTTTCGGCAACGTCGGGGTCTGGGGTTTTTACTCCGACGGCGCGGACCGTCCTCAAAGGGGGGCAACTTTCACAACTGAGGTCACCGCGGGTGTGTGGGGAACAACAGCCAATGAGGGAGTCGTGCCCAAGGACCCCGGTTCTGAGCATCACTTCAGAACCGCCTCCGGCGTCGTAGGGCAGGCATCGCTGCCGGGAGCCGGGTATGGATACGGAGTCCTCGGGATGGGGTACAGGGACGAGGGTGTCGTCGGCTGGAGCAAGTATGCAGCCGGCGGCAGGTTCCAAGCCGCCACGATTGGCATCATCGCGACGTCCACGCAAGGCCCCGGCGGCAAGCTCGAAGGCTCTGTCGGCGCAGAGTGCGCGGGCAAGAAAGGTCCGGGCATCGTCGCGAAGTCCACCGACAGCTATGGCGGCCAGTTCGAGTCCGCAGAGAACGGACAGATCCGACTCGTACCCCGAGCAGTTGAATTCGGAACAGGAGGGCAAGGGGCTCCCTACCCGAAGCTGCCAGTAACCGGACAGTCCGGCGAGATGATGACAGTCACCCACGAGAACGGCCAGTGCAGCCTCTGGCTGTGCG
This sequence comes from Streptomyces sp. NPDC054866, assembly GCF_053610745.1. NCBI lineage: Bacteria > Bacillati > Actinomycetota > Actinomycetes > Kitasatosporales > Streptomycetaceae > Streptomyces > Streptomyces sp. NPDC054866. Next base: position 75,646 of record NZ_JBSGZA010000014.1, read on the forward strand.
TCCGGTCCTTCAAGCTTACGCAGACTAGTGGCGGGACACCCATCCCGATCGCGGCGGCTTGGGCACAGGTGCAGCTGGGCGCTGCGATAAGTGGCGAGGGATGACAGATGACAGCCCCCAACTGAGGCGCGAGTCTCGCCGATCCCGAGAGTCGGAGAGCGCCACGGCACACCTGGGTCGCTCCCTGAACACGCTGAGCCGTGGGCAGATCTGGCCGCCTGTCGGCCGGCCCCGGCGCTCTGATCGAGCCGCATCAAGTGGGGATGGCGAGTCGGTAGGCGCGTCGCGCCCCGCAGCGAACGCATCGCCAGTGCCACGGACAGCCGCGTCTCGGGCCGGGCGTCGGGTGACGGTCGGGTCATGTTTCGGCCCGGGATGGATCGCGCAGCGGACGCAGGCCGCCGGGCATCTCGGGGAGTGGAAACGAGTACCGGCCGAGCCTTGACGCGGTGGCGCACGGATGGGAGAGGCGGACGATGTCCTGCTCGCGGACATCGAAGCCCTCGTTCCCCCCCCGGGGCGCCCGGCAGCTGGGTTGTTCGTCGGCGATGCGTGCGTCGTTGGTCTGGTGGCCGTGGTGTGGGGGATGACCCGTCCTGCGGCGGAAGTGCAGCATGGCCCGCCCACTCCGGGCACCGGGCAGCACCCTGGCGACTGGCCGGGCACGGTTCCTCCTCCGCCGACCACCGGGCCGTAGTCGGCCCGGGGAAGCCCTCGGATACCGCTTTGGTGGCCGAGGGCTTCACCAGACGGCAGGCTCACCCCGCTGGCCATGCACGTGAGTTGCTGCGAGGTCCTTCGACAGCGGCGAGCGAGGCTTCTTGCGTCCAGTTCCAGCGCTGTCTGGTGGACCGGTTGGCGGGGGAGAGCGCGATGGCACTCTGACCGAGGCGGTGGGAGATTCCCGGCCGCCCGCGTCGTCGGTTCGCTGGTCTGTGCAAGCGGTTCCTGATACGTACGGTGCGTGCCGAACGGCACACGTACGTGACCGCGCGTCCCCGAGTGCCGGAGGTCCGTCATGGGCAAGCGCTTCACGCGGCAGCACCTCGGCCTGGTGGCCCTGATCGTCGCCGCTCTGCTCGGTGGGGGCCTGGTTCCGGCCGCTTCGGGGGGAGCGGACAGTGGGCGCACCGGCACCGATTCCGGCGCCGTCACGGGCGCTACTTCCGCCAGCGGGTCCGCAACCGCCCCCGCCGCCGCAGGTATACCCCGCCTCACCGACGCCCGCGGACGCACACTCACCCTGCGCGGCTGGAACGTCGAGGACAAGATCCACCGCGGGCCGGACGCCCTCAGCGCGATCACCGAGCGGCACTTCGCCGACTTGCGGGCCCACGGCTTCAACTTCGCCCGCCTGCTGGTCTTCTGGGACGACCTGGAGCCGCGGCGCGGGCGCTACAGCGAGTCGTACCTGCGCAAGATCCGGCGCATCCTCGACTGGGCGCACGAGCACGGTGTCCACGTCGTCATCGACGCCCATCAGGATGTGTTCGGGCCCGCGTTCGGCCACCGCGGGACCCCGGCGTGGGCGACGCGGACCGACGGTCTGCCGTTCACCCCGCACCCCGACGACTGGTTCGCCGAGTACTTCGAACCCGCCGTCCAGCGCGCCTTTACCCATCTCTACGAGGACGTGGACCTGCGGCGCGCGCAGGCCCGCATGTGGCGCCTGCTGGCGGACCGCTTCGGTGGGCACCCCGCGGTGTTCGGCTACGACCTGATCAACGAGCCGATGGGGGAGCTGCGCGCGGGCGAGGACCTGGCCAGTGCCGCACGCCGCATCGAGGCGACGCAGCTCACCCCGATGTACCGCCGCCTCGCCGCCGCCATCCGCACCCGGGACCGCTCCAACCACCTGTTCATCGAGCCGACCCCGATCGTCGGCGAAGGCGTGCCCACCGGCCTGGGCCGTGTCCCCGACGAACGCCTCGTCTACGCCCCGCACTTCTACAACACCGCGATGGAGGCGGGCGCCGACTACGACCCGGCGGCCGGGTGGATCACGGCGTACGAGAACGCCGTCACCGCGTACCCGCGCGAGCACTCGGTTCCCGTCGTGGTGGGCGAGTGGGGCCCGCTGAACAGCGGTCTGCCGAACATGCGCCGCTTCCACGACGACGCGCTCGCCTCCTTCACCCGCTACTCCTCGGGCTGGGCGGCCTACGTCTGGTGCTACGGCGGCGGCTACTGCGCCCTCGACCGCGACGGCCGCTTCCGTACGAACAAGGAGCGCACCGCCACGCCGTACGCCCCGGCGGTCGCGGGCACCGTGCGCGCCGACGCCCACGACCCGGCCCGCTCGACGTACCGCCTCGCCTACCGGTCGACTCGCCGCCCCGGCACCACCGTGCTGTCCCTGCCGCCGAGCACCACCGGCTGGCGGCTCGAGGTGTCGGGCCGCACGGCACACCCCAGCGCCCGAAGTGTGCCGCCCGGGCAGGTACGACAGGTGCGCGTGTGGGCGTCCGACGGAACGGAGGTGGAGGTGACGGTGCGGCCGGGCTCCGGACGCCGGGGCTGAGACCCGGGGGCGTCCTACTGATCTGTTCGGGATGTTGTCGGGAGGGGGGGACGGGTGGTGCTCCCTGCGGTAGGCCGGTGGTATGCGGCACGCGCAGGGCGGCGGGCTGACCGCCGAGCGACGGAGCTTGCGGGAACAGATCCGGTTCGAGGCCGGTAAACGATTCGCGCGGGGTGAGAAGAACGCGGCGATCGCGAAGGAACTGCGGGTCAGTGAGCGGTCGGCGGGGCCGCCGAAGCTGCCCAGACTGAGCGGTGACCGATTCGCCGAACTGGAAGCGGAGTTGGCCCGGGGGCCGGCCGTGCACGGCTGGGAAGACCAGCGCTCGACCTGGCCCGCATCCGGGCACTGATCCTCTGGAAGTTCGCTCGGGAGGTCTCGTCGGCGGCGGTGTGGCGGTTGTTGCACCGGCACGGCTGGTCCTGGCAGTCGCTCGCCCGCCGGGCCGTGGAACGCGACGAGCACGCGGTGGAGTTGTGGAAGAAGGACGTGTGGCCGCAGGCGGAATGGTTGTGGCGGCGCTGGGCGCCTTTGTCGTCTTCGAGGACGCGGCGGGCTTCGGGATGACTGCCTCGCGGGCCCGTGCCTGGGGTCGGCGCGGGCAGACGCCGGTGGTGCGGGTGCGCGGCCGGTCCTGGCGCCGCTACCCGATCGCGGCCCTGTGCTGCTAGAGGGCGTCTGAAAAGCCGGTCAGCGGGTAAGTTCCCTGGTAGCGGGGCGGTGGCGCACTTTCAGGGGCTGGGGTGTGCGGGCTGCGTTCCCGTTACTCGACTGATCTGTCCGATCCGGAATGGGAGATCCTCTGTCCACTGGTTCCGGCGGTCAAGCCCGGTGGTCGGCCGGCGATACACATGCGGCGGGAGATTCTGAACGCGTTGGCGTACTGGCTGCGCAGCGAGACACACACGCGCCTGATCGGTCGACGTCCTCGCCGTCGTGGCTGGCTGTCGTTGGCTGACGCACAGATGAACCTGTATCCAACTCTGAGCAGACGTCATCGGTAACCCACTTACTGGCTCTAACAAAAGCGGTTGATCATGGGACTGTGGGCTCGTTGGTCTGATTATGGCGAACCGTCAGCCGCGACCATGGATCGTGTGGGCGAACTGTGGTCGCTCATCGAGCCGTTACTGCCCAAGCCCGCTCCTAAGCAGGTCGAGGGCAGACCGCGGGTGCCGGACCGGCAAGCTCTGTGCGGGATCCTCTTCGTCCTGCACACCGGCATCCAGTGGGAGTACCTGCCCCAGGAGCTGGGCTTCGGGTCGGGAATGACCTGCTGGCGGCGTCTGGCCGCCTGGAACGAGGCCGGCGTCTGGGACCAACTCCACGTCGTCCTGCTGGAGAAGCTGCGCTCGAAGAACCAGCTCGACTGGTCGCGGGCGGCGATCGACTCCTCCCACGTCCGGGCCGCTCGCAGGGGCCCAAAAGCGGACCCAGCCCGGTCGACCGCGCACGGCCGGGCAGCAAGCACCACCTCATCGTCGACGGCCAGGGCATCCCGCTCGCGGTCTCGCTGACCGGCGGAAGCCGCAACGACGTCACCCAGTTGCTGCCGCTACTCGACAAGATCCCTCCGGTTGCTGGCGCCGTCGGCAGACCACGGCGGAAACCCGACGCGCTCCTGGCAGACCGTGGCTACGACCACGACAAATCCCGATGCCTGCTCTGGCAGCGCGGGATTCGACCGGTGATCGCGGAGCGGGGCCAGCCACACGGCACCGGCCTGGGCATCTTCCGCTATGTCGTCGAGCGCACGATCTCCTGGCTGCACGGCTTCCGTCGTCTACGGATCCGCTGGGAACGACGCGATGACATTCACGAAGCATTCCTCGGCCTGCCTTCAGCCGGCTGCAGGGCTGGTCTGCAAGAGTGATCTCCGATGCGTTCTCATCAGCCGTTGCGCCCCTGGGATCGGTAATAGGGCCTCTCAAGGCTTCTAAGGGGGAACCGGACCCGATCCGGGTCCAGGAAGTCTATGAGTTCGGCGAGTTGAGATTCCAGTTCTTTGAGTCGGCTAGTGCCTCTCTCGGGGTGGTTGGCTAAGTCAATGATCGATTGCCTCAGCGGAGCGAACCACTCTTGGAATTGTTGGTCGCTTTCCAGGAGAGCAGTGAACTGGGCAAACCCGAGGCATCTAGACGTCCGGCCTTCAGTAGCAGTGTCCGGCGCGATCATCAGTTCGCCGATGGCCCGCTGATACCCATAGAGAACCCGCAGGGGTGGATCAAGGTCCCGCGCGAACAACACCTGGCGGATGAGGCTCAGGTGCTCCACCAGGCGCTGGTTGCGATGCCGATCGCCAAGATCTATGAAGCTCACCGACCTCCGAAGGATCTCTACCCACCCGAGATACTCAGCCACAACAAACATCGTGTGTCGCAGGGCGTATGCGGCACGAGCCTCGTCGGATTCCATGAAGCGACCGAGGAAGCCGTCTTCCATGATGGAAACCAGGCGGCTGCGTAGGTCATGTACGGACCATAGCAACGGATCGCGGTAGCCGGCCATCACGTCCCGGGTACGGTCACGCCGCGTCCGAGAATTGAGCCAGTAATTCAAAGGAACGGCTAAGACCGCGACCAACAATGCAGTCATCCCAGAAACAACGGCAACACTGATCGACGACTCCACGCTTCTCCCTGGCGTGCCCGATAACACCCGGCAGCGTCGTCCTCGGTATGCCCGTATGGCAGATCGTCACACACTCGGTCCCCCGGCAGGTAGCGGCAGTGCGCGGCGGGCGACCTTGGTGGAGCCGTCCTTGTTGAGCCGGAGTGCGCGGCCGATGTTCTGCACGATCTCCACCTGTGAGCCGCGGGTGTCGGCGAAGCAGGCGGCCTCGACTTCCCGTTCGCCGGTGATGTCCACGCCTTCCCCGAGCACGCGAACGCTGGCGAGGAAGGCGCGGTGCACGCGCCGGTTGTTGGCGTCGATGCTGTTGGCGAACTGCCGCAGGACCTCGCAGGGGCAGGAGGTGTTGGTGGTCTAGGGGGGGGCAAGAGGCGCGGGGTCTACGGGAGAACACCCCTCGACCTCGCGCCTCTTGCGGTGGTGTCGCGTCAGTGACGCGGACAGGACATGCCGACGCCGGCACTGAGTCCGACGAAGGGCGGCAACCCGGCTCGAAGCAAGGGGGCCGGCATGGTGCGGGCCTTCTCCGCGCCGCACTACGCTGGCTCCCACGGCCCGCCGCCGATCCGGGTTCCTGATCGGCTCCCAGCTCGTCGGCCCACAACTCTTCAGCCCGTTGCTCATCGGCCCAGTGGGCTCGTTCCGACTTCGCCGACACGACGCACAGGAAAGCGACACACGATGATGTACGACCAGGCACGTGCTCAGCAGCCGCCGGACAAGGTTCGGGGTTCCACTCAACGCCGCGCTCTGGGCCCGGAGTCGCTGCTTCCGGCGGACGAACGGGACCGGCTCGCCCTGCGACTCCAGGAGGCCCTCAATAACTTCGCCGACAGCTCGCTCGAGGCGCTGGAAGAGGCTGAGGGCATCTTCGATGAAGCCGCCGCCCATCTCGCGAGCTCTCTCGCGGAGCGACGGCGCGCTCTCCACGACGGCTGGCAGGACCATGACGCCGAAACACAGGCGGATGAACTCCGGCATGCGATGAGGCAGTACCGAGAGATCACACAGCGGCTGCTGCGCATCTGAGCAGGGGGCGCGCTTCGTCGCCGAGCGGTCAAGTGGCCCTGCGGGAGGGGCTATCGGTCGGCATCGGTGTATCCGCGCCCCTTGCCGGGGCTATGTTGTGAGGCGAGGCCCCTGTCGTCGGCAGCGATGATCCATTCCGCCTGGGAGTTGCCACTCCCATGATCGTCTTACTCGCCATCCTTGTTGTTGCTCTGTTCGGTCTCGGCTTCCTCAATGCCATGAAATGGGTGGCCGCAGCCGTGCTGATCTTCGCAGTTGTGCACTACGGTTGTGGCGGTCTGGGGGCACGAGGCCGAGGTGGTGCAGCCAGCCTGTCAGTCCGGTGCTGGAGCGGCGGTGCCGCTCGGACAGGCCCGGCACCTGCTCGACGAACGTCTTGCGGGAACAGCTCTTCCGATCACAGAAGTACCGGCGGATCCTCAGCCGGATTATGACCCGTCGCAGCCCTAACGGCCTTTCGTTCGGGGCTCGTTGATGCGTGCTGTGTATGCGCCTCGCCTGTTTCCGGCAGTCCGGGCACCGGCCTGGGCGAGCGGTGGACACGGCCTCCACCACGAGGACGTCGGAGGAGTCGCTGACTCCACTCGCACATCGATCCCGGGAAACGGCACGGCCTCGCGTCTTGCTTGCTATGCCGGGACATACTCTGCCGAAACGATCCGTCGCTCACCTTCCTGACCTGGGGATTCACGGAACTGCGGACAGAGCCAAAATCAAGGCTCTGGTCGGAATCTCGTGACGGTCACGATCGCAGGAGAACCCGGGTGCGGAGGAGTTGGAATGAACCGCGGCCGTACATCTGCCGCTTGATCGTCTTAAACGGTTGATGTGGCCTTCCACTACGCCGGAGCTGTATGTGAGGGTCATTCCGGCGGTGACCGCGTCGAGGTCCTGGCGGAGGAACCCGGCGAAGCTGCGCATCGGGGCCGGAGCGTCCTGTTCGGCCTGGCGGATCCAGTCCATCAGTAGTTGTCCGCGCTGGTGGCGGACGAGGTCGGCGAAGTTTCGGGCCAGGTCGCAGGCTCGGGTGATGTCTGGGCAGGCGAGGCGGGCTTGGAGAAGTTGCTCATCCTGGTGGTCCGTGAGGGCCTCGCGGGGCCGCATGATCCAGCCGGTGATCTTGTGCGGGCTGGGGATGTCGGTGCGGACAGGTTCAGCATTGCCAGCTCGGAGGGCGGCGAGGTGTTTGCGAACGACTTGGCGGCTGCCGCGGTAGCCGCGTTCGCGGACTTCGAGGAACAGCCGACTACCGCTGACTTGGCCCAGAGACTCGGTGAACCGCTGGTTGATGTACGGCTTGAAGGGCTCCAGCACGCCAGCTGGGCGCCGAACATGAGCCGTGGCGAGGAGCTGGTCGAGATCGGTGTCGCGGAAGCGGCGGACCGTCTTGCGGTCGAGGTGCAGGCGCCGGGCGATGGCGCTGATCGTCCAGCCTGCGTCCACGAGCCGGAGGATGTCCTCGTGACGGTGCCGGGTCCGTTCGATGATCTGGGTGCGGGGTAGTTCAAGCGGCGGCAGTTCGATGAGCGGAGGCTGCGGCGGTATCTGGAGGGTCTCGGCGTCGGCACGTTTACGCAGGCAGGAACGGTGCTGGTGGCAGGTCTCCTCCACCGCGGAGGCCAGGTTCTGGAGCAGATGCCAGCGGTCAGCCACCTCCCTGGCATGCGGCGGTGCTTCCTTGACCGCACGGCTGTAACCGCTGTCCCGGTCGCGGCACACGATCTCGGCCCCGGGGTGCACCTTCAGCCAGGCCGCGAGGGTCTCGCTGGTGCGGTCCGGCAGCACGTCGATCACAGTGGAGGACTCCACGTCGATGAGCACGGTTCCGTAAGTCCGAGACCGCCTGAAGGCGAAGTCGTCGACGCCGAGTACACGTGGTGCCTGGTCCGGAACCGGCGGCGCGTGCAGCAGACCCAGCAGTCGCCCACGGCTGGTCGGCATGGCGAAGCCGCCGCACAGGCGGACACCCGGACGGCCTCCCACGGCCAGCGCGACCGACCGCCACCACCTCTTCACCCCCGGACCGGCGCGGGCGAACCTGGTGGTCAGGTCCTCAACCTGCTCGACGAACGTGCGTCGCGGGCAGTCGGCGTTCTCGCAGAAGAAGCGCCGCACCGTTAGCCGAATCACCGTCCGGCGGCCACCGGTCGGATACATGGCGAGCCGTCGTTCGTAGCAGCTGTGCACGCGATGGGACAGAGCCGAGCAGTCGGGACAGGCCAACTCTCCTACCACGCAGTGTGCTTGGACCTCGATCAGCGCATCCATCTCGGCGATGCCGTCCAGCACCAGCCCGACCACCTGCGACACCAGGAGCTTCCTGAGAGCCGATAATTCCCGCATGACCAGGGCATTCCCGCCCTGGTCATGATCGCTACGAACGAGGGATCGGATCATTCCCGGCGCCCGATGCCAGCCGACGGGCTTCGGCCGTGACCTCGGCATCGATCTGGGCCGGCGTCCGGTCCCCGTATTCGAGGATGTCGTACTCGTCGTCGAGCTCGGCGAGGCGCTCAGCCAGCGGCAGTTGGTGGCCAAACCGCTGGTGGATGCGCAATGCAAGCTCTCGCGGTGTCAGCCTGCCCGCCAGCATCTGGTCCGCGAGCGCCCGCACGGCGGCTTCCCGCCCAGCCTCGCTGTCGCGCGGGTAGAACGTGAGACCAAGCTCGTCGAGGGCAGCGGGCAGGAGATCGGGCACGTCGTACTCCGCCTCGCCGCGCGTGCACGCGGCCAGGATACGGAGCGCCGGACTGTCGAGCCCGGCAACGAGTGCCTCGCAGGCAGCGCCGACGACATCGGTCGCACGGGCCTCGCCGATACTCCAGAGAACAGCGAGATCCTGCAGGTCACGGGCTGAAGCTTCGATCGACGACACCCGCACATGATCCCCTGCACTGGGTGATTCAGTCGAACGTGTTTCGCTAGCAGCCACGGGGCGCTTCCCGGCGATCGTGACCGTCACGAGATCCCGACCAGAGCCAATTTCAGGAATCCTCATCAGTTGTCGGCGCTTGGATGGGGAGGGTCACCGGGCTGCGCCGGGATGTCCCAGGGGCGTGGCGGTCAGGTCTTCGGTGGGGGAGTGTGTGTGGAGTGCGGTGGCCAGGTAGGTCGTGGCCTGACGGATGGCTTTCTCGGCTGCGTGAGTGGGGCGCAAGGCGTTGAGCACGACGAAGTCGTGGATGATGCCGGTGTAGCGGACGGCACGGACGGGGACGCCCGCGGTGCGGAGTTTGGCGGCGTAGGCTTCACCTTCGTCGCGCAGGACGTCTGCCTCCGCGGTGATGATGAGTGCGGGCGGCAGGCCGGTGAGCTGCCCGGTAGTGGCCCGCAGGGGTGAAGCAGTGATCTGCGCCCGCTCGGTCTCGTCGGTGGTGTACTGGTTCCAGAACCATTGCATGGCGTCGCGGCGCAGGCCGAACCCCTCAGCGAACCGGTGGTAGGACGGGGTGTCGAAGGCCGCATCGGTGACCGGGTAGAAGAGCACCTGGGCCGTGAGGGTGAGGCTGCCGCGCTGCTTGGTCATCAGGGTGAGGGCCGCTGCCATGTTGGCGCCGGCGGAGTCGCCCGCGACCGCGATCCGGGCCGGGTCGAGGTTCTGTGAGGCGCCGTCGGTGGTGATCCACCGGGCAGCGGTGTAGCTCTGTTCGAGGGCGACCGGGTAGCGGTGCTCGGGGGCGGGGCTGTACTCCGGGAAGACGACGGCGGCCCGCGCACCGGTGGCGAGTTCGCGCACCAGTCGGTCATGGGTGCGGGCGTTGCCGAAGACCCAGCCGCCGCCATGTAGGTAGAGGATCACGGGCAGGCGCCCGGTGGCCCGGGCAGGGCGGACGATACGAAGGTCCACCGATCCGGTGGGGCCGCCCCTGACGGTGATCCAATCCTCGTCGACTGCTGGCTTTGCGATGGGTGTGGCTTGATTCTCCTCCATGGTCTTGCGGCCCTGGGCCAGGGGCATCTGGAAGCAGAACGGCGGGTCCGCATCGGCGAGGAACGCCTGGGCCTGCGGTTCTAGGATGGGCCGGGCGGGCCAGTCGGTCATGGCCGGGCTTCCTTGACCGGGGCGGGTGCGGCCTGCCCCTCGTGTGACGGGGATGCCTGCCCGGAGGCCGGGCAGGACGGCATCAGGCTGATGTAGCTGGTCGTTGACGACCAGGCCCGGCTCGCGAAGGTGCTCCTGATGGATCTCACGGCCTGACAGATTCCCTCCGGGAACAGGGAGTTCGTCATGGCCGGGAAAGTCACTCGGTCGTGGCCGCCACGCGAGGTCGGCGACCTACCCGGTCAGGGCGCCTCGACGAGCACGTCGGGGGGGCAGGCGACCACGAATAGCAGGTGACAGGCACGTATTCGAACCCTGCGGTGTGCCCCATAGTCCGTCGTCCTCCAGCACGGTTCACCATGGACGCCCGCGAGTTCCAGGTCGTCGACCTGGGAGCCGCGGTCACTTTTCCGGGCGCCTACGCACAGCGGAAGACACGCACGGTCTACGGCCCGCCATCACGACAATCCGTGGCGGTCTCGCGGTCTCGCGGTCCCGCCGGTTCCGGTAGCGACCGCAGGTCCTCTGCGCTGGGGGAGTGGGCCCAGGAGGGGTTCGCGTCGGTCAGGCCGCGGCATGTGGTGATTCTGGCGCGGGCGGCGGCTCCAGGATGTCGAAGACCAGGTGTAGTCATGGATGGTTGAGCAGACGGAGGATTACGGGGCGGGTGCAGATCAGGCGCAGGAGCAGGTCACTGGATTGACCGTCCGCTACGCGAGACGCACACCGTTGTCGCAGCGGTTGCTCGAAGCTCGACGCCGTGCACGCGCTCTACGACAAGGGCGTGGCCATCCAGGTCACCGCCCCCACGCTCGGTCTGGACCGAAAGGCCGAGCGCGCCGCTGCGCACATGTCGGCGCACCGGGCCGTCTCTTCCATCCGCCACAACGAGTCCGCGCGCTCCTGCAAACTCACGCAGCCCACCTCAAAAGGCGGTGGGCCGTGGGCTGCACGGACAGCAGCTGGCTCTTCCGAGAGTTGCAGCAATGCGGGTCCCCCGCGAGTCGCGGCCGGGTGGAGTACGCCGATCAGTGGGCCTGGCTTTGGCGGAAGGCGGCGCCGGCCCGCCGTCCGGTGTGGCGGTGGGGGCCGCTGCGCGCCCTGGTGCCCGGGCGTACCGGTGCCGGGGGTGCGGAGTGCGGGGATGCAACTGGCGCGGGCTTCGGCTGTGTCTTTGCAGGCAAGACCGCCATCGGGGGAGTCGTCGGCAGGGCATGACGGTGCTTCAGGCGGTGCGCTGGGCAACAGTTTCGAGGAGGGTGCATGGAACACAGGGGATACATCCGAATGGCGGGGGCTGCCGTGGCGCTGGCAGCAGGGGGCGTCATGGTCATGGCCACCGGGGCGGCAGCGGCCCCGCCCACAGCCGCGGCCGCGTACAACAAGGCGTGCGGCACCGGCTACAAAGTCGTGAACCAGATCAATATCGGGAAGGCGGGGACGTCCTATCTGACCTATAACTCCGCGACGGGTAAGAACTGTGCTGTGACCATCCGCAAGACAGCGGGTCCTGCCGTCCATATGTACGTCTGGGTCCAGCGGGACGACACCAGAGACTACGCCGATGATGATGGCTACTACCGGTCGTACGCGGGGCCGGTCTACCTTGACGCCAGAGGCTACTGCGTTTCCTGGGGCGGCGTGATCGCCGGTGAGTCAGCCGGCAGGAATGGCACCAACTGCGGCCAGATCACCCGGTGACTGTGCAGGGCCCGGCAGTGGGCGCATGCGACCGCGATGCTGCCGATTGCCGCCTCGGTCGGCGTCGGCACCATGGCGCTGTCGGGCGAGGAGGGCGCTTACGGTGTTACCGCCGGTCTCGGGCGGGTCACTGCGGTGGCGTGGACGAGACGGTTGACCACATAGAGCGACGGCGGGGAGCGTGTCGTGGAGGCAGGCTTCGACGAGATCGCGCCCAAGACCTGGCCACCGCGACGCTACCTGATGGAACACGGAACAACGACGGCGCCCGCCCAGGGGGTGTGCCCCGAGGCGGGCGCCGTATTCGTGTCTGCGGCGGCTATGGCGCCCCGGGGCCGCACCACGGGCCGCAGGGACATCCAGAGGTGGCCCGCCGTCCAGACCGGTAGCAGGTCATGGGCGTAGGTGGAGTCCGCCCTGACCCTGGATCCAACAGCTCAACGCGCTCCCGAGCCCCGGCTGACCAGCAGCGTCCTGTCCCGACGAACAGCACCACCTGACCGGAACTGGGGAACCCGGCGTCCACCCGACGCGACAGCCGGGGCATCGGCATGCCCGTCATCACGCCAACAAGCCAAAACGGCCCACCAGTTGAACTGGCGAGCCGTCATGAAAGATCGAGGTTAACGACCTCGTGCACAGTAAGCCGTGGCTTGGTGCCCGGGCGGCTCGTTGAACTGTTCATGATGGGGGTCGGGGCACGTGAGTTGATCGTTGCGGAGTATCGGGTCGCCGGGCTGTCGCCGGATGTGATCGCTGAACTTGTCGCCGAGGTAGGGCCGTTGTGGCACGAGCAGCATCAGGCTCGGCTCACCGCTCGTCAGCGC
>NZ_JBSGZA010000015.1:0-71204 GCF_053610745.1 Streptomyces sp. NPDC054866
TGCCACTGCTTGTTTTGAGGCAACTTTCCGAGACGCTCCAGGGAGTTCAGTCGTCACTCACAGTGCACGGATCACAGAAGCTGAGCCAGAACCACTGAAAATGAACGAAGCCAATCCACGGTAGTCTGCCCGGCCCATCGGCTGGGCCTCACCGAGCTCCTAGCTGGGCGAACTCCGGTAAGGGAGTCGGTGACCTTTCGTCTACTCGCGCTCTCCCTGGCAGCAATTGGCAATATAGCCCGGTCGCGTACGGGCGCCGGCGCCTGCGTCTCGGTGGCCGGGGCACGCATGACATGCCAGCTGATGCGCGGCGCGGTGACGACGATGGCCATCACGACCACCGCATCCCGATCGCGGACAACAGCTCCATCCGCTCCGGCGACAGCGTCGCGGCCCTGCTCCGCTGATTCCCGATCCAGGCCCCCAACTTGTACTCCCGCTCCTCCTGGTCCTCGCCGACGATCCGCTCGACGTGCTTTCTCGGGACCCGAAGATGCCCCTCGCGCTCGTAGAACTGCTTGGCGGCCTCGTAGTTCATGGCCCACTTGTCGGCCTGACTGGTCCGCGGTTTCGGTTTCTCGTCTTCGGTTGCGGGCTCGATTCCGAGGACGTGTTCGCACATCCACTGCTGCACGGTCGTGAGCTGATCCCACCCAAGCCGCACCGACCGCACCCACCGCCCGAGGTCGTCGCCCTGGCGCAGGACTTCGCCCGCCTCGGTGGGGAGCGCCTCGCCGACGTCCAAGTGCATCCGGACCAGGTGGAAGCACCGCTGCCACGTCACCGGCCAGGTCGGGCACCAGGACGCGTCGATCTCCTCCAACTGCTCACGCCGTTCGTCCGACAGCACGCCGGCCGACGACTGGACCGGCAGCCCCTCGGCACGCCGCTGCTCGACCTCGGCGGCCTTCCGGGCGGCGGCCCTCGCGTTCTTCAGCCAGATGCCCACCCGGTATCCCTGGTGCGTGGCGTCGAGTGGGGCCAGGAGATGCCCGTGTTCGGCAGCCCACTCTCGGGCGGCGGCCAAGCCTTCCTCCCACGCGACGTCGAAGTGGGACCACACCATGCCGAGCTTCTCCAGCTGCTCGACGCGGTCCTCGTCCATGTCACCCCGGGCGTAGAACCTCCGAGCATCGGCGATCCACTGCCCAAGTGGAAACCCGGCGAGCGAGGCCGGCCACCCCTCGCCTTCCGCCTCCTGGTCCCCGCTCTCGGGCACGCGGTAGGTGAACGGCACTTTCAGGTCGCCGTGCCGGCGGGTGTAGATGGCGGCGGCTTCGATGCCGCGCCGCCAGTGTTGGTGTTCGGGGTTGAGGACGCGCAGGTTGATGAACGCTGCCAGCTGCGCGGGGTCGCGCGGTGTACTGAACTTCAGCAACTGCCGGGCCGGCACCGAAAGCCAGTCGCTTCGGTCGCTCTCGGGCCCCTCGCCTTCCTCTCCGCTGCGGCTTTGAACGCCTCGGACACGGCTTTGTGCCTGTTGCTCGGCGAGCTGTTCCACGACCCGGGTGTCGTGCGCTCTGAGCGCTTCAAGCAGCTTCGCGAGGCCGCCGTACGCCCGGCTGGTGAGCATGTTGTCCGCCGTCTCACCCGGCCCCAGCAGCACCGGCACCACAAGCGAGGCGACCTTGCCCTCGCCCGGCTGCATCCGCAGCGCGCGGCCGACGGCCTGGACCAGGTCGGGCATGGAGCCGCGTACGTCCGCGAAGTACACGGAGTCACAATTTCGGGTGTCTACGCCCTCCCCGAGAACCTTCACGGACCCCAGGTACCCCTTCTCCACCACAGTGCCGTCCGTGGCGATCCCGGCGGCGAACTCCTCGAGTACACGCCGCCGGTGGAGCGGCTTGTGCTCACCGCACAGCCAGTTGGCCCAGACCGTCTTCGGATACAGCGCCGGATCGCCGGCGTGCAACTGCGCAGCGACGCCAGGCAGTCCGGCCGCGAACGCTTCGGCTTCCTTGACGACGTGGTGGAAGACCAGGGTGCGCCGGAAGTTCTCCTCCGCGGACGCCTTTACCAACGCGGTCTGTAGAGCAGCCAGCCGCACCCCACGCACCTCAGCCGACCGCCCCTCCACGCCCAGGAGCTGCGCGGCTTGGAGCGCGGTGTCGGTGACGTCCACGCAGACGACCTGGTAGGGGGCGCAGATTCCCCGGTCGATGGCCTGCGAGAGCGTCAACGTGAACGCCCTGCTGCCGAAGGGCCCGTCGGGGTTGTCGTCCATGCTGGCGACCAGCTCGCCGGGGGCGCCGGCCTCGTTCTCGTCCCCGAGCTGCCACAGCCGGGGCGTGGCCGTCATGTAGAGGCGGCGCAGGGAGGGGATCTTCTGGTTGTCGTGGACAACCGCCCATGGCTTCCCGATCCGGCCGGAAACCCTGTGGGCTTCGTCCACGACGATCAGGTCCCAACCCGCCAGACCCGCGGCGTGCGCCCGCTCCAGCGTGCCAAGGCCGAGGCTGGCGTACGTGGCGTACACGGTCACCTTGTCCAGGCCCCGCGTCCATTCCACCAGCTCGTCCACGTCTGTGGTGTTGGGGAAGACCGCTTCCTCGCCCCGCAGCGAGGACACCCCAATCATCGGCCCCCGACGTCCGCCCTCGCGCCATGCCGCCTCGGTCTGGGCGAGCAAATCCAGGGAGGGAACGAGAACCAGCACACGGCCTGCGCGGAGCTCCTGTGCGGCCCGGGTAGCCACGAGGGTCTTGCCGGTCCCGGTCGCCATGATCACCTGAGTGCGAAGCCCGCGCGGAGGGACAGTCGATCGTTCCGGCAGTTCCAGTGCACGGAGTACCGCGTCCACGGCTTCTCGCTGATGGGGACGGAGTTCCTTCACTGCCATTCCGATCTACCTTCTCGTGGGCTGTGTCTGTGGCGTCACACGACAGGGGGCGGGAAACCTGCGCGCAGCTGGGGTCATCAGTGTGATGTGTGGTCGGACAGCGAGTTACGGGGGTGCTGGTCAGTTTGGTGCAGATTCCTGAGCGGCGGGGGAGTGCAGCGGCGGGGCGGGTGTGGGAGGGGTATGGGGCGCATGGGGCGCTTCTCCTAACGTATGTGTTCTGGCTGGTGGTTGGCGGATCGTGCCTGGTGGGGGTGGGGCGGGGTGCCGTCGGTGCCAGGGGGTAGGGCGTGGCCGGGACGGGATTTGGTGGCGGCGGTCTGGGAGATGTCGAGGCCGCCTGGTTGGGGTCCCGGTCGGTCGCTGGGGCGTGAGCAGGCAGTGGCCAGACCGCTGGTGTTGGACGGGCGTGGGGAGCTGGCCGCGGAGCATGTGCGGCTTGTCGCGGCGGTGGTGGGAGTGCCACCGCGGACGGTGAGGGGGTGGCTGGTCGCGGTTCGTCTGGGCCGTGCAGGGCCGGTAGAGCGGGACCGCTTACGGATCCCTGATGAGTTGCATGGGCGGCTTGCGGCGTGGTGCGGGAGCGCCGCAGCGGTCCACCGGGAGCTGGTGGCTGAGGCGGCCGCGGCCTGCACGGAGGGTAGGGACGTGGTCGGGGTGCCGTCGTTGGCGACGCTGCGGTCGCGGCCTCCTGGACCTCCGCTCTTCTCGTCACCCGCCTGGTGATCCTGCGCGCCCACCTCCTGGCGCCTGCCGTCTGGCAGCACCTGCTTGCTCCGACTACGCGAGCACACCGCAGTACCCCTGCCCGTGACCCTGCACCGCCCTCGGAGTCCAACAGCCTCCCGCTGTCGACGGTCACGTATGTCCCCATCGCCAGCGTCAACTTCCCCGCCCAGACGTTCGAGCCACCAGCGCACGACAGTGGTCGTTTAGCCGGGGACCGGCGGGTGAGGGTAGGGGGAGGTTCGGCTGGTCAGTCCCAGTCGGATGGCGGCTGGTCGACTCGGCCGCCCGTGTGTGGTGCAGGGATGTAGTCGCGAGCGCCGTCAGGCAGCGCGGCGACACATGTCGATGAGCAGGCGCTGACCAGCAGGGGCAGTACGTCAGTGGCCACGCGCAGCGAAATCCACACCTGATGGAGTCGCCTCTGCTCGGTCGGGCGGTCGCAGACACTGCAGTTGCGGATGGCGGTGGTGCCCCGGTGCCGGGGATCCAGGTTGCCCGAACCGAGGTCCGCGACGGAGTCCGGAGAGGACTGAAGCTTCGGGAAGGGCGGTCGCAGCTTGTAGTTGCCGAACAAGGCGCGCGTGCTCACCGTGCTGCGTGTCAGCTTCCGGCAGCGGGTGATCTCGTAGGGGAACCAGTGCAGCCGGTAGGAGGTATAGGGAGTGAACTCCTCCAGGCTGGTCATGGCCCCGATCTCGGGCGGGATCCGGACCAGGTTGCTGCCGTAGAGCACGAGGTGCTTGACCGCCGTCAGCCTGGCGACGGTCGACGGCAGGGTGATGACCTGCCGCCGCTCTTCAGGGCTCAGCTCGGTCAGAGGGCGGAACTCTTCACGTCCGTCGGCGGCGGCCTCGTCGATCAGGTCCAGCAGGTGCTGCCAGCCCGGGGCGGTGGTGTCCTGTCGCTCGACGTGGAATCCGACTCGGGCTTGCGGATGAGGTCTGGACTGGTCGAAGCACGAGCAGATGTCCCTGTAGGACCCTCCCCGACCTGGGGCCGGGTCCGACGTGTCGCCCCAGCGGTTCACAAGGAGCCTCGGCTCTGCCTCGTCTGTCATGACGCCAACATACGGAGGTTGACCTGGGCCGGCGCGCTCCTTGTGGGCGAGGGCGGTACCGCACCCATCACCATGTACGAACGTTTGGGCGAGGAAACTGACGCTGCTGATGGGGAATTACGTGACGTTCCACACCCGCGCGCTGCAACACGTCGCGCACCACTTCATGGCAGACCTGGAACACCACCTACACGCACTCCACCCACCTGCTTCGTACCAACCACCACATTTGATGAGGATTCCTGAAATTGGTTGGAACCCGCGCTTGCGTGACGGCTACGTCGGAAGGATGCCCCCGTCCAGGCCGCTGGCCGCGGCCCAACCACCTGAGAAACATGGGACTTTGTCGCCGAAGGCCCTCGGGGGGACGCCAGGCCGGGAGGCCGTCACGGAAGCGACGCTGTTGGTGATCTCCGCCCCGCCGAGGGAGTGCCTTCGGCAGGATGGTCAGTGGGCGGGTGCACGATCAAGCGCATCTACCGTGCGGCCAGCCCGGTGACCCCGGGTGTGGACGTGATCTTCAAGCCCTATCAGGGACTTCAGTCGAAGCGGCATCTCTATGACAAGCAGGGCAAATTGTGGCTAGCGAACTGCAGCGAAGGCTCAAGGAGCGGCGCGAGAGGCAGGAACTCGAGCGCTTGCTGCGCGATGGCTCCGAGGTCATCACGGCGCGCGCACTGGCGTCCGCAGAGGTGCCCGCCGGGGTTCTGGATGCTGTACGGGGATTCTGGAGCATGTCTCACGAGCCCGCCGCGACACTGAACAGCACGGCGTCCCGGGAGCGTCTGGACTCATGGGCGGAGGAACTCCTCGCCCGGCACGGCTTTCACGCGACGGCCTTCCTGTTCACCGACCTCGGCCTCGCACCATGGATCGAGTTGCGGATGCCGCATGGTTGGTTCGCTTCGGTCCGCCGGGCCAGGGAAGCCTCATGGGTCTTCCTCAGGAGTGACCTCGGCGCGGTGGCAGCGGTCAGCGAGCAGGAGCATCGATTCGAGTTCTTCGTGGCCGAGCTGATGTAGAGACCCGCGGTGACGACAGGTGCGCTCGGCGCCGGGATTCTGGAACAGCAGACGCAGTACCTTCCGGCCGCGGACGTCGGGGAGTTCCCCCGGTTCGTGGTGCCGCAGCCCGGCCTGCGCAGGTCCGGCCAGATCGTCGAGCAGCCTGGTGAACGAATCAAATGCCGTAGGTCAGACCTCCCCACAAGGATCCCGCTCTCCGCAGCGAGGGCCATTCGCTGCAGCCCGGAACCTCCGGCTGGGGTTCCATCGGCGTTCCGGCCCCGGCCCCGGACGCTGCCGTGCACGACGAGAGCGATCATGCCTGATGGTCACCCCTCTTCGCACCGTTCCCGGCTCCGGCGGCGACCCGCTGGCCGAGGCCCTCGAACTCACCAAGCGCTTCAAACTCCCGCACCTGCGACGGGCGTTGGGCGACCTGGTCCCCACCGCAAGGGCACAACGGTGGGACCCGGCCGAGGTCGTGAGAGTCCTGCCGGCCGAGGAGGCCGCCGGACACGACCGCGCCAACCTCCACACCCGCCGCAAACGGGCCGGCTATCCCACCGGCAAGTCTCACTTCGCCGAAGCCCTCGGTCAGACTGCCGTCGAAGCCGGTCTGTCCGTCGCCTGGTTCACCATCGAGGGCCTGGGCGCACTGGTCCGCCGTCACCGCGCAGACGCTCCATCGCACGAGCCCTCGCGAGGATCATCCGATCCGACCTCATCGTCGTCGGCGACCCTAGGGCACTGCGGTATCGGGAAGTGAAGGCGCCGGCCGCGGTGCCACGAGCCTTTCAGTGCTGACCCAAAGGCGCCGGGCGGCGTGTCGCCGCCCGTCATGCTGTCCCAGGCCTGACTCGTCACGGATCACCCGTACGCCTGATCCCTGGCCATACGGGCGTGCCATTGGGTGACCGGAATCGTTGGTGTTCGCGAAGGTCCCGTAATTGAGTGAGAGGTGAACTTCTGTGCGTCGAATGGGCATGGTTCTGGCCACGGCCGTCGTGGCCGTCAGTCTGGCTACTCCGATGGCGAGCGCTGCCCCCGTCTCCGATGGTGGACCGCCGTATCCCTATGCGGACTGCCTGGCTGCCACCAAGCAGAAGGGCGAGTCGCCGTCCTATGGCAGGTGGCATTGCGACCAGCTGGTGAAGAAGGGCTATGTCCTGCCGCCGAACCGCTGATCAGTTGAGCTTTTTCCTCAACCCTTGGGCCCGGTCGCGTGATCCCTCCTTGCGGTGAGTGCAGGGTTTGGGGTGGCCCTCCTCGTGACTCTGAAGTCATCGATGGATGACGGACATTCACGAGGAAGGCCGTGGGGGAGAAGCCTGCTGGCGCCGGTTGGTGCTCAGGAGGCTGTCGGGCAATTGTCATGCTGCAGGAAGTCGGAACGCATTCGCTCGCCCGGACAGGTATCTGCAAAATGGGGTCTACATCGGGTTCCCGACAGGTGAACGGAAGGGGTCATCGAACCTCAACGCACCTACATCGAGGCCACATTGGCGCCCATTTCATGACTCCGGCGGTGGGGCGCGGTCGCAGATTGTTCAGACTCCGTCGGCGCTTTGGAAACACGTCGACGCCGCCGTCCCAATAGCTCGCTGCGGACGGTATTCCGGGTTCACACCCTGTGGCGTGCCGGGACGTACGAGGGGCATGATCACGCAGGACAGCAGTATCGCTGAGGGCAGATGTAAACGGGCACCGCGATGAAACCGGCAGCGCGGGCCGGTCGTTACAGGGAAGACGAAGGATGAGAGGAGACCGACGTGCCCGCACCGCAACCCGTAGGCGAGCTGGACGCCCGATACAGCTCAGCGACCAACCCGCGTCCTGGTGCCAAGGAGGTCAGGGCTGTCGAATGGGCTGAAGCCCGTCGGCAGCTGGAGGCCGCCGAGATCTTCTGGCTCTCCACGGTGCGCCCCGACGGCCGGTTGCATGTCACGCCGTTGATCGGCGCCTGGTACGACGGCGCGCTCTACTTCTCCACCGGCCCCGGGGAGCAGAAGGCGAAAAACCTCGCCCAGGACCCGCACTGTGCGCTCACCACCGGGCGCAACACCCTCACAGAGGGGCTCGACCTCGTAGTGGAGGGCACGGTGGAGCGGGTCACGGATCCGGCTGCGCTGGAGGAGGTCATCGCCGCCCACGAGGCGAAGTACGGGGACCAGATGACCTCGCCCGAAGGTGCCTTCTTCGGGATGGGGGACGGCATGCGCGAGGGGAGCGTGCTGGTCTTCGCGGTGGCCCCTGACACGGTGTACGGCTTCGGCAGGGACGGCGGGGTCTTCAGCCACACGCGCTGGACCTTCTGAGCGCATGTTAGCTCCGGCCGGGGGCGGTTGGCATGGCTGGGGCCGCCTGTGGGAGTTGTGTCGTGAGGCGGTGTGCCGTGCGCCTGAAGCTGGTTTCGCGGGCGAGCTTCTTCAGCTCTACCAGCGTGTGTTTTCTCCATCTGGTGGATGCGCCCGCGGGTCGGCTCGTGCTGCTTGCCGAAGAGCGCGTTTGCCCAGCCCGGCACGGTGGTCACGGCGGCTCGCCGCGTATAGCCGCGTATAGCTCGGTCCTCGACTTCGGCGTCATCGGCGGCCTCCAGCGGTGTGGAGCATGTGTGCGGGTTGTCGGTCCGTCCGTATTACGGCGTGGCAGGCCGCTGTGGGGAGCGGAGTACGAGCAGGGTGATCTCGCTGGGGGCGAAGACGCGGAACGGTGGGCCCCAGAAGCCGGTGCCGCGGCTGGTGTAGAGGAGGGTGCGGGTGCCGTGGCGGCTGAGTCCGGCGAGGGCGGGCTGGTCGAGGCGGACGAGGTGGTGGAAGGGCCAGATCTGGCCGCCGTGGGTGTGGCCGGAGAGTTGGAGGTCGATGCCTGCGTCTGCGGCCCGGTCGATGAACTTGGGCTGGTGGGCCAGGAGCAGGACGGGGTGGTCGGGGTCGGCGCCGTTCAGGGCTCCGGCGAGGTGGGCGCGGTGGCCGGCCAGGCCCGAGGACTCGGCGGTGACGTCGTCCACGCCCGCGACCACCAGAGTGTCGCCGCCGCGTTCGAGCAGCAGATGATGGTTGCGCAGCGGCTCCCAGCCCAGCTCGTCCATCAGGTCGACCCAGCCTTGGGCCTGGCTGTAGTACTCGTGGTTTCCGGTGACGTAGACCCGGGCCCGGGTGGCTCGCACGGTGCCGAGCGGAGCGGCCTGGGCACGGCGGCGTTCGGCCGTGCCGTCGGCGATGTCGCCGGTGTGGCAGACCAGATCGGCGTCCAGGGTGTTGACCGTCGCGCAGACCCGCGCCGACCAGCGGGCGCGGTCGAGCGGGCCGTAGTGGGTGTCGGTGATGAGGACGACGCGGGTGCCGTCCAACCCGGCGCCCAGGCGTGGGAGTTGTACGTCGAGGCGGCGTACGCGTGGCACCCGGCGGGCCTCGGCGTACCCCCAGGCCAGCAGTGCGGCGGCTACGCCGAGGACCGCCCAGGTGACGATCCGGGCCCGGTTCTGCCCGTCGTCCACGCCGGCCGCGGCCAGCGCGAGGCGCAGCAGGACGCCGAGCAGAACGGACCAGGTGAACAGGACCCAGCTCCCCCCGAGGAGGGTGTCCCCGACGATCGCCGCCCAGTCCTGCTGGCGCCGGCCGTGGCCGCGCATCATCGCGAGCGGCATACCGATCAGACCGAGGGCGAACAGGGCGGTGCCGCCCAGCGACGCGGGGAGCGGCCAGTTCTGGCCGGCGTGCAGCAGCACAAGGCACGGCACGGTCCACAGCAGGACGGGGGCGATCAGCGGGAGGTAGCGCATCAGGCGGCGCAGTCGGCTCTGCTGGGTCGCATGCGCTGATCCGTCCGTGGATCGGGCTTCGCTGGTGTCGGTCACGCTTCTCCCTTGAGTAGCCGGCTGGTGGCGCGCGCAATCTATCTGGTTGGCACAGGGGGCACCGTGTCACCGACTGCGGCGGGGCAGCCTGGGGGAGTGCCCTACTGCTGTGCGGGTGTGGCCGCGTGCCCGCCGTCGCCGGTCTCGGGCTCTTGTGGTGGATCGCTGAGCTGCTCGCGCAGATAGTTCCAGACCACCGCGATCAGGGCGGCTGCCGGTACCGCGAGCAGGCTGCCCACGACGCCGGCCAGGTTCGCGCCCAGGGTGACCGCCAGCAGGATCACCGCCGCGTGCAGACCCAGCCCGCGACTTTGGATGATCGGCTGGAACACGTTGCCCTCGAGTTGCTGCACTACGACGATGATCGCCAACGCGATCAGTGCGTCGGTCAGGCCGTTGGACACGAGGGCGATGAGTACTGCCACCAGGCCGGCGAACAGGGCGCCCACGATCGGAACGAACGCCGATACGAAGGTCAGTACGGCAAGCGGGAGGACGAGCGGCACGCCCAGGATCCACAGGCCCAGGCCGATGAAGATCGCGTCGAGGAGGCCGACGAGGGCTTGGGAGCGTACGAACGAGCCCAGAGTGTCCCAGCCGCGCGCGGCCACGATCGGGATGTCGGTGGCTAGCCGGCCGGGGAGCTGACGGGCGAGCCACGGAAGGAAGCGCGGGCCGTCCTTGAGGAAGAAGAACATCAAAAAGAGCGCCAGGATCGCGGTGACCACCCCGTTCAACACGGTGCTCACTCCCGTGAAGAGAGTGGACACCATGCTGCCGACGCTGTCCTTGATCTGCGCGGTCGCCGAGTCGACGCCGCCTGAGATCTGGGCGTCGTCGATGTTGAGGGGCGGCCCGGCGGCCCACTGGCGCAATTTCTCGATGCCCTCGGTCACGCCGTCGGTCAGTTCGGCGGAATCGGAGGCCACCGGCACCGCGATCAGCGCCACGATGCCCGCGGCGGCCAGGAGGAACAGCACGGTCACCGCCGAGGCGGCCAGGGCGGGGGGCCAGCCGCGTCGGCGGAGGAAGTTGGCCAGGGGCCAGGTCAGTGTGGTGAGCAAGAGGCCCACTATGAGCGGCCAGAGGACTGACCACATCCGACCCATGACCCACAGGGCCGCCGCGGCGGCCACAAGAACCAGCAGCAACTCGACGGAGACCACTGCCGATCTGCGCAGCGCGGCGGCGGTTTTTGTGGAACTCAGCGTGGCAGGCATGGGGGACACCCTATTGATACGTCAGCCACACTCGGGCACTGCATTCGACCGGAGCGGCCTCGGAGATTTCGGCGGCCCCGTCGGCCGACCGGCGATCGGTGACCGGAGCAGGCTCCGCAGCTCGCTGACTTGTGACCAGTCGGTCGATGCCGTGGCCACGGTTCGCCGCATCCTGCTGGTCAGCCCGGCCCGGCGTGCCACCACGCCCGCGGCCCAGGCGAGGTGCGGTACGAAAGCGCTGAGGTGTCCGTCAATGTTGCGGAGAGTATGGACAGTTGGGAGCGCGGGGTGATGAAGGTCCGTTGATCGTCCAGAGATGATCGCAGAGGCAGGGGATTGCGGATGGGCAGGCTGCACCAGGCGTTCACGAGGTAGATGATCGCGTCCGCGGCGACTGCGCCGGCGGCGCCGATCACGCCGCTGAGCGCCCCGGCGACGGCCGGGCCGCCCGACGTCGGCGGGGCCTGGCCAGCGCGCTCCTGGTCGAGCTCGAACGCCGCCTGGTCGTCGCGCGGGTCGGCCGTATCGCCTACGTCCTGCCCGAGGAGGACCTGTTCGGTGACGGACTTCTCACCCCGGCGGCAAATCGCCCTCTGTTACACACCTGTGCCGATTCGCCCTACAACGAACCCCGAGGCTGTGTCGTCTAGCAGGTGGGAGCCGACCGGCGGACCAAATGACGAATGAGGAGTGGGCAGCAATGGGGGACATACGCAGACGAGGAGCCGTGGCGCTGGGGATCACCGCGCTGGTGGCCCCGCTCACGGTGGCGCTCGGCACGGGCAGTGCTCAGGCCGCGTCGTGCTCGACGCAGACCGGCCCGTACCAGAAGCAGGTCGAGAAGTTCCTCGGCCGCCCGGTGGACGGCAAGCAGTCGGCAGCCGACTGCAAGGTCATCAAGGCCTTTCAGACCAAACACAAGATCACCCCGAACGCCGGGTACGCGGGCAGTGTCACCTGGGGCGTCATGGACCTCATGAACAAGCAGAAAGCGGTGGGCAACAACCCCAATAAGGCGGGCAAGTGCCCGACCAACAAGGGGCGCATCGCCTGTGTCGACCTGACGCTCCAGCTCAGCTGGATCCAGGACGGCAAGAACCTCAAGTACGGCCCGGTCCCGGTGCGCACCGGCCGCAACGGCCACGAGACCAGCACGGGTCTGAAGAAGGTCTACTGGCGCAACATCGACCACGTGTCGAGCATCTACCACGTGCCGATGCCGTACAGCCAGTTCTTCGACGGCGGCCAGGCGTTCCATTCGGTCGGCATCAGTGTGTGGTCCCCGCCAGGCTCCCACGGCTGCGTCAACATGACGAAGAGGGATGCCGTGCAGTACTGGAACATGCTGCGCAAGGGCGACGACGTCTTCGTTTACGGCCGCAAGCAGGGCACCTGATCCGCCGTTTTCGCGGATCCGACGGCCCGGGCCAGGGGAGCCGCCGAACGAAGCCGCACCCTCTTGAAGCGGCCGGTCAAAGAGCGGTGTGATGTCGTTCCGGGGCAGTCGTACGGGACTTGAGCGGTCCTTGTCGCGGCGGCTTGACCGTCTGGCGGGAGCGGGTTTCTGAAGCCTTTGGCCGGGCCGGGCCGGGCCGCGGCTGCGGCTGCGGCCCGGCCAAATCCTCCTGGGTCGAGCACTGGCGCCAGGCCTTGGGTTGGCTGCGGACGGTCGGCGCGCACTCGCTGGGGCGACAGTTTCCGGCCGCAGTCAGGCTCTGGCCCGTTTCGCGCGCCAGCCGAAGACCACCCCACCGGCGGGGCGGCAGGCTCTGGCAAAGGGGCGCGGCGCAACAGGCCAACAGTAGACGCTTCCACTTCATCGGTTGTTGACGCACCGTCAATCCGGGACTCTTAGGTTCCGCAGGCGCGCCTCGCGACCCCGCCGCCCGACCGGTGCGGCAGGGACGGTCACGAACCCCTGGAGTGATCAAGTGGAACGTCGTAGTTTCCTGCGTGGAGCAGTCGTCGGCGGCACGGCTGCGACATTCGGCTACACACTCATGCAGGGCGCGGCCTACGCGGCGCCCGCGCAGAAAGGCCCCGGCCCGTACGGAGCGCTCGGCACGGCAGACTCCAACGGCATCCAGCTGCCCAGCGGCTTCACCAGCCGGGTGATCGCCCGGTCCGGCCAGAAGGTCGGCTCCACCGCCTACACCTGGCACAACGCCCCTGACGGCGGTGCCTGTTTCGCCGACGGCACGGGCTGGATCTACGTCTCCAACTCGGAGATCTCCTCCACCGGCGGCGCGGGCGCGATCAAGTTCAACTCGGCAGGCTCCATCACTGGCTCGTACCGGATCCTGTCCAACACCAACCGCAACTGCGCCGGCGGGGCGACCCCCTGGAACACCTGGCTGTCCTGCGAGGAGGTCAGCACGGGCTATGTCTACGAGACCGACCCGTGGGGCGTGAAGGCGGCCGTGCGCCGCGATGCCATGGGCCGTTTCAACCACGAGGCGGCGGCCGCCGACCCGGTCCGCAAGGTGATCTACCTGACGGAGGACGCGTCGGACGGCTGCTTCTACCGGTTCGTTCCGTCCACGTGGGGCAACCTGTCGGCGGGCACGCTCCAGGTCCTCAAGGCCGGAACGGCCACCTCCGGCAGCTTCACCTGGGCGACCGTGCCCGACCCGGACGGCTCGCCCACCCCGACCCGCGACCAGGTCTCCGGCGCCAAGCTGTTCAACGGCGGGGAGGGCTGCCACTACGCCAACGACACCGTCTGGTTCACCACCAAGGGCGATGGCCGTGTCTGGCAGCTCAACCTGGCTGCCAGCACCTATGAGCTGGCCTACGACGACTCCCTGGTCGTCGGTGGCGGAGCCCCGCTGACCGGCGTCGACAATGTCACCGGCTCGTCCTCCGGCGACCTGTACGTCGCGGAGGACGGCGGGAACATGGAGATCTGCATCATCACGCCGGACGACGTGGTCGCGACGTTCCTGCGGATCAACGGCCAGTCCTCCTCGGAGATCTGCGGTCCGGCCTTCTCGCCGGACGGCAAGCGCCTGTACTTCTCCAGCCAGCGTGGTACGAGCGGCAGCTCGTCCGGCGGCATCACCTACGAAGTCACAGGTCCCTTCCGCAGCTGACCGACCCACTGTCACCAGCCGCGCGTACCCGCCGCAACGCGTCCCGCCGCCACGTTCGGCGGGACCGTGAGCACCTCTTGAGGCAGTAAGGGTCTTGTCCGACAATTACATGGCCCCGATCGAGGGGGCATGCTCACTCGATCCGGGGTCATCGGCGAGCGTGGGCGTACCGCCGATGTGCCGGCCCGTGTTGCAGTGGCATGGACAGCACTTCCACCACGACCGGGTGTCTTTTGAACCAGGTGGGGAACGATCCGGCGTACGCCGAACTCGCCGATGCGTACGGGACGAACCCGCCGATCTACACCGCCTTGGTGGCTGAGTGGTGGGCCAGAGGGCGGATGGTGCCCGGACGGCGTGATGCGCAGTGGAGTTCCCTCACCGTGTCGCCCAAGGCAGGGAGAGGCGACGTGGGCGCCGGGGTCGGCGCGGGGCGGGGGGAACGCGTGGCCGCCTCTCAGGCCGGTACGGATCCCCTCGGTTGACGAATCCGCACCGACGGACGTGATCACTCCAGTGCCGGGGTCGTGGGGTGCGGCGGGCTCGAGGCGGGCGGTCAGTATCCCGGTGGCCTGTTGGAGCGCCAGCTCCACGGCGGCGGGGGAGAACAGGGTGCCGCTGCCGTCGGGAGGAACGAGCCACCGCAGGAACCCCCACTCGCCCACCCGGTGGGCCGCGAAGTCCGCAAGCGTGGAGCCGGGCTCCTGCAGCGGGGTGCGTAACAGAACGTCCAGGGCGAAGAGGCCCAGCTCCTCTTCGTTACGTCACCACCTCGCTGCCGGAGTCGTCTGGGGTGGCAGAGGATCCGGCGCTGGTGAGGGCGAGTACCGCGTCGAGAAGTGCGGGGAGTTGACCGGGGGATCCGGACAGCAGGAACAACCAGGCGAAGATGGGGCCGACCAGCAGGGCGTTGAGGATGGTCGGGTCGGGGCGGGTGGTGAGCTCCCCGCGTGCGACGGCGCGGTCCAGGATCTCGGTGAGGGTCCGGCGCTGGGCGCCGAGGTACTTCGCGTCGAACCGGTCGAGCAGTGCGGAGTCGGCGTGGATGTCGGCCAGCAGGCCGGGAATTGTTCCCGGCGGTGGTGAGGTCATGCTGTCCGCGATCTCGGCGAGCACGGCGGCCAGGTCGGCGCGGAGCGATCCGTGGTCGGGTGCCACGGCCAGGAACTGGCCCGGCGTGAGGACGTCGAAGATCATTTCTTGCTTGGTGGCGTGGCGCCGGTAGATAGCCGCCTTGCCCACGCCGGCACGCGCTGCCACCTCGCCCATCGTGAGCCGTGCGTACCCCACCTCGGTCAGCAGCTCCAGCACGGCGGAGGCGATGGCGTCGTCGACGCGACTGTCCCGGGGGCGGCCCCCCTGGTTTCGGGGTTGATTTCGAGCAGACATGCATGCATCATACGGAACTAGGAGTATCGAAACTAGCGGTTCCGTAACTGGTGGTTCGGTAGTAGTCCTCGGCTCGGTCGCCGCCTGGCCACCTCACACGGCGCGCAGTCCTCGGGAGCGGCCCGTCCGCCCCGCCCCGAGTGAGCGGCGCGCACCAGGTCGGAAGGAATGACAGATGCGAATCCCGAAAGCCGCCCACACCGCACAGCCGTGGCGGATCCACGAGTTCACCCACGACTTCCGGATCGAGGACGTGTGGTCCTTCCGCGCCCCCGGTGCCGGGCGCGACGACTTTCCCGTGATGCTCGACGCGCTCAAGGCGGCCTATGACACTCGCAAGGAGCCCGCCGCGGTCCGGTTCCTGTTCGCGGTGCGATGGAAGCTCGGTGGCCTGCTCGGCTGGGAGAATCCCCAGGCGGGTCTGGGGAGGCGGGTTGCCTCGCTGCGCGACCGTCTCCCGCGTGACCTCGCCCGGACCGCGAAGGACGCCACCCCCTGCACCGACCCGTTCGCCGAGGTGTACCTGCTCGACGACGAGGCCGCGCGCGAACTGGCCAACAAGACCGTCCACGACATCATGCACCTGGGCTGGGTGCCGACCGACGACGGCGGATACGAACTGCACATGGCGGCCCTGGTCAAACCCAACGGGCTGTTCGGACGGCTCTACATGGCCTTCATCGCACCGTTCCGCTACCTGATCATCTACCCCGCGCTGACGCGTCAGTGGGAACACGCCTGGCAAGACCGCGCGCGCCTGCTCGCCAAGACGGACCCCGCCGACTGACACTCCGCCCGGACTTCCGAACCGTAGGCTGGCAGTCATGCGGACACGCCCCACGCTGACCTGGGAGCCCACCGGCGGCTTGCCCCCGGCCCTGACCGACCTCACGGCTGTCGTCGAGGCCGTGCGCGGAGGCGGGGTCGCGGTGCTGAGCGGGGCCGGGCTGTCCACGGAGTCAGGCATCCCGGACTACCGCGGGGAGCACGGCTCCCTGCGTCGGCACACTCCCATGACGTACCAGGAATTCGTCGGCGCCGAGCAGGCCAGGCGGCGGTATTGGGCTCGCAGTCAGCTGGGGTGGCGGGCCATGACGCGCGCCCGTCCGAACGCCGGTCATCGGGCCGTGACCGCCTTGGTCGAGGCAGGCCTGGTCACCGGTGTGATCACACAGAACGTCGACGGGCTGCAGCAATCCGCCGGCGCCCGGGATGTCATCGAACTCCATGGGAGCCTAAGCCGGGTGGTATGCCTGGCCTGTGGGCAAGGCGGCGCACGTTCGGAGCTCGACCGACGGCTGCGTGAAGCCAACCCGGGGTTCGAGGCTGCCGCCGAGCGTTACCGTGCCGCGCGGGTCAACCCGGACGGTGACGTCGAACTGCCCGAGGAGGCGGTTCGCGAGTTCCGGGTGGTGGCGTGTTCGGCCTGTGGCGACGGGGTCCTCAAGCCGGACGTCGTTTTCTTCGGAGAGAATGTGCCCCTAGATCGAGTTGCGGCGTGCCGACACCTTGTCGAGGAGGCTGCCGTCCTGCTGGTGCTGGGCTCCTCCCTCACCGTCATGTCCGGGCTGCGTTTCGTGCGCCAGGCGGCGCATTCCGGCACGCCGGTCCTGATCGTCAATCAGGGCCCGACGCGAGGTGACCGTTGGGCCACCCAGCGAGTCGAGCTGCCCCTCGGGGAGGCGCTGCCCGAGCTGGTGGCGCGGGTGTGTCCCTGAGGGCGATAGGCCTGGTGGCGCTGGCGTCACATGGCATCACCTGGTACGCGGCACATTCCGCACAGTCGACTGCGTGCCCACAAGTTGCCGTCGGCGGCTTGGAGGTGCGGTCGGCGTCGGGGAGGCGTGACAGGGTGCGATGGCCGCTATCTGCGGGCAGACTTGATCGCGAGGTTGTGCCAGTGGTGCATGGTGCATGTGGTGGAGACCAGCTGAACTGACGCGGGGTGTTCTCGCGGAACCGGGGCGATCAATGTTCCGTACGCAGGCGGCCGACGACGGTGACGAGCTGCTTGCCAGGCTCGGGGCGATGACGGCCCGTGCTCGGGAGCTCGCGGAGATGCAGCGCTCCCGGGTCGAGCTGGCGGTGGCGCTGCAACGCGGCATGCTGCCTCATGATCTTCCGCAGCCTCCTGGTGTCCGGCTGGCCGTGGGCTACATGCCCGCCAATCACGGGCTCAACGTCGGGGGAGACTGGTATGACGCCTTCACGATGCCCGACGGCCGTATAGGCCTGTCCATCGGTGACGTGCAGGGGCACAACATCAAGGCTGCCGCGTTCATGGGGCAGGTCCGTGTGGCCCTGCGTGCGCTGGCCTCCGTCACGGGCGACCCAGGGGAACTGCTCATGCGTACCAACGACCTCCTGGTCGCCCTGGGCGCGGACCTCTTCGCGACGTGTACTTTTCTCCGGCTTGATCCGGCCACCGGCGCTGTGGAGTGCGCTCGGGCCGGCCACATTCCCCACATCTGGGCCACGGCCGACGGCCGGTCCGGTGTCGACGAAGGCGAGTGCGGCCCCCCGCTTGGCGTGCTCGAAGGCGCCGAGTACCCCGTGGTGTGCCGCCGGCTCACCATGGATGGTGTCGTCGTGCTGCTGACCGACGGAGTGGTGGAAGGGCCGTCACTGAGCCTCGACGACGGCCTGCGGCAGGTGATGCGCCTCGCCGAGATCACCACCGCTGCCGGGCTGGGCATCAACGCTCTCGTAGGCGGTGTGATGCGGCTGGCGGACACGGTGGGGCACGAGGACGATGCCGCCGTCCTCGTCGTCGGCCACGACGGTGGCGCCCTGTAGTGGTACCCGCCCGGTACGCCCGTGGACTGAGGCGAGGTGGGGCAAGAGGCCCCGAAGATTGCGGACGTGCTCGGACATGGGCAGGGCCCTCGCATGGCCGAAGCGGTCCGGTCGGTGTCTGATGGCTCTGTGTTGGTGACTCGGCGGTTCCGGCAGTCCTCGGAGGCAGTCCTCAAGGCACTGGCCGTGGCTGCCTGCTACTACGTATCCGGGCGTCTGGGCCTGCACGGTCGACTCACCGTCGAAGGCGTGATCGTCACACCCATTTGGCCGCCCACCGGCGTCGCCCTCGCCGCACTGTTCGTCTACGGCGTGGCGGTCTGGCCCGGGATCGCTGTTGGTTCCCTCCTCATCATCGCGTCCCTCACCACCCCGCAACTCACCACACTGGTCACCGTGGCGGGCAACACCATCGCCCCGCTCTGCGCCTATCTGCTGCTGCGACGGGCTGGTTTCCGGGTCGGAATCTCACGTCTGCGGGATGGCCTGGCCCTGGTCTTCATCGGTGGGCTCGGAGCCATGCTGATCAGTGCCACGGCGGGGGTCGGGCTGCAGGTGTTGACCGGTGGACTGGGGACGGGGCAGTTCTGGTCCGTGTGGCTGGCCTGGTGGGTGGGCGATGCGATGGGTGTCCTGCTGGTCACTCCGCTCCTGCTCGTGCTGGTGGGCGCCGCTGGACCACTGCGACTGAGGCGCTGGAAAGAGATGTTGTGCCTGGGCCTTGCGGCCTTGATCGTCGTGCCGGTGGCAGTGGTCGGCGAATTGAGCCTGCTTTTCCTCGTCTTCCCGCTGCTCATCTGGGTGGCGTTGCGCTTCCAGCTGGCAGGGAGCATGTTGTGCGCGTTGTTCGCTTCGGTGCTGACGACCTTCGAGGCGAACAAGCAGCAGGGGGCCTTCCTCCACCTGTCGCCTATCGAGGTCATGACCAAACTTCAGGCGTTCAACGGTGCCACCGCGCTGACGGCGCTCTTGTTGTCTGCCATGGTCGCCGAACAGCGTGCCACCCGACGATCGGTGCAGAGTGCCTGCCGGGAACTCGCGGAGGTACTGGAGCACCTCGCCGCGGAGAAGACCCCGCCTGAACTGTCCGCCAGGCACGCCGTCGGCCTCCGTACCGACGACACGGCGCCGACGACGGACAGCTCTCGGGACGTTTGACACGCTCCGCTCTCTGAAGGCCACATGCCCTGGCCGGTTTCCCATCACCACATCACGAGGTGCGACTGGAGTGATGGGCCACGTGGGAGCGGGCGATGAGGTGGAAGTGGCGGGCGACGCGCCGGTAGGGGTCGACGCGGCCGGCTTCCCATTCGGCCTCCAGCACCTGGTCGAAGTCGTTGCCGACGGGTTCGTCGTCGAGGTGTTCGGTGAATACCCGGACTCCATACCACTGGACGAGGTCGATGTGGTGTTCGGCGAGGATCCGCAGGATCTTGGTGCGGTCCACGCCGAAGCTGATCGTGCCGATGCTGCTGTATTCCACCGGGCTGTGCAGCGCCTTGAGTGCGCCGTCCCAGTCGCGTGCGAGTCCGCGTTGCATGGCCAGGACATCGGCCTGATAGGCGAGGAGTGAGATGAGACCCTCTGGCCGCAGGCATTGCGTGAGCGCGTGCAGCAGGGGGGCCGGGTCCTGCAGATACATCAGGACGCCGTGGCACAGCACCACGTCCCAGTCGGCGCCTACCAGCTGCGGGGCCTGTTCGCCGGTGCCGTGGCAGAAGCTGACACTGCCCGGGGAGTTGTCGGCGTGTGGCAGCCAGGCGCTGCGGGCTTTGGCCAGCATGTTCTCGTCGGGGTCGAGAACGGTGACGTGGTGGCCACGACGGGCCAGCATCCGGGCCTGCACGCCGGTGCCGCCACCGACGTCGAGCACACGCTGCGGCGGTGCAGTTGGAAGGTGTTCCGTCAGCGCTCGGTCCACAAGCTGGTGGCGTACGGCGCCGCGGAGGGTGCTGCTGCGGCGGGCGTACCAGTCGGCAAGTGGTTGACCGTCGTGGGTGGACGTGGTCCAGGAGTTCATCACATGCTCTTCGAGGTCAGAGACGGAAAAGGGGCGTATACAGCGGGGAAGCGTGTCACTCTGTGGGGATCCGGGTACTCGGACTCGTTCTCACCTGCCGTCGATGGCCCCTTCTGTAACTGCATGGACCTGCCGTCCCCAAAGTCGTACCGCTCGGGCAGGCCAGCCAGGGCAAGCCGCAGTACGTCCAGAGGTTCGCTTCGGTGCACCCGCCGACGCTTATTCCCGCCCGTTGGGGATCGCTCAGCTATCTATAAGAACAACGATCTGATGATCCGATGGGCACGGCGTAAGGCATGTAAATCATTAACTTCTTGCCGCTCCGCCCCGCGCCCTGAAACAGACGTCGATGGGGTGGAGCCCAGGATCATCCTGGGCTCCACCCCATGGTGCGGGCGTGTCACTGGAACTGTGCGAAGAACCTCCAGATCTCTGCCTTGGTCCAGGTGGTGACGCCGCTTTCGTTGGGCGAGCCGTCGACCGGACCGGGTATGTGGCCTCCGTCGAACGCGGCCCATTGGACCGGGTACCCGGCACGGCAGCCCGAGTAGGTGGTGGTGATGTGCGTCCGGCTGCCCGGGGCGGGCTCGCGCGGGTTCTGGGCGGTGCAGCCGTTGTTGGCGGCGAACTTGTCGCGCAGGGACCGTCCTTGCGCGATGGTGAGGACGTTGTCGCTGATGCCGTGGATTCCGAAGTAGGCGATGGGCTGGGTGCCGCCGCTGCACCCGCTGATCTGGCCGCCGGCGATGACCGCGACGGCCCTGAAGACGTTCGCCCGGGTGCAGGCGAGTGCGTAGCTCATACCGCCGCCCCAGCTGAAGCCTGTGGCGAAACGCTGTGCCGTGTTGACGCAGAGGCCGCCCTCGATACGCCGGATCATGTCGTCGACGAAGGTGACGTCCTCACCGCCCGAATTGGCCCAGCCGTTGCCGAGGCCCTGGGGGGCGACGAGGATTGCGCTGTTGTTCGACTGCTCCTGTTGGCCGTAGTAGGACCAGGCGCTCCCGCTCGTGCCGCCCGAGGCGACGTCGCCGGCGGTTCCGCCCCGCCAGTGGAACGCGAAGATCAGCCGGTAGCGGTGGCTGTTGTCGTAATTGGCGGGAACCCTGAGGGTGAAGCTGCGGCTCTTGCCGCCGCTCTGAATCGTGTGCGTACCGCTCGCCAGAGTCGGGGCGCTGCCACATCCGCCGCCACCGGACGACAGCTTGACCAGCTGCCACTGCTGGTTGGCGCCCTCCCAGTCGCGGTACTGGACGACGTTGGCGCCGTCGGCGGTGGAGCCGCCCTGCACCTCCACCCCCTTGCCGCTGTTGCGGTTGATCAGCCGGACGTGGCCCGCGTCGGAGTCGGCCAGGTGGAACTGCTGGTTGGTCCCGTTGTGGTCGGCCCACTGTTGGATCGCGGCACCGTCGGCGGTCGAGGCGCCGGCCACGTCGAGGACCTTGTTCGAATGCCGGGCCTTGAGCCGGTAGAAGCCGCCGCCGGAGTCCACGAACTGCCACTGCTGGCTGGTTCCGTCGCCGCGCGTCCGCTGGGTGACCCGCGAGCCGTCGGCGGTGGACGCGTCATGGACGTCCAGCGCCTTGCCGCTGTTGCGATTGACCAGGACGTACCAGGCGTTGGTGTCCACCGTCGCCGCCGCGGCGGGCGTCGGATTCACCGCGCTGAGCAGGCCGATCGCAAGGGTCGCGGCCACCATGGCGGCGACGCGGGACCACCAGCGATGTCTTCGTGGAGGGGCGGGGGAAGCCGCACCGTAGGTCTTCATCGATTCCCGCTTTCCTTTGTGGCAGGCCCCATCAGGTGCGGGTCCAGCGTTGGTTGCTGCCGTTCGAGCAGGAGTAGAGCTGGATCAGGGTGCCGTTGGTGGTGCCGCTCGCGGCGGCGTCGAGGCAGAGGCCGGACTGGACGCCGACGATGGATCCGTCGGAGTTGAGGCGCCATTTCTGGTTGTCGCCACCCCAGCAGCTGTAGATCTGGACTTTGGTGCCGTTGCCGGTGCCTGCCGCGTCCAGGCACTTGTTGCCGTAGACCTTGAGCTCGCCCGCGGCGGTGTAGGTCCACTGCTGGTTGGTGCTGTTGTGGCAGTCCCACAGCTGGAGCTGGGTGCCGTCAGTGGTGCCGGCGCCGGGCACGTCAAGGCAGCGGCCCGAAGCGACGCCCTTGATCTGTCCGGAATCCCCGGGGGGCGTAGTGGAGCCGCCGTTGAGTGCGTTGAGGACGGCGGTGTAGGCGGGCTTCTTGCTCCCGTCGCTGTTGAACAGCAGCGGCGAGTGCTCCGGCCGCCAGGAGTCGCTGTCGCGCACACCCCAGACGGTGATGCCGAGGCAGCGAGCGACGGCCAGGCAGTCGTTGGTCACGTTGGCGTAGGTCGTGCCCGAGGCGCCCTGGATGTCGAGTTCGGTGATGGCCACGTCGACGCCGAGCGCGGCGAAGTTCTGCAGGGTGGTGCGGAAGTTGCTGTTGTAGGGGCTGTCGCTGTTGAAGT
Organism: Streptomyces sp. NPDC054866; assembly: GCF_053610745.1. NCBI lineage: Bacteria > Bacillati > Actinomycetota > Actinomycetes > Kitasatosporales > Streptomycetaceae > Streptomyces > Streptomyces sp. NPDC054866. The sequence goes on from NZ_JBSGZA010000015.1 coordinate 22,494, forward strand.
GCGACTGGAAGCCGACGCAGTCGATCGGCACGCCGCGCTGCTTGAAGTCCTTGACCATGGCGTACATGGCCTGGGTCTTGGCCCAGGTCCAGTTCTCGACGTTGTAATCGTTGTAGCAGAGCTTGGCGGCCGGGTCGGCGGCGCGCGCGGTGCGGAAGGCGACCTCGATCCAGTCGTTGCCGGTGCGCTGCAGGTTGGAGTCGCGCCGGGCACCCGAACTGCCGTCGACGAAGGCCTCGTTCACGACGTCCCACTGGGCGATCTTGCCCTTGTAGTGGGACATCACGCCGTTGATGTGGCCGACCATCGCCTGGCGCAGGTTGCTGCCGCTGAGGCTCTGCATCCAGCCGGGCTGCTGGGAGTGCCAGGCCAGGGTGTGGCCGCGCACCTGCTTGCCGTTCTGCACCGCCCAGTTGTAGACGCGGTCACCAGCGGTGAAGTTGAACTGGCCCCGCTGGGGTTCGGTGGCGTCGATCTTCATCTCGTTCTCGGCCGTCACCGAGTTGAACTCGCGGCCCGCGATCGTCGTGTACGCCGAGTCGCCCAGCCTGCCCGAGGCGATGGCGGTGCCGAAGTAGCGGCCGCTCTGTGCCGCCGCGGCGCCGAGCGTACTCTCGGCGGCGCTCTCGGCGGCGTATGCGGTCGGCGTTGCGACCGGTGCGGCGACCGCACCGAGGACGCCGACGATCAGCGCTATCAGCAGACCGCCGAACTTCCGGCGGACGGCGGGTGGGGAAGTGGCATGTGAAGCCATGACTGTGCCTCCAGGGTAGAAATCACGGAAGGACTGAAGAGCGGCGGAATGCGTCGTCCGCTCCCACTCGGCAGACGGACGGACGGACGGGCCGGGCCCGGAACCCGGGCAGCATGGGATGACCGGACGCCGTGGTCTTGGAACGGGGACGATGTGCCGGTACGGACAGCCCGGATCAAGTGCAGGCGATCCCGTTGAGCGTGAAGGCCGTGGGGGAGGGATTGCTCCCGCTGTACGTCCCCTGGACACCGAAGCTCGCCGTCGCACCGGGTTCGATGGTCCGGTTCCAGTCGGCGTTGCGGGCGACGGCGGCGGTGCCGTCCTGGGTGACGGTCGCGTTCCAGGCGTTCGTGACGCGCTGGCCTGCCGGGTAGGTCCAGCTCAGCTTCCAGCCGTCCACGGATTTCGGGCCCGTGTTCTTGACGGTGACGGTCGCGGTGAAGCCCGTGCTCCAGACGCTGTCGCCCTTGTACGTCACCGCGCAGGCACCGGTGGGTGGTTCACCGGTGGAGTTCCGCTCGGCGGCGTAGGCGGCGAGCCAGGCCAGCGGGGCGTTCCAGTTGACCGCCACCTCGTTGGTGGAGTACGAGCCGATGTCGTCGATGTAGCAGGCGGCGGGCGCACAGCCGGCCAACTCCTCCTGTGCCACCGGGTCCTGGAGCGCGCTGTTGGGCCCGCCCGCCAGGGATCCCGCCGGAGGATTGGGCAGTGAGGCGTCCAACTGGCGTGCCCAGAAGCGGTGATGCTGGTTGCGCGAGGACTTCTCGCCGTATCCGGATACGTAGGACTGGCCGAGGGCATTGCGGCCCAGCAGGTAGTCCATCGTCTCCAGCGCGCCGGTGCGGTAGCGCTCGTTGCCGGTCAGCTCCTCGGCGACGGCCAGGACGATCGCGTCGCCTGCGACCGCGCCGTTGGAGCCCCAGAAGTAGCCGTTCGCCGGGACGGGCACCGCGTAGCCTTGGTCGGCCATCCGGGACAGGTAGCCGTCGGCGGCCGTCGTTACCGAGGCCCGGACCCGGTCCCGGTCGGCTGCGGGGAGGCCGACCGGGACGGTGGCCAGGGTGAGCCGGCCGAGCGCGGCCGTATCCGCCCATCCGAACCCGTAGTCGGAGAAGGCAGTTGGGGAAGCGTGCCAGGACGAGTCGGTGACCGCGTCCCGGTAGCCGCTGTCGCCGGTCGTGGCGTACAGCTCGGCCGCTGCCCAGTAGAACTCGTCGGTGACCTTGGTGTCGCCGTAGGCGCCGCCACCCGTGCTGTCCGAATCCGGCGCGTACATGGCCGGGTTGGCCCGCGCCGCCGTCCAGGCCCGGCGTGCGGCTGACAGGCAGCGGTCGGCCAACGCGGCGTCGTAGGGCCGGAAGACGCGGGCGCACTGCGACGCGGCCGCTGCGAGGTTGAGGGTCGCCGCCGTGGACGGACGGTGCAGCTCGCGGGGCTTGCCGTCCTGTTCGGGGCGCATCGGCATGCCGGTCCATTCCGCGTCATGGATCTTGTGGAACGCCATGCCCGCGTACGGCTTGTTCTCGGGCACCTGCATCCGCATCAGGAAGTCGAGCTCCCAGCGCGCCTCGTCCAGGACGTCGGGCACGCCGTTGTCCCGCTCGGGGACCTGCAGCGTCGAGTCGCCGAGCGCCGCGTCCTTGCCCGCCCGCTTGGCCCGCTCGAAGGAGTTGACCATCAGCCAGGTGGAAATGCCGCCGTTCACCACGTACTTGCCGTGGTCACCCGCGTCGTACCAGCCGCCCCTGACGTCCTGGGTGTAGTCGCACACGCCTGCCTGGCACGGAACGGAGGTGTCGCCCTTGTTGGGCGCGACACCGAGGTGTCCGGCCGGGCGCGCGTAGGCGGAGCCCGCCAGGGAGGCGTCGATGGGAATGCCGCTGCGCTGGTGGTAGAAGAACGCCATCGCGTCGGAGCGCAGACCGTCGTACAGGTTCGCGCGGATGTCGAAGGGCACGCTGCCGCTGCCGTCCACCGCCAGGACGTAATCCGATCCGGTCCCTCGGTACGAGGAGAAGTCGGCCACCTGGACGGACTGCCCGGAGGGGGTGTCCGCGCCGCGCGGGACGGTCGCACCGGAGGCGACCACCGTCCCGGACGCGTCGCGCAACTGCCAGGTGAGCGACTGCGTCGCCGTGGTGACCACGGTGGCGCGCTTGGGTCCGTCCGGCAGGTAGCCGACCTGGTTGACGCGCACGGCTGAGGTCGCCGCCGCGGAGGGGGCGGCTGCCGCGGCGGGCGCGGTCAGGAGGCCGCCGACGAGGAGGGAACTCGTCAGCAGGGTGGCGGCGAGGCGTCTGGGGTGGCGTAACGACGGGGCGGGGGGCATGAGCGGCTCCGGTGTCGATGGTGGTCAGCAGGTGGAGTTGGTCTGGGTGAACAGGCCCGTCCGCCACGGCAGGCGGAGGTAGTCGCCCGGCGCGGACCATCTCGCCGTGGCCCTCGGGGGAGCGCTCCCATTCGAGATATCGAACGGCGGTCGGTGTGCCGAAGATTCGAGGCGGACAGTAACGATGTGCTGAGCAGTCGTCAACAGGGGTGGATTCATGCGGGAGTTGAAGATGTGACGGCCAGGGCCGGACGCTGCCTGCTCAACCTCCTTCCTCTGCCCGTACGCCTGGGCTGGCGAACCGTGTCGCAAACTTTCGAAGAGTTTCCGGTCGGCCCGACATGCCGGTCAAGCCCCAAGTAGGCGCTGTTTGCGGACAGATTGGCGCCAGGTCTTGACCGGGAGGCCTCACGTTCCTAGCTTATGGCGTCAATGAATTCGAGAATTTTCCGAAAATTTTTCGGGATTGAAGTGCGGCCGTCTTCACGCCTGTCCCGTCCCTGATCCCCCGGCGTGGCCGCCCCCGCGGTTCATCGGGGTCACCCCACCCCCGCCCCCAAGGAGTTCTTCTGATGTGGTTCCGCCATCCGTCCCCGGTCCGCCTGAGACGCTTACTCGTCGTCCTTGCGCCGCTGCTGCTCGTGGCCACCTTCCTCGGTGCCCCGCCCGCCGCCGCGGCGACCGTCGACACCAACGCCTGGTACGTGCTGGTCAACCGCAACAGCGGCAAGGCCCTGGACGTCCACAACCTGGCGACCAACGACGGCGCCCGCATCACCCAGTGGACCAGGAACGATCAGAACCAGCAGCAGTGGCAGTTCGTCGACTCCGGCGGCGGCAACTACCGCATCAAGTCCCGCCACTCCGGCAAGGTTCTGGACGTCCACAACCGGTCCACCGCCAATGGCGGCTCGATCGTCCAGTGGACCGACCAGAACGCCACCAACCAGCAGTGGCGGCTGGCCGACAGCTCGGACGGCTACGTGAGGCTCATCGCGCGCCACAGCGACAAGGCCCTCGAAGTACAGGGCGGCTCCACCGCCGACAACGCGAACATCGTCCAGTACGACGACTGGGGCGGCACCAACCAGCAGTGGCAGCTCGTCAAGGTCGGCAGCGGCAACCCTCCCGGTTCGTGCAATCTCCCGTCGAGCTACCGCTGGACGTCCACAGGCGCGCTGGCGCAGCCCAAGGCCGGGTGGGCCTCGCTCAAGGACTTCACCGTCGCCCCCTACAACGGCAAGCATCTCGTCTACGCGACGACGCACGGCGCCGTGGGAACGGGAGCGGGCTGGGGTTCGATGAACTTCGGCCTGTTCGGCAACTGGCCGGAGATGGCCTCGGCCAGTCAGAACACGATGTCGAACTCCGTCGTGGCGCCCACGCTCTTCTATTTCGCACCGAAGAACATCTGGGTGCTCGCCTACCAGTGGGGAGGTGGCAGCGCCTTCTCCTACCGGACGTCGAGCGACCCCTCCAACCCCAACGGCTGGTCCGCACAGCAGGTGCTCTTCTCCGGAAGCATCACCGGCTCCGACACCGGCCCCATCGACCAGACACTCATCGCTGACGGCCAGAACATGTACCTGTTCTTCGCCGGTGACAACGGCAAGATCTACCGGGCCAGCATGCCGATCGGGAACTTCCCGGGTAGTTTCGGCTCGACCTACACAACGGTCATGAGCGACACGAAGAACAACCTGTTCGAAGCCCCGCAGGTCTACAAGCTCCAGGGCCAGGACCGCTACCTCATGATCGTCGAGGCGATCGGCTCGCAGGGCCGATACTTCCGCTCGTTCACGGCCACCAGCCTGAACGGCTCATGGACACCCCAGGCCGCGACCGAGACCAACCCCTTCGCCGGCAAGGCCAACAGCGGCGCCACCTGGACCAACGACATCAGCCACGGCGAACTGATCCGCACCACCGCCGATCAGACCTTCACCGTCGATCCCTGCAACCTGCAGTTCCTCTACCAGGGACGCAGCCCCAACTCCGGTGGCGAGTACGGCCACTGGCCCTACCGTCCGGGTTTGCTGACATTGCAGCGCTGACGGCGTGACGCGGTCCGGCTCCGGTATGGAGCAGGCCTGTCGGGCTCGGCGGAAGGCCGAGCCCGACAGGGTCACGCGGGGGTCGGCTCGACGATCCGGCGTTTCGGGATGGAGGGTGAAGCCCCTGGCTCCGGGGGAGGGGGCACGTTGCGCGCGACCGGGGCTGTGTGCTCTGAACCGGTACCGGGAATCAGGCGGCGACGAGCTCCCGCTCGCGGTCCGGCGTTTGGACCTTGGGCTTCTTGTTCGGCAGCGAGAGCCGGAAGACCTTGTGCCACGCGGAGAACACCTGCTTGGGCAGCGGGCCGGTGACGTACTCCAGCTCGTACTTCTCGAACAGCGCGCGCACCTTCACCGCGACCTCGGCGTACCGGTTGCTCGGCAGGTCCGGGAACAGGTGGTGCTCGATCTGGTGCGACAGGTTGCCGGTCATGAAGTGCATGGCCTTGCTGCCGCTGATGTTCGCCGAGCCCATCATCTGGCGCAGGTACCACTGGCCGCGCGTCTCGCCCTTGATCGACCGGCGTTCGAAGACCTGTACGCCCTCGGGGAAGTGCCCGCACATGATCACCGAGTGGGTCCAGATGTTGCGGACCAGGTTCGCGGTGAACGTGGCGCCGAGCGTGGGGAGGAACGACGGGCCCGAAAGCAGCGGGTGGATCACGTAGTCCTTGAGCACCTGCTTGCGGATCTTTCGGCCCACGGCCCTGGCCCGCGCGCGGAACTCCGGCTTCTTGCGGCGGTGCTTGCTCAGGTTCTTGCCGAGCTCCAGGTCGTACGCCGCGATGCCGTACTCGAAGAAGCAGGCGTTGATGAAGTTCCACAGCGGCTGGCCGAGGTGGAACGGGTGCCACTTCTGGTCCTCGTCGACGCGCATGATGCCGTAGCCGAGGTCGTTGTCCTTGCCGATCACGTTGGTGTACGTGTGGTGCAGCTCGTTGTGCGAGTGCTTCCACTGGTCGGCCGGCGAGACGTGGTCCCAGTCCCAGGTGGTGGAGTGGATCTTCGGGTCCCGCATCCAGTCCCACTGGCCGTGCAGGATGTTGTGGCCGATCTCCATGTTGTCCATGATCTTCGCCACGGAGAGGCCGGCGGTGCCGATCAGCCACGCGGGCGGGAAGATTGAGAACAGCAGCACGCCCCGGCTGGCCAGCTCGAGCTTGCGCTGCGCCGAGATGACCTTACGGATGTAGGCGGCGTCTTTCTCGCCGCGGTCGGCGATCACCTCGTCGCGGATCGCGTCCAGCTCGCGGCCGAGCTCCTCGATCTGCTCCGCGGTCAGGTGGGCGGTGGGGTCGATGGCGGTCAAGGTGCTCCTACCGTTCGATGTCGCAGGGGCCCGCCGCGGCGGACACGCAGGTCTGGATGAGGACGCCGGGCTCGGCCTCGGTGATCTCTCCGGTGCGCAGGTCGCGGACGGCGCCCGCCTTGAGCGGCGTGACGCAGCCGAAGCAGATGCCCATGCGGCACCCGGAGGGCATGAGCACGCCGGCCTCCTCGCCGATGTCCAGCAACGGCGTGGCGCCGTCCGCGTCGACGGCCTTGCCGGTGGCGCTGAACGTGACCTCGCCGCCGTCGCCGGCGACGACGATGCTGGGGCGGAAGCGTTCGGTGTGCAGTCGCTCTTGGACGCCGTGCTCACTCCAGTGCTCTTCGGCGGCGTCGAGCAGGCCCGCGGGCCCGCAGGCCCAGGTCTCGCGCTCGGCCCAGTCGGGCACGAGCTCGTCGAGACGGGTGATGTCGAGCATTCCGTCCGTGTCGGTGTGCACCTCGGTGAGCCGCAGCTTCTTGTCCGCGACCAGGCCGTGCAGTTCGTTGCGGAAGATCACGTCTTGCGGCTGTGGCGCGCAGTGGACCATGACGACGTCGTCGAGCTCGGTGTCGCGCAGCATGCCCATCACGGGTGTGATGCCGCTGCCGGCCGTCAGGTAGAGCACCTTGGCGGGCGGGGCCTGCGGCAGTACGAAGTCGCCGGTCGGCTGGTCGAGCTGGATCAGCGTGCCCGGTTTCGCCCTGCGGACCAGGTGGTTGCTGACCTTGCCGTCCGGGATCGCCTTCACGGTGATCGTGACGCGGCCGTCCCGGCGGTTTGTCGGCGAGGTGAGGGAGTAGGCACGCCACAGGCGCACCCCGTCGACGTCGACCCCGATCCGCACGTACTGACCGGCTGTGTGGCCGCGCCAGCCGCGTCCCGGCCTGATCACGATGGTCGCGGCGTCACCCGTCTCGGGGCGCACGGCCTCGATGCGTCCACGCAGGTCGGCGCCCGCACGCAGCGGGCTGATCAGGTCGAGGTAGTCCGACGGCAGCAGCGGCGTCGTGACCATCTCCAGCAGATTCCACGCCCTGCTGCGGAGGGCTGTACTCGTCATGACCCCAGCTTGGTGCGCCTCAAGGCGTAAAGTCCTGACCGCAGGACGTAAATCTGGTCGACTGAATTGTTCGCAGGGAACAAAAACATGAGCCATGCAATCCGGAGGGCCAGCGAGCTGGCCCTGGATGAGACGACGGTCACCGCGCTTCGGGCCGCGCTGAAGAGCACCGCCGACGAGGTCGTCCAGGCGATCATCGACGAGGTTCCTCCCTACGCCAACGCCCTTTCGGGCCGCATGGGCGCCACCATCCGCCGAGCCGTCCGCACCGCCCTGGGGCACTACCTGGACCTCGCGAGCGGGAACGCCACAGGCGGCGACGCCGGTGACGCGGCCTATGAGCTGGGCCGCGGCGAGGTGCGCGACGGCCGTTCGATGGACGCCCTGCTCAGTGCCTACCGCGTCGGCGCCCGCGTGGCCTGGCGATGCCTGGCAGCGGGTGCCGTACCCGCGGGTCTGCCCGCCGCCGAGGTCGCCAAGTTCGCCGAGCTGACCTTTGCCTACATCGACGAGCTCTCCGCCGCGAGCGCCGCGGGCCACGCCGACGAGCTGGCCGCCCGGGGCAGGGACCAGGAGCGCCACCTGGAACACCTGGCCCGTGACCTCCTCGCCGGGGCGAGCCCGGACGTGCTCCTTGCCTCTGTTCAACGGGCCGGGTGGCAGCCTCCGGCTTCGCTGACCGCGGTCCTGCTGCCCGCGGCCCAGGCCCGGCCTGCCTACCGCGCGCTCGACCCGAGCACCCTCGTCCTCGACGATCTTCCGGATGCCACCGGTGTGCTGCTCGTCCCCGATGCCGACCGATCACATCTCTTGCGGCGTCTGACCGACCGCACCGCCGTGGTCGGCCCGGCCCGGCCATGGACTCGTGCGTCGGCCTCGTACGCACGAGCCGTACGCGCGCGCTCCCTCTCCTCTGATATTCGCGACACCGAGGCCCACCTGCCCGAGCTGGTGCTCAGCGCCGACGCGGACGCGTTCGCGGACCTGCGTGCCCGAGCCCTCGCACCGCTGCGGACCTTGCCTGTCGCGACCGCACGGCGGCTGGAGGAGACGTTGCGGGCCTGGCTGCTGCACCAGGGCAGGCGGGACGAGGTGGCGGCGGCGTTGTTCGTCCATCCCCAGACAGTCCGGTACCGGATGTCGCAGCTGCGGGAGCTGTTCCCGGATCTCGCATCGCCACACCGGGTCCTTGAACTGACGCTGGCGCTCGGTCTTCAGGGCAGCTGACGCGTACTACGACCGTTCACGACCGCGTCCGCGAGCGGTCCAGGGTTCGTGCCCCGCTCTCGGTGCCGTCAGCTGGCTCATGCGGGCGGGGGCCAGGCCGCTCGCGCTGGGGACCAGCCTGGTCCCGCGGCGGCCCGTGCCTCCCTTCCGACAGGTCAACCGGACGATCGACCGGGCCGGCTTGGCACACCGCGCGAGGGATGATGGGGATGGAATGACGGAACGTGAGGTCAGGAGCTTGCATGGCGAACCGGGTTCACCGACCCCGTGAGGACGCGGAGTTCAATTTCATCCTCGGGATGAGCGGAGTTCCGGTCCTCGCATACTTCACCGGGACATGGCCCAAGGCAATCGAGCCCTGCCGGGTGATGGACCTCGTCGTGGGCGGCATCGCCGACGAGTTCACGGGCCGCCTGACGGCCGTCCGCGCCGACATCACGCGTTGCCCGGCCGCAACCGAGCGATATGGGATCACCGGAGCCCCGTCCTACGTCCTGCTGAAGGAGGGAGAGGTGGTGACGCACGGCGCGGGGCCTATGACCAGCACCGAGGTACGGAAGCTCCTGGACGACCACCTCTGAGCGACCGCCGCGGCACGAGGCCGCGACGCCCGTCACGTCTCGTCTCTGACTGGCGACGGCCAGCTCCATCCACACACTGGTGACCGTGCGCCCCGAGCGGGTGTGGCAGCGCGTGGTGTCCTCGATCCGGTGCATCACCAATCGGTGGCCGTCGTTCACCACACGCCGCTGTCGCACGGCAGTTTCTCCGATGAGGTCGGCCGCGAACTCTTCTCGGCGACCGTCGAGCCGTCGAGGCTCGTCGGCTGGTAGAGCGCCGACTCGCCTGAGTGCGGCTGACGCAACCGCCACCCTGCCCCGTTCGGACCTTGTCCGGGCGGGGCTTCGTTGTTCGTGGCGAGTGGTGTCGGAGTGGCCTTACGGCAGCAACGCACTAGGCACCGCGTCGCCGCTCGCCCAGCCGACCAGGGCCGGGTTGTCAGGGGGCGGCTGGCGTCGGGGCCTCCGGGACCGTTGCCGTGACGGCGAAGGCGACGCTGTAGGTGAGGGTGTCGGGGCTGTCCAGGTGCTCCATGAACAGGCGGAAGAACTCCTCGGCCAACTGCTCGCTGCCCAGCGCGGCCGTGGCCGTGGGCCTCGCGACGTCGAACTTCAGCGCCCACTGATCACGCCGCACGGGATCGATGCTGCCCGCGATCAGGTGATACGGCTCGACCGCGACGTCGATGTCGCGCAGCCCGCAGTGAACGGCCACGGTGTACAGCTTGCGCCCCACCTGCCAGTCGAAACCACGCTCGCCCGTGCCCGCGAGCACGCTGGAGAGCAGCTCCTGGAGCCGGTCGTCGACCGGGTGGTTCCAGTTCAGCTGACCGTCGAGTTCGTACAGCACGATCGTGCCGCCTCCCCGCGTGACCCTGGACAGTTCCCGGACCGCGGCCTCCACGTCCGGCACGAACTGCAACATGAGCCGGCAGTAGCTGAGGTCGAAGGCCCCGTCGGGGAAGGGCAGGCGGCGGACGTCGCCCTCGACGGCGGTGCCTCTGCCGCCGAGATTCCGGCGCGCCTCGGCGACCCGGTGGCTGCCGATGTCGACGCCGGTGACGGTGATGTCCCGGCCGCGGTCCGCGACCGTGGCGGCGATGACACCGGGGCCGCAGCCCGCGTCGAGGACGTTCATCCCGGGCCGCAGGTGCGCGCCGATCCAGTCGTCGACCCATCGGTCGGGGTCGACCTTCTCGCTGAGACGGCGTGCTTCACGCGTGTCCTCCATGAGATAGCGCATGCTCAGGCACTCCGTCGTCGTTGCTGCTTCCGGTCGCTGTAGGAGTCGCACACGGCCTGGCAGGCGTGCCGGAATCCCGCGCGCGTGGTGATGATCTCGGCGTACTTACGGGTGGGGTGCAGGCCGAGTCCGTTCAGGACGCGCGTGGCCCCCGGAGTGGACATGACCGGGATCGGGACACCCGGGTAGTCCCGGTAGACCTCGTGTGCGCGGTGCAGCAGCGACGCCGCCGCCTTGCGCAGCACGGCCGGGTCCGCGGTGTGATCGAGGATCAGGTCGCACTTGTTCTCGAGCAGCGAGGGATTGATCCCGAACGCGCCACGCTGGCAGAGGGCCATCCCTACAAGCCGGCCGCGGGCGTAGGCGGCAAGCGGGATTTGATAGCGGCGCAGTCCGCAGCGGCCCCAGATGCGGTCGAGTGTGTCCCACCGGGCGTCGGGGCCGGTGAGTTGGCCCGCCGCGGCGCACAGCGGCCCGCGGGACTCGGCGACGAGGTCCAGGTGGTCATCGGTCAGCGCGCCGTCCAGCTCCTCGACGCGGATCTCGGCGTACCGGAGGTCACCACCGGGCCGGTAGGGGATGTAGTCCAGGCCCACGACGGTGGTGTTGGCGCGGTCCTGCGCCACCCGGTGCGCGAAGTCCGCCGCGACCGGGTGCTCGGGCCTGAACCAGCTCGAGCGGAAGCGCGCACCGGCCTCCGAGAGCCGGCGGTAACCGGCGACGACCGCCGCACGCGTGACGTAGGGATTCTTGCCGTTGGACACCAGCGACGTCAGGGCGTACGTGTGCTCCGCGGCTCGCCACAGCGTGATCGCCGCCCATGCTCCACGCTGGTCGGAGCAGTAGACGAGGGTGAACAGGTCGTCCGGACTGCTCAGTGCGCGGTCCCAGTTGGCCCGGACGAGGGCCAGATTGCTCCCGAGCATCTTCCTCTTCTGCTCGTAGAGGAAGCCCGCCTCCTCGTACATCGTCTGCAGTTCGATCCCGTCGATCTCGTTCACGGCGATCCGGTAGCCGTCCAGCATCGGCGCGAATTCGGGGAGATGGTCCAGGTCTTGCGGGTAGTCGTGGCGAAGCATGAGTTCAAGCCTCCGTTCAGCGGCTGGGAGGGGCACGGCGGTCAGTTGCCCGCGTCACTCCGCGGGCCGCCGGGCGGCGATCAGCACGTATCCGATCTCCGGCGTCCGCTCGAGCCTTCGTCCCTCTTCCAGCCGCCGCTCGAACTCCTCGGCACCGATCGCCTGCACGTATTCGTCGCGGCAGGCTTCCGCGCCCGCCACGAAGTGGCGGCCCGATCGGCGGGTCCGGTCGCTGACGTCGGTGACTTCCAGGGGCTCGAGGCCGGCCTCCCGCAGCAGCGCGCCGTATTCGTCGATCCGCACCATGGAATAGGTCTCGTCCGACGTCGACGCCTTGGGCTCGCCGTCACCGGTGTCGCCGGGCAGGGTCGGCCGGGCGATGTCGGCGAGCGCCAGGCGCCCGCCGGGACGCAGCACGCGCCGTATCTCCTTGAGCGCCTGGAGCTTGTCCGGCATGTGCATCATCGACTCCAGCGACAGCACGCCGTCGAACGTGCCGTCCCGCCAGGGAAGGTTCATGGCGTCGACGACCTCGAAGGAGGCCGAGCCGGCCAGGCCGGTCGCGTTGCCGGCGCGTTCGTTGGCGAGCGCCACCTGACGGGGGCTGATGGAGATCCCCTTGATCGTCACCGGGTGGTCGCGGGCCAGCTTGAGCGCCGGCGACCCGATGCCGCAGCCCGCGTCGAGCACGTACTGACCGGGCCGCGGGTCGAGCCGCGAGATGACCTGCTCCGTCATGTGGTCGACGGCCTCTTCGAAGCTGCTGTCGTCGTCGGGGCCGCTCCAGTAGCCGTAGTGGAGATTGCCGTTCCACAACTTGGCCATGACGGTGGTGATCTCGTCGTACATGTCGGCGACCTTGCTGCTGCTGGGCGCTTGCTCTGTCGTCATCGCGCATCAGCCTCTCTCGGCGGGTGTGTGCGTGGGGGTGCGTGGGGTGTGCGTCGTCAGGACGGCGGTCAGCTTCCGATGCTCTGGCCGAACCGGAAGAAACCGCCGGGGTCGTAGGCCTGTTTCACGGCGGTCAACCGTGCGTAGTTCTCTCCGTAGTAGGCCGTGCGCCAGTCGGAGAGGTGCGGGTCGGGGAAGTTGATGTAGTCCTCGGGGATGCCGTACCGGTCGCACACCTCGAAGCCCTTGTCGGCCCACTTCTGCGCGGCCTCGCGGCTTCCGGCATCCGGGCTGTCCTCGTTCAGGCCGACCGTGTAGCCGATGTAGTACTGCGAAGTCCGGTGCACGTACGCGGTCTCCCCGCGCCCCACCCGATTGGCCCGGCCGCCCAGGGCGAAGAAGGTCAGATAGCGGAACTGCTCCCCGACGCGGTCGGCGTCGAACGCCTCGATGAGTTCACGCACCGCGGTACGCGACAGCGGCCGGTCCGCGAGCCGTCCGCGGTCCACCGCGAAGTGGTAGCGCGGGATCTTCGCCTCGGGGTTGCTGCCCACCAGGTGGCACTCCTCGACGGAGTAGTCCCCGCACTCGTACAGCTGCATCGAGGCCTTGTCGTAGGGCAGGTCGGCGACGTCCTCGGTGGCGGGCCGCCGCCCGATGGCGTCGACCAGTTCGTTACGGGCCCGCCGGAAGTCGCCCTCGCTGCCCAGGAAGGCTCCGTGGAGCAGGAGGTGCGGGACCGCGCCGGGTGTCGACTTCGCCAGGAAGATCGCCAGGGTCGACCCCCAGGAGTCGGGGGCGTGCCGCAGCCATTCCAGATAGGCGTGGGTGACGTCGACGGCGTGCTCCCAGTCCCAGGTCAGGTTGAAGTTCACCAGGGAGGGGATGGACACCGGCCGCACCTGGAAGTCGGTCACGATCCCGAAGTTGCCGCCGCCCCCGCCCCGCAGCGCCCAGAACAGGTCGGCCTCGGACTTCTCCGACGCCCGCACCACGCTGCCGTCGGCGAGCACCACTTCGGCGGATTGCAGCATGTCCGAGCCCAGGCCGTGCTTGCGGGTCGCCCAGCCGATGCCGCCGCCGAGGATGTAGCCGCCCGGACAGACGGTCGGGCACAGTCCCGAAATGGTCTGCAGGCCGTGCGGTGCCAGCTGGTGCACGATGTCCACGGCCTGCGCGCCCGGCCCCAGATGCACGGAGCCGTCGCCGGGGCGCACCCGGTTCATCCGGGAGACGTCGACGATCAGGCCCTCCGTGGTGGACCAGCCCGCGTAGTTGTGGCCGCCGCTGCGCGGGGCGACCGGCACGTCGTGGGCGGCCGCGAAACGCAGACAGTGCGCCACGTCGCCGGCCGTCTCGCAGTACGCGACGCACTGTGGACGGACGGAGTTGAACTGGCCGAGAACCATGGTCTTGGCCTGCTCGTAACCGCGATCGGCGGGCAGTACGCACTCGCCGCGCAGCGTGTCGCGTAGCCGCGCCCAGGGAATGCGGTCTCCTGTCCGGCCGTGGGCCTGACTGTAGGCCTGATGGCCTCCGGTGCTGACGGCGGCCGCTGCCGCCGCCCCGGCTCCCAGTCGCAGCGTCGTACGTCGGTCCAACACGGAAGGATCCCTTCGGGTCGCGTGGCTGGTCGGCATTCCTGGTCGGCATGTCTGGTGAGGGGTGTCAGCGTGCGGTCGTGCCGACGGGGGACCGCACCGTCGTGGCGCCGGGACGGGCAGCGCCGCACCAGTGGGTCAGCGCGCCGCGCAGGGCGTGGGGGTCGTCGGCGTCACCGGCCCACGCGACATAGCCGTCCGGGCGGGCGAGGAGTACCTCGGGCAGCCGGACGCGGCCCTGGGCGTGGCTGCGGACGGCATGGATCCGCTCGCCCCACCCGTCGGCCGCGAGGTCCGCGGCACGGCCGCCGGTGGACTGGTCGAGCAGGACGAACCGCCGCCGCCGGAAGAGTTCGAACAGCCGCCCGCCGTTGCCCTCGCGGCCGTGCAGGGTGGCGTCCGGGACCCGGGTGCCCACCAGGGTGTTGTGCCGGTCCCGGTGCGGCGGCGGATAGCGCAGCGTGAAGTTGGCGAACTCCTTGAGCACCGGCGTCTGGAGCGGCCCGAAGCGGCCGCCCTTCATGATGAGCCAGCGTGCCAGCCGGGCCGGCGGGGAGTCCGAGATCTCGAAGCGGAAGTTCATGTCCGTCTTGCGCAGGGTGGCCTCCGCGATCGGCAGCCGCTCCTGCTCGTAGGAGTCGAGCAGGCCGTCCGGGGCCCGGCCGTGCAGTTCGGCCGACAGTTTCCAGCCGAGGTTCATCGCGTCCTGGATGCCCACCTGTAATCCCTGCCCGCCGGAGGGTATGTGGGTGTGCGCGGCGTCACCGGCCAACAGCACCCGTCCGCGGCGGTATTGGGTGGCGTGCCGCTGCGCGCTGCGGAACCGGGACAGCCACAGGGGGTCGTAGGGGGCCAGGTCGATGCCGAGGATGCCGCGGATGCTGTCCGACGCGTCGTCGAGTGTCAGGGGTTGCTCCACCGGGACGGTCATCTTCTGCCGGTCGAGGATGATGAGGCGGAAGGTGCTGTCGCCGAACGGATAGGCGGCGACCATGCCGCGGCGCGTGATGCGTGCGTAGATCTCCGGGTCCGGGGGACGGCCGAGCGGAGCGTCGACGATCATCAGAGACTGGTGGTAGTCGCGGCCGGGGAAGGGGATGCCGACGCTCTGGCGTACGGTGCTGCGGACGCCGTCGCAGCCGACGAGGAAGTCCGCGGTCTGCGTCCGCCGGGTGCCGTCGGAGCCGGTGATCTCGACCCGTACGGCATCCGGGCCCTGGTGTACGGCCGTTACTTCGGCCCCGCGCTCGATCTGCGCGCCTTCCCCGAGGGCCGCCTTCTCCAGGAGTTCCTCGGTGCGCGACTGCGGGATGATCAGGATGTAGGGGAACGGGGTGTCCAGGCGGCGGTAGTCCAGGTGTCCGCGCAGGTCGCCCAGCGGCGGGTGGGTGCAGGGCAGCCCCGCATCGAGGTAGGGCTCCAACTGGCCGCGCATGTCGAGGAGTTCCATGGTGCGGGGCATCAGGCCGAAGGCCCGGGAGTACGGCGACGGCCGGCGCCGTTTCTCCACGACGTGGCACCGGATGCCTGAGCCGCTGAGTTCGCCGGCGAGCGCGAGGCCGGTGGGGCCGGCTCCGGAGATGAGGACGAGGGGCGGGTCGGTGGACACGGGGACTCCTGGGGGCTCTGCCGAAGAGGGGAGGGGGCAAAGGCGTGCGATGCGAGGGGCGCTAGGGCAGTCGCACGCTGTCGCGGATGTTCCCGCGCAACGGGGTCGGGGGTGCCGTCGTGCCGCGGGGGAGCAGCCGCATGGGGAGGCCGTGGCCGGGCACCAGCGAGACGCGCATCGACCGGTTCACCACGGTGCCCGGCACCAGCGCGGGGCGGAACTTCTGGAGCAACTGCGCCAGGACGGTCTTCATCTCCAGCATCGCGAAGTGCCGGCCCACGCAGTTGTGGGCGCCGGCGCCGAACGGCAGATACTCGTACGTGGAGGGGCTCTCCCGTTCCCAGCGGGAGGGGTCGAAGCGCAGCGGGTCGTGGTAGGTCTCCTCCAGGCGGTGGGTGACGTAGGAACTGAAGAAGACCATGGCGCCGGTGGGCAGTTGATACCTGCCGAAGGCGGTGGGCCGTGCGGTGTAGCGGATGAGCATGGGGGCGGGGGGCAGCAGACGCAGCGCCTCTTTGAGGACGGCGTCGAGCAGCGGCAGCCGGCCCAGTTGATCGTCGTCGGGCGGCCCGCCCCCGCAGACGGCGCTGACTTCGTCGGCCACGTCGTTCATCAGCCGGGGATGCTGGTCGAGCAGCAGGAGGGTCCACATCAGGGTGGCCGTGCTGCTGTCGTGGCAGAAGGCGGTGTAGGCCTCGCCGACGAGTTCGGCTTCGGTCAGTCGGCTGCCGTCGTCGTCGACGGCGTTGACCAGGCTCGTCAGCACGTCGTTGCCGGTGCTTTCGCCCGCGCGGCGTTCCCGGATCATCTCCAGGAGCAGCGCCTCGATCTCCTCGCAGGTGCGCAGGGCGGTTCGGAAGGGGCTGGCCGGCAGGTCGTAGGGTGCCAGCAACGTCAGGGGCGACGCGGCCACGCGCAGCAGCCTGCTGATGAGTCCCTGCAGCCGGTCGATCTTGGCGGGGGCATCGATGTCGAACACGGTCCGCATCGCGGTGAGCATGATGATGCGGGCCAGGGCGTCGTGCATCGGTACGACATCTCCGGCGCGCCATCGGGACAGGCAGCGCTCGGTCACGTCGGCGACGGTCGCCCGGTGCACCAGGACGCGGCGGGCGGTGAAGGAAGGCTGCATGAGCCGGCGATGTGTGCGGTGCGGATCGCCGTTGCGCCGCAACAGGCCGTTGGTGAGCCGGTAGAAGGAACTCTGCTCCGGAATCCGCACCTCACGAAATGAGTCGGCGATGAAGACATCCGGCTCCGCGAAGATCTTCTTGAGGTATTCCGGGCCGAACGCGAAAACGTGTCGCGGGCGGTGTGGGTCCCAGGCGCTGACCTCGCCGTAGCGGGCGTACTGGCGCATGAAGTATTCGGCTGGATCGCCCAGCATCCGCAGTCCCCGGGTGCGCCACCCCACGAGGGGTATCTGCACGGGGCCGGGGAGCTGCGCGGGGGGTGCTGAGACGGCCATAGCGTTTTTCATGGAGTCTCCAGGCGTGGTCCATGAATGGGTCTCGTGAGCCGGTGGCCGCGGCGGTGTTTTCTCTGATCGACGCGACCGTGGCCGCCACCGTACAAGCGGCTGCGTGCGGCCGGTCGCGAGAGGAAAGAAGCGGGAAAGAACCCGCTGCGGGCCCGGGGGCCGTTATGCCTGACGGGCAGGTTTCCACGAGGAGTTGTGCGAAAGGGCTCAGGCCGAGGGGGCGGTGTCGGATTCGAGTATGTAGCCCCGCCCCCAGGCGGTCTGGAGGACCAGGCCCAGCGGGCGTATGCGCCGGCGTATGCGCATGATGTGCAGGTCGAGGGCGTTGCGCGTGCTGCATGCTTCGCTCTCCTCGAGGCACTCCAGGAGTTCTTCCCGGTGGACGAGCGACTGGAACGCATCGGTCATGCATTCCAGCAATGTGGTCTCCACCGGGGAGATGGCGACGACCCGGTCGCGGTACTTCAGTGCGCCGCTCGGATCCACCCGTGGCACGGTGAAAGGCTGGGACTTGGCACGTAACGCGGCTACGCGTGCTTGCAGATCAGCCGTGCTGATGGGCGCGCGCACCCAGTCCTCCCGTACGTCGGAACACAGGGGCGCGGGCGCACCACCCTCTATGACCAGCAGCCGGAGCTCTCCCTGCTCGACGCACTTTCTTCTCTTGGCCGATTCCGTGGGCCACCGCACAAGTTTGACTTGGACTCGATTTCCTCGATTTCGGCTCAATGGACTTGCCCTATCAGTCTCGTGGGGGAAACGCGGGTGCTTTTCCGGCGCGGAAGGGGCTTGGTTCAGTTGTCCGGCGTCTTGGCCCTGACCTCGGCGATGAGCCTCTCGAACGCCTCCCAGTCGACGTGCGGGGGCGATTGGGAGTGCCGTTCGAGATAGGTGTCCGACGCCTTGTGGAATGTGCGGAACAGGGCGTCCACGTCCACGGGTTCGAGGCCCATGAGCACCGGCTCCGCGGTCGGCCGGAACACGCGTTCCGCGGATCGGGGGGCCGTGCCCGGCTCCAGCGTGCCGGGCAGCATCATGGAGCGCTGGTCCTCCAGCCTCTCGTCATGGTGGTGCCACAACAGGGAGGCGGCGACCGCTCCGGTGGCGGCGTCGGGGTCGGGCAGGACGGACGTGACGAGGAAGGCCTCGCGCGTCCATCGGGCGTGGCACCGCAGGCTGACGGGACCGTCTCCGTCGAGGAAGGAGAGGACGGGCGTGGTGGCTTGAGCGCCGAAGTTTGCGAGCAGGCCCTCGATCCGGTCCTCTTCGTTGCCGTGGCTGGTCACAGAACACGCTCCATCTCTTGGGTTCCCGGTTTTCCGCGAAGAGTCCAGATCGCGCGGGGCCGGACGGTGATCCGAGCTCGCCAGTACGTCCGCACCCGGGTGTCGACGCTCCGTTCGTCCGGGTCGAAGACCAGGTCTTGCGCGGCGGGCTTCTTGCGGAAGAGTTCCTTCCAGAAGTCCTCCATGCCCTCGGCGCCGTAGACGCGTTGATCCACCGTGGCGGTGCCCTGCACGAGAACGGCGGGCGGGTCACTCAGTCCGGTCCCGACGAACTCGGAGAAGGACAGTGCGACGCGGGGGTCGCGCTGGATGCGGTAGAGCTTGGCGGGAATGATGATTCCGCTGCTGAGGATGAAGTCCCGCTGGTCGGGGCGCCACAGATGCAGCATGGGTGCGGTGATGGGGCGTTGTTCCCTGCGGGTCAGTGTCGTCATCTCGCATGTGAGGGTGCGGGCGAACACCTCGCGCACCTCGTGGGGAAGGTCCTCGGTCACGTCTCCTCCGTCCTGTCGCCCTCGCGGGCCGCCAACGGCGTAGGTGGGTCCTGTGGGGTCTTCGGGGGTGGTGTCGGTTCGGGCGCGGCGAAGGCGAGTACCCCGGCCACCAGGGCCGCACCGGCGGCGGCGAGATAGCCGAGCGAGTAGTTGCCCAGGCTGCCGAGCGCGCCGAGCGTCGCGACCGAGGCCAGGACGGCCAGGCCGAGCGCCGAACCCAACTCCTGTGCGGTGTTGATGAGGCCGGACGCGCGGCCGTGCTCGGACTCGGGGACCGCGGTGGCCAGGGAGACCATCGGCGCGTAGGAAAGGCCGTTGCCGGCCGCGACCAGGGCGAGGCCGGGAAGAATTCCGGTCCAGTAGCTGCCGGAGCCGGACGCGGTGAAGACCAGGAGCAGCAGTCCGGCGGCGGCGACGAGAGAACCGAGCAGCAAGAATGTGCGGGCGCCGACCCGTTCCACGAGGGCGCCGGCCTTGGGCGCGATCAGCAGCACGACGAGGGTGATCGGAGCGAACCCGAGTCCGGTCTGCAGCGGACCGTAGCCCATTTCGGTCTGCATGGTCAGCGTGCTGAAGTACAGGGCCGAAGTGGTGGCGCTGGCGTTGAGCATGAGCACCACGTTGGCGACGGCCACGTTGCGGCGGGCCAGCAGTTTGCCGGGCAACACCGGGTCGGGGGCGCGCCGTTCGACCATCACCAGGGCGAACGCCAAGAGCCCCAGGATGAGCAGCCCGGTCGCCGTCAGCCAGCTCTCGCCGCCCGAGACGTCCGCGAGCAGGACGCTGGTCCCGCCCAGGGTCGCGGCCAGCAGGATGGCGCCCGGCACGTCGAGGCGCTCGTTCGGCGTGTTCGGGTCTGCCGGGTCGTACGACGGGCGTGGCCGGTCGGCGGGTAGGAGCCGCAGGGCGGTGAAGACGACGAGTGCGCCGATCGGGACGTTGATCAGGAAGATGCCCCGCCATCCGATGTACTCGGTCACCACCCCGCCGAGCAATTGGCCGGCGATCCCTCCCGCCGAGGCGACGGCTGTCCAGATGCCGAGCGCGCGGTTGCGCAGCGCGCCTTCTCGGAAGGCGCCGACGAGCAGGGCCATGGCGCTGGGGGAGACCATGGCGGCGCCGACTCCCTGGCCGGCCCGGGCGGCGAAGAGCTGCCAGCCCTCCTGGGCGACGCCACATAGCAGGGACATGACAGTGAAGAGGATCAGTCCGGCGATCAGCAGCCTGCGCCGGCCGAAGATGTCGCCCGCCCGCCCGGCGACGATCATCAGACTGCCGAAGGCCACGGTGTAGGCGACGCTGGTGAGCTGCAGAAAGCTCACCGGGACGTCGAGTTCGGAACGGATCGACGGGACCGCGATGTTCACGACGACGACGTCGACGATCAGCACGAACTGTGCCGAGCACAACAGCCACAGCAATGCACGCTGACGGCCGGTCCACGTAGTTCCTGTATCTGCGGCCATGGGCGTCCTCCCATTTCTGAACGGCCACTCAGTTTACAGAGTAACGGATCGCCGTCCGTGGGATCGCGTTCAAGTCACATCGGCGGCATTCGGCCCGCCCTACCAGCGCATCGGCAGGGCGGTGGGGGCGCGCAGCACGGACCCCTGCTTCCAGCTGATGTCCTCCGGCGGCAGGTCAAGGGCCAGATATGGCCGACCCGCGATGAGCGTGTGCAGCCCGATCTGCAGCTCGGCGCGGGCCAGCTGGGACCCCAGGCAGAAGTGCGCGCCGTGGTGGAAGGCGAGGTGCGGATTGGGCCGGCGGCGCAGATCGATCTCCTCCGGATCGGCGAAGACCTCCCCGTCCCGGTTGGCGGCGTTGTTCGACGGCACGATCGTCTCGCCGGCCCGCACCAGCTGCCCCGCGACGATGACATCCTCGGTGGCCACCACCGGGTTTCCCCCGTACGACAGGAGGGGGACGTAGCGCAGCAGTTCCTCGACGGCGTCCGGGATGTCCTCCGGGTTCGCCTGGAGCGCTTTCAGCCGCTCGGGCCTGGTCAGCAGCAGGAAGGTGAAGTTGCACAGCTGCGAGGACGTGGTCTCGTAGCCGGCGACGACGGCGCCGAATCCGAGATTGACCAACTCCTGGTCGTCCAGGGTGCCTTCGCGTCCGCTCTGGCGGACCAGCTCTCCGAAGAAGGTGTCCGACGGGTTGCGCCGCTCGGAAGCGACCAGGTCGGTGAAGTAACGCTGCACGCCGCTGACGGCGTCCTGGATCTCCTCCGGGGCGAACGCCGTTGTCGACACCACGGCGTCGAAGAATGGCGCGAACCGTTCGCTGTCCTCGTACGGCACTCCGACGAACTCGCACACCACCTGTCCCGCCAGGGGCTGGGCGTAGGCCGTGACCAGATCGATCGGCGGACGCCCCGCGGGACCGTCGAGCAGTGCCTCGGCGATCTGCCGCACCCGCGGGCGGAAGGCCTGTACGCGGCGGGCGGTGAACGCCCGGTTGAGTAGTCGGCGTACGTCGGTGTGCCGGGGTGGATCCATATAGCCCAGGCCGTCGGCCACCGGCTGCTCGAAGAACCTCGGCGCTCCGGGGCGCACGGACGCCGTGCGGCTGAAACGGCTGTCGGACAGTACGAAGCGGACGTCCTCGTGGCGGGTGACCAGCCAGGCCTGACCCCCGTAGGGCAGGGTGACGCGGCTGATCGGTTCCTCCTGCCGCAGCCGGGCGTACTCCGGCTGGACCTGTAATGCGGGACAGGTGTGAAAGGGGTACTCCGGTGCGCGGGGTGCGTGAGGCACATCCGGTGCGTCGGGTGTGTGCGGTTCTCGTGGGCGTGTCACTCGTGAAGCACCTACTTCTTCTCGACGCGATCGGACACAGAGATCAACAGAGATCAAGGGCGAAAAATCGATCTCCCATCGTGGCGATGCATGCTTCAAGTACCTAGGCGGTCGTCGGCTCCTCTCTCGACTCTGGCGCGATCCGGGTCACCAAAAGCTTCATGAGGCGACAAAACGCACCGCAGTGGCTCGGATCGCGTGACCGTTTCTGTCGCCGATCCGACAGATCCGACAGATCCCGCAGATCCAGCGGCCCCGGAAGGCCTGGAGGGCTGGCCCGATCGCGCGCAGGTGGTGGTGTCGGCGTCGACTGACAGCGTCGCGGCGTGTTCACGTCGGCCGTCGAGCAACTGTCCGGCTGCGTGGCCCTCGTTCGCGTGCCCCCGGCAGCAGGCGTCGCGCGCCCCGCCTGGCGCGGGGCGGCGGATACCTCGGCCGTGCCGCAGTATCACTTGCCGAGGTCATGCGGCCGAGGACGCCCCAGAAGATCCAGTACATGGTGATGCTCCTCGCTCTCGTCGGGGCCGGGCCGCGGAGCGTCGTGTCACCGCCGCCGCTGCCGGCCGCTGGCCGGTGGCTGCGGACGGTGGGGCCCTCGCAGCCACTTCGGGACTTCGGGTTCGGGCTTCGGGGTCAAGGCTCCGGGCGGGACGTGGCCGGGCCGGATGGCTCCACCGGCCAGCCCCGGGCACTCAGGTCGATGGCCAGCTGTGCCGCTCTGTTGCGGGCCACGCTGATCTCGGCGGTGCCGAGCAGCTGACCGGACGTACGGTCAAGGACGAAGTCCACGATGTTCATGCCCTTCGCCGTCACCTCTGCCAGCAGCCGGGCGAGTTCACCGGGGCGATCCCGCACGCTGACCCGGACGGTGTCGGTGGCACGGCCGGTCGGCTGCGCGTGGAGTGGAGCGGCCCGGCCGAGCAGTGCGCGCAGCCGGTCACGGGCAGCGTCGTTGCCCCGGCCGTCGGCGACCGGAGCCATCACCTCTTCCAGCGCCTCCATCGCCCGATGGATGTCGCCGTCAAGGCGCCGCAGATGCCGCAGCACCGCGTCCGCGTTGCCTGCCAGCAGCGCGCTCCACGGCTCCACCGCCGGCGCCGCCTGCTGTGCCTGACCGGCACCGGTGGTGTCCTCGGTCAGCGGATGGGGCTGCGCGGGCCGGCCCGCGAGCAACGCCGCGACCAGTTGCGGGAGTTGAGTGGTGCGAGCGGCGATCTCGTCATGCTGTGCCGCATCCACCACCACCGGGGTCGCGCCGCTCAGGGCGACGAGTTCCAGCGCCTGGTTCAGCGCCTCGGTGCCGGTCGCCTCGGTGGGGGTGAGCGCCCAGCGACGGGCCCGGAACAGGTCGATGCGGGCGGCCAGCGGACCGGTGCGCACCCGGTCCACGAGCGGATGGCCGCCCACATAGCTGCTCATGTCGCAGGAGCGCCGCAACGCCTCCTGTTGCGGGCGGAGTTTGACGCCGGCCACGTCGGTGTAGGCCCGGGCGACCGACCGCTTCTGCAACCGGCTCAGAGCCGGTGCGACCTCGTCCGCGGGCACCGCGAGCAGGGCGAGGTCGACCTTCTTCGCCGGGGGCTCGGCCGTGCCGGCGCCCAGCGACACCGCGAGCCGCAGCGCGTCCTGGTCGCACCCGGCGAGGTGGACGGCCACCCCGGCCGCGCGCAGCGCCAGAGCCGCCGAAGTGCCCACGCACCCGGTGCCGAGTATCAGCGCCGAACGCATCAGCCTGAGCCGTCCTGCCGCAGGTGCAGGGGACCGTGGGCGCCGTGTTCCGGAATTCTCAACGTCCCTCCCTTGCCGATGTCACCACCGGAATATGCCTGCTCGGCGGCCTCGTCGGCGGGTACGTGAAAGATTGCTGGCAGGACTGCGCGCTGCCCGCGTGCTCCGGCCGACGGCGGAGCACGCGGCAGAGTTTGCGAATTGTGGTTCAATAACTAGATGGGGCGTCCCAAGAAGATCTCTGACGGCGCGTTGCTGGCGGCCTGCGAGCAGGCCATCGGCCGGCACGGACCGAGCTTCACCCTTGCCCAGGTCGCCGAGGAGGCCGATGTCTCCGTCGGTACGGTGGCCGGCAGGTTCGGCTCCAAGCACGGTCTGCTCCTGGCGATGATGGCGCAGGGCACCGCGGCCCTCGAGGCCCAGATGCGCAGCGCCAGCGAGAAGCACAGCGATCCGGTGGCCGCCATCCGGGATTCACTGCTGATCACCACCGTCGGTGCCGACGACCCGAACACGGCGGCGCAGCATCTGGCGCAGCTGGGGAAGGAACTGGCCGACACACGACTCCGTGAGGGGTTCGCGGCCCAGCGCCGGGCCGTACGTTCGGTGCTGACGCCGCTCCTGGAATCCGCGGACCTGCCGTACGCGCCCCCGGCCCACCAGGGGGCATGGATTCTGGCGGCGCTGGTCAACGGCCTGCTGCAGGATTGGGCGTTGAGTGCCGAGGGCGAACTGGCCGACAGGGTGCGCCAAGACCTCGACGCGGTGCTGCTGGCATGGGGCGGGGAGGGGCGCACTCCCTGACCGGACCGTGCCGCCCGCCAGCGTGGTGCCTGCCACCGCTGCCGCTCAACCGCGGATGAGCACAACCGCGGTTGATGAGTACACCCGCGATTACCGTGAGGGAGAGGGACGATGACATCTGCACTCAAGGGCAAGGTCGCCGTGGTCAGCGGGGCCACCCGCGGCTGTGGCCGGTCGATCGCGGTCGAGCTGGGCGCGCTGGGCGCCACGGTGTTCGCGGCCGGGCGATCCACCCGCGACCGGCGCAGCGAGATGAACCGGCCGGAGACGATCGAGGAGACCGCTGAACTGGTCTCCGAGGCCGGCGGGAGGGGAATCGCGGTGTGCTGCGACTTCCTGGACCAGGAGAACGTCGACGCCCTGCGCGACCGGATCGTTGCCGAAACCGGGGGACAGTTGGACGTCCTGATCGACGACGTGTGGGGCGGCGATCCTTTCATCGACTGGGACAGGCCCTTCTGGGAACAGGACGTCGAACGGTCGGTGGGCGCCTGGCGCAACGGCCTGGAGACGCATCTGCGGGCCCTGCACACCTTGCTTCCGCTGCTGACGGCCAAGCCCGGCGGACTGGTGGTCGAGGTGACCGACGGCGAGACCGACGGCAATTCGGGCTCGCTCGTCTACGACCAGGTAAAGACCGGTGTACGGCGCTTGGCCCTGGGCCTTTCCGCGCAGTTGCCGGAGTACGGGTGCACCGCGCTGGCGGCCACGCCCGGATTCCTGCGTTCCGAGGCGATGCTCGACCATTTCAAGGTCACCGAGGAGAATTGGCGCGACGGTGTCGCCAAGGACCCGCACTTCGTACTGTCGGAGACACCCCATCTGCTGGGGCGTGGCATTGCCGCGCTCGCGGCGGACGACGACCGCGCACGTTGGAACGGCCGCATCGTCACGTCCCACGCCCTGGCCGACGCCTATCAGATCGACGATCTGGACGGCTCTCGCCCCGACTGGTCCCGTTGGCTGAAGGAAGTGGTCTTCGGCGGCCTCGACCCGGCACAGGTGGACCCGGCGGAATACCGCTGAGGCGTATTCGAGCAGGTCAACAGGCCGAGCAGGCCGAGTAGATCCAGCAAGTCCAGTCCAGCGAGTCCATTCCAGCAAGTCCAGTCCAGCGAGTCGAACAGGGCTGTCGGAAGCGCGCGCCCGACAACCGAATGCGCGAGCCCGCCATGGCCGGGCAATTCCGGCGACGGCGGGCTCGCGCTCATGCCCGCTGCCGCTGCCTGCTGCCTGCCGCCCGCCGACCCGGCGGTGAATGACGCCGAACCCCCGCCGTCCGGAGGCGAATAGCACGCGCCCGCACGCGAGTTCACGCGCCTTACCGCAATTCCCCCCATGCCTTCCCCTACGCCTTCCCCCATGCGTTCCGCCATGCCTTCCGCGAATTCTCCACGGGCCGCCGCATCTGCCGGAACCCCCAGGGCATTTGTGCGGACCGGTATTCCTTCCACTTGTTGACAGAGTTTCTGGCGTCCGCCCCGAACCTTCCTAACATCACTGGGGCATTGATGCCCGGCACGCCGCCATTCCCGAGTGGAGGAACGCAGTGCGCATTGATCGGGACACCACAGCCCCGGTAACCCGCCCGGCACTGCCTCACGAGCAGGTGCTGTGCCTGGCACAGGAACTCGACCCCCAGCGCCCAGGACTGACGCTGGCGATGGCTTTCGAGCTCGCCGGTGAATGTGACCCGGAGCGGTTGCTGCGCGCCCTGCGCGAACTCGTCCGGCGCCATGAAGCGCTGCGCACTCGGTTCGTACGCAGCCAGGATCAATGGCTGCGCGTGGTCGACGCGGCCGAGCGGGTCGACGAGGAGCCGCGCCGCTACTGCGACCGTGAGTTGCTGCCCCCGGCGGCCGGCACCTCCGACATCGACGCGCTGCTGGAAGAACGCTGCCGGCAACACCCGGACCTGTCCGAGGGCGCCCTCTTCCGGGCCACGGTGCTCGCGGCATCCGACGACGACACCGCACCGCCGAGGATGGTCGTCCGCGTCCATCACGCCGTCGCCGATCTGTGGTCCGTGGGCGTGCTGCTGACCGAGCTCGTCCAGATCTACGGCCGGAACGCCGCCCAGTACCCCGCCCAGAACCCCGAAGATCACGCCAGGGCGCTGCCCCCGGCGGTCCCCCTGACCCGCGCGCCGGTGCCGGCCGCTCGCCTCGCGCGGGCACGGAAGTTCTGGACCGGCCTGTGGGAGGACGGGCACGACCCCCTGGACCTGCCGCGTACGACCGCGCCCGCCGCCCCCGTCCCCGCCGGGATGTCCCGGCCGACCTGCCGGGCGCCCCTGGATTTCGGAGAGACGCGTACGAGCGCCCTACGGGCCTTCGCCAAGGTCTGCGGGGTCTCCTGCTACTCCGTCCTGTTCGCCGCGCAGGCCCTCGCCCTCGCCCGTTTCGGCGGCAGTGCCAGGGCGCCCCTGGCGGTATCGACGCACGGGCGCAACGGCGCCAACGCGCGCGCGGTCGGCTACGCCCTGTCCACCGGGGTCCTGCCGGTCGACACCTGCTCCGGCACCGCACGGGAGTACGTCCAGCGGGTCCACGGGATGCTGCGCGGGGCGCTGGCCCACCAGTGCCTGGGCTATCCGGATCTGGTGGCGCCGGCGGATGGCGCGAACGGTGCGGGCGGCGTCGGCATGCCGGTGCCGGAAGCCACCCTGGCGATGTTCCAGGACCCCGCGGGTCTCAAGGGCCTGGGCGCAGCCCTGTTGTCGCGGCCGGCCGACCCGCTCGGCGGCCTGCTGCGCACCGTCGTCCCGCCCGTCAGCATCGGGCCGTGGCTGCTTGCCACCGCCCTCGCCGACGACGGCAGGAAGATGACCGGCTTCGTGGACGTCGACCCGGCGCACCATCCGGCATGGCTCGCCGAACGCCTCGCCGAACTGCTGCCCACCGCCGTCGACGCCCTGATCGCCGGACCCGGGACGCCCGTGGACGCCCTGACTTGCGTACCCGCGGCGGACCGCGAACTCCTTGAGCGCTGGAGCAGTTCGGAGCCGGAGCCGGAGCCGGAGCCGGAGACCCGCGAAAGCACCCTGCATGGTGAGGTGCTGGAGGCGGCCGCACGCCACCCGGACCGCGTCGCGGTGATCGCCCCCGACGGCGAGCTGACCTACCGTCAACTCGCCGACCGTTCCGCCGACTTCGCCGCCGCGGTGCGGCGCGACGGAGCGGCCCCCGGCAGCCGCGTGGGCGTCCTGCTGTCCCGGCGGCGGGATCTCGTACCGGCGCTTCTCGGCGTCCTGCGGGCCGGCTGCGCGTACGTGGGTCTGGACCGTGCCGCGCCCCCCTCCCGCCTGGAGCGTGTGGTGACCGGAGCCGGCTGCGCCGTGGTGATCACCGACGAGACGACCGAGGACCTCGGCCGCCTGCTGCCCTGCCGAACGCTGCCGACAACCAACGTGCCGCCACAGTCCCCCGCCGACATGCCACCACAGCCCGACGCCGCGTGGGCAACGTTGGGCGGGAGCGTGGTGGGTGGGGCCGAAGCCCCGGCCTATCTGATGTTCACGTCCGGTTCGACCGGGCGCCCCAAGGGAGTGGTGATCGCGCACCGGTCCGCCGTCGGGCTGCTGCGGTTCGGCCGGCGGACCTTCACCGCGGAGGAACTGCGCGAGTCGCTCGCCGTCAGCGGCGTGCACTTCGACTTGTCCGTATGGGAGATCTTCCTGCCGCTGTCCGCCGGCGGGCGGGTGCGGCTTCTGGAGAGCGCCCTGGAACTGGTCGACCGGGCGCAGCCGACCGGCACCTTCCTGAGCAGCGTTCCTTCCGCCGTGGCCACGTGCGTCCGGGAGCGGGCGCTGCCGCCGGGGCTCCGGCTGATCACCATGGGCGGCGACACCATCGGCGGAGACCTGGTCAAGGACATCGCCGCCCAGTGCCCGCAGGCCCGGATCGTGGCCATGTACGGGCCGACCGAGACCACCACCTACATGACCTGGTCCGAGGTCGGCCCGGCCACGGGCGACCCGGTGCCGCTGGGGCGTCCGTTCGGCGGCGCGACGCTGAAGGTGGTGGACGAGCAGCTGCGGGAGGTGCCGCTCGGTGCCACCGGCGAACTGCTCATCGGCGGCCCCTGCGTGGCGCTGGGCTACGCCGGTGAAGCGGCACAGACCGCGGCCGGCTTCCTGCCCGATCCCGACCGCCCCGGCGAACGCCGGTACCGCTCCGGCGACCTGGTGCGCTGGCGTCCGGACGGGCTCCTCGACTTCGTCGGCCGGGTCGATCACCAGGTGAAGATCCGCGGTTTCCGTATCGAACTCGGCGAGGTCGAGACGGGCCTTCGCGAGACGACACCCCTGCGCGAGGCCGTCGTGCACGCCGTCGGCAGAGGCGCGGACCGGCAGCTGCTGGCCGCCCTGGTCCCCACGGAACCGGTGCCGCAGGACCCCACCGGCTGGCTGCGTGAGGTGCGCGACCGGCTCGCCACCCGGGTCCCCGGCTACATGGTGCCCTCCGACTACGCGGTGCTTGCGCAGGTGCCGAAGAACCGCAACGGCAAACCCGACCGGCAGCGCCTCGCGCTGCTGCCCGCCGTACGGATCGGGCACGGCGAGGCCGCCCCGCTCAGCGGAGCGGTGCAGGAACGGATCGGCGCGCTGTGGCGTGAGCTGCTCGACCTGCCCGACGTCGGCGCCCGTGACGACTTCTTCGCCGTGGGCGGTCACTCGCTGCTGCTGGCCCGGCTCGCCCGGCTCGTCACAGCGGAGTTCGGCGTCGACGTCCAGGTCGCCCAGTTGTGGCAGGCCCGCACCATCGCCGATCAGGAAGCCGTGGTGGCCGCGGCGCCCGATGCGGCGCCGGCCCACGCCGAGCGGCCCGTACGCCGCCTGGACCGCACCCGCCACCTGCGGCGATCGCAGACCTGACAGGAGAGTCCTGATGACCACCATCCCGCTCCAGGACGACCTCACCTTCCCCAGCAGCCCGGGACAGCGGCGGCTGTGGTTCCTGCACCAGGTGAGCCCGGAGTCCGTGCCGGCCTACGCACTCGCCGTACGAGTCGACCTGCGCGGCGAACTGCACGCCGAAGACCTGCAATACGCGCTCGACCAGCTCGCCGTACGGCACGAGGCACTGCGCACCGCCCTGTGCCAGGGCGACGACGGACTGCTCCAGGTCGTCCGGCACGGTGTCTCCCTCGTCCTCCAGGAAGTGGACCTGAGCGGCCTCGGCGCCGAGGACCGCGAGGCCGAACTCGACCGGGTGCTGCGGCATCTGGCCCGGCGGGGATGGGACCTGGGCCGGGCCCCGTTGCTGCGCGCCACCCTGGTGCGGCTGAGCGCGGAGCACGCGGTGCTCGGTCTGTGCGTGCACCATGCCGTGTGCGACGGCCTGTCGCTGCAACTGCTCCTGAAGGAGATCTTCGAGACCTATCAGCAGCGGCGCAGCGCAGAGGCACCGCCTGCGCAGGAGGAAGTGCCGCTGCAATTCGCCGACTTCGTCGTCTGGAACGCGGGTGGCGAGGACCCGGACGACACCTGGCGCGCCCGGCACCAGGAACTCCTGGACGCCTGGTGCGAGCGGCTGGCCGGGCTCCCGGACGGCATCGACCTGCCGGCCGACCGGCGCCGCCCGGCAACCCAGAGTTTCGAGGGCGCCCGCATACCCGTCACGCTCGGACGCGAGGACACCGACCGGCTGCGCCGGGTGGCCGCCGACCACGGCGTCAGCCTCTCCTCGCTGCTCCTGACCGCCTACCTCACGGTGCTGCACCACGCCGCGGGCAGCGACGACATCGCGGTGGGCATCCCGGTGGCCAACCGCTGCCGCCCCGAACTGGACTCCACGGTCGGCTACTTGGCCAACACCTGTGTGCTGCGCGCCCGGTTCGGCGCAGCGCGCAGCCTGCGGCAGCTCACACAGGAGGTGCACGGTGAGATCGGGTGGCTGATGCAGCACTCCGACCTGCCCTTCGGGGACCTGGTGGAGGCGCTCAACCCGCCTCGCCTCCTTGACCGCAATCCGGTGTTCTCCGTGATGTTCGGCTTCCAGCCCGACGCGGCCCGCCGTCACCAACTGCCGGGACTGCACGCGGAGGCAACCGATCTGGACACCGGCACCGCCCGGCTCGACCTGTCCCTGTTCCTCTTCGAGGAGCGCCATGGCACCGTCAGCGGGTTCTTGGAGTACGCCACCGCGCTCTTCGACGCCGCCACCGTCGAGCGCCTCGGACAGTACCTGGACCTGGTCCTCGCGCGCCTGGCGGACAGCCCGGACGACGACGTCTGCACCGCTCTGTCGCAGGCGGCCCCGCCGTGGCCACGGCCCTCCGCATACGCCGTCGACGCGCCCACGGCGGCCGACCGCATCGCGGAACAGACCCGCATCCGGCCCGACGCGCCCGCCCTGCGGGACGACACCCTCGCGCTGAGCTACCGGCAACTCGAAGCCTGCGTCTCGGCCGCGGCGAACCGGCTGCGCGCGGCGGGCGCCGGGCCCGGCCGCACGGTGGCGGTGCACACCCCACGCGGCGTCGGCACGGTCGTCAGCATGCTCGCCGCCTGGCGAACCGGCGCCGTCTACGTGCCCCTTGACCCGGCGCTGCCCGCGGAGCGACGCCGGCTGATCGTCCGTCAGGCCGCCCCGGCCGTCATGGTGACCGCGCCGGAGGCCGGAGACGAGCCGCAGCCGACAGCCGCGGACCCGGGGCACGATGCCGGGCCCGCCGTGCAGGTGCAGGTGCCGGTGGACAGCCTCCTTCCGCCCGTGAAGGACGGGCCGGACGGGACGGACGGGCCGGACGGGACGGCCCGGGCAGACGACGGCGCCGCGCACAACCGCAGTGCGCACAACCGCACCGCACCGCCGCGCACCGACGCCGTCGCCTACCTGATGTTCACCTCCGGCTCGACCGGTGAGCCCAAGGCCATCGCGGTCACCCACGCCAACCTCGGCTATTTCCTCGCCGCGGTCACCGACGTGACGGGCCTTGCCGACCACGACCCGTTCACGCTGCTCGCCCTGACCACACACTCCTTCGACATCTCCCTGCTGGAACTGCTCGCCCCGCTGTGCGTCGGCGGCACCGTGGAGATTGCCCCGCAGCAACTCCTGCGCGACGGCACGGAGTTACGCCGCCGGCTTGAGGCGCCGCAGGTCACCGTGGCCCAGGCGACGCCCGCGACCTGGCGCCTCCTCGCGGACGCCGGCTGGCGGCCACGGCCGGACTTCACGGTGCTGTGCGGGGGCGAGGCGCTCCCGCCGGACCTGGCGGACATCCTGGCCGAGGACGCCGCCGCCTGCTGGAACCTGTACGGCCCCACCGAGACCACGGTGTGGTCCTGCGCAGGACGGGTCCGCACCGGCGCTCCCATCCACCTGGGCCGCCCGCTGCCCGGCACCACCGTGTCCGTCGTCGACGGGGACATGCGGCCCGTGCCCGACGGCATCAGCGGCGAACTGCTCGTCGCCGGCCCCGGCGTCGCGGCCGGCTATGCGCACCAGGGAGCTCTGACAGCGGCCCGTTTCCTGCCCGATCCGCACGGGACGGGCGGTCGGCTGTATCGCACGGGCGACAAGGTCCGCCGACGGACCGACGGCTGTCTGGAGTTCCTCGGCCGCATGGACGATCAGATCAAGGTGAGGGGCCACCGGATCGAACTCGCCGAGGTCGAGCACGTGCTGCGCACCGCTCCCGGTGTCGCGGACGCCGCTGCCGCGCTGCTCGGACAGGGCGGCGACACGTCGCTCGGCGCCTGGCTGGTTCCGGGCCCAGGCACCGAAGCAACCGCGCGATGGGCCGCGGACGTACGCCGCCACGCCGCCGCGCGGCTGCCGGGCGCGGCCGTGCCCGCCCGCTTCCACGCCGTGGACCGCATCGCCCTGACCCCGCACGGCAAGACCGACCGCCGGCTGCTGGTCCGCGGGGGGACCCGGCTCGAGATGCCGTCGCAACGGGTCGCCCCCGCCAACCGTACGGAGGAGGCAATCGCGGCGCTGTGGCAGAAGCTTCTGGGCGTCGAAGACGTCGGGGCCACCGACGATTTCTTCGCTCTCGGGGGCCATTCCCTCCTGGTCAGCCAGATGATCCAGCAGATCAAGGCCGCGTTCGGCGTGACCGTCCCGACCGCCGAGATCCTCCTGCAACCCACGGTCGCGGGGATCGCGCGCTCGGTGGCGGCCCTGGCCGGACACACCGAGGGGCCCGCCGCTCCTGCACCCCGCATCGAGGACAGCGACTGGTCCTTCGACCGCGTCACCCGCATCCCCACCGCACAGACCGCACAGACCACACCGACCCCACTGCCGTCTTCCGGACGCGCCGAGGTGAGTGACTCGTGAGTACTGGCGACAACAGCACTGAATTCTCCCGCGAACTCGCCCGGGTGATGGCCGACACGCAGGCCGACCTGGCTGACCCCCTGTCCGCCGAACAGCGCCGCTGGTGGCTGTTGAACCGGATGGCGCAGGGCTGTCCCAGCACGGTGGTGGCGCGCTACCGGCTGAGGGGGCCGCTGGACGTCACCGGGGTGCAGCGGCGGCTCACCGCCCTCGCGGCCACGCAAGAGGCCCTCCGCAGCGTGTTCCTGGAGGTCTGCGCCCGCCCCGTCCGGCTCGTCCTGCCCGTCGCCGATCTGTCGCTGCGCTCCGTGGATCTGACGGGCGAGCCCGACCCGGAGGCACAGGCGCTCGGGCTCGCCGCCCAGAGCGCCGATGAGCCCTTCGACCTCCGGCGGGGGCCGCTGCTGCGGGTGAGCGTGCTGCGCCTGCGCGAGCAGGAGTGGCAGGTCTTCCTCGTCGCCCATCGCCTCATCGCCGACACGACCTCGCTGGACACCGTCGCCGCCTGTCTGGCGGGCGGCGGGCAGGCGCCACCGGCCGCGCTGTCGCAGACTCTCGCGGAACGCCGGGAGCGCTGGTTGGCCGACGTACACGCCGATGCCGCGGCAGAGCAGCGGCGCCTGCTGTCAGGCCCTGGGGCCCGCGAGATCCCCTGCCCGCGCCCGCGTCCGGCGATCAAGGGCCACCGCCGGGCGTCGGAAATCCTGGACATGACGTACGTCCCCGCGGCGGACCGCGTCGATGCCGAACAGTGCGCCCTGCGCACGGTGGCGGCCTGGCTGGCCGTGCTGATGCGCTATCAGGCCACGGACGCGGCCCAGTGCGGCGTACACCTGACGGCGCCCGACCGGACGCCGGACCTGCTCGGCCCGCTGGACGACATCCGAGCCGTACGCGCCGAACTGCCGGACGGCGGCGACATGGCGGCACTCCTTGAGCGCACCGGGCGCGCCCTGGAGACGGCGCGGGGCGCGATGCCCTTCGCCCGGTTGCTGGAACTCAGCCCGCCCGCCCGCGATCTGAGCCGCACGCCGTACGTACAGACCGCGGTGCGGGTGGTCGACGCGCGCACCCCGCAGGCCCGCGGCCCGCAGAGCGAACTCGTCGCCGAAACGACCGAGGTCACCAGTGGCGAGCACGACATCGACCTGACCGTATGGTTCCAACCCGGCCTGGTGAGCCTGCAGTTCGACTACGACGCCGCTCTGTACGTGCCCGAGGACATCACCGGCGTGGCCCACAGCCTCCTTGCGGTACTGCAGCCCTTGCTGATGGGCGACGGGCGGGCCAGCGCCCCCGTCTTCGAACTGCCGCTGCTCACCGGCCCCGACGCCGGTGTCTCGTGCGGCCGCGGGGATCAGTACCCGCTGCCGCCGGACACCCTGGTGGACCTCGTGGCGGCCCGTGCCCTCGACCCGCGGATCGCCGGACGGGCGGCCGTACGCCGGGGCGCCGAGGAGCTGACCTACCGGGACCTGTGGCGGCGGTCCGGCACCATCGCCGCCGCACTGCAACAGCGCGGCGTCACGCGCGGCGACCGCGTCGCGGTGTGCCTGGGCCGCGAGGCCGACGCGGTGGCCGCCCAACTGGCCGTACTGCGCTGTGGGGCCGCCTTCGTTCCGGTGGACCCGCACCACCCGGCCGAGCGGGTGCACCACATGGTCACCGACTCGGGGGCCGTCCTCGCGCTGAACCGGGCGGCCGACGCGGTGCCGGTGCCGGCCGGGGTGCCCTGCCTGCCGGTGGAGGACATCGACGGCTTCGACCGGGAGCCTGCGGCCGTGCCCGTGACCCGGGACGACGCGGCGTACGTCATCTACACCTCGGGCAGCACCGGGTGCCCCAAGGGCGTCGTCGTCCCGCACCTCAGCGTGGTCAACAACATCTGCTGGCGCCGCCGTACCTGGTACGTGGGGCCCGGGGACCGGGTCCTGCACAATCACGCGCTGAGCTTCGACCCGTCGGTGTGGGCGGTGTACTGGCCGCTGAGTACCGGCGCCACCATCGTCCTGGCCGGTGAGGACGAGCTTGACGACCCGGCCGCCCTGCTGCGCCTCGTACGGGACGAGGGCGTGAGCGTCATCGGCGGCGTCCCCTCCCTGCTGGCCCTGCTGCTCGAACATCCGGCGGTCGGTGAGGCGACCAAGGTGCGGCTGCTGCTCAGCGGCGCCGAGCCGCTGGAACCCTCGCTGGTCCGGCGTGCGCGGGAGGTCTGGTCGGCCGAGGTCGCCAACCTCTACGGCCCCACCGAGACCACCATCGACGCCACTGCGCACCTGGCGGGCGACGAGGCGGGCGACGTCGTGCCCATCGGCCGCCCCATCGACAACGTGGACGTGCACGTCCTGGATGCCGAACTGCGGCCGGTCCCCGACATGGTGCCCGGCGAGATAATGATCGGCGGAGTGGGCGTCGCCCGCGGATACCAGCGCCGTCCCGCCCTGACCGCGGAGCGTTTCCTGCCCGATCCCCACGGCGAGCCCGGGGGCCGGCTGTATCGCACCGGGGACCTCGGACGGCGGCTGCCGGACGGCGAGATCGTGTTCCTCGGACGCATCGACGAGCAGGTCAAGATACGCGGTCACCGGGTCGAGCCGCGCGAGATCGAGGCGGTCCTTGCCCAGTGTCCGCAGGTCACCGCCGCCGCCGTGGTGCCCGTGCGCCCCGGCACCCCGGACGCAGGCCTCGCCGCGGCGGTCGTCCGCGGCGCCGGTGCCGATGCCCCCACGGCGCAGACCGCGGCCGAACTGCGCGCCACGCTCGGCGAACGGCTGCCCGCCTACCTCGTCCCCGACACCGTCCGTGTCGTCGACGCCCTGCCCCGCACCGCCACCGGCAAGATCGACCGCGGTGCGCTCGCCGAGGAGTTCCGCGACGCACCCCGCCCCACCGCCCCGGTAGAGACCGCCGCTCGTACTCCCCTGGAAGCCGCCGTGGCCGAGGACTTCTGCCGCGTCCTGGGCATCGACGCCATCGACGTGCACACCGACTTCTTCGCCACGGGCGGCACTTCCCTGATGCTCGCGAGGCTGGCGACGCTGCTGGAGAAACGGCATGCCGTCGAGGTGCCGCTGCACGCGTTCTTCCGCGTGCCGAGCGTGGCCGGCGTGGCGCAGACCATCGAGGAGTACGGGCGCGGCGGCCTCGCCGCCGTACTCGGCCGCCAGCACGCCGCAACCCTGGAAGGCGACGGGCGCCTGGACGCGTCGGTGCGCCCCGACGGTCTGCCGCACGCGGACTGGTACCACCCGCGGCGGATCCTGCTGACCGGCGCCACCGGCTACCTGGGACTGCACCTCCTGGAAGAACTCCTGCGGCGTACCGACGCGGAGATCGTCTGCCTGTGTCGGGCCGACGACGAGGCGCACGCCGTGCGGCGCCTGCGACAGGGGTTCGCGGACTACGAGATCGACGCCGCGGACCAACTGCACCGGGTACGTTGCGTGATCGGCGACCTGGGCCACCAGCACCTGGGACTGAGCCCGGAGACCTGGGCGGACCTGGCCGCCACGGTGGACGTCATCTACCACAACGGCGCCCTGGTCAACTTCGTCTACCCCTACTCGGCCCTGAAGGCCCCCAACGTCGGCGGCACCCAGCAGGTGCTGGAACTGGCCTGCACCACGCGCCTGAAGGCCGTCCACCACGTATCGACCATCGACACCCTGCTGGCGACCCACACCCCTCGGCCGTTCCTGGAGGACGACACCCCGCTGCGGTCGGCCGTGAACGTCCCCGCCGGATACACCGGCAGCAAATGGGTGGCCGAGAAGGTCGTCGACGTCGCCCGCCGGCGCGGCATCCCGGTGACCGTGTTCCGGCCCGGCCTGATCCTCGGACACACGCGCACCGGAGCCACGCAGCCCACCGACTACCTGCTGGTCGCCTTCCGCGGCTATCTGCCGATGGCCGTCCTGCCCGACTACCCGCGCATCTTCGACACCGTCCCGGTCGACTACGTCGCCTCCGCCATCGTGCACATCTCGCTCGACTCCCGCGCCCGGGGCGGCTTCCACCACCTGTTCAACCGGCGCCCGGTCACGCTCAGGACGTTCTGCGGCTGGCTGCGCGAGTACGGATACCGCTTCGACATCGTGCCGTTCGAAGAGGGCAGAAGGCGCGCCCTGGAGACCGGCCCCGGCCACCCGCTCTACCCGATCCTGCCGCTCATCCGGGACGCCGAGGCCGATCCGCACCGCGCCCTCGACCCCAAGTACATCGACGAGCTGGAACCGGACCGCGAGTGCGCCAACACCCTGCGGCTGCTGGAGGGCAGCGGCATCCAGTGCCCTCCCGCGGGCCCTGCCGACGCCTTCGGCGTCATGGACTACCTGGTCCGCACCGGCTTTCTGCCCCGGCCCGAGGACGGTCCGCACGCCGCGAGGACAAAGGAGGAGGGACGATGACCGACTATCTGCCCGACGTGGCCACCGTTCCCTTCGTCCTGGCACGGCCCGAAGACCTGCCCGCCACGATCCCCGCCGTCGAAGCGGCCAGGCCCGCGACCGCCGCGGCACTCGCCACCCGGCTCGCCGACCCGGCCGCCCGCACCGGCCCCGGACCGCTGCGCGCGGCGGTGGCCGCCGCCCGCGGCGCCCTCGGCCCCGTACACGCGACCCCGATCGGCGAGGACCCGCGGGAATCACGCCCCAACCGCGACAACGACCTGGCGTTCGGCATCGAGCGGCACGCCGGGCAGCCGCTGACGCTGCTGCTCGCGGCCCTGCTCGCGGCGTACGAGGGAGCCCTTGAACTGGTCGACGAGCAGGGCACGGGCCTTGACCCCGGCGACTGGCAGGACCTGGTGGACGGATTCGACGTGACGGCCCGCTGGATCGCCGCGCCCCGCCGGGTGCCCGGCCTCCTGGTGGCGCCCGCACCGCGACCCGTGCGGCGCGGCTCGCCGCTGGACGGACTGCGCCGATGGGTGCGGGGCCACCACGTCTTCATGGTCTTCGCCCAGGGCTGCACGCTGGCCCTCTCCGGCATGACGGCCGCCGCCGACGACGGCGACCGGGAAGCGGCCGAGGGCGCGGCGGCCGTCGCCACCCGCACGATGTGCGCCTGCCGGGCGGCCCTGCGCTTCGCGGGGGATGCCACCGAGACCCAGTACCAGGGCGAGATCAGGCCGACCCTGATGCCTCCGGTGGCGCCGCCGCAGATGAGCGGGCTGCGCTGGCGTGATCACGAAGCTCTGGTGCAGGCCCTGGGCGCGGCCGGCGACGCCTGGGCGTGGCTCGGGGCGGAGCGGCCCGAACTCCTCGACGGATTCCGCTCGGCGCTCGACACCACCTACGACGCCCACAAGGGGGTGTGCGCCCACTTCGTCGGCGATCAGTCACCCAGCCTGCTGGCCACCTCCCGCTCCGGCCGCCCTGCCATCGGCGTGATCGAGCAATTCCACCGTATCCGCGCCGACTTGCTGCCCGACACCGGTGGCGGGTCCGATGCCGGCCGGGGTTGTGCCGGCGGACCAGGGGAGGGGCGGTGAAGCGCACGATGACCCGGGCCGCACGCCGGGGGGCGGCCGCCGTGCCCGCGGCGGCGGCGACGGCCCTCGCCGTCTGGGCGACCCGCGCCCTGCGTCCCCCGCCACCGCGGCGCGGCGGCGTGGGTCCCGAAGAGTTCTCCGTCGCCCGCGCGGCGCACGACCTGAGGCAGATCGCATGGGCACCGCGGCCGAGCGGATCCGAGCGGGCCGATGCCGTGCGCGCCTACCTGGCAGGCCGACTGGCCGAGCTCGGACTCGAGGTCGAGGAGCA
The DNA here is from genome assembly GCF_053610745.1 of Streptomyces sp. NPDC054866. Taxonomy (NCBI): domain Bacteria; kingdom Bacillati; phylum Actinomycetota; class Actinomycetes; order Kitasatosporales; family Streptomycetaceae; genus Streptomyces; species Streptomyces sp. NPDC054866. Next base: position 60,859 of record NZ_JBSGZA010000015.1, read on the forward strand.
GGAGGCCGTGGGAGTGGGCGTGAGCACACCCACCCCGTACGGGCCCCGCTATCTGGGCGCCGGGCGGGTCCACAACGTCGTCGCCCGGCTGCGGGGCACCGGATCCGGCAGCGCGGTGGGCCTGTTCAGCCACTACGACTCCGTCGCCCAGGGTCCCGGCGCCAGCGACGCCGGGGTGCCGGTCGCCGCTCTGCTGGAGGCCGTTCGCGCGCTGACTGAGGGCCCGCCGCCGGTCAACGACGTCCTTGTGGTGCTCACCGATGGCGAGGAGTGCGGGCTCCTCGGCGCCCGGGCCTTCTTCGCCGAGCACCCGTGGGCCGATTCCGTCGAGGCCGTGCTGAACTTCGAGGCCAGGGGCACCAAGGGCCCGGTGCTGATGTTCGAGACGGGGCCGGGAAACGGCCCGCTCATCGGCCACCTCGCCGCCAGCGGTGTGCCCGCCTTCTCCAGCTCCCTGTTCTACGAGGTCTACCGGCGGCTGCCGAACGCCACGGACTTCTCCGTGGCCAAGGACGCCGGGGTCCCCGGCATGAACTTCGCCAACATCGGCGGCTTCATCCACTACCACGGCCCGGCCGACGACCTCGACCACGTCGACGACGCCACCTTCCAGCACCACGGCGAACTCGCGCTCGCGCTCGCCCGGGGACTGGGCCGCACGTCCCCGCGGACACTGCGCGGATCGGACGCGACCTTCTTCACCCTCGGCCGCGGCACCCTGGTGCGCTACGGGGCGCGGAGCACCCGGCTGTGCGCGGCGGGCGCCGGTGCCCTGTGGCTGTGGAGCACTTGCCGGGAGCGCGGCAGTGTCCCCGGGGCGCTGTTCGGCGCCGGGGGAGCGGTGCGGGCCGCGGCGGGGACAGCGGCTCGGCTCGCGGCGGGAGCGGCGGCCTCCACGGCTCTGACCAGCGCGGCCCGGCGCATCAGCCCCGAGGCACGCCGCGGCGGCGACTTCTACGACGCGGATCTGCTGTACGGGGCGCTGGCCTGCGCGGTCGCGGCCACCACCCTGGTGGGCGTGGACGCGGCCGGGCAGCGCAGCAGCGGCGCGCAGACGCTCCTGGCCGTCGGCGGGACAGCCCTGACCATCGCCCTGCCCGGCGGGAGTTACCTCGCCGCCTGGCCGCTGCTGGGAAGCGCGGCGGGCGGGTTGTTCCGGCGGAGCCCGGCACCGTTGCGGGCGGCCGTGACCGCCACCGCCGCCGTGCCCGCCCTGGTGCTGTTCCCTCCACTGTCGCGGCTGCTGTACCAGGCGCTGACGCCGAGAATGGCCGCCGCGGCGGTGCTGGCGCTCCAGCTCACCGGCGAACTGGCGGCGCCGGCATGGGCGGTACTGCCGACGCGGGCGCGCCGTGGCCTGGCCGGGATTCTGGCCGCGACGGGTGCGGTCACCGCGACCGCGGCCCTGGCCAGGGGCCGCGGTACGGATCTCAAGCCAGCGCCGATGTCCCTGAGTTGGCTGGCTGACGCCGACACCGGGGAGATGTGGTGGCTGACGACGGACCCCGCCCCCAACGAGTGGACGCGCCGCGCGCTGGGCAGCGGCTTTCGCACCGGGCGCCTGGAGACGTACTTCCCCGGCTGGACCCGCGACTTCCACTACGCGCGGGCCCGCCCGCCGGCCGGCATCGGCGCGGACGCGGCCGACCTGGCGCCGCCCGAGCTGAAGGTCCTCGACGAGCAGGAAACCGTGCACGGACGACGCGTCACGATGCGCGTCCGCTCGGCGCGCGGAGCCCGTCAGCTGTCCCTGGCGATCGCCGGCGGCGACGTACGCCGGTGGTCGGTCGACGGCCGGGACGTCACCCGGGAACAGGCCGGCATCGGAGCCGAGGGCGAACCGTGGGAGCTGTGGCTCCACGCGGCGGGCCCCGAAGGTTTCGTGCTCGAACTGGAGCTGCCCCGGGGGCCTGTCCCGGCACGTCTGCTCGACCGCGACGACGGGCTGCCGCAGGAGACACGCGAGCGCCTGCTCGCGCACGGCGCGGAGCCCGCCGGTCAGGCCGCGGCCCCGGCCCTGGACGTGGAGTCATGGGGCAACGCCACGTTCGTGAGCACGCACATACAGCTGTGAGACCCACCCGCCGACGAGAAGGAGGTACCACCCATGGCGACCTTTCTCGGTGACGACGACACCGTTGCCTGTGACGTCGTCATCAACGACGCGGGCCAGTACTCGATCTGGCCCGCGAGGCAGGAACCACCCGCCGGCTGGCACCCGGCCGGCTTCACCGGCAGCCGCGCGGAATGCCTCGCTCACATCGACGAGACATGGACCGACCCCGTCGCGCTCCACACCTGACGGAGGAGGAGCCGCCCAACACACGTGACTGAGCCACACAAAAACACCTGACCGCAACGCCATCCCCTCACCGCCCGTATCCGAAGGAGTCGAACATGAACACACGTCTGCGGGAGAAGACCGGCGCCGCCTCGCTGGACATGGACGGCCTGTCCTACATCCTCTTCGGGCACGCCGCCTTCCAGTACCTCAACGCCGCCTGCGAACTCGGCCTGCCCGAACTGCTCACCGAACGCCAGGAGGCGAGCAGGGACGAGATCGGCGACGCCCTGGGCCTCGCCGAGCGGGCGGCGGACATCCTGCTCCTCGGGTGCACCTCGCTGGGCATCATCGAACGCGACGCGGCAACCGGCCGCTACCGGCTTGCGCAGGTGGTGCAACAGCTGATGGCCGAGGGCGACTGGCAGCGCTTCAAGGACACGGTCGCCTTCGAGCACCACATCGTCTACGAAGGCCAGTTGGACTTCACCGACTCCCTGCGGGAGAACCGCAACGTCGGTCTGCGCCGGGTGCGCGGTTCCGGCCGCGACCTGTACCACCGGCTCTCCGAGAACCCGCACATGGAGCAGGTCTTCTACCGCTACATGCGCTCTTGGTCGGAGCTGGCCAACGAGCACCTGGTGCGGGAGCTCGACCTGTCCGGCGCGAAACACCTCCTTGACTGCGGCGGTGGCGACGCGGTCAACGCCATCGCCCTGGCCGAGGCCAACCCGCATCTGGAGATCACGGTGTTCGAGATCCCGGAGTCACGCGCCATCGCCGAGGGGAAGATCGACCGGGCGGGGGTGGGCGACCGGGTGTCGGTGGTGACCGGCGACATGTTCCGCGACCCGCTGCCGACCGGCTGCGACGTGGTGATGTTCGCCCACCAGCTGGTCATCTGGACGCTGGAGGAGAACACCGACCTGATGCGCAGGGCCTACGAAGCCCTTCCGGAGGACGGCAAGTTGGTCATCTTCAACTCGATGTCCAACGACGAGGGCGACGGGCCGGTGGTCGCGGCCCTCGACAGCGTCTACTTCGCCTCGCTGCCCTCCGAAGGCGGAATGATCTACTCCTGGGAGCAGCACGAGAAGTGCCTGGAGGCAGCCGGGTTCCACTCCGCCAAGCGCATCCCCTTCCCCGGATGGACCCCGCACGGCGTCATCGTCGCGACCAAGTAACCCACCGCATCCGCGCCGGACCGACGGGGCGGCGCTCACCGGACCGAGGGCCGGCGCACCGGCCCGGGCCGCCGCCCCGCGAGGGACGAGCCGACGGCAGGAGAGATGAGGGCATGCTCGACGACACACGGTACGACGACGCCGCCCGGATGCGGATGCTGCTGTACAGCCAGCTGATCTCCAGAGCCGTCAGCGTCCTGGTCCGGCTCGGGATTCCCGAGCAGCTGTCCGGACGCAGCCGCGGCGTTCAGGAACTGGCCGAGCGTACGGGCGCCCATCCACGGGCTCTGGAGCGGCTGTTGCGCGCGCTGACGTCCTTCGGGGTGCTCGTCGAGGAAGCGCCCGGCGTATTCGCCCTGACGCCCCTGGGCGCCACCCTGCGGCCGGACGCCGTCGGCTCCGCACGGCCGACGGCCCAGCTCCTGGCCGGCGAGATCGGCACCGCCTGGACGCAGCTCGAGCACACGGCACGCACCGGGCGGTCCGCCTTCCAACAGGTCTACGGCAGCGACCTGTTCGGCTATCTGGAGCGGCAGCCGGAGCTGAGGGAGATCTTCGACAGGTCGCAGGCCGCCGGGCTCAGCCTCGAGACGGACGAGATCTTCGCCTCGATCACGTTCGACGGCTACCGGGAGATCGTGGACGTCGGAGGCGGCGACGGAGCGCTGCTGTGCGCGGTGCTGCACCGCACGCCGGGCAGCACGGGCACCCTGGTGGACCTGGCCGGGACGGTGCCGCTGGCGGAGAAGCGCATCGCCGAGGAGGAACTGACCGGGAGGTGCACCGCCGTCGTGGGGGACTTCTTCGACCACGTACCGGCCGGCGGTGACCTCTACCTGCTCAGTCACGTCCTGCACGACTGGGACGACGACAACGCGCTACGGATCTTGCGCACATGCCGTGCAGCACTGCCGGAGCATGGCCGGATCATGGTCATCGACCTGGTCACCGACGGCTGCCGGCCGGACGGCGACGGCAGGGGCGGCCATCAACTGCCCGCGGTGATGGACCTGTACATGCTGTCCCTCTTCGGCGCGTCGGGCGGCCGCGAGCGTACCCGCGACGCCTTCGCCGCACTCCTCGCCGAAGCGGGCCTGGTGGAGCAGGAGGCACAGGTCCTGCCCAGCGGCATGGCCGTGATCACCGCACGCCGGGGCGACTGACTGCGCGGACGCACACCACCACACCTGCGAAGTACGAGAAGTACGAGAAGTACGAGGAGCGCACGGAGCCATGCGAATCACAGCCGACCGGACGCGGTGCGTGGGCAGCGGCCTGTGCGCCGAACGACTGCCCGACGTCTTCGATCAGGACGACGACGCCCTGGTGCTGCTCCGCGCGGAAGAAGTGCCCGCCGGGCTGCGCCAGGACGTCGAGGAGGCGGTGCAGCGCTGTCCCACCGAAGCACTCGCCCTGGGCACCGACCCGGCGAACTGACGCCTGCCGCCCGGCGGTCCCGTCCCGAGTAGCCGACGCACCAGAGCTGACCTGGAGGCGCAATGTCACACCTGAGGCACGAGGAACAGAGGCAAGAAGAACAGAGGCACGAGGAACAGAAGCAAGAGGGCCGTCCGCACACCCCCCGACGCCAGGAAACCCCCGCATCGGCGATGCCGCCGCTCGCCGCCGCACTGCTGGTGTTCGTCGCCTCGGGCGCGGTACTGATCCTGGAGAACATCGCGGTCCGCCTCGTGGCCCCGTACATCGGGATCAATCTGCAAGTGAACTCGGCGGTGATCGGCACTGCCCTGGCGTCCATCGCGCTGGGCAGCTGGGTCGGCGGCCGGGTCGCCGACCGCGTGCCGCCCCGCGCGGTGATCGGCTGGATGCTGATGCTCGGCGGCGTCACCACGCTGCTGGTGCTGCCCCTGGTACGGGCGGTGGGCGGGATGGTGAACGGCACGAGCCCGGTGGCGGTGATCACGCTCGCCGGTCTTGCCGTAATCGTCCCTGCCGCGCTCCTTTCCACCGTCACCCCCCTGGTCGTGAAGCTGCAACTGCACGACCTGTACCGCACCGGCAGCATCGTCGGCCGGCTCTCCAGCCTGGGCACCCTCGGCGGCATACTCGCCACCTTCGTCACCGGATTCGTGCTGGTGGCCTCCGTGCGCACCAGCGTCATCCTGCTGGCACTCGGCATCGCGCTCACCGTGGGCGGTCTCGTCTGCCACCTGCTGCTCCGGGGCAAGGCGCCCCGTGCGATAGCGGCCTTCACCGTCCTTGGCGTCACCGCCACCGGCCTGACCGTCGCCGCCCCCCAGGCCTGCGACGCGGAAACGACCTACGCCTGCGCGAAAATCGAAGCCCTCAAAGGCAATCCGTCGGTACGGGTCCTGAAGGCCAGCAACGCCGAGATCAGCCACGTCGACCTCAAGGACCCCACCAACCTGACCATGGGCTACGTCCAGGCCATCGTGGCGGCCAGTGATCTGGTCAACCCCGGCGGGCGCCTGGACGGCTTCCATATCGGAGGCGCCGGGGAAACCGTGCCCACCTACCTGGAACGCACCCGTCCGCGAGGGGACCAACTGGTCTACGAGATCGACGGCGGCCTCACCCGGCTGGCCAAGGACCGCCTCAATTTCAAGGAGGGCGACCGGCTGCGCGTCGTCACGGGGGACGGCCGCCAAGGCTTGCAGAAGCAGCCCGCGGACAGCCGGGACCTCGTGGTCGGTGACGCCTTCGGCACGCACAGCCCCCCGTGGCACCTGACCACCGCCGAGACCGCCGAGCACGTCAAGCGCGTACTCAGGCCCGGTGGCGTCTACGCCCTGAACATGATCGATTTCCCGCCCGGCGACTTCGCACGGGCCGAGGCGGCGACACTGCGTTCAGTGTTCAAGCACGTCGTCCTCATCTCCTACGACGCGATCCTGGCCGGCAAGGAAGGCGGCAACGTCGTGGCAGTGGCCAGCGACGACGCGCTGGACACGAAGGCCTTGCAGCGCCGGGTGTCCGCCCGCGACACCACCAAGCAGCTGAGGGTGGCGGACGAGCAGCGCACGGCGGAGTACGCCCGAGGCGCGCAGCCGCTGACGGACGACTACGCCCCCGTGGACCAACTCGTCACGGTGCCACTGCGCTACTGGTGACGGAAGCGGGACGCCGCGCCCTGGCCGTGATGCGATCTGCCCGCCGGACGGGGCGTGGGTGCCCCGGTCCGGCGGTGTGTTCGGGTCAGCGGGTGCCGGAGGCCTCGAAGCCGTAGTGGAAGTAGCCCTTGCCGTCGTTGACCCAGTTGATCTTGATGGCGCTGTCGGTGTAGAAGCGGCCGCTACCGACCCTCTTCTTCATCGTCGACGTGGTGAAGGTGCCGTTGCCGCTGCCGTTCATCCGCTGGAAGTTGTCCCGGACGTTGTAGGTCTGCGTCCCCAGCAGAGTGTCGGCGCCCGCGTCGGAGCGCTTGACGTACAGCGGCATCGTCGCGCCGGTCATGGTGTTGCCTATGTCGCCACCGGCGTAGGTCGGCGGGAAGTCGAAGGACATCGTCGCCTTGGCGTAGACGTAGCTGCCGGAGCGGGCCACGCAGTTCTTGATCTTGATGTCGATGTTGTCCGGCGCGGGGCCGGAGTAGCTGCGGTCGTCGATCGACTGGGAGCTGGTGTTGCACTTCCAGCTCAGCGCGGAGGCGGGAGAGGTCATGGCCGTCAGCACGGTGGCGGCGGTCGCGCCGACCAGCGCGAAGGAGACGGCCTTACGGCCCGCGGGCGAAAGCCGCACAGAAGATATACGACGTACGTTCATCAAGCTGGATTCCCTCGTTAGATAGGGGGCGACGCTGATCAGCGTCGCCCCCCCCTGATGTAGGTGAGCGGATGGTTCGTGTGAAGGCTGGTCTCCTGGCTCTTCAGGGATGCCGTCACCCGCCGCGCAGCTATCTTGACGCGGCCCGCCAACAACTCACCAACACGGACTCAACTGCACCTGCGAGCGGGTGGACGTGTCGCCCTGCGGTGCAGCGGGCGGGGCGTGGCCGAAACGGCGCGCGGGTCGGGGCCGGCGCTTCGGCGGCGTCGCGATCGGCCGGAGGATCGGACTCGACCGGCATGCGATCGGCCAGCGCAGCCGATCAGCTTCAATAGCGGACCGATGCTGAGCTGCCCAGACCGATGAATCCGATCAAGCGCTCACCCCCTCGTCGAGCACCTGGAGCGCGGTCTCTCGCGTTTCTGCCCCATCAGCCGCAAACCAAGTGAAACGGCGAGGTTAGGGGCTTCGTCGGCACGGTTCGCAATTTCCGTGGACGGGCCCCTCGGTGTTCAAGTAGCGTCTGGCTCCGGACCACGCCGCGTGAGACGAACGGAAGGAGGCGAGTGCCGTGCAGTTCTCAACCATCCAGCGCTCCCTCCCCGCTACCCCGGTGTGGCACCTCTGATCCGACCGGGAGCGCTCCAGCCGTACGCATCCCGGAGGAATCCATGACCGATACGGTCATCCGCGCGCTCGACGAGAGCGACGCCCATCTGTTCGACGCACACCCCGACCCGTTGAACGCCCGTGCCGCCCACCAGCGGACCACGCACCGCCCCCACTGGAAGCGGGTGGCCCTGCGCGACGGCGCCGTCGTCGCCCGCGGCGCCTGGTGGGGCGGTCCCGATGACGAGGAACCCATCAACCTCAACTGGTTCGACGTCGCCGAGGGCGAGGTCGAGGCGGGGGCCGAACTCCTGCGCTCCGCCCCGTGGCGGGTCGAACTCGAGCTCAACCTGCCCGGCGACTGGCGCGAGCACCCCGCCCTGGCCGCGGCCGCCGAGACTCGCTTCGCCGCCGCCCGGGCCGCCGGCTACGAGCTCCTGGTGGAACGCTTCCTGTACCGCTGGACCCCGGAACGCGGGCTGCCCGAGCGGCCCGGACGCCTCGTCTTCAGCCCCGAGCCCGACGACGCGGTCTTCTTCGACGCGCTGCGCCGCATCCACGCGGCCACGCTGGACGCCCACGCGCTGAAGGCCATCGAGGAGGGCGGCCTCGACCAGGCCGCGCGGGAAGAACTGGAATTCTTCCACTGGTGCCCGTCCCCGCGGGAATGGTGGCAGCTCGCCCGCACCCCGGAAGGCGAACTGGCCGGCATCCACATCCCGGCGCACAACCCCTCCGGACCGACCATCGGTTTCATCGGCGTCCTGCCGGAGCATCGCGGCCATGGTTACGCCTACGACCTCCTCGCCGAGTGCACCCACTTCCTGGTGGAACAGGGCGCGGAGGTCGTCACCGGCGCCACGGACCGGGGCAACTTCCCCATGGCCGCGAACTTCACCAAGGCCGGTTTCCCCGTGGTGCGCGAACGCATCAACTTCCACCCCGTTGCCCGGCCCGCCTCCAGTACCCGCTGACATCACCGGCTGACACCAACAGTGGCGGTCGTGGGCGATCACTGGCGAACCTGCACGGCAGCCGTAGTAGTCCTGTCGATCGTGAGGGCGGTTCTGGTCGAACAGGTTGCCTGGGCAGGTGATTTCGGCCGGTTGGGCGCATGAAGGCAGGACCTCCGGTGCAGCGCGAGGGTTGCGAAGCCAATGCGTCTGCCCCGGAGGTCCTGTCGTCGCAGTTCTGCGCCGTGTCGCCGGTTGTCTTCAACTCGGTGCGTTCTTCCTGCGATTGCCTCGCTCACCGGTTCGGGAACGCAGCCGACCGGCCGGACCGGTCCCGGCCTACGGCTCGGACATGACTGACTTTGTCCACGAGAGCCGACAGCACCTGCATAAACAGCAGAGGAGCGCCGGGACCTGCCCTCGACGAGCGGCATCCTGGCCGACATGGCTTACCGTCTTCTGCTGATGGCCTGGCGGCCGGGCCTCACTTCAGGTGTCGGGTGAAGAACTGGGCCGCAGCGTCCCCCGCGTACTGCGGGACGCCGGTGTGCCCGCCCATATTGGCGTGCAGGGACTTCTCCTTGGAGCCGAAGGCGTCGAACAGGTCCAGGGCCGCCTGCCGGTCGTTCCCTTCGTCGTCCCACTGCAGCAGGACGTGCAGAGGAATGGTGACCCGGCGAGCCTCCTCGAACGTGGCGCGAGGCACGAAACTCCCGGCGAAGAAACCGGCGGCCACGATGCGCGGCTCGACCACCGCAAGGCGAACGCCGATGGAGATCACTCCCCCCGAGTACCCGGCCGGGCCGCCGATCTCGGGCAGCGACAGGAGGGCGTCAAGGGCGGCCTGCCATTCCGGGACCGCCTTGTCGACGAGCGGGAGGATGAGGGCGTCGATGATCTCGTCGCTGACCGGCTCGCCTGCTTCCATAGCCCGACGCAGGTCGGCGCGGGCCTGCTCGGCGGCGGGCAGGCGGGGCCGGTCACCGCTCCCGGGGAGCTCGATGGTGGCCGCGGCGAAGCCATCCGCCACGGCATGCCGGGCCCGCGCCACCAGTCGGGGGTACATCTTGCGCAGTCCGAGCGGGGGGTGGCCGAGCAGGATCAGCGGTACCGGTGCGGATGCGGGTCCGGGCGTCCACAGGATGCCGGGGATCTCGCCGAGGGTGAATTCGCGTTCGAGGACGTCGTCGTCGAGGCGCTGTTCGGAAGTGAAGTGAAGGGCCATGGTCGTGCCTTTCGGGAGGGCGCTTGAACGGCGCTCCCGGACGACCTATCGCCCGACCGTGACCCCGGAGGAGAGCACCCATGTCGATACGTTCACGGGTACCACCTCCTCGTTCTCTCGCACGGCCTCCGCGAAAGTAGCAGCGGCCGCCGGGGTCCGCCAACCGGTTTTCGCGCGGGCTCCGTGGCCGGATGCCAAGGAGTCGGAACACGACGCGGCGCCTCCCAATGTCATGTACTGGTGCTGTCGGTTCTCGGGTTCTGGCTCAGCTTCTGTGGAGCGACTACGAAGAGCTAGTTACTTGCGATTCACGGTGCCTTCGCCGATGGCGACTGTCCCTGCTGCGC
>NZ_JBSGZA010000016.1:0-59251 GCF_053610745.1 Streptomyces sp. NPDC054866
GAGCGGACGAACGCCAATGGGTCGAAGAAGTTCCGTGAGGCGATGCTGGAGGGCCGCTGGGACGACTGTGTGGAGATGGCCCGGGACCAGATCCGTGAGGGCGCCCACATGCTCGACCTGTGCGTCGACTACGTGGGCCGCGACGGCGTCGCGGACATGGCCGAGCTGGCGGGCCGCTTCGCGACTGCCTCCACCCTGCCCATCGTCCTTGACTCCACCGAACTCCCCGTCATCCAGGCGGGGTTGGAGAAGCTGGGCGGCCGTGCGGTCATCAACTCGGTCAACTACGAGGACGGGGACGGCCCCGACTCCCGCTTCGCGAAGGTGACCGCGCTCGCCCGGGAGCACGGTGCGGCGCTCATCGCGCTGACCATCGACGAGGAGGGCCAGGCCCGCACCGTCGAGCACAAGGTCGCCATCGCCGAGCGCCTCATCGACGACCTGACCGGCACCTGGGGCATTCATGAGTCGGACATCCTCATCGACACCCTGACCTTCACCATCTGCACCGGCCAGGAAGAATCCCGCAAGGACGGCATCGCCACCATCGAGGCGATCCGCGAGCTCAAGAAGCGCCACCCCGACGTGCAGACCACCCTTGGCCTGTCCAACATCTCCTTCGGCCTCAACCCCGCCGCCCGCGTCGTGCTGAACTCCGTCTTCCTGGACGAGTGCGTCAAAGCGGGCCTGGACTCGGCCATCGTGCACGCCTCCAAGATCCTGCCCATCGCGCGCCTCGACGACGAGCAGGTCAAGGCCGCCCACGACCTGATCTACGACCGCCGCAGCGAAGGCTACGACCCCCTCCAGAAGCTCATGGAGCTCTTCGAGGGCGTCAACATGAAATCGATGAAGGAGGGCAAGGCCGAGGAACTCCTCGCCCTGCCGCTGGACGAGCGCCTCCAGCGCCGCATCATCGACGGCGAAAAGAAGGGCCTGGAGACCGACCTGGACGAGGCGCTGCAGTCCCGCCCGGCCCTGGACATTGTCAACGACACCCTCCTGGAGGGCATGAAGGTCGTCGGTGAGCTGTTCGGCTCCGGGCAGATGCAGCTGCCGTTCGTGCTGCAGTCCGCCGAGGTCATGAAGACCGCGGTCGCCCATCTGGAGCCGCACATGGAGAAGTCGGACTCCGAGGGCAAGGGCACCATCGTCCTGGCCACCGTGCGCGGGGACGTCCATGACATCGGCAAGAACCTCGTCGACATCATCTTGTCCAACAACGGCTACAACGTGGTCAACCTCGGCATCAAGCAGCCGGTCGCCGCGATCCTGGACGCCGCCGCCGAGCACCGCGCCGACGTGATCGGCATGTCCGGCCTCCTCGTGAAATCCACGGTGATCATGAAGGAGAACCTGGAAGAGCTCAACCAGCGCAAGATGGCCGCCGACTTCCCCGTCATCCTCGGCGGCGCCGCCCTCACCCGCGCCTACGTCGAGCAAGACCTCCACGAGATCTACGAAGGCGAAGTCCGCTACGCCCGCGACGCCTTCGAAGGCCTGCGCCTCATGGACGCCCTCATCGCCGTCAAACGCGGCGTCCCCGGCGCCACACTCCCCGAACTCAAGCAACGCCGCGTTCCGAAGCGGGAGGTGGTGCTGGAGGAGCCGCAGGAGATCGGACGCTCGGACGTCGCGACCGACAACCCCGTCCCCGAGCCGCCGTTCCGCGGCACCCGCGTCGTCAAGGGCATTCACCTCAAGGAGTACGCCTCCTGGCTCGACGAGAACGCCCTGTTCAAGGGCCAGTGGGGGCTCAAGGGCGACACCATCGAGAGCGAGGGCCGGCCGAGGCTGCGCATGTGGCTCGACCGGCTGCGCACGGAGAATCTGCTCGAAGCGGCCGTCGTCCACGGCTACTTCCCCTGCGTCTCCAAGGGCGACGACCTGATCCTCCTGGACGACGACGGGAACGAGCGGACCCGGTTCACCTTCCCGCGCCAGCGCCGCGGCCGGAACCTGTGCCTCGCGGACTTCTTCCGCCCCGAGGAGTCCGGCGAGACCGACGTCGTCGGCCTGCAAGTCGTCACCGTCGGCTCGAAGATCGGCGAGGCCGCCGCCGAGCTGTTCGCCGCCGACTCCTACCGCGACTACCTCGAACTGCACGGCCTGTCCGTGCAGTTGGCCGAAGCACTCGCCGAGTACTGGCACTCCCGCGTGCGCGCCGAGCTCGGCATCGACGGAAGTGACCCGTCCGCGATGGAGGGCATGTTCCGTACCGAGTACCAGGGGTGCCGGTACTCCCTGGGCTACCCGGCCTGCCCCGACCTGGAGGACCGCGCCAAGATCGCGGATCTGCTCCGCCCGGAGCGCATCGGCGTCGTCCTCTCCGAGGAGTTCCAGCTCCACCCCGAGCAGTCCACCGACGCGATCGTGCTCCACCACCCCGAGGCGAGCTACTTCAACGCCGGCGGAGGCCGCTGATGCCGACTTTCTCCTTCGAGTTCTTCCCGCCCAAGACCCCCAAGGGGGAGCGCACGCTGTGGGAGGCGATCCGCCGCGTCGAACCGCTCGCCCCGGACTTCGTGTCCGTCACCTATGGCGCCGGCGGATCCTCCCGGGACCGTACCGTCGAGCTGACGAAACGGGTCGCGGCCGAGACGACGATGAGCCCCGTAGCCCATCTGACCGCGGTCGGGCACTCGGTGGCGGAGCTGCGCCGCATTGTCGGCCAGTACGCCGACGCGGGTGTCCGGGACGTCCTCGTCGTGCGCGGCGACCCGCCCGGCGACCCGAACGGTCCGTGGATCCCGCACCCGGACGGCCTGACCCACGCCCACGAACTCGTGTCCCTCGTCCGGGAGTTGGGCGACTTCACGGTCGGTGTCGCGGCCTTTCCCGAACGTCATCCGCGTTCGCCGGACTGGGACTCGGACATCCGCCATTTCGTCGCCAAGTGCCGGGCGGGCGCCGACTACGCCATCACTCAGATGTTCTTCCGGGTGGAGGACTATCTGCGGCTGCGCGAGCGGGTGGCCGCCGCGGGCTGTGACACCCCGATCATTCCGGAGATCATGCCGGCCACCGATGTGCGTCAGATCAGCCGCTTCGCCGAACTCAGCGGCGCCGCGTTCCCCGAGGACCTGGCGCACCGCCTCGAAGCCGCGCGCGACAACCCGGCCGAAGGACACCGCATCGGCGTCGAGTACGCCACCGTCATGGCCGAGCGGCTGCTGGCCGAAGGGGCCCCCGGACTGCACTACATCACGCTCAACCGCTCGACGGCAGCGCTTGAGATACACCGCAACGTACTGAACTCAAGGAGTGGACCGTATGTCCTCGCAGATCACCGCTGACTTCACGGACTTCAAGGTCGCCGACCTGTCGCTCGCCGAGTTCGGCCGCAAGGAGATCACCCTCGCCGAGCACGAGATGCCCGGCCTGATGTCGATCCGCAAGGAGTACGCCGCCTCCCAGCCGCTGGCCGGCGCGCGGATCACGGGCTCGCTGCACATGACCGTGCAGACCGCCGTCCTCATCGAGACCCTGGTCGCCCTGGGCGCCGAGGTCCGCTGGGTCTCCTGCAACATCTTCTCCACCCAGGACCACGCGGCCGCGGCCGTCGCCGCCGCCGGCATCCCGGTCTTCGCCTGGAAGGGCGAGACCCTGGAGGAGTACTGGTGGTGCACGGAGCAGGCCCTGACCTGGCCCGGGCAGGTCGGCCCGAACATGATCCTGGATGACGGCGGCGACGCCACCATGCTCGTCCACAACGGCGTCGACTACCAGAAGACGGGGGAGCTGCCCGCCGCGGACAACGAGGAACTCGCGGTGGTGCGGGCCCTGTTGGAGAACAGCACCCTCGACTGGGCCCAGCTGGCTTCTGAGATCCGTGGTGTGACGGAGGAGACCACGACGGGTGTCCACCGTCTGTACGAGATGCACCGTGACGGCACGCTGCTGTTCCCGGCGATCAATGTGAACGACGCGGTGACGAAGTCGAAGTTCGACAACAAGTACGGCTGCCGTCACTCGCTGATCGACGGGATCAACCGTGCCACGGATGTCCTGATCGGCGGCAAGACCGCGCTCGTGTGCGGTTACGGCGATGTGGGCAAGGGCTGTGCGGAGTCGCTGCGTGGTCAGGGTGCGCGGGTGATCATCACTGAGGTCGACCCGATCTGCGCGCTTCAGGCGGCGATGGACGGCTACCAGGTGGCGACGCTGGACGACGTCGTCGACCAGGTCGACATCTTCGTCACCACGACGGGCAACAAGGACATCATCATGGCCTCGGACATGGCAAAGATGAAGCACCAGGCGATCGTGGGGAACATCGGCCACTTCGACAACGAGATCGACATGGCCGGTCTGGCGAGGATCCCCGGGATCGTCAAGGACGAGGTCAAGCCGCAGGTCCACACCTGGACGTTCCCCGATGGCAAGGTCCTGATCGTGTTGTCCGAGGGCCGTCTGCTGAACCTGGGCAACGCGACCGGCCACCCGTCCTTCGTGATGTCCAACTCCTTCGCGGACCAGACGCTGGCCCAGATCGAGCTGTTCACCAAGCAGGAGGAGTACCCCACCGACGTCTACGTCCTCCCGAAGCACCTGGACGAGAAGGTCGCCCGCCTCCACCTGGACGCCCTCGGCGTCAAGCTCACCACGCTGCGCCCGGAGCAGGCCGCGTACATCGGCGTAGAGGTAGAGGGCCCGTACAAGCCCGAGCACTACCGCTACTGACCGGCCCGGCAACACCGAAGCCCCCGGCCCCCGGAATTCATCCAGAGGCCGGGGGCTCCTTCACGGGGAGAGCGGAACCGGAGGGTCAGGGCGCGGTCTGCGCGGGAAAGTCGGTGGTGCGGGTCAGGCTGTCCCAGGCACGCCACTCGACCAGCCGCCGGCGCAGCACCTGGGGTGCCAGGTCGGCCGCGCTGTTGCCCAACAGCAGCCGCAGCGGCGGCTCTTCGGCGTCGACAAGCTTCAGCAGCGCCTCACCCGCCCTGCGCGGGTCACCGGGCTGCAGATGCGCGTAGGCGCCGGAAAGACCGTGGCGGCGCTTGGCCAGCACCTCGTCGTACTCGGCCATGGGCGTGGCGCGCACCATGCTGCCCGCGCTCCACTCGGTGCGGAACTCGCCGGCCTCGACCAGCGTGACCCGGACACCGAACTGAGCGGCCTCCTGCGCCAGCGTCTCGCCGACCGCTTCGAGCGCCCACTTGCTCGCGCTGTACATGCCGAGATTCGGATAGGTGGTGACACCGGCGATGCTGGACATCTGCAGCAGATGGCCGGCGCCCTGCCGGCGCATGACCGGCAGCACGGCCTGGGTGACCCACAGCGCGCCGAACAGGTTCACGTCGAACTGGTCCCGGACCTGCTGCTCGGTGACCTCCTCGACGGCGCCGGAAAGCCCGTAGCCCGCGTTGTTGAGCACCACGTCGATGCGGCCGGTCCGTTCGACGGCCTCGGCCACCGAGGCGAACACCGCCGCGCGGTCCGTGACATCGAGGACCAGCGGGACGACCCGCTCGCCATGAGCCTCGACCAGACCGTCCAGCGCCTCGACACTGCGGGCCGTGGCCACGACGGTGTCGCCGGCGTCCAGCACGGCCTCGGCGATGGCCCGGCCGAGGCCGCGGGATGCGCCGGTGACGAACCAGACCCGCGGGGTGCGGGCGTTCACCGTGCCACCCGCTGCTCGGCGTGGTCCTTGGCGTGGCCCAGCGTGGCACGGCTGTTGGTGCTCAGCGCGGCGCGCACGTACTCCTTGGCGTCGGCGACGGTGGCGTCCTGGCCGAGGACCGCCGCGATGTTGGCGGTGTTGATGGTGACGGTGTGCTGCGAGGAGGCGGCCACTCCGGCCTCGTTCTCCGCGAAGGTCCAGTAACCCGTGTGCAGCGTCATCAGCGCCGGCAGCGTGGTCTGCTTGTAGGCGATTCTGTGGTGCGGGAACGTGACCCGGTACGACTTCGTGGTGTGGACCGACCCGTCCTTGGCGCGGGTGTCCATCTCCAGCTCCTGCAGCCCCGGGGTGTCCTCCTGAAGGCGGACGGTGGCCACGTGGGGCAGCCGCTCGGACCAGAGCCCGGCCTGGTCGATGAAGTCGAAGACGTCCTTCGCCGATCCGGCGATCTGGACGGTGTCCTCGAAGGAGAACGTCAAGTCCTCCGAGGCATAGGCGAGTTCGACGTTCTGCTTGAGGGCCGCCAGCTCGGAGCGCGAGTTGCGGTCGACGGCCCGGTCGATCCATTCGAGGCTCTCGGGATCGTCGTCGACGGCGCGGTAGTCGTGCAGCAGCCGGATCCGGGACGAGTCGGCGGAGACCGGTTCGATGACCCAGGCGCCGCCCATCGACGCGACCGGGGGAGCGGACACCTCCTGCCGGAACGTGATCCGCAGCGCCTCGGGGTCCAGCGTGCGGCGCGACGTCCAGGCCTTGGCCTCACCGTTGGCGGTGGCCCAGATCCGGATCAGCTCCTCGTGCGGCCCCTGGGGGGCATGGTCGACGTAGATGGTGGGAGGGAAGATCCGCGGCCAGTTCCGCACCTCGGCGATCAGGCTGTACACGGCGGCGGCAGGCGCCTGGACCGTGATCTCGTGCTCCACCTCACGGGTCGTCATGATGGGTGTTCCTCCGACGAGTCGATGGGATCAGAAGTTTCCGAGACCGCCGCAGACGTTCAGGGCCTGCGAGGTGAGAGAGGCAGCGGTGTCGGAGGCCAGATAGCCGACCAGGCCCGCGACCTCGTCCGGGGTGGAGTAACGGCCGAGGGGAATCTTGGCCTGGAACTTCTCCAGAATCGCCGCCTCCGTGGTGTCGTAGGCGGCCGCGTAGCCCGCCCGCACCCGCTGGGCCATGGGGGTCTCCACATAGCCCGGGCACACGGCGTTGACGGTGATGCCGGTCGGGGCGAGCTCGTTGCCCAGCGCCTTGGTGAAGCCGACGACGCCGTGCTTGGACGCGGAGTACGGGGCACCCAGGACGACGCCCTGCTTGCCCGCCGTGGACGCGATGTTGATGATCCGGCCCCACGACTTGTGCCGCAGCCCACCGGTGGTGAGCGCCTCGCGCGTGACCCGGAAGACGCTGTTGAGATTGGTGTCGATGACGTCGTTCCACAGCTCGTCGTCGATGTCCGCGGTCACCCCGCCCCCGGAGCGGCCGGCATTGTTGACGACCACGTCGACACCGCCGAAGCGGTCCACGGCACCCTGGATCCACGCCCGTACCTGCTCCGCGGAACGCACGTCGAGAACCGAGCCGTCCACGTCCAGGCCCTCGGCCTGCAACTCCTTGACGGTCGCGGCGACCTCGTCGGCGCTGCGCGCGCCGATGAACACCCGGTGATCCTGAGCGGCCAGAAGACGGGCCACCGCCAGACCGATCCCGCTGGTGGCGCCGGAGACCACAGCAACCCGCTTGCCCTGATCCGTCATGACATCAATCTCCTCGACCTCGGCACGTGACGTACGTAGAGGGAGGCTCGGGGCCGGCCCTGGAAAGGCACTCGAAGCCGCCTCGGGACGGACCCCCGGCGCCGCAGCGCACCGCGGGCCGATGGTGCTGTTCCGGCCGGAACACCACCAGCCTTCGACCCCGGGTCGAGCGGGTCTTCCCACGCTCAGGGGGGTCATCACGACGTGAGAGGCGGCTATGATCAATCTCTTCCAGCCCCAGGTAGGGGATGAAGAACTCGACGCGGTTGCCGGGGTGTTCCAGGACCGGTGGCTCGGTCACGGGCCCCGTACGAAGGCCTTCGAAGCGGCGTTCGCGGCGCACCTCGACGTTGCGCCCGAGCACGTCGTCTTCATCAACTCCGGTACCGCAGGCCTGTTCCTCGCCATGGAGTCGCTCGACCTGAAGCCCGGCGACGAGGTCGTGCTGCCCTCGCTGAGCTTCCTCGCCGCCGCGAACGCGGTGGTCAGCACCGGGGCGCGTCCGGTGTTCTGCGACGCCGACCGGCGCACCCTCAACCCCACCCTCGAGGACATCGAGCACGTCCTGACGGAGCGCACCAAGGCCGTCGTCGTGCTGCACTACGGCGGCTACCCGGGTGACATCGTCCGGATCGCCGCACGCTGCCGTGAACTGGGCATCACGCTCGTCGAGGACGCCGCCTGCTCCGTCGCGTCCCGCGTGGACGGACAGGCTCTCGGCACCTTCGGTGACCTCGCCATGTGGAGCTTCGACGCGATGAAGGTCATGGTGACCGGTGACGGAGGCATGATCTACGTCAAGGACGCGGAACAGGCCGCCCGCGTACGGCGCCTGGCCTACCACGGGCTCGCCCAGGCCAGCGGCTTCGGCTACGCGAAGGTCTCCGCACGCTGGTGGGAGCTGGACATCCCGGAACCGGGCCGGCGCGTCATCGGCAACGACCTGACCGCGGCCATCGGCTCCGTGCAACTGCGCAGGCTCCCCGAACTGGTGGGCAGGCGCAAGGAGATCGTAGCCCTGTACGAGCGTGAACTCGCCGATCTGCCGGGCCTGTTGACCCCACCTGCGCTGCCCGACGGCCACGAGTCCACGCACTACTTCTACTGGGTCCAGATGGATCCGCGGATCCGGGACGAGGTCGCCGGCGACCTGTACAGCGCGGACATCTACACCACCTTCCGCTACGCCCCGCTCCACAAGGTCCCGGCCTACGGTGCGGCCGGCGTCGAACTGCCCGCGTCCGACTGGGCCGCCGACCGCACCCTGTGCCTGCCCCTGCACCCGGGCCTGAGCGACGCCGATGTGCGCACCGTGGTCTCCGTGCTGCGCGCGGCCGTGGCCGTCAGGACGGCGGCCCTCACTCCCGAGGCGTCGGCCGCATGACACTCCGTCCCGCGCACGTGGCACCACCGCGCCGGCACGGCGCCCCAGGCACCGCAGGAGGACTGAACCCGATGAAGGACACCCCATGACCCGTCGCGTCGTCATCACCGGAATAGGCGTGGTCGCGCCCGGAGGAGTGGGTATCAAGGAGTACTGGTCCCTGCTCACCTCCGGTACCACCGCGACCCGCGGCATCAGCCTCTTCGACGCCTCCCAGTTCCGCTCCCGCATCGCGGCGGAGGCCGACTTCGACCCGCTCCGGCACGGCTTCAGCCCACAGGAGGCGGCCCGTCTCGACCGCGCCGCCCAGTTCGCCGTCACCACCGCCGCCGAGGCGATGGGCGACAGCGGACTGAGCATGGCGGAACTGGAGCCGACGCGCACCGGCGTCACCCTCGGCAGCGCCGTCGGCTGCACCATGGGGCTCGACACCGAGTACGACGTCGTCAGCCGCTCGGGCAGCGGCTGGAACGTCGACCACACCCTGGCCGTACCGCACCTCTTCGACTACTTCGTGCCCAGCTCCATGGCAGCGGAGGTCGCCCGGCGCCAAGGCGCGCAAGGTCCCGTCTCCATGGTCTCCACCGGGTGCACCTCCGGCCTCGACGCCGTCGGCCACGCCGTGGAGCTCATCCGCGAAGGCAGCGCCGACGTGATGATCGCGGGCGCCACCGAAGCGCCCATCTCGCCCATCACCGTCGCCTGCTTCGACGCCATCAAGGCCACGTCACCGCGTAACGACGAGCCCGAGTCGGCCTCCAGGCCCTTCGACGCCACCCGCAACGGATTCGTGCTCGGCGAGGGATCGGCCGTCCTCATCCTGGAGGACCTGGAGCACGCACGCCGCCGGGGCGCCCACGTCTACGCGGAGATATCCGGCTTCGCCAGCCGCTGCAACGCGTACCACATGACAGGTCTGCGCCCCGACGGTGTCGAGATGGCCGAGGCCATCAGGGTCGCCCTCGACGAGGCCAGGATCGACGCGACCGCCGTCGACTACATCAACGCACACGGCTCGGGGACCAAACAGAACGACCGGCACGAGACTGCCGCCTTCAAGCGCAGCCTCGGCGAGCACGCCCGCAACGTCCCCATCAGCTCGATCAAGTCGATGATCGGCCACTCGCTCGGGGCCATCGGCGCCCTGGAAGTGGCGGCCTGCGCCCTCGCGATCGAGTACAACACGGTGCCGCCCACCGCGAACCTGCACCAGCCCGACCCCGCCTGCGATCTGGACTACACGCCGCTCACCGCGCGCGAACAGCCCACCGACACCGTACTCAGCGTGGGCAGCGGGTTCGGCGGCTTCCAGAGCGCCATGATCCTCACCCGCCCACAGCTGGGAGCGGCAGCATGAGCACCGAGACCCTGGACAAGCCCTCCACCGGCACCGCGCCGGCGACCGCCTCGCCGGTCGTCACCGGCATCGGCGTCACCGCGCCGAACGGCCTGGGCACCGAGGCCTGGTGGGCAGCCGTGCTGCGCGGCGAGAGCGGCATCCGGCCGCTGACGCGCTTCGACGCCGAACCGTATCCGGCCCGACTCGCCGGAGAGGTACCGGATTTCGACGCCGCACAACATCTGCCGGGCCGGCTGCTGCCGCAGACCGACCCCATGACACGGCTCGCCCTGGTCGCCGCCGACGAGGCCCTCGCCAACGCCGGAGTGGACACCGACCAGCTCCCCGACTACGCCGCAGGCGTCGTCACCGCCAGCTCCGCGGGCGGCTTCGAGTTCGGCCAACGAGAACTCCAGGCGCTGTGGAGCCAGGGCGGCCAGTACGTCAGCGCCTACCAGTCCTTCGCCTGGTTCTATGCCGTCAACACCGGCCAGATCTCC
This sequence comes from Streptomyces sp. NPDC054866, assembly GCF_053610745.1. Lineage (NCBI taxonomy): Bacteria > Bacillati > Actinomycetota > Actinomycetes > Kitasatosporales > Streptomycetaceae > Streptomyces > Streptomyces sp. NPDC054866. The sequence continues at coordinate 10,604 of NZ_JBSGZA010000016.1, forward strand.
ATCAGGAACGGGCTGCGCGGGCCGAGCGGAGTGCTCGTCACCGACCAGGCAGGCGGACTCGATGCCGTCGCCCAGGCCAGACGGCAGCTGCGCAAGGGCGTGAAGCTCCTGGTCACCGGTGGTGTCGACTCCTCGATCTGCCCCTGGGGCTGGGCCGCGCACCTGGCCGGCGGGGAACTGAGCACCAGCGCGGACCCGGCCCGTGCCTACCTCCCGTTCTCCGCCGAAGCCGACGGCCACGTCGTCGGCGAGGGCGGCGCCCTGCTCGTCCTGGAGGACGCGGCGTGGGCCGCCGAACGCGGCGCCCGCGGCTACGGCTCGGTCGCCGGATACGCGGCCACCTTCGACGCGGCCCCCGGCAGCCCGGGCGGCGCACGACTGGGCGCCGCCGCCGAACTCGCCCTGCGGGACGCCGGGGTGAGCCCCGCGGACGTCGACGTCGTCTTCGCCGACGCCGCCGGGCGGCGCGGCGCGGACCGCGAGGAGGCCGAGGCGCTCACCGGCCTGTTCGGCGAGCGAGGCGTTCCCGTCACCGCGCCCAAGACCATGACGGGCCGCCTCGCCGCGGGCGCCGCGTCCCTCGACCTGGCCGCGGCCCTGCTGGCCCTGCGTGACCAGGTGATCCCACCCACCATCAACGTCCGGGACACGGCCTCGGACTGCCCGATCGACCTGGTGACCCGCACCCGCCCCGCACCGGGGCTGCGTACCGCCCTGGTCCTCGCCCGCGGCCGCGGCGGATTCAACTCGGCCATGGTGGTCCGTGCGTCGCCGTGAACCTCACCACGGAGCGGGGCCGAGACCCCTCGCATTCCCCGCGCGTGGCCGCGCGTCCGCGCCCGCCACGGATCGTGAACCAGGGGAGCCACATCGCAGTATTGAGAGCCAGGGAGGACCGTTGTCCGTCATCGACCCCTCGGAGTTCGCACGCGCCATGGCGCATGTCCCCACTCCGGTCACCGTGGTGACCACCTTGGACAGGACCGGGCGTCGCTGGGGATTCACGGCGAGCTCGTTCAGCTCGCTGTCCCTCGACCCGCCACTCGTCCTCGTCTGCCCCGCCAGAACGGCCTCCTGCCACGGCGCGTTCGTCGCGGCGGACCGGTTCCTGGTCAACGTCCTGTCCGTGGACCAGTCCGCCGTCGCCCGGCACTTCGCCCGCTCGGGCCACGACAAGTTCGCCGACGGCGACATGGAACCCTGCGAGTACGGCCTGCCCGGGCTGAGCACCGCCGCGGCCCGCGTCGCCTGCACCCTGCACGAGGTCCTGGACGGCGGTGACCACAGCATCCTGGTCGGCCGGGTCGACGCGGTGTTCATCGGCGGTTCCGAGCCGCTCGTCTACTACAACCGTGACTTCACCCGGCCCGAGAACCTCGCCCTCACCGCGGCCGGTTGACCGCGGTCGACGTGCCGGGAAGCCCTGCAGCCTGGAGACAGCAGTGATCCACGAGCCCCGCCTCGCCGCGCATCTGCACGAGGTCGCCGAGCATGTGTACGCGTACGTCCAGCCGGACGGCGGCTGGTGCCTGAACAACGCCGGCCTGATCACGGCCGGCGGCCGAGCGGCACTCATCGACACCGCCGCCACCCAGGACCGCGCGCTGGCCCTCAGGGACGCGGTCGCCAAGGTCTCGCCACGGGGCCCGCGTTACGTCGTCAACACCCATCCGCACGGTGACCACACCTTCGGCAACAGTGTCTTCGCCGACGACGCGGTGATCATCGCGCACGAGGGCACCAGGGCCGAGATGGAGCTCGCCGGTCTCCATCTGACCGGCCTGTGGCCCGACGTCCGCTGGGGCGACATCACGGTGGAACTCCCGAGCCTCACCTTCCGGGAACCCCTCACGCTCCATCTGGGCGATGTCCGCGCCGAACTCATGCACCTGGGGACAGCCCACACCACCAACGACACCGTCGTGTGGCTGCCCGAGCAGCGGGTCCTGTTCACCGGGGACGTCGTGATGTCCGGAGCCACCCCGTTCTGCCTCACCGGATCGGTCGCCGGTTCGCTCGCCGTGATCGGGAAGCTGCGCGCCCTCGCGCCGCGCACGGTCGTCGCCGGGCACGGCCCGGTCGGCGGGCCCGAGCTCCTGGACGCCACCGAGAACTACCTGCGCTACGTCCAACGCCTCGCCTCCGACGGCATCGCCGCGGGGCTCACCCCGCTACAGGCGGCGCACGAGGCGGACCTGGGCGAGTTCGCGGCGCTCCTCGACAGAGAACGCCTCGTGCCCAACCTGCACCGCGCCTACGCCGAAGCGGCCGGCGCGCTGCCGGGGCACCAACTGGACATCGGTGAACTCTTCTCCGAGATGATCACCTTCCACGGCGGGCTGCCGGTCTGCTGCGCCTGACACCCACCCCGTACGGCCCTCCCCGCGCTACCCGTGCCACCACCTGAGTCCCCCGGCCCGACAGGGCCGGGGGACCTTTCGTGTTCGAGCGGCACCGCACCGGCACGTATCAGCCGTCCTTGCACTTCTCTGTAGTTTCTCTCACCTGCCGTGATGCCTCGTGCGAAGGCCTGAAGAAACATCACCCGGACCTGACCGGCGGTGCCTTGAAGCACCTTCGCCGGGCGAACAAGCTCGTAGCCAACATCCGCCGCTCTGTCCTGAGCCGCCGTGTGAAAGAGGCCACCAGTGAACCGACGGGTAGTGATCACGGGCGTGGGCGTGCTCGCGCCGGGCGGCACCGGCATCGAAGGTTTCTGGGACCTGCTGAGCTCCGGCCGCACCGCGACCCGGGGCATCACCCTCTTCGATCCGAGCCCCTTCCGCTCCCGCGTGGCGGCCGAGATCGACTTCGACCCGGCGCGACACGGGCTGACCCCGCAGGAGATACGACGCATGGACCGCGCCGCCCAGTTCGCCGTGGTCAGCACCCGCGAGGCCCTCGCCGACAGCGGGCTCGAAGGCGCCGGACCCGCACCGCACCGCACCGGCGTCAGCATCGGCAGCGGAGTCGGCGCGGCGGGGGGACTCGACGCCGAGTACCGCGTGGTCAGCGACGACGGACGACTCGACCTCGTCGACGTCCGCTACGCCTCGGGGCACCTGTACCGGCACGCCGTACCGAGCTCGTTCGCGGCCGAGGTGGCCTGGACCGCCGGCGCCGAGGGACCCGCCACCGTCGTGTCCACCGGCTGCACATCGGGCCTCGACGCCGTCGCCCACGCGGCCGATCTGATCAGGGAAGGCTCGGCGGACGTGATGATCACCGGCGCGACGGACGCGCCGATCACGCCGATCACGCTGGCCTCCTTCGACGCGATCAAGGCCACGAGCACCCACAACGACGAGCCGCAGACCGCTTCCCGCCCCTTCGACGCCGACCGCGACGGTTTCGTGCTCGGTGAGGGGGCCGCGGTCTTCGTCCTGGAGGAGCTGACCGCGGCGCGCGCCAGAGGCGCCAGGATCTACGCCGAGATCGCCGGCTACGCCACGCGCAGCAACGGCTTCCACATGACCGGACTGCGCCCCGACGGACGGGAGCTGGCCGAGGCCATCACCGTCGCGCTCGACGAGGCACGGACCAACCCCGAGGACATCGACTACGTCAACGCCCACGGCTCGGGCACGAAACAGAACGACCGCCACGAGACCGCGGCGTTCAAACGCGGGCTCGGCGCACACGCCCACCGCACACCGGTGAGCTCCATCAAATCCATGGTGGGCCACTCGCTGGGCTCGGTCGGCTCCCTGGAGATCGCCGCGTCGGTCCTGTCGATGCGCCACCACGTGGTGCCGCCGACCGCGAACCTGCATACCGCCGACCCCCAGTGCGACCTCGACTACGTCCCCCTGACCGCGCGTGAGCACCGCACCGACACCGTGCTCACCGTCGCCAGCGGATTCGGCGGATTCCAGAGCGCGATGGTGCTGGCCCGGCCGGACAGGAGCGCGGCATGAAGATCCGGACCCTGGTCACCGGCATCGGCGTCGCCACCCCCCACGGGATGGGCGTGGCGGACTTCTGGGCCGCCACACGCGTCGGCAAGAACGCCATCGGCCGGCTCACCCGCTTCGACCCCTCGCCCTACCCGGCCCAACTCGCCGGTGAGATACCCGACTTCACCCCGCAGGACCATCTGCCCGGCCGGCTCGTCCGGCAGACCGACCGGTCGACCCAGCTCGCCCTGACGGCTGCCTCCCACGCCTTCGAGGACGCGGGCGTGGACCCCGGCACGCTTCCCGAGTACGACGTCGGCGTCGTCACCGCCGCGGGCTTCGGCGGCGTCGAGTTCGGACAGGACGAGCTCAGGAAACTGTGGTCCCAGGGCAACAGATACGTCAGCGCGTACCAGTCCTTCGCCTCGTTCCACGCCGCCAACAGCGGGCAGATATCGGTCCGCAACGAACTGCGCGGTCACGCCGGAGTGCTCGTCGGCGACCAGGCGGGCGGCCTCGACGCCCTCGCCCAGGCCCGCCGCCAGATCCGCCGTGGCGGCAAGCTGATGGTCAGCGGCGGCATCGACGCGTCCCTGTGCCCCTGGGGGTGGGTCACCCACCTGGCAGGCGGCCACGTCAGCGGCAGCGACCGCCCCGAGCGCGCCTACCTGCCCTTCGACCGCGCCGCCGACGGCCACGTCCCCGGAGAGGGCGGAGCGCTGCTGGTCCTGGAGGCCGAGCGGAACTCGATCGAGCGCGGCGCCGCCAACGTGTACTGCGAGATCGCGGGCCACGCCTCGACCTTCGACCCCCGGCCCGGCAGCGGGCGGGCACCCGGCCTGCGCCGTGCCATCGACCTCGCGCTCACCGACGCCGCCCTCCCCGCCTCGGAGATCGACGTCGTCTTCGCCGACGCCGCGGGCACCTTGCGACTCGACCGCGAGGAGGCCGACGCGCTGACCGCGGTGTTCGGCGTGTTCGCCGTCCCGGTGACCGCCCCGAAGACCACCATCGGCCGGCTCTGCGCCGGGGCCGCGCCCCTCGACGTGGTCTGCGCCGCCCTGACCATCCGGGAGGGCCTGATCCCTCCGACCGCCCACGTGGAGCCATCGCCCGAATACGACATCGACCTGGTCACCACACACCCGCGCACCGCCTCGGTGCGCACGGCGCTCGTCCTCGCCCGCGGGCACGGCGGATTCAACTCCGCGATGGTCCTGCGAGCCGTCGACTGAGCCATCGACCGGCGTCCGCCGCCGTCTTCCCCCGGCCGGCGGCGGACGCCCCCCACACGCCCCGTGTCCGCGTACCCCGGATGCGGCAGACCGATGAAGGGAACCACATGTCAGAGCAGGAATTCACCCTCCAAGACCTCACCCGCATCCTTCTGGACGGTGCGGGAGCCGACGAGAGCGTGGATCTCGACGGCAACATCCTGGACACCGACTTCGAGGTGCTGGGCTACGAATCCCTCGCCCTCCTCGAGACCGGCGGCCGCATCGAACGCGAATTCGGCATCGAGCTCGACGACGAGGTGTTCACGGACAACACCACCCCTCGCGCACTCGTCGCCGCGGTCAACGCCCAGCTGGCCCGCCTGGCCAGCGCCTAGCTCCTCCCGACGGCCGCCGCGCCCCCTGCGGCGCGCCGGCCGTCACCGCCCCTGGACCCTCCTCGATCTGGGAAGCCCTGATGACAGCCCAACGGACGCCGGACACCGACCGCCCGCGCACGCTCGTGACCGTCCCCGACCGCGCCGCCCTGGCCACGCTCGGACACGACGAGCGCCGCCGGGCCCTGGACACGTACGTACGCCAGGAGTTGGGGCGTCTGCTGGGCATCGACCCGCACCAGGTCGACACGCGGGCCAAGACCATGAACAGCCTCGGTGTCGGCTCCATCGCCGGCATGGAACTCCAGTACCGGATCGAGAGCGCACTGCACGTCCAGCTGAACCTGCAACGGGTGCTGCTCGCCAACAGCGCCGCTGAACTGATCGACTGCCTCACGCGCCAGCTCGGTCCGGATACGGTGAACTCTCCGTGTGGGTTCGGCGAGTCGGTATGAATCGGCGCGAACTGCCGGCCCGGACGGGACCGCCCGGGCCCGGCTTCTCCGGATTCACCGTGTCGCCGGACCGGGTCGACCTGTGGCTGGTCACCACCCCGGACGGCCCGGGCGCCGAACTGCTCGACGGTTCCGAGCTCGACGAGCACGAGCGCGAACGCGCCACCGCGTTCGTCCGGCCCCCCGACGCCCTCCTGTACACGACCGCCCACGTCGCCCTGCGCCGTCTGCTCAGCCGGTACACCGGCATCCCCGCCCGGGACATCCGCTTCCGGCGCGAACCGTGCCCGGGCTGCGGTGAGCCCCACGGCCGCCCCAGCCTGTCGGCCCTGCCCCCGGCCCTGCACTTCTCCCTGTCGCACAGCGGGGAGATGGCCCTGGTCGGGATCGCGGCCGTACCGCTGGGTGTCGACGTGGAACAGCTCCCCGGGGCGGAGACCGTCGAGGTGTGCTCACGCGCGCTGCACCACGACGAGCAGAAGGAACTCGCGGAGAGCCAGGAGGGCCCGGCACGCAGCGTCGTGTTCGGCCGCGTCTGGACCCGCAAGGAGGCCTATCTCAAAGGACTGGGAACCGGTTTGAGCCGTTCCCCGGGAGCCGACTACCTCGGCGCCGACACCGACCGCCACCCACCGGGCTGGTCCGTGATCGACATCCCCTGCGGACCGGGGCACGCCGCCGCGGCCGCGGTGTGGGGCCCCGCCCCCGCCACGATCGACGTCCGCCAGTTCCCCGAGGCATGGCTGCGCACGCCCGACAGCGGCCGACCCCGGCCGGACACACCGCCGAACCACCACGAGGAGATCTCCATGCAGGATCTGCTGTTGCCGCACGGGGCCCCGGCCCCGACAAGGCCCCGGGGGACGCGATGAGACTGCTGGTCACCGGCGGCGCCGGATTCATCGGCTCCCACTTCGTGCGCACCCTGCTCGACGGCGGTTACGCGGGCCACGCGCACACCGATGTCACCGTCCTCGACAAACTCACCTACGCCGGCAACCGCGACAGCCTCCCGGCGCACCACCCCCGGCTGAGCTTCGTCGTCGGCGACATCTGCGACCGTGCGCTGCTCGACGACGTGCTGCCCGGGCACGACGCCGTGGTCCACTTCGCCGCCGAGTCCCACGTCGACCGGTCGCTGGACTCCGCGGCCGAGTTCGTCCGTACGAACGTGGGCGGCACCCAGACGCTGCTCGACGCCTGCCTGGCCGCCGGCGTCGAGAGGTTCGTGCACGTCTCCACCGACGAGGTGTACGGCTCCATCGAGGAAGGCTCCTGGACCGAGGAGTGGCCGCTGCTGCCCAACTCCCCCTACGCGGCCTCGAAGGCGTCCTCCGACCTGATGGCCCGGGCCTACTGGCGCACCCACGGGCTCGACCTGTCGATCACCCGCTGCTCGAACAACTACGGCCCCTATCAGCACCCCGAGAAGCTCATCCCGCTGTTCACGACCAACCTCCTGGAGGGCGTGCCCGTTCCGCTGTACGGCGACGGGAGCAACATCCGCGAGTGGCTGCACGTGGACGACCACTGCCGGGCGATCGAACTGGTCCTGTCCCGCGGTCGCGCGGGCGAGATCTACAACGTCGGCGGCGGCGACGAGCGGACCAACGCGCACATCACCGAGCGCCTCATCGACCTGTGCGGCGCCGGCCGCTCCCTGATCCGCCGCGTCGCCGACCGCAAGGGCCACGACCGGCGCTACTCCCTCGACGAGACCAAGATCCGCGAGGAACTCGGCTACGCCCCGAGGATCCCCTTCGACCGAGGTCTCGCCGACACCGTCGACTGGTACCGGGCCAATCCGTCCTGGTGGAAGCCCATGAAGCACCCGAGCGACGACGGCCCCGGCCGCGCGGAGCAGCTCGCCAAGCGCTGGGAAGGAAGCACCTCATGAACGCCCACAAGGACCTCGTGCTCGACGCGACCTTGAAGTTCCACCTGGAGGCCCAGGACGACCGCCCCTTCGTCCCCGGCACCACCGAGATATGGCCCGCCGGCGCCGTTCTGGACGAACACGACAGGACGGCCCTGGTGGAGGCCGCCCTGGAGATGCGGATCGCCGCCGGCCCCAGCTCACGCAAGTTCGAGTCGCGGTTCGCCCGCAAGCTGGGGCACCGCAAGGCGCACCTGGTCAACTCCGGCTCGTCCGCGAACCTGTTGGCGATGACGGCGTTCACCTCGCACCTGCTGGAGGACCGCGCGCTGCGTCCGGGCGACGAGGTGATCACCGTCGCCGCCGGCTTCCCGACCACCGTCAACCCGATCATCCAGAACGGTCTCGTCCCGGTCTTCGTCGACGTCGAGCTGGGGACGTACAACACGACCGCCGACCGGGTCGCCCAGGCCATCGGCCCCCGCACCCGCGCCATCATCATCGCGCACGCCCTCGGCAACCCGTACGAGGTCGCCGAGATCGCCCAACTCGCCGAGGACAACGACCTGTTCCTCATCGAGGACAACTGCGACGCGGTCGGCTCGACGTACGACGGCCGGCCGACCGGGACCTTCGGTGACCTGACGACCGTCAGCTTCTACCCCGCCCACCATCTGACCATGGGCGAGGGCGGCTGCGTCCTGACCTCGAACCTCGCGCTCGCCCGGATCGTGGAGTCACTGCGCGACTGGGGCCGCGACTGCTGGTGCGAGCCCGGCGAGACCAACAAGTGCCTCAAGCGGTTCAAGTACCAGCTGGGCACCCTGCCGGAGGGCTACGACCACAAGTACATCTTCTCCCACGTCGGTTACAACATGAAGGCGACCGACATCCAGGCCGCCCTCGGCCTGACCCAGCTCGACAAGCTCGACGACTTCTGCGCCGCACGCCGGCACAACTGGCGCCGGCTGCGCGAGGGCCTCGAAGGCGTGCCGCACCTGATCCTGCCCCGCGCCACCGAGCGCAGCGACCCGAGCTGGTTCGGGTTCGCCCTGACCGTCGACCCCGACGCGCCCTTCTCACGGGCCGCGCTCGTCGACTTCCTGGAAAGCCGCAAGATCGGCACCCGGCGCCTGTTCGCCGGGAACCTGACCCGGCACCCCGCCTACATCGGCCGGCCGCACCGCGTGGTCGGCGGCCTCGCCAACAGCGACATCATCACCGAACAGACCTTCTGGATCGGCGTGTACCCGGCGCTGACCGACGAGATGCTCGACTACGTCGTCCAGTCGGTGAAGGAGTTCGTGGGGGCCCACGCATGACGACGCCCCTGGCTCCACAATCGCCGTACGGCACGACGGAACGGGCCCGGCCCGGGCCCCGCGGCGACGCGGGCACCGCACAGCGCATCGCCCGTTCGGCGGCCACCACCACCGGCTCGGGACTGCGCACCGGCGACGTCCCCGGATGGCTCGAAGCGCGCCGCAGGGCCCACGCCTTCCAGGTCGACCGGATCCCCTTCGCCGCCCTGGACAACTGGTGCTTCGAGGACGGCACCGGCAATCTCGTCCACCGCAGCGGCCGCTTCTTCAGTGTCGAGGGACTGCGGGTCAGCACGTCCCACGGCCCGTTCCGCGAGTGGTACCAGCCGATCATCAAGCAGCCGGAAGTCGGGATACTCGGCATCCTCGTCAAGGAGTTCGACGGGGTCCCGCACTTCCTGATGCAGGCGAAGATGGAGCCGGGGAACCGCAATCTCCTTCAGCTCTCTCCCACGGTGCAGGCCACCCGCAGCAACTACACCCAGGCGCACCGCGGTGCGCCGGTGCGCTACCTCGAGTACTTCACCGACCCCACCCGGGGCCGGATCCTCGCCGACGCGCTGCAGTCCGAGCACGGCTCGTGGTTCTACCGCAAGAGCAACCGCAACATGCTCGTCGAAGCCATCGGCGACGTACCCCTGCACGACGACTTCTGCTGGCTCACCCTCGGCCAGATCGGTGAACTCCTGCGACAGGACAACGTCGTCAACATGGACGCGCGTACGGTCCTGGCCTGCGCCCCCACCCCCGACACCGCGTCCACCGCCCTGCACACCGACACCGGGCTGCTCTCCTGGATCACCGCCGAGCGTGCCCGGCTCGACCTGCGGGCCACGCGCGTCCCGCTGGCCGGGATACCGGGATGGGTGCACCGGGACGACTCCATCGTCCACGAGAGCGGCCGCTACTTCAGCGTCGTGGCGGTCGGTGTCCGCGCCGGAAGCCGCGAAGTCGCCCACTGGACACAGCCGTTGTTCGAACCGCGGGGGCTCGGCGTCACCGCGTTCCTGACCCGGAAATTCGCGGGCGTCGCACACCTGCTCGTACACGCCCGGGTCGAAGCGGGCTTCGCCGACACCCTGGAGCTCGGCCCCACCGTGCAGTACACACCCGGCAATTACGCGCACCTGCCGGCCGAGGACCGGCCCCCCTTCCTCGACGACATCCTGACCGCCGACCCCTCCCGCATCCGGTACGAAGCCATCCACTCGGAAGAGGGAGGCCGCTTCCTCAACGCCGAGAGCCGCTACCTGTTCGTGGACGCCGTCGACGACCACGCGCCCGAGGGCTACCTGTGGGCGACCCCGGGCCAGCTCACCGCGCTCCTGCGGCACAACCACTACCTCAACGTCCAGGCCCGCACGCTGCTCTCCTGCCTGACCTCGAACGCGGCACGGCTGTGACGCGGCCCCTGCGCATCGGCGTCCTGGGCTGCGCCGACATCGCCCGGCGGCGCATGCTGCCGGCGATGGCGGCCGCCCCGGACGTACGGCCGGTCGCGGTCGCGAGCCGCAGCCCCGCCCTGGCCCGCGAGACCGCCGAACGCTTCGGCTGCCGCCCCGTCCACGGCTACTCCGCCCTCATCAGGCGCGACGACATCGACGCCGTCTACGCCCCGCTGCCCGCGGCCCTGCACGCCGAATGGGCCGAACGCGCCCTGCACGCAGGCAAACACGTCCTGGCCGAGAAGCCCCTCACCACCGACGCCGAAAGCACCAGGGCCCTTGCCCGGCTCGCCGACGACAAGGGCCTGGTGCTGATGGAGAACGTCATGTTCGTCCACCACTCGCAGCACCGGGCGGTCCGCGAACTGGTGGACAGCGGCGCGATCGGTGAACTGCGCTCGTTCCAGGCGGCGTTCGCCATCCCGCGGCTCGGCCCCGACAACATCCGGCTGCGCACCGAACTCGGCGGCGGGGCCCTGTGGGACACCGGCGTCTACCCGGTCAGGGCCGCCCTGCACTTCCTCGGCGAGGACCTCCGGGTCACCGGCGCCACCCTCACCTTCGACCCCGGCCACGGGGTGGACATCGCCGGCACGGCGTTGCTGCACACCTCGCGGGGCGTCACGGCGCAGCTCGCCTTCGGACTCGACCACGCCTACCGCTGCACGTACGAACTGTGGGGCAGCGAAGGGCGCATCACGGTCGACCGGGCCTTCACCCCACCGGCCGGTCAACCGCCCCAGGTGCGTCTGGAACGGTCCACCGGCACCGAGAACCTCACCCTGGCCGCCGACGACCAAGTGGCCCGCACCCTCTCGGCGTTCGCGCACGCCGTCCGTGCCAGGAGCGCAGTGAACCCCGCCTCACTGCACCAGGCGGCCCTGCTGGACTCCATACGCCACCAGGCCGTACGGATGTGAGGCGCACCGTGCACGACATCACGCTCACCGCCGGCGCGATCACCCTGTCCGGCATGCTCGCCGAGCCGCCGGGAGCCGGCCCGGCCGCGGTCGTGGTGGCCCTGCACGGCGCGGGCATGAGCGCCGGTTACTTCCACAGCCAGGCCAGGCCCGGACTCTCCCTGCTGGAGCTCGGCGCCGGACTCGGCTACACCGTCCTGGCGGTGGACCGCCCCGGGTACGGGGCGTCGGCCCGTGATCTGCCGCTCGGCCAGCACCTCGCCGATCAGGCCGCGACCCTGCGGGAGGCGCTCACGGACTTCGCACGGGAGCACGACACCGGGGCGGGCTTCTTCGTCGTGGCGCACTCCAACGGCGGCAAACTGGCGTTGGCCACCGCCGCCGACCCGCGGGGTCTGCCCCTGCTCGGCGTCGAGATCTCGGGACTCGGCAGCAGGCTCGCGGTCGATCCGCGGCACCTCCCCCATGAACTGGGGCGTGGCGCGTGGCGCCGCCACTGGGGCTCTCTGCGTCTGTACCCGCCCGGCGCCTTCCGGCTCGGACGGTCCCTGATCACTCCCGTGCCGGCGATCGAGGCCCGGGAGGCACTGTCGTGGCCGGAGCTGTACCCGCGCCTCGCCGGCCGGGTGCACGTGCCCACGCGCTTCACCTTCGCCGAGCAGGAGCAATGGTGGCGTCACGACGAGGACGCGATCCAGGCCCTGTTGAAGCCCCTGGCGGCGACCCGGGCGCGGGTCGAGCGGCAGCCCGACGCCGGCCACAACATCAGCCTCGGCTGGGCGGCCCGCACCTATCACCTGCGGGCCCTGGCGTTCCTGGAGGAATGCCGGGCGGCCGCCGAGACCCGCCCGTCGCTGCGGAGCAGCTCAGCGGGCGGGTGAACTGCTGGGCTCCGGCGCCGCGGCACGCGCATGGGACGCGGCGCTCCCGCGCAGGGACCCGGGTCCGGCGAGCGCCGCGAGAGCGGCGACACCGAGGGCGATCGCCGACATGACGAACGTCGTCGTGTACCCGGACTCGGCCGGGATCTTGGTGCCCGGCACTGTTTCGGAGGCCACGATCGACGCGGCGATCTGCGCTCCGAGGGAGCTGCCGATGGTCCGCATGATGGTGTTGATGCCGGTGGCCTCGCCGGTCTGGCGCGGGTCGACGGCGGCCACCACGAGGTTGGCGAGGGCGGCGTAGGCGAGGCCCACACCGATGCCGAGCACGCCGGAGCCGACGTACATCGCCCACTCCTGGTCGTGTCCGGCCGCGTAGATCGCGAAGCCCACCACGCCGATCAGACAGGAGAGCACCAGCGGCAGCTTGAAGCCGACCGCCGCACCGATCCGGCCGGACAACGGGCTGGCGACGAGCATGGTGACGGCCATCGGCACCATGAAGAGCCCGGCTTCGGTGACCGAGGAACCGAATCCGAAGCCCAGCTCGGGCGGTGTCTGGGCGAGCAGCGGCACCAGCGTGAACGCCCCGTACATGCCGAAACCGATGATGAGCGCGGCCAGATGGGAGGTCGCGACGGCGGGGCGGCGCAGCAGTTCGATGTCGATCAGCGGCTCGTGGACCCGGCGCTCCACGGCCACGAACACCGCGCCGAGCACCACGGCCGCCACGAACAGGCCGATGACAGCCGGCGAGCCCCAGCCCCAGGACGCGCCCTGGCTGATGGGAAGCAGCAGGGCGACGACGGCGCCGCTCAGCAGTACTCCGCCGGCCCAGTCGATGCGGCCGGGTGAGCGGTTGGCGGACTCCTTGACGAACACGACGACCGCGAGGATGCCGAGCACGATCACGGCGAGACCGAGCCAGAAGACCCAGTGCCAGCTCAGCGCGTCCACGATCGGGCCGGGGAGGACGAGGCCGATGCCGAAGCCGATGCCGAACGTGGAGCTGATCAGGCCGATGGCGACGGGCACCCGCTCGGAGGGGAACTGATCGCGGATGATGCCGAAGGCGAGCGGGAAGGCGGCGGAGCCGACGCCCTGCACGGCGCGGGCCGCGATCAGCAGTCCCAGGGAGTTCGACACGGCGCACAGCAGGGTGCCGGCGGCGAACACGCTGAGGCAGCCGATGAGGACACGGCGCTTGCCGAACATGTCACCGACCCGGCCGAGCAGGGCGGTGGCCACGGAAGCGGTGATCAGGAACGAACTGAGCACCCAGGAGACACCGGTAGTGCTGGCGCCGAACTCCCTTTGCAGGTCGGGGAGTACGGGTACGACCATCGTCTGCATCAGCGAGAACGACAGCACCGCCACCAGCAGCGCGGTGAAGGGGGCCGCGACGCCGGCAGGTACCGCCGGGGTGCCCGCCACCGGAGAGGCGTGGGAAGTCTTGGCATCGGTCATCGCTGGTTCCTCCGGAGTTCTGTCAGGACGGCCCTGTGTCCTGCGGCTCCGGACAGTCCCGTAGCACCTTTCACGCCGACCGCGCCGAGCAACGTATGCGGAGCGTCTTGAGACCGGCTCAAGGTCCGCTGGAGAGCTCCGTGACGTGGTCAGGACGTTGAGCTGCTTCCAGCTCTCCGATACGCATGTGGCCTACCTCACGACTCGTCATGTTGACCTTCACACATGTGTGATGGTTCGAGCATTCACACCATGTCAATCAGCGAGAAGAAGCCATCAGTTGATCCCGGTTCACGGATCCAGGATCAAAAAGAACAGAAGTTGCCGATGCCGGCGCTGCTGGCCCTGGCCACAGCCGTCTTCATCACGAGCCTGACGGAGACACTGCCCGCAGGCCTGCTGCCCGCGATGAGCGGCGATCTCAACGTGAGCGAGTCCGCGACCGGGCAGACGGTGACCATCTACGCCATCGGCACCGCGCTGACGGCGATCCCGCTGACCGCGGCGACGGCCGGCTGGCGGCGCAAGCAGCTGCTCCTGGCGGCGATGGCGGGATTCGCGGTGGCCAACACGGTCACGGCCGTCTCGGAGAACTACTCGGTGACGATGGTGGCCCGCTTCGTGGCCGGCGTCGCGGCCGGCCTGGCCTGGGCGCTCCTCGCGGGCTACGCCCGGCGCATGGCGCCGCCGCACCTGCGGGGCAAGGCCATCGCGATCGCGATGGCAGGTATCCCGATGGCCCTGTCCCTCGGCGTCCCCGCGGGCACCTTCCTGGGCAAGGTGATCAGCTGGCAGGCAGCCTTCCTGACCATGACCGGCCTGACCGTGCTGCTGCTCGTCTGGATCGCGGCGATCGTCCCCGACTACCCCGGCCAGCAGGCCGAGGCCCGTACGCCGATGCTGCGCACCCTGAAGGTGCCGGGCGTGACGCCGGTCCTGTTCGTCACGCTGGTGTTCGTCCTCGCCCACACCATCCTCTACACCTTCATCGCCACGTTCCTCGACGAACTGGGCATGGGCGACTCCATCGACGTGGTGCTGCTCGTCTTCGGCGCCGCCTCCCTGGTGAGCATCTGGGTCGTGGGATCGCAGATCAACCAGCGGCTGCGGGGCCTGATGATCGGCGCCACCCTGCTGATCGCGGTGGCCGCAGCCCTGCTCGCGGTCCTCTCCGACAGCACCGCCATGGTCTACCTCGCCGTGGTGCTGTGGGGTCTTGGCTGGGGCGGCGCGCCCACCCTCCTGCAGACCGCCGCGGGAGACGCGGGCGGCGAACAGGCCGACGCCGCCCAGGCCATGCTCGTCACCCTGTGGAACGTGGCCATGGCCGGCGGCGGAATCCTCGGCGGCATCCTCCTGGACGCCGTCGGCTCCACCTCCTTCCCCTGGACCATCCTCGTGCTCCTGGCCCCGGTCCTCGTCGTGGTCCTGGCCGCCCGCTCCCACGGCTTCCCCGCCAAACGCACCGGCGTCGACGCATGAACACCCCCGCAGGGCACGGCACTCCGGCAGGGAGCCGCACCGGCTCCCGGCCGGACGCCCTCAGCCAACGCCTGTTGCTGCGGGAGTTCCGTGTAGCTCCTCAGCGCGGGCGGTGGCTGAGCAGGTCGCCGGGCTGGCAGTCCAGTACCTCGCAGATGCGGGTCAGGGTGGTGAAGCGGATGGCCCGTGCCCGGCCGTTCTTCAGGATCGAGAGATTCACGTGAGTGACGCCCACCCGCTCCGCCAGCTCGGTCAGGGTCATCCCGCGCGCTTCGAGCAGCCGGTCGAGATGGACCTCGATGGCGTGCTCGTCACCCTCATCGGCCATCAGACCGTCCCCTCGAGGTCTTCGCGCATGGCGATGCCGATGCGCATGACCCGGGCGAACGAGAGGATGCCGAGGCCGGTGAGGATCGCCATGAAGGGAACATCCCACAGAAACAGTCCGGACCACGCGTCGCTGCCGCTGTCGACGCTCAAGGAGGCGACGAGCGCCCGCTCCACGACGGACTTCACGATCGCGGAGACCACGCTGCCCGCCAGGAGCCACCAGCCGAGGCCGCGCAGCCGTCCGGCGGTCCGTGCGGTGTAGAGGCCGTCGCGCTCCGCACCCTTCATCAGCCGCAGGACGAGCACCAGCGCTCCGGCAGTGAAGACGAAGGGTGCCAGCTGGGACGTGGTGTCGAGCAGGTTCTGGAGCCCGTCGGCAGCCTCCATGCAGTATTTCGGGTGCGCGTCCAGCAGGAGACTGGCCCCCGGCGCGGGTGTGGAACCCGGGTGCGGACCGGAGTCCCCCGCACTGGTGGTGGCGGTCGTGTCCGTGGCGCACACGGACGCGTCGCCGACGCCGAGAACGGAGACGTTGTCCGCGAAGAGCAGGCCGAGCAGACCCGCGACCGTCACCGCCGCCATCACCGTCACCAGCGACTTGACCGTCGTCGACATCGGCTCCAGCGGACTACGCATCTTCGCCATCACAGACCCCCGTTGGCTACGTATCGTTTATCGATGTTATCGATAAACGATACATGAGCTGCCGGTGCCGGAGACCCGCCCCACAGGACGGCGGCGGATCACGCCGCGCGGGCTCTGCGCCCCGCCGCGAGTTCCAGTGACTCCGGGGGAGATCCGTCAGCCACGGCTCGTAAGGCGACACCAGCGTCAGCGGTTCGGGCCCACTCGTTTGCGTTCCGTGCGGCTTGAGATGCCAGGCTCGGGGCGTCGCTACCTTTTGTGCATGCGTGTCGATTCCCTGTCCGCGCGGGCAGTTGCCCGCCGCAGCTTGCTGTCCGCGCTGGCCGCGACCGCCGCGCTTCTCGCAGTGGCTGCCCTGCCGGCCGCCGCGCTGGGTCCCGCCGCGCTGGATCCTGCCGGTCCGGCGCCGGGGGAGCGGTTGTTCGGGAGCGCGGTCCGTCAGATCCCCACGTCCGAGCGAGTGGTGGCGCTGACGTTCAACGCGGCCTGGGACGAGGGAGGCCTGGACACAGTGCTGAAGGTGCTGCGGCAGCAGAAGGCCCCGGCCACGTTCTTCCTCACCGGGCACTTCGCCGAACGCCATCCCACCGCGGCCCGCGCGATCACGACGGCAGGGCACGGCGTCGGCAACCACTCACACAGCCATCCGCCCTTCGGTGAACTCACCCGCCCCGAGCGCACCCAGGAGATCGAGCTGGCCGACCGGGCCATCCGTGAGGCCACGGGCGCCGTACCCCTGCCGTTCTTCCGCTTCCCCTACGGAAGCACCACCCCGGCGCACATCGCTGAGGTCAACGCACTCGGCTATGCCGACATCGAGTGGACCACTGACACCAACGGATACAAGGGCACCGCCACCGGAATGACCGTACAGAAGGCCGTCAAGCGCGCCCTGGACGCACTGAAGCCGGGCGAGATCGTGCAGATGCACGTCGGCTCCCTGGACGGCCAAGGCCCGGTCATCGACGCACAGGCCCTGCCCCAGATCATCGACGCCGTCCGCACCCACGGCTACCGAATCGTCGACCTGCGAGCCCTCCTCGCCCCCGACGCCACTACGTAGAACGAGTTAAACGAGTAGGTTAAATGTGCGGTTAAGTTTCTGTTAGCGTGAGGGCATGGCTACGGAAGAAGAGCTGTTCGCCTCGGTGGACGCGCTGCTGGAGGAGGAGCCGCAGCTCCCGCCCCCGGCGGAGCGCGCCCGGCTGCGTGAAGCCGCCGGGATCACGCAGACCCGCCTGGCGACGGCACTGAAGACGACGCCCCAGACGGTCAAGAACTGGGAGAACGGCAGGAGTTCGCCGAAGCCGCCCCGCCTGGAGGCGTACCAGCGGCTGCTGAAGGGCTGGGCAGCGAAGCACCCCGCGCACAAAGCTCCCGCCGCGCCCCAGCCCCAGCCGGTTCCCCAGCCGGTTCCCCAGACGTTCCCAGGCCCGACCACGCCCGAAGCGCAGAGCACGCCAAGCACGCCAAGCCCGCAGAACCCCGCGCCCGCAGCTCCCACCCCCCCACGTACGACAACACGCCGCCCCACCCGCAAACACGCCGCACCGAACATCGCCGCCGCCCCCTACCAGCACGGGCCGTTGGCCGTCCTGGACGGCGACGGCAACGCGTACGGCGTCGAAGGCATCGTGCTGGACTGCCCGGCGACCACGATCCCGGAACTGGTGGAGTGGACCCTGAAGGAGTCCGGCCTCGGAGCGGCGAAACTCAACCGCCACGGCAAGGACTCCGACCCGCTGATCGTGCTCACCGCGGCGGCCGCCGTGAAGCTCGGCCTTCCGGAGCGCCTGGAGGGCCACGAGCAGCGCCGCTCGCTGCGACTGCCCGACGACCACCCGGTCGTCAAGCAGGTGACGAAGGCGAAGTGGCAGCTCACACAGCGCGGGTTCGGCCCCTGGGCCCGCATCTACCGCAAGGCGCAGGGCACCCAGCGCCAGTGCGTGCAGCTGGCGCTCCTGTCCTGGGACGCCCTCGACGAGCGGTCCTGGCCGGGCGTCGCGGAGATGGAGCCGGCCGACGTCGCCCGCGTCCTCGGGGTGTACGCGTCCCGGGTCATCACCCCCCGCGGATCGACGGCCGTCTCCGGCCTGGAACTGATGACGGCGATGCGCCCGCCGACGAAGGCCGTACGCGACCCGGAGACCGGCAACTGGGTGTCCGGCCACAACCCCGGCTCGCTGGGGACGGAGCCGATGGACCCCGCGCCCCCGGAGGCCACCGCCGAACACCCCGTCGTCGTGAACTCCGGCTGGAACGGCGGATTCCTCGACGAAGAGGCGTACCAATGGGTGCGGTCGGTGGACTCGCTCAGCGACGAGGAGTGCACCCTGCCGTACGCGGTCGGCCTGGACCTCAACGCCGCCTTCCTCGCCGCCGCCGCACGCCTCACGGTGGGCCTGTCCGCCCCGGACCACTTCAACGCACCGAAGTTCAACCCCAAGATCCCCGGCTCCTGGCGGGTCGACCTCAGCCACATCGAGCTCGACCCGCGCCTGCCCAGCCCGTTCACGCCGGACGGCACCCGGCCGACGGGCCCGGCCTGGTACCAGACGCACACCGTCGCCTACGCCCAGGAGCTCGGCCACGACGTCCACCCCATCGAGGCATACCTGCGCCGCGAGACCGGCGCGTACCTCGACCCGTGGCACGACCGCCTCAAGGCGGCGTACGTCGACACCCTCGCCGAACTGGGCGTCACCCGGGACATGGAAGACCGGCAGTTCCTCGCGGCGATGGAGCGGCACAAGCAGGTCGATCCGGCCCTGGCCGCCGTGCTCGCGGCCATCAAGGCCACGGTCAAGGGCGGCGTGGGCAAGCTCCGCGAGCGCCCGCAGGGCAAGTCCTACAAGGAGGGCGAGCGGTGGCCGGCCCTTCAACGGCCCACCTGGCGCCCCGACATCAGGGCCGCCGTCATCAGCAAGGCCCGCGTCAACATGCACCGCAAGCTGCTGAACATGTCCCGGATGACGGGCCTGTTCCCCCTGGCCGTACTGTCGGACTGCGTCGTCTACCCCTCACCGGGAGACAGCCCGCTGGACTTCCTGCCGTACGCCGCCTCCGGCAAGCCGCAGCCCGGCGGATTCCGTCTCGGAGCGACCCCCGGCCTGGCGAAGCTGGAGGGTGTCCAGTCGATGCTGTGGGCGGTCGATCTGATGGAGAAGGGCTTCAACCCGGCCCGGCACATCAAGGGCGGCGACGCCGTCCTGGACGAAGGGGAGTAGGCCGTGGGTGAGATCGAGGACGCGATCGAGCGGGCCGACCGGGAGTCGTTCACCCGCCAGCCGCCGAAGACCCTCAAGGCCCAGATCGGCTACCTGATCCGGAAGTTGGGCAGCGCGAAGGCCGTCGCGCAGGAGATCGGAGTCACCGCCGACTCCGTCAACCGCTACCGGCGCGGCGCCCGCAAGCACGCCCGCCCCGACGTCGCCGCGAAGATCGACGACGCGGTACGGGCCCGCTGGCAGCCGCAGGTACGCAAACGCCGCCGACGCCAGGCCGCCGACACGGGCGGCATCACGGTGGAGACCAGAGCGAAGTTCGGCTACACGGCACCGATCGGCACAACGGACGACGGCCGCTTCCGCCGCCTCACCGTGCACCTCCCCCCGACGTACGCCCAACGCCTGTTCGACGCCCGCGAGACGGGGGCCGACGACCGGCAGATGCGCGGCATCATCGCCGAAGGACTGAAGGACGTGTACTTCCAGGACGGCGGGGTCCGCGCGATGGGGCTCTCGGACGTCGAGATCAACGACATCGACTACATGGACCTCGACTTCTGACACACGGTTTCTGACACACGGTCCTTCGCCCGAGTAAGAGCGATGCGCCTGAGTACGCGTACTCAGGCCGACTGGGTTGCCCGGCCCTGTCGCGGCTGCTCCACGTTCCTCATGATGCAACGGTCCCAACCTGCGTCGAAAGAGGTGCTCATGGGCCGTGACCTGGAGCTGCGTGCTGCCACTCCGGAGGATCTCGAATGGATCCACGAACTGCGCCACCGGGTGTACGCACAGGAGTTGGGGCAGCATGCGCCGGACCCGACCGGCTCGCTTCGCGACGGCCTCGACGGCGAGAACGTCTACCTGGTCGCGGCGCGGGGAACGGCCCGCATCGGCTTCGTCAGCCTGACTCCGCCCTGGTTGGGGCGGTACGCGCTGGAGAAGTACCTCACCCGCGACGAGTTGCCCCTGTTGACCGAGGACGATCTGTTCGAGGTACGCATCCTCACGGTCGAACCACGCTGGCGGTCCACCGCGGCGGCGCCGCTGCTCATGTACGCGGCGCTGCGCTGGATCGCCGCCCGGGGCGGGCGCCGGGTGGTGGCGATGGGGCGCGCCGAGTTGCTCGACATGTATCTGGCCGTCGGTCTGCGCCCGGTCGGCCGTACCGTCCGCAGCGGTGCGTTGACGTTCGAGGTGCTGACCGCCGACGTGAGCGAGCTGACGAAGCTCACGATGGACCGTCACCGCACCACGCTGGCGCGCCTGGGGTCCCAAGTGGACTGGCGCCTTGACGCGCCGTTCGCACCCCGGCCGGACGGCTGCGAACACGGCGGCGCCTCGTTCAGCGCCATCGGCACGGACTTCCGCAGCCTGCACCGCCGCCATCAGGTCGTCGCGGCCGACGTCCTGGACGCCTGGTTCCCGCCGGCCCCCGGGGTGCGGGCAGCGCTCACGGAGGATCCCGCGTGGACCGCCCGGACCTCGCCACCGACCGGCGCGGAGGGCCTGCTGGCGGAGATCGCCACGGCCCGGGCGCTGCCTACGGAGACGCTCACAGTCGGCGCCGGTTCATCCGACTTGATCTTCAGGGCATTTGGCCAGTGGCTGACCCCGGAGAGCAGGGTGCTGCTGGCAGACCCGGGCTACGGCGAGTACGCGCATGTCACGGAGAGGGTGATCGGATGCCGGGTGGACCGGTTCCGGCTGCGCCGTGACGAGGGCTGGCGGATCGATCCGGCCCGGCTGTCCGCCGCCGTCGAGCACGGCCGCTACGACCTCGTGGTGGTGGTCAACCCGAACAACCCGACCGGACGCCACATGCCGGCCGCCGAGTTGCGCTCGGTGATCGCTGCCGCCCCGGCTCGAACCCGCTGGTGGATCGACGAGGCGTACCTGGGCTATGTCGGCCTGACCGAGTCACTCGCCGACCTCGCCGCGACGGACCCGCGAGTAGCGGTCTGCACCTCACTGTCCAAGATGTACGGGCTGTCCGGCCTGCGGGCCGCGTACATGGTGGCCGAGCCGACCACCGCAGCGCGGCTACGCCGATGGACGCCCCCCTGGCCGGTCAGCCTCCCGGCACAGCTGGCCGCGGTGGCGGCATTGCGCGACCCGGCGTACTACAGCGACTGCTGGCATCGCACCCACGCCCTGCGCGGGCAACTGGCCGCCGACCTGGCCGGCCTCGACGAGACTCTGGTGGTCGAGGAGGCCGTGGCGAACTTCCTCACCGTGACCCTGCCGGCCGCCGGGCCGAGCGCCGCGCAACTGGTGAACGAGTGCCGCCGCCACGACGTATACCTGCGCGACCTGTCGCCGATGTCGTCGGAGTACCAGGGGCGCACCGTGCGCATAGCCGTCAAGGACACCACCGAGAACGCGCGCATCGTGGCCGCCTGCCGGGCCGCCCTGGACGCACTGCGGCCGAGGGAGAGCGTTGCCGCCGCCGGATCCGCTCGGTGATCACTGTGGCCTCGCTGGCGCCCTACCTCGGTGGGGCGCTGGCACTGGGCGGCATCGCCGTGGCGGCGTCCCGGCGCCGTGAACTGCTGATCCGGTGGTGCGCCTGGGCGGTCGGGGTGCCCTTGGTCACCGGTGCGTTCTGGCTGGGCCGCCCGGGCGCCGCGGCCCTGGCCATCGTGGTCGGGGTGATCGCGGTGATGGAGTTCGGCGGGCTGATGCGGCTGGGCCGGGTGGACCGGGTGGTGCTGGCCGCGGCGGTGGCGGGCGTGGTGCTGGCCGCCTGGCTGGCGCCCGGCCAGGAGCTCCGGGCGGTCGCGATCGGGGCACTCGCGGTGGCCGCGGTGCCGCTCCTGTCCGGCGACGCCGACCACGGCCTGCGCCGGCTCGGCGCTTCCCTGCTGGGGCTGGCCTGGCTGAGTGTGCTGGCCGCGCTGGTACCGCTCGGCGCGAGCGCGCTCGCGGTGTTCATAGCGGTCTCGGTCGCCGACATCACGGCGTACTTCGCCGGCCAACGGCTGGGAGGACCACGGCTGTCACCACTGTCCCCGCGCAAGCGGTGGAGCGGAACTCTGACCGGCTCCGCGGCCGGCCTCGGCGTGCTCGCCGTACTGTCCGCCCTGAGTTGGCCGATGGCGGTGGCGGTAGCGGTCGGCGGCCCGGCCGGCGACCTACTCGAATCCATGATCAAAAGAGGTACGGAGGCCAAGGACGCAGGCAATTGGCTACCCGGCTCAGGCGGCCTGCTGGACCGGATCGACTCACTGCTCATCGCACTGGCAGTACTACTCGTCCTGAGCTGACCCGCACCTCGCCGCCCATGACATCGACGGCCTGAGGCCGCTCTGGCTCCAACTGCAGGCGCACCACCGGCAGGTCGCAAGCCACCTGGAGGCCGTGGCGATCACTCCCTGGGGCATAGGCGGCCTCAGACGGAGCGCAGGGCCCAGGGCCCGTCGGAGCGCACCATGACGTGGCCGGCGGCAGGCATGGTGAGGCGCCCCCGCAGATTCCCCTCACGCTCCGCGGACATGTGGCGGCCCTGGGTGTCGCTCACGACGAGTCCGCTGTGGTTCTCGTTGCCGTCCAGCGTGTAGGCGAAGGTCCGGCGTGGGCCCGACCAGCGCAGCAACGTGGGACCGGTCCCCGCGGTTTCACCGGTGAAAGCGAGTGAGCCGATCTGCTCCTGTGGCAGCGTGTCCAGGTACCAGCGGGCGACACCACTGGAACCCGACGTGTGCCGCTGCACCTCCACATGGGTGTACTCGGCGGGGACGATGAACGGCAAGGGCTTGGAACCGTAGGTGGAGAGCCCCACCTGAGCCTCCTGGGAATGGAGTTCGGGCGTGTCGATGATCCCGGTGACGTTGAACCAACTGAACGGCCCGCCCGAACGGATCGTCAGGAAGGCGGGCTCCCCGCCCGGGTGCGAGACAGGCACCACCCGCCCCCGCCACCCCCGCTCGGCTATCACGCCCGACGACCCATGGCCTTCACGAGGCATCCCGGCATCACTCCTCACTTGTGCGGACGGCGCAGCCTATCCGCAGGTGGCTGGGGCGGCGGCGAGAACGTGCCGGGCGGCGCCGGTCACAGGGGGTGTGAGGACGGCCCCTACGCGCTCGTGCATGGCGGCGGGCCGAGTCTCGTGGCGGCACGGTTACTGAGGTTGAACTCGTCGGCAACCGACCTGATCGTTGCCCCGGGCCGCGACTGGTGCCGCGCGACCGCGGCCTACGACCGGAAAGACCCTGGAGAACCGGACCACCGCGCTGGTCTCCGCCCTGCCCGAACACCGAAATCCGCGTGGGCCGCCCGACAGCAGTTGCCTCTCAGCGACTCCTCATCGCCCCAGCCAAGACAGCGAGGTGAGATCGCTGATGAGGCGTCTGGCCGACCGCGCCTACGGGTGCGTGTCCGTGATCGCGATGACCTCGTCGAGGTGGTCCAGGGCGGCCTGCAGGTCGTCGATCTTGGCCTGGATGCGCTCGCGCTCGGCTCGCAGCATGGCTCGTTGCTCGGTGTCGGTGTGCCCGGAGTCCCAGCACGGCAGGAGCTCGGCGATCCTTCGGCTGGTGAGGCCGGCGGCGAACATCTGCTGGAAGAAGCGGACCAGGGGGATGGCGTCCTGCCGGTACAGGCGCTGGCCGGACGGGCTGCGCTCCGCGATGAGCAGGCCTTGCTGCTCGTAGTAGCGCACGGCGCGCACTGAGACGCCGGCACCTCGTGCCACCTCGCCGATGCGGATCAACCGCTCGGCTGCGGCCACTGTGACAGTCATGGTGATTCCTCTCACCCCCGGACCCGACGACCAGCACTTGCCTCTGACGCTGGCGTCAGGTTTTAGCGTACCGGCCATGGACATCAACAACTCCGTCGCCCTTGTCACCGGAGCCAACCGCGGCCTGGGCCGCGCCTTCGCCCAGCGCCTGCTCGAACGGGGCGCCCGCAAGGTCTACGCGACGGCCCGCCGACCGGAGACCGTGGACCTGCCCGGGGCCGAGGTGCTGCCCCTCGACATCGCCGATCCCGCATCCGTGAGGGCCGCCGCCGAGGCCGCCCCGGACGTCTCGCTACTCATCAACAACGCGGGAGTCAATACGGGGACCGACCTGGTGACCGGTTCGCTGAACGCGGTGCGGCACGAGCTGGAGACCAACATGTTCGGCCACCTGGGAATGATCCGGGAGTTCGCGCCGGCGCTCGCCAGGAACGGCGGGGGCGCGATCGTCAACGTCCTCTCCGCCATGTCGTGGTTCGGGGGCAAGGGCGCCAATGCCTACCACCTGACCAAGGCCGCCGCCTGGGCCATGACCAACGGCGTCCGCCTGGAGCTCGCCGAGCAGGGAACGCTCGTCACAGCGGTACATCTCGGCCTGGCCGACACCGACATGGCGGCGGGCTGGCCCGTGGACAAGATCGCTCCGTCGGACCTGGCCGACGCGGCGCTCGACGGTGTCGAGGCGGGCTCCGCCGAGGTCCTCGCCGACCAGTGGAGTCGGGACGTCAAGTCCCGTCTGCCGCTGGCGCCGGAAGAGTTCAACGCCGCGATGGACCGCGCCCTGGCGGCGCTGATGGCGGCCTGAGGGGCTCCTCGGGCCACACGGACTTCGGCCGGCTGCCTCTCCATCGGCCTCTCGTACTCCTCCACTTGAGGTTGAACTCGTGGTGTCGTGTCGCTGATCAGGCGGGTCCGATGGCCAGGCCGGTCTCGGCGAGGCAGCCGTCTATGAGGTGACTGCGGTACTGGATGAGGCGCAAGCCGCGTCGGATGCGCTGGTCGAGGTGTTCGGGGTACTGACCGGCGGCAGATCGTGTTGTCCCAGCCCCAGTTGAGGATTCTGCCCAGTTGACCGTTGTCTGGATACCCAGCTCCGAAAGATCATCCTCCCGTCTTCCAGTACCCCTGTACCGAGGGGCAGGTCCGCAACGCGTCGTGGCAGGACGGCAGGACTGTCTCCGCCACTTCCAGAACTCGCTCGGCGATGTCCTGGCGGTCGTGCAGGACCCAGGAAATGTGCTGAGTTCCGAAGAAAGCGGAGACGATCACCCGCGCGAGGGCCGGTGGTGGAGTGGAGTGCTGTAGCTCGCCCAGTGCTACGGCCCTCTCCAGCCAGGTCCGCACCAGACCTGTGTAGTCCTGGAAGGGCACTGGGAGATCGATGCCGATCAGCGCGCTCTCGATCTGTAGCCTGGCTCCCGCCTGCATCATCGTGTTGTCCCGCAGCGCTAGTGCCGTGCGCGTCAGCAGCTCGGCAACGGAGGCGATAGGGGAGAGCCCGAGTTCCTCCACGCGCTGCGCGATGGCGGGCAGCCGTTGGTAGAACTCCGAAGTGACGGCGAGTGCGAGAGCGTCCTTGTTGGCGTAGTGGAAGTACACCGCGCCTTTCGTCATGCCCACCAGCTGCGCCACGTCCAAAATCGTGACGGATGGGTACCCCTTGTCGGCGAACAGTTGGGCGGCGGCGTGAAGGATGGTCTCCCGCGTCCGGACGGCACGCTCCTGCTTGAGTTCTTTGCCGACGGCGGCAGTTGCCATGCCGCTCGGGTCACTCGAGGCAACGCTCATCGAGGGGCTCCAGACTGGTTAGTGATCTACGTCGCACACAAAAGGAGTTGCTCACAGAATAAACCTTCTCGAAGGTAGATTTATGAGCGGCCGACCCGAATGGGTTGACCGAGATGCTTGCACGGGGGAGATGGCGCATGCAGCAATTTCGGGCAAAAGTCGGACCAGTTGAACAAAGGGGACACGGTGTTGCTGTACGGGAGCAGCACGGCTTGACCTTCCAGCAGGCCATTCCGCGGTACATGGTTCACCGTGCGGCCGTGGCGGAGGTCTTCGTCACCGACGCGGTGGCGCTGGGTGGTGACCGCTTCCTGGTTGGCGCGCAGTGGCCTCGCGACCACGCGCTCTACCACCCGGACGCAGAGGGGCGCAGTGACTCTCTGCTGGTGGCTGAGACCATCCGTCAGGCACTGGTGTACCTGGCGCACTGGCACTACGGAGTGCCGCTGACCCACCGATTCGTGGGCCGCAACATGGACTTCGAGATTACGGACTCCGATGCGCTGCGCATCGGCACGCAGCCACTCCCTGTGGTTCTGGACGCGCGTTGGGTCTGGGTGGACAACAGGCCGCCGCAGCGGTACGGGATGCGGCTGGAGGTGGGGCTGAGCGTCGGGGGCAGGGAGTGTGGTCGGGGCAGCCTGCAGGTGATGGCCGTCGACGACAGGAGGTATGAACTGTTGCGCGGGCGTGCCAACGCCTCGTCCGGGGCTGCCGTCCCGTCGTCCGCCGGGTCGCTGGCCCGGCAGGTGCCGGACAGTCTGGACCCGTCGTTGGTCGGGCGGTTGCGCACCAAGGACAGCGTCATCGTCCCCGGAAGCTCGCCGGGGCAGTGGCGGTTGAAGCTGGACCTCGACCACGCGATCCTGTTCGATCACCCGACGGACCACGTGCCGTTGATGGTGATACTCGAAGGAGTCCGTCAGTTGGGTCATGCTCTGGTCAGCGGTCATGGCAACTCGCGCGGTGGCCGGGGGGCATCGCCGGTCCTGGTGTCCGTGGCCATCGACTGTTTGGCCTTTGCCGAACTCGACGAGCCGGTTCACCTGGTCGTCCTGGAGGAGGAAGAGGTGACGGAGGCGGTGAACACCGCAGAGATGACAACGCTGCCGCGTCTGATGGACGGTTCGCGTGGGCGCCACCTGCGCATCGAGGCCGTGCAGGGCGGCAGGCCGGTCGCTGTCGTCCAGAGTGTCTGGGATGTGCGGGACGTCGAGTCGCCCCGCTCCAGCGAGCAGCCGGCCGACCACGGCTGACGGGCTGTGACCCTGCCTCCCATGGGAGGGATCCTGCCTCCCATGGGAGGACAGTCGGTCGCAGTACATGGACCCCCTTGTCCACGGATTTCATTTGAAGCGGCAGTGTGAGCAGTATTAATACCTGGGAGAAGGTATTTAAGCAACGTTCTTTCGCTTCTTCTCGAGCGCCTGCCGCTACCTGACTTGGCCCCGAAGGCGAAGGGCGCGCGCGTACAACGCCCCACCCACTTGGGGCGACTGCGACCCGCGTCTGCCCACAGGGCAACGCCCTACGCCACGTGCCTTGCCCGACAGTCTTCTCCGCCCCTGTTGACCGCCGGTCACGCACCGCTGCCACTTGAAGGAGTACTCCCTAGTGCCAAGCCCCACAGTTCTGTCCGGCGTCGCCCCCCGCGCGCCGATACGGTCGGCGCCCGGATTCGCGCGAGAGGAGTTGCTCCGCGCGGCCGCCGTCGCAGGACGTGCCGCACGCGAGGCTGACAGGGAACGCAGGCTGCCTGCCGAGGTGCTGGCTGCGCTTGACGACGCCGGCTTCGCGCGCCATTTCGTCCCCCGACGCTGGCGCGGTCGAGAGGGCAGGTTCAGCGACGTCGTTGCTGCGGCGGCCACCGTCGGGGAGGGCTGTACATCGGCGGCGTGGTGCGCCGTTCTGTGGGCGGCACACGGAAGATTCGCCTCATTCCTGCCCCGTGCGGCACAGGAGGAGATCTGGGGCTCCTCGCCTGACGTACGCATCGCCGCCGCCATCGCGCCGGCAGCGGGCCACGCACGTGCGGTCGCGGGAGGGTGGTCGCTGGAGGGGACGTGGCCGATGGTCAGCGCCGTGGACGACGCTCACTGGGTCCTGTTGGCCGCACCGACGGATCAGGCCCGCGCCGGCGAACCCACCCCTTGGGTCGGGCTGTTCGCCGTTCCCCGCGCGGCAGTGACAGTACGGGACACTTGGAACAGCGAAGGCCTGCGCGGTACGGGGACCAACACCGCGACGCTCTCCCCCACGTTCGTGCCCGAGCACAGGAGCGTGGCACTCGACGCCGTGCTGGCCGGCGAGGGCCCCGAGCACCGCGCCCGATGCCATGCGGCGCCCGCTCACTTGGCCGGCGGGCTCATGTTCGCGGCGCCGGCGCTCGGTGCAGCGCGCGCCGCGCTCAACGCCTGGACGACGTGGGCTGCCGGAAACAGTGACAGGGGTGCGCTGAGGCTGTTGGGCGATGCCGATACGCAGGAGCGGTTCGCCCGGACGTCCGTCGACATCGACTCGGTGGAACTGCTCTTGGCAAAGGCGGCAGAGCGTGCCGATACGGCGGACATAGGCAGTGGCCTCGTGGCCCTCAACCGGCGCGATGCCGCCCTCGGCGTGGATCGACTGGCCGAGGCTGTCGACCGCCTCTTCGGGTTCGGCGGAGCGCATATGCGCGAGCTGGACGGTGACGTACGGCGCCGCAGGCGGGACATCCTCACGATCGCTTCCCACGGTGCCCTGCGACGGGAGCCTGCTGCGGCCGCGTACGCGCAGTGCGTTGCCGGGCACCCCACGGCCGGTACAGGCCCGGAGCAGAAGGTGGAGC
The DNA here is from genome assembly GCF_053610745.1 of Streptomyces sp. NPDC054866. Classification (NCBI taxonomy): domain Bacteria; kingdom Bacillati; phylum Actinomycetota; class Actinomycetes; order Kitasatosporales; family Streptomycetaceae; genus Streptomyces; species Streptomyces sp. NPDC054866. Next base: position 39,521 of record NZ_JBSGZA010000016.1, read on the forward strand.
TGTGAGCAGGTTGGTGTTCAGCGACGTCGACGAGACGCTGATCACCGGAAAGAGCATGTTCGACTTCCTGGACTTCTACTTCAGGCGTCGGCATGGGGCGAAAGGCGCCCGGCATGCCGAGCGTACGCGTCGGCATCTGAATGGAATGCTCTCGTCCGGTGTATCGAGGGCGGAGGGCAACCGCGCCTACTACGAGGCGTGGAAGGGCCAGCGGGCCGCCGAAGTGGCGGAGTGGGGCGCCCGCTGGCTGGCTGTCAGACAGCAGAAGAAGGGCTTCTACGTCGAACGGACCCGGGCTGAGATCGTGCGACATCGCGCCGACGGCGCCGTCATCGTTCTGGTCTCGGGATCGTTTCCCGCCGTGCTGGCCCCGATCGCCGCGGCCATCGGCGCGCGGCACCTCCTGTGCACCCGTCCCGAGGTGCGTGACGGCGTTTTCAGCGGCCGGATCGTCGGCGATCCTGTCATCGCCGAGGGGAAACGGGAGGCCGTACGAGGCCTTCTGCGCCGCTATCCACACATCAGTCCGGGCGACTGCCACGCCTACGGTGATCACCTGTCCGACCTGCCGATGATGGCGGAAGTGGGACACCCCACGGTTGTGGGAGATGATCCACAGCTCCTCGCGGCTCTGGCCGGGGCGCGGACCATCTCTGCGCAATGAGCGGGGTCCCCCGCGCATCCGGCTCGCGCAGTGCCGTCCGACACCGGCATATCGAACCCTGCCCTGTCACAGCAGGCAGTCGTGTCGGCCGAGGGGCGCACCACCAACTGCCTAAGGGCCGACACCTCGTCGGGATAGGTGCCCGGTCGGCACTCCGGGCTTGTGTAGTAGACCCCACAGATCAGGGAGAGCAGCAGCTGACCGAGGGTTTCCGGGTCGCGGGAGCGGCTTAGGTCACCACATGCCTGCGCCCTGCGGATCAGCTCTGGCAGCACTCGGTTCAAGCCTTCGACGATCGGCGGGAGCCGGCGCTCGGCACGCGCATACTCCGCCGTCAGGTGGAAGCCCGCCCTGAAGCGCAGGTCTGCCCTCAGGCGGCTCACGAGTTCCAGGGCGAGGTCGAAGAGGGCTCCCTCCAGTCGCAGCGCCGCTCCCTCTGCCGCCGGAGCTGCTTCTTCCGCGCGCCGGAGCAGCTCGCGCCAGGTCCGCTCGAAGGGCGCCGTCAAGGCGGTCGCCAGCGCTTCCTTGGAGGGGAAGTGGGCGTAGAGAGCCCCTTTGGTCATGTTGGCCTGGGCCGCGACCCGTTGGAGATTGGCGCCCGTGTACCCGTGTCGCACGAACTCCTCCGCTGCGGCGTTCAGCAGCAACTCGTGCGTTCTGCGTGCTCTGTCTTGCTTGACCACGAGGTCCCTTCGAGGTCTTTGGTCGTTCAATAACCGTCGTTGGGGAATCTTTTCCTGTGGTGCGCTGAGTCACAAGCGAGCCGGAAGGAGAGTGGCCTATTAATCCACCTCGGTCACTCTCCCCGCGTGCCGGGCTCGAGAGGGGCTCAGCCTCAATCTCCCAAAGTCGTACGGCGAAACGCCGGGCCGCCGTTGTGCCGGGACCTGGCCCGATACGGTCCCTTGCGCCGACGTTGCAATTGAAGATCGGGTCCACGCGGTGTCCGCACCCCTTGGAGCGGGCGTGGTCACTGCAGACCTGGGGCCCACGGACGCCGTCCTCGGTGCGTCCCCCGTACGAGAGGAACCTCCCGCCATGCCCACTCCGCCATCGCGGCCCCACGCCCTGGCGAGCGGGTCCCGTACGGCGCCGCGTGCCGCAGGCCCGTCGGAGCCGCCCGCCCCCAGGCCCGTGCCGCCCGAGCTGACACCCGCACCGATCGCCCGGCCCGCCAGAAGCGGTGGGGCACCGGCAGGGCTGCGCGCCCTGGTCGACAGGCCGCAGCGATCGGTGATCGCCCTCGACTTCGACGGAACGCTGGCCGACATCGTCCCGGATCCCATGCGGGCAGCGCCCCGCCCGGGCGTGGAGGCGGCGCTGGCCACGCTCGGACGTCATCAAGTCACTCTGGTGGTCGTCACCGGCCGGCCGGCCCTGCTCGCCGTGGAACTCGGCAGGTTTGACCGCATGGGTGTGCCCCTGACTGTCCTCGGCCACTACGGCGCCGAGCGCTTCGACACGGGCACCGGGCGGCTCACGCGACCCCCAGGTCACCCCGGAGTGCCGGCTGTCCGCGCCGAGTTGACGAGGGATCTGGCCGCCGGTCGGCTGCCCTGCGGTGTACACATCGAGGACAAGGGCAACTCCGTGGCGGTACACACCCGTCAGGCCCGCGATCCGCAAGGGGCGCACGGCCAACTGCTTGCCCCGCTGACTGACATGGCCGCACGCCATGGGCTCACCGTGGAGGTCGGTCGGCTGGTGACCGAGCTTCGTCCCGGCGGAACCGACAAGGGGCGAGCGCTCGCGGCCTACCTCGACGAGCTGGAGCAGCGGGAGCGGCCCGAGGAGCCGGATCGGCAAGCCGAGGCGGCCGGAGGACCGGTCGTGCTGTACGCGGGTGACGACCGGGGCGACGTGGCTGCCTTCCAGATGCTCGCCGAGCGCCACCGCCGGGGTGAGGCCACCGTCGTCCTCGTGCACAGTGCTCCGTCTGACGCAGCGGAGTGTATTCCGGAGCTCGCGGACTTCTGCGATCTGTCGGTACCCGGGCCGGCGGGGGTGACGTCCTTGCTCACTGAACTCGCGGGTGCGCTCGAGGAAGCCCGCGTCGGTCCATGACGGTCGACGAGCACAGCAGCCGCCCCTGTCCAGCAGCACCGGCAGGCAACAACACGATGGTTGACGGCATCACGAGACGTCCCGGCGGCCCCTCTCGGTGCGCCGGCCACATTCCAGGAGGTACAGCCCCCATGCCGGCAGAGCAGCGTGCGCTCTCGGTCTTCCACCCCGCTCCTCCCCACTCGCTCGAGGCGATGACGGCCTTCGGCACGTTCGCTCGGCAGCGCGGCGTGCGGCGGCTGTGGATCGGGCAGTCCCTGCACGTCGAGTCGCAGCTGGCTCTGGCCGGACTCGCAGCCCGGCTTCCCGGGCTGCCGCTGGGCACGGCCGTCGCCCTGGCGCCCCTGCGTCACCCCTACCAGGCGGCGGTCGAGGCCCGCAGTCTCGGCGTGATGTCGGGTGTGCCGTACGTGGCGGGCTACGGTCCCGGCGCACTGGACCTCCAACAGCGGTTGTTGGCAGCACCGTACGACCGGCCCCTGCGAGCCATGGGGGACTACGTATCCGTGATGCGGCGGCTCCTGGACGGGGAGGCGGTCGAGCACCGGGGGGAGTACCACACCACCCGTTACGAGCTCCCGTCGATGCCTGGTTCCCCGGACGTGGAAGTGGGCCTCGGTGTGCTCCGTCCGGGCATGGCCCGGACGGCCGGCCAGGTCGCCGATGTCGCGATCACCTGGCTGGCGCCGTACCGGTACATACGGCAGACGTTGACGCCCGCCCTGCGACGTGGCGCGACCGAGAAGGGCAAGCGGGCTCCGCGTATTGCGAGCGTCGTGCACGCCGCCGTGCGAAAGCCCGGCCGCCGGGTGGCCGCGGCGGCGCTCGCCGCCGTCGGGTCGCACCTTCGCTCGCCCCACTACTCCGACATGCTGCGACGGGCCGGGGTCGCAGTCGACCCTGCGGATCCGGAGCGGGGAGCAGCCGCCCTCGTGGACAGTGGCGTCTTTGTCTCCGGTACCCCGGACGAAATCGCCGACCAGCTGCGGCGGTACCAGGAGCATGGGGTCGACGAGGTCATCCTCAATGTGTCGGGCGTCCTGCTGACGGAGGGCGCCCGTGCCGCTCTGAGTGATCTGGACGCCATCATCGGTGCGTACGGGGACGGGGAGACCGCCGACGGATCCCGCCCGCCTCGCGCCTGATCCTTCCACGTCCGTTCCCTGGCTCCGGGCTGGTTCTCGCCTCTCGCCGGAGGGCTGAACGGCCCATGGGCACGTCGGCACAACCCTCGGTATGGAGCGAAATCCGCTGGTCAGACAGCGAATTGGGAAAGTAGTGCGCACCCTGGCCAAAACTGACCTTTGAGAAGGTATTTTTATCGGCGTTGATCGCAGGGGGATCGCACCAGCGAGTGCGAGCGTCGCAAGGGGGAATTTCTCGCATGCTGACAGGCCACACGCAACGGGCGGCGACAGTACGTCCGAAGGCCGTTCCGGTGTTCGTGGATGAGGTCTTCGCCTCGCTGCAGCGCGTGGACCAGCGCCGTTGGGCGCAGGCTTATCTCAACGGGTTGCTGAACGTGCGGGGCAGGAAGACGCTGCAGAGCCTCGCCAAGGCAGGGGCGCACTCTGCGGCTTCCGCGCACGGACTGCAGCAATTCATCAACTCGAGTCCGTGGGACTGGTCAGCCGTCCGGCAAGCCCTGGCGGGCACGCTGGCGGCGCATGCCCGACCGCGGGCCTGGAGCGTCGCCGAGGTGACCATTCCCAAGCGGGGTGAGCACTCGGTGGGAGTCCGTCGGCGGTTCGACCAGGACGCCGGCCGGGTGATCAACTGCCAGCAGGGCTTGGCCCTGTTCATGGCCACGGACACCTACAGCGTGCCAGTGGACTGGCGCATCCTCCTCGACGAGACCTGGTGCGGCGATGAGGTCCGCCGGCGTCGCGCCCGTATACCTGCCTCGGTCACCGCCGTACCGGACTGGGCCCATGTGCTGCACTTCGCGGCGAACGTGTCCGCCCATCCACGCCTGAGACGGATTCCCTGGGTGCTGGATCTGCGCCGGGCCACGAACACGGCTCGCGTCACGCGCGACCTGACACGCCATCACCAGGATTTCGTGTGTGAAGTGAGTCCGGGTCACCCTGTCATGGCGGCCCAGGCCGGACTGCGCATGTTCACCGCGGCTGAGTTCGTGGCAGCGGGGCAGGCGAGGCAGGAGCATCTGGTGGCGGCACAGAGGCCCACCGGACGCGTGGAGCAACTGCTGCTGCACTCGGGGTTGGTACGCATCCCGAGCGAGGGCGGCATCGAGGGCGCCGCCGCGCTCCCCGTGCACCGGCTCGTCGTGCGTCCCGCCTCACGGGCGCACAGGACCGCAAGGTACTGGATCACCAACCTGGTCGACCGTCGCGTCGACCAGATCCTTTCCCTCGCGCAGAGCGTCCGGACCACCGATTCGGCTGTTTCCGAACTGGAGTTGGATTTCGGCATTCTCGACTTCGAAGGGCGATCCTTCCCCGGCTGGCACCACCACATGACCATGGCTTCGGTCGCCTACGCCTACAGCCGCCTGTACCCGGAGGGGAGCGGGCAGGACCTCCGCGTTCGACGCGCCCCGGAGCGGCACCTCCAGCCGATGAGGCTGATCTCCTGACCAAGTGGTCTGCCAGGAGACAGTGAGCGGAGGAGGGGGAGCAGGTGGCGGACAACCACATCGAGCACGAAGATCTGACGGGCGCCGTCGAGGGCGACTGGGGGAAGAGGCCCTTACGAAGACCCGACGCGGCCGTCCGCATGCTGAGGATCAGCGACCTGGTCGCTGCCGACTCACCGCGCAGTGAGAGCGAGAGCCCCGAGCACGCACGTGTGCTCGCGGAGTCGGGTGCTGAACTCCCGCCGGTGATCGTCCACGCATCGACCATGCGTGTCATCGACGGCGCCCACCGAGTGCGGGCAGCCCTCATTCGGGGCGAGACCGAGATCGCTGCCCGGTTCTTCGACGGCTCTGACCGCGACGCCTTCGCTCTGAGCGTCGTGGCCAACATCCAGCACGGCCTCCCCCTGACGCGGAAGGAGCGCACCGACGCCGCCGAGCGCGTCATCGCTTCCCACCCGCAGTGGTCCGACCGGGCTATCGCCTCCGTGACGGGCCTGGCGGATGACACGATCGGCAGAATTCGTAGGCGTGCAACCGCCGAAGGCGAGCAGTTGCACGACCGGGTCGGTCTCGACGGCCGGGTGCGCCCCCTCAGCAGCGCCGACGGCAGGCTGCGGGCCGCCGAGTACATCAACGCTCACCCACAGGCGTCGCTGAGAGAGGTCGCTGCGGCTTCCGGGCTGTCGCCGGGCACGGTCCGGGACGTCCGCAGGAGGCTGCGGCAGAACGAGGACCCCGTACCGGCCGGGCAGCGTAGGACCATCAAGGCCAGGGCGGCAGCCGCGGCAGCATCCCCCACCGTCCGGGCGGCCCGGGGGTCGGTCGTCGGCAAGGCCGCCGCCGAGCGAACCTGCGGCAACGAGCAGTCCTGCGGCCACCTGGCGCCCCGCGAACAGGCTCAGGCCGCCGCGCCCCTTTCCGTACTGCGGCGAGACCCGTCACTTCGGCACAGCGAAGCTGGGCGACTGCTGCTGCGCCTGCTCGACAACCGGCTCCTGTCCGAGGCACACGGGGACGAACTCATCGCCGGTCTCCCCTCGCACAGCCTCGGCAACGTTGCCGCCGCTGCCCGTGAGTGCGCCCAACTCTGGGTGGAGTTCAGCAAGCGACTTGACCGCCACATGTGAAGGACGCACTTGCTCATGCACACCACAAAAAGCTTGGACACCCCTGCCCGGAAGGAGTTTCTCCCGGCGGACCTCTCGCAGACACCGCAGGTCAACGCTCTGCTGGCCGACCTCGGGCTGGGGCACCTCGACCCAGGGGACGTCGTCTCCTATCCGGGTCGCAACAAGAACTGGGCCGGCGCCACCAGCAGCGGGCGGAGGGTATTCGTCAAGCAACTGCAGGGCCGCGACCGTGAGGGGCGGGCGCGGCTGGAGCGGGCCGTATCGTTCGAGCACGTCCGGGCCGCCCGCGCCGACACGGGACCGCTGAGCCCGCCCTGCCTCGGCTGGGACGAGTCCACGTGCCTGATGGCCTTCGAACTCCTTGAAGAGGCCGAGTCCGGCAGCGACCGGGCCGGACGCGACGACGGCTTCGGCCCCGACTGGTGCCGCCGGGCCGGTCGGATGATCGCCGCCACCCACCAACTCCCGCCACCACCGGCTGAACGGACGGAGCCCTCGGCGACCTTCTTCCCCTTGGGACACTTCGAGGCCCTCCCGCTCCACACCTTCTCCAACTCCAGCCGGGCCGAGCTGGAGGCCTGGGCCCTGATCCAGCGGGACGACGCCGTCATCGAGGCCCTGAACCAGCTGCACACCGCCTCCGCCCATGCCCGGCGGCGGCCCGTGCACGCGGATCTGAGACTCGATCAGTTCCTGATCTCCCAAGGGGAGCTGTATCTCTCGGACTGGGAGGAATTCCGCCTGGCCGACCCGGCGAGGGACATCGGCAGCTTCACCGGGGAATGGCTCCACCGCGCCGTCCTCGCCGCGACGCCGGACGACGCCGGCGCCGGATTGACCCGCACGGGGGCCGTGGCCCGAATGACGGCTGAGATCGAGCGGATCCGTCCACGGATCAGCGCCTTCTGGCACGGCTACCGCGAGACGCTCGACGAGACACCTGCAGTCGGCCTCGAAGTACGGGCCACCGCCTACGCAGGTTGGCACCTCTACGACCGGCTTCTCGCCGGAGCCTCGCAGATTCCGCGGTTGGGTGCCTTCAGCCGCGCGGCGGCGGGGATCGGCCGCAACATCGTGCTCTCAGCCGAGCGCTTCACCGCAGCGGTCGGACTGGGGGAGGTTCGATGACAACAGCGAAGGAGGCCGCCGGGGCACTCGCCCCGCGCGTCAGGGACGTCATCGAGACCATCGAGGTCGCCGGGGACGCTTCGCGCGCCACTCTGCCCGGCCGGGAGCTCACCGCACGAACCCCGCGCGACATGCGCGCGCAGCTCGCCTCGGCCATCTACGAATGCTTTCACGCCGGGTTCCCGGTCTCACCCAAGGCTGCCCGGACGCTGAGGGACGCCGCCCTGGAGGCCGCGTTCACCGATGCCGTCCCCCACCGGCACACCCCACTGACCGTCCCGGTCATCCACGCCCGGGACTCGCCGGAAATCGTGGTGGAGATCAGCGGCGTACGGGTCGAGGTCCCCAGAACACTGGTCGACCCCGCTGCCGGCCCGGTGCGGGAGGGACGGCCCGTCCCACTCACCTGGCCCGCCGTCAACCCGGCTGTCTCACCGGGGTACTTCTTCGTCACCGGCTCGCGTGGCGCGCCGCAGGGACGACCACTCGTACGTCTCTACCTCCATGTGGGAGATCCCGGACTGGCTCCAGGACTGCTCCGGGACACCCTGGCCTGCCTGGAGTCGACGGGCATCCCTTACCGGGCCAAGGCGGGCTCCGTACCCCACCACTACCCCCGGCAGGACGCCATGGTGGTCTACCTCGGCCCCGAGGCCGATGCGGCTGTCGGCCACCTGGTCGGGGCGCTTGGGGGCCATCACGCCCTGCTTCAGGACACATCGGTCTTCGCCAGACGCCAGGCGCCGGGCATGGCCACCGCCTCGGAGCCTGCCGACACACGCCCTGGCATGAGGGGCATGAGTTTCGGGGAACACCGAGCCAACGTGGTCGCCGGCGCCCTCGTAGAGCACGCCATGGGGCCCGACACGGGGCTGAAGCGGCACGAGTTGGTCGCCCAGCGGTTCACCGAGGCCCGCGTCGACCCCCGTTCGCCTGCCGACAACCTCAACTGAAATCTGTTCCGTCCCCTTCCGACGAGGCAGTCTTTGGCACGCATTCGACCGCTGGATTCAGTTGCAGGTGTGTAAGTACGAACTGTGGTGCTGGCCCGCCGACTTGGTCCTTGTTATAAATATTCATGCTCCAGCAGGAGTCGCACGACCTCAAAAATATTCTCTAGAGAAAGGCTTGTGTCATGGAGAAGGACCTCAGCGAGCTGGTTGCCGGTTTCGACGCCTACACCGACGTGGATGAGCTCGCGGCGGCTATGGAGAGCTCCTCGACCGCGAAGACTCCGGGCTTCTCGATCACCCCCACTTTCAGCCTGACCGGCAACCACTGAGCAACTTTCAGTCTTAGCTCGGTCTGAACCAAGAGCCTGGGGCCCTTCGGGGCTCCAGGCTCTTTCGTTGTTGCCGTGTCGAAGCCTGGTGTGCAAGCGCCTTTCTACTTGGCCAGGTTGTACTTGCCGCGCTTCGATTCCTTCGTCAGGATGGATATCAAGCAGGCGGCCGAAGGCGGCCTCCGCTTCGTCGGGCGAGTGCATTTCGCCTGGCCGCAGTTCAACTGCCGGGCCCGCCGCACGGGACGCTCAAATTCCTGAGGCGATTTAGCGGACATCACGCGCGCCGGGGAAGTCCGCCCGTTTCTTTGCGTCAATGACGATGCGCCTTCCGTTCTGGTGGCCTCACCCGCAGGCATGCCCGATCCAATGTCTCTTTCGTGCCTGTGAATTGCCCGACCGATGGTTCGACCTTTGTGAATGTGGAGTGAGTGACGTGACTGCAATCAGCGCCCCGGGTGGGCTCCCGACTCCTTCCCTGACGGCTGAGACGGAGGAGTGGCTGACCAGGGTCGAGAAGATCGCTCCGGTCATCGAGGAGGCTCGTGAACAGGCGGACCACGACCGCGTGACCTCCCGCGCCGTCTTCGAGGCTCTGCGCGACGCCGGTATCCCGCGCATGTGGGTCTCCAGGGAGTTCGGCGGGGAGCGGGCAAGCATCGAAACAGGCTCCGCTGTCATCCAGGCTCTGGCCGCCCTCGACGCGTCCGTGGCCTGGCAGATGGGCGTGCAGGGCGCCATTGGACGCCTCTCGGACTACCTCCCCGAGGCCACATCCGCTCAGCTGTTCCGTGACCATGACGGGCTTGTGGTCGGCGGGGTGAACCCTTCCGGCCACGCCGAGCAGGTGACGGGCGGCTACCAGCTCAGCGGCGAATGGGCCTTTGCCAGCGGGTCCGCCCACGCGGACTGGCTGGTCTGCGCCGCCTTCGTCACCGAGCATGGCGAAGTGCGCCGGACCCCTCAGGGGCCGGAGACGCGCATGCTCTTCGTGCCGCGTGCAGACGTCGAGATCCGCGACACCTGGTACACCGTCGGACTGCGCGGCACCGGCAGCAATCATTTCACCGTGAACGACGTGTACGTGCGCGACGAATTCACCGTCAGCGGAACGGAAATGCTGCGACCCCCGGCCGCACGGGGCTCACGCGCCTACCCGATCGGCTACTACGACTTCGGCCCCTTCACTTCTGCGTCGACAGCTCTTGGAATCGCGCAAGACGCCATTGATTCCTTCAAGAGCCTCGCCGCGAAGAAGACCCCGACCGGCGCGACGGGAACTCTCGCCAAGAGCCACGTCGTTCAGGAGAAGCTGGCCCGAGCCGAAATCGAGCTCCACACCGCACGCCTACTCCTCAACGACACCGCGCGGCAAGTCACGGAACTCGGGGAAACGGGCGGCGATTCGCTGACTTCACTCGTTCGCCTCACCGCTGCGGCGGTCGCAGAAAAGGCCGCCGCCACGGTCGACACCGCATACAACCTCGCCGGAGCCAGCTCCGTCTACGCGACAAGCCGACTCGAGCGTTGTTTCCGGGACGTTCACTCCGCGGTCAAGCACATCACGCTGTCGACGACACACTTCGAAATGGTCGGGCAGTATCTCCTCGGTGGAGACCTCCAGATGCGGCGGTGAGAAACCCCGCCACCCACTTACCCATTCGCAGAAAACAGAGACGAGGCAATCATGGAAACGATGAAGGCCGTACAGCTCCTGGCCCCGCGCAAGACAGTCTTGTCGGATGTGCCCATTCCCGAGACGCCGGCCGACGGTCTGCTCATGAAGACGCGTTGCGTATCGATCTGCTCCACCGACATCTCCTTCTACGAAGGACACCTCTTCCCCTCCGAGTACCCGGTCGTCCTGGGCCACGAGTACCTGGGCGAAGTCGTCGACATCGGCCCGGAGTTCGATACCTCTGGCGTCGATCTCAAGGTCGGTGACCGTGTCGTCTACTGGGGCCAGACAGACTTCGGCGGCTTCGCCGAGTACCGCACCGTGCGCCCCATCTTCTCCGGCCAGGTCAAGGAAGACGTCTTCGCGGCGGACCGCAACTTCTACGACGACAAACGCGCGGCAGCGGTGAAGATACCCGGCGAACTGAGTGACCTGGAGGCGTCCTTCATCGAGCCGGTCACCGGAGCCCTGCGGTCGGTGCTCTCCAACCCGCCGAAGGTCGGTGACAAGGTCCTGATCCTGGGTACCGGCCCCATCGGCGTCATCGCCGGCAGCATCATCAAGCGCCTGCTCGCCCCGAACATGGTGGTGTCCGTGGACACCAATCCGGCGCGCAACGAGTTCGCGGAGCAGCAGTTCTCCAACAGGGCCTACCTCCCCGACGAACTGATCGAGACCGTCGATGAGGGCACCTTCGACTACGTCTTCGACGCCCTGCCCACCGTGCAGGTCGCGGACGAGAACAAGGACCCGCGCCGAGTGGCCATGCGCAAGCTGAAGGCCGGCGGCCGCTACGTCCTGTACGGCGCCTCACAGGAGATGCAGAAGTTCGACACCTGGCTGATGCTCGCCAAGGGCATCAACATCATCTCGGCGCCCTTCGACGTCACCCACTTCCCGATGCACAAGAGCGCGAACGTCATCGCCTCGGCGATGCAGATGCTGCTCACGGGAATCGTCGACGGCAAGGCCTTGCTCTCCACGGTTCACGAGTTCGACGACTACGACGGCCTGGTCGACGTCTTCGAGAACTACCGGTTCACGACCGACCTCAAGACGATCGTCGACTTCCGCCGCCCGGACGCGCCCGCGAAGTAGCGCCGCCCGCCCGCGGGGTGAACGCGACCCAGGGCACCAGGATCCGTCCACTGTCCGTCCGCCGACCACCCTCGGAGGACGGACAGCCCACGTCGGCTCCATACCTGCCCTCACCCGCGACCGGGCGCCGTTCCGCCGCGCGCGGCGGCTGAAGCACTCTCCTGAAAGAGGCCCTCGGATGGAAGAGAAGGACGTGCACACCACACCGACGAGCGGGGCAGGGCTCGTCGTGGTGGCCAACCGGCTGCCCGTGAGCCTGGAAAGCGCCTCCGACGGGACCCGGCACTGGCGCCACAGCCCCGGCGGTCTGGTCAACGCGCTGGAACCTTTCCTGCGCGCCCAACGGGGAGCCTGGGTCGGATGGCCCGGCGCCGCAGGGGAGGACATGCCTCCCCCGGAGGACGGAGATCTGCTCCTCCACCCTGTCGCCCTGACCACCGACGAGGTCGCCGGATTCTACGAGGGCTTCTCCAACGGCACGCTCTGGCCGCTCTACCACGATGTCGTCATGCCTCCCGAATACCACCGCGGCTGGTGGGAGGCATACGTACGAGTCAATCGGAAGTTCGCGCAGGCCACCGCCGAGGTCAGCTCCCCCGGCGCTACGGTCTGGATCCAGGACTACCAGCTCCAGCTCGTACCAGCAATGCTGCGGGAACTGCGCCCCGACCTACGGATCGGGTTCTTCCTGCACATCCCCTTTCCTCCGATCGAACTGTTCATGCAGCTGCCCTGGCGCACCGAGATCGTCGAGGGCCTGCTGGGCGCCGACCTCATCGGGTTCCACCGGCCGGGCGGCGCGCAGAACTTCCAGTGGCTCGCCGGCCGCCTCGCCGGGCGGGAGAGCATCCGCACGGTGAACGAGGCGGGGGGCATGCTCGGTGAAATACGGGACGGCGACCGGACCGTGAAGATTGGCGCCTTCCCGATCTCCATCGACTCCGGGGAACTGGACCGGCTGGCGCGGCGAGCCGACATCCGGCAGCGGGCCGAGCAGATCCGGGCGGATCTCGGCCATCCGAAAAGGATCATCCTTGGGGTCGACCGGCTCGACTACACCAAGGGCATCGACGTCCGACTCCGAGCCCTGCACGAGATGTTGGCGGAAGGGTCCATCGAGCCCCACGAGGTCGCCATGGTGCAGATCGCCACGCCCAGCCGCGAGCGAGTCGAGCACTACATACGGATGCGCGAGGACATCGAGCGCACTGTCGGCCGGATCAACGGCGAGTTCGGTCGCGTCGGCTCCCCCGTCGTGCACTATCTGCACACCTCAGTCGGCCGTGAGGAACTCGCCGCCTTCTACAGCGCGGCCGATGTCATGCTCGTCACGCCCCTCCGCGACGGCATGAACCTGGTCTGCAAGGAGTACGTCGCCTGCCGCCACGACCTCAGCGGAGCACTCGTACTGAGCGAGTTCGCCGGTGCGGCGGCCGAACTGACGAGTGCCTTCCTGGTGAACCCCCACCACCTCGACGAGGTGAAGACGACCTTGCACCGGGCGCTGAACGTCCCGGCCGACGAGGGCCGGCGACGGATGGTCGCGCTGCGCGAGCAGGTCCTCACACACGACGTCGACCACTGGGCCCGCTCCTTCCTGACCGCACTGGGTGCCGAACCCGCCCTCAGCCACATTTCCAGCAGACCGCCGCTCCCCGAGCACACCACCTCGGACTCGGACGAGCCGGCGCTGCGTACCGATTGGGCCCTGACATGAAGCAGACGCTCCCTCCCACCCGAGCGGTGACCAAGGCAGTCATCCCCGCGGCGGGCCTTGGCACCCGGTTCCTGCCCGCTACGAAGGCCACGCCGAAAGAGATGCTCCCTGTCGTCGACAAGCCCGCCATTCAATACGTGGTCGAGGAGGCGGCAACCGCAGGTCTCTCCGACGTACTGATGATCACAGGGCGCAACAAGCGTCCCCTCGAGGACCACTTCGACCGCAACTTCGAGCTGGAGCAAGCCCTCATCAAGAAGGGCGACAAGGAACGACTCGCCAAGGTCCGCGCGTCCAACGACCTGACGACCATGCACTACGTGCGTCAGGGCGATCCGCGCGGGCTCGGCCACGCGGTGCTGTGTGCCGCGCCCCATGTGGGGGACCAGCCCTTCGCCGTACTGCTCGGCGACGACCTGATCGATCCGCGTGATCCACTGCTGTCGCGCATGATGGATGTCCAGGAGCGCGAGGGCGGCAGTGTCGTAGCGCTGATGGAAACCGAGCCGTCACAGATCCACCTCTACGGATGCGCGGCGGTGCAGAACACCGCGGATCCCGACGTGGTGAAGGTGACAGACCTGGTCGAGAAGCCGGACCCGGCCGAGGCGCCGAGCAACTACGCGATCATCGGCCGCTACGTCCTGGACCCCGCCGTCTTCGAGGTGCTGCGGGAGACCGCGCCCGGCCGAGGCGGCGAGATTCAATTGACCGACGCCCTGCAGAAGCTCGCCGCCGACGAGAAGACCGGCGGCCCGGTGCATGGCGTCGTCTTCAAGGGCCGCCGCTATGACACCGGTGACCGGGTCGACTACCTCCGCGCCATCGTGCAACTCGCCTGCGAACGCGAAGACCTCGGACCGGAGTTCCGCGACTGGCTCGTCCGCCATGTCGCCGAAACGGTGCCGTCGGGCATCGCATAACGCGCCCGACCCAAGCTCCCCGGAGCTCCCGAAACGCGGCCACCGAACCGACGAATCACCCACCCTTGAGAACGGAAGGACAGCCATGTCCGTCGACTCCACCGCCTTCACCCAGGCCATGTCGCAGGTGCCCGGACCCGTCACCGTCGCCACTACCGTCGACCCGGCCGGCGAGCAATGGGGGTTCACCGGCAGCTCCTTCAGCTCGCTCTCCCTGAATCCGCCTCTGGTGCTCATATGTCTCGACAAGAAGGCCAGTACCCACGAGGCGTTCACCGCCGCCGATCGCTTCCTCATCAATGTCCTCGCGCTGGAGCAGTCCGACGTCGCCATGCGGTTCGCCCGGTCCGGCGTCGACCGGTTCAACGCGGGTGACATGGTGCCCTGTGAGTTCGGGCTTCCCGGGCTCAAGGACGCGGCAGCGCGCGTGGCCTGCTCGATGCACGCGGTCCTGGACGGGGGAGACCACAGCATTCTCGTGGGCCGTGCGGAAGCGACGTATGCGGATGGGGAGCGGGTCCCACTGGTGTACCGCGACCGTGCCTTCGCCCGCCCGGTCGCCGATGTCCAGATGGCAGGTGTCCACTGATCCCGGTTCTCCGATCGCGAAGCGGGCGGCCCGCTCGGCGAAGAGCGTGTAGCTGACTCATGAAGAAAATCCGTCTCGCGGTCCTCGGCACGCACCATGTTCATCTGCGCGACCACCTCGCGGTCATCGAACGCGACCCGGATACGGAGCTCGTTGCGCTCCACGGCCGGATCCCTGGCGCAAGCGGGGCGCCCCGCGAAGTGCTGCCTCTCGTGCCCACCGTTGCGCAGGCGCTGGACCGCGCAGACGCGGTGGTCATCGCGTCCACCACCGCGGGACACGAACGTCTCCTGGAACAGGCAACGGCAGCCGGTGTGCCCGCTCTCGTGGAGAAGCCGCTCGACACCACCGCAGCGGCCACCCGACGACTCACGCCCCTGCTGGCCGCCGGCCCCACCCCCTCCACCACGGCCATGTTCCTGCGCTGCGCCCCGGCACTCCGCCGGCTGCGTGCTCTCCTGGCCCGGGGCGAACTGGGCCCAGTGGCGCACGCGCATGCCAGCTTCACCCACCCAGGCTTCCTCGACGGCGTATTCGGTGGTGCCGCCTCATGGATGCTGACCGAGGAGCACGGTGGTACAGGCGGCTTCGCCGACCTGGGTATTCACCTCGTCGATCTACTGAGCTGGCTGGCTCCTGGCAAGGAGCTCCGTGTGCGGGGGGCCGAGCTCACCCGCCGTCCCGCTTGCGCGGTCGACGTCGGCGGGCTGGCGCTCTTGACCTGGGGGGCGACGCCCGTGTCTCTCCATGCCGGGTGGACCTCCCGCCCAGGTGGGTTCCTGTTGCGTGTTGAGGGTGAGCACGGATCGGTGGAGGTAGGCGCGGGCGGGACCGAGCTGACGGCGACGACGGAGGGTTCTGAAAGCAGTCGCCGCGAGAGGCACCCCCCGATCCGTGCGGGCGCGGCACTCGAAGCCTTTCTCGGCGACCTGAGAGGGCAGAGCCGGTGGGAGGCTCCCACCCCTGCGGACATCGAGGGCGCGGCGCGAGTCCTCGACGCTGTGAAGGTAGCCGCAGGCCGATCGACGTAAGGGCCGGAGCCCGGACGGCGCGGGGCCGGACCACGACGTGTTTTAAGGGTCGGGACTTTCGCGTGCGGCGGTTTGTCGCACAGCGCGTACGCCGCGGAGGTCAGGGTCCTCTTGGCGTCACCTGCTCGGCGTGCCGGGCGAGGACTTCGTGTGCCACAACGCCGTCGCCAGCCGGGCGAGGGCGGGCTGGTTCTTGGCCTCGTCCAGCCCTTCCCGTACGGCTTGGGAGGCCGGTGGCCGCAGCCGCTCGACCAGGGTGCGGCCGGCGGAAGTGAGCACGGGGCAGATGGAACGGCGGTTCGTTGCGGAGTAGGTGCGTGTCACCAGTCCCCGCTTCTCCAGTCGGTTCACGAGCCGGGTTACGGCGCTGGGGCTGAGACCCATGGCCGCGGTGAGCCGGTGCATCTCCGGGCCGCTCTCGTGCTCCTTGCGTTCGAGCGTGAGGAGGAGGCTGAACTCCCGGACGCTCAGGTCGCTCCGTTCTTGCAGGACCGAGCGCACCCCTGCTGCGAGCTGGCCGTGAAGTGTCGAGATGGTCTGCCATGGAGGTTCGGGGTGCTGTTGGGGTACTGCCTGGCCGGTCTCCACGTCCACGGTTACGGGAGCTTGGCGCCTTGGTCGGACTCGGCGTCGAGCCGGGCGCCTTCGAGGATGGCGTCGAGCAGGCCCGGGTAGCGGGTGTCGAGGTCCTCGCGTCGCAGGGACAGCAGGTTCTCTCTGCCGGAGGGGCGCTGCCAGATGACGCCGCTGTCGCGCAGGACGCGCCAGTGGTGGGTCATGGTCGACTTCGATACGCCGTCCAGGATGCTGCCGCAGTTGTGTTCCTCCCCGTCGTTCAGGACGCGGACAACGGTCAGCCGCATGGGGTGCCCCAGTGCGGAGAGGACGGCCTCAATCCGGAT
Source organism: Streptomyces sp. NPDC054866 (assembly GCF_053610745.1). Taxonomy (NCBI): domain Bacteria; kingdom Bacillati; phylum Actinomycetota; class Actinomycetes; order Kitasatosporales; family Streptomycetaceae; genus Streptomyces; species Streptomyces sp. NPDC054866. The sequence continues at coordinate 56,329 of NZ_JBSGZA010000016.1, forward strand.
CTGATCGCGATCGGGGTGACGGGAGATCATTGTCCAACTGTACCGCGACAGTCGTTGAATCTGACTTTTTGACCAAGGCGCCGTCCCAAGTGCTCGGTGTGTAAGGGAAGTTCCCGCGACTTGCCAAAGTCGCGCCGGGAGGAGGTGGCCCCGTTGCAAACACTCCGACTGTACGTAAGGATACGAACAATCGTACTCGCCGGGCTGCCCGCCCATGACCGAAGAGGGGCTGACCTTTCATGTCCGCTTCACCCACGCTGCCGACAGGCGCACACGCCTCGGGGCCGCAACGTCTGGGCTGGAGTCTGGCGCTACTGGCCCTGGCGCAGCTGATCTTCTCCCTCGACCTGAACATCGTCTTCGTCGCGCTGCCCGACATCGGCGCGGACCTCGGGTTCCCGGGACAGACACAGCAGCTGGTGGTCAGCGCCTACGTCGTACTCGCGGGCGGCTTCCTGCTGCTGGGCGGGCGCGCGGCAGACCTCTTCGGCCGTCGCCGGGTCTTCATCCTCGCCCTGACCATCTACGCCGTCTCGTCCCTGGCCGGCGGACTGGCGGAGAGCCCGGCCGTCATCATCGCCGCGCGCGCCGTTCAGGGCATCGGCGGTGCGCTGCTGCTGCCCTCGACGCTCTCCCTGATCAACACGCTGTTCGAGGAGGGCCCCAAGCGCAACAAGGCGCTCGCGGTCTGGGGCGGTGCCGGAGCCAGCGGCTTGACCGTCGGCGCGCTCCTTGGCGGCATCCTCACCGAGAGCTTCGGCTGGCCGGCCGTCTTCTACGTGAACGTGCCGCTGGCCGGCGCCGTGGCCCTGGCCGCGCTCGTCGTCATCCCGCGCGACGCGCAGCCCACCGAGAAGCGCAAGTTCGACCTGCCCGGCGCGCTGACCGCCACCGGCGGTTCCACCCTCCTGGTCTTCGCCCTGGTCGAGGGCCCCGAGATGGGATGGACCTCGGCGACGGTGATCGCCGCCTTCGTTGCCGCCGTGGTTCTCCTGGTCGCCTTCGCGGGCATCGAGGCGCGCAGCAAGGACCCGCTCATGCCCTTCCGCCTCTTTCGGAACCGCAACCTGAGCGTCGGCATGACGGTGACCTTCCTCTACATGGCCACCTTCGGCACCCTGCCGTACTTCCTGACAGTCCTGATGCAGAACGTGCACGGATACAGCGCCCTGCAGACCGGTCTGGCGTTCCTCGTCCCCTCGGTCGCCATCGCCACCGGCACCCAACTCGGTGAACGTCTGACCACCCGCCTGGGCACCCGCACCACCCTGATCGCGGGCTTCATCATCGGCGCCGTCGGCACCGCCATCCTGGCTCTGGGCTTCGACGCCGAAGCCACCTACCTCACGGCACTGCCGGGCCTGATCCTCTCCGGAGTCGGCCAGGGCATCGTCTGGACCGGCATGTGGATCGCCGCCTCCACCGGCGTCGCCCCCAACGAGCAGGGCATCGCCAACGGCATGGCCTCCACCACCCTCAACATCGGCAACGCCATCGGCCTGGCCATCCTGACCGTCATCGCCGACGCCGGTACCGGCGGCAAGGCAGGCGACGCCCTGAAGGAAGCCACCGCGGACGGAGAGTTCGTCGTCGTCCTGCTCACCGCGGCAGGCATGCTCCTGGGCCTCCTCATCACGCTGAGCCTGCCACGCAAGACCGCCACCCCCACCCAGACCGCCGCAGAGGACCCCGTCCTCACGGCGCGGTGAGCAGGTAACCAGGGGATCCGTGCCGTCCTTCCCCCGCACGGCATGGATCCGAAGCCCGCTCACCTTGCTGCTCCTCGGGACCCCCTGTGGCCCGAGGAGCAGCACTTTTCGGCGGCCACGCTGATTGTGACTGGCAACTCGCCCGCAGTGCCACAGCACTGTCCCGTCGGTTGAGTTGATCGAACAGGAAGGAATGAAACGGCTCGCCGCCTACAGCTGCTTCGCCCGTTGATCCGCTTTCGCTTCCCGCCCCCGCCCCTACGGCTGAACTCGAGGCACAGAAGGACACGCTGGAACTCAGGTGGCTGCTGTGAGTGAGTGGTGGGTGGTGGTGGTGGTTGGTCAGGAGTGGGTTTGACCTTTCAAGCTGTGCTTCTACGCGGTTGGTGTGCGGATACGAGCGTGAAGCCAGCGAAGAGATCTGCTGTATCGCCTTCCACTCCCGCGCCACCACCTGTGCCGTACGCCCTGAACTGCACGCCGCTCTTCAGCTGCCGGGTCAACCTCCGCGCTACGCGACCGAGTTCGATCATCTCCTCAAGGCAGCGCTTGCCACCCACCCGCGCACCCTCGTCCTGGACGAAGCACAGTGGCTCTGCAGGGACCAGCTGGAATACGTCCGCTACCTCTGGGATGACCCCTACACCCAGCTCGCTGTCATCTTTGTTGGCGGCGAAGGTTGCCACGCCACGTTGGGCGGAGAACCCATGCTGTTCTCCCGCATCTTCATTTGGCAGGGCTTCTCTCGCCTTCCTCTCGATGGGGTGCTGGACGTGGTCCCGCTCTGCCACGTGGGGTGGGTGGGCGTGGGAAGCTTTTGCGGGGTGGGGGTACGCGTCTGGGGGAGGGGTTGATGGCTGAGGACGGTTCCGGTGGTTTCACCGATTGGGTGGTGCCGGCTGTCGCGGGGCGGGAAGCGGCTCTTACGCGCTTGATGGCCCTCGATGGTCGCGGTGAACTTGGTTCTGTACATGTGCGGTTGGCTGCTTCGGCTTTGGACGTGTCCGAGCGGACGGTGTGGAACTGGTTGTCGGTGGCCTGGCGTGAGGGGCGTCTGTCGGGCCGGACGCCTGCGCGGGTTGGTGTGTGCGAATCTGGATGTGTGTCACGTGTATGGCATGTGCGAATCTGCGTTGGGGTGTCACTGGTCTGTGTGTGGGGGCTGGTGGGTGGGGTGTGGGTCTGGCTTGGGCTGATGTGGGTGTTGGTGTCGT
>NZ_JBSGZA010000017.1:0-54757 GCF_053610745.1 Streptomyces sp. NPDC054866
CGCAACGATCAACTCACGTGCCCCGACCCCCATCATGAACAGTTCAACGAGCCGCCCGGGCACCAAGCCACGGCTTACTGTGCACGAGGTCGTTAGGGGCCGGCGCACCGGGCAGGCGGAAACCTGCCATGTCGGGGCGTGGTCAGGTCTTCGATTCGTGGGTGACGTGGTACGCCTTTGCGGTGTGCCGTGGATCGAAGCCAGCGTTGTGTTGCGCCGCGTCCTGTTGAGCCTCGCTTTCGTAGTACCAGATTTGCCCGACGAAGCATTCCTCCTGAGGGCACCAGACGGCCCAGAAATCTGTGGTTCCGTCGCGCATCACTCCGATGGGTCCCCCCTGCTGTCCCTGATCACTTGGAGTCTTCACAGCAGTTCAGTCCTTGCCTGAGTGGTGCAGGTTTGATGACGTGGACCAGATCACAATCCCAGCCAGTTTCCTGCCAGTGGCTTCGGATATCCATCGTCCACCTTGTCGTTCTCGATGTCGTACCTCATGTAGGCGGCGCTCAGGAAGAAATAGGCCACCTGACGGCCCTCGACCTTTTCGGGCCACACGAACCCTCCCCTCAGATTCTGCCCGGTTGTCCACAGGCCGGGCCAGTAGTCCTTGATCTTCTTGGGGTAGCCAGCGTCGACCTTTTTGGTGGCGGCATTCACCCGGTAGTACCTGTCGTCCTGGAAGAAGTAGACGCTTCCGTTGGGCCAGAGTACGGCGGCGTCGATGCGGTGATCCTGGAAGCCGCCGAGCACCCCGGGCCAGTTGAGGGCCGTCGGCCTGGGGTACTCGTCATCGACCTTGTCCGCGGCGATGTCGTAGCTGTAGTAGTCGTCGCGGTCGAAGAAGTACGCCTTGCCGCCGGCGGGCCAGACGATCGCGCCGTGTATGGAGGCGTCGCCCAGGCCGGGCCAATACGTCGCGGTCTGCTTCGGGTAGCCGGTGGGGACCTTGTTCGCTGCGATGTCGAACTTGTAGTAGTCGGAGCTGCGGAAGAAGTACGCGCTTCCGTTCGGCCACAGAATCGAGCCGTTGTAGGCGTTCATGAGGTCCTCCGTAGTGACGTGCCGTTTCATGAGGTTCCGTCGTTCCGGTGCTGAACGGGGCCTGTGTGCCACAGACTTAGTGGAGACGGGCCCGCTTAGATTCCGGGAAGCATGACGGTATCGGTGAAAACGATTCGCTCCTTGATCTCGTCAGGGGTACCTGAATTCAGTGAGGTGCCCTGCTGCGACGGGCCGTTGGGGATGAGCTCGACCTCACGGATACGTACGCGGAGCGCCTCTGGACCCGTCGGCGGGACGAACTCGGACGTCCATTCCCTCTCACGGGACAGACCGACCTTCTTTGGGGAGGGACTCCGCAGATCCACGCGGTGCCAGGCCGGGACACCGGTGGCGGCGGTGCCGAATCCGACGAGATCCACCTGGCCCGGCGTCACGCCACTCGGCGCGAGGCAGCGCTCCAGAACCATGTCGACCTTGTTCACGGCGGATGCCTGTGTCACCGTTCCCGTGAGCGTGACTCGGAACCGATCAGCGAGGCGCGTCACACGGACGGTCCGGTCGGGCAACAGGGGCACGGTGTCCGTTCTGATCACCGGTGACAGGGAGAGGCCGGCCAGACTGTTCGGCTGGTAGCGGGCTACGGCGAGGCTCACCAGCACGCTGTGGAGCGATCGCCCGTCCACCCCGGTCAGGGCCACGTCGCACGACCAGAGTCCTTCGTCCTCGTGATATTCCGGTTGGTGCGGTTTGCCGATGACCTCGGCACCCGCCTCCGGCAGCCGCAGGCGCGCGTCCGGTCCCATCGCGCTGGAGACCTGCGGCGCGAACGGTGAGCCGGCGGGCAGGCCCAGGGTGGGGTAGAGGGGGTCGCTGCCCGCCTCCGAGACGTAGGCCGAGAGGTTGTCGTCCAGGTTCGCGCCCTCCGGGCGCGTCACCACCGCGAGCAGTTCTCCGGCACCGGAGCTGTGCCACGGCGGTCGCAGGGCCACTCGGATGCGGCCCGCCGAGCGTTCCCGCGTGAGGGTGTGGGACGGGGCGTCGAGGTCTCCCGACTGCCGCCAGAGGAACGCGGGCCGGGCGGAGGCGACCACCGGCGGTTCTGGACGTGCGGAACTGGGCACTTTCACCGAGACCAACTCCTTGGCCACGGTGAACTCGTCGACCAGCTCGGGATTACGAAAGTACTCCCGGAACCGGCTGATTGCCTTGAGGGTGTACGTCACGGTGCGGTGGCGGGTGTCTCCGAACTCGTGGCGGAAGAGCGTCGTCGGCCGCGCCGGGCCGGATGGATCGATCGTGAGCGTCTGGACGGGGACGTCGGTCGCCTCCTGGCGCTGGGCGTCCACGTGGTCCTCCCACCGGGCGGTGACGTGCAGCTCCGCGGTGCTCTTCGGGTCGAAGACGTCGGACTGCGGCTTGAACTCGGCGAAGGTGGAGTCGGCGGCTCGCGTCACAGTCAGGGTCGTCTCGGGCACGCGCAGCGGATGCTGCACGGCGTGTACGAGAGTGACGCGCCGTGCCGGGGTGGCCAGGGGATGACGTCCGAGGCCGAACGCCTTCGAGGAGTTCTCCGGCGGATCGGCCAGGTGCAGGGCGAAGTTGTCGGTGATGCCCTCCCGCGGGAACGTCGAAAGGTCCAGGGCGAGTTGCCGTCCCGGCTCCAGGCGGGCGACAAGCCGTTCCGCCTCCCACGCGACGAGGGGACTCCCCGACTTCGGGGTGGTCAAGTGGAGGGTCTTCGCCGGCAGGTCGGGCCACGCTTCCAGGTCTGCCCAGGCCCGCGTCAGGATCGTCGGAGGGTTCGTGTCGCTACGCGTCACGACGATCCCGCCGGCCGCCGGATCCGGCAGGCGGGGCTGTTCGGCCGCCTCGAAGGCCTCGTCCGAGGTCGCCTCCGAGGTCGCAGCGAAGAGCGCACGCCGGACCCACTGCCAGGTAACGTGGGTCGCCACGGCCGGATCGCCGTCGAGGTCGAACATGCCGTGCTGTTCGGCGAGGTCCAGCGTGCCGTCCGGCGGCCGGAGCAGCCGCTTGTCGTTGAGCGGGTAGCCGTTGTTCCCGGAGTACGCCGCCACGTCCAGCCCTGTCATGGGGTCGCTGCGGATCACCACGTGCTCCGCGGCCTCGCCGGGCGGAACGCCGCGGAGGTCGGTCGTCACGGGGTACGCGACGACGGGCGACGGCAGCGGTTCGTGGCGGGCGTATATCTCCGGCTGCGTACTGTGCTGGTCGGCTACCACGTCGCCGAGTTCGAGTCCTCCGCCCGCCAGGTCGGCCACGCGCGCCCGCAACGTGTAGTGGCGTCCAAAGCGCAGCGGCGGCAGCGACCCCGGCTCGACACGGAAGGACGTGCCAAGGTCGAGGCCCGGATCGGTGGGCGGCGTCGCCGGCGGTGACCCGTCGAGGGGCGGTCTGGGCACCGCGAGACTCCCGCCCCGCCAGCCTGCCATGATCTCGTCCGCGTGCAGCCCCGTCCAGTCGCTGATCGCGGCATTGGTCTTGGTGTGTCCTTCCTCCGGTCCGTCCGGCACTCCGATCACGAGAGGATCGCCCGCCGGCAGGCCTTCGGCGAGCGGCTGCTGGATCGTGTAGGTGGCACGGCGCCGGTGGAGTGAGAACCAGTCGGCGCCGCCGAGCGTCGGGCAGACGTCGATCCGGTAACCGAGGACCAGATCATCCGCGGTGAGAACGTCCGGCAGCGCTCCGCGCCGGGTGGCCGCTCTGCTCAGCCGTTCGCGCATCTCCTCGCCACGGCCCCGCAGCACGAGCTGCAGGCCGTTGGAGCGCAGGGCCGGCAGTGTCGAGGGCTCCGACGGGCGGGCGACTTCGGCGCGAGCCGCCTCGCGCAGCCGCTGGACCGCGACGTCCACGTCCACGGTCACGACCTGCCAGAGCGGCACGCCTTCGTCGTCGGTCCGGTCCAGCGCCACCATGCCGCCGCTGATCCGGGACGTCGAGCCGGGACGGAAGTCGGCGCCGAACTTCGTGCGCGGCGACACGATCACCGGCAGGGGAGCAGGCTTGCCGGGCCACACCACACGCACCGACCCTCCGGCGTAATGGGTGACGTCGGCCGGAGCGAGTGTCAGCTCGAGGAGCAGTCCCAACGCCCGCAGAACGGCCGGATGCTCCCGCAGCAGTGACAGGGCCCGGTGGAATCCCGGCCTGCTGGGCGGGGACTGCGCCTCCGTCTTCGCCTCCGGTGCCGCGAGCGGCTGTTCAGGGCGCAGCCAGTACGTACTGCTCAGGACGTCCCGTACGCGCTGTGCGAAGTCCTGCGACTGCGGCCCCAATTCCGGGGTCACCTCGGCCTTCGCCGCGGTGCGGAACGCCTGGGCCACCGCTGCCGCTTGTTCGGAGGTGGCCGACACGACCAGGTGGTCGGTGTCCACCGCGTCCTGCCGCACGGCGGCGTCCTCAACGGCGAGTCCGGCGACCACCCGCTTCCAGACACCTTGCTCGAACGGCACGACAGGGGTGAGGTTGCGCACTGCGTCCGGCGCGGCGGACGCTCCGGTGTCCGGCCGGAACAGTTCAGCGCGCACCGTGCCGGTCGTGAGGGCCGTCGGCGGCCAGGCCGCCATGCCGTGCTGCGCCAGCGAACCGCCGTCGAGCCTCGGCACGACGAGGACTCGCAGCAGCGGTTTGCCGTGCACGAAGCCGCCGGGTACGGGTATCCACAGCAATTCGCTCATGATGCGAACGCCCTTCTGTACTCCTCCCAGGCCGCGAACGCCGTCGCCTCGCGCGCCCTGGCCTCTGCGGGGGTCTCGGGCGCACGTGTGGAGGAGTCGCCGCCCAGGAGTTCAAACTTTCCGCTGTCGACCGTCACGGACCCCGAGTACAGCGTGAGGTCGAGCTCGATGACGAGGGTCGCGCGGCCGACCAGCCGCGGCGGGGTGTCCTCAAAGATCAGGGAGACGCGCAGCTCGATCGAGACGGTCACCAGGCCGAGGAGCTGCACGCTTCCGCCGATGCGTATGAACGCCTCCAGTTCCAGGGTGCCGTTACTCCGACGGAGGAACCGCACTCCGCCCAGAGCGTGGACCTCGGCTTTCGCGACCACGAAGTCGACGGAGAGCATGGCACCGAATTCCATGCAGATCTCCACCTTCGGCTCCGCGTCCCCAGCGATCTCCACGCAGACGTATCCGCCGCCGCTGAAGCCGGTGACCGAGAGGCCGAAGGGATGCTCCCGGCTCGCGAAACCGAGCACCACGGTCACCGGCTTCTCCGTGTACGGAACCGTCACCGCCAGTCGCGCGGCGATGTTCTGCAGGACGAACATGCCGGCCGCGGCCTTGGGCAGCGCGACCTCGTACCCGATGGTGATCCCGGTGGTGGAGACCCTGCTGGTGACCTTGTCGCCGAGGATCGCCTTCAGCTCGTTCTGCAATGTCTGGAGCAGCTTCAGCGCACCATGGAAGGCGATCTCTGGTTTGTTGAGGACGAGGTCCGCCGGCTGGCCCGGGCGTTGGTTGAACGCGACCGAGGCGAACGAGAGCGTCAGCAGCCGTGGGGCCGACGCCTGTGCGGACGACGGGGGAGGCAGCACCAGGGCGAAGTCCTTGAGGGCGCAGGTCGGAGGGGGCGGCTGGGCTGCGCCCGGCAGTGCCTCGGTGGCAGGGGGCCGGGTGCCGACGAACAGGTCGAGGGCCGGGGGCGGCCCGGTCTCTCTAGGCTGGAAGGTCTTGTATGCCTTCAGCCGGAGCCCCTTCCACGCCATCTCCGAGTGGATCTCCATTCCCACCCGCCGTTGCACGATCTGTGGCGGAGTCGGTTTGGGACTCCCGGCGGTGTCGATCAGTGAGGTCAGTGGGAGACCGAACAGCGTCGCCCCGCTGAAGGCACTCTCGATCGCCGCCGACAGGTCGGCGCCCTCCCGGATGATGCTCGTGGTCACGGGGCCCAGCTCGCGGGAAATCCCGTCGGCGAGAAACTTGGGCGCCACCAGTCCGCCCGAGCGATCGGCATTGGCCGTGAAACTGACCGGGACCTTGGACGACGCGTCGAAAACCAGAGGTACTGCGGGGAGGTGCGCCCCCGTGGAACCGGTGCGCATCTCGTCGGCATAGGCCATGGGCCGCGGCAGGTCGTGCCCCCCTACGCCGGGAAGCAGCGTACGCAGCGAGGCCAGGACGACCCCGAACCCGGCGAGGTCCGGGTGGTACTCGGGACCCGCCGTCGTGCCGGAGAACGTCAGGGAATGGACCTCCTGGACGTCTCCGGGTTTCCCGTCCGCTCCGATCAGGTCGATGTCGACGCCGGGGATCTCCACCTTGGCGTGCGGGCGCCAGGTGTTGAGTACCGTCTGCGAGGGGCCCGCTTCCGTGTCTGCGACGAAGACCAGAGGGATGTCGAACCTCACCGTGGTCCCGTCGGAGCGGCAACGCACGGGGAACTTCACCGGCGAGGGGGCACCCCCGGGAAGGAAGTTCACCGGGGAGTCCGGGGTCGTTGTGCCGGAGAGGTCGACGACCTGCTCCAAAACCTCCGCCTCGTCGAACGGGAAGGTCGGTGTGCGGAGCCCCGTGACGAGCGGGTGCGGGATCACGAGGACCCTGCGCTTGCGCAGGGCCGCGACACAGCGGACCGCGTCCCCGCCGTACACGCGCAGGAACGACCTACGAGTGAAGTCCTGGTACACACATGGGATGCCGAACGGCCAGAGCTTTCCTTTCGCGGTGGCGTCCGCCACGTTGTCTCGGCCGAGCGCCATGTCGTGGGTCCAGGAGGATGAGGGCCACTTCGCCTTCGCCGAAAGGGCTCCGCCCAGGGCGGTCAGTTCCAGCCGGGTGACGTCCGGTTGCGCGTGCTGGCTCCAACTCACGATTTCGTCCCGCCAGTTCTTCAGCGGCGGCGACTGGAACTGTGCTCCTTCCGGGATACCGACGGCCTCCCGGTACCCCGTTGGTCGGTACGAGAGGAGCGCGTCCGACTGGTCCGCGTCGCTCGCGAGCAGCGGGGCGGCCCACAGGCCCACGGCACCAGACCGTACCGAGGGCACGGGGTGCGGCATGTGGTCCGACCGGACGAGAGCGCTCGCGTGCCGGGCCAGGGGGAGTGCGTCGATCCCCCAGGGCAGCTCGATCCCCGACGACTGGCCATCGACGTGCGCCTGCCCGTCGCGGGCGAGGACGTCGAGGATGCCCTGCGCGCTCAACTCGATCACTGTCCCCGAGCCGACCCGGAAGACGAGCCGACTGGGTTTGGACAGCCGTGAGTCGCTGAATACGAGACCTGCCGTGTGGAACTCGGAGGCTGTCGTCTGCTCAAGGATCGCCTGAGGGGGGAAGGTGAGCGTCAGGTTGGGGTCGGCTCCGGTGGCCACCAGCCGTGGCGCCTGCGAGTGCCCGTCCGTTCGCAGCTCGAACCCGTTCCACTCCACGGCCAGGACGACGAAGTCCGCGCTGCGCACGATGAGATAGACCGGCGCTGCCATCGTTCCTCACCCACTTCCTTCCGGCTGTCGGAGGCCCTCACGGTGCCGCCGCGCCGTACCGGACCTCGCTGCCATTCATGTGCGCCACGTGTACGGTCCCCTCACGGTCGAGCACAAGGTCGCTCCACGCCCCGCCGGCCTCGATGTCGCTGATGGCGAAAGTGGCGCCGTCTCCCTCAGCGAGTTTCAGCTGACCTCCGGCGCCGTAGACCACATAGATCGGAGGGTGCTCACCGATACCGCAGGCCGAGTACGCTTCCTCTTCGCTTTCCACGCCATCGCTCAAGACTTGCGTCGTGGGCGGTTGCTCGAGGGTGCCGCCGAAGATGCAGAAGCGGACCGCGCGCTCGTTCCGTTCGTAGTAGGAGACGAGCCCCTCTCCGGAGTCCGCAAAAGTCATGGAAGGCCGCGAACCGAGGATCTGACCACCGTGCAGGACCCCCACCTGCGACTGTTCCGGCTGGCCCGTGCCGGCCCCTCCCGCGAGCCGGGCCACCCGCAGTCGGCGCACTGCCTGTCCGGCGGGCGCCAGGTCATCGAAGTACGCGATGCGATAGAGCCCATCGCGGGTGAAGGCCGACGTGGAGAACCACCCCTTTTCGACGAGGCCTCCTTTGTCGACCTCATGCACGTTCTTTTTCCACCGCGGAGGCTGCCCCATCGACGGAGGAGCCTTCGCGGCATGCCAGAGGGAGAACCCGGACTGGTAGGAGAGGTCCGGGGTGTCCTTGTTCGCCGCGACGACGAGGCCGGGATTCAGCCGCAGCGAGAGGAATCGGACCGGGCCGGTCAAGATACCTCCCTGCGTGGGGACCTTCTCGAAAGTCCACTCGGTGCTGCGTACCCTGTAGATGAGGTGATCGGTCTCCTTGCTCTGGTAGGCGACATGCGGATTCAGGCTCGGGTAGGACGAGATCGCCAGCCCGATGCGGTATGCGTCATGTGCCGCCTCCGCCTCCGCCTCCGCCGACAGCACCTGCCTGATCCATCCTTCTTTCTCCCGCCTGGCCAACACCACGGAGCCACCGGTCGTCGCGTAGGCGATCCAGGGAGTGTTCGTTTCGTCAACCGCCAGGGACAGCTGGCCCGCAGCGCTGCCGCTGTCGTCCACGGCCTCGGTGTAGAACTCGAGTGACATGCCTTCTCACCTCCCGTGCGCCCCAGATCAGGGACTCCGGGTCCTCGACGGGCTAGGACCGGCCTCGTCCTTGAGGCTGCCCGAGGTAACCCAGCTCGGGCCTCGGGTCGGTGCGACCGACGTCGACGGCAATGTGAAATTTGGAAGTGGGAGAAGTCGAGGGGCGGGGCACCGAAGGCATTGACGGGCTCCCCCGACTGACCGTACCTCCGACAGCGACCGCCCTTCCATCGTCCCCCCACGCCTCTGCCGGCGCACCTGGAGGCGGCACGCCACCCGGGTGGACGGCGGCCCTGCCGCCGCGGCGAACTCCTCGTACACCGGCGCCTCCACATCGCCTACCAGGTCGTCGGCGATCCGATCGACCCGCATCTCTGCTCGAGCGAGCACGATGCAAGGATCAGGGACGGGCGGACGTCCTCCGGGGCGGCTTTCGCAGCAATTCCCTGACCTGGACCGGACCTGGCCGTGAGCCGAATTGGTAATCGACGTACCCCACCCTCCACTGCGGCTTCCGCGTCGAGTGCGGGAGCACTGTCGTCTCCATCGACGACACCGCGCCCCAACTGAGCGAGGTGACCGGATTCAGCCTGACTGGCTGTGGAGGTTTGAGCGGGCTCTGGTCCACTGCCTGGATGTTGTTGGCGATCTGCGGCGGGGCCGCAGTCGCATTCCAGGAAGCGCTGGTGAGCCGTCGACGGCCCCGCAGCAAGGGCGCTGGCCGAGGACCGCCTGTGGGCAAGCTCCGGGCTGCCGAACCAGCACGCCGCACAAGGCGTAGCGGCGCGGTTCCACGAGGTCACTGCAAGATCGCCAACAGCATCCTGCCTGTCGTCTGGTGACGTTCAGTCACGTCAATAGAACCCGTTTGTGGAGGAGTGCGAATCCCGCGCGGCCTAGAGGGCGTCTGAAAAGCCGGTCAGCGGGCTGGTCTTGCGAGGCGCCGCACGAGGAGCATGGCCATGGTGAGGTAGATGGCGTTCTCTGAACACACGCTCAGGTACTCGTAGTCCTTCGACAGGCGGCGGCACCGTCCCAGCCAGGCGATGGTCCGTTCTACCACCCAACGTCGCGGGACCACTGCGAAGAGGGGCACGGCCGGAGGCGGTGTCCCTGCCTTCGCCCAGGTCGAGCGGAATCCTCCGTCGCGGCGCTGCACGACCTGCACGGTGATGCCGGTGGTTTCCCGGGCCCAGGCATGGAAGTCGGCACCGCGGTACCCCTGGTCCGCCCACACGAGCCGAAGGCGCGGAAAGACACCGGCAGCCTGGGAGAACAGCACCGCGGCGCCATCACGATCGCCGACGCTTGCCGGGCTCACGCAAGCGGCCAGGACGGTGCCGCAGGTATCGACGAGCAGGTGGCGCTTGATGCCGTTGACCTTCTTGCCGCCGTCGTACCCGTGCAGGCCACCGCGTTCACTGGCCCTCACGCTCTGACTGTCCACTATGGCCGCGCTAGGAGTGGCATCACGGCCGAGCTGCACCCGCTCGCGTTCGCGCAGAGCCGTCAACAGCCGCTCCCACACACCTTCTTGCTGCCATCGCCGCCAGTAGTGATAGACGGTCTGCCACGGCGGCAGGTCATGCGGCAACAATCTCCAGGCACAGCCGGCCCGCAGCCAGTACGCCAACGCGTTCAGAATCTCCCGCCGCATGTGTATCGCCGGCCGACCACCGGGCTTGACCGCCGGAACCAGTGGACAGAGGATCTCCCATTCCGGATCGGACAGATCAGTCGAGTAACGGGAACGCAGCCCGCACACCCCAGCCCCTGAAAGTGCGCCACCGCCCCGCTACCGACGGTACGGCCACCGCCAACGTGGGCCGGCAGTGGCTGGGCCGCCTGGGCAAAACCGACAACGGCATCGTCACAGTGACCACGGTGTGGACCGACGGGCGATCCGTTCATGGCTCGACCCCGCAGTCACCCTCAGTCGATGGTGGCGAGCCTGGACAGAGAAGGATCCACCCTCCGAGCTCCAGGACTTGATCGACGCGGTCACCACCGGACACGGCATTGACCTCTACCGCCGGATTTAACGAACTACCGGTAGCGCCATCGGGGCGAACAGCCGCCTGGCACACGAGAACTCCCCAACCGGAACGGGGGAAGTGGCCCGTCAAACTGTCAGAGCGTTCCGGGCCAGTACCGGTCTGCTTCTTCCACTCTCGCCATGATGCGGCTGTAGATCTTGTTGGTTTTGTTTGTTCCATCAGTGAGTAGGTCTAGCACCGGCTCATCGTCGAGTGTGGGGTGGTCCAACACTTTGAGGCAGTTCTGACCGGCCCGAACGGTGAACTTCAATGCTGCGCTCCAGGATTTCTGCAGCGCGGGATCTGGGAATGGGAGGCCACGCTGGGCCTGGCGTGCGTGCCTTGTCAGGGATCGGCAGACGGGTCGCAGCTTGGGAGCATCGAGGGTCCAGAGTTCCTTGGGGTTGCCGCGTATGAAGGTATCGAACTTCTCTGTGTACTCGTTGTAGTCGGATGACACGTAGTAGAGATGAATTCCTCCGCTGGGGTCGTTCCACCACGCTCCGGCCTGGCGTGCGCGGTCACGGGCATTGGCCGGTGCTGATTGTTCCGGCACCGACCAGCTCACGTCATTCGCCCCGCTGTGCAACAGGCTGGTGGACCACAGCGGGACAACGACAGCGGTGCTCAGCAGACCTGCCGCTCCCGCACGCCAGAGATGCCTGCGCCTGCGCGAGTAGAAGCCAGGCGTGGCGTCGCGGAGCGTGTCGGGTCCCGGACGCGTGCAGCCCGGGCGAGCACGCCGCACCGACTCGGCGAGCACGAGCACGGCAGCCGCAGCGATCGCGGAGCCATACAGGGCCGGGAGGACCGTGAGCGAGAGCCACTTGGCCAGCTCAAGAGCTGCTCTTGGCCGCCAGCTGCAGGAGTCATAGACGACGTTAAAGGGGCCCAGGCAGCCATCGGCAGAGCTGGCTGCGAAGAATCCGAGGACGGCCAAGGTCTGGGCGAGGCCGCCCGCGATGACTGCTTGCACCAGCGGTAACCGGCGGGCCGTCACTGCTACCGAAGCGGCGAGAATGAGAGTGACGGCCCAAATGGCGGCGGTCAGCCATCCGTTGTAAACGAAGAGGAAGGCAAGGTCCCGCTTTCCGCTTGCGGGCCTGGAGGTGTGCGCCCAGGCCATGAGACCGGCCACGGCGAGCCAGCAGCCGGCTGCACCTGCGAGCCCAGCCTTGACCGCATGTACAACACCAAATTCAGCAGGAGAGACTGCGTTCGTTTCTCTGCCGGCGCTCCTGCTGCTCGAGTCACTCAATCTTCGTGCCGTCTGCGGCCAAAGCCACAAAAGGAGAGGGATGGCCCATAGCGCGAGCGCGGCTCCCGCAGGCCCCGGCTGGCCTCCCAGGGTCACCAGGTACCAGAAGGCTGGGGCGAACAGGTCCAGCTCGGTTGAGTAATCGCTCCATGAGCCCGGGAACAGCTGCTGGATAGCCTGCTTGGAACCTATCGCTTCCCATATGTTGCCGGTCAGCGCAAGAGAGCCGAACGAATTCCACCATATGAGCCCCCCTCCTGCCAGTAAGCACGAAGCTGCTACGGATGGCCAGAGCGTCCATCGGACGCTTATCCCGCATCGCACCACCAGGGACGCGCACTGCGCTGTCCATGCCGCATACGCGGCGGGTGCAAGGGGCAACAGGAGGAGAAATTCGGGGTGTTCGGGCATCCACACCCAGAAGTTATACACCTGGGATATCAACTCACCTGCCGCCAGGCCCAGCCCAAGCCAGAGTCCCGATCTGATCCCCGTGGGTTCTGGCCGGCCCTCGGCTTGGGCGTGAAGGAGCGAGCGCCACACGGAAAGGGAGATGATTAACGCTGCGGGTGCTGCCGCCACCCATGTATACGTGTTTGTGCTCGAATAGGTTCTGAGAGTGCCTGTGAGGACTGGCGCGGCGCAACCAATCAAAAACATCTGCAGGGCGGCCAGGGAGTACAGGGCATCGGAGTGCTGTAATGCGCGCCGCCGTTGACGCCAGGACGGATGTGGGTACCAGAGTTCACGGAGAGACCTGAGCACCACTGAACGCTCCGCCGGGGCTTCGATGCTCCAAGCGTTTGGGTCTGCACCCGCGGCGATGGCGTCCGCATCGGCCTGCAGTTCCCGGTGGCGCAGCGTGTCCGCCCGCGCCAGCGTGAGGAGGAACAACAGGAAGAAGGTCTGGATCAAGGCTCGGGTGTTGATGGGCAGCGTGCTGGGCAGCAGGTCACTACCGCCGAGTGCAGGCCAGATATGGGTGACGCCGTTGACGACAACGGCTGCCTGTATCAGCAGGGACGGAACCAAGACCATGATGACGAATACGCGCCACAACGCCACAACTGCGTACCCGATGTCCACGTCCCGGTTTCGAATGTGTGCCAGCTCATGAAGCACCACGGCCCGGAAGCGGTCTGGTGCCGATTGCCGTATCGCCAGGAGCCCCGCATGCAGGCAGACGGTGTGGTGCTTCGTGCGCCCGAAGACGACCGCGCTGGCATCGGTGGCCGCGGCGTCCACCAAGAAACGCGGCGGCGTCACCCTGGCTTTTTGCACACAGGTGCTCAGTTCCGCCCTGATCTCACCGTTCGGGTCCCATTGTTCTCCTATGACCACCAGTCCACCGCGCCTGCTCCGCCAACGGGGTAGGACCCAATACAGCGCAAGTGCCAGAACGGCCATGCCTGCTGTGCCCATCAGACCGGGTCCGTAGCTGTTAGCTCTCATGCACGCGTTCCAGTTGTGCCTTCTGAAATTGTGGAGATTGGACCCCAAAGGTGCATGGGGGTCCAGGCCGCGTGCATACAGGCAGTCCCAATCGATATAGCCGTTGCTCAGCGAAGGAGCCAGGGTCTCGAGCGTCGTCTGGAGCATCCCGACGCTCGCGATGATCATGGCGAGAACAAGCAAGAGGAAGCGCAGGGTTGTGCCCGACGGCACAGCCCTGGGGTTGGCAGGCTCGCGGAATCGTCCGGCTTTGCCGCGCGGCGAACCGGTCACTGCAGCTCAGGCTCCTCCGCATCCCTTGGCTGTTCCTCCAGGACCAGGCGAGCCACCACCCGGTCGGCGAGCTGCTCCGCCGCTGCCGCCTCCATTCCGGAGGAGACGGCATCCCTGATGACCCGGCCGTGCAGGGCCTGCAACTGCTCGGGGGACAGCGGCGGCACGGTGAGCTCAGGCGAAGGCCGGCGCAGCAGCCTGCGCACAGCTGCCGCAGCCCGGGCCCGTAGCGTCATCACGCTGGAATCAGCAGCCGCACGGCAGAACTCATGCACCGCAATCCACACCACCGCGGTCACAATGGGCGCCATCTCCGAGACGCCGAAGCCCAGCTGCTCCCTGCGACGCCGCTTCATGCGCCGCACCACACGCTCGTCTCCTACTTCCGCCAGCGCGTCGAGGATCGGTGTCTCATCTGGTGCTGCGTCGCAGACAACGTCGTGCACCACTTCGCGCACCGTCAGAGCCATCTCGTCCCCGTTTCCCGAGAGATCCGTCCTCACCAAGTCCCCCCGTGCCAGGTTGCCTTGCCGTGCCAGTCGAGCGTGACACCTGCCTTTCGGGATGGAAAGGAGGTGTGCCGCGCAACCGCCTCCCGCTCACAGCAGACTCCGCGGCCGCCGGTCTTGCAGCCCGGCGCGGTTAAGAGGTCGTTTCATCCTGTTGTTTCATCCCGAGATGTGGCTTTGGTGTGTGCTAGTGAGGGGTTGCGCCAGGAGGTGGTGTTCTCGCCGGTGAGGCGGCAGGCCATGAGGCCGGTCATGGCCAGGTGGATCATGGCTTCGGAACGGGCCGGGAGGGTCTCGTAGTCGCGGGCCAGGCGGCGGTGCAGCATCAGAGGTCATTTTCCTCTGCAGTGCGGTGATATCGCCTTGTTTGTGTAAGGCGGGAGTTTGGTGCTTGTGGGGCTGTCGGTCTGGCTGTGCACGCCGGGCCAGATGGTGTGGCGTCTGAGGCAGGGGGCGTCTTGCGCCTGTCTCATCCAAGGACGCCCTGGTCTGGGCCGTGCTTCGGCGAGGCCGGACACACGCCTGGGCGCACGCCCCACTCCGCGGTATCCCCGAGTCATGACGGAACGTCGTGGATATCCCAGTGATCTGTCCGATGCCCGGTGGGAGTTGATCGAGCCGGTGCTGTCCGCGTGGCGGTTCGAGCGCCGCGGCCGGGCCCTGGACTTCGGCAGGCCACCCCGGCACGATCTGCGAGAGATCATGAACGCGATCCTGTATGTGGACCGCACCGGCTGCCAGTGGGCCTATCTCCCGCACGACTTCCCGCCCTGGCAGTCGGTCTACGGATACTTCGCCCACTGGCAGAAGGATGGCATCTTCGCCCAGCTCAACGGGCTGCTGCGGGAGTTGGAACGAGCACAGGAAGGCCGCGACAAGCACCCGTCGGCCTGCGTGATCGACGCGCAGAGCGTCAAGACCTCCACCAGTGTCCCCGCCCGGAGTCAGGGCATCGACGCGGGCAAGAAGATCGTCGGCCGCAAACGCAGCATCATCACCGACACCCTCGGTCTGCTGCTGGCGGTGCTGGTCGCCGCGGCCGGCGTCCAGGACTCCACCGCCGGCCGCACTCTCCTGGAGCATGCGGCCGCTGACCATCCCGGCCTGCGCAAGGTCTGGGTCGACGGCGGCTACCGCAAACACTTCATCGAGCACGCCGCCAGCCTCGGCATCGACCTCGAAATCGTCCAACGTCCCCCCGGGGCCAGGGGATTCACCCCGATCACGAAACGCTGGGCGGTCGAGCGGACCTATGGCTGGCTGATGCTGCACCGCCGCCTGGCCCGCGACTACGAGACCCTCCCGGCCCGTTCCGAAGCCATGATCCACCTGGCCATGACCGACCTCATGGCCCGCCGCCTCACCGGCGAGAACACCACCTCCTGGCGCAACCCCGCACTAGCACACACCAAAGCCACATCTCGGGATGAAACAACAGGATGAAACGACCTCTGAAGTCTGGGGCGACAAATACCCTGCGATCGTGCGGCTTTGGGAGAACGCCTGGGCCGAGTTCGTACCGTTCTTGCAGTTCGACGCCGAGATACGTCGGATCGTCTGCACCACCAACGCGATTGAGAGCGTGAACGCACGCATCCGCCGGGCGGTCCGGGCTCGCGGCCACTTCCCCTCCGAGGCCGCCGCACTGAAGTGCGTCTACCTCGCGGTGATGTCCCTGGACCCCACAGGGAAGGGCCGCAAACGGTGGACCAGCCGTTGGAAGCGAGCCCTCCAGGCATTCGACATCGCCTTCGATGGACGCCTCTCGACAGCCCACAACTGACCGATCAAACAACCCAGTTACACCGTTAAATTGACAGGCCCGATCTTGGAACCGGCCGTGGGAGTTCTGAGTGGTGATACCGATACAGAAGTATGTACAGCGCGGTTGCTGCATGACTTCGCCCGCCACGGTTACGCCCGGGTGAGGTGACCCCGGAAGTGTTGCGGTACTGGGGCGAAGCGGCAGTCCATGGTGATGGTGTCGGCGTTGGGGACGGTGAGGTGGTAGCGGGTGCACATCAGGTAGCACAGTGCCATCAGTTGGGTGGTGCCGATGTCTGCGCCTATGCATTTCTTCGGTGCCCAGCCGAACGGTACGTAGCACGTCCGGTCGGCTGGGCCGTGCGGTGCGGCGGGCAGGAAGCGGTCGGGGTCGAAGGTGTCGGCCTGCTTCCAGAGCCGGTGATCGCGGTGGATCATGTGCGGGCTGACCAGGTAGCTCTGTCCCTTCTCCAGCCGGGTGGCGCCGAGGTCGGACGAGACCTGTGCACGGCGCACCAGCAGGAGCGGGGGGCTCCACATGCGCAGGACTTCCTTGACGAACCGGTGGGTGACCGGTGCTGCCTTGCTCGGGGCGGTGCAGAACACGACCGGGTCCACGCTTTGTAGTTCGAGGGTGAGTTGCTGTGCCCACTGCGGGTTGCGGACGAATTCGTAGAGTACGCTCGCGGCCGCGGAGCCGGGCGGTCCGCCGATCGCGGTGAGCACGGTGGTGACGACGTCGAGCGCGCGGTCCATGCCGAGTTCGGGGAGCATGTCGACGATGGGGTCGGTGAGGTCCAGTTCGCGGGCGCGGCGGCCCGAGGCGCGGTCGCGCAGGACCCTTCGTACGACGAGGCCGGCACGGATCTGAACGGCGGCGAAGCGTGCGTGATGGCGCAGTCCGCGGCCGGGGTGCCGATCGATGAGGCGTAGCAGTTTCTGATGCAAGTCCTGTGTGATGCGGGCTGATTCGCGGGCGGTGAGGCCGGACAGCGCGACCGGCAGGATGGACTGCACGGCGATGTCCTGGGCGAGCAGGACGAGGTCGATGTCGTCGCCGAGCCGGGCGTCGATGATCCGTTCCATCCGTGTGATCATTTCGGCGGTGTGCGCGCCGGTGGTGAGTGTGTGCAGTTGGGTGAGCCAGGCGGTGCGTATGCGGGTCCACGGGACCTCTGTGCTGTGGCGGTGCCGGATCATGTCGACGAGTCGGTCGGTCATGACCAGGCCGTTCCAGTTCGCACGGCTCACCAGGCGTGCCGCGTCCGGTTCGAACACGGCGAGCAGATCGTCGTCCAGCCAGAAGACGCCGCCCTCGGCCGCGCTGCGCAGCCGTAGATCGTGCAGGAAGTCCTCGCCGTGATGTGGTGTGGTCATGGCACTGCCTCTCACGGCCGGTGTGGGCGGCCGCCGGTCGGGGGCCGCCCACACCGATTCCGATCAGATGTGGTGGTAGACGTACCAGAAGTGGACCCCGCCGTAACCGGACCGGATGTTGAGGACCGATTTGGCCGTGCGTATGAGCTTCCTCATGTCATTCACCTCCTCTCTTGGCCGACGGCTCGCTGGTGCAGCTCCGCGGTGAAACGAGGCGGAGCCAGCGCGGGCCCCACCTGGGGGCCGCCGTCGCTCGCGCTGATCGAGAGTTGCCAGTTGCGGGTGATGACGCGGATCAGGTCCTGAAGGAGCGTCATCGTCACGGTCGCCCCGGCGCAGGCGTGCGGGCCGAACCCGAACGGCATGTAGGCCGGATCGCGAGGCGGCGCGGCCCAGCGACGCGGTATGAACTCGTTCGGGCGCTCCCAGTGCTGAGGATGGCGGTGTACGAGGTACAGGCACACGTTCACCTCGTCGTGCGGGCCGGCCGTGACGCCGGACAGTTCGTGTGTACGGTTCGTCGTGCGGGCGAACAACCAGGCCACCGGCCACAGTCGCAGCGCCTCCCGGACGATCCAGGCTGGTTCGTCGCCGCTGGTGGACGGGTGCGTACCGGCGAGATAGACCGACCAGCCGAGGGCGAAGCCGATCGAGCCGACCGTGGCGAACAGGAACGACAGGTAGACCTCGGCTACCTGGCGGGAGTCCGCCGACAGCCCGGCGCCGATGATGGCAACGTCCAGCAGATCGTGGGGTTCGAGGAGACCAGCGCTGCGGCGTGCCTCGATGTTCTGGATCAGGAGGTGCATCGCCCTGCGGCGGAATCGCAGCCGGGACAGGACCGCATGGCGCTCTCGCGCGCCGGCCAGTACCGCGCGGGCGATGATGCCATCGACCACTGCGTGGAGTTCTGCGGGAGCGTCCGGGCGTAGGAGCACGTCCTGCAGGTGCTCGTGGATCAGCAGGTTGCCCGCATCCGGCCAGGTGCTGGTGGGTGCAAGCCGCGTGCCGACCAGGCGGGGCAGGTCCGCGCGGCGGGCATCCAGGTGGCGTCCGATCAGATCACGTGCCGCACGCCCGATTTCGACTTGGGCTGTTCTGGGGCCGAAGACCCCGGTGCGGGTGTGGAAGAAGTCCGAGGTTTCCTTGAACGCGCCCTGCCGATTGCCCAGCACGTCACGGGCCACCTGCGGGCTCGCCACGCAGAGCCGGCCAGACGCCGAGCGCCACACATCCTGGGTACCTTCGAACTCTGCCGCCAGGAATTGCAGTGGATCATCCTGATAGGCGGTTGCGCTGCGGTGCCTTCGAGCCGCTCTGCCGTCGCCCGGCCAAGCCATGGCGCCCCCCTCGATCGAGCAGGTAGCCAGGGCCGCCGCGACGGTTGGCCGGGCCCGGCTCACGGGGCCGTTCATACCCCGAAGACGCCGGACCGCTCAACAGACAGCCTCCTCCGCAGGGAGCGTCCTGTGAAGTCGTCAGCTATATGAAGGCCGGTAAGTGAGGTACTCGCTGGATAACGGGCGGCTGCCGCCGCAGTGGCCACCTGACCGGGCAAGGGCAGGTCAGGCTGGTGTGCGAGCTGAGCGACACACGTACGCAGTTGGTGCCGCGCCGGTGCAGCGGGACGGTTCCGACGACCAGAACGAATGCGGTGTAGCCGCTGAAGACGAGCGCGTCCTGTGTCCTGGTCAGAGCGACGGCGATCGATTCGGGTATCCGTGTCGGAGTCGATGCCGAGAAGCGCATCGCCCGCCAAGAAGGGCAGGAAGCGGGAGATCTGTGGGGACAGGAAGAGGTTGAGCATCAGCGTGCCGGTCCCCCCCTGAGACATACGTCCGCAGGGCTCGGCTCACCGACCGTCTGGTTCTGGGCCTGGGCATGACCTCCGAGGCTCCTCGCCAGCCCGGCCCTGACCGTGGACTGCGACAAGCTCACAGCGGAGATCCGGCAGGCCCGCGAGGAGGCGCAGGCTCAGCAGGAGACGCCCGACAGCTCGGGTGTTTTCGAGACTCGGAAGGTGGCGATACCGGCCGAGTGCACCGCCGCAGCGAAGGCCGATGGACTCTAGCGACGTCCGCGCCTCGCACGGGACACCGGCGGGGTACGCAGTCCATGCCGTCATCGCGGAGGCGGCATGCGGGCAGGTGCCCAGCTGCCAGGCCACCGGCAGTCCGTCCAACTCGAATGGGTGTGCCGCGAGGACCCACTCGGCACCATACAGCTCGTCCGGACGTACAGCAGGGTGTTGCGGGAGGTCGGCCACGTGCGCCAGCCGAGGGCGGTCAAGTGTCGTGGTTCCGCTCGGCGAGAATGCCGTCGTCACCGGCCAAGTGACGCGGGGTCACCCAGTACGTCGATCCTGGGTGTCGGAGCAGGAGGGGTCGTTGGGCTGGTGCTGGTGCAGGGGCGCCTGCCGCATGCGTAACCGGATCGTGCGGTGAGATTGCCCGGCGGAAGAATTGGATTTCTTCTGCAATTTGCCTCTTTCTGTCGTCTTTTGAATCTGGCTGCATGCTTTTTCGCCTGCGTTCCAAGGGCTCCTGAATGGGGGCCTCAGGTGGGACACTGGGTGCGTTCGTCCGACCCGGTCGGGCGCAGGGCGTGGCGGTGATGCTCCATGGTTGCAGCAGACAACAGTGACGCCGCCTGCCAGGTTCGCGCACTCCTCGAGAACCAAGCCCTGCGGAACCGGTGGTGGACCGGAGCCATCGCCGCGTCGGCGGTGCTCAACGGCGTGTTGGTCGCGGTCGTTATCGGTGCCGTCGCACATTCCGCGGTCGCCGTGTTCGTGGTCCTCCTCAGCTTCACCACCTGCTCGTTTGCCCTGTGGTGGCGCCTTGGGAGTACGCCAAACATGAAGGTTCCGATAGAGGAGCACGAGCGGCTGCCCGCCGTACAGGAGTTGGTCGGCCGACTGGCCGACCGAGCCGGCATCGCGCCGCCCCGGGTGTCCGTGATCGAAGACGGCTGCCTCAACGCCGGCTCCAGGGGAACACCTGATCACTCGTACATCCAATACACGTCGGGGACCCTCGACGAACTCCCCGACAGGGAACTCGAAGCAATCACCGCCCACGAGATCGCGCACATCGCGAACGGCGATACGCGGGTCGTCGCGTTCTCGACCGCAGTGATGGGATGGGTGCTGTATCTGGCCATTGCCTGCGTTGCCCTCATAGAAATCGGTTTCTCCGTGGGGAAGACGGTGGTCGACAGTGTCGATGACCATGAAACCAACATGGTCTGGTGGCCCTGGTGGCTGAGTGTCAGGATCACCTTGTTCTGCTTCAGGATTTCCCTCTTTCTGCTCTTGATCGTCTGGTTCGGCATCGCCTACCTCACCCATCTCGCCTTCATGAGGCAGCGTGAATGGCTGGCCGACGCCACGGCGGCGCGCATCATCGACGAACCGGAACACCTTTGCGAGGCGCTGGACCGGCTGGACCACTCGCCGACCCGGCTGTCCCAGGGCGGCCGTTGGGCACAGGAGTCGTCCATCGCCGGAGCCGGGACCACCGGGCGCTGGTGGCGGGACCTCCTGGAGACTCACCCGGATCTCCAGCGTCGTATCGCCCGGTTGCGGAAGGCCAACGCCGACGTACCCGAAAGCAATCCGCTGACCTGGGGCGTCGCCGTGCCCGCGACGCCTTGTGTGGTGGCCGTGCTGGCGCTGGGCGGGCTGGTGACAGCCACGGTCGCCCAGTCAGCCAGGCCGGAGCAGTCCCCGGCGGCGGGAACTCTCGTGCCGGATTCGGCATCGGAACGCGCGCAGCCCGATGACGCCGACGAGGGCGTCGAGGAAGAACCGGTGACGGCATCGCCCGACACGGCCACCCCTCCCGCACCGGCCGTCGTGGGTGTCGTCGACATCGGCCAGGTGGCTGACGATCCCCGCGCGACTGCGGTGGCGACGATGTTCGACACCTACTTCTCGGGCATCAACGAACGCGACTATGCGCGGGCGCTCTCGGTGTACGACCCGGCTTCGGGTGTGGACGCGTCCAAGCCCGGGGTGGTGCAGCGGTTCGTCGAGGCCGTGTCCACCAGCACGGACGCAGATGTCGTCATCCGGAGCATCCAAACCGGCGGGAGCGACGAGAGCAGCGATCCCGAGGGGGACGACACCAGGACGCTGGCCACGCTGACCTTCCGAAGCACACAAAGCCCCGGCTACGGCCCCATGCCGAATCCGGATGAGACGTGCACGTTGTGGACGGTCACCTACCAACTCACCCACTCGGTCGGCGAATATCGCATCCGTGGTGCAGAGAGCGAGCACGAGGCGTGCTAGGCGATGAAGGGTACGAGGAGAACTGAGCGCCGGAACTCGCGCTCCTTCAGCGGGTCTTCGTCAGCGAAAACCGCGGAGAGGTCGACCAAACGGTCACCGACCATCCGGAATTACTGGGTGAAGACGTACGCAGACTGCTGAACGAAGCGATCGTCCGTGCCGTCTGTTCGCAGTCTGCGGCTGGGTGTGCGTGCTGGGAAGCGTTCGCGATTTCCTGCCCGACGCACAGCGGCTCGGGCACGAGGAGAAGAGGGAGCCGGTGCAGTGGGCCGGGTCTCGGGGGAGCCAGGTCGCCGACGAGCTGTTCACCGACCTGATCCGTCCCGACCTGGAAACCGCCGCCACAACCTTCGTGGAAACGGCCCGGTTCGCCCAGCTCCTTGACGACTACCTCGAAGCCGAACTCTGGGAACCGGCCGGGCGCGTGATCGCAGATCACCCCGAACTGCTCGACGAACGCGCCGAGAGGAGTGGGAGGGGGACGCAGGGCTTCGGCGTAGTGGCGTGATGTCTGGTTCGTGATCACATGAGGCTGAATAGGGCGGGCGGGCGTTTCGGGTCGCGGGCGTTGGCGGAGTGCAGCGGCGATGTTGTGGGCGCCGGCGATGCGCAGGGAGCCAATGGCGAGGTTGCGCCAGGTAGGTATGGCGCGGGGCGCACTGCCGGGTCCGAAGCTGCGAGGCGTCGGTGAAGGTGGTGTCCCTCAGGTGGTGCAGGGCCTCGCTCTGCCAGTGCGAGCGGATCATGTTCGCGAGCTGAGCGGATGTGGCCTGCTCGGCGCTCAAGCTGGTGACCGCGTAGACGGTCTTGGTGCTGACCTTGCGGTTCACGCGACTCCGCTTGAGCTGGACGGCCTGGCGGGCGCCAGGGAAGAGCAGACTATTCACCGCGCACACCGTGATGCGGCGGATCTAGCCGCGGCTGTGACCGCCGCAGCACACGGTCTTACGCATCACCGCCCGCTATGAGAAACCGTCACCGTCTACCTGGCCGGACCCCTCCTCACGGGCTTCTTCCTGGCCATCCCGGCGATCGCAGCCAGTCTCCCTGCCATCGTCGGGTTTGTGTGGAGCGGCCAGGATCTCATCCAGACCTCTCGCCTCCGCGACGCAGGGCTCCAGAGAGTAGCTGTCGTCCGGTGGCCGACGTTCTTGTGTTCCCTCGGCTCCGGACGTGCGTTCCTTCATTTTGGTGGAGCCGATCAGGCCGTCGTCGACGTACATGCCGCGCCACAGGATGGCGCTCCTTTCCCGCGTGGCGAACTTCGCTGCAAGTCCCTGTTCGAACCCGACGCTGAGGTTGCCACGGACCCGTCCGAGGTCGAAGTCCCCTATAACGGCATCGGCCCCCAAGTGCACTCCCGCCTTTGCGCCGGACTGGCCGGCGACGAACACCACCAACGGCCCGCCAACCGCCACCTCCGTGACGATCACCCATTCCCGCTCCCACTTCTTGTTCCGGTACAGGTCGAGCACCGCTGCCTGCACCTCGGCGAGGTTGCTGATCCGGGTCACCCGCACGGTCTTGGCCTTGAGGACGAATGCCCCGCTGCGCCTGAAGTCCATGAGGACGCCCACATGCCCGGACGGCAGCCAGCTGGTGTTGGTCACCTCGCCAATGGAACCGCCTGTGATGAAGGAAATCGAGGCACCGGCCCTGTAGTTGTAGTCGGTCGGCGTGCCGTCCTCGTCGGGCAACACCGGTACGCCTTCTCGGGAGAGGTCGGTCACCTTGCGCCAGCCAGCCGGGGTGAGCACCCCGACGTCGCCCAGGGCCATGGGAGTGCCCGGCAGCCATACGGGGAATCGGGTGAAACTGTTGCGCGTCTGCTTCCAGTAGGCCTTGAGTACGGACTGCATCCGGTGCTCCTTCGGACGATCAGCGCCAGTCGCCGACGAGTAGGAATGGCGCCCAGTAGTAGCGGTCTTCGTAACGGAGTCGGGTGTAGTCAGGCTGCGACGCGCCAGTCCGTCGCAACCGGGCCAGGCAGCGGGCCCTGAGGCGGCTGATCTCGAGGGCCTCCGGGGCGTCGTCAAGGCTTTCCAGGACTTGGCTGAGCGCGTTGGCGGCGGCCTGGTGGTTTCCGGCGCGTGCGTGGAGATCCGCGATATCCCGGCTGAGGCTTCTGATCTCCACCGGATCGGTCGAGGCGGCTCGTACCTGTTCGCAGTAGGCGATCACCTGTTCGAGTGTCGACGTAGCCACCTCATGCTGTGCCGCCGACAGCGCATCCGCCTTCGGCATGTCATCCATGAGCCTTTGGTAGAAGGACCGCATGAGCAGCCCGGTTGAGGCGTCGTCCACCTTCCACAGGCTGACCAGAACCGAACTGACCCCTGCATACAGCAGCGCCCGGGGCAGTCCGAACAGCTCATCTCCGCTGCGCTGTTCACCGAGACCGCTCTCGCATGCGCTGAGCACGACGAGCCGGCTATCCAGCCGCATCCCCAAAAAGTCCCGGGCGGTCAGTTTCCCGTTTCCGGAGAGATGGATGCCCGAGTCCAGAGGTCGGCCACGGTCGAAGAACCCGTGTGTCGCAATGTGGATGACGTCGAAACTCTGCCCGCCAAGGAGCTCTTCGACCCTGGCCCGTGTGGCTTCCTCCCTGATCCTTACCGCGTCGTCGAAAAACGCCGCGACGGCTGTTGCCTCCGCCCGCGCGTGCAGCAGGGGCCGTTCGGGGACCGTGTCCGCCACCGTCAGCACCGACTGGTACGGCCCTTCACCTTGCCGCGCGCAGAAATGCATCACCGAAGCACTCGGCGTGTAGCAGACCGGATGTCGCGCTCCGAGTGTCTGCCCTCCGTCCAAGGTAATGGCGTGCAGCGGGAGATAGTGCAGCTGCCGGTGGGGGACCAACCAGAGCAGCTCGCCAGGCTTCACGTACGGTAGCAACGCGCCCAGCACCCGCGACATCAGCTTTTCGGCGGCTGACTCGTCCGTCGGCCCGTCTTCTGACTGCCTGCGCATGACGAGTGCGGTCTCCCTTGGCGTCAGGTCGTGTCTGATGACCACAGGCTCAGCGTCGTTCTGCCGCACCACGAGGATTGCCACATGATTGTGGCCGATGAAGAACTCCGCGAGTGCCGCCCCCCGATCCTGCGGCAGTAGCTGCTGGATCTGCGCGCAACCCAACGGTGAGAAGGCTTCCGCAGCATGCTCCACAGGACCGGGGGGCCTGCGCGCCTCTTCGGCATCGAATGCCTCGTACAACAAATCGAGCAAGGCCCGCGAGCGGGAGAGTTCACTGATACGAAACGCCTCCGTGGCAGGAGCATCGTGGATCTCTCGGAGCTCGAGGTCCTGCGTGAGCAAGTCCACCGCGAGCTCGAACGCGAAATCTTCGACACCGAGTTGGGTGCGATAGCTCGGGTCGCTGATGCGCAGACGCCTCTGCTCGAGAATGACGAACACCGCGAGCAGGTGCTGGTAGGCGCCAGGCCTGTCGTTGTTCCGCACGGCCAATCCGGCACGGGCAACTCTGTTCGGAATTTCGAACCAGAGGTTGCCGTGCAGGCCGAGAGCGGCCGCCTTGTCGACGAGTAGAGCATCGGCTTCGGTGATCCTTCCCGCCCGGGCCAGGCTGAAGGCGTCCTCCTGGACCCTGCCAATGTCCCACGCCCATGCGGTCCCCTGCGCGCCAGCCACAAGCCGCTCCGGAAAGGAGCGCCCGCTCTTCATTGAATCGCTCCGGCCGGCACGGACGAGAGCGCGGCGCATCATGAATCTCGACACACGTCGCTCAAGGCCGATCGCTTCGGGAACATATAGCCTCACCAGAGCGTCCGCATCGGCGGTGGTCGCCGCTACGCCGAAGTTCACTCCTTGCAGTACTTCTTGCTCCTGTCTGGTCAGGGGCCCCTCAGAGGCTGGCCTGGCGCCTTGGAGCCTCTCGGCAAACCCGGAACGTATGCGCTCCTCCAGGCGGGTGCCAAACCAGGACGCCATCCATCGGGTGAACCGTCCCGCCTTGAACAGCCTGTTCTCTCCTGTGAGAGCGCCTATCCCTCCGTCGTCGCAGGACTGCCGCTGCTCGATCGTCTCCCAGAAGGCCCGAGCTGACTCCACTCGCCCCTGTGCCAGGAGCAGCTGCACTTGCGACTCCTGTGCTTTGCGGACGAGCTGCGGGTGAAGAACGGGGTCGGCTCGGACGGCATCGAGGGTGTCCTGTGCCTCGTCCAAGCGGTTCACCTGGTCCGACTCAAGCATGTCGACCAGGAGCAGTCCTGCATGTGCCGCATTGTTCCTCATATCGGCCCGGGTGAACTGTTCCATCGCGACACACTGCAGCCGTACCGCCTGGTCCCACTGGCGGGCCAGAAAGTACGCCATTGCTCTCCGGCTGGCCCAGCCTGCTTGTACCTCCGCGACCCACAAATCGCGTGTGTTTCCGGCCCGGCGATTGGCGGCCAGCAAAGCCTCCATCGCCTCGTCGGCGAGCTCCAGCCACTCGCCGTAGGCTCTGCTCCCTCCCAGAGCCTTGCCTGCCCAGGTGTCGTTGCGCCGCAGGGAGAGGCTTGCCTGCCACATGCAGTCGTTTATAAGTCGCGCACTGCGCCAAGCTCGGAAGTCTCGCACGAGAAACTCAGCCCACAGCGCCAAAAGCGCCCCGCGCATTTCCGGCGGACAGTGCTTAACAAACAGCAGTTCGTTCTCGCGCCTTCTTTGCGCTGACAATACCCTAGCGGAGCAGGCGGCGAGAATATACTCCGTCGCCGCGACTCCAAGGGAAAGTCCGACAAGTCATTTCGTCGGGTATGCAAGTGCCCCAGAATAGAACACCAACTGCCCCCGCATCGTCAACCAACGCACGAGACCACAGAGGTAGACTGCAAGTCGCAAGGTGAAATCAAGTGGGGCAAGCAACAGAAAGAAGCGCTTTGCCATGGGCAGTATGGGGAGTGGAACCAGTTTCTCCATTGCCAGCCAGCCGATCACCGTCATGGCGCACGCGCCACCGATACCTCCCACGACCTCGACGGCTGGAAAAGCGGTCTTGGCGAGCCATGCGGCAGCACCAGTCTGTGAAACGAGGCACGCGGCAGTTGTCGTTGACAGCAGGCTGACCCGGTAAACGATCATCCCCATAGGTGAGACGTCGCGCAGGCCAGCGAGTTCCCACCGCATTGCACCGCCCAGCAAAAGTCCCACGAACAGCAGGCGCCAGTCCGCACCTTGTATAGTCCCGGAGATGGCGAAGATTAAGGGAACAAGGCTGGCAAGCCGATCGAACGTGCGCACCGGCTCCCCCTGATAGCTCCCGCGCCACAGAATGCGAAGATATTCAGCGTATCAGCCAGAAAAGCGGGATGCTGCGCACGACGAGAACCTACGACAGTTGATGCAGCACCCTGTGGCCATAATCTGTCAAACGGCGTACACCTGCGAAAACTGTGGAGTCAGCGTGTCGCTTTCGAGCCCAGGGTTTCGGCGTAGTCAAGTGACGCCCGGTTCATGACAGGGCTTCGGCGTAGTTGCGTGGCACCTGGTTCGTGGCGGACTGTCAGCTCAGCGGCTGTGTTCTCGGAACGTGACAGGCACGGCTTCCAAGATCATGGAGTTCTCTACGGCCCGTGATCCAAGTGGAAGACCATGCCTGCCGACGCATCATCTCTGATCCCGCCTGCCCTTGACCAACTGCGCGAGAATCCGCAGGTCGGACCTGAGGAGGTCCCGGGTCTGCTGGAACGGCTGGCCGAGGTGCCGGACCCGCGTGACCCACGCGGGGTGCGCCACCGCCTGGCCGTCGTGCTCGCTCTCACTGCGTGCGCGGTGCTGGCCGGAGCGACCTCGCTGCTGGCGGTCGGCGAATGGATCGCCGATGCCCCTGGGCATGTGCTGGAACAGGTCGGTGCGGACCCCGATCCGCTCCTGCCCATGCGGGTACTGCCCGCCGAGAGCACGGTCCGCCGGCTGTTGGCCCGTGTCGACGGCGACGCGCTGGACCGGGCAGTTGGACGCTGGCTCGCCGACCGTCTCCCGAAGACGACCGGGCTGCGTGGCCTCGCAGTGGACGGCAAAAGCCTGCGCGGCGCG
Organism: Streptomyces sp. NPDC054866; assembly: GCF_053610745.1. NCBI lineage: Bacteria > Bacillati > Actinomycetota > Actinomycetes > Kitasatosporales > Streptomycetaceae > Streptomyces > Streptomyces sp. NPDC054866. The sequence continues at coordinate 27,582 of NZ_JBSGZA010000017.1, forward strand.
GCAAAAGCGAACGGCCGCAAGATCCACCTGCTCGCCGCACTGGAACACGCCACCGGCCTGGTCCTGGCCCAGATGGACGTCGGCGAGAAGACGAACGAGACCACCTGCTTCCAGCCTCTGCTGGACACCATCGCCGACCTGGCAGGACTCGTCGTGACCAGCGACGCCATGCACACCCAGCGCGAGCACACCGACTACCTCCTCGTCCGGGCCGCCCACTACATCGTGATCGTCAAGGGCAACCAGAAGAAGCTGCGCCGACAACTCAAGTCCCTTCCCTGGAAGGACATCCCGCTTCAGGGGCGCACCCGGGGAACGGGCCACGGCCGCTCCGAGATCCGCCGGATCAAGTTCGCCACCGTGAACAGCCTCCTCTTCCCCGGAGCCCGCCAGGCAGTCCAGATCAAGCGCAGGCGCACCGACCGCAGGACCGGCAAGACCACCGTCAAGACGGTCTACGCCGTCACCAGCCTGACCGCCGAGCAGGCCACTCCGGTCCAGCTCGCCCGACTCGTCCGCGACCACTGGACGATCGAAGCCCTGCACCACGTCCGCGACACCGCCTTCGCCGAGGACGCCTCTCAGCTGCGGACCGGCAACGCGCCCCGTGCGATGGCCACCTGGCGCAACCTCGCCATCGGGGCACTCCGGGCAGCCGGAGCGAAGAACATCGCGGCAGGTCTTCGCCGCAACGCCCGTGACCCCCGCCGCCCGCTCGCACTCCTCGGCCTCGCATGATCACAAAACGGGCGTCACACAACTACGCCGAAGCCCTGGAGGGGGACGCGGACCGAATTGCCGGTCACCTCAGGCTGCTCTGGCGTCACCGGGAGATCGGCACCGGAGTGGTCAAAGGACTGGAGGACGCGGAGAGTGGGCAGGAGGGCGAGGAGCAGCAGGGGGCGCTGCCCGGCACGATTCCGCCCCACTTCGAAGAGCCTTTCCGGACTGCGTGCGAGACAGAGGAGCGGGTAGGCAGCATGCCGTTGGACGGGCCTGAGGCCGCGCGGACCTGGTTGGCGCTGCTCGAGACCATCCGGCGTGCCCGAAAACGCTGGCCTGGTTCCGTTGCATTGTTGCGGAGAGCGCGAGCACCGCCTACGAGCGCCAGTTCTTCTTCGACCCGTGAGACGAGGCGCTGGACGGATGCATCCGCAGCGGGGAGCGCGCGGTGACGCTGGCCGACGAGGATACTCTCGACCTCGCGGCCCGGCGCACCATGCTCGCTGGCCATCTGCGGGATCGCCATGAAAGGAACGAGGCGAAAGGACGTGGATGACTGACATCGAGGAGTCCATCCGCCTCTACATATTGGTGGCGGGGCTGCGACCGAGCGATCCGACCTCGGCGGCCACAACGACCGCTTCCTACGTCCTGTCGGACCTCGGAGCCGCCCTGGGCACCCGATACGACCTGTCGGGCGATCCGGCGGATCTGTGGTCAACCCGAGTGAGGATGCTCGCCGAGCCTCAGACCGTTGCGATCTTGAAGGTGTAATGGCAGAGCAGCCAGATGTCGTCGATGCGCGGAAGCGTGGCCGGCGAGACTTTCGAGAGCGTGATCTTCTTGCCCTCGTCGGGATTCCACCCCGGATCGGGGATGGAGATACTGGTTTGGAGAACGTCAGTGCGGCGCAGCCAGCCGCTGAGGTTGGTCAGGGACTTGCCGTCGAACGTCGCCTTGCGTAGTTCTTGGACGTGAGTGTCCGCCAGTCGATCCTGGGCCTTGATGAACACGCCGACCTCGTCGATCTTGATCGTTCCGCCGCGGAAGAGGAAGGGGAACCGGTCCGCGATCTCGAGAGTGAGCTCGCGGTCGCCGGTGGCCGCCGTGAGCCGGTGCCAGTCGGCGAACTCGTGGCGCAGGCTGAGGACCCGGGTGAATCCACCCTTCCCATCGGCCGACTTCATCAGTGCGCCGAGGTCCGCGCGTTGCGCCGCACGGACCGCGTCGGCCAGGCGGCGGCCACCGTCCCGCGCCGTGTAGCGCAGGTGGACGGCGACGTCGGAGATTGTTCCGTAGTCGAACTGGCGGAACTGTGCGGGGAGTTCGAGACTCCAGCGGGAGATCGCACCGTACCCCTCGAAGGGCAGGTACCGTTCGTCGGCGGCGCTCGGCCCGTCGAACAGCCCGGCGTCCTCATTGCCGCGGCTGGTCACGACGGACTGGGCGGCGGCGAGATCGTCGACGAAGCGGGTGTCGCCGGGGCCGGTCCGGGGATAGCCCCCGCTCGGATCGGGGCTGACCCGCACGGAACTGCGCAGCAGCGTCAGGGTGCAGTTCACGCTCGTGTAGCGCCCGGCCACGCCCAGGACGCTGAGGGTCACCGATTTGATCCGGCGTGCGTAGTGGCCTGCGCAGTCGAGATCCAGATACCCCTCGGGGATCTCCGCCTCACATGCCCCGGTCACCTTGAGCCGGATCAGGGCCGCCGCGTCGAGCTGGGCGAGTGACACATGGCGGGTCATCTCGTACTCGCGCCGGTGCTGGTCGAGGTAGGACACCTCCATCCGCTGGAGGTCCTGGGCAAGCCGCTCCCCGGCGAGGAGTCCGTGCTTGAGGCCGTCCCAGTGGCCCGGCCGGATGAAGTCGCTGTCCTGGATGCCGAGTTCGAAGCGATACGCGCGCTCGGCACGGCGGGCCAGATCGAAGGCGAGTTCGTACGCCGCGTGATGGACAGCCGAGATCTGCTCGACCTGCCACCCGTACAGGTCCTCATTGGTGTACTTGTCCCGCAGGAAGATGTCCGCCTCGTGGGCGTTGGCCGCCTGGGTGTCATGGTTGATCAACTCCATCCGGGCGATGGCGAGACGCAGCCCGGCGGCGGCGAGCTGGGTGCCGATCTGCTCGCCTTCCAGGCGTGCCAGATCCGCCTGGTGCAGCCATTCGTCCGCGCGCCGCCGGTATCCTCCGAGGAGGGAGTGGAGGCTGGCGCGATAGGAATGCTCGTTCGCCGCGTAGTTGAGTTCGCTGGCGTGCAGCCGAGCCGCGGTCGACAGGAGTGTGCCCCCGATCTGCGCCTGGACGACCGGGCTTGCCGCGAAGCCCTGTAGCCCCAGTGTGAAGTCGGGGATGAGGGCGAACAGTTGGGCCGCGACCTCGTGATCCATGGCACGGAGCTGCTTCTCGTTCGAGGTCTTCAGCTCGGTCAGCTGACGGCGCTCGAAGCTGTTCATCGGGAGCGTGAAGTCCTCGCTCGTTCCCTCGTCCTGGTCCTTGTGGGAGATCGCCTCCTCCAGTTTGGTGAGAATGCCGTCCATCTCGGACCTGAACAGCGCGGTGATCTGATCCGTGATTTTCGACGCGGGTGTACGCGGCCGGAGTCCGTCGACCACTTCGCGCAGCGCGCTGAGGATCTGGCTGCGTGTCTGCCCGGTGGGCGGCGGGATCGTGATGGTCTCCAGAGCCTTCAACTGGTCGACGTAGAACAGGCATCGGGCGTGGGCCATCGCCATGGACTTCACCAGCGCGTCCGCCTGCTTCTGCGCCTCCTGGATCTGCAGGCCCCGTACGGCCCGGGTCGCGTCCAGCAGCGTTAGCTCGTGACCGGAGCGCAGCAGGGACAGCCGTTCCGCGTCCTGGTTCTGCAGCGCGGCGAGGAGCTGGGAGCCCAGCGACCGCACATCGGAGCACAGTTCGGCGGCCTTGCGGGCCAGCGCGCCGAAGCGGTAGCAGGGTGTGCTGCCCGCCCCGTCGGAGAGCGCCTGGTCGAGGTCGGCTCCGCCGGTGAGCGCGCGCACCAGGGCTCCGGGGTCGATGGCCGCACCGAAGAGGTCGAGTTCGCGCACGGTCCCCGCGAGGTTCATACAGTGGCGGATCTTGAAGAGCCGGTCGGCGACGACGTCCCACTGCCGCAGCAGCGCGTCGTTGTGCGGGACGCAGAAGTACAGCGTGAGCGGTAGCGGGGTGGGCGGGGCCTGCGCCCCGGCCGGCCGGTCGACGCCGACGCCAGGAGTGGCGGTGGCCGGCGGGAGCAGGCTCTCCACGGCGACGAGCGCGTTGGAGAGCTCGTCCAGGGAGGGCTCCAGCTCTCGGTAGGTCAGCGGTTTCGGCTTCGCCTGCGCGGGGATCTGCTCAGGGCGTGGCCCGAGCAATTGGCTTGCGAGAACGTAGAGTTGAGCGGCCTGGTTGACGGACTCGGTGGTGTCCTGCCGGAACAGTTGGTCGCCCCACTCCACCAGGTTGGTGAGGTACTTCATCAGGACGGCCCGCTGGTAGGCGCTGGGACGGAGCCGGGCCACGGCATGCGGGTCGAACGGATGGTCGCGCCACCGCCGTACCTGTGCGGCGATCTCCTGACGTTCCTTCGCGGGCGTGTTCTTGTCGGCGAGCAGCCGCGCCAGTTCCTGGATGGGAGGGGCGATGGCAGCGGTGTGGAACGGAAGCAGTCGCCAGTAGCGGGCCGGGCTCGGCTCGGGCGAACTGCGGGTGGGATCGAAGATCTTGTGGAACCACTCCTGTGCCTGCGCGAAGCGCCGGTTCTTTCCGAGGCGCGTCGCGATCAGCAGCGGCGCATGGAAGAACAGCTCCCAGTTGTACGAGGAGTAGGCGCCGTCGGGGGAGAAGTCGACGGTCTCCTTCGGCCAGTCGAAGGGGTAGACGTTGTCCCAGCGGGGCGCGTACTCGCTGACGAACGCCGCTCCCGCGTCCACCGGGCCTGCCGGGCCGAATGGCCCGGTGATGATGCCGGAGTCGCTCAGGCGCTGGGTCTCCAGGGAGAGCAGGCCGGGAACGCCGCCCTTGGTGAGTGCGGTGGCGAACTGGGCGACGTAGGGATGGAAATGGGACTCGAAGTACATGGCTTTCTGCAGTCGGAAGAGGGGCGCGACAATGCCCCGACTCGACTGCGGGAACGGGACGTTGAAGCGGATCGCATACGTCACCGGGCTCGCCAGGTAGGTCCTGCGCCGGTCGGAGTAGAAGAAGGAGTGCCGGCTGAGGAAGCTCACGGTCAGCTTGGGGTACCTGGTCACCATCTCCGGGGTGACGGGGAAGGTCAGCCGGTAGGGGTTGGGGGCGCCGTTGGGCTGGCGGGTGAGCAGTTCGTCGGCCTGGATCGCCGGGCCGGTGGGTTCCACGGGGAGTACCGTCACCGGCCGCTGTCCGGTTCCGTCCCACTCCTGGACGGCGTTGAAGCTCAGCTCCGTGAACGGGGTGAGTATGCGGAACGGACGGGGGAAGTCGTTTTGGACGCGGTCCGCCCCGAGGGCGAGTCGGCCCTTGCCGCGGGGTGCCCGCACCATCTTCCAGTCGTACGTGAAGACGACGCTGTCGAAGGCCGTGGAGTCCGGGGCCGGGTCCCCGGGCGAGCCGACCGCGATCGTCAGTGCGTCCTTCTCCAGCAGGGGAGCGAGGAAGAAGTCCTTGGGCTTGGCGAACTGGACCCCTGCCGACTTCAACGGCGGGTCCAGGAACTGGGCCGTGGACCACTTTCCGTCCCGGTACTCGCTCCAGACGAGCTGTACCGACCAGTACTCCTTCGGGCGGGTACCGGAGTCGGCCTGCTTCAGCGACTTCGGCTCATCAGCCTTCTTCTGGAACTTGAGCCAGAACAACAGGAGACGCTCGTCCCAGACGACCGGGAGCAGATGGTCGCCCTCGATGTCGAGGTCGAGCGGCTGCCACGGATCCCACACGGCGTCCACGCGCTGCCGGTAGAAGTAGGCGTACGGGGTGTTGAAGGTACGTCCGAACACATGACGGATCTCGCGGCCGCCGGTCTTTTGCACGCAGGTCGCCACGGTCTCGAGCCGTGCGACCTGGTCGAGTTGCTCGAGGTAGCCGCGGAATGCCTGTTCGGCCTTGTCGGTGTCGATCTCGCCCTGCTGGAGTTCGCTCTCCAGGCGTACGAAGGCCGGTGACTTGTCACGGCGCAGCTCGGGCTCGATCCAGTTCTCGGGGTAGAAGAGAACCTTCCGGTTGGCCTCCCAGACCCGGTAGTTCTTCATCCAGGTCCACTGGTTCGCCGGGATGGCCGAGGGCGGTACGTCGGGCTCCAGATTCATGTGGCAGCGCTGCACGAACAGTTGCACCGAGTTCATGGCCTGCCTGATCCGGGTGGTCAGGGCGCAGGGAGACATCTGCACATCGATCAGGAACCGGCCGTACAGGTCGTCCGCGTCGCGCAGCTGATCCCGATGGACGAGGTGGTCGACGAGTGCGAGGCGCTGACGCTCACGCAGCTCGTCCCGCAGCGGACGGGCGCGCTCCAGCCACGCCGTGGCACCGAGTTTGGCCCGTGCGGCCTGCCTGGCCGCGTGCGCGTCGGCAGCCTGGACGGGGTGCGCCGCCCAGCGCCGGCACTGCTCGGCGGAGGAGCCGAGCCGCTGGAACAGCTCGACGCAGTCGGCCAGCCGGGTCGTTCGGGCGTCGTCGCGGATGTCGGAGGCCGCAGCAACGCCCAGCTTGCCGGCCACCTGAGTGAGGTCGGACGCGTCCCAGCCGGTGAGCTTGGCGAGCCGCGCGAGTACGGCGGCCAGGGTGACGTTCTGCGCGCGGGAGAGGGCGAAGACCTCACGCAGGGTGGTGCCGCGGCCGGGCAAGCGGTCCCGCAGCGCCATGAGGCCGGTGAGCTTCAGCCAGTCCGCGTAGCCCACCGGGACCCTGCTCTCGTGGACCGGCAGTCCCGCGAGGAAGGCCCAGTCGCCTTCGCGGAGCAGACCGACGTCCTCGCCGGTGCACCGCAACCTGGCCAGGATCAGGGCGGCCTTGTGTACCCGTACGAACGCGCTGTACTGGTCCGGGCAGGCGTTCTCGGAGACGGCGCCGGTCGTGGCCACGAACACCGGGTCAAGGAACGCGGACAGCACGTTCTGCGTCGGGTGCCCCGGCCAGGTCACCCTGGTCGCCAGCTCCTTGGCGACCGGGGGCGGCACGGTGAGGGACCGCGCCAGCGCCCCGACCACCCACTCGGCGCTGAGGCGCCGGCGCAGCGCGGGCAGCAACAGGTCCAGGACCATGCCGAACCGGTCGGCGGCGCTGCGCGCGTCTTCGAACAGCCGCAGCGGAGCGGCGGGTTCCTCGGGTGTCGCAGCGCCCAGGAACGAGTTTCCAGGGTCCTGCTCCACATAGTTGTTGGAGGCGGTAAACAGGGCGCGGACGGCCGTGGTGAAGGCGGGAGCGGTGGACAGCGCGAGCAGCCGCTCCCGCAGGGAGTCCGTCATCCAGCCGGTGAAGTACAGGCTGCGGCTCTCAGCGTCGTAGCCGAAGCCTGGGGCCAGGGTCGCGGGAATGCCCAGGCCGACGTACAGCTCGTCGACCGCCTTCTGCCATTCGGCCGCTGCGGAAAGGTCGAGCAACGCGCCATGGTCGCCCGCGGACATCAGACCGGCGCAGCGCAGCTTCTTGCTCTGGAAGGTGACCCTGGCCACCAGTCGGTCCGGGAGATCGTCGGGCAGGACAACTCCCGCCGGCAGCTGTTGCAGGTCCGCTTGGAACACCAGCTCCGAACGGAACACGGGCAGCGTCAGGGACTGCATCCGCCGGGTCACGAAGTCGAGCGGACCGGCGGCACGGGCTTGCGACGTCGAGTGCAGCAACTGGACGGCCGTGGCGTATGTCGCGTACTCCGGGGTCGACTTGTCGGCGGGAAGGTCGAGCAGTTGGTCTTGCTCGGACTTCCTGAGTGAACCAAGGGTCACGAGAGCCCCCGCGCCGAAGGACACCTTGTCCTTGAGCGCTGTAGGCAGTCGGTCGGGAAAGACGACACCGCTGGGCAGCCCCGCGAGGGGCACCTCGGTACGCGCGTCCGCGCCGAGTGCTCCCGCGCCCAGGGCCCCGCTGATCAACTCGGGGTCCCAGCCCAGTTGGGACAGGAACCCGCCCAGCGCGTCACCCTGTGGGTCCGGGGCGGCAGCGGTACGGGCGGCGATGCTCCGCAACCCGTCCCGGATCTCCCCGAGGACCACCGACAGCTGCGCGGCGCTGCGCTCGACCTCAGGGGCAGGCCGATGCCGCAGCACGTAGTCCAGCTCGGACAGGGTGAATCCGGACGCCCGTATGTACCCGATCTCCGCCACGAAGCGCACCGTCGCCGCTGCCCGTGCGGTCATCGGGACCGGGGGGCCGGGGAAGGGGTCGAGGCCGGTCATGGCCTTGGCTCGCAGCCAGTCACGGATGCTCAGTCCCAGCGCGCGGGCGAGTGAGGTGGCCCCGCGCAGCGCCGAGAGATTGGTCAGCCCCAGCTCGTCGGGCAGTCCCGCGGCGAGCAGCCGGGCGAGATCGCCGGTGCCGATGCCGAGCGCGAGGACGATGGCGGCGCGGTGTGCGGTGATGGTCGCGCCGGGGTTCGCGACCGTGCCGTCGGGTGCCCGGTAGGGCTTGGCCAGTTCGCTCCTGTCGGCGTTCAGTGCCAGCGCCTGCGGAACAGGGCTCACCACGGTCCGGTTCAGGAACAGCACGTCGTAGGGAGAGGGCGCGGTGGCATCGGATGCGCCGCTGTGGTCGACGTAGCCGCGCGTGTCGATGTTCGACCACCAGGCCACCACGTCCGCGGCGGGCAGTTTCAGCGCCGCCGCCAGGTGCTGCGTGTGCGCGAGCCACTGCAGGAACTCCGGGGTTAGCTCGGCTGTTCCGTAGGCGGTCGTGGCGCGGTCGAGCTCGTGTACGTGCCATCCGACGGTGTGCGCCAGCCGTACGAAGCGCACCATGCGGGTCAGGTGCTGCGTCGTGAGCCACTTGGCGCTGCGCTGGGTGAGATCGCAGGCGGCGCCTTCGACGGTCGGCCGGTGCCCGGCCGGATTGACGAAGCGGGTGTCGAGCAGGTCGCGCAACTCAGCGAAGTCCAGGCCGGACTGCTGAAGCAGGAGCGAGATGCGCCCGGTGAGCACGGTGACCCAGGGGCCGGAGATCGTACTGCCGTCGCGTGCGTCCCGCAGGTCGCTCACCGTCTCGTCGAGGCCCCACAGTTTCCACGGTGCGGCCGGATCGGCTTCGGTGATCAGTTGGGCCGCTTCCGGCGCGAGTCCCAACTGCTCCTTGTACGCGGGCTCGTCGAGGGTCCGCATCAACTCATGGCGGGGTACGCCGAGTTCGCCCAGGTACGTGCGCACCTCGGCCAGCCGTAGGTCGAAGGGCAGCGTCCAGGGATAGACGGTCTCGGCGTCGCGCAGCTTGTCGTATGCGGGCTCGTGCAGATGTTCGGGATTGGCGAGCAGCTCCTGCTCGGTCCACGTTGTCTGCGGATACGGACCGGTGGGCCGGGGGTAGACGGCGTTCTCGAGGACCTCCAACACCAAGTCGGCCTGCTCGAGCTTGGTGTTGGTGTTCTCGCAACTGAGCTCGGTCTCGGCCAGATCGGGGCGCCGGCCGGGCGCCGTGAGGGCCTCCAGGGCGTTCTTCGGGCCGGTACCCGCCGGCAGTGGGCGGTCGGCCAGGAACTTCAGGGCGTCCACCAGGTAGGCGGCCGGACTGTGGGCGGAGCGGCAGTGCTCGCAGGCGCAGAAGTCCAGGTTACCCAGGAGCGTGCGCAGATCCGGGACGTCGAGTCCGGGTTTCGGCAAGGCCGCGGACAGGGCCTCGGAGGACGTCGCGGGCACCACCGTGGTGCCCAGCGTGCCGGCCGCGGTGCCGTACCCCGTGACCAGTGAGGACGCCAGGGCGGTGACGTCTTCGGCCTGCGCGTACAGGAGTTCGGCGAGGTCCCGATCGCCCCCGAGCGCGTCGGTCATCGCCGCGGTGAAGTCGGCACCCCCCACCCGGGTGATCTTGTACGCCGAGTCGTAGCCGGCGGCCAGCAGCGCGGCCGTGATGCCGTAACGCGGCGGCTGCCCCGGCTTGAGCTGACGGGGCACAACCCGTGTCACCCGGTCGAGCCGCAGCAGAGTCTGACGCAGCGGCAGCCGGGACGCCGTGGGAATGCCTCGCAGATCGGCGCCGCCTCCCTCGGCGAGGAAGCCCGTGACGTGGTGCTCGTCGAACTCGAAGACGGTGTTCTGGGCGAAGAACCGCTCGAGATGCGGCTTGACCCGCTGGCCCACCGGTACGGCGCCCTGCCCGATCCGGGCCGCGATCACCGCGGTGGGGCAGCGCTCCTCCAGGCTCCGGTGCAACTGGTCGGCGTAGAACGCGATGCGGCGAGGCTCGTCGGCGCGGGGCAGTACCTCCGGCGGTACGCCCGTTTCGCGTACGAGCGTCTGCCAGTCGTCCGGGGCGAGGTGCGCGAGGTCCCGGACGCCCGCACGCAGCGGCTCGCTCAGCAGCCGGTCGACCATGGGCAGGAATCCGCCGCTGAGGGCACCGACATCGAGGACGGTGCGGACTTCGGCGAGCCTGGCCGGGGTGAGGTCCAATTGCCTTCCGACGGTGTTCCAGAAAGCCTCGCCCTCCTGGGGGCGCTTGGCCGCCAGCTTGGCGAAGGTGCGTTGCGCCGTGTCCGGGAGTGACGCCCTGCGGAGCAGGTCGCCCAGCGAGGCGGGCTGGTCGTCCTGTGCCTCGGCGAGCAGGAGGTCCTCCGCGCGATCCGGCAACCGGGTGTCCGCGAGGTCGTCGGCGTCGTCCTCGTAATGGGACGGGATGACGTTCGCGCGCGCCGCCGACCTGATGGCGTCTGCCACCCGGTCACGGTTCTCGGCCGCGACGGCCAGTGGGTCGGCGGGCAACCCGGCGTGCTGCAGCGCGTGGAAGACCTCCGCGGGCAGGCCGGTCCGGCGCGCCCAGTCGGCGCTCTCCCGGACCCTGCGGATGTGCTCGGTGTCCAGCTTGAGGCTGGCCGCGAGGTAGTTGATCTCGTCGTCGGTGAGCCCGTGCGCGGGGCGGCGGCCGAGGGCCGGGGCGAGAGTGTCGGCCAGCCGGTGGAAGGCCGAGGGCATCCACGAGGCGGCCTCGATCTGGAGATCGACGGTTTCGTCCGGTCCGGCGCCGTACAGGACTTGGGACTCGCCGAGGACTTGGTCGCTGTCCGGGGGGAGGACGAGGAGTTTGAGGTCTGCGGCTTGTTTGCCGCGGCGGCCTAGACGGTCCGGGGAATAGCGCAGTGTGTACTTCCCAGAGGCGTCCGTAGCCGCCTCGCCGAGCAGGACGTTGCCGGTGAGATTCACGTCGAGCACCCGGATCCGGGCATGGGGGACCGGCGCTCCCGCGAGCAGTGATATCCGGCCCTGGACGCACCACTGATCGCCGGACATCGGTTCCTGGCTCATCTCGACTCCTACGCGTTCAGCGGCGATTCGGTACGGCGTCCTGCCAGCCGTCGGGGCCCATGACGCGCATGGTCCACTGCCCGGATTTAGAATAGAAATAGAATTCGTGGTCTGCGCTTTCGAATGAACTGACGCCTATGAGGACGCCAAAGGGATTCCTGTCGAGTTCCCCCAGGTCGTACAGCTGTCCCGGTAGCCCCTCGTGCTGGGAAAGCGTGGAATCTTCCACGCCGTACAGATGGCCTGTCTGAATGTTGAGGAGCAGGGGAAGGCCGTGGATCTGCACCATGTTGGGATTGCGTGCTTGAGAACCGATGATGGTGATGTGGGCGCTGTGTGTCCCCAGTAGACGATCGCCTTCGACAGCGGCACCTGCTCCCTGCATCAGTAGCGCTGCCGTGTCGGGCACCAGGTAGTCGGTTAGTGCTTCCCCCAGGAGCCCCGTTAACTCCGAGCCCGGCTTGGCGGCTTGGGCCGATTCGGACGAGAGGAAGGCCCAGGCAGACGCGAGTGCGGTGAGCACCGACTTGGTCTTGCTCTGAGACGTGAGAAATGCTGCGAGATCCCGGACGTTGACCTTTATCCCCTTCTTGCTCGCTGTCTCCGTCCAGACCTTCCTGATGACGTTCTCCTGCTTCTTGGAGAACTTACCGGTGAGCCACACGTGCAGCGTTTCGATCAGGCCGGAGCTTTGCTCATGCTTCACGACCTGGTCGGTCTTTCGATCGGCCCGTTGTTGGACCTTTGCCTCGTCCGTCTCGCCACCGCTGAGGTAGCGAGAGACGTTCATGGTCGTGGTCTCGTCGGAAGTGGCGGGTCCCTTGCCCGAGGCGGGAATGGACAGACTGTCCAGGCGCGCATCCGGGCCGGTAACGACCTCTCGCCCCACCTCCACGTCACCGCGTTTCGTGATGACGGCTCCGGTGGCCTCCACGGCGAGATTCTGCTGACGCCGATTGCGGGAGCTGTTCACGTTGAACTTCTTGGGTGCCCTCCCGTCGATGTCGACGAGCACTACGGGATTCCCGCCGCAGTAGTCGAAGGAATTGGCCCCGTATGCCGGCGGTGTCGGGTCCGCACTCGTCCAGCGGGCCAGCCACGGAACGTAGTAGCGGGCACCCTGGTAGCGGAGTCCGCTCTCCTCGTCGTGCTCCATCGCCATGCAGCGGAACCGCTTCGGAAGCTTCGTCTGAGCCCCCGCCGACCGGAAGACCGCGCCGCCGTACGGAACGTAGTCCTCGTACGTGATCACCGTCCCGTTGTCAGCCAGTTCGATTGACACCGAGCCCAGGTGGTTACCCAGCTGATACCGCGTCAGCTCCGCCGGAGAGCCGTCCGTGCCCTTCGTGCGGCGCCCCACCAGGGCGATGCGCCCCGTGTCGTCCGCGACGTGGAGGGTCCACCGTTCCAGGGTTGTTGCCGTGCCGTCGGCGTTGTACTCGCGGTAGAATTCGACACCGCCCAGATACACTCGCTCCTTCAGTGGGACAGGGGCAGCCGAGGAGCTGGCGCGCTGTTTGTCGGTGACCTTCCGGACCCGCTCGCCCGCCGCGTCGTACACGTAGTACGTCGTCTCCGGTACGCCACCGGTCGGACCCACATTGTGTGCCGTGGCTCGGAGTTGGTCCCGGTGGTTCCAGCGCATGACTGACAGGTGGGGCATCTCGAGCAGGTTGCCGTGGTCGTCGTAGCGGTAGGTCTCCGGAGCGGTGACGCCGTCCAGGGTGGAGGCCGACAGGCGGTTGCTCTTATCGGCGGCGTTGAGTTGGCTCGGTGCGGCGAAGCCGAAGTGACGGGTCCAGCCGGCGTGCGCGGAATCGGTGCCGCGGTGGGCCAGCAGGGTCAAATTGTCGGCGGCGTCGTAGGTGTACTCCTCGCGGTAGCGGGCGAGCGCCGTGCCGTCGTCTGGATGCGGCACGACCGGGAGGTCCGCGTCGGTCGGGGGGCGCGGCGCAGCGCCCGACTGGCCCGTGTGCTCCCGCCCTTCGGCGGCGATCAGGCGGTACACGGCGTCATAGGTGTACGAGGTATGCGGTTCGACACGGGCATTCTTGAAGAAGACGGTCTGCTGTGCGTCGTCCCGGATGTCGATGACGTTGCCCACAGGGTCGTACGTGTACGTGAGGTACTGCACCCCGCAGGGAGTCGTTGCCGGGTTGGGGCAGTCGTTGGGGAACGAAGCCGCGTCGCGGCGGGTCCTGAGCTCGGCGAGGCGGAAGGTCGCGCTGTCGTACCGGTACGTCGTCGATACGCCGTTGCCGTAAACAATCTTCTGGCGCTGCCCCTTGGCGTCGTAGTCGATGTTGCTCACGAACACCTTGGCCGGGGCCCCGCCCACCCGCACCGACACGGCCTCGAGCAGGCCGCCCTCGTTGTACGAGAGGAGGGTCGTGCTGCCGTCCGGCGTGGTCTGCGAGACCGGCCGGTTCAGCGCGTCGAAGATCGTGGAGGCCGCTGGGAGCGCCGGCTCCGTCGGCGGGTTGCCCGACCAGTCCGGCAGTTCGCGGTAGTCGGCGCAGAGCCTGCGGTGGCTGCGGAGCGGATTGCCCTTGAAATCGTAGCGCTCGTACGTGACGATCCCGGCGGCATCGAAGATTCGGTGCGGCTTGCCCCGCAGGTTCTCCGAGTCACCCAGGGACTCGCCGTACTCCGTCTTCTCGATCACCCGGTCCGGACCGGACGTTCCGGTGCGCAGCCGGACTTCGAGGGGGCGGCGAGTGGCGTCGTACCGCGTCTCGAGGCGGCGGTTCTGGCTGTCCCAGGTGAACAGCGGCTTGCCGAGTACGTCGCTGAGCGTCCAGCGCGTACCCGCCTCCATGCTCGCCGACTGGATGCGGTTGCCGAGCAGGCCGTAGCCATAGGTCATCACCAGCCGGTTCCGCGCGTCGCGCACCGCGCGGACATTGCCTTCGATGTCAGTGATCTCCCTTGTGACATAACGTTCTTCGACGGTGGAGCCGTTGCGGGTGAACCGGTTGGGGGCCTCGGTCCGGAACGTACGCCCCAACACGTCCAGGTCGGCGCGCGACGGCGTGCCGGCGTGGACGAGCGCTTTGACGGCGGCGCTCTGCTCCCGGCCACCGAGGGCCCCTTCTTTGCGCAGCGTGTACCACGTGGGCAGCACATCGCCCTGCGGCAGGCGCGCGATCAGCCCGCCGACGTCGGGGTCGGTGCGCGGATCCTCCTGCTCCACGGTGTCGTTGACGTCCCAGGTCATCTGGTGCCAGGGGTCGAACACGACCTTCTCGTACGCGTGGTGGGGGTGCACGGTGGCGACGGCCCGCTGAAGGGGGTCGTAGAGCAGGATCGAACTCACTCCGGCGACCTTCGCGAACTCGAAGGTGTGCACAGGGGTGAAGAAGGGCTCGTACTTGCGGACGGGACTTCCCTTGTTGTTGAAGATCGTCCACCCGGTCCCCACCCACTGGGGGCTTGAGCCCACGGACTCGGCACGTACCTTGCTCTGAATCTCCCTGCCGAACCCGTCCGAATAGCTGAACCGGTGCTGGACGCGCGTGACCGGATCGTCCGCGTCGTGGGTCTCCCGCGTCAGAAGCGCCACCACCGGCGGTGCGGGATCGGAGAGATGGCGCGTGCGGTGATAGGCGAACAGGTCATAGACAAGGCGCGTACTCGCCCGCTTCAAAATGGCCGCCGGGCTGTTCAGCGGCTTGTTCAGGTACGCCGTCACCGTGGCCCCGGGCAGGTCCACGACCGACCCGTCCAGGGAGTCGCCCTCACCGTCCTTGCCCTGTACGGCCGTTGCGACGATCATGCCCAGGCCGTCGAAGGCGACGACCGTGCGGTTGCGATTGGGGTCGGTGACCGCGCTCGGCAGCAGGACCCGGTAGTCGAGGGTGGCCGAGACACGGTTGCCGACCGCGTCGAGGGTCTCGCGCACCAGCAGGCGGTGCGGCGTGTCATAGGCGACGACCGTGTCGGCCGCGAACGGGTCGCGGAAGCGCAGCGGCAGGAAGAAGTGCTGCCGCGCCACGGTGAGTTCCTGCTGAGCGCTGTGACCGGGGTCGGTGGAGTAGAAGACCGTGCCCGAAGGCAGCCACCAGTCGTCGTCGGCGTCCTGGAGCGGGAACAGAGGCTTCAGGCTCGAGCCGGACCGGTAGCCGCCCGAGGTGAGCATGCCCGGCTGGACGAGGGACTCGGTGCCTCGAACGTACTGCTCGGCGAGCACTCCCGCAGTAAAGGCCAGGGTGTACGTCTCGCCGGGCAGCGCCATCCGTCCCATGCGGTGCAACGGCAGCAGCCCGGACAGGTCGTCGGCCCGGTAGAGCGTGCGGACCTGCTCGATCCTGCGCCGCCGCGGTCCGGGACCGATGTTCTTCGCCTCATGGTTCTCGTACGGGACCTCGGCTGCCTGTCCGGCCTTCGCCACCCGCTCCACGACCGTCTCCAGGGTGAGCGGCGTGGCACCGGCGGCCACGTTGAGCAGCTCGTACGTACGGCTTTCGCTCGGCAGCGGGACACGGTGGGCGTCATCCGTGTCGAAGGCGTCGGTGTACCTGCGCTCCGTACAGGTCACATGGGAGCGTTCCTGACGGGCCCGGTCTTCCTGGGGCAGGTCCGGGTCCTCGTGGCGCCTGCCGTACGCCGTCGTGACCGAGGTGAGGACGTTGCCATAGGCGTCGACGTCGAGGACGAGCGTGTGGCTGACTCGCGGATCGGCGACCTGTTTCCCGTCGACTTCGCGCAGCCGGCGCTCGTAGTGCAGTTCGATGGTCTCCCGCGGTCGGACGAAGACGACGGCGTGCCGGTTGCCGCCGGCGACCGGCTGAACCAGCTCGATGCCGAAGTTCTGCTCCGTGACGGTGTACGGCATCGCCTTGCCGTCCAGTGCCCGTAGCTCCGTGCGCAGCACCGACCCTTTGAGTGACCGACGCACCTCCCGCTCCTCCGGCGGACCGAGAGGGAACGGCAGGCGCCCTGTTGGAGCCAGGACCGTGTCCGGGAGCGGAGTGTCGGGCAGATCGGCGGGGGAGTGGCCGGGCTCCCGGTAGTACTCCTGCGCCAGCCGCAGCGAGACGGCGCCCCCCTCGACCGATGCCCCGGTGTGGAACCACGTGGTGGTGAGTACTGAGGGAACGTGTGAGGCCGCATCGATGTTGTCGGCGGCCGGGCCCCCGACGTCGAACTCCTCCGTGTCGTACTGCTCGACCCGCGCGAAACCGCGGAACTCGCGGTCCTCGTAATGACCGTGGTGATAGGCGTAGCGGCTGACGAAGCGGCACCGGCCGATCCGGTCGTACATCTGTGTCCGCTCCACGACATGGACCGGGAACGGGAGTCGGGTGATCCAGGGGTGGCCCGCAGCCTCGTCGAGGAGTGCGAACTTGGCCGACGAGGCGTAGGTGATGGTGGTCTCCGCGCCCAGGTTGTTGCGTATCCCGGTCAGCAGATGCGGTTTGACCCCTCCCGTGAGGTCGAGGTAGCGCACCGGTCGCGTCGCATCCGCCGCCAACGGTGAGGAGAGCACGAGACAAGCCGTGCCGTTGCCCAGGAGATCGGTCACCGTCACGTCGGCGGCGTCGGTCCCGGGCGGGAGTGCCGTCAACTCCCTCGCTTCGCTCCAGCCGTTACCGCACTGGTTGAGGTACAGCCGCACACCGTCGTCGGAGAAGTAGCACAGGTCGGATGCGCCGGTCCCGTCGACATCGAGGAGCAGGACTCTGCGTGGGTCGAAGCGGTCAGGCGGGTCAAGGACGGGCGCACCGTCCATCGTGACCTTCGGACCGAATCGGCCGTAGCCCAGGCTGGGCCAGTAGCAGATCTCCCCGTTGCGGATCCGGACCAGCGCGGGCAGCCCGTCCCCGCACATGTCCGCGGTGAACACGCTCTCCGTGCCGTCCGCGAAGCGGACTGTCGGTCCCGCTTCCTCGTCGTAGGACGGGGCGAGCGACTCGGCAGCCGCGAAGCCGTGCTCGTGCAGGGACGGATACCAGGTGAGGGCCGTGTCCTCAGTCAGCATGACGTCGGCGGTGCCGTCTCCCGTGAGGTCGACGAAGCGCAGTTCGGGGGCGCTCCAGTCGAGGGCGGGCAGAGTGTCGAATGCGGTGAACGGGGTCCAGCCGCGCTCGCCGGTGCGTTCGTGGAAGCCGGCCGACGGGTTCTCCAGGCGGACCAGGTCGATTCGGCCGTCGCCCGCGAGGTCCATGAACTGGTAGCCGTCGGCTCCGAAGGGAATGCCGCCACTCGTCGTCGGCCGGGTCGCCACCGGGACGGCGGGCCCGAGCGCGGCGCGTTGCGGATCGGGATCGAGAGGGCTGAGATTGGCCTTGTACAGCCATCCGTCCGGCTGCTTGAGCACGGCACCGGACAGACCCGTCCCCTCGATGTCCGTCCACTGGACGAGCCCGCCGTCGACTCCGTCCGGCAGAGCGCGTGCACTGACCGCGTCAAGGTCCCGCAGCTCGTCGCTGATCCTCGCCACGCTGTAGTCGAATTCGACCGGCGGTAAGGAGCGCGGCACCAGACCCGGACCGTACCCGGTGCTTGTGACCGACGTGAGGAACGAGGCCACGGCATCCTGCGCGTAGCTGAGATCCGTTGAGCGCACCAGACAGTTCTTGCCCACCCCGGGTTCGTTTTCGAAGTGGTGGAACATCAGGATCCGTCGGCACAGACGGTACGTACGGAGCTCGAATCCGGCGCGGTAGGTGGAGAACGGATCCGCACGGCGTGGCCAGATGTCCCGCTCATCAGGGGCGTCATGACCGTGCTCGCCGTAGTCGAAGACGACGTGGAACATCCAGTCGGTGCGCTGCGCGAGGTTCTCGTCCGCGGCGCGCGGGGTGCGGTTGCCGTAGAGGATGTGCTTGATGTGCCTGGCCGTCCCCCGGCTGCGGTTGCGTTCGTTCGGCCGGTTGCGGTCGGTATCGGCACTGTCCTCCGGCTTGTAGCGGTAGAGGATCGCGTTGCCGCGGTCGTCGAAGCTCTCGCAGATCAACCAGCTGAAGGTGCGCCGGGGGTCCGCAGGGTCGAAGATGCGGGATTCCGGCGTGCTGCCGTAGAGCGTGGTGACATCGTCCCGGGAGATCACTCGCCAGTGGGCGGTGCCCGACTCGAGGTCCGTCCAGCGCTCCGTCCTCGCGAAGCTCCCCTCGACACGAGGCCGGTAGCGTTCCACCCGCCAGCGCGGCTCCTCTTCGCGTGGACGGTACTCGACGGGACGGGTCCATGTTCCGTCCGGCTGCCGGGCGAGTTCGGGTACGAGTTCTTCGCCGTTGAACAGGAAGTCGTCGCTCTCGGGGTGAACATCGTCGTACCGGGGCAGTCCCCGGTCCGTCCGGCGGGTGATGGCCGACGGCGACAGGCTCCAGCCGAACCCGAACATTCCGTTGCCCGCGCCGGAGTCGTACGACAGGGACAGCAGTGGGCCGAAGCCGGACCGGCCGGGGCTGGTGGCGACCGGGACGCTGAAGGAGCCGGTGCCGGTGGCGGGCGTGGCGGTGAACTTTTCGTCAATGCCACGGATCGCGCCGCCGCCCTTGGGTATGGAGATTGCAGGTGTTGCGGAGGCATCACCCGGCGGAGCCGGAGGAGTGCTCTGGCGCATCCACATCACCGCCGACCGAGGACACCGAAGGGTCACCCAGGAGCAGCTCCGGAGCAGCCACCATCACAGAGCACCCCCCTTCTGCGCGACGCACTCATTCAACTCCCGCTGGAGTTGCGGCACTACGAGAAGAATGCGCCCGGTTGGCGTGGGGAGTACGCGGCGGAGCGGCCAAGGGCCTGGGGGATGAAGACAGATGCGTGGCCTTTGGGACCTCACAGAGGGCCGGCAGGATCATCAGTGTGCTGTGTGGTCCGACAGGTGGTGGCTGAAACCGGCGCCT
This sequence comes from Streptomyces sp. NPDC054866, assembly GCF_053610745.1. Lineage (NCBI taxonomy): Bacteria > Bacillati > Actinomycetota > Actinomycetes > Kitasatosporales > Streptomycetaceae > Streptomyces > Streptomyces sp. NPDC054866. The sequence goes on from NZ_JBSGZA010000017.1 coordinate 46,570, forward strand.
GTGACGGACGTGTATCCCGTCGAGCACGGTGTGGGCAATGAACTTCGCGTCTCTGTCTCGGATCAGGATCCCTACTCGGCCGACGTGGTCGTCCAATGACATGAGGAGGTCACTGGTCTGCTGCACTGCCCAGCTGCCGGTCGGATGGGCGGTGACGCCCAAGAGATGCACTCGGCGGGTAGAGATTGCCATGGCCACCGTGCTGTACAGGCGCCGCAGCAGCACGGTGTCGATGTGGAAGAAATCCACCGTGAGGGTCCCGGGAGCCCGGTTGCGCAGGAACTGTGCCACCGCACCTTCAACGGCCAGACCGGACGTCGCCGCACATCCAATCGCCATGACCGCCCACCTGGCGAACCCATGCAGTCACAGCACTAGAGACCGAACCCGCGTCCCGACGAGGGGCTTTTGGGACCCGACGGAGGTTCCGGCCTGCGGTTCGGGCTTCGTGCGGGGGGCGGCAGCAGTCTGTCCAGGTCAGGCGCGCTCGTGAACCTCCGGCGCGGTTCGTCCGGTGCGATCGGGCGCGGCGCGTACGCAGAAGGCCCGAACGGTCTGGTCGGCCTGGTCGGCCTGGTCGGCCCGGGCGGTGCAGGCGGCGCAGATGGCGGGGAAGGAGGCTCCCTCCTCCCAGAGGCCTGTCGCCGGAGCAGGCTCCTGGATTCCTCGACCACGCACTTGGGCAGGTTACGTGGCTTCCTGAGCTCGACCATGACGGCTTTGAAGTCGGCGGTGTGGCACCTGTCGCCGATGCTGACCCCGTCACGGTCGCGTACGACACCGGCGCTCCGGGGGCTGACGTTGATCGACCGGTCCGGGATCGCCTCGAGTGACTCGGGTGAATTGAGCGCGGCACGCACCGCGGCGTTCAGCTTCTCGCCCGGTTCCTTCCACCCCTTCTGGGATGGCATGACCATGGCCTCGACCAGCGAACTCGCCACCTCTGGATGTGCCTTGAGGAGGGAAGAGGTGTTGACGGTCGCCCGACGGCAGACGTAGATGAAGTCGTTCCGCTGGTAGCAACTGCTCCCCGTCTGGACTCCTTGGCAGTTGCGCACGGTGATGAACCCCTGCATCGCCTTGAGATCACGGGTGACATCGGAGTGCGGGGATTGCCTGCCGACCGGCCCGAGATCGAGCAACCCTTCGTCGTTTCTCAAGGTCCATTCGCCCGCGCACAACGCCTCTTCCGCCTTGGTGCGGAGCTCACCGTTCTCCGGGTCCGTGATCAGACGGCTCAATGCCTCGCGCACGGCTGGGCGGCCCAGAACCTCCGCAAAGTCCACGGTAGGGTTCTGCAGTTCATACGTGTACGTGTTGAACTGCTCGTTTTCGTCGCCGATCTGGACCCCACGGCAGGCGAGGATGAGCAACGCGGGGTCCGGTGCGGCCGGATCCTCACTGGGGCCGCTCAGTTCGAGTTCGTCGTCTGGCGACGCCAGGGGAGCTGTCTCGATCGCCGGCCCGTCGTCATGATCAGGTCCGCTCAACTCGAGTTCGTCGTACGACAACGCCACGGGAGCCGTTTCGATCGCCGGCCCGTCGTCATGATCAGGTCCGCTCAACTCGAGTTCGTCATACGACAACGCCACGGGAGCTGTCTCGATCACCGGCCCGGCGTCACATCCGTCGTCACGATCGGACCCGCCGGGATCGCGGTCGTCGAGCAGCTCACCGGTCTCGGCCAGGTACTCCAGCCATCCCAGGACAGGTTCCTCGATCACAGGCCTGGCCGCGGTATCGCTGGTGGCCGGCATCGGCGAGGCGGCCGGAGCCGCCTCCTCGGGGACGGAACAGGGAGATGCGGCGACCGGACCTACGTGTCGAGCCGCCCGCTGCTTTCGGCTGCGCCGGTCGTGAAGTTCGTCAGCCCCGTGCACGAGCGCGACAAACAGCCCCAGGGCGGCCAGAGCGGCCACCGCCCAGGCCACGAACACGACCACGTCCATCAGCGCATCTGCCAGGGCAGCCACCGCCACCTGGGACACATGTCCCGCCCCCGCGAGAACCCAAGCACCCACCCGGATGACGACAAGCCCGACGAGAATCCACCCCAGGAGCCTCACCTTCGCCCCTCCTCAGGCGTCACCGGCGGTGCCGAGGTGTTGTAGTAGATGTGGCTCAGGCGCGTTCCGTCGCCGAGGGTGGGGCCTGGGCTGTTGTCGATTGTCACGTTCCAGACGCTGCCGCCCCGCGCACCCGGCTGTTGCCGCAGCACCTCGTCAGCGAGTGCCCGCAGTTCCTCGTCCTGCCCGGCCTGGACAGCCTCCAGCAGCTGACGCAGCTCGGGAGCCACCGGGTCCGGGGCGGAGGTGTCCCTGTCCTGCTGGGCCGCGATTGCGTCGTCCAGTTCGGCCGACCGCCTGCCCAGCCGCTCCCGGATCCGCTGGCGCAGGCGGGCGTACAGACTGCCTACGGCCTCAGACGTGCTGTCGTGCACTCCGGCGGCGGCCCCCGCTGCCAGGGCCGTCGCGATCAGCGCGAGGGCTTCCATGATCCCCCCAACAGAGAGCGTGCACAGGATGAAAATTGGGTCATACCTCGTGAACTGATCCCTAATCCCCCCAGCGGCCAATGCGGGAAGCGGGTGACAGGGTGGGAAGGATGGGGTTTCCCATTGATATGTTGCCGTTCGGCCCAGCATGAGCTTGCGGTTGGCCTGATCCCGCGAACCGCCCGTCCAGCGGCATCCTGTACGCCGGTGCCGCGAAGCGGGGCGGAGTACCCAGTGGCCCCGAACTCGAGACGCGAAGGATGGAACTGCTGGGCCGCGTACGGGAGTGGTAACCGGTGTTCCGGCTGCTGTACTCGCACCCGACGCCGGAGGTCACCAAGCGCCTCGACGGGCTGATCGAAGCGGAACTTCCACTCAACCGCGAGGCGTACGAGAGCCTCGTCAAAACCGTCCTCACATGGACCGCAGAGGACATGCTCACGACACAACTACGAGCAGATCGCCCTCCAACTGACCGGCCACGCCCACGCCATCGCCGCCGACGTCTGCCGACGCGCCGACCAACTACCGAAGCGCAGGGGCCACCGGGCGCTCGGCTACGTCGTCCTGCGAGAGGCGGGAGGCCGTCTGTCCGCAACGCAGGAGGGCACCGTGCGCTGCGTCCAAATCCGCGCCCGCCTTGTGCGAGCCCTGTCTGAACGCCTGGACCGGCTTCGTCGGGCTCCCAGACCATCCCGGCTTCCGGCGCGTCCAGCAGGGTCTTTCGCCGTTCCTCCAGCCCCCCGGCCCGCAGCGCCTTCCGCAGTTGGTGCACCCACCGCCCGAGGGGGAAGTCCTTCGTGACTCCGACCTCGGTCTCCACGTCGTAGGGCACGGCGTAGACGCCGGTGATCTCGTTCTCCGCCCGCCAGCGGATAAGGGCCTGATAGCCCTCCAGCCACCCCGACAACACCAAGATCAAACCGACGTGTTGATTCCCGGCAAGCCCTAAGTATCGGTTACCACGATTCGCACAGCGAAATCGAAGATGACGGAGGAGGTTGGGAGCGGACCTTGTACGTCATGCTCTCTTTCGTACATCTGCCGCACCGCGTGTGGAGCGTAGAAAATCCCGGGCAGTGCCAAGCGTTCCCGACCGCTTGATCCAGCGATACGGTCCGGCCTGAGGGAGTCTGATGGACTGTGCTGTCAGGTCGCGGATCACCGTCACCCGTGGGAGCAAGGCATGGCGAGCAAACTTATCGCTTCGCAAGGCAGGGTGAAGGAACTGCGTGTCGTCGAGTTGGGGAGTAGACATGGGCCTCCCGCCGACCAGATTGACGTCGAGGTAGTCGCTGAACTCGACACAGTTCCCGACCGGGGAATGGGTTTCCAGCTCCGGAACGACGCGAATCGTCCCGTTCGCCAGGGCATGCTGGATCTGTTGCGTGATGCGTTTCAACTCGGATGCCAAACTCGCATTGAGTACTCGATCGATCTCGAAGCGGGAAGGAAGAACGGGATCATTCTCCGGGTGATCTTGCTGAAATGACCGACTCGTACAACGGGTGACCGCGTCCGAGTTGGGTCCTTCTGGGCTTTCTACTTGCATCCGCCGGCCAGGGACAGGTTGAGGACCGATGTTTGTGCTCAAGGTCGAAGCGCGCACCGCCCGACCGGATGCCGTGCGCCAGCAGGTCCTGGCGTGGCCGGCCGACGTCGGGTCGAGCGCGTCGGGGTGGCTGGGTTGCACCGGCGGCGTGTCCGCCGACGGTGACTGGGTTTTCTTGATGCGCTTCGTGTCGCAGGAGGCGGCTTGGACCACCAGCGACCTTCCGGGATACGAGCAATGGTGGCGGGCTTGTCGCCGCCATCTTGAGACGCCACCCGTGTTCGCCGAGTCAACACGCGTGTCCGGCATCCTTCGCGGCGGTTCCGACGATGCCGCCGCAGTGATCATCACTCAAGGGTCCGGACCGTCAAACCGGTTGAGTGAAATCCTGCGACGGCTCGAGACTCTCGAGTTGACTGAACCCGTCGGGGTGATCGGCGGCTTTGTGGCCTGGCATGGATGCGAGCGATTCACCGAAGCGCTCTACCTCGCCTCGAAGGGGGCACAGTTCCGGCAACTTGGTACGACATCACAGGCCCTGGGCCGGTTCATCGACGATCACGTTGCGGCGGTCCGCGACGCGCGCGTCATCGACCTGGACGAACCTTGGTTGACCAGCCCTCACGCGCGGGAAACGCTGTGATCGGCCGCTGGCGTTCCCTAGGGCCAACGATCATCAGTGACGGGCTAGGGGCCACCGGACGCATCATGTGCCTCGCCGTGCATCCTACGAACCGCTCCACGATCTATGCGGGATCGCTCTCCTCCCAGCGCGACCAGCCTGGCGGATGCGGAGTCTGGAAGACAACAAACGGCGGCGCGAGCTGGAATCCGATTGCGGACGATCTTCCGAGCCTGCAGGTGGCCGACATCGCCATCGATTCGACCGCCCCTTCGCGGGTCTATGCGGCGATAGTTGACCGTGACCGGGCTGGCGCAGGGCTGTACCTGTCGGAGAACGGTGGCTCGGGTTGGACACAGGTCACCACCGACTCGCGTTTGAACGGCCGCACCCTGCTGATCGACCCGGCTAACGCGAGTGTGATGTACATGGCTGGTCGCGATGCTGTCTACCGCAGCTCTGATGGGGGCGTGTCCTGGAACCCAGTCCTGGACGAGGCAGGCGGTGTGATCACCGACCTCGTGATGGATCGGTCCAACCCGCAACGGCTGTACGCCGGAGTGCTGGGCTCTACCAGCGGCGTCGGCGGCCTGTATGCCACGCGCGACAGCGGCTCGACCTGGGACCGGCTCACCGGCTGTCCGGGGCAGCGGCTTCCCAACGCCAACATGGGAACCACGGTCCGGCTGGCGATGTCCGGGAGCCGAATGTATGCCGCGTTCAAAACCTCGGACGACGACTGGATCCTTTACCGCACGACCGGAGTCGGCTGCATAGTGGGGGGCCGAGCTGAGCAGGCTTGGGAACGCCGCTGGCAGGCCGGACCTGAGGTCGGGCGCACCATCTGGAGCTTCCTCTACGCTGACCCGGCCGATTCCGACTTCGTGTACGCCACCGGCACGAATTTCCGCGTCTCTACCGATGGCGGAATGACCTTCTCAGTCGCATCCGGACCGCACGTCGATCATCACGCTTTCGCCACCGATCCGACCAACCCAAAGATCATCTATACCGGCTGCGATGGAGGTATTTACAAGTCGAGCAACCACGGCTCGAGCGGCAGTTGGTCGTTCATCGGTCAAGGAATGGCCATCACCGAGATGTACGACCTGGCCCATGCGCCTACCGACTCGCGAATCCTCATCAGCGGCACTCAAGACAACGGGACGATCCGATACCTGGGCCCGGACACCACATGGAAGGAGATTCGCGGCGGCGATGGCGCGGGTGTTGAGATCGACCCGACCGATGAAGCCATCTTCTTCGGGGTTGGGCAATACGCGAGCAGCATCGCCCGCTCGAAGGACGGCGGTAGCTTTCAGGGAATCTCCCAGGGCTTACCCATTGGGACCGACTGTTTCGATATGCCCTTCCTCGTCCACCCGAAGATCCCCACCATCCTGCTCGCCTCATGTGGGCGTGCTCTGTGGCGCACCACGACGTCGGCGCCTCCGGGGGACTGGAAGAGAGTGTTCGAACCAGGTAGCGGAAGCGTTACCCGCTCGGCAGTGGATCCCGCGACTGACCTATACGTCGCCGGGACTAGTCGTGGAGAATTGTTCGCAGGGCCGTCCGGAACTGACTGGGCCCGGGTTTTCAGCTATGCCGAGTCCGTGCCGGGCGGCGGCTCCCCTGTCGTCACTGACCTTCAATTCGACGTCGACACACCGGGCGCGATGTTCGCGACCTTCAACGCCGACGGCGCGGGCCGCGTCTTCCGCCTGAATGTCGGCGAATCCACGGCGATTGCGCGAGACATCACCTCTAACCTCCCCAGCGGCGCGCGGGTGCGAACAGTCGCCCTGGACCGGATGAGAAGGCTCAGCTTGTTCGTCGGCCTCGTCCAAGGCGGCGTGTACCACGGCACGTCGAATGACAGTGGGACGACCTGGCATTGGCGGCCGTACATCGACGGGATGCCCGCCGCTGCTGATATACGCAGGCTCCTGGCGCACCCGATCACGGGCGTACTCCGGGCCGGGACCTATGGCAGGGGCGCGTTCGACGTCGACACAGACTGGCCGCTAGGAAGCGTGCTGGCCATGGAAGGCAGAGTGACCGAGCTTCGAGCACACGAGCGAGGTAGCATGTTCGGCCCGCCGACCGACCGAATCGACGCCGAGGTTGTCTTCCGGCTTGACGCTGATCCACGCAAGGCGTTCGGCTTCCAGCTTCGGCAGGACGCCAAGGAACCCGCCCACCGCAGCATGCTGGACGTACTGCGCGACGCGTTCCGAGGCGGTGGCGGCATTCGCGTCGACTACACCCGCACTGGCATCAGTAACAACGTTGCGATCCGTGTTATCAGAGTGTCTTGACCAGATATGAATGCGAGGTGATTTCACAGTCATACGCACGCCAAATGCGGGGCAGGGAAGCACGTTGAGGCCACGGTTGCTGGCGGTCCTGGCAGTATGGCTAATCATTCTTGGAGCGCTGCTGGGGGCTCTCCCAGAACAATGGATTGAGGAGAGGCTCGGCGTCGAACCGGACGGCGGGAACGGAGCAGCCGAACTGTTCCTGACGTTGGCCCCGATCGTCGTAGGCGTGACACTTCTTCTCGCGCTCGCCGCGCAGCGGGCGCGAGAAGTCAAGCCGAAAGACACAGCCATCCCTGACGATGGCGACTACTGACCTTCCCGAAGAGTTGTCGGGGGTGACACGGCGGGTGCTTCGCGCTACGCCGATGTCATGCGGTATGCGCAAGGGGGTGGACTCAGGCCCCATGAACAAGTGGCCCGGGAACGGGTCACGGTACTGGCAGCCGAGGGCTTCGAGCGGGGCGAGAAGAACACGGATATCGCCAAGGAGTTGCGGGTGAGCCTGCGTTCCGTCGAACGCTGGAGGCGGGCATGGAGAGAGAAGGGCATCGCTGGCCTTCACTGTTCAGGGCCGGCCAAGCGCCCGAAGGTGAGCGAGGAGCAGTTCGCCGTACTGGAACAGGAGTTGCTGCGCGGGGCGGTGTCCCACGGCTGGCCGAACGAGCGGTGGACCTTGTCCCGGGTGAGCGTGCTGATCTCTGCGGTCGCCGCCCGCATCGCCCGCTCCCGGTTCCTCTACGAGGGCGGGCACCGCTACGTCGTCCTCATGGAGGAATCCGTCCTGCGCTACCGCACCGCCGCCCCCGAGGCGATGCGCGGGCAGCTGCGCCACCTCCTGGCCGTGATGCCGCTCGCCTCGGTGTCGCTGGGGATCATCCCGTTCACCGCGCAGCGCACCGTGTGGCCGCTGGAGGCGTTCTACCTCCACGACGACACCACGGCCGTGGTGGAGACGCTGACGGCGGAGATCAAGGTGAAGCAGCCGCGCGAACTCGCCGACTACGCCAAGGCGTTCGCCGGCCTCGCGGCCATGGCCGTCTACGGCGACGCCGCCCGCGACCTCATCCGGGCCGCGATCGACGCCCTGGAGTGAACTTCCGCTATTGCGAATCTGCGTTGGGGTGTCACTGGTCTGTGTGTGGGGGCTGGTGGGTGGGGTGTGGGTCTGGCTTGGGCTGATGTGGGTGTTGGTGTCGTCG
>NZ_JBSGZA010000018.1:0-46223 GCF_053610745.1 Streptomyces sp. NPDC054866
CCGCGAGTGGCGGGCGAGATAGCGCAGGTGCTCGCTCATCTCCGCCGGACCCGTCGCGCAGTTCAGGCCGATCATGTCGATGCCCAGCGGCTCCAGCGCCGTCAACGCCGCGCCGATCTCCGAGCCAAGGAGCATCGTGCCCGTCGTCTCGACGGTCACCGAGCAGATCACCGGCAGATTCGCACCCGTAGCGTCCAGGGCGCGGCGGGCGCCCAGGATCGCCGCCTTGGTCTGCAGCAGATCCTGGGTGGTCTCCACCAGCAGCGCGTCCGCACCGCCCGCGATCATGCCCTCGGCATTGGTCTGGTAGGCGTCGCGCAGCACCGTGTAGGGGGCGTGGCCCAGGGTCGGCAGCTTGGTGCCCGGACCCATCGAACCCAGCACCCAGCGCTGCTGTCCGGTCGACGCGGTGAACTCATCGGCGACCTCACGGGCGATACGGGCACCCGCCTCGGACAGCTCGAAGTTCCGCTCGGGAATGTCGTACTCGCTCAACGCCGCAAAGTTCGTGCCGAACGTGTTCGTCTCGACGCAGTCGACACCGACCGCGAAATACTCCTCGTGCACCGAGCGGACGATGTCCGGGCGGGTCACGTTCAAGATCTCGTTACAGCCCTCAAGCTGCTGAAAGTCCTCAAGCGTCGGGTCCTGCGCCTGGAGCATCGTGCCCATCGCACCGTCCGCCACCACCACACGCGTGGCGAGGGCTTCACGGAAGGCATCGACGCGCCGGCGCTCTGCCGTACTCATGACAGACCCGCCAACCGTGGCTCGATGGCACGGGCCACGTCATTGCCGTACGTCTGGTCGATACGGGCGATCAGGTCCGAGGGGACCAGCTTGTGTTCCTGGGTGCCGACCGACTCCAGCACCGTGGTGGCCAGGGCGCAGCCGAGCCGGGCAGCCTGTTCCTGCGGCCACTTCCATGCCGTGCCCGCGAGGAACCCCGACCGGAAGGCGTCGCCCGCACCCGTGGGGTCGGCGATCCTGTCCGTGGCCACGGCCGGTATCCGCACCACGGGGTCGCCTGACCTGGCCAGCGAGACACCCGCGTCGCCGAGCGTGGTGATCCAGGTGCCGACCCGGCCGAGGAGCTGCTGCTCGCTCCAGCCGGTGCGTTCGAGCAGGAGCGCCGCCTCGTACTCGTTGGTGAACAACCACCCTGCCCCGTCGACCAGTTGACGCGCCTGCTCCCGGTCGAGGCGGGCGAGCTGCTGGGAGGGGTCGGCGGCGACGGGGACACCGAGGCTGTGCGCCGTGGACGTGTGCCGCAGCATCGCCTCGGGGTCGTCGGCCCCGACCAGGACGAGCTCGGGCTTCCCCGTACGGGCGACGATCTCGGCCAGGTCGATCCGGGACGCCTCGGCCATCGCGCCGGCGTAGAAGGTGGCGATCTGATTCTGGTCGTCGTCGGTGGTGCACACGAAGCGCGCGGTGTGCAGGCTCTCGCTGACCCGCACCTCGGAGGTGTCGACGCCGTTCGCCCGCAGCCAGCTGTCGTACTCGGCGAAGTCGATTCCCGCCGCGCCCACCAGGATCGGCTCAAGACGGAACTGACCGAGACCGAAGGCGATGTTGGCGGCGACGCCGCCCCTGCGCACCTCCAGCCGGTCGGCGAGGAACGACAAGGAGACCCGCTCCAGTTGCTCCTTCATCAACTGCTCGGCAAAGCGTCCGGGGAAGACCATCAGATGGTCGGTCGCGATCGATCCGGTCACGGCGATACGCACGAAAAGCACTCCTTGAACCTGAGGCCGACATCGGGAACGAAACAGCTCCGGTGGCTGACACCACACGGGGAAAGCGGTGCACGGCCCGGGGGGGGAGCCGTGCACCGCTGGCTCCGGCGCCGGGGGGTTCCCGGCGGCGCCGCACCGTCAGGCCGCCGCCTTCACCGCCTTCACCGCCTTGCGCAGGGCGTCGGCGCGGTCGGTGCGCTCCCAGGTGAATTCCGGCAGTTCACGGCCGAAGTGGCCGTAGGCGGCGGTCTGGGAGTAGATGGGACGCAGCAGGTCCAGGTCGCGGATGATCGCGGCCGGGCGCAGGTCGAAGACCTCGGCGATGGCGGCCTCGATCTTCTCGACCGCGACGGTGGCCGTGCCGAAGGTCTCCACGAAAAGGCCCACCGGCTCGGCCTTGCCGATCGCGTACGCGACCTGCACCTCGCAGCGGTCGGCGAGGCCGGCGGCGACGACGTTCTTGGCGACCCAGCGCATCGCGTACGCGGCCGAACGGTCCACCTTGGAGGGGTCCTTGCCGGAGAACGCGCCGCCGCCGTGGCGGGCCATGCCCCCGTAGGTGTCGATGATGATCTTTCGGCCGGTCAGGCCCGCGTCGCCCATGGGGCCGCCGATCTCGAAGCGTCCCGTCGGGTTGACCAGGAGGCGGTAGCCCTCGGTCTCCAGCTTGATGCCGTCTTCGGCGAGCTGCGCCAGTACGTGTTCGACCACGTGCTCGCGGATGTCGGGGGTGAGCAGCGCGTCCAGATCGATGTCGCCGGCGTGCTGCGAAGAGACGACCACCGTGTCCAGGCGGACCGGCCGGCTGCCCGAGTACTCGATGGTGACCTGCGTCTTGCCGTCGGGGCGCAGGTAGGGGACGGTGCCGTCCTTGCGTACCTCCGTCAGACGGCGCGCAAGACGGTGGGACAGCTCGATCGGCAGCGGCATCAGAGTCGGCGTCTCGTTCGTCGCGTACCCGAACATGAGGCCTTGGTCGCCCGCGCCCTGCCGGTCCAGCTCGTCCCCGACACCCTCGACCCGGGACTCGTACGCCGTGTCCACGCCCTGCGCGATGTCGGGCGACTGCGCGCCGATCGACACCGACACCCCGCAGGAGGCGCCGTCGAAGCCCTTGGCCGACGAGTCGTAACCGATGTCGAGGATCTTCTTGCGCACCAGCGCGGCGATGTCGGCGTACGCCGAGGTCGTCACCTCACCCGCGATGTGCACCTGACCGGTGGTGACCAGGGTTTCGACCGCGACACGTGAAGCGGGGTCCTGGCCCAGCAGCGCGTCGAGAATGACGTCGCTGATCTGGTCAGCGATCTTGTCGGGATGCCCCTCGGTCACAGACTCCGAGGTGAACAGACGACGGGACACGACGGTTCCTCCTGTTGCTTCAGCTGAATAGACAGTCCCCGACCGTTCTGGAGAACTGCTTGAAGGGGCGTGGTTCGCCGGGTGGCGCCCGGGATGTGAGCCGAGGCCGTGGTGCCTCACAGCGCGGCCGGTTCCGCCTCTCGGATGCCGTGCTCCACGCCGATGGACCCGCCGCGTCGCTCGGGTCCCGCGCCGCGCAGCGTTGCGGCGACGTCCATGACGTAACGGCCGTAACCTGACTTCCCGAGCTGCTCCCCGAGGCGGTAGCAGTGGTCGGCGCTGATGAAGCCCTTACGCAGGGCCACTTCCTCGACACACGCGATCCGCAGTCCTTGGCGGCGCTCCAGGGCCTGGATGTAGTTCCCCGCGTCGAGGAGCGAATCGTGGGTGCCGGTGTCCAGCCAGGTGAATCCACGGCCGAGGTCCACCAAGTGGGCCTTGCCACGGGCCAGATAGTCCAGGTTGACGTCGGTGATCTCCAGCTCGCCGCGCGGCGAGGGCCGCAGCTGACGGGCGATGGAGACGACGTCGTTGTCGTAGAAGTACAGGCCGGTGATGGCGCGGTTGGAGCGCGGGTTGACGGGCTTCTCCTCCAGCGAGGTGAGCCGCCCCAGCGTGTCGGCCTCGCCGACCCCGTAGCGCTCGGGATCGCGCACCGGGTAGCCGAACAGCAGGGCGCCGTCGGTGTGCGGCACATGCTCCTGAAGCAGAGTTGAGAAGCCGGGTCCGTGGAAGATGTTGTCTCCGAGGATCAGCGCGACGGAATCGTCACCGATGTGGTCGGCGCCGATGGTGAACGCCTGGGCCAGACCGCGCGGTTGGGCCTGCTCGGCGTAGGAGAGGTTGATTCCGAGCGAGCTGCCGTCGCCGAGTACGGTCCGGTACTGCGGCAGGTCCCGCGGCGACGAGATGACGAGGATGTCCCGGATGCCCGCCAGCATCAGCACGGACAGCGGGTAATAGATCATGGGCTTGTCGTAGACGGGCAACAACTGTTTGGACACCCCGAGCGTGATGGGGTGCAGCCGGGTGCCGTTGCCCCCGGCAAGGATGATGCCTTTCAACGGAAGTCACCTCGTGTCGTCGTCGGCTCTGGGCCGTCCCCAACTCCTGGCGCACCGAGCATGGGTGGCCTCGGTCGAAGGTGAGTCGTGGCCGCGCGGAGCAACCCCCGCCACGACGTTGAGCAGCCTTCCAGCGTGTCTGGATCCCTCGCGGCGACAGTCGGTGCACTGCCCGCCCCTGTTGCGGCACCACCACGACGAGCGAGGAAAGTGGTTGCTGATGCCAAGCTGGCCGACTACCGGTACGGAACTGCGCGTTCGGGCGCAGGAGCTCGCCTCCGTCGCCGCGCGCCACGCCGACAGGGCCGACGCCGAACGCCTGCTGCCGACGCCCGTGGCCGACGGGATCCGCGACGCGGGATTCGCCCGGCACTTCGTTCCCGCCCGCTGGGGCGGCCGGGACGGCTCGGCCGGCGAACTTCTGGAGGCCGTGTCCGCCCTCGCCCAGGGCTGCACATCGGCCGGCTGGTGCGCGTCGGTGATCGCCGCCGCCGGCCGGATGGGCGCCTACCTGCCCGAGGAGGCGCAGCAGGAGCTGTGGGCGAAGGGCGCGGACAGCACCGTCGTGGGCGCGCTGATCCCCCGCGGCAGCGCCACCGCGGTCAGGGGCGGTTGGCGGGTCACCGGCGAGTGGAGCTTCACCAGCGCCGTGGACTTCTCCGACTGGGCCCTCGTCTGCGCGCTGGCTCCCGAGGACGGCAAGCAGGTGCCCTGGTTCTTCGCCCTTCCGCGCGAGGACTACCGGGTGGCCGACACCTGGACGTCACTCGGGATGCGCGGCACGGGCAGCAACACCTTGCTCGCGGACAACGTCTTCGTGCCGGCGCAGCGCGGATTCCTTCGGGAGGACATGCTCGTCGGCCGTAGCGTCGGCTCCGACGCCCGCTGCCACACGGCGCCGTTGCGGCTCCTGAGCGGGCTGGTCTTCGGCGCACCGGCGCTGGGGGCCGCCCGGGCCGCGCTGCGCGCGTGGGAGGACTCGGCCCGCGGCGCGGCCGAGGAAGAGACCGGGCCGCTCTCGGCACTGGCCCGGGCGACGATCGCGGTGGACAGCGCACAGCTGCTGCTCGAACGGGCCGCGCGGGTGGCCGACGCGCCTGAGGCCACTCCCCTGGAACTGGTCCGTTCCCCGGCGGACTGCGCGTACGCCGTGGAACAGCTGGTGGACGTGGTCGAGTCGCTGCTGCGTGCGTCGGGCAGCTCGGGCCAGCTCGCCGGTCATCCCGTGCAGCGCGTCTGGCGCGACGTGCACAGCCTGGCCAGCCATGTGGCGCTGCGTTTCGACCCCGCGGCCCGCGCCTACGGGCGCCAGCTCCTGGACGGTTCGGGTGCTCTGTGAGCCCCGCGGACCTCGACGACGTACCCGAGCCGGCCATCCGGCTCACTGACGAAAGGCGGTTCGCGTGAGCGACTCGATCCCCGACACCATCGGCACGGCCACGGACGCAGCCGTCCCCGCCGAACTGTACGTACAGGTGCAGCAGTTCTACGCCCGCCAGATGGGCCTGATCGACGACGGCCGGCCCGACGAATGGGCCGAGACCTTCACCGAGGACGGCGTGTTCCAGGAGGCCAGCCGGCTGGCCGAACCGCTGCGCGGCCGGGACGCCATCCGGGCCTCGTCACGTGCCCGCCAGAAGCGGCTCGACGAGGAGAAGGTCGACTTCAGGCACTGGCTCGGCATGCTCGACGTGACCCGCGAGGACGACGGCTCACTGCGCACCCGTGCGTACGCGCTGGCCATGCGCACTCCGCGCGGCGGCGCCCTCGACATCTTCGCCAGTGTGATCTGCCACGACCACCTGGTGAACGTGAACGGCAGCTGGCAGGTCCGCCACCGCGATCTGCACCACGACGGCTCCGGCCGTGACTGACCTCGCTGAGGAGCTTTCGTGAAATTCGGGATTGTCTTCTTCCCCACCGTCGGCCCCGCCGACAAGCCCGCACAGCAGTACTTCGACGAGTCGCTGCGCCTGGTCGACCTCGCCGAGGAACTCGGCTTCGACCACGTGAAGATGGTGGAGCACTACTTCTTCGCCTACGGCGGCTACAGCCCCGACCCGGTGACCTTCCTGGCCGCCGCGGCAGGGCGCACCCGGCGGGTGCGTCTCGGCACGAGCGCCACCATCCCGGCGTTCCAGCACCCGGTGAAGCTCGCGGGCAAGCTGGCCATGCTGGACAACATCTCGAACGGCCGGGTGGACGCGGCCTTCGGACGGGCGTTCCTGCCCGACGAGTTCAAGGCCTTCGGCATCTCCATGGACGAGTCCAAGGACCGCTTCGTCGAGGGTGTCGACGCGATCAAGCGGCTGTGGTCCGAGGAGGACGTCGTCGTCGACGGCCGCTTCCACCAGTTCGGTCCGGTGACGCTGCTGCCGCGGCCGGTGCAGCAGCCGCACCCGCCGGTGTTCGTGACCACGGCGCGCAGCGCCGAGTCCTGCGCCGAGGCGGGCCGCAACGGCCACCACCTGCAGACGGTGCCCAACGTGATGTCGACCGAGGAGCTGCAGTCCCGGCTCGAGCTGTACCGCGCGCAGTGGGCGGCCTCCGGCCGCACCCCGGGCACCGAGCAGATCCACTTCAGCTATCCCTGTGTCGTCGACTCCGACGGTGAGCAGGCCCGCGTCAAGGGACGCCGCGACGACGACCGCAACTCGGCCGCGATCCATCAGGCCGTCGCCGCCTGGGGGACCACGCGATCCGACGCCTACCCGGGGTACGAGAAGCTCTTCGAGGCCACCAAGCACTCCCACTTCGAGTCCAAGCTGGAGCAGAACAAGCTGCTCATCGGCGCCCCGGAGCAGGTGCGCGGTCAACTGGAGCAGATCGCCGACTGGTTCGGTGACGACATCACGATCAGCCTCGGCGTGCACTCCGGGCATCTGTCCTTCGAGGACGCGGCGACCACGATGCGGCTGATGGCCGAGCAGGTCATCCCGAAGCTGGGCGAGGGGCGCTGATGGGTACCGCGCAGCGGCCCACGGTCGCCGTCATCGGTGCCGGCACGATCGGTCTGGGCTGGATCGCCCTGTTCCTCGGGCACGGTCTGCGGGTGCGGGTCAACAGCCGCAGGCCCGACGCCGAGACCATCGTGGCCGAGGCACTCGAGCTGTACGCCCCGTATCTCCCCGAGGGCACGGCGGATCCGGCGACGTTCGGCGAGCGGCTCGAGTTCGAGCCCGACGTCGAGCGGGCCGTCGCGGACGCGGACGTCGTCGTCGAGAACGCCCCGGAGAACCTGGCCCTGAAGCAGGAGCTCTTCGAACGGATCGGCAAGGCCGTCCCGGCGCACGCGCTGATCCTCTCCTCCACCTCCACCCTGAACCCGGATGACATGGGCGCGAGGATGGCGGACTCCAGCCGCCTGGTCGTCGGCCACCCCTTCAACCCGCCGCATGTGGTGCCGCTGGTCGAGGTGGTCGCGGGTGAGCGGACGGCGCCGGACGCCGTGGACGAGGCAGTCGCGTTCCTGGAGTCGGTCAGCAGGGTTCCGGTGGTGCTGCGCAAGCCGATCCTGGCCTTCGCCGCGAACCGGCTGCAGTCGGCTCTGCTGCGCGAGTCCGTCCACCTGGTGCGCGAAGGCGTGGTCTCCCTAGAGGAGCTGGACCGCGTGGTCACCCACTCCATCGGGCTGCGCTGGGCGACCGTCGGACCCTTCCTCGCCTTCCACCTCGGCGGCGGCAAGGGCGGTCTGCGCAAGTGGCTGACCACCCTCGGCGCCGGTCTCGAACAGGGCTGGGAGCTGCTCGGCCGCCCGCCCATGGACGACGCCACCATCCAATCGCTCATCGAGCAGGCGGAAGAGGCGTACGGCGCACGGTCCTTCGAGGAGCTGGTGCGCGAGCGCGACGCCAAGCAGACCGCAGTCCTGCGGACACTCGCCGAGGTGTCGGAGCGGACTGAACAGCGGGGCTGAAAGGTGCCGAGGCCGTTTCGGTGACCGCGTATCGAGCGGTTCTCGAAACGGCCGGCTCGTCATCATCCTCGTACGAGGTACGCGGTATGCGTGTGGCCCGCCCCAGGTGAGAGGGGCGGGCCACACGCATAGCCGTTCTCTACCGCGTCTCCAGGTGCTCCTTCACGCCCCCGAGCAGCAACCGGGCCTTCGCGCTCAGCTCGCGCCGTACGAAGGACGTGGCCTCGGCCGTGCTGTTGCCCTGGCCCAGCATCCGCTCGACGCCGTCCCGGTCGATGACAGCCGTCTGCTCGGACGTCACACGGGCGCCCTTCGGCGTCGGTGCGATGTGCCAGCGGACGTGGTGACTGCTGCCGATCGGCGGCAGCACGAGTTGCTTGTACGCGATGGTGTGCGCGGGGCGGCCCACCCGCGCGGTCCGCATGGCGAGCAGCCCGCCGGTCGCCTCCACCGTGTCGATCTCCACGAGTTGCAGCCCTTCGGCGTCCTGCAGCGTCTTCGCCCGCGCGACGTGCGTCAGGATCCCGGGCCAGGCACGCACGTCGTACAGGGTGCGGTACACCTCGTCGGCCGGCGCCTCGATGCCGACGGTGTCGGTGACGGTGACGAGCAGCTCCGGTGTCTCGTTCGCCAGCTCGGCCGCTGTCCGCACGGCCTCGGTCTCGGCGCCGGCGATCGTGTCGATCACCTGGTCGGTGGCCTCACGCGCCGCGGGATCGTCCTCGGTGAGGGTGTACCGGTGCAGCAGCCGGACGGTGCACTCCCGCTCGGACAGCGGCTCGACGACCCATGTGCGCTGCATGGTCGCCAGCGGGGCCTCGGGACTCTGGGGACGGAAGTCGATGCGCAGCCGGGCCTCGTCCAGGCGCCTCAGGGCGATCCAGTGCTCGACCTCGTCCCCGGTGGTGGTCCACATCCCTACCCCCTCGAAATCCCCTTCGGTTCCCAGGAGTTCGACGTGGACGAACGGCCGGAACATCCAGGGCCAGTTGTCGAGGTCGGCGAGGAGCCGGTAGACCTGCTGGGCAGGTGCCGCCACCTTGACCTCGTGCGCGGCTCGCGCCGCCTGCTCGTGTACTGCCATGTGTCCTGGTCCTCCCGCTCTCGGAGCTGCTGCCTCTCGGGGCTGCTGCGGTGCACTGCCTCCTCGAGGGTCGCCAGGACTCCTGGAGGAACGGTCGAGGTGTGCCCAAGGCCTGGGCGGCGAACGGCGAACGCCCGTGGGCGCTCGGCGGGGCTCGCCGAGGCTCACGGGCGCGGGGTGCGGCCGGGCCGGGTCAGGAGGCGGCGGGCAGCCGCTGGGAGAGGAACTTCTCCAGCGTCAGCAGACCAGGGTGCTGCCCCCGCAGCGCCGGGATGTCCGCCTGGTAGCCCTCCTCGGCGAACCACACGAACATCCGGTCCTCGATGGGCTGCGGCTCAAGGCGGGTCGGCGTACCGGTGAGCCGCTCGAAGACCGCGGCGACCTCGGAGAAGCTGATCTCGTCACCGCCGAGCGCGACCTGCCGGCCGATGTACTCCTTGGGCTTGTCGAAGGCTTCGGCGGCGAAGAAGCCGATGTCGTCGGAGGCGATGAACTGCATCGGCCGCTCGGGCTTCACCGGCAGCTTCACCACTCGCTCGCCGTCCTCCACGGAGAAGTACAGCAGGTTGTTCATGAAGAACACCGGCCGCAGGATCGTGGTGGGGATGTCGAGCGACTGGATGTGCTTCTCGATCTCGGCCTTGCTCTCGAAGTGGTCGATGCCGCTGCCGCGCTCGGCACCGTCCACGGAGCTGTACACCAGGTGCGCGACGCCGCTCTCCTTGGCCACATCGGCCACCGTCCTGCCCTGGCGCACCTCGTCGGCGAGGGTCTCCGGCTCGTAGGCCAGCGCCTGCACGCTGAACACACCGTGCACGCCTGCCATGACACGACGCAGCGACTCGACGTCGTCGAGGTCGCCCTGGACGAGTACGGCGCCCTGCTCCTCGATCGCCCGCGCCTCCGGCTTGTCGGGGTTACGCACCAGTGCGTGCACGGTCCATCCGCGAGACAGCAGCTCGCGGGCCGTGGCGCCACCCTGGTTCCCGGTGGCGCCGACGACGAGAATGATCTTGTTGTCGCTCAACGTCATACTCCTTGATGGCTGTTGGACCGCGCCTTCTCAGCCGCCGTACGGGGTCTTGGTGCGGGCCTCCCGGAGGGCGTTGCCCCACCAGATGAGCTGTTCGAGCAGGGCCTTGGCGGCCACGGGAGCCGCCTCGTTGGTGATCTGGCCGTCCTCGTCGAACTGCTCCCAGAAGTTGGTGAGGGTGACCACGTCGCGGACGGTCATGGCATGCAGTTCGGAGCAGACGGTGCGCAGGTGCTCCACGGCCCGGGTGCCGCCGGCCTGCCCGCCGTACGACACGAAGCCGACCGGCTTGGCCTGCCACTGGGCGTCGCTCCAGTCGAGCAGGGTCTTCAGCGATGCCGGGTAGCTGTGGTTGTACTCCGGGGTGACCACGGCGAACGCGTCCGCCTTGTCGAGGCGGTTCGTCACCTCGGTGAGGACCTGCTGTGCGGCGGGAGCGAGTTCTGTCGAGATGACCGTGGGCAACGCGTGCTCGGCGAGGTCGATCACGTCCACGATCACGCCGTCGTGCTGGCGCGCGATGCCCGCGAACCACTCGGCGACCGTGCCTCCGAAGCGGCCTTCACGGGTGCTGCCGATGATCACGGCGAGATGGAGGGGGGCATTGGACATCTCTGGCTCCTGGGAAAGAGTTGGTGCGGACGAGTGGGCAGGGCGGACGTGTCGCCCTGGCCGTGACCGGTGCGGCGGATCGTTCCAGCGGGGCGGGACGTCCCGCGCCACCACCACGATCTGACCTCAACCATGGATGAGGTCAAGTGGAGGCGGCCCAGAACTTCGCGACAGCTCTCCGGCCTCGGCTTCGAGCGGGTTGAGGCACTGGTACGAGGTGTGGGCGTGGACGGGACCATCGGCGCATCACGGGTACTTCGATGAATCGGTAAAGGGCCCAGGCGAGTGCCAGGGTGATGGTGAACCAGCCGGCCGTGCGCAACAGCGCCTCGGGGGTGTCCCATTGGTGCCCGGTGCCGAAGTCGATCGGCCCGTTGTAGGCCACGACCATGTGCCAGAGGTAGAAGGCGAAGGAGATCTCACCGAGCCACACCATCGGCCTGTTGGCCATGGGACTGGAGCGCCCCGCGATGTCGCCCTGGGCGAAGCTGGCGACGATGAGACAGAGCGGGACGAAGACGGGGAGCACCAGGCCGAAGGAGTTCGGCACATGGATCGTCAGGAGATAGCCAGGTATCAGTGAGAGCACCGCCACCGTCCGGCTCACCGGAATCCAGCGGCCGGACAGGACGATGCGGGCGAGCAGGATGCCGGCGGCGAACTCGAACAGGCGGCTGATGGGAAGGAAGTAGACGAACCAGAAGTGCGTCCAGCCGTACTTGAGTCCGGGCATCGGCTGGTCGGTCAACAGCGTCTCCGCGACCATCGGAACGGCGATCACGCCCAGCCCCATGATGCCGAGCCACCTCCACAGGTGCTCCGGCCGGATCTTCCTCAGCAGTGAGAGCAGCACGGGGAAGGCGAGGTAGAAGACCAGCTCCACACCGAGCGACCAGGCCGCTCCGTTGGTGCCGCGGATGACCTCGTACTCGGGCACCCACACGCTGACGAGGAAGAGCCCGGGAAAGAACTCCTGCCCCGTCACGGCCCGCCCGGCCAGGAGCGCGAGCACAAGCCCGGCGACCCAGGTGACGAAGTGGTTCGGATAGATCTTCGCGAGTCGGCGTCGCCAGAACAGCACGGGCCGATCGCCGGACCGTGCCGAGTACGTCAGCACGAAGCCGCTCAGGATGAAGAAGAACGCGACCCCCACGCTGCCGAGGGTGCCGAGATATCTGTCCAGGTCCGAGTTGAGTTGCTGAGAGGTGAACATCCAGGCGGCGGACAGATGCGAGAGGAAGACCAGGAACGCCGCGATGAACCGCATCCCGGTCAGCGAGGGAAGCGCGGGTGGTCGCCCGCCGGAGGTCACCCGCGCTCCCAGTCAGTGGTGACGGTGCCGTCGTCCGCATAGGCGCGCATGCGCTGGACGAGCAGTTCATCCCGCTCCACCTCGTCGAGGCGGTCGAGCAGCTGGTCGAGGTCGTCGCGGACCGAGAGATAGCGACCGTGCAGCGCGTCGTACGTGCCGGACGCCAAGGCGGCCACGAGAGCGCCGCTGTGCTCGACGGGGGTGAACTCCATGTCCGGGTATGCGGCGGCGAACGACGTGGTCAGCCGGGTGCGTACGACGCCGGGGCTGATCACGAACGTCCGGACTCCGGTGTCGGCCTCGGCCAGCGAGATGTCCAGCGTCTCGGAGAGGCGCACCAGGGCGGCCTTGCTGAACGAGTAGGACGTCAGGGGGTGCGGCAGCGCACCGGCGTCACTGCCGACGGTGACGATCCGGCCCGCCTTTTCGGCGATCATCGTAGGGAGTACCGCCCGGATGCAGGTCAGTGGGCCGCGGACGTTCGTGGCGAACGTGCTCCACCACTCGTCGAGGCCGGCCTCCCACAGGGGCGGCTGACCGGCAGTGAACACCGCCGCGTTGTTGACCAGCAGGTTCACCGGTCCCCAGTGGTCGTTCAACTGGTCGACGACGCCGCGGACCGCGGACTCGTCCGTCATGTCGCCGGGCGTCACGAGGACGCGGTCGCGGTCGCCGCCCGCGAGCGCGGCGGTCTCCTCCAGCTCGTCGCGGCTGCGGGACATGAGCGCTACTCGTGCGCCCGCTCCGGCGAGAGTCAGCGCGATCTGACGCCCGATTCCGCGTCCGGCTCCCGTCACCAGCGCCACTTGATTCGACAGGTCCATCAGTGCCTCCCCTTGTGTTGGTAGGGATCGAGAGCCGGCGGCTTGACCTCAATCACGCTTGATGTTCAAGACTTCTTCCATGGCGCCCGTCGGCCCGCCAACACCCCATTGGGAGCGCCAAGTTGGTGCACTTTCGCAAGGAGGGCGACTTGACTGATGACTACAGGGTCCGCACCACCGGAGGTGGTCGCCGATCACCGTCGCCCGGTGAGGTCCAGGAGCCGGGGCACCATCTGGTCGGGGCCGGGCTGCTGGGCGAGTTCCGCGGCCACGGCACGTGCGGAGGAACGCAGATCCTCGTCGTGCACCAGCGTCTTCAGGACGGCGGAATCGATGTCGCCGGACTCCAGACTGAGTCCCATCCCGCTTCCCGTGATGATGTCCGCGTTGATCCAGTTGTCGGCGCCGTGCGGTATGGCCAGCTGGGGTACCCCGGCGTGCGCCGACGCCAGGGTGGTGCCCGCGCCGCCGTGGTGAATGATGGCGTCGCAGGTGGTCAGCAGCGTGCTCAGCGGGGTCCAGCCGACGACGCGTACGTTGTCGGGCAGCGTGCCGATTGCCTCGAGCTCGGGGTTGTCACCGAGCGCGAGGACGAACTCCGCGTCCACGTCGGCCGCGGAGTTCACGATGCCCTGAAGGCTGCCGACTCCCGCCACGTACGGGACGGTTGTGCCGAGCGTGACGCAGACGCGCGGGCGCTGCTTGGCCGTGGCCATCCAGTCGGGGAGCGTGCCGCCACCGTGGAAGGGGACGGAGCGCATCGTCCAGCCCTCGCCCTCGCCGCGCATCATGTGCTGCGGGGCAAAGTGGACGGCGGTGATGTCCGGCAACTCGGCGGGTACGCCCATGCGTTCGTACACGGGCTTGAGGTGGGGCAGGAAACGCTGCGGCATCGTGCCCTCGCGCAAGAAGCTGAATCCGTGCTCGACCGCCGGTACACCCAGTGCCCGCGCGGTGACCAGGGCGGCTCCCTGAAGCCGGGAGTACACGATCAGATCCGGCTGCCAGGCCTCCGCGAAGCGCAGGGTGCCCTCCACCATGAGGTCGCTGACCCTGGAGAACTTCTCGAGGATGATCTCCGGAGTCTGCAGCGACTTGGCGACGGCGAGCCCTCGCTCGCGCATGGCCTTGGCCCGCTCCTCGAGCGTGCCGACCTTGGGGAAGATCGCCTCGAAGTCTGCACCGGGGGAGACTTCGCGGACCGCGAAGCCCGCGTGGGCCGCGGCCTGGGTGGAGACCCCGGACGTGGCGACCACGACATCGTGACCCGCGGTGCGAAAACCCCAAGCGAGACCCGAGGCCGGATACAGGTGGTCGAGTCCCGGGGAGATGGAGAAGAGCACACGCATCGCGACGACCTCAATCCCAAGAAATCAGGTGAACGGCGACCGCTGTCGACGGTCGGCCCAGACTGTGGCCCGCACAGCTCGAAGAAGGCTCGAGGTGTGCCTGATGCGCCGGCCTCGTGAGGCGGACGCGCGGACGGCCAACAGCCCGTGTCACCTGGCATCAAGCAGCCGTCGAGGCAATCTCAAGACGGTTGCTCGAACCTCACAGCGCCGATAGTCGGTGCCGCGAGGTCCATCGAAGTGTCCCGATTCCACGTACCAGTGAATGCGAAGTGATTGTGATGAAGGCTGCAGCATTGTCCTCGTTCGGCGGGCCCGAGGTCCTGAAGCTGACCGATGTCGCCGAGCCGGAGGCCGGCCCGGGTCAGGTGCGAGTTCGCGTACGGGTGGCCGGTGTTCAGCACTTCGACACCGGCATCCGGCAGGGCTGGGCGCCCCCGTCCATCGACCTCAGCTTCCCCGTCGTCCCCGGCAACGAGTTCGCCGGCGTCGTCGACCAGGTGGGCGAGGGGGTCACCGGCTTCCCCGTGGGCTCCGAGGTCCTCGGGTACACCACGCTGGGCAGTTACGCCGAGTACGTCGTGGCACCCGCGGACCAGATCGTTCACAAGCCGAAGAGCATGCCCTGGGACATCGCGGGCGGCTTCTCGGCCAATGGCCAGGGCGCCCACCTGTGCCTGCAGGAGATGAAGGTGTCACAGGGCGACACGGTGCTGATCCACGCGGCGGCCGGCGCCCTCGGCACCTTCTCGGTGCAGCTGGCCAAGGCATGGGGCGCCACCACCGTCATCGGCACCGCGAGTGAGGCCAACCACGAGTATCTGCGGTCGATCGGCGCCGTCCCGGTGACGTACGGCGAGGGACTGGTCGACCGGGTCAGGGCGCTGGCGCCGAACGGCGTGGACGCCGCGATGGACAACGCGGGCCCCGACGCGCTGCGCGCCTCGGTCGAGTTGGTCAAGGACAAGAACCGCATCCGGACCATGATCTCCGACGAGGCCGCGGAGGAGCTCGGCGTGCCGGCTCTGGGTCCCGGTCGGTCGGTCGAGCGACTGCTCGAGCTCATCGAGATCTACGAGCTGGGCAAGATCCGCCTGCATATCCGCAACGCCTATCCGCTCGCCGATGCCGCCGAAGCGCACCGGGAACTGGAAACCGGTCACGGGCGCGGAAAGCTGGTTCTCACCGTCGCCTGAGCGCATTTGCCCCCCCCGGCGGCCGGAACTCCAGAAAGCGGAAGGGAATGTAGGCCATGGCGCCAGACATTACATCAGCGGGCGTCGGAACGGCGCAGAAGGAAACCAGTCTGATCGCGCTCGGTTGCGTCGTCATTCTGGGCACTATTGTTGCCGCGATCGACGGCACCGTGATGGTGGTGGCCATCGATGTCATCGGAAAGGATTTCTCGGCATCGGCCCAGGCTATTCAGTGGGTCACCGGCGCCTATCTCCTGGCCACGTGTGCGGCCATTCCGATTTCCGGATACATGGTCGACCGCTTCGGCGCCCGCACGGTATGGCTCACTTCGCTGGTTGCCTTTCTGGCTTCCGTGGTGCTGTGCGGTATCGCTTGGTCGCCGTTGAGTCTTATCCTCTTCCGCGTCCTTCAGGGGTTCTCCGGCGGCCTCATCGGCATGGTGGCCACGGTTGTGCTGACGCGCGCGGCCGGACCGGAGCGCGCCGGCCGCGCGTTCAGCGCGGTGGCGGTGCCCTCCACCCTCGCGCCGGTTCTCGGTCCCATCGCGGCC
This sequence comes from Streptomyces sp. NPDC054866, assembly GCF_053610745.1. NCBI lineage: Bacteria > Bacillati > Actinomycetota > Actinomycetes > Kitasatosporales > Streptomycetaceae > Streptomyces > Streptomyces sp. NPDC054866. Next base: position 16,043 of record NZ_JBSGZA010000018.1, read on the forward strand.
GGCGCGGTCATCGACGTGGTCAGTTGGCGGTGGCTCTTCTTCGGGCAGTTGCCTCTCCTCGTCATCGCCCTGGTCGCGGCTTTCGCCATCCTGCCGCGTGACACCGTGGACCGGACTGCGCGGCTCGATGCCAGAGGACTGCTGCTCATCACGCCCGGCCTCGCGGCCCTTGTGTACGGCCTTTCGGAAGTCGCCGACATGGGCGGGGGCGGTTCCACCGGGGCCTTCGGTGTCGTCAAGGATGTGGGACTCGTAGTTGCCGGAATCCTACTGATGTCCTTATTCATCAGGCATTCGCTGCGGCGGCGCGCAAACACGTTGATCGATCTGTCTCTGTTCAGGAACAAGGGATTTTCGGTCGCCATCGTGCTGCTCTTCGTAGTAGGTTTTCTCCTCTACGGTCTGCTCTTCCTGATACCGCTCTACTATCAGCAAATCGTCGGTCTCAGCGCGACGGCTGCGGGAACTCTCCTTGCGCCGCAGGGCGCCGGTATGGGTATAGCGGCGATATTCATCGGATCGCTGACCGACCGATTCGGTGCCCGGCCGATCGTGCTGTGCGGTCTGGTGCTCACCACCGCGGGCACTCTTCCCTTCGCCTTTTCCGGTACGGAACCCAACGATCTGCTCCTCGGTACCGCGCTGGTGTTGCGCGGCATGGGTCTTGCCTCCATCTCGATCCCGTTGTCGGCCTCTCTGTACAAGAGCGTCCTGTCTCAAGAGGCCATTCCGCACATCACCACGATCAGCGCCGTCGCGCAGCGCGTCGGTGGCGCACTGGGCGGGGCCATGGCCGCGGTGAGCCTGCAGCTGATGTCCGAGCCGGGCAGCGAGTTCGACGGATCCGCGTTCGCCACCACGTTCTGGTGGATGACCGGTCTGCTCCTCGTGCCCTTCGCACTCGCCCTGCTGCTGCCCCCCAAGGCCAAGGCCTGAAGCCCGGCCAGGATCTGAAGCCCGGCCAGGATCTGAATCAGCGGCGCCACACACCCCGAATGTCCATCACTGCATCAGTGTGAGAAAGGAACGCCATGAAGGCAGCAGCAGTTGCATCGTTCGGCCCGCCGGACGCGTTGCGGATCCATGAACTGGAGACGCCGAACGCGGGCCCCGGCGAGGTGCGCGTGCGGGTCAAGACCGCGGGCGTGCAGCCCTTCGACGCGGCGATCCGCAGAGGCTGGACTCCGCCGTTCCTGGCGGCGAAGCCGCCCGTGGTGCCGGGAAACGAATTCGCCGGTGTCGTCGACCAGCTCGGTGACAGGGTGACCGGCGTCGAGACCGGCACCGAGGTGATCGGTTTCAGCACGCTGAACGCGTACGCCGAGTACGTCGTCGTACCGGCCGACCAGATCGTGCCCAAGCCCGCAGCCATGCCCTGGCAGGTCGCCGGCGGGTTCTCCGGCAACGGTCAGGGGGCCCATCTCGCCCTGCAGGCCATGCAAGTCGGTCGCGGCGACACCGTGCTGATCAACGCGGCGGCCGGCGCACTCGGCAGCTTCGCGGTGCAACTGGCCCTGGCGTGGGGGGCCGCGAAGGTCATCGGGACGGCGAGCGAGGCCAATCACGACTACCTGCGCTCGCTGGGCGCCATTCCGGTGGCCTACGGGGACGGCTTGGTCGAGCGGGTGCGGGCGGTGGCCCCTGACCGTGTGGACGCGGCTCTCGACGCGGTCGGCCCGGAAACATTGCGTGCCTGCGTGGAGCTCGTCAAGGACCCCAACCGCATCCGCACCATGCTCTCCTTCGACGAGGCCAAGGAACTCGGCGTTCCGCTGCTCGGCCCCGGACGGTCCGCGACGCGGCTCGCCCAGCTCGTCGATCTGTACGACGAGGGTGCGATCTCCGTGCACATCCGGGGGGCGTACCCGCTCTCCGAGGCGGCTGAAGCACACCGTGCCGTGGAGCTCGGGCACGGCCGGGGAAAGATAGTCATCGTCGTAGACCCCTCGGCATGAAGTGCCTCTTCGTCCTGGAAGGTGGCGCCGGTGCCATCCTGCCGCTGGTTCCGCTAGCACAGGCCCTGCGGGGTGCGGGACACGAGGTGATCGCCGCCACGCACGCGGAATCCATGCAGAGCATGCTCGGAGCCGGGATCCCCACCGTCGCGGCACCTTTGAAGTCGCCCAAGGACTACCGCGCCATACGGGACGGACAACTCGTCCCGCTCACCGGTGACGTCGATGAGCGGGCGATCCCCCTGGGGACGATCGGGGCGAACATCGCTGTCGACGCCCACCGTGAGCTTCTGGAAATGGCACGCCTGTGGCGTCCGGACCTCATCGTCGGCGGCCCGCTGGCCTATGCCGCGCCTCTGCTCTCGGCGGACCTGGACGTCCCTTACGTGGCCGTCGAGTTCGGCTTCGCCGAACCGCTGAACTGGCACCTGGCCACCCTCGAAGAGCTGGCCCGGCAGGGCTTCGGCGAGCTGCCCGAGCCGGCCCAGCGCCTCATTCTGTGCCCGGAAAGCTTCCGCCACCCCGACGGGGCGATGCGCTATCTGCCCGGTCAGGCCATGCGGTACCTGCCCTTCTCCCCCGCACGGACGGTCGAGCCCTGGATGTACGCCAAGGGCCGCCGGCCCCGCGTATGGGTCTCGGCGGGCAGCAGGGTGGGCAGCGACTACGGGCTCGACTATCTCAGGCGTCTTGTCGACTCGGCCGCCCGGCTGGATGTCGAGCTCCTCGTCGCCACCCCCGATGAACTCGCGGACCGGCTGGGCCCGTTGCCGGACAACACGAAGGTGGGCTGGCTGCCCTTCGACGTCCTCGCGCCCACGTGCGATCTGGCGGTCCATCACGGCGGCGGCAGCACCCTGCTCGGCCTGGCGGCTCACGGGGTCCCGCAGGTCATGATCCCGAACGTGCCCGAATTCAGGGAGTATCTCGCCACGATCGAGAACTCCGGCGCCGTCAAGGTGCTTTCCGCAAAAGAAGACACACCGGCCGATGTGCTGCTGGCCTGCGAGGAACTGCTTTCCGAAGCCTCGTACCGAAAATCGGCCGACCGGTTGAGAGCGGAAATGCTGACCGCCCCGACCCCGCAGGCCATGGTGCACGGACTGGAATCCATCGCCGCCCGGATCGATGTCACTCTCGGAGGTAACTGATGTACCAGAACGAAAACCAGGCAGAGATCTACGACATGCTCTACGAGGACCGCAAGGACTACGCGGCCGAGGCGGCCCGAGTGGCGTCGATGGTCCAGGAGCGCTCGGCGGACGCGTCCTCCCTTCTCGACGTGGCCTGCGGCACAGGGATCCATCTGTCGGCCTTCGCCAAGCACTTCAGCGAAGTGGCCGGCCTGGAACGGTCCGAGTCGATGGCCGCACGCGCCTCGGACCGCCTCTCGGGCGTGCCCCTGCACATCGGTGACATGCGGACGTTCGACCTGGGCCGGCGCTTCAGCGCCGTGGTGTGCATGTTCAGTTCGATCGGCTATCTGGACACCGTGGCCGACCTGCACAGCGCGGTGCGGGCCATGGCGAGCCATCTGTCCGACGACGGCGTCCTGGTGATCGAGCCCTGGTACTTCCCTGACACCTTCCTTCCCGGGCACGTCTCAGCGCATTCGCTGAAGAGGGACGACCGGGGCATTGCCCGGGTCTCCCATTCGACACGGGACGGCGACAAGGCCCGCATGGAGATCCACTACCTGACCTCTGACAGCACCTCCGGTGTCCAGCACCGCAGCGAGGTCGACGTTCTCACCCTCTTCTCGCGCGACGACTACACGAGCGCCTTCCGCGAGAGCGGACTGGCTGTGGAGTACCTCCACGACGGGGGTTCAACGCCCGGCTTCTTCGTGGGCACTCGCGAGTAGAACAGGCACCCATCTCTACTGTCGACAAACATTCAACGGGGAGAAAGCAATGCGAAAGAACCGGCTCATACTGATACCCGCGGTCGCCGCGGCGCTTGCCGGCGGGTCGTTGACCGGCCTGCCGGCCGCCGCGCAGGGGAAGAGCTCGTACCCGCAGAAGAGTTCGTACACGGAATTGAAGACACTGCCCGGCGGCACGTCCAACAGGGCGTTCTTCATCAACAACGACGGCCTGGTCGTGGGCGACTCCGGCACCACCGCGGGATCGAACCATGCCGTTCTGTGGAACCGCAGCGGCGCCACGACCGATCTCGGCGTACTGCCGGGAGACAGCTCCAGTACCGCGTTCGCGGTGAACAGCACCGACACGACCATCGTGGGCAGTTCCACCGGCAGAGCCGAACGCGCGGTGAAGTGGGACCGGGACCGGAAGATCGTGGAACTGCCGGGACTCGCAGGTGCCGTCAAGTCGAGGGCGTACTCGGTCAATGGCAGCCGGGTCGCCGTGGGCTTCTCCGTCGACGCGGAGAAGAACTGGCACGCGCTGCGCTGGAGCGCAGAGGGCAAGGTGTCCGAGCTTCCCGGGCTGTCCGGGGACGTGTCCACCGGGGCGACGTGGATCAACAACCACAGTGTCTCCGTGGGCGCTTCGAGCACCTCCGACGGGTTGAACCACGCGGTCCGGTGGGAAGCGAACGGCGCCGTAAAGCAGCTTCCGGCCCTGTCGGGACACAAGGACTCCGCCGCGACGGCCATCAACGACCAGGGCATCGCGGTCGGTGCGTCGGGCGTGAGCGTCAACTCGCCCTCCCGGGCGGTGAAATGGACGAGCGGTGGCGCGGTCAAGGCGCTTGACGCGCTGCCGGGCGAAACGGCGAGCAACGCCTTGGCGATCAGCAACACGGGTTACGCGGTGGGTTATTCGGTCAACGCCCAGGGCGAGCACCGCCCCGTACGGTGGGCCCCGAACGGCGCAGTCACGCCGCTGACCATGCCGCCGGGCGTCGGCGACGCGTACTCCGTCGCCCCGGACGGCACAGCCGTCGGTGTCGTGACCGTCTCCGGCGGGTCGGCGCGCGCGGGACAGTGGCGGTAGCAGGCACTCCCATCGGCGCTTGAGGGCCGCTTCGCTTTCGCTGCTCATGCCGGCCGGGATCCGGGCCATCCATCACCCCGGACTCCGGTACGGCGAGCGGCGGTTCGGCGTCCAGTCGGGCAGCGCCACCGGGGAAGAGTGCCCTCATGCCCGTTCACCTCCGTTTGGCCGGCAGCCGGTCCGCGGGTGAGCGCAGGTCCCCGCTGCCGGCCACGAGCACCTGGCCAGGGATCCTCAACTGCCGGATCTCCGGCACGAGCAGGGTGCAGCTCGTCGTCACCACGACCAGGATTCCGCAGATCAGCATGGCTGTGCGGGCTCCCACGGCGGCCGCGAGGGGCGCCGCGGCCATCAGCCCGACGGGGCCGATCAGAAACGAGCCGAGCGCGTCGTACGCACTTACGCGGGACAGTGCCTCGCGCGGGATTTCCCGCTGCATGGTGGTCTCGAAGAGCACGCCGAAGACGTTGAATCCGATGCCCATCACGAACGAGCCGGCGACCACGAGCACGAGCGGCGCGCTCACCCCGAGCAGCAGGACGGGCACCGCCACCGCGAAGACCATGGGAGTGGCCACGAGCAGCGGCCGTCGCGGCCGCAGCCGCAGGGAGACCGCGACGCCGGCCAGCGTGCCGGCCGACTGCCCGAGCAGCACCATCGACCAGGCCCCTGCCCCGCCCATCTCGTCCTTGGCGACCACGGGGCCAAGGACGCCGAAGGCAGCTTGCATCGCCGCGATCACCAGGGAGAACTGGAGCACGATCACCCACAGCCAGCGCCGGCTCGAGAACTCCCGCCAGCCCTCCCGCAGATCGACGAGGACCGAGGTGCTCGGGGCCTGCCGGGGGTTGCGGCCGAGCCGCAGATGGGCGAGCAGGGTGGCCGACAGCAGGAAGCCGAAAGCGTTGACTGCGAGCGCCCAGCCGGCGCCGACCAGTGCGACCATGCCGCCGGCCAGTGCGAGCCCCAGGAGCCGGGCCCCGTTCATGCCCAGACGCAGCAAAGCGTTGGCGGTCTGCAGCCGCTCGGCGGGCACCACGTCCGGTACGACACCGGTGAGTGCCGGGTAGAACAGGGCGAACGAGGTGCCGACGACCGCGGAGCAGACCATCAGTGCGGGCAGTGGCGCGTGCCCGGTCAGGAACATGGCGGCGAAACTCGCGAAGGCCAGCGCCGCCACCAGCTCGGCGCCCATCATCAGCAGATGCCTGGGCACCCGGTCCGCGATCACGCCGCCGAACAGCATCAGGGCGATCTCGGGTACGGCCTGGGCGACGAGCACGGCGGTCAGTGTCGTGGCCGAGGCATCCGGCAGGTCGAGCACGCCGAACGCGAGGGCGACGGGGCCGAATGCCGATCCGAGGACGGATGCGGTCCGTGCCGTGAACAGTAAGGAGAAGCGCTTGTCGCGCAGCAGTCTCAGGTCGTTCATGGCGGGATGCCCTCGCTGAAGATCGGCGGCAGATGTCGCCGAGTGAGGTGCCAACGAGGACCCTGTATCCCGGCGGATACAAGGAGTCTCAGACATCAAGCTTGGTTGAGGTCAACCGTGGGCCCGCCCCGGAACGGTAGGACAGGCAGAGCGTCAAGCGGGTACGCCGTCCGCCTCCAGGTAGCGGTGCCGCACCAGCCAGCGGCCTTCGCGGCGCACCAGCTCGTCGCGGCAGAGCATGTGCCCGCGGATCTGCAGCTTCCCGCCCGAGGCGGTGGACATCGCAAGGCCGTAGTACCGCGTGCGCAGACTGCCGTCCTGCTGTGGCTGTACGTCGATCATCGCGAACCAGTGCCGGAAATCGACGGGCCCCTGCGCGGCGATGTGTTCGAGCCCCTCCCGCATGGCCCGCAGGACGGCGGGCCGTCCGGTGTCCGGCGCCTCCTGAAGGTTCGACCCGAGCACGGCGTCCTGCGTGAACGTCCGCGACCACGCCACCGGATCGGCCGTACCGCCGTCGAGGAGGTTCATCTGGCGGGCATAGAACTCCTGCACCTGCGTGTAGAGCTCCGCGGAGACGTAGGTGCCGTCGGACGGAGAGACAGTCATACGTCCGGCCTTTCATCGCCCAAGGGCGAACTGTCGCGAGGGAGTTGAGGGGTCGGGGCCATGGTGCGGTCAGGCACCGCGGGCGACGCCCCGGGGCAGCAGACCGCTCACCGGGCGCAACCGGGCCGGGGTGTCCAGTGCGTTGCGGGACGAGTAGAGATCGGTCGACTTGGAACCAAGCAGCCCGATGTGCATCTGCTGCAGCTCGTGCGAAGGCTCAAGTCCCAGCTCTCTGGCCAGCAGCCGCCGCACATCCTGGTAGGCCTGCAGCGCCTCGGCGCGCCGGCCCGCGGCTCCGAGGGCGGCGATGAGCTGGGTGTGGAACCACTCGTTGAGCGGGTAGTCGTTGATCAGTTTCCGCAGCTCGGGTATCGACTCGCGATGCCGGCCGAGCTGGTCCTCGGCCTGGATCCGCAGTTCGAAGGCGCGGATCCGCAGCTCTTCCAGGTGCACGATGTGCCCCCTGAGCAGGTCTCCTGCGGGCGAGTTGGACAGGGCGGGGCCGCGCCACAGGGCGAGCGCCTGACGTACGGTGCTCAGCGCCGCGCCCGGGTCCTGGTCGTTGAGCTCGCCGCGGGCCCGCATCACAAGGCGCTCGAAGATCTTGACGTCGACCTCGTCGTCGCCGATCTGGATGGCGTATCCGGGAGCGCTCGTGACGATCAGTTCGCGGTCGGCCGGTGCGAGTCCTTCGCCGACGAACATCCGGCGTGCGTGGTAGATGTACGTCTGCAGCGTGGTCACGGCGCTGCGCGGCGGATTGTCCCCCCACAGTTCCTGGATGAGCGACTCCGCGGTGACGATCTCGTTCGCCCTCGTCAGCAGCAGCGCGAGCGTCTGACACATCTTCGGAGTTCCCGGCCGATAGGTCCTGCCGTCGTCGGCGACGATTTCGAACGGGCCTATCAGATTGAATCGCATGGAATTAACTCCTCATCACATAGAGATGACGGCTTTCCAGAGCTGAAGAGGTTTCGGTGCCTCCAGCGACCACCTGCCGGGATTCCTGACGAGTCTCTGCGGGTGCGAAAGGGAACGTCAAGGAAAAAACTTCAGAGCTGAGTGAAGTTACTTCAGACATCTGCCGGGGCCTTAGCGATACCGCATCTGAAAGGCGTCCGTGAATGACGTCGGGACGTCGTCGGTCCGCTGCCCCCTCCCCCTTCCATGATCAAACCACCGTGCTGGTTTGTTACCCATCCTCGCACACTACTCGGACTCTGCACCCCGCAAGCGTCAACCCGGTCCCCACCGGCCAGAACGCCCAGATGAGGGGCTTTGAGCGCGAACCTCAAGGTCGCTACACGGCAGCTACAGGACGATCTGGAGGCTTTGACAAACCGGTCTGCTGGTTTGTAATGTTCTGGCGAACGTCTACACGTGTCTGGCGGCAGACGGCTGGGGGATACAGATGGACCGGAAGACCATGCGGTTCTCAGAACCGCGGGCATCTCAGCACCATCACGCGGACGCCGCGCACGCACAGCCCGCGCACGCACAGCCTTCGCACGCACAGCCTTCGCACGCACAGCCTTCGTACTACTTCGACCAGGAGATTCCGCCGGGGCCCACCGCCGGTCCTTCGCAGCGCGGCGCCCTGCGGGTGCTCGTCGTGGAGAGCGAGGCGCGTGCCGCGGAAGCCCTGGTCCAGGGGCTGCGCCGGCACGGACACCGCCCCGACAGCGTCACCACCGGCGCCAAGGCACTGCAGATGAAGCACAGCGCCGACCTGGTGCTGCTCGACCTCGACCTGCCCGATCTCGACGGCATCGAGGTCTGCCGCTCCATCCGCGCCGCCTGCGACACACCGCTCATCGCCGTCTCGGCGCGCGACTCCGAACTCGACCGGGTACTGGGGCTGCAGGCCGGGGCGGACGACTACATCGTCAAGCCGTACGGCTTCCGCGAGCTCATGGCCCGGATCGAGGCGATCATGCGCAGGGTCCGCCCGCAGCCGCTTCCCGAACAGGTCATCCAGCGCGGCCCGTTGCGCATCGACGCGGGCACCCGGCAGGTGTCTCTCAACGGCGAGCACATCGACGTGACCCGCAAGGAGTTCGACCTCCTGCACCTGCTCTGCGCCCAGCCCGAGACGGTCATATCCCGTCGGCAGGTGATGACCCAGGTCTGGGACGACTCCTGGTCCCGCCCCGGACGCACCATCGACACGCACGTCAGCAGCCTGCGCAGCAAACTGGGCGCCAGCACCTGGATCATCACCATCCGCGGCGTCGGATTCCGCCTGGGGCACCCCTGAGTCACGGCGCTCCGGGGCGCCCGTGACGCGCGTCGGGCGCGGATCCCCGTACTGAAGGAAGTACGGGGATCCGCGCCCGACGCGGCGGCGAGAAAACGACCGCGCTCAGCGCCTGCCTTCGGTGTGCGCCTTGGCACGCCCCAGCGTGGCCCGGCTGCTGGAGCTCAGGGCGTCGCGCACGTACTTGCGCGCATCGGCCACGGTCGCCTGCGGCCCGAGGACCTTGGCGATGGCGGCGGCGTTGAGGACGACCGTGTGCTGCGAGGACGCCAGCACGGCGTCGCCGGTGTCCTCGAACGTCCAGTAGCCGGTGTGCAGGCTGAGCAGCTCGGGCCTCCTGACCTCCTTGTAGGCGATCTTGTGGTCCGGGAAGCAGACGCGGTACGACTTCGAGGTGTGCAGGCTGCCGTCCTTGGCACGCGTGTCCATCTCCAGCGTCTGCAGGCCCGCCGCGTCCTCGACGAGGCGGACCGCGGCGACGTGCGGCAGCCGCTCCTCCCACAGATGCGCCTCGTTGATGAAGTCGTAGACGTCCTTGGCGGAGCCCTCGACGCGCACGGTGTCCTCGAAGGAGAACGTCAGGTCCCGGTCGGCGTGCGTCCGTTCCAGGCTGACCTTCAGCGAGGCGAGCTGCGAGCGGGCGTTCTCCTCGACCGCCTGGTCGATCCATTTCAGCGACTCGGGGTCGTCACCGGCGGCCCGGTAGTCGAGCCGCAGGCGGATCCGCGAGCTGTCGTCGCCCAGGGGCTCGATGATGTAGGTGCCGCGCATGGACGCGATGGGCTCGGGGGACACGTCCTGCTCGAAGCCGATGCGCAGGGCCCGCTCGTCGAGTGTGCGGCGGGCAGACCAACTCGTGGCCTCGCCGTTGGCGGTGGCCCAGACGCGGATGCGCTCCTCGTCGCCGGTGCGTTCCGTCTGCTCCACGAAGATGGTGGGCGGGAATATCTGCGGCAGGTTCTCCACGTCCGCCAGCAGCCGGTACGCGTCGGCGGCCGGGGCCGCGACGGTGGTCTCGTGCTCAACCTCACGGGTCGTCATGTCTGGCTGTCTCCTTGAGGGTCTGTGTCGTGATCAAGGCGGCGGAGTCGGTGGCCGGGCCCGCGACGCCCTCTCGGCGGAGCTGAGGGCCTCAGAATGAGGCACGGAGAACTTACAAACCGACATCGCTGTTTGTCAAAGGGGTCGGCAGCCGAGTACGGCCACTCCACGAGGCCACCGAAACCCGCAGCAAGGCCTGCCACAGCGTCCATAACGGGCAGGCCAGGGTCAGGCCAGGGCGGTGCCACCCAGGCAAGCCCTCCCCCTGAACGCTGGTCATTAAACCGACCTTGCGGTTTACTACTGAGATTGCCCTCAGCCCCCATGTCGACCTCACCAGGAACCCATATGACCAAGCAGGAGCGAGCCGCCCGCACCCGGTCCCAGCTGATCGCCGCCGCAGCCGACGTCTTCAACCGCAACGGCTTCGTGCGCGCCAGCCTGACGAAAGTCAGCCGGCAGGCAGGTGTCAGTACCGGCGCGCTCTACTTCCACTTCGAGAACAAGGAGGAGCTCGCCGCGGCGGTCGTGAGCCAGGCCGTGGGCGCCCTGCGGTCAGCGGTCCGCACGGTCCACCGCCGCCGCACGTGCGCTCTCCAGCGGCTGATCGACGCGTCGCACGCGATCGCCGCGCTCCTGCGGTCCGACAGCGTGGTCAAGGCAGGCGTACTGCTGAACCAGGAGGGCCACGGGCGCCGCCCCGATCTGCGGCAGGAGTGGCACGCCCACATCCAGCGGCTTCTCGCGGAGGCGGCGCGGGAGAACATGCTCGTCCCTGACCTGTCACGGCAGAGCGCCGCCGGGGCGATCATGTCGTCGACCGTGGGGTTCGAGGTGCTCGGGCGCGACGACTTCGCGTGGCTCTCGCGGCACACCATCGCCGCCTTCTGGGGATTTCAGCTGCCCGCTCTCGCCGACCGGACGGCGCTGCGCCACCTGGCGGCGGCGGGCAGCCACGTGGAAGCGGCGAGCGGCGCCGGGAAGTCTCAGGCCGCGTAGAGATCGAAGGTGGAGGTGCGCTGCGGACCGGCGACGACGTCCAGCTTGGGGTCGACGGCCAGCATGGCCTGGTGCAGGCGCCGCACCTGCGGCGATGGCTCGACGCCCAGCTCCTCTATGAGGCGCGTCCGCAGCCTGCGGTAGATGTCCAGGGCCGCGGCCTGCCGGCCCGAGCGGTACAGGGCGACCATGGCCTGCGAGTGCAGCCCCTCGTGCTGCGGGTGCCGGGCCGTCAACTCGGTCAGCTCCGAGATGAGTTCGGAGTGCCGGCCGAGGCGCAGGTCGGCGTCTATGCGCCGCTCGATGGTGCCGAGCCTGCTCTCCTCAAGGCGCAGCACCTCGATCTCGAGGACCGGCCCGACCCGTACGTCGACGAGAGCCGGTCCGCGCCACAGGTCGAGGGCCCGCCGGAAACAGCCCGCCGACACCTCGTCGTCGCCGTCCGCCAGGGCGGCGCGCCCTTCCGCGACCAGCCGTTCGTAGCGGTAAGCGTCCACGGACTCGGGCGGGACCTGCAGCAGATAGCCGCCGTGCCGGGTCACGAGCACGTCCTTGGCGGCGCCGGGGACGTCCGGGCCCATGGCGGTGCCGAGGCGTCGGCGCAGCTGGAGGATGTACGTCTGCAGGGTGGTGCGGGCGCTCTGGGGGGGATCGGCCCCCCAGAGCTCTTCCATCAGCGTGTGGACGGGCACGACCCGTCCCGGGCGGAGCCCGAGCAGGGAGAGGATCTGCCGCGGCTTGGCCGCGTTCGGAACGATCGCTCCCCCGTTGACTTCGGCGCTCAATGATCCCAGCACCTGAATCTCCACGGACACCCCCACGCATCGCGAATTCGTCCTCGACGGCTCTCATCGCCGCAGCGAGCACAGTAGCGAAAATTGAGGGAGCTCCCGATTTTCTCCAGCCGCCCTCGAGAGGACTTCCATTCCGCAGAGATCCGGGAAATTCAGAGGGATCTTAACCCGCTGAAATAAAGGAACCCGATACGGCCGATACGGTCAGTCCCAGATGTCTCCGGCGGCCGCCTCGGCGTCGACGGTCCGCAGCAACGCCTCATCGATCGACCTCAGCGTGCCGACGATGTGCCGCACACCGTTCTTCTCCATCATCTGCCGCTGGTAGCCGTGGCCGGATTCGCCGGGGTGTCCGATGAAGGCCGTCCCGAGCTCCCGCGCCGTCTCCGCCACGCGCGCCACGTCGTCGATGAAGAGGACCTGGTCGTAGCGGAGCCCGAAGAGTTCGGTGATCTCCCGGATGCCGGGGCGGAAGTCGTTGGTGCACACATAGCCGGGCTCGTCGAAGTAGCCGGCGAACTCACCGAGGTGGCGGGTGAAGTGCGAGCGCTCCAGTCCTCCGTAGCAGACCGTGCGCACGTCCAGCGAACGCAGCGTCGCCAGCAGTTCGGCCGCGCCGTCGAGCACGTGCACCGGATGTTCCCGCACGTACTCCTCGCGCTCGGCGAAGTAGTCCTTCAGCAACTGCTCGGCGGTGCCGCCCAGTTCGTCCGCGGCCCGCTGAGCGGCGACGAGTTGCGGCTGCGACAGCAGTTCACGCTCGAAGCCCGCGCTGTAGGTGCCCCCGCGCGACTCCACGAGGCGGCGCATGATCGGGCTGAAACTGTCGTTGAGCAGTACGCCGTCTATGTTCACCGCGACCAGGTTCAGGTGCGAAAGCCGTCCAGGCAAGGTGTCCCCCACGTGAGTCGGTGGATAGGCCGCCGACAGTACCCTCACGGGCCGTACCCTCACGTGCCGTCGACGACGATCCAGCGGTCCTTGACCAGGAGTTCGCGTCCGGCTGTCGTACCCCGCACCAGTGTGTCCGTGCAGGTGCACACCTGGTGCACCCGGGAGGCGCCGCTCGCCGCGGTGGCGTACACGATGGTGTTCGCGCGCACGTGCAGGAACCCGCCGGGGCGCTCCTCGATGTCGAACATGCCGGTCATGTGGCGCCGCAGCTCCCCGGCCGCGGCGATCGCCGTCGCCGCCGCGCGCGCCCCCGCGATCAGCTCCTCGCGCCCGCGCATCGCCTCCAGGCGGGTGGACAGCCGGCACACCGCGTCTTCGGTGAAGGTGGCCGCCCACCCCTCGGCATCACCCTCGTCCAGGCGCCGCATCTGGCGGGCGTAGAACCCCGCCACCTCCGCGTACATGGAATCTCCGTTCTGTGGGACGGAGTTCAGCGTCCGCCGCCGCGCCCGTGCGCGGGTCGAGCGGCTGTCGAGCGCGTCCCGCGACGATCCCGCCCGAGCCGCCCGTGCGGAGACGGCGTGGAGGCGGCGATGAGGCGGCGCGGGCCGTGTGCGAGCGAAGCCCTAGTTCCGCGTGTTGATCTGCTCTCGCACCTCTCGACCCGTACACCCCGCAGGAGGATCCACCATGCCCACCCGTCGCCGAGTGCTCGGTGCAGGTCTGTCCGTCGCGGGTGTAGGGCTCACCGGAGCCTCGCTCCTGCCCGTCCTGAACGCGCGGGGAGCGACCGCGGACCCCGCTCCCGTCGTGCCGGCCGCCGGCGCGGCCGCGGTGCAGTTGTTCGCCGCGACGATGCCCATCGTCCCCGTCCTCGCCCCGGTGTCCACCATCGGCTCCGTGGACAGGTACGAGATGACCATGCGCACCGTGCGCAAGGAGATACTGCCCGGCATCCAGACCGAACTGCGCACCTACAACGGCCAGTTCCCCGGTCCGACCATCAAGGCCCGCAGGAACCGGCCCGTCGTCATCCGTCAGCGCAACCAGCTGGGCGTGGACACCTCCATGCACCTGCACGGTGCTTCGGTGCCGCCGAGCGAGGACGGCTCCCCGATGGACACCATCGCGCCCGGCGCCGCACGCCGGTACACGTACGCCAACAAGCAGTCGCACGCCTCGCTCTGGTACCACGACCACGCCCACCACGTGGAGTCCGAGAACGTGTACCGCGGCATGCACGGCAGCTATCTGCTCACCGACGACGAGGAGGAGGCGCTGCCGCTGCCCAAGGGCGAGTACGACGTACTGATCGCGATCCGCGACGCGAACTTCGACGCCACCACCGGCGCGCTCGTCTACCGGATGAGCGACCGTGCGCGCACCACGCTCCTCGTGAACGGGGCGCCGCACCCGCGTTTCGAGGTCGCCGCCCGCTCCTACCGGCTGCGCTTCGCCAACCATTCCAACCAGCGCTTCTTCGAACTGTGTCTGGCGGACAACGGCGACATGGTGCAGATCGCGTCCGACGGGGGGCTGCTGCCGCGCCCGCACACCACCAAGGCGGTCTACCTGACCTCCGGTGAACGGGCCGACGTGGTCATCGACTTCTCCCGCTACCCGGTCGGCACCAAGCTCGTCCTGAAGAACACCGGGTTCGGGGTGGTCGAGGACGTCAGCCAGGTGATGCGTTTCGACGTGGTGCGCACCGCCGAGGACAACAGCTCGGTGCCGGACGTCCTGCGGACGCTGCCGCGGCTGCCCACGCCCACCGCCGAGCGCACCGTCGTCCTGCGCATGGACGAGGACGGCCGCGTGGACCCGAAGGCGTACATCGACGAGAAGCTGTACGACCCCGCGCGCGTCGACGCGCACATACGCCCCGGCGCCAGCGAGATCTGGACCGTCACCAACGCCAACACGAAGGCACCGCACAACTTCCATATGCACCTGGTGCAGTTCCGGGTCCTGGAGAGGGGCGGGGCCGCGCCCGGACCCGCCGAGGCGGGCCTGAAGGACACGGTGCGGCTGCTGCCCGGCGAGACGGTCAAGCTCCAGGCCACCTTCGACGCCTACCAGGGCGAGTACGTCTACCACTGCCACATGCTCGACCACTCGGCCATGGGCATGATGGCGACGATGAAGATCGGCTGAGCACGCGGCGACCGCCTGTTTTCAGACCGAAATGCTGGTTTCCACCGCCCGGAAGGCCCGGACCCGGACGCGGCCGTGACAACGTGCGCATATAAGGTACCCTCTAGACGGTTTCTTTTTCACTGTCCACCGCTCACTGGACGCGGGCGCTGAGCACAAAGGGATGGTCTCGTTGGCGCGACAAGAACGTGCAGTCCGGACCCGCCGCGCCGTGCTGGAGGCCGCAGCAAGAGTATTCGCGGAGTACGGCTACGCGACGGCCACCGTGTCGGACATCCTCAAGGTCGCCGGCGTGACCAAGGGCGCCCTGTACTTCCACTTCGACTCCAAGGAAGCCCTGGCGCGAGGGGTGGTCGAGGCGCAGGTCGAGCTGCCCCTTCCACCCCAGGAGCTCAAGGTCCAGGAGCTGGTGGACCAGGGCTTGCTGCTCGCGTACCTGCTGCCGCGCGATCCGGTGGTGCGCGCGGGCGCCGTGCTCTCCTCCGACCCCCTGGGCAGGGAGCACTACGGCAGCGCCTGGCCCGCCCTGATCGAGCGCTCGGCGCGGACGCTGACGGAGGCCAAGGAGCGCGGTGAGATCCTCGGGCACGTCGTGCCGCAGCAGACCGCCGAGCTCCTGACCAGCACGTTCCACGGCGTCCAGCTCTTCTCGCAGCTGGAGACCGGCCTGGCGGACGTCAACCTGCGGATCTCCGTGCTGTACGAGCACCTGATCCCGACGATCGCCATGCCCGCCGTCCTCGCCCGCCTCGACCTCGCGCCCGACCGCGGCGCACGCCTGTACGCGCAGACGGAGGCGGCCCAGATGGAGGCGGCGCAGACGGAGCAGGAGACGGAGAGCGCACAGCGGCCCACCCCCGTCGGCACGGCCGGCTGAGTTCCGGCCGCCACGTCCGCGGGGGCTCACCGACGCCCCCCGCGGACGGCCGCGGGCCGTCACCAGGTGGTGCGCCCGCCGTCCACGGGCATCGTGGCTCCGGTGACGAACGAGGCCCGGTCGCTGCACAACCACGCGGCCGCCTCGGCGACTTCCTCCGGTGCGGCCATGCGGTTCTGCGGGGCGGACGCCATGCTCTTCGCCTCTCGCCCGGGAACCCGGGCGAACCACTCCTCGACCATCTCCGACCGGGTCAGGCCCGGGGCTATCGCGTTGACGCGGATCCCGCTCGACGCGTACTCGACGGCGGCCGCCTTGGTCAGGCCGACCACGGCGTGCTTGGCCGCGATGTAGGTCGCGGGCGCGGAGCTGGCCACCAGACCCGCCACACTGCTGGTGTTCACGATCGAGCCGCCGCCCCCGTCCTCGGTCATCGCTCTGATCTCGTGGCGCAGGCAGTTCCACACGCCGCGCACGTTGGTGTCCATGACCAGGTCGTACGCCTTGTCGTCGAGGAGGTGCAGAGGGGCCACGTCACCTCCGGCGCCCGCGTTGTTGAAGGCCACGTCGAGGCGCCCGTACGTCTGCACCGCGTGGGACACGGCCCGCTCCACGTCGGCGGAGACCTGGACGTCGCCCACGCAGTACGAGGACTGCGCCCCGTCCGAGCGCAGTTCGGCCGAGAGCTCCGCGATGCGGTCCTCGCGCCGGGCGACCAGGACCACCCGTGCCCCCTCGCGTGCGAACACCCGGGCCGCCGCGGCGCCGATGCCGCTGCTCGCGCCGGTGATCAGGGCGACCTTTCCCGCGAGCGAGCCTTGTCCTTGAGCCATTCTTCCCCATCCCCCTTGCCCCGGCGCCGTGTTGCCACGGCGCAACGCAACTGCGCTCCAGGCGCTCTACCGGCGCCGCAGCGTCCCGAAGCGTAGCGTCGATGTTCGATATCCGAGGATGAATCCTTGACTCCGGAAAACCGCTCCGTCAGCGCGGCCTGGGGATGTAGCCGGGCGAGGGGACCGGGGCGCGCCGCGAGCCGTCGTGGGCCGCTTCGGTGCCGAACGGATTGAGCCCGGCCGCCGTCCGCGGCTCGGCCACCGAGGGGAGCAGCACCTTCCAGAAGCTGGTGAGCGTCTGGTCGGTCAGCCACTCCCTGTCGGCGCGGCTCAGCACCGCGAGACCGACCGTCGTGGCCACCACCGCGTTCACGACGCCCTCCTGCGAGACCCCCGGCGCGAGCGACTTCTCGTCCGCGGCCCGGGCGACGAACCGGTGCACGTGGGCATGCCACTCCTGGCAGAGGTCGACGCGGGTGCGCTGACCCGCCTCGCAGCTCAACATGAACCCGGCTCGCACGACCACGTCCCAGAGCAGCAGGTGGACCAGGCGGTGCGAGAGATCCGTCAGCCCCTGCAAGGCGCTCATGTCCCCCGTGGGCACACTCTCCACCGCGCGGCGCAGGGCGCGGGCCGCGGCGCTCTCGACGGCACCGGCCACATCGGCCTTCGTGTCGAAGTGGAAGTGCAGAGCACCACGGCTGACCCCGGCACCCGAACTGATCTCGTTCAGGCTGGCCTTCTCATAGCCGTGCCGCTCGAACAGCTCGGCCGCCGAGCGAATGAGGGCGTTGTGGGTACGGGCGGCCCGTTCCTGTTGGCTCACTGTTGGCTCTCCCACTACAGAGGGGGTTACTTGGTAGATATAAAACCAACTTGCCGGTTTCAAAGCCAGCTCTGGGAGAGATCGAGCTAGATCGGTGACGGAGCGCGACTCGTTCGCACTCCCTGGGCGCACCCGCGAAGGGGGCGGTCACCTCGAAAGGTCGCCCACACGAGGACGGTTGAGCCACCCCGGTCCATTGGCCGGAATTGGAGACTCCGCCCCGCCCGGTCGGCACGACCCGGGTCCCTGATGGTCACGACTCGGCGCCCGTAAACAGTCCTACCGGTTTGCTTTTTGGCTCCTGTGGGGCCGCGCGACGCCTCGACCGAGGGAGGGCGCCGCCCCCGTCCGAGCTCGCCCGGATCCAGCCCGCGCCCTCCCTGCAGCGGGTACGGCATCCTGCGCTGACGAACGGCATCACCCCAGGTGGGCGGCCAACGCGGCGTACCACAGGGGGTGTTGAGGCGACTTGAGCGGCGGTGGTGTCGCCTCTGGAGTCTCCTTCGAACGCCCTGGCATCCGGCTCCGTAGGGGGCAGCAAAGGAGCGCCGCGCCCCACAGAACAGCGAGACAGTGGTTTACAAAAAAACCGGCCGTACGGTACTCTCACGATGGATTCACGGCACGTCGGACTCCGGCGACGAGCGACGAAGCGCAAGCGTCCAGCCACCACCCACCGAACCCCCGGCACGGTCCTCCCACGCGGCGACCGGTGCGCGAGGGCTCGCGGCGGCCGACGCCGCTCATGGACTCGTATCCGGAAGACCTTCCACATGTGCGCCAACAGAGAATTGCTGTCAGGAGGGGCAAGTTGTCTCTGGCCGAAGAGTTGACGTACCCGACTGTCGACATCGACGAGGTCGAGCCGTCGGCCATCTGGATCGAATCGCAGCCACCCGTCCACGTGCGGATCGACTCGCTCGTCCTGTCCGACTCCCCCCGCCTGGACGCGGAGGACCCGGACCACGTGCGGATGCTCGCCGAAGCCGGGGACTGTCTGCCGCCCATCACCGTGCACCGGCCCACCCTGCGTGTCATCGACGGCGCGCACCGGGTCCGCGCGGCCCTGCTCAACGGACGGACCGAGATCGCCGCGAGGCTGCTTGACTGCGATCCGGCGGACGCCTTCGTCCTGTCGGTCAAGGCCAACGTCACCCACGGTCTGCCGCTCTCCCGCGCCGACCGTGCCGCGGCGGCGGCGCGCATCATCCGGACCCACGCGCAGTGGTCGGACAGCGCGGTCGCCGCCGCCACCGGCATCTCCGACAAGACCGTCTCCCGCATCCGCGCGCAGTCACCGGCCGACGACGCCGTGCACTCCGGCACGCGGATCGGCCGGGACGGCCGGGTGCGCCCCGTGGACAGCGCGCAGCACCGCCGTCGCGCCGCCGCGATCTTCCTCGAACGGCCCGACGCCGGACTGCGCGAGGTCGCCAGGGCCACCGGACTCTCCCCCGCCACGGTGCGGGACGTGCGCCAGCGCATCGACCGCGGCGAGGACCCCGTCCCGGGCCGCTACCGCACCACCCCGGCCGACGAGCGCACCGAGACCGCCCCCTCCGTCGCCGCGCCCGCCCGGCAGCGGCCGCCCGCTCGCTCGGTGGCCACCACGGCCGTGGTGGACCGGCAGAAGCTGCTCGCCAAGCTCAGCGAGGACCCCTCGCTGCGGCACACCGAAGCCGGCCGCCGCGCCCTGCGCTTCTTGCGCCACTACTCCGTCGACGGCGACAGCATCGAGACCCTCGGGCGCGGGCTGCCCTGCCACTGGGCCCCCGAGGTCGCCGACCTGGCCCGCAGCTGCGCGGAAACGTGGAGCGAGCTGGCCACGCAGCTCCAACAGCGCGCCGAGTAGAGCCCGCCTGCGCCTGGCCGCCCCCCGCTTGTCAGCACCCACGTACTTCAGGAGGCCTTCCGTGTCCGAGCATGCCGAGCCGACCGGTCCCCGCACCGGACCCGAAGGCGGGACCGGCACGGGGGTGTGGTTCATCGGGGCCCGCGGCTCCGTCGCCACCACCGCCGTCGCCGGGTGCGCCGCGCTCGCCGCCGGTCTCTGCCCGCCGACGGGCATGGTCACCGAGACCGAGGGGTTCACGGCAGCCGCGCTGCCCGCCCTGTCCTCCTTCGTCTTCGGCGGCCACGACACCGTCGACTGGCCGCTGCCCAAGCGCGCCGAGGCCCTCGCCGAGCAGGGCGTCCTGCCGCACGGCCTCGCCCGGGCCGTGCAGAGTGAACTGGCCGCCGCGGACCGGGAGATCCGGGCCGGCGGACCGGCGGCCGGGGACACCCGCTCCGACGAGGAGCTGACAGCCGCCTTCGCCGCCGACATCGAGGACTTCACCCGCCGGACGGGGGTCGCCCGGACCGTCGTGGTCAACGTCGCCTCCACCGAGCCCGCCCCGGCCGACGGCGCACTCAGGCTGCCCACCAGCTCGCTGTACACCGCGGCCGCCCTGCGCGCGGGCTGTGCGTACGTCAACTTCACCCCGTCGACCGGGATACGTCACCCGGCACTCGCCGAAGCGGCCGAGGCCGCCCAGGTGCCCTACGCGGGCCGGGACGGCAAGACCGGGCAGACCCTGCTGCGGGCGGTGCTCGCGCCCATGTTCCGCCAGCGGGCCCTGGACGTGCGGGCCTGGTCCGGCAGCAATCTGCTCGGTGGCGGCGACGGGGCGGCACTCGCCGACTCCGCCGCCGCCGCGGCGAAGAACGCGGGCAAGAACCGGGTCCTCGAGGACAACCTCGGGACGCTGCCCGAGGGCGAGGTGCACATCGACGACGTGCCCGCGCTCGGCGAATGGAAGACCGCCTGGGACCACGTCGCCTTCGAGGGCTTCCTCGGCTCCCGGATGATCCTGCAGACCATCTGGCAGGGCTGCGACTCGGCCCTCGCCGCGCCGCTCGTGCTCGACCTCGCCCGGCTCGCCGCCCGCGCCCACCAGGCGGGCATCACCGGTCCGCTGCCCGAACTCGGTTTCTACTTCAAGGACCCGGACGGCGGCTCACCGGCGCTCGCCGAGCAGTACGCCGCCCTCCTCGGCTTCGCCGCACGCCTGGAGGCGGCCCGGTGAGCAGCCCCCGCGACTGGGCCGAACTCCTGCGTGTCTCCGCCCTGTTCACCGTCCCCGGCGACGCGCTCGCCGGGGCCGCGGCGAGTGGACTGCGCCCGGGGGCCCGCACCGCGCTCGCCGCCGGTGCCTCGCTGTGCCTGTACGAGGCGGGCATGGCGCTCAACGACTGGGCGGACCGCGAGGAGGACGCCGCCGAGCGCCCGCACCGCCCCCTGCCCTCGGGCCGTATCGCCCCGGCGCAGGCGCTCACTGCGGCGGCAGCGCTGACCACGGCCGGGCTCGGCCTCGCGTTCGCCGCGGGCCGCCCCGCCGCCCTCACCGCCACCGCGCTCGCCGGCACCGTCTGGGCGTACGACCTGCGGCTCAAGCACACCGCCGCGGGCCCGGCCACGATGGCGGCGGCCCGCGGTCTCGACCTGCTGCTCGGAGCCGTGGCGACCGCCAACTCCCGTACCAGCAGGGTGAGTTCGGGGCATGCGGTACGCCGCTCCCTGCTGCCCGCCGCCGCGCTCGGCGCCCACACCTACGCCGTCACCGCCGTCTCCCGCACCGAGACCCGGGGCGGCGCGCCGGGCAGGTCGCTCGCCGCGCTCGGAGTGACGGCCGCGATCGGAGCGCTGACCGGTGCGGGGCCGGACCGGCCCGGCATCGGGTCCCCACGCGCGTTCGCCCGCACCGCGCTGGCCGGCGCCTACGCGGCGACGGCCGCCCGGCCGTTCCTGCACGCCGCGCTCAACCCGTCGCCGCCGCTGACCCAGCGGGCCGTCGGCGGCGGCATCCGCGCGATGATCCCGCTGCAGGCCGCACTCGCGGCGCGCTCCGGCGCGCTCACCTCCGCCGCGCTGCTCACCGCGCTCGTCCCCGTGGCCCGCAAGCTGGCCCGGAAGGTGAGTCCCACATGAGCATCCGCCTCGGCTACGGCACGAACGGCCTGACCGATCTGCGGCTCGACGACGCCCTGGAGGTCCTGGCCGAACTCGGCTACGACGGTGTCGGCCTGACGCTGGACCACATGCATCTCGACCCGCTGGGACCCGGCCTCGCCGAGCGGGTCGCCCGGGTCGCGGACCGCCTCGACACGTTCGGCCTCGGCGTCACCGTCGAAACCGGCGCCCGTTACGTCCTCGACCCCCGCCGCAAGCACGGCCCGACCCTGCTCGACCCGGAGCCCGAGGCCCGGGCGGCGCGCTCCGCGCTCCTTGTCACCGCGGTGAAGGTGGCCGCCGATCTGGGCGCCCACGCGGTGCACTGCTTCAGCGGGGTCCGGCCCGCGGGCGTCGACGAGGACACCGCCTGGGAGCTGCTCGCCGACTCCCTCGGCCCCGTCATCGACGCGGCGCAGACGGCCGGTGTCCCGCTCGCCGTCGAGCCCGAGCCCGGTCATCTCCTCTCCTCCCTCGACGGCTTCCACCGGCTGCGCACGCGGCTCGACGACCACCCGCTGCTCGGTCTCACCCTCGACATCGGCCACTGCCAGTGCCTGGAGCCTCGCTCGCCGGCCGACTGCGTCACCGCCGCGGGACCGTGGCTGCGGCACGTGCAGATCGAGGACATGCGGCGCGGGGTGCACGAGCATCTGCCCTTCGGTGACGGCGAGATCGACTTTCCGCCCGTGCTCGCCGCGCTCGACGCCACCGGCTACCAGGGCCTCACCGTGGTCGAACTGCCGCGCCACTCGCACGCCGGGCCCGAACTCGCCCGGTCCTCCATGGAGTTCCTGCGCGCGCAGCTCACCGCGCTCCCCCGCGCCACCGACTCCGCACCCACCGCCGCCCTCGCGGCACCGTACGCGTAGGGAATCGCGCATGCCGTTCGCTCAAGAGAACCTGCCCGCCCGCCCGGGTCCCGAGGGCGCCGCCTGGATCGCGGACGCGCTCGCCGCCGCCGAGGCCGCCGCGCGCTCCGCGCCGGGCGCCCCGCCGGGCCGGGGCGCACCGGAGTGGCAGCTGCGGTTCGCGGCGGCGGGCCGGGAGTGCGGATCGCCCGAGGCGACGGAGGCGGTCCGCGTCCTCCTGCTGCACGCGGCCCGCCCCGGCGCGGCC
The DNA here is from genome assembly GCF_053610745.1 of Streptomyces sp. NPDC054866. Taxonomy (NCBI): domain Bacteria; kingdom Bacillati; phylum Actinomycetota; class Actinomycetes; order Kitasatosporales; family Streptomycetaceae; genus Streptomyces; species Streptomyces sp. NPDC054866. The sequence continues at coordinate 38,784 of NZ_JBSGZA010000018.1, forward strand.
GCGGTGACCCGGATCTACGAGCGGGGAACCGGCGCGGAGCGCCGCGCCGTCCTGCTGGCCCTGCCGCATCTGCCGCTCGCTCCCGGCGATGTCGTGCCACTGATCGAGGACGCGCTGCGCGCCAACGACACCGGTCTTGTCGCCGCGGCCGTCGGCAACGGCGCCGCCGCGCACCTGGACGACCACACCTGGCGGCACGCCGTCCTCAAGTGCCTGTTCACCGGGGTGCCGACCGCCGCCGTCGCCGGACTCGCGGAGCGGGCCCGCGGCGACGGCGAACTCGCCCGCATGCTCCGCGACTTCGCCGCCGAGCGCACCGCCGCAAGGCGGCCCGTCCCCGACGACCTGAGCCACGTACTCGCCCTGACCGCCAAGGAAGCCTGATGCGCATCTTCGACCCGCACATCCACATGACCTCGCGCACCACCGACGACTACCGGGCGATGTACGAGGCCGGGGTCCGCGCGCTGGTCGAGCCCGCCTTCTGGCTCGGCCAGCCGCGCACCTCGCCGGAGAGCTTCCTCGACTACTTCGACGCGCTGCTGGGCTGGGAGCCGTTCCGGGCGTCGCAGTACGGGATAGCGCACCACTGCACCATCGCCCTCAACCCCAAGGAGGCGAACGACCCGCGCTGCGTGCCGGTCCTCGACGAGCTGCCGCGCTACCTGGTCAAGGACGGCGTGGTGGCCGTCGGCGAGATCGGCTACGACTCGATGACGCCTGCCGAGGACACCGCGCTGGCCGCGCAGCTGGAACTCGCCGCCGAGCACGGGCTGCCCGCTCTGGTGCACACCCCGCACCGCGACAAGCTCGTGGGCCTGCGCCGCACGCTCGCCGTGGTGGCCGAGTCGAAGCTGCCCGTCGCGGCGGTCCTGATCGACCACCTCAACGAGACCACGGTCAAGGAGGCCAAGGACTCGGGGGCCTGGCTCGGTTTCTCCGTCTACCCGGACACCAAGATGGACGAGCACCGCATGGTCGCCGTGCTGAAGGAGTTCGGCCCCGAACAGGTCCTGGTCAACTCGGCCGCGGACTGGGGAAAGAGCGATCCGCTCAAGACCCGCAGGGTCGCCGACGCGATGCTCGACGCGGGCTTCGGCGAGGACGACGTGGACCGGGTGCTGTGGCGCAACCCCGTCGCGTTCTACGGGCAGAGCGGCCGCCTCGTCCTCGATCCTGTCGAGCCCGAGGCGCTGCACGAGGGCAACTCCCTGCTGCGCGGGGGCGAATGAGCCGTGCGCTTCACCCATCCCGACGGCTCGACCGTGCATCTCGCGTACTGCACCAACGTCCACCCGGCCGAGACCCTCGACGGTGTCCTCGCCCAGCTCGCCGCCCACTGCGAACCGGTCCGGCGGTGCCTGGGCGTCGAGCGTCTGGGCATCGGGCTGTGGCTGGCCCGCGACGCGGTGCGCGCGCTGAACGCCGACCCCGCCGCGCCGCTCCGGCTGCGCACCGAGCTGGACCGGCGCGGCCTCGAAGTAGTCACCCTCAACGGCTTCCCCTATCAGGGCTTCGGGGCCGAGGAGGTCAAGTACCGCGTCTACCGGCCCGACTGGACCGACCCGCTGCGTCTCGAGCACACCTCCGATCTGGCCCGGCTGCTCACCCGGCTGCTGCCGCCCGACGTCACCGAGGGCACCATCTCCACCCTGCCGCTGGCCTGGCGCACCGGCTACGACGAGGCCGCGGCCGCGTCGGCGCACACGGCGCTGGCCGAACTGGCCCGCCGCCTGGACCACTTGGAGCAGGAGACGGGCCGCTCCGTCCGGCTGGCCCTGGAGCCCGAGCCCGGCTGCGCGGTGGAGACCACCACGGACGCCCTTGCCCCGCTGGCCGCCCTGCCCGGCCACCGGATCGGCCTGTGTCTGGACACCTGCCACCTCGCGACAAGTTTCGAGGAGCCCGCGGCGGCCCTCGCCGGCCTGGCCCGCGCGGGCGTCCCGGTGCCCAAGGTGCAGCTCTCCGCGGCCCTGCACGCCGAAGACCCGCGCGACCCGGCGGTCCGCGCGGCGCTCGCCGCCTTCGACGAGCCGCGTTTCCTGCACCAGACCCGCGCGAAGGCGGGCGCGGTCCTGCACGGCACCGACGACCTCGGCGAGGCACTGGCCAAAGGCGCGCTCCCGGACACCGTGCCCTGGCGCTCCCATTTCCACGTACCGCTGCACGCCCCGCCCGCCCCGCCGCTGGCCTCCACCCTCGGCGTGCTGCGCGAGACGCTCACCGCTCTGCTCGGCGGGCCCACGGCGCGCAGCCACCACTTCGAGGTCGAGACCTACACCTGGCAGGCCCTGCCCGCCGAGGCGCGGCCGGCCACGGATGCCCGGCTCGCCGAGGGCATCGCCGCCGAACTCGACCTCGCTCGCGGCCTGTTGACCGATCTCGGACTCAAGGAGCAGCAGTGACGAAGACCCCCACACCCCTGCTCGTCCTGGACGTGGTGGGTCTGACCCCCGTGCTCCTCGACCACATGCCCCGGCTCAAGGCGCTCGGCAGCCGCGGCTCACGCGCCGGTCTCGACACCGTCCTGCCCGCCGTCACCTGCGCCGCCCAGTCGACGTTCCTCACCGGCACGCTGCCAGCCGAGCACGGCATCGTCGGCAACGGCTGGTACTTCCGCGAACTCGGCGACGTACTGCTGTGGCGTCAGCACAACGGGCTCGTCGAGGGCGACAGGCTCTGGGACGCGGCCCGCCGCCTGCACCCCGGCTACACGGTCGCCAACGTCTGCTGGTGGTACGCGATGGGCGCGGACACCGACTTCACGGTCACGCCGCGCCCCGTCTACTACGCCGACGGCCGCAAGGAGCCCGACTGCTACACCCGGCCCCCGGCCCTGCACGACGAACTCACCGAGAAACTCGGTACGTTCCCCCTCTTCCACTTCTGGGGCCCCGGCGCCGACATCGTGTCCAGCCGCTGGATCGTGAACGCCACACGCCACATCCTCGACACCCGTCACCCCGACCTGGCCCTGTGCTACCTCCCTCACCTCGACTACGACCTGCAGCGCTTCGGCCCGAAGGACCCCCGGTCGCTGAAGTCCGCCGCCGACCTCGACGCGGCGCTCGCCCCGCTGCTCGACGAGGCCGAGGCCGAGGGACGCACCGTGGTCGTCCTCTCGGAGTACGGCATCACCGAGGTCAGCAGGCCCGTCGACATCAACCGGGCGCTGCGCCGGGCCGGTTACCTCGAAGTGCACACCCAGGACGGCATGGAGTACCTCGACACCATGGCATCGCGCGCCTTCGCGGTCGCCGACCACCAGCTCGCGCACGTGTACGTGCGCAGGCCCGAGGACCTGGCCGGTGTGCGGGAGGCGCTCGAGGGCCTCCCCGGGGTCGGTGAACTCCTCGACGACGAGGGCAAGAAGGCCCACGGCCTGGACCACCCGCGCTCCGGCGAACTCGTCGCCATCGCCGAGCCGGACGCCTGGTTCACGTACTACTACTGGCTCGACGACGACCGCGCGCCCGACTTCGCGCAGCTCGTCGAGATCCACCGCAAACCCGGCTACGACCCCGCCGAACTGTTCATGGACCCGCTCGACCCGTATGTGAAGGTCAAGGCGGCCAAGGCGGTGGCCCGCAAGAAGCTCGGCATGCGCTACCGCATGGCGGTCGTGCCCCTTGACCCGTCACCTGTTCGCGGCAGCCACGGCCGCCTTCCCGAGCGGCCGGAGGACGGCCCGGTGCTGCTCTGCTCACGGCCGGGCGAGGTCGGGGGCACGCTCGCCGCCACCGAGGTGAAGTCGCTGCTGCTGCGCCTTGCGGGGATCGGCTGACAGAACACTTCGAGCCGACTGAGCACATCGAAGCGTATCCGCTCCCCCGTTATCAAGTACTTGAGAAGTTCTTCCGGAGCCCGCCGACTTCCTTTGCGCGTAAGGGAACTGGGGATTCCTCGGCGCGGCCGAGCGAAGAATTTCGTGGCTTCCCGGAGAGCTGGTGCACAACTGCGGAATTTCCGATGTTGCACACTCCATTCCGGCCAATTCCTGTGTCTACGGTGTTGCCGGTTTGATTCGCTCCTGACTGCGGGGGCGTGCCAAGTTGAGGAGAGACATGTTCAGAGCAAGCAAGTCTTGGGCGGGGGCCTTCCTGGCAACGGCAGTCGTGGGCGGCCTCACGACGATGGCGATTCCGAGCCAGAGCCTGGCCGCGGGCGCGGACGCGGCGGCGGCCACCGTCATAGCCACCGGCCTGAAGAACCCGCGTGACGTCTCGGTCCAGTCCGACGGCTCGGTCCTGGTCGCGGAGTCCGGCAGCGGCCCGGCGACGGCCTGCACGACGCCGGGGTCCCAGTGCATGGGCCTCACCGGCTCCATCTACCGGGTGAAGGGCTCCGTCAAGGGCCGCGTCGTCACCGGTCTGCCCTCCAAGATGATCGTCCGCGCCGACGGCAGCAACGTCATCGCCGGGGCGAACCACGCCGACTCCGCGGGCAGCGGCACCTACCGGGTGACCTACAGCCTGAGCGGCACCGCCGACTCACGCACCGCGCTCGGTACGGGCGCCAAGCCGCTCGGCACGCTGGCCATCGCCAAGGGGAAGGTGCTCGGCGACCTGACCACGCACGAGAGCAGCCAGAACCCCGACGGCGGCGAGGTCCTCGCCAACCCGCAGCGGTCGGTCAAGGTCGGTACCGACCTCCTGGCCACCGACGCCGCCGGCAACACCCTGCTGCGGGTCACCCCGGACGGCACCGTCAAGACGGAGTTCGTCTTCCCCAAGAACGGGGACGCCGAGGCGGTGCCGACCGGCCTCGTGAAGGGCGCGGACGGCGCGTACTACATCGCCGACATGAGCGGCATCCGCAAGGGCCAGGGCCGCATCTGGCGCTGGGTGCCGGGCAGCGACCCCAAGGTCTTCACCACCGGCCTGACGGGCGCCATCGACCTCGCCGTGCGTCCCGACGGCGACCTGGTCGCCCTGTCGTACGCCACGGGTGACACGACGAGCCAGCCGAACACCGGAGCCCTGACCCGGATCAACAAGACGACGGGCGCCCTCACGCCGATCAGCACCGGCACCACGCTGAACCTGCCCACGGGCCTGGACATCGACTCGACCGGTGCCATGTACGTCACCAACAACTCGCTGACCACCAGCGGTCAGCTCCTGAAGTTCCCGGCTTCCTGACCCGGCCGGGCCACACCGCCCGCACCGCCTGCACCACGGATCCCCCCGCAACCGTGGTGCAGGCACGCTGCGTTCGGCATCAAGCGGACGGCGCCGCGGCACTCCCCGGACGCTTGGCCAGCGGGATCTCGCACGCTTCGGAGAAGCCCTGCGAGTCGATGCCGAGAGCGTTGTTGTTGCGGGTCGCGAGGTTGGCGAAGGCGATGAACGCGGTGAGCTCGACCAGCGCGGCCTCACCGAGCTCGCCGAGCAGTCGCCCGGACAGCTCGTCGGTGACGGTCGGCGGCGTGTTCGTCATGGCCTCGCTGTACTCCAGGACGTCCCGCTCCAGCGCGGTGAACACGTCGGAGTCCCGCCAGTTGGGCACCTGGCTCGCCTTGGTCACGTCCAGGTTCTGGTTCAGCGCCTGGAAGTAGTTGATGTCCAGGCACCAGTTGCAGCCGACCTGCGCCGCGACGGCCATGTGCGCGAACGTCTTGAGGCCCTCGTCGACCGCGTCCCACTCGTTCGCCTTGCCCCCGAACTCCAGGGTGGACTCGGCCACCTTGGGGTTGTGCCACGCCACCGCCACGGGCTCGGGCACGACGCCGAACGTCTTGATCAGGTTCTCCGTGAGCTCGTCGGAGAGCTCCGCCTTGGAAACGCGCAGTGCCATGGTGTTCTCCCTATGCGTGGTGCGTGATTGGGCCGCGGACATCGGCAACGGCTCGATTGTTGCTGGAGACCTCTTGAGGCTCGGTCGAGACCGGGATGACCTCACGGAGTGACCCACCTCACTTTGCGGCACGCTTGGCGGAGCGGCGGCATCCATGTCACTCTTCCAGCACGCCAACCCTGCCCAAATTCTCTTGTGGGCAGCTGAGTTGAGAGCCGCGGCCCCTGACGGCCCGCCCGTTGCGGCCCGCCCGTTGGCCGTCACGACCCTTCCGTCGCCACGACGAGGGCCGGCTTCGAAGACGTCTCGTTCCCTTCGAGCACCGCCCGCCCCTGCCCGCGCCGCGTCCGAAGCGTCCTGCCTCATGCGTCCCAGCTGAGCCGAAGCCTGCCGCAAACAGGAAATGTCAGGCACTTGGAGGAGGAGAAATGTCTGGAGCCATCGCGGTCGAAGAGGTGTACTCGACCATCGAGGAGTCGGCTCGACTGCTGGGGGTGCCCTGCTCGCGCGAGAAGATCTGGCCGATCCTGACCGCGTACGGGGACGGCCTCGCGGACGCCGGAATGGTGCTGAGCGTGGCGACCGGCGCGAGCCCCACGGACGACCTCGACTACACCATCACGGTGCCGGTCGGGGGCCCCGACCCCTACGCCGTCGCACTGTCCGAGGGTTTCATCACGGCACCGGACCACCCCGTGGCCGACCTGCTCGACGACCTCAAGTCGCGCGTCCCCGTCAGCGAGTACTTCATCGACGGCGGCATCGTCAGCGGCTTCAGCAAGGTGTACGCGCACTTCCCGGGCGACATGCTGACCGTGGCGCAGCTCGCGGCCATCCCCTCCATGCCGCCTTCGGTCGCCGACAACGCGGACCTGTTCGCGCGTCACCACATGGACAAGGTCGCCATGATGGGGATCAACTACCGGAGCAGGACGGTCAATCTGTACTTCGCCCACCTGCCCGACGCCTTCCGTGAGAAGCGGAACATCCAGTCGCTCAACCGCGAACTGGGCCTGGCACAGCCGGAGGGGCGGTCACTGGAGTTCGCGCAGAGGTCGTTCAGGTCCTATGTGACCCTCGGCTGGCAGTCCCCGCGGATCGAGAAGATCTGCTACGCGCCGGCGCCGGTCCGCGACTGGGATCCGTCCGTGCTTCCCGTGTCCCTCGATCCGCGGATCGAGAAGTTCGTACAGAACACGCGGTGCACGTACTCCGACCGTCCGTTCATCATCGCGGCCCTGAAATGGTCCCCGTCCGGGCAGCACCTGAATCTCGGGCCGTATATCCGCCTCTCTCCCCTGCTGCGGAATCTGCTGCACGAAGTCACCGGCGAAAGCGTGTGACTTCAGCCGCCCTTCAAAGGGCGTGACCGGCGTCACATCGGACCGACCTCACACTTTGGGGGGCTGTGTCGTCGGAAGGGTGTAGCGGTAACCACCACACATTAAAGGAGTTCGTTATGACTGCTCGTCTGAATCTTTTCGGCAGTGAGATCGCAGGCAAGGCGATGAAGGGGATCAACACGGCGAGCATGGCCGTCATCAACAGCGGGCTGCTGCCGAAGGCGACGATCGACCTGGTGCTGCTGCGGGCGAGTCAGATCAATGGCTGTGGTTTCTGCACGGACATCCACAGCAAGGACCT
>NZ_JBSGZA010000019.1:0-44156 GCF_053610745.1 Streptomyces sp. NPDC054866
CCTGCCTCATCTCCCTGATCAACGCCAGCAACCGGCTCGGCGTCATCACCGGCCAGACCGGCGGCAACTACACGCCCGGCCAGTTCGGCTGACCCCCACCCCACCCCACCCGCTGGTGACGTCGGCGGACACCAGCACCACCGATGCCCTGGGCACCACACACCGGAGCCCAGGGCATCGCTGTGTTCCGCACGCCCCACCACGTACCTGACAGACATGAGGAAAGGAATGACATGGCCAGGAAGCTGGATGCCGACGTCATCGTCGTCGGAGGCGGCCCCACCGGCCTGATGGTGGCCGGGGAGCTGCGTCTGGGCGGGGCGAGCGTCATCGTGGCCGAGGAGCTGGAGAAGCCCAGCGGTCAGTCGCGCGCACTCGGGTTCACCACCCGTGCCCTGGAATCGTTCGACCAGCGGGGTCTGGTCGGCCGCTTCCCCGGCCTCGAGACAAGCCCGATGGGGCACTTCGGCGGTATTCCGTTCGACTACACCGTGCTCGAGGACGCGAACTTCGGCGCCCGGGGCATCCCGCAGTCCCAGACCGAGGCGGTCCTGGAGGAATGGGCCGGTGAGCTCGGCGCCGTCCTGCGCCGCGGCCGCAAGTTCGTCGCCCTGGAGCAGGACGATGACGGCGTCACGGTGACCGTGGCCACCCCCGACGGCGGGCAGGAGGAACTGCGCAGCCGGTACCTGGTGGGCGCCGACGGCGCGCGCAGCGCGGTGCGCAAGGCCGCGGGCATCGACTTCCCCGGCACCTCGGGGAGCCAGGTCATGCACCTCGCCGACGTGGTCGGCTGCGGCGTGCGTCCACGCCCGCACGGCGAGCGGCTGCCCGGCGGCCTGGTGCAGGTCTTCCCGCTGCCCGGCGGCGTGGAGCGCATCATCCTGACCGAGTACGACACTTCGCTGCTCGGTGCCGGTGAGAATCCTCAGTTTGCCGAGATCGCGGCGGCGTGGGAGCGGGTGACGGGCGAGGACATCTCGGGCGGCACCGCCCAGTGGGTGAGCTCCTTCACCGACGCCACCCGTCAGGCGGCCGAGTACCGCAAGGGCCGGGTCCTGCTGGCCGGGGACGCCGCGCACATCCACCTGCCGGTCGGCGGTCAGGGCATGAGCGCCGGTGTCCAGGACGCGGTCAACCTGGGCTGGAAACTCGCCGCCACCGTCCAGGGCTGGGCCCCTGAGGGCCTCCTCGACACCTACCACGCGGAGCGCCACCCGGTGGGCGCGCGGCTGCTGTCGAACACCCGCGCCCAGGGGCTGGCCATCTTCGGCGGTGACGAGTCCCAGGCGCTGCGTGAGCTGTACGCCGAGCTGATCGCCCTCGACGAGGTCAAGAAGCAACTCGCGGGCGCGGTCAGCCACATCGACATCCGCTACGACATCGACCCCGACGGCCACCCGCTCGTCGGCCGGCGGCTGCCCCCGCGCACGCTGGACACCGCCGGCGGCCAGGTCCGCACCCCGGAGCTGCTGCACGCGGCGCAGGGCGTCCTGCTCGACCTCGCCGACGACGCCGGGCTGCGGGCGGCGGTGGACGGCTGGAAGGACCGGGTCACCACCGTCACCGTGACGCCGCCGTCCCCGGAGACCTTCGGCGGTGCCACGGCCCTGCTGGTCCGCCCGGACGGATACATCGCCTGGGCGGGTTCCGGCCCGGCAGGCCTCTCCGAGGCCCTGAACCGCTGGTTCGGCGCCGCCGACCCGGCGTGAGCTGAACACAGTTCCACCTTGCCGGTAGGTCCGGCGCCGGAAGGGACCGGGCAGCCCGTGTACGCGGGCTGCCCGGTCCTTCGCGTTGGCCGGACCCGCCGCGCCGCGGACGGCGCGGTACACACCGTCGACCACGTGCTCCTCGTCGAGGTGCGCATCGGGATCGAGATCGGGATCGAAAGGGATCACTGCAATGACGTCAGATGCCACACTCGCGCGGTTCCGTGAATACATGGTGGGCCCCTCGCGGTTCATGAGCCTGCTGTCCTGCTTCGAACTGGGCATCGTCGACCGGCTCCGGGAGAGCCCCGGTCTGACCGCGGACGAGCTGGGCAAGGCCGTCGGCGCCAAGCCGGACGCCGTGGAACAGCTCCTTCTCCTGCTGGTCAAGGAGAGCTTCATCGCGTACGACGAGGACTCCGGCGCCTACACCCTCGACGCACTCGCGGACCTCAGCGAGAGCGACACGCGGCTCGTGCTCGCCGATATGGACATGATCAAGATGGTCACGCTCCGGCAGCTCTTCTACCTCACCGAGAGCGTGCGCAGCGGCACCACCGTGGGCCTGCGCGAGATCTACGGCTCCGAGGGCGACCTCTACAACGCGCTGGCCGAGCACGACGAACTGCGGGCGTCCTGGGCGCGGTTGATGAACACCGCCACCGCACACATCGACCCCTGGTTCTTCGGCAACGTCGACATACCCTCCGGCGCCCAGGTCCTGGACCTCGCGGGCAACACGGGCCTCGGAGCGATCCATACCTACCGGCACAAGGCCTCCCCCGGACTGAAGGTCACCACCTTCGACCTGCCGGCGAAGGAGAAGGAGTGCCTGGAGAACTTCCGGGTCCATGGCGTCGAGGAGCACTGCTCGTTCATCGGCGGTGACGTGTTCAAGGAAGTGCCCAAGGGTTTCGACACCGTACTGATCAAGCACTTCCTGCCCATGTTCGACAAGAGCGACGTGTTCAGGATCCTCGAAGGCGTCCACCGGTCGCTGGAGGCCGGCGGGACGATCAATGTCCTGGTCCCGGTGTTCCCCGAGAACCTCAAGGACCCCGACAACTACACCGTCGACTTCTACCCCAGCTTCTTCATCGGCTGCGCCATGGGCCAGGGCGGGCCGCAGAAGCTGTCGACGTGGCAGCGCTGGATCGAGGAGTGCGGGTTCAAGGTCACCAAGGCGCTGGCCGAGGACCCCGCCGAGATGCCGAAGAACGCCCTCCCTGTGGAGGCGATTCTCTGCGCGACGAAGGTCGCGTGACGACTAGAGAGGTTTACATGTCCGAGACCACGAAGACCGAGAGCACTGCCGCCCTGAACGAGCTCGGGGACGCGCTCGCCAAGGCCAGTGCTCAGTCGCTCAGCGGCCCGCGCGAACGGCTGGGCGAGAGCCTCCTGCAGTCGGCTCTCGCCCGGTGGGAGAACCCCGAGATGCGGCCCAAGCTCCTGGCGAACCTGGCGCACGCGACCAACACCAAGGAAGGCGCGGAGGCGCTCCGCACGTTCCTGTACTCGTTCCTCTTCGCGCAGGTGGGCATCGCGCTCGAGGACCGGCCGATGGACATCAACCAGGTGGCCGAGACGCTCGGCGTGCCGGTGATCAACATCAACGCGGCGGCGGCGCAGGTCTGGGGCGTGGTCATGTACCGCTACGTCCTGGAGCTCGAGCCGATCGCGTCGGCGTCGCCCGAGGAGCTGATCGAGCTCCTCTCCCCGACGATCCAGAACTATCTGATCGGCTGACACCCCCTCAGCCGGCCGGTCCTGGTGGCGGCGCCCGCGCGTGTGTCGCCGCCGGGTCCGGCCGCAGGTCAGGTCAGGTCAGGTGGGGATTCCCTCGCGCTTGATCGTCGGGACGGGGATGCCGAGCGACCGCAGCTGCTCGAAGGGGTTCATGAACTCACGGTTCTGCACGATCTTTCCGTCGTCGAGCGCGAAGGAGTGCAGGAAGTGGTTCTCGTAGTAGCCCTCGGGATAGCCGGGGAAGCGGATCTTTCCGTGTCCGTCGCACTCGACCCAGAAGAAGTTGGGGTCCTGCGTCTCGAAGACCTGGATGTTGTACCACTCCCAGTCCGGGAACATCTCAAGGGACCACACCCCGTGCTCGGCGAGCCGGTCACGGCCGCTGATGACGATGGGCTTGCCCGTGTCGTTGGTCCACAGACCGCCGCTGCCGTGCTCGACGAACAGCTCGTGCCGGTGCAGACGGGCCTGCCCCTTCGTGTCCGCCAGATACCTCTCGACGGTGGCACGGTTCCTGCGCCGCAGGTCGGCGGCGTCGGTGAAGCCGTGCGGTGCGTCCTGAGCCATGGATCCCCCAAGCGACGTGTTTTCTGACGGACACGCGGAATCATCGTTCCCGCCCCTCGGGGCCAGGTCGAGCGGTGTTCGAGCGCCCGCGGCCGGGAGGCGGGCCGCGCTCACGTGCCGCTCAAGCGGAACGCGATGGGCCGGGGGGAGGCTTGGACGCGCACGCCGGGCCGCGTGCACGACCTGTGCACCCCTGGACTTCGCACGGCACAAGAGGGGATCTCACCGATGGCAGGCGCTCGCCCCGGGACCACAGAAGTCCCGAAGACGTCCAGCACCCCGCACGGCACCGGTCAGGCCACCGACGCGGAGCAGGTGACGAGCGAGCTGCTCGAACTCGCCCTGGGCTACGTGTACTCGGCGGCCCTGCACACCGCCGCGCGCTTCGGCATAGCCGACCACCTGGCGGACGGTCCGCGCACCGCAGCCGAACTCGCCGAGGCGACGGACGTCAACGGCCCGCACCTGTACCGGCTCCTGCGGTTCCTCGCCACCAAGCGCGTCTTTCGCGAGGACGAGGAGGGCCGCTTCCATCTCACCCCGCTCGCCGAGCCGCTGCGCACGCACACGGAGCGGTCGCTGCGCGACTACATCATGGTGCGCGGCGAGGCGCCCTTCTGGCAGTCGGCCGGCCACCTGCACGACGCCGTACGCACCGGCACCACCGCCTTCGAGGGGCTCTACGGCACCCCCTTCTACGACTACGTCGCCACCGACCCGGATTTCGGCAGGGCCTTCAACTCCAGCATGGCGGCGTTCTCCGAGGCGCTGAGCAACGGCATCGCCGAGGCCTGCGACTTCTCCGCGGCGCGCAGCGTCGTCGATGTGGGCGGCGGGCGCGGAGGTCTGCTGCGCGCGGTCCTGCGGCGCAACCCGCACCTGACAGGCACCCTGTTCGACCTGGAGTCCGTGGTGGCCGGGCACGTCCTCGACACCCCGGAGCTGGCCGGACGCTGGAAGGCCGAGCCCGGCGACTTCTTCACCTCCGTGCCGGCCGGCGCCGACGTCTATCTCCTCAAGCATGTGCTGGCCAGCTGGCCGGACGAGCGGTGCGTGAGCATCCTGCGGTCCTGCCGCCGTGCCATGCCCGCGCACGGACGGCTGCTGGCCGTCAACGCCATGATCCCGGCCGGCAACGAACCCCACCCGGGCAAGACCATCGACATGCTGATGATGACGGTCCTGAACGGCAGGGGCCGCACGCGAGCGGAGTACGAGGCGCTGCTCACGGCGGCCGGATTCACGGTCACCCGCTTCCTCGATCCCTCGCCGCACGCGTCCGTGGCCGAGGCGGTCGTAGCCGGCTGAGCAGCACGGGAGAACGACGAAAAGGCCCCCGCCGTCCGGCCGAAAGGCTGGACGGCGGGGGCCTTTTTCGCGTGGTCGCCGCTGTCAGGGCTGGAGCCGGCTGATCTCCCAGCCGATGTCGGTGCGGTCGTAGCGCAGCCTCTCGTGCAGCCGGTCGGTGCCGTTGGCCCAGAACTCCACGCAGGCGGGGGCCAGTCGGTAGGCCGCGTACGTCGCAGGGCGTGGCAGCGGTCGCTGCGGCTCGCCGAGTTCCAGGGCCGTGGCCCGCAGTTCGGCGAGGTGGTCGAGGCCGGCCACCGGCCGGCTCTGCCGGGAGGCGGTGGTCATAGCGTGCGTGAAGACGGGCCGCGCGGACCACAGGGCGTCCGCGTCGGCGTCGGGCAGCTTGTGCACGGGGCCGGCGAACGTGATCTGCCGACTGGTCTCCCGCCAGTACAGGACGCCGGACGCCCATGGGTTCTGGGCCAGTTCGCGGCCCTTTTGGCTGTCGGCGTGGGTCGTGAAGACGATGCCTGCGCCCGTGACCGAGGAGACCACCACGGTGCGCGAGGAGGTGCGGCCGTGGGCGTCTGCGGTGGCCAGGGCCAGGGCGCGCGGCTCCCGCACCCCCTGCGCGGCGCTCTCGTCCAGCCACGTGGCCAGCAGCTCCATCGGCCGGGCGGGCGGCGCGAGGAACTCGGGGAAGCCGGCCTCGACGGTGCCGGTGAGCGACTCGGATCGTGTGGACGTCAGGTCAGACATGAAGCACTCCTTCGATCGCTACGACACCGTGGCCGAAGACGTCGACGGAGTCGACCCGGTCGCCCTCGCCGTGCACGAGCGCGCCCATGGGCGAGGGCCGGCCGATCTCGACGCCCTGAGTGATCTCGATGCGCTGCCCGTAGGCGCCGAGGCCGTGCCGGGCGAGATGAATGGCGATGGGCCCTGCGGCGGATCCGGTGGCGGCGTCCTCCACGACCCCGTACGCGGGCGAGAACATGCGGTTGCGCCAGGAACTCCCCTCGCCCGCATAGCAGTTGACCGCCATGTCGAGGAACCGGGACAGGGCGCGGTGGTCGGGGTCCAGCTTCGCCAGTGCCTCGGTGCTTTCGAGGCCGACGAGGACGTGCCGCGGGCCGTTGCGGTAGATGTCCACCGGGAGCGCCGACTCGCTGATGCCCAGCGCCTCGAGAAGTTCGTCGACGCGGTCGAAGGGCTCCCACACGGGCACCGGCTGGCGCATGCTCGCGGCGACGGCCTTCCCGTCCGCGCCGCGCTCCAGCTCGAACGGGATCACGCCCATGGCCGTCTCGATCCGCAGCCGGTCGGCGTCGGTGCGCTGCCCCAGTGCGATGGCCGTGCCGAGCAACGGGTGGCCCGCGAAGGGGAGTTCGTTGACGGGGGTGAAGATCCGCACGTGCGCGTCGTCGCCGTGCTGCCGGGGGGTGAGCACGAACGTCGTCTCCGAGAGGTTCATCTCCCGTGCGATGCGCTGCATCTGCTCGGCGGTCAGGTCGTCGCTCCCGAAGAACACAGCCACCGGGTTGCCGGTCAGGGGCCGCCGCGCGAACGCGTCGACGACTACGTACGTGTGCATCACTTCTCCCACTCGTCGTAAGGGTGCGGGCTCGTCGTAAGGGTGCGGGCGGCCTCTGCGGCCGCCGGCGACTGCTGGGCCGGATCAGGCCGCGCGAGGGACCCCCGCCTGGGTGAGCAGACCGGTCAGGGCCGCGGCGATGATGCGCGGCCCCCCTCTGGTGAGCACGGATTCGGCGTGGAACTGCAGGGAGGCGAAGTCCGGTCCGCGCAGCGCGTGCACTTCCCCGGTGGCCGCGTCCCGGCTCACCCGGACCGGGCCCACGCCGTCAGCGACGAACTCGTCGTGGTCGCTGACCAGCGAGAAGGTGTTGTAGAAGCCGACCTGCTCGGCGGCGCCGAAGAGGTCGATCCGCTTCTGCACGCCTTGGTTGGGCACCTCCCTGCGGCGCAGCGGCAGGCCGAGCCGCAGGCCGAGGACCTGGTGGCTGAGGCACACGGCGAAGAAGGGCCGACGCTCGCGCAGCAAGGTGGCGACCGCCGAGTGCAGGTGCCTCATCTTGGGATGCGCGGTCTCCTGCGGATCCCCGGGACCCGGCCCCATCACGACCAGGTCGTGGCCGTCGAAGGCGTACTCCTCGTCATGGCGTCGCACGGTCACGCGCAGCCCCAGGGAACGCAGCTGCTGGTCGATCATCGAGGTGAAGGTGTCCTCGGCGTCCACGACGAGCACGCTGCGCCCGGCCAGTCGCCGCGGCGGCGGCGCAGGTGTCTCGGTGCCGGAGAGCCAGAAGTCGGCGATGGGTTCGTTGCGCAGCCGCAGCGCCCTGCGCACGCTGGGGTGGTCGGCGAAGCGCTCCTTGCCGCCGCCGTTCAGCGCGGCGACGAGCCCGGCCGCCTTGGCGCGGGTCTCCTCGGCCTCGGATACGGGGTCGGAGTGCCGCACGATGGTGGCGCCCACTCCGATGCCGACGCGCCCTTGTGGGCTGATGTCCGCGGTGCGGATGAGGATCGCGGAGTCCATGACGCGCTGTCCGCCGGCGTCCCGCCCGATCAGCGCGGCGGCGCCGCTGTAGTAGCCGCGGCCGCCCGGCTCGTACTGGTGGATGGTCCGGCAGGCGCTCTCCAGGGGGCTGCCGGTGACCGTGGGCGCGAACATCGTCTCGCGCAGGATGTCGCGCACGTCGCGGTCGGTGCGGCCCTCGATGAAGTACTCGGTGTGCGCGACCCTGGCCATTTCCTTGAGGTAGGGGCCCACGGCCCGGCCGCCCGCCGTACAGATCCGGGCCATCATCTTGAGTTCCTCGTCGAGGACCATGTACAGCTCGTCGGTCTCCTTACGGTCGCCGAGGAACTCCAGCACCCCCGACAGCGTGGGGCCCGAGGGCGGGTAGCGGTAGGTGCCGCTGATGGGGTTCATCACGGCCGTGCCGCCCCGGAGGCTCACATGCCGTTCGGGGGAGGCGCCGACCAGGGTCCGGGTGCCGGTGTGGATCAGGAACGTCCAGTGGACACCGGATTCGCGTTCGAGGAGCCGGCGGAACAGCGCGGGGGCGCTGCGCGGCCCGTAGTCCGTGATGTCGGCGACGAACGTGCGCTTGATGACGAAGTTCGCGCCCTCCCCCGTCCCGATCATCTCCTTGACCACGCGGCGCACCACGTCCTCGTACGCCTGGTCGTCGACGTCGAACTCGCCGCCCGCCAGCGGGGTCGGCACATCGGGGAGGCGGGCCAGCGCCTCGCCCAGCGGGAGGTGCTGCTGGCCGGTCACGGTCATCGCCACCAGGGGCGTCCCGTCGTCGGCGCAGGCGAAGCCGCGCTCGGCCAGCTGCCGGTAGGGCAGGACGACCAGCACCTCGTGGTGTGCGCCGGGGCCCCGGGCCGGGGGCAGCGGGATGTCGGCGAGCGTGGCGGGCAGGGTCACCGAGCCCGTCAGGACCTCCACGACGCCGGGCCCGGTGCCGGGCCTGTGCAGCAGGGCGAAGGCCTCCGGCTGCCCGTTCAGCGCCTGGTCGAGCAGGTCGCCGGCTGTCTCGTGCCCGGGAGGTGCGGGCTGACCGTACGTCACGCGAACACTCCCTTGACCGTGGTGACGAGGGCGCAGCGCTCGGCGGCGTAGCGGAGTGCCGAACGGTGATGGCTCTGGGAGAAGTCGGCGGTGGCGTCCGCGACGAAGAACGGCTGTATGTCGTTCGTGAAGGCCTCGACGGCGGTGGCGAGCACACCCACGTGGGCGTAGACGCCGCACAGGATGAGCTGGTCGCGGCCCTCGGCGCGCATCCGCTGGAGCAGGTCGGTCCGGAAGAACGCGCTGTAGCGCCACTTGGTGAGCAGCCAGTCGTCCTTCGCCGGCGCGAGGGCGTCGACCACTTGGCGGTCCTCGGGTTCGGGTCGCATGCCGGGGCCCCAGAAGTCCTTGAGCAGACCGCGTTGCTCGTCGGTCATGCCGCCCGGCTGTGCGGTGTAGGCGACCGGGACGTCAAGGGCGGCGCAGCGGTCGCGCAACAGGGCCGCGTTGCTGACCAGTTGGCGGCGCAGCGTGTCGGGGAACGGCTTGAGGAAGTAGCGCTGCATGTCGTGTACGAGGAGGACCGCCCGGTGGGGTTCGGCGGTCCACCGCACGACGGGTGGGGGTACGTCGCCCTCGGCGGGCAGCGGGTACGGGCTGATGGAGGGTATGCCGGTCATGGCTCCACTTCCTGGGTGGCTCAGGCGGTCCAGGACGAGACCACGGTCTTGGCCTGCCACCCGTTGAGGCGGGGGTCGCAGTGCGAGGTGTAGCGCTCGCCCACGGAGTCGAGGTCGGCCTGGGTGGTGGCGCATTCGGTGATGTCGTCGGGTGTGGTCTCCAGGTGCAGTCCCCCGGGGACGCCGCCGGCGCCGCGCACGGCCTCGATGAAGCGGGAGACCTCGAGCGAGACGGTCCGCACGAGCCGCGTCTTGTGGCCGCCCGGCGCCGTGACGGTGTTGCCGTGCATGGGGTCGCTGAGCCAGATGACGGGATGGCCCGCGCCGCGTACGGCTTCGACGAGGCGCGGCAGCCGGTCGGCGACGGCGTCGGCGCCCATCCGCGCGATGAGGGTGAGCCGCCCGGGTTCGTGCCAGGGGTCGAGCCGCTCGCACAGGGCGAGCAGTTCGTCGGGCTCCGTGGCGGGACCGACCTTGCACGCCACCGGGTTGCTCACCTCGGCGAGCAGGGCGACGTGGGCGCCCTCGACCTGGCGGGTGCGCTCGCCGATCCACGGCCAGTGGGCGGAGCCGAGGAACAGCCGCCCCGCCTCGTCGGTGCGGAGCATGGGGATCTCGTAGTCGAGGAGAAGCGCCTCGTGGCTGGTCCACACCGGGTGGTCCCCCAGGGCGCGTTCGCGCCAGCCGAGATGTTCGACGATGTCGCCCGCGGCCATGTAACCGGTGAGGATGCGCAGGGGGTCGGGGCGGCGCTGTTCGGGGTCCGGCTCGGGGCCGTTGACCATGTGGCCGCGGAAGACGGGGAGTTCGACGCCGTCGATGACCTCGGTGGGCTTGGAGCGGGGCTTGGCGAACTGGCCGCCGATGCGTCCCGCGCGTACGACGGGCTTCTGGGTGATCAGGCCGAGCGTCTCGGCGAGCAGGCCGAGCAGCGCGGCCTTGCGTGCGACGTGCTCGCGTGTGCATTCCGCCGGGTCCTCGGCGCAGTCCCCGGACTGCAGCACCATGGCCCGGCCGAGCGCCACTTCGCCCAGGAGCGTCCGCAGCGTGGAGATGTCGTGGGCGCGTACGAGCGGGGGGCGTGCGGCAAGTGCCTCGCCCACCGCGCGTATCTGGAGAAGGTCGCTCCAATCGGGCTGCTGCAATGCCCCGCGCGTACGAATCCCCCGCATGACGTCTTCCATGACGCTCCGATCCAGCGGTGACGGCCCTTGGCGTTGCCGCCTCGTCGGTGAATACATGAGATGTGACAGGCAATTACCTTGCCCCGCATGACGCCGCCACCATTCTTGCGCCGCCCTGAAAGCGTCCGCAATAGTTATCGAGGACCGCCCGATGGGCACTCCAGGGGAATTCGACCGGGGCTCTTGCCGGACAATTTATTGACCGATTACGTCGGGGCTCGGAACCAGCCGGATCGTGTGGATCCGGCCGTCGACGATGTCGAGTGCCATGGCGCTGTCGAGGATTTTTCCGTTCCGGTCGCGGAAGATCGCACCCGGCCGGCCCCGGACGCGATGCTGCTCCACGGTGATGCCGATCCGCACGAGCGGTGGGATGGTCGCCGCAAGCAGTCGGGCGACGTTCTCGGCCCCGGCGACGCGCCGGGGCCAGGCCAAAGCCGGACCGCTGCCGTCACCGGCCGCGGGCAGGGTGGCGGCGAGCCGGCGGCACGCCGCCTCCGAACACCCCACGGCCGATGCGATGTCCGGGAGGCTGCACGCGAAGACCTCCCGCAGTACGCAGACCGCGCGCTCCAGGGGGGACAGCCGCTCGAGCGCCAACAGGGCGGCGGCGGAGGACGATTCGGCCGATCGCAGGGCCTCGGCCGAGATACGGGCGACCTCCGCCGGCAGGTAGGCCCCTGCCGCTGCCGAGGGCACCCCGCAGGCCTCCCAGCGGAAGCGGGCTTCGCGAACCGCGTCGAGTGCCTGGCTCTCACTGCCCAGGATGCGGTGGGCGATCGCGAACAGCACAGGCCGCTGCTCCTCGAAGTCGTCGGCCCTCGTCACGCGGTCCTCCTCCGTGGGCACCCTCAGCGGTGCACGGGCACAAGCTGCTGCTCCTGCTCCTCCCGCTCGGTGGCGTACACCGCGAGGAAGACCGCGAGTCCACGCTCCCCGCCGGCGCCCAACCCGAGCCCGGTGAACGGGACATGCTGTCCGGTCCCCGCCGAGAGCGCGCCGTACGCCCTGAGCGCGGCGGCCGTCAACTCGCCACAGGCGCCGGGGATGCGGACCGGGGCCGTGCCCGTCATGGCGCGGGCCTCGTCCCGGGCCCGGGAGGCGATCTCGGCCTTGTGCGCGTGCAGCTGCGGGGTCGGCATGGCGGCACTCCTCCACTGTCCGTGCTGTCCTCGACGGACTCGCTGGTGACGGGGGCTACGGCTGCGAAATGGGGCCGTGCCTTGGAGCGTCTGGAACGGTATCCGCGCCTCACAGGGGCGGACAACAGCGCGCCTTGAATAGACCTAGGATTTGCCTTTGACGGCGATCGACTGGGCTCTTTACGCCGCTAGATTCTCGCTCTCGCCGATCCGGACGCTCATTGACACCCACGATCGCTCGTGGAACGCTCAAATTCCCTCATAGAAATGCATGAGGAGCGCCAAGTGGAGGTGCACGACATCGGGGTAACGGAACGCGCCACCGGAATCTGGTGACCAGAATCACCCGGTCGCATTCGCAACGACTTTCCGTTTTTCTCGCTCACCTCATGAAGGAGCCCCAGTGGAGTCTCAGGCATGCCCCAGGAGCCATACCCAGGAAATGCGCACCGTCATCGGGTCGACCCTCTGTGCCCGTTGCACCAAGCAGCTTGAACGCAGCCTGCGGGCACTTCCCGGCCTCCACCAGGAATGTCTGCATCACATGTCGTCCTCGGCCAGGCGGACGAGCAACCCGACGAAGGTGTCCGGGAGCCGGCAGCGCGATCACCTGAACGTGTCCGCGCTCGACACACGGCACAACATCCTCGCCGTGCTGGGCTCCTGGTCGCAGATCATCGTGGAAGAGCTCGGCATCGATGCGCCGGACCGTTCGGTCTCGCACCTGGTCCGCTTCCTGACGGACCACCTTCAGTGGCTGACGGCTCAGCCTCCGGCCAAGGACTTCGCGGAAGAGATCGAGACGCTCCGTGCCGACCTGCTGCGCGTCATCGACCCGGGCCACGGCAGCCACCGTGCGTTCGTCGCCGAGTGCGTCGTGGACTACTGCACGGGAAAGATCAGCGCCTCACCGCAGAACTACGCGAACTCGGCGAAAAGCAGCATCACATGCTCCTCCGGACACTCATGGGAGATGCGTGAATGGCTCACACTGCGGCAGCTGATGAACCGGAAACGCGAGGACGCCGCGTGAGCGCGCCGCCACGTCACCGGCTCATTCCGACGAATGTCGCGGCCCTCGCGGCGGGCGTGTCCGAAGCCACCATCCGCAAGTGGGTGAGCCGGGGGAAGCTGACTCGCTACGGCACCCCCGGCCGCTCGGAGTTCGACATCGAGGAGCTCACGGCGATCGCCCTGCGGGGCCGGCGCTGACCTCCCCGCTACGCGTGCCTGGGCGGCAGCGACCGGGACAGCGCCCGCTTCGCCAGCGGACCCGCGGCCCCGGTGTACGCCTCGGGCGCGAACAGGTCGGTGAGCCCGGCCTCCGCGAGGACGGCCGAAGCCCGGTCGTCCTTCCTCAGTACGTCGGCCAGGGGCTCACCGGTGCGCGCCGACCGCACGGACGCTTCGTTCAGCAACTCCCGTGCCCGCGCCTTGCCCAGCAGTGGGGCCAGTACGGCGGCGATCCTCTCGGAGACGATCTGCCCCCCGGTGATCTCGGTATTGGCACGCATGCGTTCGGTGTCCACCGACAGCTGCGAGGTGAGCTCCACCGCCTGGTGCGCCGCGCCTCCGGCCAGCCGCAGGAGGGCGCGCAGCGACTCCCACTCCGCGTGCCAGGCACCGGCGGACCGCTCGTCCTCGCTCAGCATGCAGCCAAGGACGGTCGCCGCGAGCTGCGGAGTCTGCAGAGCGGCGGATCTGATGGCCGTGGCGAGGACCGGGTTGCGCTTGTGCGGCATCGCCGAGGACGCGCCACGGCCCGCGGGCGCCGGCTCGTGCACCTCCGCGACCTCGGTCCGGGTCAGTGACAGCACATCGACCGCGATCTTGCCCAGGGCGCCACAGGTGAACGCGGCAGCCGTGGCCACATCCACCACCGGGGTACGCAGGACGTGCCACGGCAGCAGCGGGGCAAACAGCCCCAGTTCCGCCGCGAACGCCTCCGTGAGGTCCTGGACGTAGGCGGCGGGTTCGGCGCCCTGCGCGTGTTCGAGGTAGCCGGCCAAAGTCCCGGCGGCGCCGCCGAGTTGGACGGGCAGCCCCTGCGCGCTGATCCGGTCGAGCTTCTCCACGGCGTCCAGGACGAGGTGGCGCCAGCCCGCGGCCTTGCAGCCGAAGGTCGTGGGCACCGCGTGCAGGGCCAGGGTGCGGCCCGCCATCAGGGTGTCCCGGTGTGCTCCGACGAGCGCGGCCAGTGCTTCCTCGACGCGTTCGAGATCGGCGCGGATCAGCCGCAGGGCCCGCTGGGCCACCAGTACGGTCGCCGTGTCGAGGATGTCCTGGCTGGTCGACCCGCGGTGCACGTACACGGCAGCGTCCGGGTCGTGCGTCGCGACCAGGGCGGTGAACTCTCGTACCAGTGCCACGACCGGGTTGGCGGACTGGCGCGCCTGTGCGGCCAGGGCCGGCAGATCGAGACGGTCGGCCTGCGCCAGCTCCGTGATCACCCGCGCGGCCGCTTCGGGCACCGTGCCGAGCCGGGCCTGCGCCCGGCTCAGCGCCGCCTCCGCGTCCAGCATGGCCTGGAGCCACGCCCTGTCGGACACCGCGGCCACGATGGGCGCGTCCGCCCAGACCGGCGAGAGCAGACCGGAGTCCAGCTGCGCCGGAGCCGCGGCAGGCGTACCCGCGGCGAGGTAGGTGTCACTTGGCATGAATGAGTCCCCGTCCTGTGTGAACGTCCTGTCCGTGCGCGGTATCGCGGGCGAGTGCCGCGCGGGCGATGGCGTCGGCGTCCGTGAGCGTCACCGAGTTGACCCCGGGCCGGATGCCCGCGGCCGTCACCCAGTGCACCGACTCCGTGGGCACCCCGAAGGCGAAGCGGCGCGGATGCGGATGTCCCGCCGCGTCGATCAGGCGGAACGGCCGCTCGGTGACGGCCATGCCGTCGGCTTCGTACATCTCTCCGGACCGCTTGCGGATGCGGTAGGTGGTGCACTGTCCGGTGTCCCGCAGATGGCGCAGGAGTGTGTCGTCCGTGCGGCTCAGGGTGATCACGGGCAGGCGCGCTTCCACGAGCGCGTCCACCCGGACCGCCGAACCGGGCACGAGCGGTGAACTGACGGTGTATCCGGTGCGGTCGGCCTCAACCCGCATGCCCGGCCCGACGATCCGCAGGACGTCGCACTCGATCAGCGCGATCATCTCCTCGACGCGCCGGGCGGGCGGACCGATCGACAGGTGCGCGTTGAGCGGGGTGTACCAGCCGTCCAGGTGGGCGCGGTACGAATCACCGTGCAGACCACCGTGGTCGACGGCGAGGCGGATCTCGTTGCGCAGGTCCCGCAGCACGTCGAGTGCCGCCTTGAGCGGACCGCTGACGTTCCCGGACCTGGCCTCGGTGACGTCCTGGCGCAGGTGGTCGAGGAGCCAGCCGGTGAAGTCCCCCGGTCCCGCGAACTCCCGGTTCAGGTAAGGACGGGCGAGCAGCTCCCAGTCCCAGCGGTCCTTGTCACCGATGCCGTAGGCCTCGAGGACGGCGTCGGTGAGCCGCTCCGCCCCGCGGGCTTCGAGGTAGTCGGCCTGGAACCGCTGTGCCTGGTGGGTGTCTCCACGCGACCTGAGCAGCGTCGCGTAGTAGACGGCCTCGACCTCCCTGGAGATCAGCGGCCACAGATCGTCCTTGAAGTCCAGACCGGAGCGGCCCCCGGTCCTGCGCAGCCGCGCGACGTGCTCGGCGGTGAGCAGGAGCGGCTCGTGACGGCCGTGCGCGCCCTTCTCGTTCTCGCCCCTGGCCTGATACGGGACGCCGCGCCGCGACCCAGCGTAGAGCCGGGGCTCCTGACCTGACGAGTGGTAGACGAGCCGTCCGCCGATCCGGGTGAAGGAGCCGCCGCGGCCGACGGTGAGCTGGGCCATGTAGTCGAAGAAGTTCAGCCCGAGTCCGCGCAGCAGCACCTTCATGCCCGGCGCGAGGACGTCCAGGTCGACGTCCGCCGGGTTGGCCGGCGGGAGGTGGATGAGATTCCACTGGGCGGCGCGGGCGGCGAACTCCCGCTCGGCGGCGTCGGGTCCTGCCGGCAGATGCCCCTGACAGAGGATGACGGCGTCGAGCCCGGTCAGCCGGGCTCCGTCACCGAGCACCACGGTCTGGCGCGTCCCGTCCCCGGTGTCCGGATCGTCGTCCAGGGCGACGGCGCGGGAACGGTGCACGGTGATCGTGAGGTTCGTGGGTGCGCCGTCGACGATGCGCTGAAAGGCCCACCGCAGGTACCAGCCGTAGAACGAGCGCGTCGGGTAGGTGTCGGGACCCAGCTCACGGGCTTCTCGCAGTACGTGCGCCGGGTGGTCGCCGCCCAGCTCGCCCGCCACGAGCGTCAAGGCCCACTCGTGCAGGCTCGGTCCCGGCTCGAGCGGGCCCCTCATGTCCACGGTGGCGTCGGTGAACACGGATATCTGTCCGGCCACGGTGTTCATGAGCAGGTGACGGGACTGGTCGGTCCGCCACACCTTGCCGGGCCCCGGCGGGTAGGGGTCGACCACGTGGACGTGGACGGCGCCGTCCTGGGGCTCCGAACGGGCGTTGGCGCACAGTCGCTCGAGCACGGACAGTCCGCGCGGTCCGACACCTATGACGCACACCGTGTGATGTCTCGCTGTCATGACTAACCGTTTCTGCCGATATCGGGCACGGGGGCGAAGGCCCTGCTCCGCACGGAGACGCACCAAGACGTCAGGCGCGCCGCGGCCTACCGCCCTTTCACCACTCGACCAGTGCGAATCCCGCCGCCATGCCGCCGCCGAAGCCGGCCAGGAGGATGAGGTCGCCCGGGCGGAAGGCCCCCGCGCGGGCGGCCCCGTCCAAGGTGATCGGGATGGACGCGGCGCCTGTGTTGCCGTAGCGCGTCAGAGTCCGGTGCAAGGTGGCCTTGGGCAGGGCGAGCTCCGCGAAGACCGTGTCGAGCAGGACGCCGTTGGCCTGGTGCGGGACGAAGTGGCTGATGTCGTCGGGGACGACACCGGCGTCGTGCAGGAACTGCTTGGTCAGGGTGGGCAGCCGGTCCTCGACGAAGCGGCGCACCCCCCGCCCGTCCATCGCGAAGTACTGCAGCCCCGCGTCGAGGGCGGCCTGGTCGCAGGGCAGCCGGCTGCCGCCGGCGGGCACCTGGATCAGATCTGTCAGTTCGCCGAACGTGTGCAGCGTGAGGTGCCGGATGCGCGCGCCCCGGCCGCCCGGGCCAAGGACCATCGCGCCGGCCCCGTCGCCGAACAGCACGACCGTCCTGCGGTCGGCGGGGTTCAGGATGCGCGAGTACAGGTCGGCGCCGATGACCAGCGCGTGGCCGCCGTGCCTCGCGAGCACGCCCTCGGCCGCGGAGAGCGCGAACACCTCACCGGAGCAGACGGCGTTGACATCGAACGCCGCCGCTCCCGTCGCGCCGAGGTTGTGCTGCACGTAGGCCGCGGTGGGCGGCTGCGGCCGGTCGGGGGTGGAGGTGGCGACCACGATGACCGACACCTGGTCGGCGCTGATGCCTGCCGATGCCAGCGCGGCGCGTCCGGCTGCCGTGGCCAGGTCCGATGTGGCCTGGCCGGGGGCGGCCCAGCGCCGTTCGCGGATGTCGGTCTTGCGGACGATCCAGGCGTCGTCGACTCCTGCCGCCGCACTGACTTCGTCGTTGGAGACGATCCGGTCCGGCACATAGGCCCCTGTACCGAGAATCCCGATGTCGGTCATGCGCCTGTCCTCTTTTCAGGGGGACTTGGGTGGGCTGGAACCTCTGGAATCTCGCTCAGTGCCGTTCGTAGATGCGCTTGTGGCCGCGCAGCGCCGCCAGCCGGAAGGTCCCGCTGGTCTGCTCCTGCGTGGGGTGGTCACCGCCGTCGGCGGGGAACGAGTGCTGGTGCAGCCAGCGGTAGGCGGCGTAGTCGAGCGGCCGGCGCCGGTCGATCGCCTCACGGTGCGCCTCGGTCCGCAGGTGCTGTTGGTAACCGGGGACGACGCTCCCGGCGAAGAACTCGGCGACGCTGCCGGATCCGTAGCTGAGGAAGCCGATGGACTTGCCGGTCAGGTCGTCCGCCTGGTCGAGCAGCGCGGCGAGGCCGAGGTAGACCGATGCGGTGTAGCTGTTGCCGATGACCGCGTTGTAGGCCGTGGTCTGCCCGATGGCGCGCTTGATCTCGGCGTCGTCCGTGTCGTATCCGCAGGTGTTGAGGAGGTGGCGGTGCGCCTTGTAGGCCATCTTCGTGAAGGGCTGGTGGTAGCAGAACGCGCTGAACTCGTCGAGCGCGTGACCGCCCCGCTCCGTGTAGTCCTTCCACGTGCCCTCCACCGCCTGGAGGTACGCGGTGATGGACTCCTGCCCGTCGACCAGGGCGGCTTCGCGGTAGTTGGGCCGCCAGAAGTCCATGACGTCGGCGGTGAACAGGCCCGAAGGGCCCTCGATGCGCACCAGAGCGGGGTCCGGGCCCACCAGCATGGCCACCGCCGCCGCGCCCTGGGTCGCCTCGCCCGGGCTGTCGAGCTCGTACTTGGAGATGTCGCTCGCGATCACGAGCACCCGCTGCGTGGGGTCACGGTGCACGAGGCCGATGGCGAACTGCAGGGCCGCCGTCGCTCCGTAGCAGGCCTGTTTGAGTTCGACGACCCTGGTGGCCGTCGGCAGCCCGAGCAGTGAATGGACGTACACACCGGCCGACTTGGCCTGGTCGATGGACGACTCCGTCGCGAACACGACGGTGCGTATCTCGTCGGTGCCGTGCCGGGCGATGATGGGCGCGGCGGCGGCCGCGCCCAGGGTCACGATGTCCTCGTCCTCGGCGGCCACGCTCATCGACCGCTGGCCGATGCCCACATGGTATTTGCCGACTTCGGTGCCGTTGTGTTCGGCGAGCGCCGTGTGCGGCAGGACGAACTCGGATGTCGCGAACGACAGATCGTGGATTCCTATGGCGGCG
Organism: Streptomyces sp. NPDC054866; assembly: GCF_053610745.1. Taxonomy (NCBI): domain Bacteria; kingdom Bacillati; phylum Actinomycetota; class Actinomycetes; order Kitasatosporales; family Streptomycetaceae; genus Streptomyces; species Streptomyces sp. NPDC054866. The sequence continues at coordinate 18,763 of NZ_JBSGZA010000019.1, forward strand.
TCACTGGCCATGTCCTGCACCGACCTTCATCTTGTTGTCGCGTTCCAACTGGACGTGTGCGCGCATGAGTTCACCCGGGTTCGTCTGCGCCGCCAGGAGCGAGAGTTCGCCGCACAGCACGGTCGCCGCCGCGATGACCGCGAGGCGGCGCGCGTTCTCCCCGGGGACGCGGTCGGCCTTGCAGCCGAGCCGGGTCAGGTTGGTCTCCACGAATCCGAGACCCTTGCCGTTCCCCACGGTGCCCACGATCAGGTTCGGCAGCGTGCAGGAGAAATAGAGGTCGCCGTCGCGGTCCTCGGCCATGGTGACGCCCTGGGAGCCTTCGACGATGTTGGCCGCGTCCTGGCCCGTCGCCAGATAGAAGCCGAGCAGCATGTTCGCGAAGTGGGCGTTCGCCGAGCGGATACCACCGGCGAGCAGGGTGCCGAGCAGGTTCTTGCGTATGTTCAGCTCGACCACCTTCGCGGCCGACGTGTGCAGTACTCCCTCGACCACGTCACGCGGCACGAGGAGCTCCGTCACCACGTTCTTGCCGCGTCCGAGGATGCCGTTGACCGCGGTCGCCTTCTTGTCGGTGCAGTAGTTTCCCGAGATCGATCCGTAGGAGATCCCCGGGACGGTCTGCAGCAGGTGCTTCAGGAGCGCGTCGGACGCGAGCGTCGCCATGTTGTGCCCGGACGCGTCGCCGGTGGAGAACTCGAACCGGATGAACAGCAGGTTGGCCGTGATCTCGTGCCGGATGCCGATCAGTTCGGCGAACCTGCTGCACGTGCGCACGACGTCGCGCAGCTCCTGGATCCGCGCCTCGATGGTCCGCGCGGCGGTGTACGCCGTCTGCGCGTCCACCGCTTCGACGAGCACCGAACGGGTCATCCGTTCGTCGACGAGGGTGGCGACGATGCCGTTCTCGGCCAGCATGGAGACCTTCGCCCCGCGACCGACGGAGGGCCACAGCGGCGTCTCGTAGGTGGCGAGGGGGACGTGGGTCTCGGTGGTGGCGACGTTCCCCGAAATACGCAGGGGCCCCACCCACTTCATCGGGACCCCTGCTGTCGCGTGTGCGTCGGTCATCGTGTACTTCCCATCAGTTCGTCGGGGGCCCCGACAGAGCGGGAACGCCGGGCGAGCGACCTCGTGTCGATGCCTCGGTCGATGCAGAAGGTGCGGAGGTCTCCGTGGACCGTCAGATCGCAGCGCGTCAGATCGGCGGGGCTGCGCGCGCCGAGCATCGTCTGCAGCGCCGCCAGTTGGTCGAGCCAGGTCGTGATCTGCGCGATCAGCGCCGTCACGCCCTCGTCCAGGAGCGTGCGGAGGAATCCCCCGGAAACGCCGACTCCAGAGGCTCCGAGCGCCAGTGCGCGCACGACATCCAGGGGGTTGCGGACACCGCCGGACGCGAGTACGGGGATGCCGGCGTCCCGCGTGTCCAGGAGGCTGGCGGGTGTGGAGAGTCCCCAACCGTGGAGGTGCGCGTAGTCGGCGAACTCCCGCCGGCCGTTCTCGATGCGGGCGAAGTCCGTACCGCCCCTGCCGCCGAGGTCCGCCACCCGTACGCCCAGGTCCCGCAGCGTCAGGACGGTCTCACGGCTCAGCCCGAAGCCGACCTCTTTGACGATCACGGGGACGTCGACGGCCGCCGCGATCTTCTCGATCTGCGGGACCCAGGACGAGAACGACCGGTCGCCCTCCGGCATCACCGTTTCCTGCACCGTGTTGATGTGGATCTGCAGGGCGTCGGCCCGCAGCAGGTCGACGGCCCGCTGTGCCTTCTCGACCGAGGCCGTCGCGTTGACGTTCGCCAGGACGAACCCGTCCGGGTTCTGTGTGCGCAGCACGCTGAACGTGCCGGCGCACGAGGGGTCCTTGAAGTACGCGCTCATGGATCCCGACGCGAGGGGCACGCCGGTCTCGCGGGCGGCGATGGCCAGGTCCCGGTTGATGATCCCGGTCTTCGTGCTGCCGCCGGTCATCGCGTTGATGTAGAGGGGCACCTGCCAGGAGATGCCGGCGAAGTCCGTGGACAGCGAGACGTCCGGCCGGTCGATGCCCGCCAGGGCGTGGTGGACGAACGACACCTCGTCGAACTGGTTGCTTCCGCTGTGCGCACGCTGCTGCTCGGCGGCGAGGCGGACGTGGTCATCCTTGCGTTGGCCGATCATTCCTCGTTCCTTTCCATCGCGGGACGGATCGGCAGGGGCCGCACCCCGGCCGCGGTCCACCGTTCGCGCAGGCGAGCGGTGTCCGACGACGCCTCGGTGTCCAGCAGGGCGATGCCGCAGTCACCGCCGCCGGCTCCCGAGGGTTTGGCGGCGCCGCCCACGGCCTCGGCGACGTCGCACAGCGCCGTCAGCTCGGTGGTGAAGATGCCGAGGCCGACCTCGTCGTCCAGGCGCGCCAACTCCTGCCGGGCGCACCGGATCCGATGCAGCAGGTCGTGACCGTCTCCCCGCCGGAGCGCGGCGGTCGCGGCGTCCACGCAGTCGGTGGTGGTCTCCAGGAACCGCTGGTGGGACGTGCTGCCCCGCCAGTCCCTCCGCCGGTCAAGGCCGGACACGAGGGACGTGGTGGAAGCCGGTTTCCCGGTCCAGCCGACCTCCAGTGAGAGGCCCTGGGGCGGTGGCAGCCGGCGTACGGCGAAACCGGGCCAGGGCGCGCGCAGCGTCTCCTGAACTCCCCGGCGTCGGGCGAGGTCGAGGACGGCGGCCCGGTCGGGCGAGCGGTACTCGATCCAGCCGCCCCACGTGCTCGCGGCGAGATCACCGCAGGAGGCTCTGGCGTCGATGCCCACCGTCGCGAGCACGGCCAGGCGGAACCGGTCCTCAGGTGTCAGCGCGAGGCCGCAGAAGGAGGCCACGGCGTCGACGGTCGCCACGGTCACCGCGCCGCTCGAACCGAGCCCGAACTTCGTACCGTCCTCGTGCAGAGCGCTGCTGACCGAGATGCTCAACGCGGGTACGGGCAGGCCGCGTTCGGCCAGCAGGCGTCCCACTGTCTCGGTAGCGGACACCACATGGGACTTGGCACCGTGCGGGCTCCATCCGTCGCCCGTGCCGTGTCTGCCGAGCCGGCCGTCCCGCCACTGCCAGTGCGTCCGGTGCGGACCGAGGTCGGAGGAGATGACGACGCCTGCTTCACCGTCTCCGGAGACGGGTCCGGGTCCGGAGACGGTGACAGTGACGTACCGGTCGACGGCGACCAGGATCGCCGGGGTGCCGGGCTCGACCACCGCGTACTCGCCCGCGACGAACAGCTTGCCCGGCGCGTGCCGGACGACGCTCGGCGGGCGGGTCATCGGCCGTCCTCGTGCAGCAGGCGGGCCGCTGGCCCCGGCCCGGCGACGAGAACCGTGCCGTCGGGGACCGCGCCGCGCACGGCCTCGGCCACCCGCTCTGCGTCCTGCCGACGGCAGAGCACCTTGACGTTGGGCCCGGCGTCCATGGTCGCGTAGGCCGGGGTCCCGTCCCCTCTGAGCTGCCGCACCCTGTCGAGCACGGTGAGCGTGGCCGGGGCGAGGTAGCGCACCGCCGGACGCGCCGCGAGCATGGTGGCGTGCATTCCAAGCGCGTTGCGTTCCGCGATCTCTCCCACCGCGTCGAGATCGGCCCGGTGCAGCGCGGCCCGCATCTCGGTCAGGTCGTCCTTGCTGGAGACGGCCCACGCCTCGTACAGCGGTGACGTGTCCACGGTCCGCCGCATGGCCTCGCGGCTGGACACGGACTTGGGTCCCGCGTTGACGACGGCGATGACCAGCGCGGGGTCGATGTCCCCGACGGGCACCGGCTCGGCGTATGAATCCAGGTCCGCTTCCGCGGCCGTGGCGGTGGTGCTGCCCGCGTGCCACAGGGCGAAGCCGCCGAAGAGCGACCGCGAGGCGGACCCGGATCCGCGCCGGGCAAGACGTGACAGCGCGGTGGCGTCGAGGCCGAGTCCGTACGCGGCCGATGCGGCGACGGCCAGCGCGGCGAACCCGCTCGCGGACGACGCGAGGCCCGCCCCGGTGGGGACGGTGTTCTCCGTGTCCACGACGGCGCGTTGGAGCGATCCAGCCCGCTCCCGTACCAGTTCGAGGAATGCGATGACGCGCCGTTGCGCCTCTCCCCGCAGGGGTGCTCCGTCGAGCGTCACCGTGTCGTGCTCCGCCTCGGGAGCGAGCTGGACGCGGGTGGTCGTCGGGAAGATGTCCAGGGTCATCGAGAGACTGTCGGTCCGTGGAATCACGAGCCGCTCGTCGCGTTTGCCCCAGTACTTGATCAGCGCGATGTTCGGGTGCGCGACGGCGGTGGCACTCGCGGCGGTGCCCCGCTCCGGGGAGCGGACCGAAGTGACCCTGTGTTCAGAGCGCATGGTGGCCAGACCCTCTCAGCGGTACGACCCATGTCTGCACGGCACCGGCCTCGTGCAGCCGCCGGGTGACCTCCCTCGCCTGTTCCATCTGGGTCAGCGCGATCACGCAGCCCCCCAGGCCGCCTCCGGTGATCTTGGCTCCGAGGCTGCCCGCGCGGAGCGCGGCCTCGACCAGCGCGTCGATCCGGGTGGTGCTGAGGCCGGCCGCGCGCAGCAGTTCGTGGTTGTCCGTGAGGCACCTGCCGAGCTTCTTGGGCCTGCCCTCGGCGAGGGCTCCTCTGGCCTCGTCGACCAGGTCCGAGGCCCCGCGCACGAACTTCTCCCGCGCTCCGGCATGCCGCTGGAATCCCTCACGCAGCAGCTCGACCGCGTCCTTGGTCCTGCCGACGTCGCCGCTGTCGGCGATGATGAACAATCCGTCGCAGCCGATGGGCAGTTCCTGAACCTCCCCGGCCTGGAACAGCAGGGGGGCGGACGCGCCGACGGCCCGGGCGTCGACGCCGCTCGCCCTCCCGTGCGCGACGCTCTCGGCGGTCTGCACCAGGTCGAACGTCGTGCTCTCCGTCACCTCGCGGCCGAAGAGATCGGCGAGCGCGAGGACGATGGCACGGGCGCATGCCGCACTCGACCCGAGACCCCGGCCCGGCGGAATCGCACAGTCGACGATCACGTCGAGATTCGGTTTTTCGGGCGCTCCTACGAAGGCCTTGAACTCGGCGGCCAGTCGGCCCAGGCTGCCGGAGGCTTCCGTCATCAGCGGTCGCGATGCGGAACCGGTCATCGTGAAGAGGACGTCGTACTGGTCGTCAGCGGGGGCCGGGGACCAGCCGGCGCTTGCCATGACCCTCAGTTGCGGAACCGGCAGCGCGAGCGCAGGAGCGCCGTACACCACCGCGTGTTCCCCGAGCAGGATGGCCTTGGCGTGGGCGCTGCCGGTGCCGATGGACCGCACCCGGTAGTTCTCTGATACCCCCTCCGCCGAAGTCGGTAGAGTCAACGCGCTCAGCTCCCTTGTCGCTTCTGCATGGGGATCGCAGATCCGGAGTTCTGGAGGTCGTGGGGCCGCCGGCGCGGCTCAGACGGCTTTGCCGGTCGGCACGTACTCCGTGGTGCGTGGCACGCTCCGCGCCGCCTTCTCCGGCTCACCCTGCTCGGGCGGCTTCCTGCTGCGGCTCCAGCGGCGCATCACCGGCCGCTCCACCAGGCTGTAGAGCAGCCAGGCGGCCAGCAGGTTCACCGCGAACAGCGCGATCAGCAGCCCGAGGGCCGTGGCGGTGCCGTAGGTACGGCCCTCCAGCACTTCTGGCCTGCCGTAGAAGATCACCAGGACTTGGACGAGATAGAAGGCGAAGGAGACGTTGCCGAGCCACACCATGGTCCGGCCGGCAAGCCAGCCGCCCCCGCCCCGCAGATCGGACGAGGCCGCGGCACAGATGATCATGCCGATCGGAACGATGGTGGTGAGGCTGAAGCTGTACGGGGCCGGGGCGGCGATGGCCGCGTAGTACCCCCCGGCGAAGACGGCCGCCGAGGGCAGCAGGCCGATGCGCGGCCACAGGCCCGCGACGACGATCCGGGCCAGGATCATGCCCAGGACGAACTCGAAGAGCCGCGGCGGCGGGAACGCGTAGCTGAACCACTGCTGGTTCACCGTCAGTTCGAGCCCCGGCAGTCTGGCGTCGCCGGGGATGAACCGCGTCACCAGCGTCACGCCCGCCACACCGGCGACCATGCCGCCGGCGTACAGCCACAGCCTGCGCTCCGCGATCCGTCGCACCAGAACGATGAACAGCGGGAAGAGCGCGTAGAAGAGCAGCTCCGAACAGAGCGACCAGGAAGGGAAGTTGACGCTCTGCACGGTGTCGACCCGGTTGCTGAAGGTGTGCACCAGGAACAGGTTCGGCAGCCAGGCGTGCAGCGGGGTGGCGGAGGCGAAGAGCCACATGGCCAGCGCCCAGGTCACTATGTGGTTGGGATAGACCTTCAGCGCACGGCGCCGCCAGAAACTCGTGATCCGCTCGCCGGGTTTCGATGACCACGCCAGGACGAAGCCGCTGAGCACGAAGAAGAAGGACACGCCGATGTTTCCGGCGGAGTCGAAGAAGTCGGCCAGCGGTTTCGCGACGTCCTGGTCGGCGAAGAAGGTGAAGGGCGCGGTCGGCTGCAGCGGGTTGAAGAGCATGGTGCTGTGTGCGAGGAACACGAGCAGGGCCGCGAGGAATCTGATGCCGGTCAGTGAGGGAAGCGTGGCCGGGCGCCGTGGTGCACCGTTGGTGTCGGCCACGGGTGTGTGTTGTGCCATGTGCGCACTGCCTTTCGGTCAGAGATGCGGCCTGCTGGGAGTGCGCGCTGAACTCGCGAGGGGTGCACGCGACATGGCCGAGGCCGACGAGGCCGATCGATGGCTCGATGACGCGGCGGAGTCGAACTCCGGCTCGCGCGAGGGAAGTTGCCGGGCGGCGTCACCGTGTGGCGGTGCTCGCGCAGTGGGCCCGGCGGCCTGATCAGAAGTGCCCGTGCCCCGGATCGTCGCGAGAATTTCGCGGGAATTCAGCGGCGCCGGGGCGGACTTGGTCCGTCGGCACGCACGCGGAGCACTTTTCGGGCAGGGGGGATGTAGGGGAATAGTGACACGGGTGCCTTCTCACGCATAGAGCCCCTTGAGGTGACGCAGGTCACTCAATGCGGCGGCTTCGCAGAGGTCGGCATCGGGCGGGAAAAGCGGTGCGTGGCCGGGGGAAGACCACGCACCGCCGGCTGTGGCGCCGGGAAGGACCGGCAGCACTTCCTGCTCCCTCAGACCGCCTTCGCCGCCCTGCGCAGGGCGTCGGCGCGGTCGGTGGACTCCCAGGTGAATTCCGGCAGCTCGCGGCCGAAGTGGCCGTACGCGGCGGTCTGGGAGTAGATGGGACGCAGCAGGTCCAGGTCGCGGATGATCGCGGCCGGGCGCAGGTCGAAGACCTTGCCGATGGCGGCCTCGATCCTCTCGACCGCGACGGTAGCCGTGCCGAAGGTCTCCACGAACAGGCCCACCGGCTCGGCCTTGCCGATCGCGTACGCGACCTGCACCTCACACCGGTCGGCCAGACCCGCGGCGACCACGTTCTTGGCCACCCAGCGCATCGCGTACGCCGCCGAACGGTCCACCTTGGACGGGTCCTTGCCGGAGAAGGCACCCCCGCCGTGGCGAGCCATGCCCCCGTACGTGTCGATGATGATCTTGCGGCCGGTCAGGCCCGCGTCCCCCATCGGGCCACCGACCTCGAAGCGTCCCGTCGGGTTCACCAACAGACGGTAGCCCTCCGTCTCCAGCTGGATACCGTCCTGAGCCAGCTCCGCCAGCACATGCTCGACGACATGCACCCGGACATCGGGCGTGAGCAGCGCGTCCAGGTCGATGTCGCTCGCATGCTGCGAGGACACCACCACCGTGTCCAGACGGACCGGCCGGCTGCCCGAGTACTCGATGGTGACCTGCGTCTTGCCGTCGGGACGCAGATACGGCACGGTGCCGTCCTTGCGTACCTGCGTCAGACGACGGGCAAGACGGTGCGACAGCTCGATCGGCAGCGGCATCAGGGTCGGCGTCTCGTTCGTCGCGTACCCGAACATCAGGCCTTGGTCGCCCGCGCCCTGCCGGTCCAGCTCGTCCCCGACACCCTCGACACGGGACTCGTACGCCGTGTCGACACCCTGCGCGATGTCCGGGGACTGCGCGCCGATCGACACCGACACCCCGCAGGAGGCGCCGTCGAAGCCCTTGACCGACGAGTCGTAACCGATCTCGAGGATCTTCTCCCGCACCAGCGCGGCGATGTCGGCGTACGCGGAGGTCGTGACCTCACCCGCGATGTGGACCTGGCCGGTGGTGATCAGAGTCTCCACCGCGACGCGCGAAGCCGGGTCCTGACGCAACAGCGCGTCGAGGATCACGTCACTGATCTGATCGGCGATCTTGTCGGGATGCCCCTCGGTCACCGACTCCGAGGTGAACAGACGACGGGACATGGTTCACGCAACCTTCGTCGCGCTCAGGATGGCCTGAACGGGGATGACGTCCCGAGGGATGTCAGCGGCGTCCTTGGTGATCGCCTTCGTCACCTTGAACCCGCTCTCCTCCAGCCACTTCTGATAGGTCGACAGCTTCTGCGGTCCGCCCTGGCCCATCGCCGCGCCGATGAAGAAGGCGGGGAAGAAGTCGACGTTGTAGTTGTCGGTGTCCTTGATGTTCTCGGGGTACACCGGCACCAGGATGTTGACCTGCCCGCCCACCTCGAGCGCCTTGTTGACGCCTCCGAGGATCTTGAGCACGTCGTCCTTGTCGAACATGTCCAGGAAGTGCTTGATCAGTACGGTGTCGAAACCCTTGGGGATCTCGTCGAAGACGTTGCCGCCGATGAAGCTGAGGTGCTCGCCCAGGCCGTGGCTCCGGAAGTTCTCCAGCGCCTCGTTCTCCTTCTCCGGCAGGTCGAAGGTGGTGACCTTCAGTCCGGGGGAGGCCTTGTGCCGGTAGGTGTGGATCGCTCCGAGGCCCGTGTTGCCGGCCAGGTCGAGGACCTGGGCGCCGGCGGGTATGTCGACGTTGCCGAAGAACCAGGGGTCGATGTTGGCGGTGACGGTGTCCATCAGCTTGGACCAGGCGTCACGCAGATCCCGGTGGTCCGCCACCGCGTCGTACAAGGTGCCTTCGGCCCCGTAGAGCTCCTTGAGGCCGACGATCGTGCCGCTGCGCACGCTCTCGGTGAGGTAGAACAGCTGCCGCAGCGCCGTGACCTTGATGAGGTTCATGTACGCGAGCGCTCGCCGCAGGTCGCTCTCGGCGACGTCCGCGAGTGCGTCGAGGGTGTAGGCGCCCGAGTCCTCGTCGTACGCGATGAAGCTCTCCTTGACCAGCAGGAGAAGGAGCTGTTCCACGGCGTCCGGCTTGGCGCCGACGGCCTTGCCCAGCTCGTCCGCGGTCAGACCGGGGCTCTCCCGGAGCCGGTCGACGATGCCGAGCTCGAAGCAGGACAGCAGGCTCATGAACCGCGAGGGGCCCACCATGTATTCACGGAACCGCGCGAGTGTGGCATCTGACGTCATTGCAGTGATCCCTTTCGATGTGGTTGCCCGGCCGAGCCGTTCGAGAACGTGCTCAGGGCCATGGCCAGATGTGCATGAGCTCGTCAGGTCCTGTCTTCGAGCTGCTTCTGGAACCGGCTGGACAGCTCGGTCCGCTGCACCTTCAAGGTGGCGGTCCTGGGCAGTTCGGCCTGCGGAATCTGGACGGGGTCGGCCAGCTGGGGGAAGTCGGCGACGGCCGCGCGCCAGCGGGCACGGTCCAGTGGTTCGTCGTCGACGGTGCAGATCACGGGGATGGGTTCGGAGCCCGGGCCCTGCACCACGACCAGCTCGCTGAGCTCGTCGAGCTTGCTCAGTACGACGTCCTCGACCTCCAGGGAGCTGCGCACCCCGGGGATCATGTCGATCTCCCGGTCGAGCATGTGCAGACATCCGAGCTTGGTGCGGTAGCCGACGTCCCCGGTCCGCCACCAGTCGCCGTTGCGGTTGCTGTCGTAGCGGTCCTGCTCGGCGAAGTAGGTCTTCGCCAGGCCGTCCCACGCGACCTCGATGAAGCCGGGGGACTTCTCGCTCGGGGGCTGACCGCCCCGGCTCACCACCCGGATCCTCGCGGCGCCCTTCGGCATGGCCCAGCCGACGCAGCGTCCGTTCGCCTTGTGGGCGAAGTTACGGAAGTAGGCGCGGCCGACGGCCGGGCCGACCTCGCTCTGGCCGTAGATCTGGAAGAACAGGGCCCTTCGCCGGTTGGACGCCTTGAGCAGCTTGCTCATCGTCCCGGGGTGGATCGCGTCGAACGTACTGCTGAAGACCTTCACCGACCCGAACGGGGCGCGCGGGTCGTCGGCCAGCCCCTCCCACTCCATCAGTGAGTTGGGAAGCGCCTCGACGAGTGCCGGACGGTGCTTGATGAGCTGCTCGGCGACCTCGGCCGGATCCGACTCCCGCAGGAGCAGGACCGGCGACTCCCGCAGGAGCGCCAGAGATGTCGCCGCGACCATCCGCGAGTGCACGAAGGGGACGTGGATCGCGACGGTGTCCTTCTTGCGCATCAGGGAGAGGAGTCGCCACTGCGGGACGAGGCGCAGGCCCTGGGTGCGCGGAGTGTGCACCACGAGCTTGGGAATGCCGGTGGTGCCGGAGGTGTGGGTGATCACGGCGGCTTCGTCGATCGGCCGGATCACCGGCTTGACCCGCGGGGCGCCGGCGAGTTCGGCGAGCGAGACCGCGCCCGGCCGCTCTCCGTTCGCGGTGATGACTCGCTGGGTGAGGTCCGCGAGCGGTATCTCTGCCAGCAGGTCGATCTTGGTTCCGTCGGTGAGCAGGTTCGGCTGGTCCACCCGCTTGAGCAGGGCCGCGACGGTCTCGGGGTTCAGGGCGGGCGACAGCATCACGAGGACCGCGCCGATGCGGGCCGCGGCCGCGGCGAGCATCCAGATGTCGGCGTTGGCGGTCTTGTAGAGCGCGACGTGCTCGTCGGGCCGGACTCCGGCCGCCCACAGGCGGGCCGCCAGGTCGTCCACGTGCTCGGCGTACTGAGTGACCGTCAGGCGCCGTCCCGCCTTCGGCAGGACGTCGAGGTCGTGATCCAGCGTGATCGGCGTCGACGCGTTCACGGCCGCTGCCATCTCGGGCAGGAGACCGATGTGAAGCCCGCGTTTCTGTATCGATTTGTAGGCGATGGAGCCCTTCATGGGGACTTCTCCTTTTAGCGGTGAGCGTCAGAAGGAGTGGGGGCCGAAGCGGCCCCATGCCACAAAGCCCGCCACCAGGAGCAGGACGACGTTCACCACGATCGCCTGGGCCTCCTGCCTGCGGGAGTGGGTGATGGCCGCGCCGATCATCAGCAGCACCATGCCCGCGGCGGCCGACGGCACCAGAACCGGCGCGACGTCGAGCACGGCGGGCAGGATCAGGCCCACTCCGGCCAGCACTTCGAGGGCGCCGATGGCCTTGACGCCGCGGGCGTCGAAGTCCTCGACCCAGCCGAAGCCGGCCGCGGCCAGCTTCTCCGTGGGCTGGAGCAGCTTCATGGCGCCTCCGGCCAGGCTGGCTGCGCCCAGCACGACCGCGACGATCCACAGTGCGATGTTCACGAGAGTTCTCTCCTTGTATGGACGTGCACGGCGTGAGGGTCCTCAGGCGGTGGCGCGGCCGGCTTTGAGTGCGGCCGCGGTGTCCACGACGCGCCGAGCCTGGTGACGGGCTGCCGCCAAGGTCTCGTCGCTCGGTGCGCCCCGGCTCGCCACATGGGAAGTGCCGTAGGGATTACCGGACTTGAACTGGATGGGATCGGTGTAGCCGGGCGGCACGATGATGCCGCCCCAGTGGTAGAACGTGTTCGACAGCGCGAGGATGGTGGACTCCTGGCCGCCGTGCGGGGTGTTGCTCGCGGTGAAGGCGGAGCACACCTTGTCGGCGAGCTTCCCCTGGGCCCACAGGGGGCCCGTCGTCTCCAGGAACGCCCTCAGCTGGCTTGCCGGGTTGCCGAAACGGGTCGGGGTGCCGAGCAGCACGGCGTCGGCCCAGCCCAGGTCGTCGAGAACGGCCTCGGCGGTGTCGGCGCTGTCCTGTATGTGCTGGGCCCAGGCCGGGTTGGCGTTGATCGCCTCCGGCGGGGCCAGTTCGCGGACCTTGCGCAGGCGCACGGTCGCGCCGGCCTTCTCCGCCCCTTCGGCGGCGGCCTTGGCCAGGGCATGAACACTGCCCGTCGCGCTGTAGTAGACGATGGCCACGTTCACGGGTTCCACGGCGGGCATCCCTTCCTTGATGGAGTTCCATGTGCGCTACGGCCGGGCTCCGGGTCGACCAGGGGGACGCCGCCGGCCTGCGGGGCGCCCTCCGGTCGATGTCCGGCCCGCGCGCTGCTACCGGGCGACGACCAGCGTGGCGGGCGGTGCGGAGTGGAACGAGACGTCCTCGAAGCCGGCCTTGACGAGCCAGTCGCGGTAGTCGCTCTGCCGCCAGGTGCCGCCCTGCTGGCTCTTGAGCAGCATTTCCGACGCGAAGATCAGCGGGAAGGCCGGACCGCTGCGGTCGTCGTCGACGACGTAGTCGCAGATCACGACGGCGCCGCCGGGCTTGAGGGCTTCGCGGAGCCTGGTGAAGACCTCCACGTTCCCCTCGGGCCCTTCCTGGTGGGCGATGTGGGAGTACAGGGCGATGTCGTACTTCGCCGTGCCGAAGTCGGTGGTGTGGAAGTCACCGTCGATGCAGGTGAACCGGTCGGCCACCCCGCGCTCGGCAAGCAGCCTGCGGGCGATCGCGTTGATCGGCTCCCAGTCGAGCTGGGTCGAGCGGGCCGCCGGGTTGGCCTCCAGCCAGATGGCCGAGTAGATGCCCGAACCGCCGCCCACGTCGAGGATGGAGACCTCGCCCGCGTCGGCGAGCCGGAGCACCTCGGCGGCGATCGTCGCGGCGGGCACCGACTGCGCGGCGATCGCCGGGACGACCTCCTCCCAGTGCGGGTTGTCGGCCACTTCGGTCGTCGGGTCCGTCACCGGGCCACCGGCGCGGACCACGTCGGGCAGGGCGAGCAGGGCGCCCATGTGCTTCAGCTTGAGCTGGGCGAAACTGCTCAGGGAGGCGGGCTTGCCCTCGACGAGGTACGCGGAGGCCTCCGGCGTGTTGCGGTACCGGCCCGCGTGCAGTGCGACCAGACCCAGGCTGACGAGTCCGTCGAGGAGGGTCTGCGCGCCCCGCTCGGCGATGCCGGCGCGGGTGGCAAGATCCTCGGCCGTCTCCGCGCCGTTCTCGAGGTGGGTGAAGAGCGAGTGCGCGGCCGCGGCGCCGAGGACGCCGGTGGCCCAGTAGCCGTTGATCAGGCGCAGTACGCCGTCCGGTGCCGGCTGGTTGTCCGTCATGCGACCCCTCCTGGGATCAGGGTGGACGCCGAGTGGGTGCGCAGCGAGGCGCGCAGGGCGTCCACGACCCGCTCGACCTGGTTCTCGCTGAGTTCCGCGTGCATGGGTATGGCGAGGTTGCGCTGGAAGAGATCGGCCGACACCGGGCACTTGTGCTCCGACGCGAACACGGGCTGGACGTGCGTCGCCCATGTGCCGTGACCGCAGCCGATGCCCTGAGCGCGCAGGTCAGCGGCGACCGCGGCGCGGTCCACACTCGCGTCCAGCGTGACGACGTAGGACTGCCAGGCGTGAGTACGGTCCTCCGGAACATGAGGCACCGTCAGGAGGCTTTCGTCAGCCAGGAGTTGGCCATACTGCGCGGCGACGGTGTTGCGGCGTGCCAGCAGCTCGCCGATCCGGCCGATCTGCACCTGAAGGATGGCCGCGGCGATGTCGGACAGCTTGAAGTTGTACCCGACTTCGGTGAACTCCGGGATCGGCAGGCCGACGACCTGCGACTGGTCGAAGATGCTCCCGATGCCGAAGGACGACCGCAGTCGCGCGTCCGCCCCGATGGCCGGGTCGGCGGCCAGCAGGGCACCGCCCTCGCCGCTCGTGGCGCCCTTGCGTCCGTGGAAGGACAGACAGGCCACCTCGGCCAGCGCACCGGCCTCACGTCCCTGGTACGTGGCGCCCACCGCGCAGGCGGCGTCCTCGACCAGGAACAGGCCGTGGCGATCCGCGATCGCCTGCAACTGCGCGTAGTCCGCGGGCAGGCCGACGGTGTCCACGGCGATCACGCCCACGGTCCGCGGGCCGACCAGGTCCGCCACCGCCTGCGGGTCCACGGTGCCGGTGTCGGGGCGCACGTCGGCGAAGACCGGGACCGCGTCCAGGTACCGCACCGCGTGGGCGGGCGCCGGGAACGTGTAGTCGGCGACGATCACTTCGTCTCCGGCTTTGACGCCGAGCGCCATCAGGGCCAGGTGTAGCGCGGCCCCGCAGTTGCTCACCGCGACCGCGTCGCCCACGCCGTAGCGCTGCGCGAGCTGCGCCTCAAGGGCCTTGCCCTTCGGCCCCTGGCCGGCCGGCCACCCCGAGGCGAACACCTCGGCCACCGCCGCCAGTTCGCGCTCACCGAGGCTCGCGTGCACCAGGGGAATTGCGTCTGTCGCGTTCACCTGGCCTGCCCTCCGGTTCCGGCCGTCCGAGCGGCGTGGAGAGTGGGGGGCTCGTAGCGCAGCGGCGTGATCTGACTGACGTCATAGCGCCGACGCATCTCCTCGACGGCCTCGGGATCCACCGTCGGGGCCGAGAAGATCTCCACGATCTCCTCGAAGTAGTGCTCGTGGTCGGGCGAGGGGTAGCTCTGGAACAGCATGCGCGCCGGTTTGTCCGTGCCGTTCCTGAACGCGTGCGGCGTCCCCGGGGGAACGAACATGCAGCTGCCCTCGCCCGCGCGGACGACGTGGTCTCCGCCGGAGGACTCCCAGTCCTGCCAGCTCTCCTCGGTACGTTTGGTCGGCTCGAACGCCAGGAGATCCAGCTCGCCCTCCAGAACGTAGAAGAACTCCTGGGAATGGTTGTGCACATGAGCACCGACATCGAATCCGGGCGGTACGACCACCTCGAATATCGATATGGAGGAGCCGTGCGCCTCAGTGGCCTTGAAGGTCACTTCCTGCGCAGGCGTGATCAGCTTTCGGCCCTGACCCGGCGGGACGATGAGGCCAGTCATTCGGTCACTTCCTTTTCCGTTCGAGATTTCGCTCGGAGGTGGGCGACGGTCGCTTCGCCGGCCTCAATCGATGATTCGCGACGCGTCGCCGCTGTTCCATGTGCCCAATGCCATCTCGGCGGTGATTCCGGGACCGAAGCCCGCTATCAGGCCCCTGGCTTCGAGCATCGGGGTGTCCTCTTCGAACAGCCTGAGTGCGGCGTCGAGTACGACAGCGCTCGCGATGTTCCCGTATTCGGTCAGGGTCGCCCTGCTGTGCCGGAACACCTTGCGGTCGACGTCGAGGAACTTGGCGAGGTCGTTCAGGATGCGGGGGCCCCCGGCGTGAACGATGTAGAAGTCGAGGTTGCCCGCGTCCCACTGGTGGCTCGCGGCGAACTCCCGCAGCACGGGGGCCAGCGGTTCCATGGTGCCCGGCACCCGGCGGTCCAGCTGGAAGTGGAAGCCGGTGTCCCGCACGGCGTAGGAGATCCAGTCCTCGGTGTTCGGGATGAGGTAGGCGGAGTTGCGCTCCAGCTCGATCCCGGTTCCGCCGCTGCCCCGGACCACGGCGGCCGCGACCGCGTCACCGAACAGCCCGTCGGACAGCAGCGAACCGATGTCGTCCTCGTCGGGCTGGTAGCACAGCGAGCACAACTCGCACGAGACGATCAGGACGTTGGTGCCGGGGTGCGCCGCGCAGAAGTCGTGGGCCCTGTTGATCGCTGCCCCACCCGCGGCGCACCCCAACTGCGCGATGGGTATCTGCCGGGTGTCGCTCCTGAATCCCATGCGGTTGATCAGCCACGCGGTCAGTGACGGCATGAGGAATCCGGTGCACGACACGTAGATGATGGCGTCGATGTCCTTCGCCGTCACTTCGGCGTTTTCCAGGGCTTGTTCGACGACTTCGGGGCACCGCTTCTTGGATTCGATCTCGTAGATGCGGTTGCGCTCGGTCAGTCCCGGGTGCTGGAGCGTCTTCTCGATGGGCTGCACGATATGCCGCTTCAACACCCCCGTGTTCCGAATCAGGCGAAGCGCCAGCGGGAGCTGCGGCTTCCCGGCGTGGACCCTTTCGGCGAATGCGAGGGTCTCTTCCGCTGTGATGACGTATTCCGGCACTCTCACCGAGGGCTTGCAAAGCCTTGGCATATCGGAGTCCACTTTCTCTAGAGTCCGGCTTCGGACCCGTTCCGTTGTGCGGATCAGGGCACGGATGCCGGTGGAGGTGTCGCGCGGATGGACTGCCAGGTCTGGGGTGGGCACGTTGCAGCCGGCGCCGACCTGTCCAGTACGGCGGAAGTGGTGTGAGTCGACGATCGTCGGACACAGCCCCGGAGCGGGGGGACTCCCCTGCCGAAACGGTGGGCTGTGGAGCGCGCCTGGGCGCTCATGCTTCACCGCCGCCCGGGGGAAGCATCGAAAAACAGAACAACCCCGCTGCCGTTTTCGGGCAGGGGGGAAGTGCGGAAATCGTGACACGGCAGTTGCCGCCGAGCCAAGAACCCTTCGAAGTGACTTGGGTCACGTTACGCAGCGTCGCGCGGGGCGAGGCCTCTGACGTGGGCCATCTGCCGCACAGGCGGGCCTGGTTCGACGAGGAGTCGGTGAACTCGCGTACTGGTGCGGGGAGTTGGAGCGTAGCGAGCCGCTCTGTCCTAGGCCTGCCGGGCCGCGGCGGCGAGCGCACGTGCCAAGTCGTGCACCCTGCCGTCACCGCCATCACGGCCGTCACGGCCGTCACCACCCGCGCCGAGCACCACCAGCGGCGCTCTGCCCCCGTGCGCCGCGACGTGCCGGGCGAGTTGGCAGGCGAGGGCTCCGGCCCCGGAGAATCCGCCCAGGACCAGGCGCCCGCCCGCGGCGAGCAGCGGCCGCAGAGCCGCCGCGGCCCCGGGCACCCTGGCCGGGTCCACCCGCAGCACGGTGACCGCCTCGGGCCCCTGGTACCACCGGGCCAGCGCGGCATGGCTCCGGTCAGGTGCCCCGGGCGGTGCGATCAGGCACACGGCCCCGGCGCCCGGGCGGGCCGCCTCGCGCAACCACACCAGGCGTTGGGTGTCCTGGCCCGCGGGGTGCTCGTGCAGGCGCGGTACGTCGGCCCCGGCAAGGCACCCCAGCGCCTCGGCGACGGTGGTCGAGTGTTCGACGCCGTCGGGCAGTTCGCGCAGCAGCCGGGCGCTGTGGGCGAGCATCCCCCTCGCGTGGTCGTCGCGCAGCCGCCCGCGGTCGTGGACCGCGGTCAGGAGGAGTCCGCCCCGGCTGTCGAACCGGGCGACGACACTCATCGCGAACGCGGTGCCCCCGCCCGCCGGGTCGACGTCCGCCACCTCGACGCCCTGCGCGGCGAGTTCCGGGCTCAGCCCCTTCAGCGGGCTCAGCCGGTGCTCGAAGGAGATCAGCGTTTCGGCAGGCGCCGCGTCAGCGTCGTACCCGAGCCACTCCCTGACCTGCCCGGCAGTGACCCACTCGTGCTCGGCCATGCCCAGGTACCGGTCGCGTACCGCCCGCAGCAGAGCGGGCACCGTGCCCGCCGGGTCCACTTCGAGGGCCATCGGCAGCGGATTGTCGAAGGGCCCGGGGACGTACGCGATGCCTTCCATCGGGATGCCACGGCCGGACACGCTGACGTTGAAGCTCACCGGGGCCGGGCCACGGGCCGCGATGTCCGAACGGAAGAGGATCATCGCCCAGACCGCCTGCAGCGCGCTGCTCTCCGTGGCCCCCCACTGTGCCGCCCACTCCGCGAGGCGCGTCGTCTCGGTACGGGTGAGCCGGACCTGGCAGCGGCCCGTGCCGTCCCGGCCGGTGAGGGTGCCGGGATTGGCGCGGGGCAGGCCCGGAGTCAGGTCGCCGCCCGTGCGGGTCCAGAAGTCCCGGGCCGGTGCCGGGTCTTGTGCGTCCAGCCAGCGCCGGTAGTCCCGCAGGTCGGGGCGGCGCTCGCCGCCGCGTGAGGGTGCCTCGGCGAGGTAGCCGCGGTAGAACTCCCGCGCCAGCAGGCCCACGCTTCCGCTGTCGAGCAGGCCACGGTGGTAGGTGAGTACGACGTCCGTGGGCGGGACATGGCCCGGGGGTGCCTGCTGCGGTGCCCCGTCCAGGAGGGCGAATCGAAGCAGCCCTGGCCGGCTCAGGTCGAAGCCGCGCGCCCGCTCCTGATCCATGAGGGCCTGTCGGGTGAGGGTGCCGTAGGCGTGGCGTACGACGTCGGGGTGAGCGCGGGCGTGCAGGGCGACCCGGGGTTGGGGGTCCCAGACGAACGCCGCGCGCAGCACCGCCTCGTGGTCGAAGACGCGTCGCCACGCGGCGGTGAACCGGGCGGTGTCCAGCGGGCCGTGCCACCGCCAGGAGAGCTGCCCGACCTGCTGGTGAGGGCGGTGCGCGGCGCCGGTGAGGAGCTCCCGCTGGAGAGGGGTGAGTGCCAGCGGCTCCGGCAGGTCCGTGACCGACCACCGCCGAGTGGGCCCGCCGGCCGGCCCGGGTGCGCGGGCGGCGGCGGTGAGCATGTCGGCGAGGACGCCTACGGGGTAGGGCGCCGCGAGTTCGAGGGAATGGTGACCGGGGCCGTGCCTCTCGATCCGGGGGTGCACCTCGCGCAGCTCGGGCCGGTCGACGGCGACGCGGGCGAGGGCGGCGTCGAGGAGCAACGGGTCGAGCGGGCCGTGCAGTTCGAGCGTGGTCTGGTCCCCCTGCTCGGCGCCGTGCAGGGCGAGCACCGCGGTCACCGAACCGGTCACGTCGCGTGTGACGGTCATCGTCTCTTCGGGGCCCATGCCCTCGCGCGGGACGAAGGCGCGGACCCCACCCCCCTCTCCTGCGGGTGCGGCGGTCTCACGACGGCCTGCCGGGGAGCAGGCCGGTGGGGATGTCCCATGCAAGAGGCAGCCACCGGAGCCTTGCTCGAAGGATCGCGGTCGGCCGATCGAGAGGCGGCCCCACAACTCCGGGCGTCAGAGCACGCGTACGGCCGACTCGGCGTGTTTGCGGGCCGAGTACAGCGTCTGCAGGCTTTCGTCGCCCAGCTCCTGACGCACCCGGCGGCGGGCGTCGTCGAGGGTGGCTCCCGCGCCGAGCACGTGCTCGATGTCCTGCTCCCGCAGCACGACGTGGTGCTGGGACGTCACGGTGACGCCCTCCTCGTCGGAGACGACCGACCACTCGCCGCAGTGCGCCGCGAGCAGCTTCCTGGGCGTCGTCTCCTTGTGCACGATGCGTCCGGCGTGCGGGAAACACAGCCGCACGGACGCGATGTCATGGACGGCGCCGTCGGCGGCGTTGACCTCCATGGCGACCTTCTGGACGCCGACTTGGGGCTCGTCCAGGCTGACCCGGCGCACGTGGGAGAGCTGTCCGGGCCAGCTCTCCACGTCGTAGAGGAAGCTGTGCACCAGCTCGGCGGGCCCCTTGACGCGCATCGACTCCTCGAACGACAGGAGCAGTTCGTCGAGCCGCGTCCAGCGCTCCGCCAGGAACCTCAGGTGTTGCAGGTCGGAGCGGTTGGTCTCGGCGACGTTCCACTCCAGCCACTCCATGTTGTCGCGGCGGCCGTCCAGGGGGGTGAACTCGTGGTCCACGGTCAGCCGGCAGCGGTCGGGGCCGAGGGGCTGCACGGAGAACGTGCCGCCCATCGACGCCGCGGGCTCCATGATCCGGTCCTGGTGGAAGGAGAGCGAGCGCCGCGCGGAGTCCTGCACGCGGGCCGACGTCCAGGACTTGACCTGCCCGCCGGCGAGGGCCCAGACCCGCAGTCGTTCGCGGGGGCCGCAGAAGTCGAGCCGTTCCACGTACACGTTCGACGGAAAGTACAACGGCCGGTGCTCGGCATCGACGAGCAACGTGTAGACGACTCCTGCGGGTGCCGCCACATCGACGGTGTGTGAAAGACGGCGTACACGCTCACCCGGCACCGGGACCACCTTCTCTCATCGGACAGGCCGCCCGACTGTGATGGGTGCGGGGCACGCGGTCGTGCCTGGCAGACGGCGGCAGTCAGCAGAGCCTGCCCGGCGTCACTCGACCCCCGGACGTGTACGGCTCAAGTCCGCCTCGGGCCTCAGGCGGCGTAGAGGTCGAAGGTCGAGCCGCGCCGCGGTCCCGCGGCGACGTCCAGCTTGGGGTCGACGGCGAGTATGGCCTGGTGCAGCCGCTGTACCTGCGGCGAGGGCTCGACGCCGAGCCCTTCGATCAGCCGGATGCGCAGCTTGCGGTAGACCTCGAGTGCCGACGCTTGGCGCCCCGACCGGTACAGCGCGACCATGGCCTGCGAATGCAGCCCTTCGTGATGGGGGTGACGGGCCGTCAGTTCCGTTAATTCCGCGATGAGTTCGGAGTGCCGCCCGAGCCGCAGATCAGCGTCGATCCGCCACTCGACGGTGCCGAGGCGGCTCTCCTCCAAGCGCATGACCTCGATCTCCAGGATCGGCCCGACCCGTACGTCGACCAGCGCGGGCCCGCGCCAGAGCGCGAGCGCCTGCCGGAAGCGATCGGCCGCGGTGACGTCGTCCCCGGCGTCGCAGGCGGTCCGACCCTCCGCGACCATGCGCTCGTACTGGTGCACGTCCACGCTCTCGGCCGGTATCTGCATCAGATAGCCGCCGTGCCGCGTGGCGAGCACCTCCTTGGCGGTGTGGGGGGAATCGGGCCCCATCGCGGTACCGAGGTGCCGGCGCAGGTGAAGAATGTAGGTCTGCAGGGTGGTGAGCGCGCTCTGCGGCGGCTCGACCCCCCAGATCTCCTCCATGAGCGTGGAGACGGGCATCGCCCGTCCGGGATAGAGGGAGAGCAGGGAGAGAATCTGCCGCGGCTTGCCCGCTGTCGGAACGATCGATTCCCCGTTCACCTCAGCCCTCAACGCACCCAGAACGTGAATTTTCACGAGTCTCCTCACCGGGCCTCGATATGCGGACGACGCAGAAACTACGCATCGGGGCCCGGGACTGCGGGCGAGCGCGCCGACGTATCAGAGAAGGGACGTATCAGAGAAGGAAGGCGTGATCGGCTCAACGCACGGGAACGAGCCGCTCCTTGGTGGCATCGGCATCGGACTCCGCCGCGGGCCCGTCATCGGCCGCGAGAATGGACTGCTGCAGCCGACGCAGCCCCGCGGACGGCTCCAGACCGATGTCACGTACGAGCGTGGCGCGCAGCCGCTGATAGACGTCCAGGGCCTCGCTGCGCCGCCCGGAGCGGTACAGCGCGAGCATGAACTGGGCGTGCAGGCTCTCGTGCGTGCGGTAGCGGTTCACCAGAATGGTCAGTTCGGCCAGCACCTCACGATGCCGCCCCAGCCGCAGGTCGGCCTCGATGCGCTGTTCAAGCGCACACAGCCGGCTCTCGTCGAGGCGCTGGATCTCCATCTCCAGCTGCGGCCCGGCCTGCACGTCCGCGAAGGCGGTGCCGAACCACAGCATCAGCGCCTCCCGCAGCTGCCGTGCGGCACCGGCGAAGTCGCCCGCGTCCATGGCCCGGTATCCCATGCCCGCAAGACGCTCGAACGTGCGCACGTCGCTGCGCCCGTCACCGCTGGACAGCAGGTAGCCACCGGGCATCGTCACCAGTACGTCCTTGGCGGCGGGGCGCTCATCCTCCCCGCCATCGCCCTTCTCCAGAGCCGCGGCGATGAGTTCACGCAGCTGAAGGACGTAAGTCTGCAGTGTCGTACGGCCGCTGCGCGGCGGCGTGTCGCCCCAGAGCTCCTCCATCAGGGAGGAGACGGGCACCATCCGGTCGGCGTGCAGGGCCAGCAGGGCCAGAACCTGCCGTGGTTTGGGGGCCGTTGGCGTGATGGACGTTCCGTTCTCCCGCACCGACAACGAGCCAAGCACTTCGATGTCCACAGCGTCTCTCCCCTGTACCTGGACGATGCCGCTAGCGGGGCGGCCCCCCTACCGCACATAGATTCAATTGGCTCCGGGGCGTCCTGTCAATACAAAACCGGATAGCTGGTTTCTATTCACGAACCAGCCACTCGTCGGCAGCCGTGCGCCCATGAGCGCGGCCCCAGGGGATGAACCCCTGCCCAGGGCGCCTCCGGGGAGGGGAGAGCACCCCTTTCAAGCCGACCCCGAGCCTCCATCTGGCCCAAAAAACAGCGAAGTTGGATTGTTTCCGGGAAGTGTCGGGCGTCCGGTGGGTCTACTGCGGGGGGTTGCCGTGCTTGCGCGACGGCAGATCCGCGTGCTTGTTGCGCAGCATCTCCAGCGTGGAGGCGAGGACCCGGCGGGTCTCGGCGGGGTCGATCACGTCGTCGACCAGGCCACGTTCGGCGGCGTAGTAGGGGTGCATGAGCTCGGCCTTGTACTCCTTGACCATCTTCTGCCGCATGGCCTCGGGGTCCTCGGCCGCGGCGATCTGCCGGCGGAAGATGACGTTGGCAGCGCCCTCGGCGCCCATCACCGCGATCTCGTTCGTCGGCCAGGCATAGGTCAGGTCGGCGCCGATGGACTGGCTGTCCATGACGATGTACGCGCCTCCGTACGCCTTGCGCAGGATCAGCGAGATACGGGGCACGGTGGCGTTGCAGTACGCGTACAGGAGCTTCGCGCCGTGCCGGATGATCCCGCCATGCTCCTGGTCCACGCCCGGCAGGAAGCCCGGCACGTCCAGGAGCGTGATGATCGGGATGTTGAACGCGTCGCACATCTGGACGAAGCGCGCCGCCTTCTCGGAGGCCTCGATGTCCAGGACCCCGGCGAGGGACTGCGGCTGGTTCGCCACGATGCCGACGACCCGCCCGTCGAGTCGGGCCAGTGCGCAGACGATGTTGCGGGCCCAGCGCTCGTGGACCTCCAGGTATTCGCCGTCGTCGACGAGCTCCTCGATGACCTTGGCCATGTCGTACGGACGGTTACCGTCCGCCGGAACCAGATCGAGCAGCACGTCCGAGCGGCGGTCCGCCGGGTCTCCCGACCGCGCGACGGGCGGATTCTCGCGGTTGTTCTGCGGAAGCATCGACAGCAGATAGCGGACTTCGGCGAGGCAGGTCTCCTCGTCGTCGTACGCGAAGTGGCAGACACCGCTCGTCTCCGCGTGGACGTCGGCGCCGCCGAGCCCGTTCTGGGTGATCTCCTCGCCGGTCACCGCACGCACCACGTCCGGGCCGGTGATGAACATCTGCGAGGTCTCGCGGACCATGAACACGAAGTCCGTCAGGGCGGGCGAGTATGCGGCGCCGCCCGCGCACGGGCCGAGCATCACGCTGATCTGCGGGATGACGCCGGAAGCCTTGGTGTTGCGCTGGAAGATCCCGCCGTACCCGGCGAGCGCGGAGACGCCCTCCTGGATACGGGCTCCCGCGCCGTCGTTCAGGGAGACCAGCGGCGCACCGGCCGCGATGGCCATGTCCATGATCTTGTGGATCTTCGTGGCGTGCGCCTCGCCCAGCGCGCCGCCGAAGATGCGGAAGTCATGGGCGTACACGAAGACCGTACGGCCCTCCACCGTGCCCCAGCCGGTGATGACACCGTCGGTGTACGGCTTCTTCGCCTCCAGGCCGAAACCGGTCGCCCGGTGCCGGCGCAACTGCTCGACCTCCTGGAACGACCCCGCGTCCAAAAGCAGCTCGATCCGCTCACGCGCGGTCAGCTTCCCCTTCGCGTGCTGGGCCTCGGTCGCCTTCTCACTGGGCCCCGCCTCGGCGCGCGCACGGAGTGCCTCCAACTCGGCCACGCGGCCCCGCGCACCGGCCTCCCCCGCTTCGAGCGCAGAGGGCTCCACCACCATCGTCATGACAGTCACCTTCCTGTGGGCGGCGCGGGCCGGGCCGGAAGGACCGTATGCGCCGACAACCAACCGCATGTACGGTTTTCTTCGTGGGCGTGAGGCAGGAGAGGAGGCCGGTCATCCCGTTCGCCAGCCGCGGGAGGTGTCATCTCCAGCTGTGCGGGGCCTGGTAGGCGCTGGTGCGTTCCCTTCGGCGCCAGAGGGCAACGGATCGTCCCCCGCTCTCCTCTTCCTCGTCTTCCTCGGTCTCCCTTTGCCCGGCGGCCAGGGAAAGGAGGGTCACGGCGACTGCGGCCAGTTCTTCTTCAGTGGCCTGACCACGCTCGATTCTGAGCAGAGCGTCCTTGCTTTCGGCACCGTCCACGAGATCTCCCTCCCTTTACTCTCCGGATCACCGTCGGCCTCGGCACTCAACTCGGACTCGGCTTTTCCTGGAGCTCCAGGGCGGTAGACGCAGAAATCGACCAGAACGCGGTGTGCAACGTCGGAACTCCGATGTTGCACACCGGACCCAGCGGTGAGAATCAGTAGGTTTTCGGAACTGTGCGCAGGTCAGGGCGTGATGGCAAGAAAGGGAAAGGGCGACAGTGAGCACACAGTCAGAGCAGGAAGAGAATCAGATCGACGCGGGGCTGAGTGCGGTCCTGAGTGAACGGCGTCAACTGATCAACCTCGCCTACCGACTGCTCGGATCCGTGGCCGATGCCGAGGACGTCGTGCAGGAGACGTACGTGCGCTGGTACGCCATGTCGCGACAGCAGCAGGAGGAGATCGCGTCCCCCGGCGCCTGGCTGACCAAGGTCGCAGGCCGTATCTGCCTCGACCTGCTCGGCTCCGCGCGAGCCAAGCGGGAACGGTACGTGGGCGAATGGGTACCGGAGCCCCTGCCCGACCGCATGGAGTGGATCAGCGGCCGGTCGGGCAGCGCCGCCGACCCGGCCGACCGGGTCACCCTCGACGAGTCGGTCAGCATGGCCTTCCTCGTCGTGCTCGACTCGATGACCCCGGCCGAGCGCGTCGTGTTCGTCCTTCACGACGTCTTCCACTACTCGTTCGTGGAAGTGGCGGAGATCGTCGGCCGTACGCCGGCGGCGTGCCGCAAGCTGGCCTCCTCGGCCCGCCACCGCGTGCACGCGCAGCGTGCGCCCGCGACCGCGACCCCTCAACGTGCCGGCATGGTCAGGGACTTCAGGCAGGCGTGGGAGGCCCAGGACATCGAGGCCCTCATCGGTCTCCTCGACCCCGACGCCACGACGGTCACCGACGGCGGCGGCGTCGTCGGCGCCCATCTCCAGCCCATCGAGGGCGGCGAGCAGGTCGCCCGCTTCTTCGTCAACGCCGCCGAGAACGCCCCCGACCTGACGATCGTGGAGTCCAAGGTCAACGGCCAGCCCGGGTTGGTGCTTCAACGCGGGGGCGTCACCGTGTCCGTGCTGGCGTTCGACATGGCAGGGGATCGGATCAAGCACATCTGGGCGGTGCTCAACCCCGACAAGCTCCGGCCGTGGACAGGCTGACGAGCGACACAGCGATGCCCTGGGCTCCGGTGTGTGGTGCCCAGGGCATCGGTGGTGCTGGTGTCCGCCGACGTCACCAGCGGGTGGGGTGGGGTGTGGGTCAGCCGAACTGGCCGGGCGTGTAGTTGCCGCCGGTCTGGCCGGTGATGACGCCGAGCCGGTTGCTGGCGTTGATCAGGGAGATGAGGCAGG
>NZ_JBSGZA010000020.1:0-24557 GCF_053610745.1 Streptomyces sp. NPDC054866
AGGTCCTTGCTGTGGATGTCCGTGCAGAAACCACAGCCATTGATCTGACTCGCCCGCAGCAGCACCAGGTCGATCGTCGCCTTCGGCAGCAGCCCACTGTTGATGACGGCCATGCTCGCCGTGTTGATCCCCTTCATCGCCTTGCCTGCGATCTCACTGCCGAAAAGATTCAGACGAACACTCATAACGAACTCCCTAATGCGTGGTGGATACCGCTACACCCTTCCGACGACACAGCCCCCCAAAGTGTGAGGTCGGTCCGATGTGACGTCCCCGCGCAGGCGCCTGAGGACGGCCGTCCGGCAGACCGGGACAGCCCCCATGGCCGCGCGGGCACAACATCGACTCCGAGCGCCCAATAACCGCGCGCCCGGTCTCGCAACAGCCAACTTCCGTTCGGAAGAAAACCACATCAGGGCACCCTGGCGTCACTCAATGAAGTCGCACAGCGAATCTGGCTACCCGGTGTCACGGAATTCGCGTCTGAACTAAGGCAGCGACAGAACCTCTTGAAAATGAAACCGGTGAGTATGTATCTTTGCAACGCTTCTAATCGCTTCCCGGGGGGAAAAGGT
Organism: Streptomyces sp. NPDC054866; assembly: GCF_053610745.1. NCBI lineage: Bacteria > Bacillati > Actinomycetota > Actinomycetes > Kitasatosporales > Streptomycetaceae > Streptomyces > Streptomyces sp. NPDC054866. Next base: position 576 of record NZ_JBSGZA010000020.1, read on the forward strand.
TCATGAGCAGTGCGGTAGCGCCCCAGACGAAAGATCACCGGGGTCTCAGTGGAACCCGTCGTAGATCCAACCGGAACGAACCGAGTGAACTTCCAAGGCTCACCACCACCGTGCCCAAGGAATACGTGCACCGCGCTTCGCTAGCAGAGGTATTCCTCACCAGCTGTGAGAATACGGGCGGACACATCTTCTCGCTCACCGGACAGTGGCCGCGCGCCCATACCTTCTTCAACAGCCCTGACGGTCGGAGCCACGACCATCTGCAGGCTGTCGAGACGGTCCGTCAGATCGGCCTGTATCTCGCCCACACCGAGTTCGGTGTCCCCCTCGGAAATCACTTCGTGATGCGGGACATATCCGCCACCACCTACCCCGAGCACATGGGGATAGGGCACACACCCAGCGATCTCAAGATCGAGACGATCTGGACCTCGGAGCGGCGCGACCTGCTGTCGGGCGTGAACGTCACCATCCGCCGCGGCGACCACGTAGTGGCGGTGGGCGAAGGGCATTTCACCTGCGTCTCCCCCGCCGCCTACCGCCGTCTGCGCGGCACCGCCGCCGAAGCGGCGATCGACTACCGCCCCACCGGCCAGGCGCCGGCCGACTTCGGCCGGACGCTCCCCAACGACCTGGTCCTCGCCCCGACCGACCAGCCCACCGTCTGGCGGCTGAACCCCGACCCCACCCACCCCGTGATGTTCGACCACGGCGGCGACCACATCCCCGGCATGGTCCTGCTCGAAGCCGCACGTCAGGGCGCGAACGCCCTGCTGGGACCGGGTACCACGATGGTCCCCACCCAGACGGTCAACCGCTTCCAGCGGTACGTCGAGTTCGGCACCCCTTGCTGGATCGAGGCCGTCCCGCTGCCCGTACAGCAACCGGGCATGTTCAGCGTCGTGGTGACGGGCCACCAGGACGGCCACCAGGCCTTCAGCACCGAGCTCTCCGGCTTCATACAGAACCAAGTCGCCGTATAGACAAGGCAGTTGAAGAGCGGGCCCTGTCGCGCCCGCGCACCGCACACAGCCTCCCCCGAGTGCCGCTCGGGGGAGGCTTTCGCGTGCCCGGTCCGCTATGCCGAGGGCAGCGCTTCGGCTTCACGCGTCAGCAGGGCGAGCTCGCTGTCGTCCATGGCACGCTCCCCCTGGTAGGCGATCCCGACGACGCCCCGGATCTCACCGGCCTCGTCGTGGACGGGAATCGCCACCGCGGCGCTCGCGTCCACGGCCCTGGCTCCCGGCCGTACATCACCGGTCGTGTCGGTCTTCAGGTTGCAGGTGGAAACCGCCGCGTCACGTTCGAAGGCCAGGCCAGCCATGCCCTTTCCCTTCGGTACGACGCCCACAACCGCGACGACGGGCGGGGGGATGTTCACGGCGGCGGCGAGAACCATGTCGTCGCCCCGCCGCGCATGAACGGTGCCGGCCACGCCGCCATGTGCCGTGATCCAGCGCCGGAGCCAGGTGTCGGTCCTGTCTGCTGCTTCGTTCATGATCGGAGTGTGGCACCCAGGCGCCGACAGCCGGTCGAGCGCGGGTCGAGCGGCCCGGCTCCTGGTGCCCGGCGGCGGCGCACCGCCTCGGCGGCGAGCACCGCGAGGGCGAAGGCGACGGTGCCCGCGCCGCCCACCAGGAGCCCGGCGCGGGCACCCGCGTGCTCGCTGAGCCACCCGATGAGGAGGGCTCCCAGGGGTGTGGTGCCCTGAAAGGCCAGCGTGTAGAGGGCCAGGACACGGCCTCGGTAGGCGGGTTCGGTGCCCAGTTGGATCCGGTGGTTGGCGGCCTGCGAGAACGAGATGGATCCGAAGCCGGTGAGGAACAACAAGACGGCGGCGGCTGGGTAGTTGGGGGCGAGCCCGGCCAACGCCTCCACGAGCCCGAAGCCCACGGCCGCCACGACGACCAGGTTGAACGAGGGCCGCCCACGCCGCCGCGTGTTGAGGAACGCGGCGGCCAGGGCACCCGCCGCGAGCGCCGTCGTCAGGAGACCGAAGGACGCGGCGTCCGTATGGAACACGGTCTTGGCGAGCAGCGGCAGCGTGAGCTGGAAGTTGAACGCCAGCATGCCGGTGACGGCGACAAGCAGCATCGGCAGCACGAGGTCGGGCCGGGCGGCGAGATGTCGCAGACCGTCCATGACAGGCGCCCGTTCGGGCCGCTTCGCCGCTCGGTGCAGCTCGCGCGGCCGCATCAGCCGAAGACCGACGACCGTACCGAGGTAGCTCGCCACGTTGAGCAGCATCACAGGTCCGGTGCCCCACCAGCCGATCAGGAGTCCGGCGAGCGCCGGGCCGAGGACGCGTGCGGTGCTGAAGTAGGCGGCGCTCAGGGCGGACGCGTTCGGCAGCAGCTCGGTGCCGACGAGTTCGCTGACGAAGGACATCCGTGTGGGTACCTCGACGGCGTTGACGGTGCCGAGACCGAGGGCGAACAGGAACACGTGCCACAGGCCCACCTGCCCGGTGAGCACGAGCAGGGCGAGCAAGAGGGCCAGGGCGCCCGAGACGAGGTTGCAGACGATCAGCAGGCGTCGCTTGTCGTACCGGTCCGCGAGAGCGCCGGCGTGCAGAGTGAGCAGCAGCATCGGGGCGAACTGGAGGGCGGTGACGACACCGAGGGCGGTCCCGGAGTCGCCGGTCAGGGAGAGCACCAGCCAGTCCTGGGCGACGACCATCATCCACGTGCCGGCGACGGACACCAGCTGACCACCGGCGAAGAGGCGGAAGTTACGCACGGACAGCGCGGCGAACGTCCGGCGAGCGGGCGGCGTGTGCTTGGCGCGGGGGCTGGCCCCGGGGGCGGAGGTCATCGCGGCTCCGGGCCTTCGGTCGGGGGCGGTGGACGCAGTGCATCGCACCCCGGTCGAGCGGCGGCGGAGTCTCCTTCTCGGCTGCCCTGCAACCGAGTTCACCGGCCCCGCCCCCCGTGGCGTGGCGTCGGCGCCGGCCCCACGTACTACAGCGGCAGCGTGATCCCGAGCTCCCGCATCGCCGAGGACGGCGGCCCGCCCTCCGAGCGCTCCGTCTTGTAGCCCTTGGTGCCGGGGGCGAGGGTGCGGGGGTCGACGGCCTCGGCGGGGGCCCCGGTCGCGTACAGACCGCTCGGTTCGGTGTCGCGGTCGTGCGGAAGGAGCCAGAAGACCCGGCGGCGGAAGGTGCCCGAGGAGCGGGACGCCTTGGCGCCGGGGCCGAGGACCGCGTACCCGACCATGCGGCCGTCGCGGTGGTAGGCCGGCTTGCCCTTGCGGGTCGGCAGCCGGTCGAGGTTCTGACGGACGTAGTCCAGCGCGGTGGAGTCCTCGAGCCAGACGATATCCGTCTCCTCACGGATCTCATCCTGGTCGATGAGCGCGCTCATGCTGTCCTACCTTCTCGTGCCCTGTCCGACGTCGCCGCCGCCTGGTGGAGTTCATGGCCCGGATACCCATCAGGAGGCAGAAGTATGGCAAACGGCGCCGCGGGCGGCCGGCTGTCCTGGCTCGATACCGTCATCAGGCATCCTCCTCCTCGGCAAGCAGTCCGATGCCCGGGTAGTGCTTGCGCTGGTTCGACAGGATCATCTGCTTGGGCGACGCGAGCCCGACCGTCTCGCGCACACGAGCCGCGAAGGAGCGGGACGTCATCGCCGGCACCCCCTCGTTCTGGCACCACGCCTTGTACGCCGCGTACAGCTGTGCCTGTTCTGCCCGTTGATCCGGGTGAAGCACACAGCTCTCGCCGAGGAAACGGCCGATGTGGTCCTCGGTCTCCGCGTACGCGCTGGTGGCGATGCGCACGCGCTCGGGCCCGGTGAGGTCCTTGTCGCCGGCGAGGTAACGGCGTGCGCCTTCGATCAGCCAGTTGAGGATGCCGGGGCCTTCCTCGGTGACGAGGACGTCGGCGAGGTTGTCGATCTTGCGGTCGTCGGAGACGGTCCGCTCGAACGGGATGAGCCGCATACGGCGCCAGAACGCGAAGCCCCCGGTGCCCACTTCGGGCCGGTGATTGCCGAGCAGCCACAGCTTGTGGGTCGGGGCGAAGCTGAAGAAGTCCTGGCGCATCCGGCGGGCCTTGATGCGGTCACCGCCGGTCAGGAGCTTCACCCGCGCCTCGTCGAACTTGTCCCCCGGCTTGACCTCGGAGCACACGATGACCCGGCGTCCGTGCAGCTCGGCCAGGTCGGTGGGGTGGCCCTCGAAGGGACGGGCCATCAGGAAACCGGGCGGAGCGGCATCCGCGTAATCGCCCAGCAGCTTCATCAGGACGTCCAGGAGGACGGACTTGCCGTTCTTGCCGACGCCGAACAAGAACGGCATGACCTGGCCGCCGACATCACCGGTGACCGAATAGCCGAGCAGCAGCTGCAGGAAGCCGGTCATCTCGGCGCCCTCGTCGTCGTCCCCGAAGGTGTCGGCGAGGAACCGGTTCCAGCGCGGGGTCGGCATCGGGCGGGGGCCGACCGAGGTCGAGCGGGAGTGGAAATCCTTGTTGGAGTCCGGGGTGCGCGCGAGCCCGGTGCGCAGGTCCACGATGCCCGTGGGGGTGCACAGGACGTAGGGGTCTGCGTCCAGGAGTGCCGCGTTGAGCACCATGCCCGGCGCGGACTTGGCCTGGCTGAGCATCGCGTTCATGCCGGAGGTGCTCAGCGCCCGCCTGCGGTGCTGCTGCAGCGCCGTGGTGGTGTGGGTGCCGCGCGGGTCGTTCACGGCGATGGCCTCGGCGAGGTCGCCTGCCGCCCAGATCACGGTGTCGTCCTCGTCGATCTGCCAGCGCGTGCTGTCCCAGCGGTACCAGCCGAGGCCGGGCACATGCCGGTAGTCGGCGGCGTAGAGCTTCACGAAGAGCTTGGCGTTGCCACGATCGGTGAGGCTGTCCGGGAGCAGTCCGTCAGGCGTGGCGACGCTCTCCGGTAAGGCCGCGTCCACATCCGCGTCGAAGTCGACCAGTACGTTGCTCCGGTCCGGCCTCGGCGTCATCAGCGGCCCCCGGGGCTCTGCTGTGAGTCGCCGCACGGAAACCGCAGATCAGCACACACCTAGCCCCCCATCAGCGACCGAAGCGACTCAACGACCGACATAGATTAGCGAAGTCCCGGCCGCCGGGGGCGCCGAAGGCCAAAGCTTGTGCCGCATCACTGACAAGTACACGCACGCACCGGCACGCACAAATGCCTTGGCATGCCCAGAAGTTGAGTCGCTTCAGTCGCTGCTCTCCGAGCGAACACCATCTGAACTGCGGTTCCTTCGAGCTGTGCGCAGGTAAAGAAGCAGCTTCAGTCGCTGTCTCCCAGCCACTTCCGCCTCCACCGCTTCTTGAGCGGATCTCAGTCCCGCCTGGACAGCGACTGAAGCGACCCAGAACCGCAATCCCCCCAACGGGCTGTCAGAGAGGCAGTGTTATGCCCAGTTCCCGCATCGCGGTCGACGGGGGCCCGCCTTCGGAACGCTCGGTCTTGCAGCCCTTGGCTCCTGCCGCAAGGGTGCGGGGATCGACGGCTTCCGCGGGGGCGCCGCTCTCGTAGAGGCCCTGGGGCTGGCTGTCGCGGTCGTGCGGCAGGAGCCAGAAGACGCGGCGGCGGAAGGTGCCCGAAGAGCGCGAGGCTTTGGCATGGGGTGCCAGGACGGCGTAGCCGACCATGCGCCCGTCGCGGCGGTAGGCCGGCTTGCCGATCCGGGTGGGCAGCCGGTCCAGGCTCTGGCGTACGTAGTCGAGTTCGGCGATGTCCTCGAGCCAGACCAGCTGGCTCTCGTCCCGAATCTCGTCCTCGGTGATCAGGGAGCTCATGCTCTCTCCTCATCGGCGAGCAGTCCGATGCCCGGGTAGTACTTGCGCGAGTTGGACAGAATCATCTCCTTGGGCGAGGCGAGGCCGACCAGCTCGCGGGCGCGTGCGGCGAACGCACGGGAGGAGATGACCGGTGCGTCCTCGTGGCGGCACCAGGCCTTGTACTCGGCGTACAGCCTGGCCTGCTCGGCCCGCGAAGCGGGGCTCAGCGCGCAGCATTCGTCGAAGAAGCGTCCGACGTGGTCCTCGGTCTCCGCGTAGGCGCTGGTGGCGATGCGCACGCGCTCGGGTCCGGTGAGGTCCTTGTCACCGGCGAGGTAGCGGCAGGCGCCCTCGACGAGCCAGCCCAGGATGCCGGGGCCTTCCTCGGTGACCAGGATGTCGGCGAGGTTGTCGATCTTGCGGTCGTCGGAGACGACGTGCTCGAAGGGGATCAGGCGCATGCGGCGCCAGAACGCGTATCCCCCGGTGCCGACTTCGGGCCGGTGGTTGCCGAGCAGCCACAGCTTGTGGGTCGGGGCGAAGCTGAAGAAGTCCTGGCGCATACGGCGGGCCTTGATGCGGTCACCGCCGGTCAGGAGCTTGACGCGGGCCTCGTCGAACTTGTCGCCGGGCTTGACCTCGGAGCACACGATGACGCGGCGGCCGTGCAGTTCGGCGAGGTCGGTGGGGTGGCCCTCGAAGGGGCGGGTCATGAGGAAGCCGGGCGGGGCGGCATCCGCGTAGTCGCCCAGCAGTTTCATCAGGACGTCCAGGAGGACGGACTTGCCGTTCTTGCCGGACCCGAAAAGGAACGGCATGACCTGGCCGCCGACATCGCCGGTGACGGAGTAGCCGAGCAGCAGCTGCAGGAAGTCGATCATTTCCTGGTCTTCGGGGCCGCGCCCGAAGGTGTCGGTCAAGAAGCGCTGCCAGCGCGGCACCGGCGTCTGCTGGGGGCCGACGCTGGTGGAGCGGGAGTGGAAGTCCTTGTTCGGGTCGGGGGCGCGCAGCAGGCCGGTGCGCAGGTCGACGATGCCTTCGGTGGTGCACAGGACGTACGGATCGGCGTCCAGGGACGTGGCGTTGAGAACCATGCCCGGGGCTGCCTTCGCCTGGGTGAGCATGGCGTTGATGCCGGAGGTGCTCATGGCCCGCCGGATGTGCTGGTTGAGCTCCGAAGCGGAGAACACACCGCGGGGGTCGGTGGTGGCGAAGGCTTCAGCGAGGTCGCCCGCGGCCCACATGACGGTGTCGTCCTCGTCGAACTGCCAGCGCGTGCCCTGCCAGCGATACCAGCCGAGGCCGGGGACGTGACGGTAGTCGGCGCCGTACAGCTTCACGAAGAGTTTGGCGTTGCCGCGGTCGGTGAGCGTGTCCGGCAGCAGTCCGTCGGGCGTCGCTCCGCCCGCCGTCCGGGCCGCGGGACCGGTGGCTTGGGCGGGCAGGGTGCCGGGGGCCGCCTGGGCGCGGATCTGGGCGGCGACGGCTTCGGCGTCGAAGTCGAACAGCGCGGCGGGCTCTTCGGGCAGTGTCATGGGCGCGTCCCCGGGCGAAGGGGCCGTCGCATCCCGGCGCTCATTCCGCTGCGGATGATCTGTGCTGCACGGTGGTCCTGTCCGGGGCGGGCCGCGGAGGCGGTGGCGAGCAGGGCGCGTTCGGTGGTGTCGTGAGGCAGGAGCCCGGCGGCGATGAGCCCTCCGAGGGTGTAGGCGGCCCGGTTGAGCCGGTCGGAGAAACCCGCGCCTTCAGGGACCTGGCCGCAGTCCGCGACGTCGGCGAGGGCGGAGACAAGGACGTTGCGGACGTGGTCGCGTCCGCCGCCTGCGGCCAGGACCGCCTGCCGGGCGCGCGGAGGGATCGTGCGCGGGGCGGGCACGTCGGCTGCGGGCAGGTGCCCGGTGCGCTCGAGCTCGCGGGCCAGCCAGTCGGGCAGCGCGGCAGGTTCTTCGGCGCCGCTCAGCGGGGTGTAGGTGCCCGACGCCGTGGTGGTGTGCGGGGCGATGATGTAGCCGCCGTGGGCACGGACGTCCACCTGCCAGGCCAGGGCGCGGGCGCGTCCCGAACCGGTCGAGCACTGCCAGCCGGCGGCGGGGTCGGTCCGGTACCAGACGTGGAGTCCGCCCGAGGGAGTGCGCACGCGCAGCGTCGACGTATCGGTGGCCGGGTTCGGCATGCCGCGGAGTGCGGCGAGGACGGCCAGGGTGTGGAAGCCGTTCGCCAGGCCGGTGAGGTCTATGTGCTCGCCGATGTGGATGCCCGGCAGGAGCCGGTCACGGGCGGGGACTTGAGCCCCGTGGGCATCGATGTCGATGACGACCAGGCCTGCCCGGCCGCAGGCGACCCCGACACCGTGGTCGGGCCGCGGGCCCCACCACTGAGTGATCCGCTCAGGATCGAGGGTGGCCGCGTGGAAGCCGTGACACCAGCGACCCGCCGCCGCACAGGGGCAGTTGGCCCGCGAGTGCCCCTTGACGCGGCAGCGCTCACAGTTCGCGGCCGGGGTCTTACGGCCCGGCGCAAGCGGATGAACCGGCCAGCCGCGGGCGGCGCACTGCCGGGCTGTGGTCAACGACTGCGCAGCGGCCGGAGCTTCGTCCAGGGATGGCTGCTGTGAGTCGCTGCGAGAACTCCGCAGCTCAGCAGACATGCAGTTCCCCCGTCAGCGACTGAAGCGACTCAACGACGGACATAGCCTAGCGAAGGATCCCGACAGGCGGGCGGAGCCCATACGGAAAGCCACACGCCATGTTGACGACCCGCCCAAACGCACCGCAGCGACTCAACCGAAGCGACTCAACACCTGCGCCAGCGACTGGAATCGCTCGGTCGCTGCCGTGAGTGCTCTTCAATAACCGCAGGTCAGAGCGGTCCACCACTACCAAACAGCGACTGAAGCGACTGAAGCTCCCTATCTATGACGCATGCGCACGCACACGGGAATGTCTCTACATACTCGAACCCGAGTCGCTTCAGTCGCTGTCCCAGGGAGCTGACCGCCCCTGACCTGCGCATACTTGGCAAAAAGACGGCAGCGACCAAACGAGGCCCTTGGTCGCTGGCAGTTCAGTCGCTGACGGCGACACGTGACGATGCTCGTTCTGCCAGGAGGCCGTGCGGCTCCCCCCTCCCTCCCCCCGACCGGGGACGGCGGCGAAGCTGCGGGTATTACGCCGTAATAGCTGCGGCGCCCACACCCGGGAGGGGGATCCTCCTGCCTGACGAGACGTCATGATCCTGCTGTCGGGGCGACGTCAGCACGGACTGTTCGATCAGTTCGATTCTTCGCTGTGCGCCAGTATCCGGTGGAGCACCTCGTTCGGCCGGCTGCTCGCCGCAGCACGCGGGCTTGTCCACCGGGGAGGGGCATCTGGCGAGCTGGGCAGCGGCGGAGAGCGTCGCATTATTACGCCGTAATAGCCCTGCCGCGCGGCGGCGCTGGCGCCGTACGGCACCGCAAGTTATTACGCCGTAATAGTCCGCAGCGCGGGGGCCGGTGGCGTCGCACGGCGCCACAGTTATTACGGCGTAATAGCGAGAGAGGTGAAAGGTAACGTGTGGAAGTCGCATGCGAGAGGCCTGCGTTAGTAAGGTGTCCGCATGAGCTCGCCAGCCGCCGACCGCGAGAAGGTCGTCTCCAAACTCCCCAGCCAACTCCGCCATGATCTGAAGATCCGCGCCGCCCAGCACCGGATCGACCTCCAGCACGCGGTCGAGCAGGGCATCGCCGCTTGGATGAACCTCGCTGCCGCGCCCGTCCCTCTGGACACCGCCGGCGCCGACTCCTTCTCGACCTGGCTGCCCACGGGACAGTGGGCCTCCTTCACCCGGGTCGCCAAGGACCGCAGGGTCTCCCTGATCCAGGGGCTCGCCCAGTCGGTGACGCTGTGGCTGGAGAGCAACCCGCCCCCCACCGTCCCGCGCCGCAGGCACCCCAAGCGCCGCATCGTCTGCAACCAGAAGGGCGGCGTCGGCAAGACAGCCGTGACCTCAGGTCTGGGCGCGGCGCTCGCCGAGGACCCCAACTCCCTGCACCCCGTGCGTATCTCACGCCACTTGGCCGACCAGATCGCCGCACAGGAAGCAGCCGCAGCCGATGAGGAAGCCGAGCGGGGCCCGGCGAAGGCAGCGCTCAAGATCGAGGAACTGCCCGGCCTGGGCCGCCGTATCCTCATGGTCGACTTCGACCCGCAGCGCCACCTGACCAAGCAGCTCGGGCAGGAAGACATTCCGATGAGCCCGGACTTCGACAGCCTCAGCAAGCACATGTCCGGCGAGGCCAAGGGCGACATCCACGACCTGGTCGTCACCATCGACGACGACCGCTACGGCAACCGCCTGGACCTGCTGCCCGGCTGCAAAGACGCCTTCCTCCTCGACGTCGCCCTGTCCAAGGTGCGTTTCCGTGAGGCAGCCCTCGAGCGAGCCCTGGCACCTCTGGAAGCCGATTACGACGAAATCATCGTCGACTGCCCGCCCAGCCTCGGCCTCAGCATGGACGCCGCGATCTACTACGGCCGACGCCGCGACGAGGAAGACACCGGCGTCTCCGGACCCCTGATCATCGTGCAGGCCGAGGACAGCAGTGCTGATGCCTACGACCTCCTCATCGAGCAGATCGAGGACCTCCGCGAGGACATGGGCATCGAACTCGACTACCTGGGCATCGTCGTCAACCTCTACGATCCGCGCCGCGGATACATCGCCACCTCTTCGCTGGACGCCTGGATCGCCATAAAGGATCCACGCGTCATCGCGGTCATCGGCGACCTCGGCGACCAGCGCAAGGCCGTGCGCGTCAAACAGCCGCTGCTGTCGTTCTCGCCTCGCGGCGAGCAGGCCATCACCATGCGCGCACTGGCAAGGGAGCTGTCATGAGCCGTGTCGCCGACCAGTTGGGAACCGGCGCGTCCTTCGGCAGGGCCCGCGGCCAGGTGAGCGCCCGGCGCGCGGCCGTGGCCGCGGCCACCGGCGGTGTGCCCACCGAGGGAATCCCCGACCCGACCGCACTGTCCGTCGACCTCATCAGCCCCAACCCCGACAACCCTCGGACCACGTTCGGGGATTTGACGGACCTGGGCAACAGCCTGAAGGACCACGGCCAGAAGCAAGCCGTCACGGTCATGAACCGCGACGCCTACGTCAACGCGAACCCGGCCCGCGAGAGCGAGCTCGAAGACGGCACCACGCATGTGGTCGTCGACGGCAGCAGCCGCCTGTGGGCCGCCCGCGAAGCCGGGGTCCCCGAGCTGAAGGTGATGGTCGACGACACCCAGGGCAGCACCGAGGACGAGCTCCTTGAATCGGCCCTCGTCGCCAACGTCCACCGCCAGGACCTGGAGCCGATGGACGAAGCGCGCGCCTTGCAGCGGCTGCTGGCCATCCACAAGACCCAGACCAAGCTCGCCAAGCGACTCCACAGGTCACAAGGCTGGGTCTCCCAGCGCCTGGCCCTGCTGGGCCTGACCCCCGAGCTGCGGCAAAGCCTCGAGGACGGCACCGAGAACGTCGACCTGCTCCGGGCCGTGGGCAACAAGCCCGCCAAGCAGCAGCAGAAGGCGCTGGAGGAGCTCAAGGAGAAGAAGGCCGCGGATGAGACCTCCCGCCGACGCCCACGCAGCACGCCCCGCGCCGACCACGAGGATTATTACGCCGTAATAGAGGGCGCCGCGGGAGACGAGCCGGAGCCCGGGCCCACCGAGAATTATTACGCCGTAATAGAGGGTGCCGCGCGGAACAAGCCCGAGCCTGGGACCACCGGCGCCCCGAAGCAGCGCGCATCACAGCACCGCAGGGCAGCGCCGGCGCCAGCGGTGGCGCCGGATGAACCCGCGGAACAGACACGGCAGCGCGAACCGCTGCCAGAACTCGTGGGCATCCAGTCCATGCCCTTCGGCCGGCCCGAAGCAGTGCTGAGGATCCTCGAAGAGCACATGCCTGCCGAGAAGTTGGAGCAGCTGGTCAAGCTGCTCAACAACCGGACCCGGACCCGGACCTGAGCCACGGGCTCGGGCGACGGCCCCGCCCCACGGCCTGATGGCCGGGGGGCGGGGCCGTCCCATTGGCAGGCGCCCCCTACCTCCTCGATCAAACGCTCCCTTCCCGACGAACGGAAAAGGCACCCGCGGCAGCCGCCAGCATCGCCGCCGCCGCGGCCCGTGCCGGGAGTTGCGCGTCGGGGTCGGCGCGCAGGAGTACCAACTGGTGGTAGACCGGCGCCGTCGCGGCGATCAGCAGGCTCCGTGCGTCCGTGTCCTGTCGGGGGAGTTCGCCGCGTTCGACGGCGCGCTGGACGAGGATCTCGCACTGGGCGTACCGGTCCGCCCACAGCTGCGTCTGGGCCCGCGCGGCTTGTTCGGAGTGGAACGAAGCGGCCATCAGGGCGACAGCGAATGACGGCCGTACGACCAGGGACTCCTGGATCTCCTGATTGAGAGCCGTCAGATCGCCCCGCAGGGAGCCGGTGTCCGGTGGCTGCCAGTCGATCTCGCCGGCGTCTTCGATGACGTCGACGAGCAGGCCGCCCACGTCGCGCCAGCGCCGGTAGACCGTGGTGCGGTGCACCCCCGCGCGGGTCGCGACACCCTCCATCGTCAGTCCTTCGTGACCGCTCTCGGCGAGTTCGGCGCGCACCGCGTCGAGAACCTGGGCGCGGATGCGGGCGGTGCGACCGCCCGGACGGCGGTCCGGCGTCATGGCCGTCGGGTCTGTCGGGTCTGTCATCGGGAATCCAGTATCCGGTTGATCAACGGGCGGGGCTGTGTCAGCATCTTAACGCAACAGATGTCGCACTAGTAGCTCCGCCCTCCCGACCGAGAGGAACCGTCTTCCCGATGCCGCCCGTTCCCGCTGATCCCACCGTGCTCCACCCGATGCCGGAGCACCCGCGCGTCGTCCTGCTCAAGCCACTGGTGAAGTCGCCGCTGATCGAGGTCGGCGACTACTCGTACTACGACGACCCGGACGACCCGACCGCGTTCGAGACGCGCAACGTGCTGTACCACTACGGGCCCGAGCGGCTCGTCATCGGCAAGTACTGCGCGCTGGGCACGGGCACGCGGTTCATCATGAACGGCGCCAACCACCGTATGGACGGGCCGTCCACGTTCCCCTTCCCCACCATGGGCGGCTCCTGGGCCGAGCACTTCGACCTGATCACCGGCCTGCCGAGCCGGGGCGACACCGTCGTCGGCAACGACGTCTGGTTCGGGCACGGCGCCACGGTCATGCCCGGCGTACGGATCGGCCACGGCGCGATCATCGCCTCCGGCGCCGTGGTCACGGACGACGTACCCGACTACGGCATCGTCGGCGGCAACCCCGCCCGTCTCATCCGCACCCGCTACGACGCCGAGGACATCGCCCGGCTCCTCGCCGTCGCCTGGTGGGACTGGCCCGCGGAGCACATCACCGAGCACGTACGGACGATCATGTCGGGGACCGTCGCCGAGCTGGAGGAGGCTGCCGCGCAGACCAACCGGCCCTGAGTCAATGACACCGCGTCCTGATCAGACCGGCCCTGAGCCCTGACACCGCGTCCCGGTCAGACCGCCCGCTCCCGTCCCGCCGCGCCAGAAACGAGTGATCGCTCATGTCCCGTCGCCGCGCCCATGTCGCGATGGTCGGCATCCCCATCGTCAGCCATGTCCTGCCCAGCCTCGCGCTCATCCGCGAACTGGTGGCCCGCGGGCACCGCGTCACCTACGCCAACGACCCGCTCATGGCCGACCGGATCGAGTCCGCCGGCGCGGAGCTGGTGCCCTGCACCTCCATGTTGCCCGTCGCCGACAACGACTGGCCTGCCGATCCCATCGCCGCGGCGAGCCTCTTCCTCGACGACGCCGTCCAGGCCCTCCCTCAACTGCGCGCCGCCTACGACGACGATCCGGCCGACCTGTACCTCTACGACATCGGCGCCTACGCGGCACGCGCCCTCGCCGAAGCGCAGGGCCGCCCCCTCCTTCAGCTGTCCCCGACATTCGTCGGCTGGGACGGATACGAGGAGGAAGTCGCGGCGCATCTCCGGAAGTTGCCGGGAGCCGACGCGTACCGGGAGAGGTTCGCGCGGTGGCTCGCGGAGTGCGGGGCGACCACCACGGACGTGGACGCCTTCTCCGGACCGCCGGACCGGGCCCTCGCCCTGATCCCGCGGGCGATGCAGCCGAACGCCGATCGAGTCGACACCGACACGGTGACCTTCGTCGGCCCCTGCTTCGACACCCGGCCGGACACGGACGGCTGGACCCGCCCGGCGACCGCGGACCACGTACTGCTGATCTCGCTCGGCTCGGCGTACACGCGCCAACCGGAGTTCTACCGCCAGTGCGTCGCCGCCTTCGGCGACCTGCCCGGCTGGCACGTCGTGCTCCAGATCGGCAAGCACACGGACGCCGGGGAACTCGGCGCCGTTCCGCCCAACATCGAGGTGCACTCCTGGGTCCCGCAGCGGGCGATCCTGGAACAGGCCGACGCTTTCATCACCCACGCCGGGATGGGCGGCTGCGGCGAAGGGCTCCTGGCAGGCGTTCCCATGATCGCCGTACCGCAGGGAGCCGAGCAGTTCATGAACGCCGACCGGCTCGTGGAGCTCGGCGTCGCCCGCCGTGTGGACACCGCTGACGCCACCCCCGAGACCCTTCGGGCGGCGCTGAACGACCTGGTCACGGATCCGGAACGCGTCGACCGGTCCAAGCAGTTGCAGGCCGCCGCCCGGGCAGAGGGCGGCACCCGGCGCGCCGCCGACCTCATCGAGGGCATGCTCCCCCGACCATGACGACTAGTTTTGCGGGCAAGGCAAGGCAGGGCAGTTGAAAGGGCGAGGTTCGCTGTCAAGGGTGCCGGTCATGTCGTAGAGGAGCAGAGGAGGAGACCGAGGGTGAACTGGACACTTGGCGAGGAGTTCGAGACGACCGAGGGCATGGTGCGGTGGAAGGTCCTCGGCAGCGGCGACCCCGTCGTGCTGGTGCACGGCACCCCGTACTCCTCCTTTCTCTGGCGGGACATCGCGCCGGCACTCGCCCGTACCCGCACCGTCTTCGTCTTCGACCATCTCGGCTTCGGCCAGTCGGACCAGCGCGAGGGCCAGGACCTCAGCCTGGCCGCTCACGCGAAGAACTTCGCCCGGCTCCTCGACCACTGGGAGCTGTCCAGCCCCAGCGTCGTCGCCCACGACATCGGCGGGGCCGTGGCACTGCGGACACTGCTGCTGGAGAAGAGGAGTTACAGGGACCTGACCCTCTTCGACGCGGTGAGCGGCGGCGAGTGGGAGCGAGGGCTCTTCCAGCTCATCCTGGACCACGCGGACGTCTTCCAGCAGCTACCGGACTACGCCCACGAAGCGCTGGTAGCCAGCCACCTGCGGCACGCCACACACGTCGGCTTCCGGCCGGGAGTCCTCGACGCGTTCCTCGCACCGTGGCGGGGGGCCGCGGGGCAGGCGGCGTTCTACCGCCAGTACAGCCAGATCAGGCAGTCGGACACCGTCGCGTACGAGCCCCTGCTCGGCGACATGTCGCTGCCGGTACGCCTCATCTGGGGCCGCGAGGACCGCATCCTTCCCCCGAAGTACGCCACTTGGCTGCACGAGCGCATCCCACACGCCGAGCTGCACTGGATCGAGGGAGCGGGCCACCTCCTCCAGGAAGACGCACCGGGCCAGCTGTCGGCTCTCCTCACCGCCG
The DNA here is from genome assembly GCF_053610745.1 of Streptomyces sp. NPDC054866. NCBI lineage: Bacteria > Bacillati > Actinomycetota > Actinomycetes > Kitasatosporales > Streptomycetaceae > Streptomyces > Streptomyces sp. NPDC054866. The sequence continues at coordinate 16,002 of NZ_JBSGZA010000020.1, forward strand.
GATTCGGCACTCAGGCACCGGCGTAAGCAAGCCCCCTCAACCCCTACGCGTAGCTGATTCAGCGTCATTCAAATCGGTAGAACCGCTCCCCTGGCGAGCTGACGAACCTCGCTCTTGCGGCGGAAGCTGGCCTCTCGCGCAACGCGTCCACCCAGCCGCCCGCCGCCAGCAGCAACCCCTGTCCGCGTGTCCGCAGGAGCGGTGTTCACTTATTCACACACTTTCACGCACGCACACACGCACACAGGCTTTGCCTTGACCTGCGCATTGCTGGCCATGTCGACCACTCAACGTCCCCTCGTCGAGTCCTCGGCGAGGAAACGGCTTCGTCTCGATGCGCTCATGTCGAGGCGGAGCCGAGCCCTTCGGCAAAGGTTTCACTTGTTCACACACTTTCACGCACTCACGCGTGCACACATTCCAACTCGCACGCATGCTCTCGCTCACGCCCTTACGCGCCCGTGCGCTCGCCCACCCCTTCACTCTTTCCCTGGTTCGCTCTCGCGCTCGGTCACGCCCACACGCCCACACGCAGATTCTCTTGCGTTCACCCTTGCGTCCCTTCGTGCGTAAACGCATGCACACGCTCACGCGCGCACGCCCTCGTCCACGCCTACTCTCTTTCACTGGCTCACGCTGGCGTTCCTGCGGACATGCAAACGTGCAGACACGCAGACACGCCCACACACGTGCCTACCTCCCTCGCTGCACTAGTTCTTGCGTTCAGTGACGCGTGCACTCCCGCCTACTGACGCCTACTCACACATGCGCGCACCGGCTGGTGCGGACGGTCACCCATACGTGCCTGCGCTCATTCCCGTGCTCCTGCGCGCCAACTCGCGTCCGTCCACTCTGGCGAGCGGGCGTGCACACGGTGAAGCGTGCGTTGGTACATACACACAGCGCCTCTCGCGCCCGGGCGCACTCGGCCTCGTTGATGCGCTCGGCTACGACATCTCGGGCGAATAGGCGGCTTCGAAACTGTCAGGGTCGTGGCAGCGAGGCTGGGGGAGCGGAGCGACACGCTTGAGGGCCTGAAACTCGGCGGGTTCTGCTGATTCTGCTGTTAATCTGTGCGTCGTCATTATGAATCTGTCAGTCTCACAGCACGGATTGGTAGCAACGGCGCATCTCGGTCGGTGTGGTGCTACTGCCATCGGGTTTGGTGGGACGGAAAGGCACCCATGCGGGTCATCACCGTCGCCAGTCAGAAGGGCGGGGTGGGTAAGACCACCACGACCGTGAACCTTGGTGCCACGTTCGCCAGTGCGGGCGCTCGTGTGCTGGCGATCGACCTGGAGTTGCAGGGGCAGTTGGGCGTGGCCTTGGGGGCTTTCGCCAAGAAGCCCCAAGACATCGGCGATGCGCTGCTCGACTACGTCGATGCCCAGGAGACTGGGGATTGGGACTCGATGATGCCCCTGACCGACCGGATGATTGATCGTGAGGTGCTGCTCAAGGAGTTCGATTCCGCCGGCAGCCTGCACGTCATCGGTTCGGTGATGGGGGTAACCGACCGGGCCCGGGCGGAAGTCGCCAAGCGGGGCTGGGAAGCCACTCCGACGCTGCGGCGGCTGCTGATGACTGTGGCAGACCAGTTCGACGTGGTGCTGATCGATACCCCGCCGTCCGCGGATGCGCTGTCGTCAGTGGCGTTGGCCGCTGCGGACTACGTCATCGCCATCTGTAACCCGCGTCTGGCGACCGCTGACGGGGCGCGCGTGGTTCGCAACAACACGCTGAAGGTCCCCGAGCGTACGGGGGGCGCCTGCAAGCCGGTCTTTCTCGGCACCGTACTCAATGAAGCGCTGCCCCCCTCCAAGCGCAACGACGAGACCGACGCAGTCGACGCGTATCTGCTCAAGCATGATCTGGCGCCGTTCACGAACCAGATCCGCACCAGCCCGCAGATTTCCGCCTCGTACGGGGTGAGCCGGCCCATCGTGATCGACGAGCCGAGCTACGCGGCCAGCCGTTGGTACGAAGACCTCACCGAAGAGATTCTCGAGCGCCTTGGGAGCCTGGCGGTATGAGCGAGGCGCGCAAGGGACGTCGCGGCAAGTCGCGTTCTTTCAACTTCGATGCCATCGAGCATGTGGGCAACGACGCTGATGCCGGGGGATTCCTCGGTGACGCGGAGGCGGAGCAGGCACGCCAAGGAGCTGCTCCTGCCGTGGTGGCGGTGGCGCCCGAACCCGCCCCTGAGCCACCCGCCCCAGAACCCGACGCAGCCACCAAGAAGAAGGCGGCTAAGGCCCCGACGGCCGTGCCGCAGCAAAGTCAAACTGAGCCCGCAGGCGGCCCTCCCGCGGCGCCCGCCGAGGAGACGGCCCACGCGGATCCCGCTCCCTCGGCTCAGCCCGAGGTCGCGCAGGACCAGGCGGCCGAGGCAAAGACACCCGGGGCAGGGGAGGGGAAGGCAGAGCATTCTGGGCCTGCGCCTGCGCCTGCGAGCACGGGTGCCGACACGGTGGGTTCCACGATGCCCGCGGCGGCCCGGCGACGGGTGAACGACAGCGCCCCGACGTTCTCGGCCATGTCAGCTGAGCCGGTACTCGAGCAGAGGCCCAAGAAGAAGAAGGGGAAGGCCACGCCCGCCCAGGACGCGGTCGTGCAGGGCTTCTTGAGCCACCGCACGGCAGGCGGCTGGCCCATGTGGTCGGGCCGGATGCTCACCGAGACCAAGATCAGGCTCCAGCAGCGGGCCGATGAGGACGCGGTGAGTTCGCAGCGCCCGCGGCTGAAGCCCGGCCACTATCTCGACGCGGCGTTGCGGCAGTTGCCCGACGAACCGGCCGCGCAGGCGGCGTTGGCCAACGAATGGCTCGTACGTCGGTGGGGCGGTGAGCACCCGCCTGGCACGAGTGCGCAGATGAGTGTCAGCCCGGAGGTGCACGCCTTCCTGGCCAATCTGAAACGCTCTTTGCGCGGCCATCGGGCCGGCATCGTGATCGATGTGGTGTGCGCCGCCGCCGATGTGTTCCTCGACCAGCTCGATGAGGAGGGGCCGTTGGCCCCCTGACCTGCGTCTACTTGAAGGGTCTGGCCCCGCTGCGGGGTCAGACCCTTTTTGCGTACCCAGGGATTTCACTTCTTCACACACTTCCATGCACGCGATCACGCATGCATTCACACACACACCCACTGCTGCACACAGTCATGCCTACGTGCACGCATTGACACTGACACACTCACGCTAACGCTGACAGCCACGCCGACATCGGGACGCGCCTCGTGCCCCCACTACCCCGAAACTCCGTCAGAAGTGCTGCACTGCCTGGCAGTCCGCCGCTACCAACCAGCCAGGAGACCGCACATGTGTGCGGCGGGTGACACGCTCGAATGAGTCTGTCAATTCCACATTGGGGCGTGTGAGGCACTAGTGTGAGAGGCAACACCACGAGAGGGACGCCACATGAGAACCGCGCCGGGAAGTTGGTCCCTGCGAGCGCTGGCCGCCGAGGCCAAGGTGCTGCCCAAAGTGGCCCGGGATGCCGCCGAAGAAGGTGTCATCGACTCACATCACACGGTGGAGACCGACATCGTCCTGGTGCGGCTGTACGGGGCTCTCAAGCGTCTGGTGTGGCCCGAGGAGCGCCGCCCCGCCAACCGCGACCAGGGCCTGCGCGTGTGGGAATCAATAACGATCGAGACGGCGCGCGCGGCCCTGCCCGACGACATCGCCCCCGATACCGGTCTGTTCATCCATCAGACCGGCTGCACCCTGGCCACGGGCCCCGGTGAGTACTGCGCCGCCCTGTTCAAGCTGGCGGACGAGCCGTTCTATTACGCCCCGCTGGGCAAGTGGTTCGACGAACTTCCGTCCCGGCGCATCGCCTCAGAGGCTGCTTGATGACCGCACAGATGATCCTGCTGGTGGGGGCCGACACCGGCCCTCCAGGGCGGGCAACCGCCTCTGACCAGACTTCCTGCAGCGCCTGCAGGAACTGAACGGCCCGGGACATCCGTCCCGGGCCACTCGTGTTCGACGCCGTCACCGGCGCACAGACCAGGAAGGAACCACTCAGCCAGATCCCTAACTGAATAACCCATCCAGCTCGACCGATTCGCCTCGCCAGGCCGCCGAGTTGCGATGGGACTTTGCCTCAACCCATTCCTCGTCCGGGAGCCCATCATAGCCACCGCCACAAGGGCCAGCTTCGTGCTGCCCGAATCCGCCTCAAGGAACCCTGCTAGTTCACCCCAAGAGCCTCCAAACCGCCCCGGCATCGTTCCCCCACTCGTCCACCGAGCGGCCCAGGACGTGCTCACCACCGCCTCACGGTGCGCACAGCCCCGTGCCTGGATGCAGGCCGTCACCTGGCTCGTCGCCTCCGGTCTCCACCCCAAGGCGAACACCACCACCCTCGAGGTCGCCAACGACCTCGCCACGCGCATGGACTACCAGCGCGGCATCGTCCTGTACGACCTCGACGGAACCGTCGTGCGCACCCAGCAGTCCCGAGCCACGGTCAAACGGCACGTGGGCTACCTGCGTGAACTCGGCGCGTTGGTATGGCTCATCCACGGCTCCAAGCGCAACCTGCGCCTGCCCGGTCGCAAGTACACGGCCACCGCCACCGTCTACGGCGCGGTCATCCCGCCCTGTTACGACGATGCGATGGGTCATCGCATCGCTGGCCACGGCTACGAGTCCCGCAAGATCGGCGTCACCGAGCAGGGCCGCGTCCGGGCCGTCACGACCGCCCGCACTACCGCCTCACGGACTCCAAAGCCTCGTATCGCCAAGGGCCGTGAGCCCCATTCTCGTGGGCCTCACCACCACGGACCTGTATCTGAAGTGGGTGGGAAAGCAAAAGCTACGCTGCCGCGTGCCAGGAACATCACACCTCGTCGCAGCATCCTGGGAAGGCGGGTAACCGCACTCGCGTTCCAAGTCGCCGACCGCCTCGCCCGTAGGCTGAGGCCCCTGCACAACTGGACCCAGCGGATGACGATTCCCGAGCTGTCCTGGGTGCTCGTCGACCGGGTCCTCGACGGTTACGACGAGTTCCAGATCGATAGGTGGCTGCGGGAGAACGCCCCGGCCGTAATTGTCGGGCCCAACTGGCGGCCCGCCAGCCCGCACCGCTATCTCGCCGCCAGGCTGACCAAGGAGCACGGCGTAGAACAGGCGGACCGCGAGCGCGCATCGGCACAGGCTGTGGCCGTCGAGCCGATGGCAAATGCTGCCTGGCGTGAGCTGTGCGCCGAGCGTGCGGCCGCTGTCGCCGAGGCCCACGTGGCACGTACGGCCCAGGAACGGCAGGAGGCTCGCCAGGCCGCGCAGTGGGACATCGGCCTGGTCATCGACCACCTGCAAGAGCACGGCGAGGACGACGCATTGGACCTGTACGGCACCCGCCTCACCGTGAAGGCAGCCGGCCTCGCCGCCTCTCGGCACTTCCACGCAGGCCTCGGACACGCCTACGCGTGAAACGTGCGGCCGAACGCCGGTGGTCAACTTCGGAGAGCCCCCCCCCGCATCCGCAAGCCGCTACCGCGCTCGTTGCACGATCCACCGCCTGGTACCGCGGTGGTTTACCCGCTGACGCGCTGGGTGGAGCAGAAGGTCATACGACTGCGGGACGCGATGCGAGCAGCTCCGTCTGTAGCTTCCTGTGCTGACCGCAACACCCGTGCTGAGACAGGGGGAACACTCATGCGAAAGGCCAAGATCGGAGCGTTAGCGGCATCTGCTTTGCTGCTCGGAAGCGGCATGACCGCGGCAGCAGGGCAGGCCGCAGCCTCGGACACACCGGTCAGCGCTGCGCGAGCCTGCACAGAGAACGCGCCGCGTTTCACCGGTTCGCCGGGTACGGGCAGCAACGACCCCGCGTTCTGGCCGGCCAGGGGCACCTACGCGACCACCACCACCAGGTGCAAGGACATCAACCTGAAGCTGGACGCATCCCGCGAGGTGAGGACCTGCTTCAAGAAGGGTTCAGGCTGGGACTGCAACGGCTGGCGCGGCCTGGCGGCGGGCCGTTGGGGCCTGGCTGCCACCGATGTGCTCGACAACACCAAGTTCTTCGTGCAGTTCAAGGGGACGAGCCGCGCTACAGGCTTGATCGACTACTGACGAGCTTGGGCGCGATGAGGGGCGAGGCAGCCCGTTCACAGGATGCGGCCGCCTAGCTTCCCGCCGATGCAGCAACAGAAGACCCGCCCCGGTCACCACCGGGGCGGGCCTTCGCGTATCCCGGAGGATCAACCGCCCGAGCCCCACCACAATCACCCCATGCCCGCCTACCCGGCGCGACTCCTCGTGGGGTAGGCGGGGCCTGCGCAGCGCCGCGCTTGTTCGACGGCGTCGAGACGGGCGAAGGCTCCGGGCGCCATCAACTCCTGCCACCCGGCGAGGTCGTGGACGGCCCACATGTTGTGCTCGGCGGGATCGAGGCGGATCCGGCCGAGCTGGTCCGCGGTCAGCTGGCCTCCGTCGAAGACGAAACCCACCTTGTTCAGGGGCATGCGGGGTCCGGCGTGCAGGAAATGCGTCAGGAGCAGTCTTGGTGTGCACCGAGCGCTTCCTTGGCCGGCGGAAAGAGGGTGCGGACGTGGCCCAGCAGTACCTCGCGCGCGCAGTCCGGGTCGATGCGGGCTGGATCCTCGTGCTGAGCAGGTCCTCGAACGAGGGGTAGCGGGTGATGCGCTTCACCACGATGTCGACTTCCCGGCCACTGTCTTGGTCGTGGAAGACGATGGTGTCGCCGACTTCGACGGCCGCCTTCTCGGGGGCAGCGACGCGGACTTCGACCGTTTTGCGCCCGGACTCCACCTGCCTGTAGTGGCGCCCCAAGAGGCGGAAGTGATGCTGGCGCTGGGCAGCGTCTTGCCCGCTGCGGGTGCCAGAGGGCGTGCGCTGGGCTGCGAGGTGCGGAGCGGCCTCGTCCCGGCGCGGGCTGCGCAGGATGAGGATGACCAGCCCGTCGGCGTCGTGCCGCTCGGCCGCCCATCGGTTCTGCAGGTGGGCGAGTTCGTCCTCGTCGAGGGTGATGTCGCGCCGTTCGGCTGGTGTGTCGGCGGCGAGCGGAGTGATGAGTACGAGGGCGCCGTTAGGCCGCAACCGGTGGTGCAGCGCATCCAGGGTGCGATCGCGGAAGCTGAGGAAGGGAGCGATGAATCGCAGGGTGATCAGGTCGTAGCCGTCGTCGTGGAGCGCGGCCCCGTCGTCCTCCTCGACGTCAAGGCGTAGCCAGCGAGCGGCGTCGCCGTGGCGGGTGCCGGCGTCGGCGAGGGCGGTCTCGGACCAGTCGATGGCGTCCACGGTGTAGCCGGTCGAGGCCAGGTGCGCGGCGAGTTCGCCGGTCCCGCACCCGACGTCCAGAGCTCGTGCCCCGGCAATAGGCGGCAGATGTGTGGCCAGCAGCGCGTGCTCGGTGTCGGTCAGTGGCCGGTAGCGGCGTCCCTCGGTGTAGCCACGGTCCCATTCATCCCGCGTGGTGAACATGTGCGGAGGCCCGCCCTTCTCGGTAGTGGTATTGCGACGGCAGCGCAGTGCAGCGGCTGAATGCCGACTGGGCTTGGCCGGTTGTGTGCATTTGGCGGCCAGAAGTGCCATTGAGGTGCAGCACTCCGGCTCGCGGATGTAGGGCTCGCCGTCCCAGTGGGTGAGCGGTGAGCTGGTGGCGCTGCCTGCTTGTTTCGTTGAGTTCTGGGGGCCGGGGGCCCTGCTTACCGGTCTTTGGATAAGGCGAGGAGTTCTGCGAACAGGCCCTTGGTGTTGGCCAGGTCTTCGTATGTGCCGTGGTTGATGATGTGGCCTTTGTCCATGACGAGGATGTGGTTGGCGAGGCGGGTGTTGTCCAGTTGGTGGGTGACCACGATGGTGATGCGGTCGCGGGCGCCGTGTTTGATCTTTTCGAAGATCTGGTGCTCGCCTCTGGCGTCCATCTGTGGGGTCGGCTTGTCGAGGATGAGTAGTTCAGGTTGCCGGTAGAGGGCGCGGGCGTGTGAGTGGGTGATGTGAGTGGGTGGTTGGTCAGCAGTGGGTTTGATCTTCCAGGTCGTGTTTGGACGCGGGTCGGTGTGCGGGTATCCGTGTTCGTGTCGGCTGTCATGAGGTGGCTGTCGACTGCCGTGGAGTGCCTAGCGTGGGCAGTCTCTTTCTGTCATGGAGTTGTCTCTTCCTGTGCGCGGGCGTCTGGGGCTCGGGTGTGCTGGTTGGTATGGCGAGGAGTCGGCTGTCGTGGTCTGGGATGGTTCCGGTGACCGGTTCCGCGGCTGCGCCTGTGGTGTTGCGGGAGGTGGTGGTGCGTCGTCTGTTGGCGGTGGGCCAGGCCGGTGGTGTGACGCGTGTTCATGTCCGGATCGCTGCCGAGGCTGCCGGGGTCTCCCAGCGGACGGTGTGGCGTTGGCTGGAGATGGCTCGTGAGTCGGGACGCGTAACCAATGCCGTGGCGTTCGGGCTTTCGCACCGGCATTCACGTCGACCAGGATGTGCTGCGCTGGACTTTCAGTGCGAATCTGCGTTGGGGTGTCACTGGTCTGTGTGTGGGGGCTGGTGGGTGGGGTGTGGGTCTGGCTTGGGCTGATGTGGGTGTTGGTGTCGTC
>NZ_JBSGZA010000021.1:0-23178 GCF_053610745.1 Streptomyces sp. NPDC054866
CTCCAGGATCACATGCGCGTTCGTCCCGCTCATTCCGAACGACGACACCGCCGCCCGCCGTGCCTCACCCGTCTCCGGCCACGACTGCGCCTCCGTCAGCAGCGAGACGGACCCCGCGCTCCAGTCGACATGACTCGACGGACGGTCGACATGCAAGGTCGGCGGCAGCACCCCGTGCCGCATCGCCTGCACCATCTTGATCACGCCGGCCACGCCCGCCGCGGCCTGCGTATGACCGATGTTCGACTTCACCGAGCCCAGCCACAACGGCCGTTCCGCGGAGTGATCCCGCCCATACGTCGCCAGCAGAGCCTGCGCCTCGATCGGGTCGCCGAGCGTGGTACCCGTGCCGTGCGCCTCGACGACGTCCACCTGACCCGGCCGCAACCGCGCGTTCGTGAGCGCCTGCTCGATCACCCTGCGCTGGGAGGGGCCGTTGGGAGCGGTGAGGCCGTTGGACGCGCCGTCCTGGTTGACGGCCGAGCCGCGCAGCACCGCCAAGATGGGGTGGCCGTTGCGCTGGGCGTCGGACAGCCGCTCCAGGAGCAGGAGGCCAACGCCCTCGCCCCAGCCGGTGCCGTCGGCCGCCTCCGCGAACGCCTTGCAGCGGCCGTCCGCCGCCAGGCCCCGCTGTCGGGAGAAGACCGTGAAGGCGGAGGAGCTGGTCATCACCGTGGCGCCACCGGCGAGCGCGGCGTCGCACTCGCCGTTGCGCAGTGCCTGGATCGCCAGGTGGAGGGCGACGAGCGAGGACGAGCAGGCGGTGTCCACTGTCACCGCCGGGCCTTCGAGACCGAAGGAGTACGCCACCCGGCCCGAGGCCACACTGCCCGCACTGCCGGTGGCGGCGTAACCCTCCAGATCGTCGGTGGCCCGGTACAGACGGAGCAGATAGTCCTGGGAGTTGAGCCCGGCGAAGACGCCGGTCGCGGATCCCTTTCTCCCGGTCGGGTCCAGGCCCGCCCGCTCGAACGCCTCCCAGGCCGTCTCCAGCAGCAGCCGCTGCTGTGGGTCCATGGCCAGTGCCTCGCGGGGCGAGATGCCGAACAGGTCCGGGTCGAAGCGGCCCGCTCCCTCCAGGAAGGCACCCATCCGCGTGTAGCTCTTGCCGCCGGCAGCCGGGTCGGGGTCGTACAGGTCCTCCGCCCAGCCGCGGTCGGTGGGGAACTCGGTGATGCCGTCACGGCCCTCGGCCACGAGGTTCCACAGGTCCTCGGGTGAGCCGACCCCGCCGGGGTAGCGGCAGGCCATCGAGACGATGGCGATGGGCTCCGTGGACTTCGACTCGACCTCACTGAGGCGGCGCCGGGCCTCACGGAGTTCCGCGGTCACCCACTTCAGGTTGTCCAGAAGCTTCTGCTCGTTCTTCATCGGCGCAAGCTCCTTGTCGAGGCGCGGAGTGGTGCAGGGGTGGTCAAGGACGATCGGTGGGCTGGTGCGCGGTGGCGGACGGGAGTCACGACTTGCCGAACTCCGTCTGGATGATGTCGAGGAGGTCGTCGACGGAAGCGGACTCCAGATCGCGGTTCTGCCGCTCGACGGAAGCGTCCCGGTGCTCGCCGCCGGTCCCGCTGTGAGAACTTCCGTCGGCCCCGCTGTGAGGACCGTCGCCGGAACCGCTGTGAGGGCCGTCGCCGGTCCCGTTATGAGAGCCGTTGCCGGAACCGCCGGCCGACCCGTTTGCGGCAGCGCCGCCTGCGGCCGAACCTCCGTACGGCGACGTATCGTTGAGCCGCTCCAGCATCCGCCGCAGCTGTTCCGCGGCCCCTCGACGTACCTCCGCGTCCTCCAGCGCGTCGCTGGTGAACGCGGTGTCGAGGCGTTCCAGGTCGGCCAGCAGGGACGCGCCGGTGGTGACGGGGCCGCCGAGTTCGGAGCGCAGACACTCGGCGAGGGCGTCCGGCGTCGGATGGTCGAAGACCACGGTCGTCGGAAGACTCAGGCCCGTTTCGGCATTGACGCGGTTGCTCAGCTCGACGGCCGTGAGCGAGTCGAAGCCCAGTGCGTTGAACGGCTGCCCGGGGCGCACGCCGTCCAGCGAGGTGTGCCCGAGCACGCCGGCGACCTGCGTTCGGACCAACTCCAGCAGGACGCGGCGCCGTTCCTCGGACGACAGTCCGGTCAGACGTGCGCGCAGTCGCGTACCGGGGTCCGTGTCCGTGTCCGTCCGCGGATCCGCCGAGGCCGGTGCGTTCCGGCCGGTCGGCTCCGCCAAGGCCTCCCGCACGTCCGGCAGTTCGGCGAGCAGCGGGCTGGGGCGGCGGGAGGTGAAGGCCAGGGCGAAGGTTGCCCAGTCGATGTCAGCGATGGTGAGGTGCGTCTCCCGACCGCGTACGGCCTCGGCCAGTGCCGCCACCGCCGTCCGCGGATCGAGGCCCCGGATGCCGCGGCGGCGCAGGCGTCGTGTGTTCTCCTCGGTGTCGGCCATGCCACCGCCGCTCCAGGCACCCCACGCGACCGCGGTGGCGGGCAGACCGAGGGCGTGGCGGTGCTCGGCGAGCGCGTCGAGGTAGGCGTTTCCGGCGGCGTACGCGCTCTGCCCGCCGCTGCCCCACACCCCGGCGGTCGAGGAGAACAGCACGAAGGCGCTCAGCCGGCCGGCGCCGTCCGGTTGCCGGGTCAGTTCGTGCAGATGGCGGGCCGCTACGGCCTTCGGGCCCAGGACGTCCGCCATGTGCCGGGCGTCCAGTTCGTCCAAGGGGCGGTCGACGCTGACGCCGGCCGTGTGGACCACCGCCGTGAGCGGGGTCTCGGTCGGTACGGTGTCCAGCAGCGCGGCCAGCGCCGATCGGTCGGTGACATCGCAGGCGCTGATGGTCACGGTGGCGCCCGCGTCGGCGAGTTCGGCCCGCAACGCGTCCGCGCCCGGGGCGTCCGGACCACGGCGGCTCACCAGCAGCAGGTGCTCGGCACCGTTCGTGGCCAGCCATCGGGCCGTATGGGCGCCGAGACCTCCGGTGCCGCCGGTGATCAGGACGGTGCCGCGCGGTGGCCAGGGCTCGTCCGCCGTCGTGGGCACCGCCTGGGATGCCGGCGCGGGCGTCGCGGCGGATGTTGCTTCGGATCCCGACTGGGGCGTCGTCTCAGATGTCGACTTGGCACCCATCGTGGCCCCGGCACCCACCGCGTCCCCGTCCCCGGCCCCGGCTGCTGCAGCGAACGTCGCCTCGGATGTCTGCTCCGGGTCCGGAGCAGACCGGGACGCTGACGCTGACGCCCGCACCCCCGGCGTCATACGCCTGACCCGCCGTACTCGCGCCCCGTCCCCCCGCAAGGCGACCTGGTCTTCGGGCGCCGCCCCGTCGGCCACATCTCCCGAGTCCATCGGCCCCAGCACGCGGACGAGTTCCTCTCGTCCGCGAGTACCGAGGTCTTCCGGAGCAGCGGGCAGGTCGATCAACCCGCCCCATCGAGCGGGCGCTTCGAGTGCCGCGACCCGGCCGAACCCCCACACCAGGGCCGCGTCCGGATCGGCGAGAAGCTCGCCCTCGTCCACGGAGACGGCCTGCCGGGTGACGGCCCACAGCGGAGCCTGGACGCCCGCGTCGCCGAGTGCCTGGGTGAGCGCGATCGTGGCGGTGAGCCCGGCCGGCACGCCCTGGCCGGTCTCCCGGACCAGGGCGAGCAGGGACAGCACGCCGTTGACACGGCCGCCGTCCGTGCCGCCCTCCTCGGCGATCCGCGCGGTGATACGACCGGTCAGTTCCGCCCGCTCCGTCCCGCCCGGGTCGGTCTCCAGGGTGGCGATCCGCGCCCCGGCGTCCCGGAGGGCCCGAGCGCAGAACTCCGCCCATTCGCCCGCGTGTCCGTCCTGCGGCAGGACCAGCAGCCACGTCCCTTCCAGGCGGGCGTTCCCGCCGCGCGGCAGTCGGGTCCAGACCGCACGGTAGTGCAGCCCGGACTGCGCCGCGGCCGCCGCGCGGGCGTCCTCCGCCGGGTCCGCCGGGTCGATCCAGTGACGCCGGTGCCGGAAGGCGTACGTGGGCAGGTCCACGGGCCGGGCGGGGCGCAGGACATCCGTCCAGTTCGGGCCGGTGCCATGGGCGTGGAGGGTGGCCAGGGCGTGCGACAGGGCCGTGGGTTCGTCGGGCGTCGCCTCGGCGGTCGTACGGGTCGGCCGCAGCGCCGCGATCGCCGTGTGAGGCTCCCCGCCCGGCAGGATCGCCCGCGTCAGGGCCGTCAACGTGGCGTCGGGGCCGATCTCCAGGAACGTGGTGGCGCCCTCGCCGAGGAGATGGGTGATGCCCTGCCGGAAGCGGACCGGGCGGCGGATGTGCTCGGACCAGTAGGCGGGATCGGTGAGTTGTTCCGCCGTGGCCTCGGTGCCGGTGATGTTCGAGACGACCGGCAGGGCCGGCGGGCGAAGGGTCAGCTCTGCCGCGGCGCCGGTGAACTCGTCCAGGACGGGGTCCATCTGCGCGGAGTGGAAGGCATGGCCGACCTTGAGGGTGCGGGTGCGGATGCCGGCGGTGCGCAGCTCGTCGGCGAGCGCGGTCAGGGCCGGGACGGGACCGGCGAGCACGGTCGCCGTGGGGGAGTTGTACGCGGCGATCTCCGCCTCGGGATGCCGCAGCAGAGCGTCGGCGAGGGTGTCCGCATCCGCCTGCACGGCCAGCATTCCGCCGGTGTGACGTGGGAGCCGCTGCATCAGGGAAGCGCGGGTGGCGACGAGGCGGGCGGCGGTGGGGAGGGGCAGGGCGCCGGCGATGTGGGCGGCGGAGAGTTCGCCGATGGAGTGGCCGATCAGATGGTCCGGACGGACTCCCCACGCCTCCAACTGCCGGGTGAGTGCCGTGTGCAGGGCAAACAGGCCGGTCTGGGTGTACAGGGTCTGGTCCAGCAGCGCGGCCCGTTCGGTGCCCGCCTCCGCGAACAGCACCTCGCGCAGCGGTACGTCGAGGTGGTCGTCCAGCGCCGCGCACATCTCGTCCAGTGCCTCGGCGAACACCGGGAGGGCGCCGTACAGTTGCGCTCCCATGCCGGGGCGCTGGCTGCCCTGGCCGGAGTACATGAACACGAGCCCGCCGGGTTTCGGCTCGGTGTCCGTGCGGATCACCCCGGCGGCGGGCGCCGACCCGCCCCGGGCCACCGTCCGCAGCCCGTCGAGGAGTTCCGTACGGTCACGGCCGAGCACCGTGGCGCGGTAGGGCAGGGCGGTGCGGCGGGACGCGAGCGACCAGGCCACGTCCTGCGGGTCCAGTTCGGGGTGGGCCTGGACGTGATCGGCGAGTCGCGTGGCCTGGGCATTCAGCCCGTCCGGGGTCGCGCCGGAGACCAGCCACGGCACGACGGCATCGGACACCGCCGGCGCGGACTCTTCGCCCGCAGAGCCTGAGCCGGGCGACACCCCCGTGCCGATGTCCCGAGCGGCGTGTCCTGCCGCTCCGCTCCCGGCCCCTGGTGCCTCCTCCACGATCACATGCGCGTTCGTCCCGCTGATGCCGAAGGCCGACACCCCGGCCCGCCGTGGTCGTTCCGCCCCGGCGCGCGACCAGTCCCGCTGTTCGGTGAGCAGTGCGACGGCCCCGGTGTCCCAGTCGACATGGCGCGAGGGCCGGTCCGCGTGCAGCGTGCGCGGCAGCACGCCGTGGCGCATGGCCAGGATCATCTTCATCACACCCGCGACACCGGCCGCGGCCTGCGTGTGTCCCAGGTTGGACTTGACCGATCCCAGCCACAGAGGCTGGTCGGCGGTGTGTTCCCGCCCGTACGTTGCCAGGAGCGCCTGCGCCTCGATGGGGTCGCCCAGTGTGGTGCCCGTGCCGTGGGCCTCGACGGCGTCCACCTCGGCGGCCGTCAGCCGGGCGTTGTGCAGGGCCTGCTGGATGACGCGCTGCTGGGAAGGGCCGTTGGGGGCGGTCAGGCCGTTGGAGGCGCCGTCCTGGTTGACGGCCGAGCCGCGCAGCACCGCGAGTACGGGGTGGCCGTTGCGTCGCGCGTCGGACAGCCGTTCCAACAGCAGGAGGCCGGCGCCCTCGCCCCAGCCGGTGCCGTCGGCCGTGTCCGAGAAGGACTTGCAGCGGCCGTCGGGCGCGAGTCCGCGCTGCCGGGAGAACTCCACGAAGACCGCCGGGGTGGCCATCACCGTTGCGCCGCCCGCCAGGGCCAGTTCGCACTCGCCGTTGCGGAGCGACTGCGCGGCCAGGTGCAGTGCGACGAGGGAGGAGGAGCAGGCCGTGTCGACGGTCAGGGCCGGGCCCTCGAAGCCGAAGGTGTAGGCGACACGCCCGGACGCCACGCTCGGGGCGCTGCCGTTGCCCACGTACCCCTCGTACTCGGCGGGGGTACGCAGCAGCAGCCGGCCGCCGTAGTCGCTGTACATGATCCCGGCGAAGACGCCGGTGGCCGAGCCGCGGAGCCGGTCGGCGGGGATGCCTGCGCTCTCCAGGGTCTCCCAGCACAGTTCCAGCAGCAGCCGCTGCTGTGGGTCCATGGAGGCCGCCTCGCGCGGCGAGATGCCGAAGAACTCCGCGTCGAACCGGTCGGCCTCGTGCAGGAAGGCGCCCGCGCGCGTGTAGGTCGTGCCGGGCCGTTCACCGCTCGGGTCGAAGATCGCCTCGCCGGGCCAGCCGCGGTTCTCCGGGAAGGTGCTGATGCCCTCCCCGCCCCGGCGCAGCAGGTCCCACAGGGCGTCGGGCGAGTCCACGCCGCCGGGGTAGCGGCAGGCCATGGCGACGACCGCGATGGGGTCGTCGTCCGGGGCGCGGGTCGTGGTCACCGGTTGCACCACGCCTGCGGTGGGGCCGGACAGTTCGGTCCCGAGCCAGTCGGCGAGCGCCTGCGGCGTGGGATGGTCGAAGACCGCCGTGGCCGGCACGCGCAGTCCCGTCGCGGCGCTCAACTGGTTGCGTATGTCCACCCCGGTGAGTG
Source organism: Streptomyces sp. NPDC054866 (assembly GCF_053610745.1). Lineage (NCBI taxonomy): Bacteria > Bacillati > Actinomycetota > Actinomycetes > Kitasatosporales > Streptomycetaceae > Streptomyces > Streptomyces sp. NPDC054866. The sequence continues at coordinate 6,871 of NZ_JBSGZA010000021.1, forward strand.
AGTCGACCCCCAGGTCGCGGAAGGACTGGCCGGGGCTCACCGATTCTCCCTCGGGGAGGTTGAGCACCACCGCGGTCGTACGGCGAACCAGTGCGAGCAGGGCACGGTCCCGTTCGGGTCCGCCGAGCGCGCTGATGTCCGACCCGGTGGGGGAGGCCTCCGGTCGGGTGTCCGTCGCATGCGCGGCTGCCGGCTGAGGCGCGGGTGCCACGGCGCGCAGGACGGCCGGCAGGGTCGCGTTCCGGGACTGCGCGCGCAGCGCCTGGCGGTCCAGGAGCACCGGCGCGGTCAGCGCGGCCGGGCTGCTCAGCGCCGCGTCCAGCAGCGCCAGAGCCCGGTCCGCGGGCATCGCGCGGACACCGGCGCGGGCGATCCGGGCCCGTCCCGCCCGGTCCAGGCTCTCGCCCATCCCGCCCTGGTCCCACAGACCCCAGGCGAGGCTGACAGCGGGCAGCCCCCCGGCCCGGCGGTGCTGGGCGAGGGCGTCGAGGAAACTGTTGGCGGCGGCGTAGTTGGCCTGGCCGGGGGTGCCGAGCACCGACGCGAACGAGGAGAACAGCACAAACGCCGCCGGGGGGCGGTCCGCCGTCAGCCGGTGCAGGTGCCAGGCGCCGTCCGTCTTGGGCCGCAGCACGGCGTCGAGTTGGCCGGGCGTCAGCTCGGTGACGGTCGCGTCGTCCAGGACACCCGCCGCGTGCACCACGGCGGTGAGCGGATGCTCCGCCGGGATCAGCGCCAGCGTGCCGGCCAGCGCCTGCGGGTCGGCGACGTCGCAGGCCGCGAACGTCACCTCGGCGCCGAGCGCGGTGAGTTCGCCGCGCAGGACCGGAGTGGACTCGGCGGCCTCGCCGCGCCGGCTGACCAGCAGCAGCCGGCGTACGCCGTGCGCGGCCACCAAGTGGGTGGCGACCTGCCCGCCGAGCGCGCCGCTCGCCCCGGTGACGAGGACGGTGCCCTCGGGGTCCAGGGCCGGCGGCGGGCCGTCCGCGGTGATGCGGGTGAGCCGGGGGACAAGGAGGCGGTCGCCACGCATCGCGACCTGCGGTTCGCCGGCGGTGAGCGCGTGACGCACCGCTTCGGCCACGGAGACGGATCCGGAGGCCCGGTCGGAGGGGTCGTCGTCGATCAGCACGATCCGGTCGGGGTGCTCGGACTGCGCCGACCGCAGCAGCCCCCACAGCGGGGCCGTGTCCAGTGCGGGCACGTCCTCGTCCGGGCCCGTTCCCACCGCGCCGCGGGTGACCATCACGAGGCGGCTCGTCGCGGGCCGGTCGTCGGCGAGCCAGTTCTGCAGAACGGTCAGCGCGAGGGTCGCGGTGGTCCGCGCCCGTTCGGCGGTGGAACCGTCGCTGGGCCCGCTGCCCGCCGGGCATCGCACCACCAGGATGCGGGGCTCGTCCGTGCCGGCGGGCGGTTCGGCGTACGTGTCGAGGCCCGTCTCCCACAGCGGGGCCGGGGCCACCGCCGGGATCTCGGGCACGGTGAGCTCCCGCCACTCCACCCCGTACAGCGGATCCGGTACGGCGCCCAGGCCCCCCGCCGGGACCGGACGCAGTGTCACCTCGTCCGCGCTGAGCACCGGGGTGCCATCGGTGCCGACGAGATCCAGGGCCAGGGTGTCCGGGCCGGTCGGTGTCACCCGGGCGCGCAGCCGGGACGCCCCGGCCCGTCCGAGGAGCCGTACGCCGGACCAGGCGAACGGCAGCCGCAGGCCCGCCCCTGTCGTGTCCAGCAGGCCCATGGTGTGCAACGCGGCGTCCAGCAGAGCCGGGTGGACGCCGTACTCCTCCAGATCCGTGTGCCGGTCGTCGGGCAGGGCCAGGTCGGCGTAGAGGTGCTCGCCCAGCTTCCAGACGGCGCGCAGCGAGCGGAAGGCCGGGCCGAAGCGCATCCCTCGGTCGTGCAGTCGCTCGTAGAGGTCCTCCAGTGGTACGGCCGTCGCGCCGGCGGGGGGCCAGGCACCGCCGCCGTCCCACGGAGGCGGGGTGTCGGGCGGCTCGGTCGCCAGAGTGGCGGTGGCGTGCAGGCTCCACTCGGCGTCATCGGCGTCCGGTTCGGCGGAGCCGTCGTGTGCGTCCGGCTCGGGGCGGGTGGAGAAGGTCAGCGTTCGGCGGCCGTCGGCGGCCGGCGCGCCCACGCCCACCTGGATCTCCAGGGCGCCGCCGTCCGGCACCACCACCGGGGAACGCAGGGTCAGTTCCTCCACCTGGGAACCGCCCGCGTGCCGGGCGGCGCACAGGGCGATCTCCGCCATGGCCGTGCCCGGCAGTACCACCGCCTCACCGAGCACGTGGTCGGCCAGCCAGCCCGGTACGCGGGTGCTGACGCGGCCGGTGAACAGAGTGCCCGGCCGCTCCGGATCCGCGACCTCCAGCACCGCTCCGAGCAGGGGGTGGCGGGTGGCCCGTACTCCGGGCTGCGTGCCGCTCGGTGCGGCCGGCGCCAGCCAGTACGTACGTCGCTGGAACGCGTAGGCGGGCAGGTCGACCCGGCGGATGTCCCGGCCGGCGAACAACGGGCGCCAGTCGACGTCCGTCCCGTGTGCCTGCAGCCGAGCGACAGCCGTCAGCAGGGCCGGAGCCTCGGGGTGGTCGCGCCGCTGCGCCGATGTCACGACGACCGGCTCGGGATCGTCCGCCGCCGGGTCCGCGCCGTCGAGGACCGCTTGGACCAGGGGGCCGAGTGTGGTGTCCGGGCCCAGCTCCAGGAAGCCGGTGACACCGTGGCCGAGCAGGTCGGTGACGCCCTGGTGGAAGCGGACGGGCATGCGGATGTGCCGTGCCCAGTAGCCGGGGTCGTGGTGCTGCTCGGTGGTCGCGGTGGCTCCGGTGACGTTGGAGATCACCGGGATGTCGGCGACGCCGAGGTGGTGTTGGGCGAACAGCCCGGCCAGATGATCGCCGTAGGCCTTCAGGACGGGGTCGGTGTGGGCGCTGTGGAAGGCGTGGGCGACCTTCAGCGCCCGAGTGCGGATCCCGGCGGCCGTCAACTCGCCTGCCACCTGGTCCAGGACGTCGCTCGGCCCGGCGAGGGTGGTGGCGGCGGGCGCGTTGTGGGCGGCGATCTCCGCCCGCGGATGCCGCGCGAGGTACTCCGTCAACGGCTCCGGGCCGGAGAGTACGGCGAGCATGCCGGTGCCGGCGGGGAGGGTGTGGAGGAGCTTGGCACGGGTCGCGACCATGTCGGCCGCCACCGGCAGCGGGAGCACTCCGGCGAGGTGGGCGGCGGAGAGCTCCCCGACCGAATGCCCGATGAGGTGATCCGGCCGGATGCCCCACGCCCGGAGCAGGCGGGTCAGCGCGGTGTGCACCGCGAACAGCGTCGGCTGCGTGTAGAGCGTGTGGTCGAGCAGGGCGGCCTGCTCCGTGCCCGCCTCGGCGAACAGCACGTCTCGCACGGGTACGTCGAGATGCTCGTCCAGCGCCGCGCACACCTCGTCCAGCGCCTCGGCGAACTCCGGGAACGCCGTGTACAACTCCCGTCCCATGCCGGGACGCTGGCTGCCCTGCCCCGGGTAGAGGAACGCGACGCGCCCGGTCTGCCGGACGCCCGTGACCAGCCCGGTGGCCGGCTCGCCCCGGCCGAGCGCGTCCAACTGCGCCAGCCGCTCGTGGCGGTCGTGGCCCAGCAGCACCGCGCGGTGCCCGAGGGCGGCCCGGCCCGTCGCCAGCGCGTGCGCCACATCGTCGTCCCCCGGCTCCGGGTGGGCCCGCAGATGGCCGGCCAGTCGGACGGCCTGGGCCCGCAGCCCGTCCGCGCTCGCACCGGAGACCAGCCAGGGCAGGGCCGGCCCCGTGCCCGCGGGGCCGGAGGCGGGAATCCGGTCGGGGGACGCCGGCCGCTCGTCCTCGGCGGGCGCCTGCTCGACGATCACGTGCGCGTTGGTCCCGCTGATGCCGAACGCCGACACCGCCGCGCGCCGCGGGCGGCCGTTCTCCCGCCACGGCACCGGCTCGTTCAACAGGGCCAGCGCGGCCGGATCCCACTCGATGTGCGGGCTGGGCGAGTGAGCGTGCAGCGTGCGAGGCAGCTCGTCATGTCCCAGTGCCAGCACCAGCTTGATCAGTCCGGCCACGCCCGCGGCGGCCTGGGTGTGCCCGATGTTCGACTTCACCGACCCCAGCCACAGCGGCGCCTCCGAGATACCGCGGCCGCGCCCGTACGTCTCCAGCAGCGCCTGCGCCTCGATCGGATCGCCCAGTTCGGTCCCGGTGCCGTGCGCCTCGACCGCGTCCACGTCGGCGGCAGACAGGCCCGCGTCGGCCAGGGCCGCCCGGATCACCTTCTCCTGCGCACGCCCACTGGGCGCCGTCAGCCCGTTCGAGGAACCGTCGGAGTTGACCGCGCTGCCCCGGATCACCGCCAGCACCCGGTGCCCCCTGCGGCGGGCCTCGCCCAGCGGCTCCAGGAGCACCATGCCCGCACCCTCGGCCATGCCCATGCCGTCGGCAACGGCGCCGAAGGCCTTGCACCGGCCGTCCGCGGCCAGCACCCGCTGCCGGCTCATCTCGGTGAACGGCCCCACCGTCGAGAAGACCGTCGCCCCGCCGGCCAGCGCCATCGCGCACTCCCCGCGGCGCAATGCCTGCACCGCCAGGTGCACCGCGGTCAGCGACGTGGAGCAGGCGGTGTCCACGCTCACCGCCGGCCCCTCCAGGCCGAGGGTGTAGGCGAGGCGGCCGGACAGCACGCTCAGGACCGTGCCGGTGAGCAGATGCCCGCCGACACTCGCCGGGGCGTCCCCGAGGAGTCCGCCGTACTCGGTGGGATTGCTGCCGACGAACACGCCGGTGGAGGTGCCGCGCAGCGCGTGCGGATCGATACCGGCCCGCTCCGCGCTCTCCCAGGCCAGTTCCAGCAGCAGCCGCTGCTGCGGATCCATGGCGAGGGCCTCACGCGGCGAGATGCCGAAGAAGGGCGCGTCGAACCCGGACACGTCGTCCAGGAACCCGCCCTCACGCACGTACGAGGTGTGGGGCCGGCCGGGGTCGGGGTCGAAGTGGTCGTCCAGGTGCCAGTCGCGGTTCGCGGGCATCGCCGAGATGACGTCCTGGCCGTCCCGCAGCAGCTCCCACAGCTCCTCCGGGGAGTGTGCGCCGCCGGGGTAGCGGCAGGCCATGCCGACGATCGCGACCGGCTCCCGCCGCTGCTCCTCCAACTCCCGGAGCTTGCGGGTGGTCCGGCGCAGATCGGCCGTGAGCCGCTTGAGGTAGTCGCGCAGCTTGTCTTCCTCGGCCATGGCCGGGACAGCTCCCTTCGTCCGCCGCTTCGGCTCCGGTCGGCCGGTGACGTCGCGTCGGTTGCGGTTCAGTCGACGCCGATGCCGTCGGCGCCGAACTCGTGGTCGATGATCTTCAGCAGGTCGTCGGTACTGACCTCGTCGAGGTCCGCGTCGACGCCGCCGGGGCCGCCTCCGAAGGGCAGCGGGGCGAGCGTGTCGGCCAGCGCCAGCAGCCGGTCGCGTACGGCCGTCCGCTCACCGTCCGCCACGGGCGCCGCCTCCAGGGCGGCGGTCAGCCGGTTCAGTTCCTCGTGCACCGACCCGGCCGGCGCACTCGCGCCGTCCTCGCCCAGACGGCCCGTCAGGAACCGGGCAAGCGCCTGCGGACTGGGGTGGTCGAAGACGAGCGTCACGGGCAGCGCCAGCCCGGTCGCCGCACGCAGCCGGTTGCGCAAAGCCACCGCGGTGAGCGAGTCGAACCCCAGCTCCTTGAACGTCCGGTCCGGACTGGGGCGGTCTCCGGGGGAGTGCCCCAGCACCGCGGACACCTCCGCGGTCACCACGTCCAGCACCTCCCGGGCACGGGCCGCCTCGGGCAGCCGGGCCAGCCGCCGCAGCCGCTCCGCGTCGACGCCCCCACCCGCGGCCTCCGGGTGCGCGGCACGCTCCAACGCGCCACGCACCGCGGGGATCTCGTCGAGCAGCGGCCGGGGCCGGGCCGAGGCGAACACCGGCGCGAAGGTCTCCCAGCGCACGTCGACCAGGGCCACCGGACGTCCACCGCCGGCGGCCAGTTCCCGGCCGAGTCCGGCCAGCGCGAGCCGCGGCTCCAGCAGGGGCAGGCCCTGCCGCTCCAGCTGCGCCTCGTCCAGTTCCTCGGGCAGTTCGTCGCTGCGCCACGCGCCGAAGGCGACCGCCGTGGCGGTGCGGCCCCGCTGCCGCAGCTGCTCGGCGTACGCGTCGAGGAACGCGTTCGCCGCCCCGTACGCGCCGTGCTCGCCGCTGCCCCAGACAGCGGCGATGGAGGAGAAGAACACCAGCTCCGGCGGGCCGTCGGCATCCGCGACTTCCGCCAGGTGCACCGCTCCGAGCGTCTTCGCCGCCAGCACGTCGGCCAGCTCGGCGGTACCCGTGGCGGACAGCGGCGCGAGCCGGGTGGCCGTGGCCGCGTGTACCACCGCCCGCACCGGGCCCCCGCCCAGCGCGGCGGCCTCCCGCAGCAGCGCCCGCACCGACTCCCGGTCCGTGATGTCGCAGGACAGCGCCGTCACCCGGGCGCCGTGCGCGGCGAGTTCGGCGGCGAGCGCCGCATGGCCGGGTGCGTCGGGCCCGCGGCGGCTGGCCAGGACGACGTGCTCGGCACCGGCGTCGGCGAGCCAGCGCGCCAGGTGCGGCGCGAGCGTCCCGGAGCCGCCGGTGACCACGACCGTGCCGCCCGGCCGCCACACCGGACCCCCGGCGGGCACCGGGGCGGGGACCAGCCGGCGTACCCGGACGCCGCCCGGGCGGATCGCGAGCTGGTCCTCCTCACCGGCCCCGCCCGACAGGACGGTGCACAGCCGCTGCCACTCCTCGGCGCCGGGGTCGGGCGGCAGATCGATCAGACCGCCCCACATCCGGGGCTGTTCCAAGGCCACCACCCGGCCCAGACCCCAGGTCTGCGCCTGGACGGGATGCAGCAGCGGATCACCGTCGAAGGCACTCACCGCGGCACGGGTCAACGACCAGAGCGGAACGTCCGTCCCAAGGTCGGCCAGAGCCTGCACGAGTCCGAGCAGCCCGGCCACTCCGGACGGCAGCGCGGCGTGTGCCGGATGCGGCCGCTCGTCCAGCGCCAGCAGCGACAGGACCCCTTCGACCGGCCCGCCCGCCGACGCCTCCGCCACCCGCCGCGCGATGGCCGCGCGGTCGTCCGGTCCCAGGCCGGTCAGCTCCAGCTCCGTGACCCGCGCACCCCGGGCGGCCAGGGCGTCGTGGGCGGCCTCGGCCCAGTCGGCGGACCGCTGTCCGGATGGTGCGCCCGGGGTCACCAGCAGCCAGTGCCCGATGCATCCCGCGGCCGGCCGTTCCGCGACGGGGCGCCACACCACCTCGTAGCGCAGGTCGGCGAGCGCGGCGTCGGCGCGGGTTCGGCCGCGCCATTCGTGCAGCGCCGGGACCACCTCGCGCAGCGCGTCCTCACCGACCCCCGGCAGCTCCCGGCGCAGCGCGGCGGCGTCCGCCCGCTCCACCAGGTCCCAGAACCGCTCGTCGCCATCGTGTCCGCGGGTCGGCCCCGGGGCGCTCTCGGCCCGGTCGGCGAGCCAGTAGCGGCGGCGCCGGAACGGGTACGTGGGCAAGGGCACGGCCCGCGCGCCGGGGAAGACTGCCTGCCAGTCGGGCACCACACCGGCGGCGTACGCCTCCGCGAGCGCCTGCCGGAACCGTGGTTCACCGCCCTCGCCGCGGCGCAGCGTGCCCAGCGCCCGGCCGTCGGTCCCGGTCGCGTCGAGGCACTCCTCGACGGCCTGTGCCAGCACCGGGTGGGGGCTCATCTCCAGGAACACGGTGTGTCCCGCGTCCAGCAGCCGCTCCACCGCCCGCGCGAACAGCACCGGAGAACGCAGATTGCGGTACCAGTAGGCGGCGTCCAGGGTCTCGGTGGACAGCAGCTCCCCGGTGACGGTCGAGAACAACGGCACCGAACCGGCGCGCGCGCTCACTCCGGAGAGCTCGCGCAGCATGTCCTCGCGCACGGGCTCGACCAGCGCCGAGTGCGAGGCGTACGCGATGGGCACCGCGCGGGCCCGCACACCCTGCCGCGCGCAGTGGGCCACGTACGCCTCCACCGCGTCGGTGGCGCCGGCCACCACCGTGGCCGACGGTCCGTTGACGGCCGCCACACCGATCTCGCCGCCCTGCTCGGCCAGTTGGCGCTCCACCTCCGCGACGGGCAGGGCCACCGTAGCCATGGCACCGCGCCCGGACAGCGCGCCCACGACCCTGCTGCGCGCGGCCACCAGCCGGGCGCCGTCCTCCAGGGACAGCGCGCCCGCCGCCACCGCCGCGGCGAACTCGCCCTGCGAATGCCCCACGACCGCGGCCGGCACAACCCCGTGGTGCCGCCACAACTCGGCCAGCGACACCATCACCGCCCACAGCAGCGGCTGTACGACGTCGTCGCGGCCCCAGCACGCGTCGTCCGCGGGGGCGTCCAGCATGCTTCGCAGCTCCCAGCCGGTGTGCGGTGCGAGGGCCTCTCCGCAGCGCCGCATCCACGCGGCGAACACCGGCTCGGCGTCCCACAACGCGAGCGCCATACCGGACCACTGCGAGCCCTGACCGGAGAACACGAACACCGGGCGCGCCGCACCTGCCACGGCCCGCCCGCGCACCAGTCGCGGCGACGTACCGCCCACGGCCAGGGCGTCGAGGCCCTCCACAAGTTCGTCCCGGTCGGCGCCCAGCACCACGGCCCGGTCCTCGAAGGACGCCCGGGTCGTCGCCAGCGACCACCCCACGTCGGCGACCGGAACCCCGGACACGCCGCGGACGGTGTCCCCCAACTCCACGGCCCGGGCCCGCAACGCCTCCTGCGAACGGGCGGACAGCACCCACAGCCCGGTGCGGGGGGCTCGGTCCTCCTCGTCCGGAAGCCGTCCGTTCTTCGCCGCGACCGGCCGGGGCGCGGCCTGCCCGGCCTCCCCCGCGCGCTGCTCGTCGATCGGCTCCGCAGGGCTCACCCCGCGCTCCCCGCCCTCCGCCTCCACCGGCCGCGGCGCCTGTTCCAGGACGACGTGCGCGTTGGTGCCGCTGATGCCGAAGGCCGAGACCGCGGCGCGCCGGGGCCGGTCCGCCTCCGGCCACGCGGTGTCTGCCGCCAGCAGCGCCACCCCGCCCGACGTCCAGTCGACGTGCCGGGAGGGCCGCTCGGCGTGCAGGGTGCGCGGCAGACGGCCGTGCCGCATGGCCTGCACCATCTTGATGATGCCCGCCACGCCGGCCGCGGCCTGGGTGTGCCCGATGTTGGACTTCACCGACCCCAGCCACAGCGGCTGTTCGGCCGAGTGCTCCGGCCCGTACGCCGCGAGCAGCGCCTGCGCCTCGATCGGGTCGCCCAGTGCCGTGCCCGTGCCGTGCGCCTCCACCGCGTCGATCTGCCGCGCGGTGAGGTGCGCGTCGGCGAGGGCCTGGGCGATGACCCGCTGCTGGGACGGGCCGTTGGGCGCGGTGAGCCCGTTGGAGGCGCCGTCGGAGTTGACCGCGCTGCCCCGTATGACGGCGAGCACCGGATGCCCCTGCGCCACGGCGTCACCGAGCCGTTCGAGCACGAGCAGACCGGCCCCCTCGGCCCAGCCGGTTCCGTCGGCGTTGTCGGAGAACGACTTGCAGCGCCCGTCGGAGGCCAGCCCGCGCTGCCGTGAGAACTCCACGAACATGCCCGGCGTCGACATCACCGTCGCCCCGCCCGCCAGTGCAAGGCCGCACTCTCCCCGGCGCAGGGCCTGCGCCGCGAGGTGCACCGCCACCAGCGAGGACGAGCATGCCGTGTCCACGGTCAGGGCCGGCCCTTCGAGCCCGAGCGTGTACGCGATCCGCCCGGAGACGACACTGGGCGTCGTCCCGGTCAGCACGTAGCCCTCAGCGCCGCCGCTCGCTTCGTGCAGCCGCGGCCCGTAGTCCGTCGCCGACGCCCCCGCGAACACGCCGGTGGCCGATCCACGCAGCCGGTCGGCCGCGATCCCGGCCCGCTCCAGCGCCTCCCACGCCAGTTCCAGAAGCAGCCGCTGCTGTGGATCCATCGCCATGGCCTCGCGCGGCGACACCCCGAACAACTCGGCGTCGAATTCCGGCAGGTCGTAGAGGAACCCACCGCGGCGGGCGTAGCTCGTACCGGCCCGGTCGGGGTCGGCGTCGAACACGGCCTCCAGGTCCCAGCCCCGGTCGGCGGGGAACTCGCCGATCGCGTCCCGGCCCGCCGCCACCAGCTCCCACAGGGCTTCCGGCGACACCGCCCCGCCGGGATAGCGGCAGGCCATCCCGATCACCGCGATCGGCTCGTGCTCGCGCTGCTCCATCGCCTGCAGCCGCTGCCGGGTCTGTTGCAGATCGGTGGTGACCGCCTTGAGATACGAGCGGAGCTTGTCCTCGTTGCTGGCCATGGAACGCCTTCGGGTACGGCGCCCGCGGGCCCTGCGGGGCAGGGAACCGCGCGGCGGATGCGGACCGGTGGGGTTGCGTTCGGCGGGACGCGGCCCGTGCCCGATCAGGGGCACGGACCGCCGGTGGTCACAGGGCCGGCTTGCGGGCCGAGGCGACCACGTAGTCCAGCGACTTCAGCTCCTCGGTGAGCAGGTCCTGGTCGCGGTGTGCGAGGGCGACCATCTTGTAGAAGAGCTTGCTGGAACGGCGCTGGAAGGCCGGGTCCTGCACTCGGCGCACGTGGTACTGCCGCCACTGCTCGTAGACGTTGTCCCGGATCGAGCGGACCTCGACGGCATCGAAGCCGGCGGAGGTCAGCAGATCGCCGTAGCGGTCGCGCGGGTACCAGTTGGCGTCGTCGATCATGATGCGGATCCACTTGATGGCGTGGGACCTGATGTCGGCCTTGGCCTTGCCGCCCGCCATCGGGATGATGTCGGCGGTGACCAGCACACCGCCGGGCCGCAGCACACGGAACGCCTCGGCGAAGAAGTCCGCGCGGGTGTCGAAGTGGAAGGCCGACTCCAGGGCCACCACCTTGTCGACGCTGTTGTCCGGCAGCGGGATCGCGGTCGCCGAGCCCTCACGGAAGTCGACCCGGTCCTGTAGGCCCTGCTCGCGGGCCCGTTCCTGGGCGATCCGGATGTGGATCCTGGTGATGTTGATTCCGATGATCTTGCTCGGCCCGTACCGGTCGATCCAGTGGAAGTCCTGGTCGCCGTAGCCGAAGCCGACGTCCAGGATCGTGTTGTCGGGCTTGAACTCGGCAGTGTCCGCCACGACGTCGGCCAGCGTCTCGGCGGCCTCGTCCAGCGTGGTGCAACCGGGCTTCCAGTAGCCGAGGTTGTAGTAGTGAGTGTCCTCGACCACGAGCCGATCCGGTGGGTACATCTCGTACAACCGCGCGGTCTTCTTCTCGGGGTCTGACGTTGTGCGAACCAGGAACAGGTTCCCCAGCATCCGCATGTCCTGCCACAGTGCCGACAGCTTCACGACGGCGCTCCCTTTCTGCGATCGGGCGCCCGAGACGGCCGCGGAAATTCCACATCTGACGAACGGGAAGCTAGGAGCGGGTTCTAAAGACCGCCTTGGTCCGGTCTAGACGCGTCAATGCCGGAGTGAACGAATGGGGTCCGGCGCGCGCAGGGGGATGCGGGTGATCGAGAGCCGCTTCACCGACGCGCGGATCTCTATCTCGTCCTGGCCCGCGGCGCCGGAGACCAGGTGTGCTGCCTGCTGGAGCGCGGCAACCCCGGCCTGGAGGTCACGCCCATGGCCGGGCTGCTCGGGCTGCGCGCCGCCGGACCGGCCACGGAAGTGATGCGGGACTGCCCCGTCGAGCGGGCAGCCGTCATCGGCCGGCCCGGCTTCGCCTCCACCGTGCTGGTCCCGCAGCTGCTGGAACACGGCCGACACGCGGTCGCCTGGATGGCCGTCGGGATGCCGCACCGGGCGTTCTCCGCCTGCTCCGCCTTCGTCCTGGACCGTGAGGTCTTCGGCCGCAACGCCGTCGACCACGGCCAGATCCAGTCCCTCGTCACGGCCATGGGCATCGACCTCGCCGCCGCCCGCGCCCTGTGCCTGACCGCCTCACGCGCGCTGGACGCCGGCGACGCCGCCGCCACCCGCAAGGTCCTCAGCATCATCGAGGGCACCCCGCAGCTGCTCGAACGCCTGCTCGCCGTTGCGGCGGTGGCCGTGCACTACCTCGACCACAGCGACACCGCCCTCATCGAACTGGCCGGGCGGACAGCAGGCGACGCACGCCGCCGGTTCACCGTCACGGTGAACCCTGGCGAAGCCTTCGCCGAGCTCGCCCGGCACGCCACGGCACGACCGGCCCCACCAGGTCCGCCCGCCGACTGCCGGCTCGCCGTCGCCACAGGCCCACCGAAGCCCTGCGGCTGCCCCAGCACACCGGCTACCTCTGCCCGGAGGGGAGCGGCCTCGCCCGGTCCGGACGGTGCCGTCCGTTCGACGCCGACGGCGACCTTGGCGGCCAGGCGCGTGCCGTGCGCGAAGCCCTTGCGGCCGCGGGCCTGGAGGAGACCGAGGTGAGCTACGTCGAGGCCCATGGCGCGGGCAGCCCCGAGGGCGACCCGGCCGAGTTCACCGTACTGACCGAGGCGTTCGCCACCGACCGCCGGGGCTTCTGCGCACTCGGATCGGTGAAGGCGAACGTCGGCCACCTGGACACCGCGGCGGGCGTCACCGGCCTGATCAAAACGGTGCTTGCACTCCACCACCGCGTTCTTCCCGGCACCCCCCACTTCCATCGTCCCCATCCCCGACTCGACCTGGTGGACAGCCCGTTCTGCATCGCCGCCGAACCCCTGCCCTGGGACCCCGAGCCGGGCCGTCACATCGCGGGCGTCAACGCGCTCGGCCGCGACGGAACCCACGTGCACGTCATCGTCGAGGAACCACCCGTCACTCCGGACACCCCGGGCCCGGGGCCGCGGCAGCACCTCTTCGTCTGGTCGGCACACTCGGCCGAGGCACTGGACACGCACCCGATGCCGGCGCCGCCACCACTGGCCGGCCGGGGACGTGTCCGAGCCGGGCGCGCCCTGACGCTTTGGCGTGCCTTTGGCGGCGGCGCCCAGCATGCTCCCCCGGCCGGACGAGCCCGGACCGCCGTCAGGGGAGGAGCACCGATGCTGGACGAGGCCGCGCGCAAACACATCGCCCTGGAGTACTGCCGGCGGATCAACGAGGGTGACGTGGACGGAGTCCTCTCCCTCTTCACCGATCCGCCGCACGTCGAGGATCCGGTCGGCGACAAAACGTTCACCGACCGCGCCGCCTACCGGTCCCACCTCGCCGGCCTGGTGGCCTACGGCGTCCACGAGACCCCTGGCACCCCCGTCGCCGCCCTCGACGGAGAACACGTGGCCCTTCCGATCGTCGCCGAACTCCGCCCCGATCAGGTAACGGAGGGAAACTCCCTGAGGATCTCCCTGATTGCGCTTATGCGGATCGACGCGAGCGGCCGCATCCGTCACATGAGAGTTTTCAGCGGCCATACGGACATGTCACTGCACACGATGCCCGACACAGCGCCGAGCCGGCGCCTCCGGGACTTCGGCAATTCTTAGGGGCCCTTTAGCGGCCGTACGGAAACTCGCCGAAAGCATGCCTTCGCCTTTCGCCACGACTGGATCGAGTGCGGATGTCCAAGGAAGAAAAGCTCGTCGAGTACCTGAAATGGGTCACTGCCGAACTGCACGAAGCACAGCGGCGGCTTTCCGTCCTGGAGAGCGGGGCCAGGGAGCCGGTGGCGGTCGTCGCGATGGCCTGCCGGTACCCGGGCGGGGTGCGCTCGCCCGAGGAGCTGTGGACGCTGGTGGCCGAGGGCGCGGACGCGATCTCCGGCTTCCCGGCCAACCGCGGCTGGGACCTCGACGGCCTCTTCGACCCCGACCCGGACGCATCCGGCAGGAGTTACGCGTGCGAAGGCGGATTCCTGCACGACGCGGCGGCGTTCGACGCGGCGTTCTTCGGCATCAGCCCCCGCGAGGCCACAGCGACGGACCCTCAGCAGCGGCTGCTCCTGGAGACGGCCTGGGAGACCTTCGAACGCGCGGGCCTGGACCCGCACACCCTCAGGGGCAGTAAGACCGGTGTCTACGCGGGCGTGATGTACAGCGAGTACGTCGCCCGGCTCCTCGACCGGCTGCCCAGCGGCTACGACGGTTTCCTGGGCAACGGCAGTGCGGCGAGCGTGGCTTCGGGCCGTGTGGCGTACACCTTCGGGCTGGAGGGCCCGGCCGTCACGGTGGACACCGCGTGCTCGTCCTCGCTGGTCTCCCTCCACCTGGCGGCCCAGGCGCTGCGCAACGGTGAGTGCGAACTGGCCCTGGCCGGCGGTGTCACCGTGATGTCGACGCCGGGGGTGTTCGTCGAGTTCTCCCGGCAGCGCGGACTGGCACCCGACGGCCGCTGCAAGCCCTTCGCCGACGCGGCCGACGGCACCGGCTGGGGTGAGGGTGTTGGCCTCCTGCTCCTGGAGCGGCTGTCCGACGCGCAGCGCAACGGGCACCCCGTGCTTGCGGTGCTGCGCGGCTCAGCGGTCAACCAGGACGGCGCGTCCAATGGCCTGACCGCACCCAACGGCCCGTCACAGCAGCGTGTGATCGAACAGGCCCTGGCCGACGCGCGATTGAGCGCGAGCCAGATCGACGCCGTGGAGGCGCACGGCACGGGCACGACGCTCGGCGACCCGATCGAGGCCCAGGCCCTGCTCGCCACCTACGGGCGGGAGCGCACGGTGGAACAACCGCTGTGGCTCGGCTCCATCAAATCCAACATCGGCCACACCCAGGCCGCCGCCGGCGTCGCGGGCGTCATCAAGATGATCGAAGCCATGCGGCAGGGGGTGCTGCCCTCGACGCTGCACGTCGATGAACCGTCCCGGCACGTCGACTGGAGCACGGGCAGTGTCTCGCTGTTGACCGAGTCCCGGCCGTGGCCGGAGACCGGCCGCCCGCGGCGGGCCGCGGTGTCCTCCTTCGGCATCAGCGGGACGAACGCACACGTGATCCTGGAGGCCGCGCCGCAACCCGCCCGGACAGAACCGCAGGCAGAGCACGCCGGTCCGGTACCCGTGGTCGTCTCCGCACGAACCCCGCAAGCCCTCGCCGAAGCCGCCGGCCGGCTCGCCGGCTTCGTCCAAGCCCACCCGGAGGCGGAAGCCGCCCCGCTGGCCGCCCGCCTGTGGTCGGGGCGCGCGAAACTGGAACACCGCGCCGGGATCGTCACCGACAACCCCGATGAGCTGCACGCCGCGCTGGCCGCGCTGGCCGGCGGCCGGGACCACCCCGCCCTGATCACCGGCCCACCCCGCACCACCACCACGGGAGCGGCCCGCTGGGCCCTCGTCCTCTCCGGACAGGGCAGCCAAAAACCCGGCATGGGAGCCCACCTCCACCAGACGTTCCCCGCCTACGCCGACGCCCTGGACGAAGTCTGCCAAGCCCTCGACCCCCACCTGGACCTGCCACTCCAGCAGGTCATGTTCGCCCAAGCCGGCAGCGAGCACGCGGCCCTGCTGGAAACGACCCTCTACACCCAGCCCGCCCTCTTCGCCCACCACATCGCCGCCTACCGCCTCCTCCAAGCCGGCGGCGCCACACCCCACGCCCTCATCGGCCACTCCATCGGCGAACTCTCCGCCGCCCACCTCACCGGCACCCTCCCCCTCAACCTCGCCGCCGACATCGTCGCCACCCGCGCCAAACTCCTCCACACCCTACCCACCGGCACCGGCATGCTCGCCACCCTCACCACCCCCGACACACTCACCGAACACCTCCACCGACACCCACACATCGAAATCGCCGCCCACAACTCACCCACCGCCACCACCCTCGCCGGACCCCTCCACGCCCTCGAGGAGCTGGCCGGGGAGCTGACGGCCGCCGGCATCCACACCCGCCCCCTCAACGTCGCCCACGCCTTCCACAGCACCCACACCGAACCCATCCTGGACACCTTCACCACCCACCTCACCCAACTCTTCACCCACCACCACCTGGGCGATGCCACCATCCCCGTCATCTCCAACCTCACCGGCACCCCCGCAACCCCCCAACAGCACCACAGCCCCGCCTACTGGACCCAGCACATCCGCCACCCCGTCCACTTCCACCAAGGCATCACCCACCTCACCCACACCCAACACATCACCCTGTTCACCGAACTCGCCCCCCACCCCACCCTCACACCCCACCTCCCCACCCACACCACCCCCCACCACCCCAACGAAACCCACACCCACCTCACCACCCTCACCACCCTCCACACCCACCACCACAACACCGACCTGTCCCCCCACCTCCCCCAACAACAAACCACCCACATCAACCTCCCCACCTACCCCTTCCAACACCACCCCTACTGGCTCC
>NZ_JBSGZA010000022.1:0-9965 GCF_053610745.1 Streptomyces sp. NPDC054866
CCACAACACCGACCTGTCCCCCCACCTCCCCCAACAACAAACCACCCACATCAACCTCCCCACCTACCCCTTCCAACACCACCCCTACTGGCTCCGGTCCGACCCCGCCAAGGGAAGCGAATCGCCCTACGTGGAGGCCGAGTTGTGGGATGCGCTGGAGCGCGAGGACCTGGACGGCGCGGTGGCGGCGCTGGGGGTGGGGGACGCGGACGTCAAGCTCTGGCGGAAGGCGCTGCCAGGGCTCGCCGCTTGGCGACGGCAGCGGCGTTGGGGGCACCGGCTCGACTGGGAGGCCCTGGACGAGGAGCCGGTGTCCTTGCCGACCGGCACCTGGGTGGTGCTCGTGCCCGCGCGGGCCGAGGAGCACCCGGCGGTGCGGACCGTGCGGGACGCCTTAGCCGAGGGCGGCGCCGGCGTTGTGGAGGTCCCGGTGGAGCGGGACACGGGCCGTTCGACGCTCGCGGCGAATCTGCGTGCGGCGCAGGCCCCCTCCCGCGGCCCGGTCGTCGGGGTGCTGTCGCTGCTCGCGTGTGCCGACACCGGACGGGACGGGGCGGACGGGCTGGATCTCTCCGCCACGCTGATGCACGCCCTGGACGACGCGGCCGTGCAGGTGCCGGTGTGGTTCGTGACCACGGGTGCCGTCTCGGTCGGCTCGGACCCGTACGCCGACCCGGACCAGGCGCGTGTATGGGGACTGGCGCAGTCTCCCGCCGCCTCGGAACACCCCGAACGCTGGGGCGGGTTGGTCGACCTGCCCGTCGACGGGGCGGGGGACCGGCGGACACGGGAGCGGCTCAGGGCCGTGCTGGCGGGCCGTACCGGCCGCGTGGGCGGGCGCGAGGACCAGGTCGCCGTCCGGTCCGGGGGCTTATTCGGGTGTCGTCTGCGGCCGGTCGACCTCACCGGTACGGGCACCGCGCCGCCCCTGACCCCGGACGGGACGGTGCTGGTGACAGGGGTGCCCGGAGCGCTCGCAGGTGAGATCGCCGTGGGGCTCGCCCGGGACGGCGTACGACACCTGCTGCTGGCTGCGGATCCCGGCGCCGAGGAGGGCGTCACCGAACTGGTCGCGATGATCGAGGAGTCGGGTGCGACGGCCACCGTCGTCCCGGTCGACCTCACCGACCGTGCCGCCGTAGTCGCGCTGCTCCGAACCGTCGCGCCGGAGCACCCGCTGACGGCGGTCGTGCACCTGGCCGCCGAGCTGGACGACACCGTGGCCGGTGCCGTGGACGGCGAGGACATCCACCGCCTGCTCGGGCCGGCCGCGGCCGCCGTGACCCATCTGTGCGAACTGACCGCGGAACGCGGACTGGAGGCGTTCCTGCTCTGCACGTCGGTGGTGGGCGCCCTGGGCGTGGCCGGGCTCGGCGGGCAGGGAGCCGTGCACGCCCACCTGGCGGCATTGGCGCAGGCGTACCGGGAGCGGGGGCTGCCCGTCACGTCGGTGGCCTGCGGCCCCTGGCACGCCCCGGACGGGGCGGAGACCGCGGCCGGAAAATACCTGCGCTACCAGGGGATCCGTCCTCTGCCGCCGCGGCTCGCGGCCAAAAGGCTGCTGGGGTCGATGGGCGGCCCGGCGCGGGGCCTGGTCCTGGTGGACGTCGACTGGGACCGCTGGGTCGGCCAGTCCGGGCAGGGCGCGACGGGCTCGCTGCTGCGCTCGATCCCGGAGGTCGCGGGACCCGGCGCGGTCGACGGCGCCCCGCCCGAGCCCGGCGCCGAGGCGGAACTCGGGGAGGCCGCCGCCCGGTTGCGACACCGGCTGCTGAGCGCGTCCGGTGCCGAACGAGCGGCCCTGCTGCTCGATCTGTTGCGGGACACCGCGGCACAGGTGCTCGGCCACGCGGACGCGGCGGAGATCCCCGGGGACGCCCCGTTCACCGATCTGGGGTTCTCGTCCTTCACCGCGCTCGAACTGTGCAACCGGATCGCGGCCCGGTCCGGGGTGCAGATCCCGCCCATGGCGATCTTCGACCACCCCACCGCCGAGGCCCTGGCGGGTCACCTGGTGACCACGCTCGACGCGGAGACCGAGTCCGCGCCGTTCGCCGGTGACACGTCCCCGACGACGTGAGCAACGCCCCGTACCGACCTGTGTCATTTTCCGAAGGAGCCCTGTCATGAGTGAGCCGGTCGTCGTCGTGGGAGCCGGGCCCGCCGGTCTGATGCTTGCCTGCGAGCTGGCCATGCGAGACGTCCCCGTGGTCCTCGTGGACCCCCATCCCGCACAGCGTCTCGAAGCGCCCGCCATGGCGATCAACGCGGGCACCCTGGAGCTGCTTGACCAGCGTGGGCTGGCCGACGGACTGCGGGAGGGCACGGTCACTTTCCCCGAAGTCCGTTTCGCGGATCTGCCCCTGGCCTTCGACAAGGTCCCCGGACCGCGCGAGCAGACGCACATGGTGTTGCAGTCCCGGCTGGAGAAGACGCTCATCGACCGGGCCCTGGACCTCGGCGTGGACTTGCGCTGGGGTACCCGGCTCACCGGCTTCGAGCAGGCGCCCGACGGCTCCCGCGTCACCGCGGTCCTGGCCTCGGACACCGGCGAGGAGCGGCTGGACTGCCGTTACCTGGTCGGCTGCGACGGACGCGAGAGCCTGGTCCGCGAGGGGGCCGGCATCGACTACGTCGGGAACGACTGGGTGGTCGTGCGCGGGATCGTCGGTGACGTGGCGATCGACCGCGCGGACGTGGCGCCCGAACAGTACGGGCTGTCGTACACCCCCAACGGCGACCAGTTCCTCGGCGCCCCGCTGAGCCCTGGCACCATGCGTGTGTTCAGCGCCGAATTCACCGCCAAGCCACCGGAGTTCGAGGACGGACCGGCGACCCTGGAACAGCTCGGGGCCGCTGTACGACGGCTCACCGGGACGGAACTCAAGGCGACCGAGGCGCACTGGCTGCGTCACTACTCGATCATCACCCGCAACGCCGAGCGCTATCGCGAGGGCCGGGTCTTCCTCGCGGGCGACGCCGCACACGTCCACTACCCGTACAACGGGCAGGGCATCGGGACCGCGGTCGGCGACGCGGTGAACCTCGGCTGGAAGATCGCCGCCGATGTCCACGGCTGGGCCCCCGAAGGCCTGCTGGACACCTACCACGAGGAGCGGCACGCGGCGGGACGGATGGCCTGCATGAACATCCAGGCACAGCTCGCCCTGCTCTACCCCCGCGCGCTCGCGCGCTACATGCGCGAAATGCTGGCGGAGTTCCTCGCGTTCGACGAGGTCAACGTCTTCCTGGCCGAGTTGGTGACCAACCTCGGCCCGGCCGTCCCGATGCGCTACGCGGGCGTCCCGGAGCCGCCCGAACGGGACCGGCTGCTGGGCCGCCGACTGCCGCGGGCCCGGATCAAGACGGCGAGCGGCGAGATCGCGGTGGCCGAGGTCCTGCACGGCGGACGCGGTGTCCTGCTCGACCTGTCCGGCCACACCGGAGGGCCGGACGTGGACGGCTGGACGGACCGGGTCGACGTGGTGCGGGCCCAGCCCCTGCCCGACCTCCCGGCCACCCTGCTGCTGCGCCCGGACGGCTGCGTCGCCTGGCACGACGACAACGGCTGGGGTGAGGACGCCCTCCGGGCCGCGCTCGCCGCCTGGTTCGGCGCCGCAGCCGACTGACCGGCGCCCTGCCCGCGCCAACAGACCAGGCCAAGGGCGGCTTTAGGCCATTCGCACAGAATCACCTCGTGGGCGCTGGGCCCGCCGCCGTGAGCCTCAACCGGCCCGTTCTTCCCAGCACATCCATCCGTCAGAAGGGACACCGTGCGTTCATCATCGTTCCCCGTCCGGCTCGCCGTGGCCGGAGCCGCGGCCCTCGGGCTCGTCATACCGGCAGGCACCGCCGCAGGTGCTGCCGAGGCGGCGCCCGCCGACGGCAAGGCCCGCTCCGGCTGCGTCACCGTCTCGTTCATCGAGCTGCTGGTCACCACCAAAACCATCGACGCGGCTCCGGCCGGGACGAGTGTCGGGGACGTCGTCGTCACCGAGGACGCGGTGCTCGACGAGGACCGCAACCGCTTCGGCACCAACGACATCCAGGGCGTCATCATCAAGCACGACCCCGCGACGGGCGAGCTGTTCTCGTTCTCCACCTCCAAGTACACGCTCGACGAGGGTGTGATCCGGGTCGCCGGCATCGTCGACCTGAAGCGGCTGGTCGAGGGCGAGACGCTGAAGCTCCCGGCGGCCGGCATGAAGGGCCGCTACGCCGGCAAGACCGGCGAACTGAGCTGGACCCTGATCAGCGCCACCGAGTCGCTCAACTCCATCAAGCTCTGCGACTGACCCCGCCGACCACCCGTACTACGCCCCGAGACCGGCGGGCCGCACCGCCCGCCGGTCACCGGCGTCCACTCAGCCGAGCCCGGGAAGGGCCATGACCCTCGAACACCTGATGCGGGCCGCAGCCACGGCCGACAGCCCCGGCAACTGGGCCACCGACCTCATGGAGAGCCTGGGCTCTCCCGGAGTCGCCGTCGCCACGGGGCTGGAGAGCCTCTTCCCCACCGTGCCCAGCGAACTCGTGCTCCTGCTCGGCGGGTTCACCGCCCGCCTCGGCGAACTCAGCTTCCTCGCCCTGCTGTTCTGGAGCACCGTCGGCTCGGTCGTCGGAGCCGTCGTCCACTACTACGTCGGCGCACTCCTCGGCAGGCGCCGCACCCGCGCCCTGTTCGTCCGCATCCCGCTGGTCCGGGAGACCGACCTGGACCGGGCCGAGGGCTGGTTCGCCCGCCACGGCGCCAAGGCCGTCCTGCTGTGCCGGCTCGTCCCCATCGTCCGCAGCTACGTCTCACTGCCCGCCGGCATCGAACGTATGCCGCTGCTGCCCTTCGTCGCCCTCACCGCGGCCGGCACGCTGCTGTGGAACCTCGTCCTGCTCAGCGCCGGCTACGCGGCCGGCCGCAACGCCGACACCGTGCAGCGGTATGCCAACGGGTTCACCGCCGTCGTCGGGATCGCCCTGCTGGCGGTGATCGTACGGTTCGTCGTCACCCGGCTGCGCGCACGGCGCCGGGACCGCCCCGGCACCTCGACCGGACCGGTCTGACCTGCCCCAACGGCACTCAGACCATGGTTAGTTCCGCTTTACCCCTGCTGCTCAGCATGACCACAACAGCGCCCGGCACGGTATCCGCGCGCCCCGCCGGGCCCGACGGATCGGAGTTGGACCGTGTCGGAACCGGCGGCCAAAGACCTCGCAGGACTCGACCCCACCTCGGCCATCGCGGTGGTGGGAACCGCGTGCCGCCTCCCGCGGGCCGACACCCCCGAAGCCTTCTGGCAGGTGCTGCGCGACGGCCGAGACACCGTCACAGGCCTCCCCGCCGACCGCCCCGAACTGTGCGACAGCCCCGGGACACAGGCCACGCCTCGCAAGGGCGCCTTCCTTGACCACGTCGACCGGTTCGACCCGGCGTTCTTCGGCATCGGCCCCCGCGAGGCCGCCGCCATGGACCCGCAGCAGCGCCTGATGCTGGAACTGACCTGGGAGGCCCTGGAGCGCGCCGGCATCGTCCCCGCGACGCTCGGCGCCACCCGCACCGGCGTGTTCGTCGGCGCCATGTCCGACGACTACGCCCGACTCACCCAGCGCCACGGCCCGCTCGCCATCGGGCAGCACACCGCGACCGGACTGCACCGGGGCATCATCGCCAACCGCGTCTCGTACACACTCGGTCTCACCGGCCCCAGCCTGACCGTCGACACCGGTCAGTCCTCCTCGCTCACCGCCGTCCACCTGGCCTGCGCGAGCCTGCGCAACGGTGAGTCCGCCCTCGCGCTCGCCGGCGGCGTACACCTCAACCTCGCCGCCGAGAACTACGCCGTCACTGAGGCCTTCGGTGCCCTGTCAGCGGTCGGCCGCAGCCACACCTTCGACGCCCGCGCGGACGGCTACGTACGCGGAGAGGGCGGCGGCGTCGTCCTGCTCAAGCGGCTCTCCGACGCCCTCGACCACGGCGACCACGTTCTCGGTGTCATCCTGGCCAGCGCCGTCAACAACGACGGCGCCACCGGCACCCTCACCACACCCGGCACCCGCGGCCAGGCCGACCTGCTGCGCCTGGCCTGCGACCGCGCCGGCATCACCCCCGGCGACATCCAGTACGTGGAACTGCACGGCACCGGAACCCGGCTCGGCGACCCCGTCGAGGCGGCGGCCCTCGGCGAGGCCCTCGGCGCCGGACGGACCAGCCCGGACCGGCTGCGCGTCGGCTCCGCCAAGACCAACGTGGGCCACCTGGAGGGCGCGGCCGGAATCACCGGCCTGATCAAGACACTGCTCTGCCTCCGGCACCGCGAACTGCCCCGCAGCCTGCACTTCCGCACCGCCCCCGAGTCCATTCCCCTCACCGAACTCGGCCTGCGTGTCCAGCGAGAGCACGGCCCATGGCCACACCCCGAGCGACGACTGACCGCCGGTGTCAGCTCCTTCGGGATGGGCGGCGCCAACGCCCACGTCGTCGTCGCCGAACCACCGGGCCGCACACCCCCGGCCGAAGAGCCCGCCCCCGCACCCGTCACTGCCGCGGGCACGCTGCCCTTCCTGCTCTCCGGCCGCAGCGCCGCCGCCCTGCGGGCGCAGGCACGCCGCATGCACACCCACCTCACGGAGACAGGCGGGCACGTGCCGCCCGTCGACATCGCCCGGGCCCTCGCCACCACCCGCACCGCCTTCGAGTACCGGGCCGCCGTACTCCCCGACCTGGCCGCCCCGCAGACGACCGACCCGACGGACACCACCGCCCTGCTCGCGGGCCTCGCCGCACTCGCCGACGACACCCCCGCCCCCGGTATCCTGCGCGGCACACCCCGCGAGGGCCGCGTCGCACACCTCTTCGCCGGCCAGGGCAGCCAGCGGGCAGCCATGGGCCGCGAACTGCACGCGCTGTGGCCGGTCTTCCGCGCCGCGTCCGATGAACTGTGCGCCGCGTTCGACACCGCCCTCGCCCCGTACGCCGACCGTCCGCTGCGCGATGTCCTCTTCGGCGACAACGATCCCGACCTGCACCGCACGGTGTATGCCCAGCCGGCCCTCTTCACCTTCGAGGTCTCCCTGTTCCGGCTGCTGGAGAGCTGGGGCCTGCAACCGGACCTCGTGGCGGGCCACTCCATCGGCGAGCTCGCCGCCGCCCACGTCGCCGGAGCGCTCACCCTGCCCGACGCATGCAAGCTCGTCGCCGCCAGGGGCGGACTGATGCAGGCCCTGCCCAGTGGCGGAGCCATGCTCTCCGTCCGGGCCCCCGCGGGCCAGGTGGAAGAGCTGCTCGACGGACCGGACGCGCTCCACGGACTCGACCTGGCCGCCGTCAACGGCCCCAACGCCACCGTCGTGTCCGGAGACGCCGACGCCATCGACCGCCTCGCCCGCGCCTGCGCCGACCGCGACTGGACGACCCACCGGCTGCGCGTCAGCCACGCCTTCCACTCCGCTCACATGGACGGCATGCTCGGCGACTTCGCCGCCGTCGCCGCCGGACTGGACCCGCGACCGCCGCGCATCCCGATCGTCTCCACGCTGACGGGCCAGGAGCTCACGACGGACGAGATCCGCGACCCCGGCCACTGGGTGCGCCATGTCCGAGAGACCGTCCGCTTCCACGACGCGCTGCGCCGGCTCGATGCCGTCGGAGTCACCACCCTTGTCGAGATCGGACCCGACGGCGTCCTGTCCGCCATGGCCGAGGACAGCCTGCCCACCGCCCTCGCCGTCCCCCTGCGCCGCGGCGCCGCGCCCGAGGCCCGCGAGGTGCTCACGGCGGTGGCCCGCGCCCATGTGCACGGCGTCCCCGTCGACTGGCGGGCGGTCTTTCACGGCACCGGCACCCACCACGTCGACGTCCCCACCTACGCCTTCCAGCGCGAACGCCACTGGCTGGAGGGGGACGTACCCGGCCACTCATCCGCCGACCACGGCACAGCATCGGCCCCCTCGCCCCTCCCCGAGCCCGCCGCCCTCCCCGAGCCTGTGGAACCCCCTGCCCTGGTCACGTCCGGTGCGCATCTCAGCCCGTCCGACGCCCTGGCCCTCGTCACCGCGGAGGCCGCCGACATCCTCGGCTACACCGACGCGTCGGCTCTGGAGACCCGACGGGCCTTCCGAGACCTCGGTTTCGACTCCATCTCCGCCGTCACCCTCAGGGACCGCTTGGCCGATGCCACCGGACTCGACCTGCCCAGCTCCCTGCTGTTCGACCATCCCACCCCCGAACGCCTTGCCACCCACCTTCACGCCCATTTCTCCGGAACCGACCACCCGACCGAGACCACCGCTGCCGTCGCCGAGGTGGACGATCCGGTCGTGGTGGTGGGGATGGCGTGCCGTTACCCGGGGGGTGTGGCGTCTCCGGACGACCTGTGGGGGCTGGTGCGGTCGGCCGGGGAGGGCATCTCGGAGTTCCCGCAGGATCGTGGCTGGGATGTGGACCTGTTCGACGGCGATCCGGAGCGATCGGCAAAGTCGTACACGCGTCACGGCGGGTTTCTGCATGACGCGGGTGATTTTGATGCGGAGTTCTTTGGTATTTCGCCGCGTGAGGCGTTGGCGATGGATCCGCAGCAGCGGTTGGTGCTGGAGGTGTCGTGGGAGTTGCTCGAGCGGGCGGGTGTCGACCCGGACGCTCTGCGCAGCTCGCCGACCGGCGTCTACATCGGCGCGACCACCCACGAGTACGGCCCCCGACTCGCGGACGGCCATAACGGCCACGGCGGGCACCTGCTCACCGGCAGCACCGTGAGCGTGACCTCCGGGCGCGTGGCGTACGCGTTCGGCCTCGAAGGCCCGGCGGTGACCGTCGACACGGCGTGCTCGTCGTCCCTGGTCGCCCTGCACCTGGCCGCCCAGGCCCTACGCAACGGGGACTGCACCCTGGCCGTCGCCGGAGGTGTCACCGTCATGAGTTCCCCCGGCATGTTCCTGGAGTTCTCGCGGCAGCGGGGGTTGTCGTCCGACGGTCGGTGCAAGGCGTTCGCGGAGGCGGCGGACGGCACGGGGTGGAGTGAGGGTGTGGGTCTGGTGTTGTTGGAGAGGCTGTCGGAGGCGCGGCGGCAGGGTCATGAGGTGTTGGCGGTGTTGCGTGGTTCGGCGGTGAACCAGGACGGGGCGTCCAATGGTCTGACGGCTCCCAATGGTCCGTCGCAGCAGCGGGTCATTCGGCAGGCCCTGGCCAACGCCGGTCTGAGCGCGGGCCAGGTGGACGTCGTCGAGGCCCACGGTACGGGCACGACACTCGGCGACCCGATCGAGGCACAGGCTCTGCTGGCGACGTATGGGCGGGATCACACGGTGGAACGGCCGTTGTGGCTGGGGTCGGTGAAGTCGAACATCGGTCATACGCAGGCGGCGGCGGGTGTGGCCGGTGTGATCAAGATGATCGAGGCCATGCGGCACGGGGAGCTGCCGTCGACTCTGCACGTCGACCGACCCACCAGCCACGTGGACTGGAGCACGGGTGCGATCTCGCTGTTGACCGAGGCACAGTCCTGGCCGGAGAGGGGTGAGCCGCGTCGGGCGGGGGTGTCGTCGTTCGGGATCAGCGGGACCAATGCGCACGTGATTTTGGAGGCGGCGCCGGAGGTGGCGGGGTCTTCGACGGATGTGGCGGAGGTTCCGCCGGTGGTGCCGTGGGTGGTGTCGGGGCGGAGTGCGGAGGGGCTGCGGGCGCAGTCGGCGCGGTTGCGGGCGTTCGTCGAGGGTGCGGGTGCGGGTGTGTCTGCGGTGGATGTGGGGGTGTCGTTGCTGTCGCGGTCGGTGGGGGAGTACCGGGCCGTTGTCGTCGGATCGGACCTGGTGCGGTTGACGGAGGGGCTGGCACAGGTCGCCGACCGTCCCGTGGTCCCCGCTGGCTCCGGTGGGTCTGTTGGGTTGTTGTTTACCGGTCAGGGGTCGCAGTGGTCGGGGATGGGTTCGGGGTTGACTGGGTTTGCGGTGTTCCGGGAGGCGTTTGAGGAGGTGTG
>NZ_JBSGZA010000023.1:0-8064 GCF_053610745.1 Streptomyces sp. NPDC054866
TAGATGTCGGCGCCGGTGTGTTGGGCGAGTTGGAGGGCTGCTGAGCCGACTCCTCCGGTGGCGGCGTGGAGGAGGAGTGTTTCGCCGGGTTGCAGGTCGGCGAGGTCGTACAGCGCGTAGTAGGCGGTCAGGAAGGCGACGGGAACGCCCGCGGCCGTCGTGAAGGACCAACCCTCGGGCATCGACGTGACCAGGCGATGATCCGTGACGGACTGGGTGCCGGCGCCCGCCGGGAAGACACCCATGACGTGGTCGCCCACGGAGACGGTGGTGACGTCGTCGGCGATTTCTGTGACGACACCGGCGCCTTCGCTGCCGAGGGGTGCGTCGCCGGGGTACATGCCCAGGGCGATGAGGGTGTCGCGGAAGTTCAGCCCGATCGCACGGACGTCGACGCGCACCTGCCCGCTGGCCAGGGGAGCATCCCATTCGGGGGCCGGTCGGCAGGTGACCGCTTCGATGGTGCCGGTCGAACCGGCGCCGAGCTTCCAGCTCTCCTCGGGCAGATCGAGTACGCCGTTACCCTCGGCGCGTTCCAGACGGGCCACGAGGAACTGGCCACGGCGAACGGCAATTTGAGGCTCGCCGGTGGCCAAAGCGTCGGCCAGGTATGAGGTGTCGGCCGGGTCGTCGGTGTCGATGAGGTGGATGCGGCCCGGGTTTTCGTTCTGCGCGGCGCGGACCAGACCCCACAAGGGGGCGTGGGCCAAGTGGATGTCCTCGGCGGGGTGGGTTGCCACGGCGTGTTCGGTGAGTATGACGAGGCGTCGGTTGGTGGCGTCGTTGGTGGCCAGCCACGATTGCAGGTGAGCCAGGAGCGCTTCTGTCGCGGTATGCGCAGCCGTGGGGTCGTGGCTGTCCCCGTCCCTCATCGGGAGGTAGATGTCGACTTCGTTGGGGTCGACATCTGTGGTGCCTGCTTCGGTGGGCTTCCAGGTGAGGTGGAAGAGGCTGTTGCGGGTTCCCGTGCCGGTGTTCTTGTGGAGTGTGGTGGGGTCGATGGGGCGGGTGGTGAGGGTGTTGATGGTGGCGACGGGTGTGCCGGTGGGGTCCCAGGCTTGGATGGTGATGTCGTTGCCTGTGGTCGTGAGGGTGACGCGTAGGTGGGTGGCGTCGGTGGCGTGGACGGTGACGCCGTTCCAGGCGAAGGGCAGCTGGGTCTCGCCGGTTGATGTGGTCTGGGTGGCGAGGGGGTGGAGGGTTGCGTCGAGGAGGGCCGGGTGGATGGTGTGTCCGGTCGGGTCGGCCTCTTCGGGGAGGGTGATCTCGGCGTGGAGGGTGCCGTCGGGCTGGGACCAGACAGCGGTGACGCCCTGGAAGGTGGGCCCGTACTCGTAGCCGCTGGCGGTGAGTTGGTCGTAGAGGGTGGAGACGTCGACCTGCTCTGCCCCGGTGGGCGGCCACTGGGTGAGGGGTTCGGCGGGTTCCTGGGTTGTGGTGAGGGTGCCGGTGGCGTGGCAGGTCCACTCGGAGTCGGTGCCGTCCGGTTTGTCGGTGTGCGGGCGGGAGTGGATGGTGATCTGCCAGCCGTTCGCCTCTGGGGTGGTGGTGACTTGGAGGTCGCGGCTGGTGGTGTCGTCCAGGACGAGGGGTGCGTGGAGGGTGAGTTCGTCCAGGTGGGTGGCGCCGGTGTGGTCTCCGGCGTGGAGTGCCAGGTCGACCAGGGCGGTTCCGGGCAGCAGGACCGTTCCTGCCACGGCGTGATCCGCCAGCCAGGGGTGGGTCTTCAGCCCGATGCGGCCGGACAGGACGGTGGTGTGGGTGTCGGCGAGCTGTGTTGCCGTACTGAGCAGGGGGTGTTCGGTGGTGGTCAGACCCAGGTCGGTGGCGTCGGTGAGCTGGGCTGGGGCTTGGAGCCAGTAGGGCTGGTGTTGGAAGGGGTAGGTGGGCAGGTCCAGGTCCTGTAGCGGTGTGGAGGGCAGATACCGGGACAGGTCGATGTTGTGGTGGTGGGTGTGGAGGGTGGTGAGGGTGGTGAGGAGTCGGGTGGTGGTGTCGTGGTGGCGGGTGAGGGTGGGGTAGTGGTGTGCGTTGGCGGGGTGTGTGCTGAGGGTGTCGGCGAGGGCCGCGGCCAGTACCGGGTGAGGGCTGGACTCGATGAGGGTGTGGTGGCCGTCGTCGAGGAGCTTGAGAGCCGTCTCGTGGAAGTGGACGGGGTGGCGGAGGTTGTCGACCCAGTACGTGGCGTCCAGGAGCTGGTCGTCGGGCAGCAGGGCGCCGGTGTGGGTGGAGTAGAAGGGAATGCTCGGCGCGAGGGGCTGGATGTGGGCGCGGTCGGTGAGGTCGGTCAGGATGGTCTCGCGCAGGGCCTCGACCGCCGGGGTGTGTGAGGCGTAGTCGACCGAGATGAGCCGGGCCCGCACATCACGCTGCTGATACGTCTGCACCAGTTCCGTCAGGGCGGTGGTCTCGCCGGCCAGGACGGTGGTGGCGGGTCCGTTCACGGCGGCCAGGTGGACGCCGTCTGGCAGGTCGATGAGTTCCTCGGCGGGTAGCGGGAAGGACGCCATGGTGCCCGTACCGGCAAGCTGCCTCAATGCCTGGGAGCGCAGGGTGACCACGGCGATGGCGTCGGGCAGGCTCAGGGCTCCGGCGATGTGCGCGGCGGCGATCTCGCCCTGGGAGTGGCCGATGACGGCGTCCGGGGTGACGCCGTAGTGTTCCAGCAGGCGGGCGATGCCGGTCATCACCGCGAACAGGGCGGGCTGCACGACATCGACCCGTGCCAGGGCGTCCTCGTCGTCGGACGCGAGGACGTCGAGCAGGTCCCAGTCACACCAGCGGGCGAGCTCCTCCTGGCAGGCGGCCAGGTGTGCGGCGAACAGCGGTTCTTCGGCTGCCAGCCGGTGTCCCATACCGGCCCATTGCGAGCCCTGGCCGGGGAAGACGAACGCGGTCCTGCCTGCTTCCACCATGCCGGGGCCGACGACGAGTGCGGGGTGAGCGTTGCCCTGCGCCAGCGCGGTGAGGGCGTCACGCAGTTCGTCGGGGTTGTCGGTGACGATCCCGGCGCGGTGTTCCAGCTTCGCGCGCCCCGACCACAGGCGGGCGGCCAGCGGGCCGACTTCTGCCTCCGGGTG
Organism: Streptomyces sp. NPDC054866; assembly: GCF_053610745.1. Taxonomy (NCBI): domain Bacteria; kingdom Bacillati; phylum Actinomycetota; class Actinomycetes; order Kitasatosporales; family Streptomycetaceae; genus Streptomyces; species Streptomyces sp. NPDC054866. The sequence goes on from NZ_JBSGZA010000023.1 coordinate 3,081, forward strand.
GGTTTCGACGAAGGCGGCGAGTTGGCCGGCGGCTTCGGCGAGGGCCTGCGGGGTTCGTGCGGAGACGACCACCGGTACCGGACCGGCGTGCTGTGCCTGCGGCTCCTCCTCCAAGGGTTCCGGCGCGGCCTCCAGGATGACGTGCGCATTTGTGCCGCTGATGCCGAACGACGACACTGCCGCCCGGTACGGCTGTCCGGAGTCGGACCACGGAGTCGACTCGGTCAGCAGCGAGATGCTGCCCGCGCTCCAGTCGACGTGGTGCGAGGGCTGATCCACGTGCAGGGTGGGCGGAAGAACCCCCTGGCGCATCGCCTGGACCATCTTGATGACGCCTGCGACGCCGGCGGCGGCCTGGGTGTGGCCGATGTTGGACTTGATGGAGCCGAGCCACAGCGGCCGTTCGGCGGAGTGCTCACGCCCATAGGTCGCCAGCAGGGCCTGCGCCTCGATCGGGTCTCCGAGCGTCGTGCCCGTGCCGTGCGCCTCGACGATGTCCACCTGGCTCGCATCCAGCCGGGCGTTGGCGAGGGCTTGTTCGATGACGCGTTGCTGGGAGGGGCCGTTGGGTGCGGTGAGGCCGTTGGAGGCGCCGTCCTGGTTGATGGCCGAGCCGCGCAGCACCGCCAGGACGGGGTGGCCGTTGCGCTGGGCGTCGGACAGCCGTTCCAGCAGGACCAGGCCGACGCCCTCGCCCCAGCCGGTGCCGTCCGCGGCCTCTGCGAACGGCTTGCAGCGGCCGTCCACGGACAGGACGCGCTGGCGCGAGAACTCGATGAAGGCGCCCGGGCTCGACATGACGGTCGCACCGCCCGCAAGAGCCATTTCGCACTCACCGTTACGCAGCGCCTGAGCGGCCAGATGAAGGGCGACCAGCGACGACGAGCACGCTGTGTCGACGGTCACCGCCGGGCCCTCCAGACCGAACGTGTACGCCATCCGGCCCGAGGCCACGCTGGCCGCACTGCCGTTGCCCAGGTAGCCCTCGAAGCCTTCTGGGGCGTTTTGCATGAGGCGGGCGCCGTAGTCGCCGTAGATCACTCCGGCGTATACGGCCGTGTTGCTGCCCTTGAGGGTGGTGGGGTCGATACCGGCGTGTTCGAAGGCTTCCCAGGCGGTTTCGAGGAGGAGGCGTTGCTGGGGGTCGGTGGCGAGGGCTTCGCGGGGGTTCATGCGGAAGAAGTCCGCGTCGAACTGGTCGGCGTTATGGAGGAACGTGCCGTAACTCGTGTAGCTCTTGCCGTTCGCCGCCGGATCCGGGTCGAAGAGGTTGTCCAGGTCCCACCCACGGTTCGTCGGGAAGCCGGACAGACCCTCGCGACGCTCGGCGACCAGATCCCACAGGTCTGTGGCGGAGCGCACGTCCCCCGGGAAACGGCACGACATCGAAACGATCACGACTGGATCATCGGAGGTGTCCGTGCCAATGAGCGCGGGCGTGGCCGATCGTGGCGCCGATTCCAGCAGCTCGGAGCCGATGTGGTCGGCCAGAAGCTGCGCGTTCGGATAGTCGAAGATCAGGGTGGCCGGGAGCCGCAATCCGGTGGCCCCGTCGAGCCGGTTGCGCAGTTCGACGGCGGTGAGCGAGTCGAACCCCAGGTCCCGGAAGGGCTGCTGAGGGTCCACGCCCGTCGCGTCGGAGTGCCCGAGGACAGTGGCCGCATTGCTCCGCACGAGATTCAGCAGCAGTCGCTGCTGTTCCGTCGGTGTCAGTGCGGCGAGCTGCTGCGCCAGCCCCGAAGCCTCACGGGGCGCCGCCTTCGCAGCTCGGCGCAGTGGGCGGGGAGCCAGGTCGCGCAGGAGAGCGGGCACGTTGTCCGCGTCTCGGAAAGCGGACGCGATCAGCGGGGTGCACAGGTGATACGCGGACGGGCTGACAAGAGCGGCATCGAGAAGGCGGAGGCCTTCCTCGGTGCTGAGTGCGGTGTTGCTGTGGGCGAGTTTTGTGTCGGTGAGGTGGTGGGTGAGGTTGGTGGTGTGTTTCCAGTAGCCCCAGGCGAGGCTGGTGGCGGGTTGGCCGTGGTGGTGGCGGTGGTGGGCGAGGGCGTCGAGGTAGGTGTTGGCGGCGGCGTAGTTGGCTTGTCCGGGGTTGCCGAGGGTGCCGGCGGCGGAGGAGTAGAGGATGAAGGCGGTGAGGTTGAGGTGTTGGGTGGCGTGGTGGAGGTTCCAGGCTGCGTCGATCTTGGGGGCGAGGACGGGGTGGAGGCGGTTGGGGGTGAGGCTGGTGAGGGTGGTGTCGTCCAGGGTGCCGGCGGTGTGGATGACCGCCGTGAGCGGATGCTCCTGCGGGATCGACGCGATCAGCTCTTCAACGGCTTGGGGGTCGGTGGTGTCGCAGGCGGTGAGGGTGACTTGGGCTCCGAGGGCTTCCAGTTCGTGTTGCAGGTCGGTGTGTTGGGGTGCGGTGCGGGAGGCGAGGAGCAGGTGGGTTGTGCCGTGGGTGGTGATGAGGTGTTGGGCGGTGAGGGTGGCGAGTCCTCCGGTGCCGCCGGTGATGAGAACCGTGCCGTTGGGGTTGAGGGGTTGGGGGAGGGTGAGGATGAGTTTGCCGGTGTGGCGGGCTTGGCTGAGGTGGCGTAGGGCGTGGGGGGTGTGGCGGATGTCGAAGCAGGTGGTGGGTAGTGGGGTGAGGGTGCCGGTGTCGAAGAGTTCGCGCAGGGTGGTGAGGATGTGTTGGATGCGGTCGGGGCCGGCTTCGATGAGGTCGAAGTTCTGGTAGTGGATGTTGTGGGTTTCGGCGATGTGGGTGGGGTTGCGGAGGTCGGTTTTGCCCATTTCGATGAAGCGTCCGCCGGGGTGGAGGAGGCGGAGGGTTGCGTCGGTGTATTCGTGGGCGAGGGCGTTGAGGGCGATGTCGATGCCGTGGTGGGGGGTGTGGGTGCGGAAGTGGTGTTCGAAGTCGAGGGTGCGGCTGGAGGCGATGTGGGTGGGGGTGAGGCCTTGTTGGGTGAGGAGGTGGTGTTTGGTGGGGTGGGCGGTGGCGTAGATGTCGGCGCCGGTGTGTTGGGCGAGTTGGAGGGCTGCTGAGCCGACTCCTCCGGTGGCGGCGTGGAGGAGGAGTGTTTCGCCGGGTTGCAGGTCGGCGAGGTCGTACAGCGCGTAGTACGCGGTCAGGAAGGCCACCGGCACTCCAGCAGCGGTGGTGAAGGACCAACCCTCGGGCATCGACGTGACCAGACGGTGATCCGTGACCGTCCACGCACCTACGCCGTGCGGGAACATGCCCATGACGCGGTCGCCCACGGAGACGGTGGTGACGTCGTCGGCGACCTCCGTGACGATGCCGGCGCCCTCGCTGGCCAAGAGCGCGTCGCCCGGATACATGCCGAGTGTGATCAGCACGTCGCGGAAGTTCAGTCCGATCGCACGGACGTCGATCCGCACCTGCCCCGGCGCCAGCTCGTCCGGGAGCTCGGGGTTGGGCAGGAACGCCAGGTTGTCCAGTGTGCCGGGGGCCGTTTTGTCCAGACGCCAGGTAGGTTCGTCGACCGGAATGGTCAGTCGGCCTTCGACGTGATCGGCCGATCGAACCAGCCTCGGTGCGAGGAACTGGCCGTGACGCAGGGCCAGTTGATACTCACCCGTGGCGAGGGCCTCGGCGAGGTCCGACGTGTCGGCCGGGTCGTCGGTGTCGATGAGGTGGATGCGGCCGGGGTTCTCGTTCTGGGCCGTGCGGACCAGGCCCCATAGGGGTGCGTGGGACAGGTGAACGTCTTCGGCTGGGCTGGTGGCAACCGCGTGCTGGGTGAGGATCACCAGACGGCGCTCGGTGGTCTCGTTGGTGGCCAGCCAGGACTGCAGATGGGTGAGAAGCGCCTCGGTGGTCGCGTGCGCGGCTGCCGGGTTGTCGCCGTCCGCGTCCACGTCCGGGGTGTAGAGGTCGACCTGGTCGAGGTCGACTTCCCCTGTGGTGGCTTCTGCGGGGTTCCAGGCGAGGTGGAAGAGGCTGTTGCGGGTCTCGTAGCCCGCACCGGTGGTCAGCGCGGTGGGGTCGACCGGGCGGGAGGCGAGCGCGGTGACGGTGGTGACGGGTGCGCCGGTGGGGTCCCAGGCCTGAAGGGATACGTCGTTGCCTGTGCTCGTGAGGGTGACACGGAGGTGAGTGGCGCCGCCCGCGTGCACGCTGACACCGGTCCACGCGAAGGGCAGGCGCAGTTCGCTGCCGGTGGCCGAGGAGAGGGCCCGGGCAGCTAGGGGGTGGAGGGCTGCGTCGAGGAGGGCCGGGTGGATGGTGTGTCCGGTCGCATCAGCCTCTTCGGGGAGGGTGATCTCGGCGTAGAGGGTGCCGTCAGGTTGGGCCCACATGGCGGTGACGCCCTGGAAGGTGGGGCCGTACTCGTAGCCGGCTTCAGCCAGTTGCTCGTACAGGTCCGAGATCTCGACAGGGGTGGTGTTCGCGGGTGGCCATTGGGTGAGGGGTTCGGCGAGTTCCTGGGTTGTGGTGAGGGTGCCGGTGGCGTGGCAGGTCCACTCGGAGTCGATGCCGTCCGGTTCGTCGGTGTGCGGGCGGGAGTGGATGGTGACCTGCCAGCCATTCGCCTCCGGGGTGGCGGTGACCTGGAGGTCGCGGCTGGTGGTGTCGTCCAGGACGAGGGGTGCGTGGAGGGTGAGTTCGTCTAAGTGGGTGGCGCCCGTGTGGTCTCCGGCGTGAAGCGCCAGGTCGACCAGGGCGGTTCCGGGCAGCAGGACCGTTCCTGCCACTGCGTGATCCGCCAGCCAGGGGTGAGTACTCAGGCCGATCCGGCCCGTGAACACCGTTGATGCACCGGAGGATTCACCAGCCTCTGCCCCGGTTGCGGTGTCGGCAAGCTGAATGGCAGCGGCGAGCAGGGGATGCGCGCTGGTCGCCATGCCCAGGTCGGTGGCGTCGGTGAGTTGTGTGGGGGCTTGGAGCCAGTAGGGGTGGTGTTGGAAGGGGTAGGTGGGGAGGTTGATGTGGGTGGTTTGTTGTTGGGGGAGGTGGGGGGACAGGTCGGTGTTGTGG
>NZ_JBSGZA010000024.1:0-5824 GCF_053610745.1 Streptomyces sp. NPDC054866
GCTGTCCCGGAATCCGATGCCGCGCTGGGGCGCCACTACCCCAGGGCGGGAGGTGCCAGCTGCTGGCCTGGCACTTGCGTTCGTCGCCTGCCCCGGAGAGAGTTTCGCGGACGCCGTTCGTCTTGTGCACTCGAGCATGCGCTTCAACCAGAACCGAGGACGCACCTCCAGGAGATACTCCAGCGGCAGTTCGTGATCTTCATGTCCGGGCGGCTTGGCGCCGGTAGGGGCTGACCTGGGATCGGACCTGATGGTGGCGTCGCCAGTCGGACCAGACCAGCCCCTCCGGGCAATGCTCGCAGGCCAGGTCTCGTGGACGCGCGTATTCCGACTCATATGTTGGAACATATCCAGGGTGAATGTGGAAGCCAGTGATCTTCAGGCTGCCTTCGAGGCTTTGCGGCACTCTGCGGGTGCCAGGGATGCCTCCGACTTGACTGAGCAGTATCCGGTGCTGCTCGGTGTTGAGTTCGCGCGTTACATCGAGGATCTGCTGGGCGGGGTCGGGCAGAACGAGTGCGCCGTCGAGGACATCCTGGCCGCTCGGGACCTGATCGATGCAGTCCGCGCGGCTCGCATCGCGCTGGCCATCGATGCGGATCTAGGTCACTACGTGCCCGATGAAGCGATGGACCTCGTCGCTGATCTGCTCCGGTGCTCGGATTACGAGGACATGGCCGGGACGGTGGCCGAACGATCGTCAGCGGGGGAAGAGGCGACTCGTTTCCTGACGATGCTCATGGTGGACGCGTTGGCACGAGGTGACCCTGTCACGACCGCCCGCTACTACCCGTGCTGGGAATTCGTTCACGACTGTCAATTCTTCGGGGTCGACAGTGCACTGGATATACGGGTGAGGTTCGGGCCCGTCGTGGAGCTCGAACTGACGTCGATCCTCTACGAAGTGGCCGGGACACCCGGACCCGATCCCGAGAAACCACTTGCGGAGGCGGTGCGCTACTGGGACGAGATGGCGGTCCAAGCGCCGCATCCGGTTTCGGCTCTGCTCTCGGTTGGGGTCGTGGGTCCGATCCTCCGCTCCGGCGTGCGCACCGGGGCGTTGGAGCCGATTTCGGAGGCGTTGCGACGCTTAGACTCCGCGCTCGCCGAGCTGCCTGCGGGACACCGGTTCGTACCCCCGATACGAGGTTTCCGGGCCACCGTGTATCAGCGGCGGTACGAGGTCACCGGTGACCCGGACGATCTCCGGACGGCCACAGCGGAGATGGTCCGTGCCGCGCACGATGTCATGATCTTCACGCCGCAATGGCCTCAGCTGGCCCAGACCGCAGACGGGATGACGGCCGCAATCATCAAACGGGCCCCGGAGCGGGAATGGTTCGACGCACTGATCACGCTGCGGAGCGTGATCACGTGGGCCGCCGCAGACTCGTCGACCCGGACCCGGGCTAAGGCACTGCACGATGAGGCCCTGATCCAACGCGACGAACTCTACGGTGATTCCGGACTCTCGTACGGCGTCCTGGACGACCTGGAGCTGAGCGCGGACACCGACGCCACTGATTCCAAAGTGGGCTGGGCTTTGGGTCAACAAGGCAGAATGCGTCTCGACCGGTACACGGATGCGGGCAGTCCCGACGACCTCGCCGCCGCGGTCAGCACGTTGGAGGCGACGGTCCGGGTCGCCGAGGACGATTCGCCTGTCCAAGCCATGGCCCTGGATCTCCTTGGGTGGGCGTTGCGGCAGGACTACATGGCCTCCGGAGCGGACTCCCAACTGGATCGGGCGGTGGAACTGACGCGGAGGGCTCATGAATGCCGCTTTGAACTGCCGGGACACCCGGCGCATCTCGGCGCGGCCAATTTCGCCAATGTCCTGATCGACCGCTACCGCCGCGACGCCGACCCGGCGGATCTCGACGAGGCGGTGCAGGTCTTGGAAGAGGATCTGCGGGACTTCATCGACGACCCGAGCCAGAGCGACAGCGACGCGACGACCTCCGCCCTGGCCATCGCCCTGGCCATGCGGTACCAGAGGTGGGGTGACATCGGTGCGCTAAGCCGCGCCATCGAGTTGGCGGAGGCCGTCGCGGATGGCACGCCCGACAGTCCGTACGCACTGACCAACCTGGCGGAGTTGCTGGTCACCCGCTTCAACCGCACCGGACGGTCTGCCGACCTGAATCGGGCGATCGATCTACTCGAGACAGCTGTCCAGAAGCAGAACAGCACAGACCCGATGGCCGTGGCCCGGTTGGGGAATCTCGCCGGAGCGCTGGCCCTGCGGTCGGCCATGCTGCCAGGTGACCGCGCGCGTGCACACCGGCTCTTGGCGACGGCTGCCACTGCGGCGGTGCCCGGAACGGACACCGGCCTCAGAATGTGCACAAACCTGGCGATGGTCCAGGCCCGGAGAGCCCTCGGCTTCAGCGTGCTGCGTCGTCGGCGGCGCCGATGGGCCGATCAGGCGGTTTCAACGATCACGAGGGTGCTGGGGCAGACGCCGCAGAATGCGCCTGAACGGGCCGTGCGACTGCACGTGCTCGCGGTAGCTTTGATGGCCCGACACAGGCTGACCGGAAAACCGGCTGACGAGGCCGCTGCCACCGACGCGTTCCGGGCGGCCTGCGAGACCGGGCTGATGGTACTGAGCACCGTGATGACGAAGATCACCGACGTCTGGCGTGACTGGGCCGTCCGGCGAGGGGCGTGGCGAGAGGCCGCGGAGGCGTGCGACTACAGTTTGCGCGCGCGATACCGCCTTGCGGCGGTCCAGACCGCCCGAAGTCACAAGGAACTTTGGATCGGCGACACCGGTCAACTCCTCTCAACTGCGGCCCACGGCTACGCCATGGCAGGCGATGTCGAAGCGGCAGTGGCGGCGGTCGAACGGGGCCGTGCGGTGATCCTCAGTGAACGGCTGGGCCGTGCACCGGACACTCTGGCGTCGCTGCCTGCCGAACTGGTGGGCCGCTACCAACAGGCGGCCGACGCCTGGTTGAGGCAAGCGCAGCTCGCCGACTCCTCGGGTATCGGACTGGATGACCCGGTTCGCACGTCCGCGGCGGACGATGTGGTCGCCACGAAGGCTCGGCTGGACGCCGTGGTCAACGAGATCCGCCACGTGGATGGGTTTTCCAGGTTCCTGATGCCCCCCGACTACGATGATGTGGCGGCTGTAGCCTCCCGAGCGCACCCTGTGATCTACCTGGTTCCCGGGCAGAGCACGGGACTCGCCCTGGTGGTCGACGACAGCGCACGGGTGATCTGGCTCCCGGCCCTCCGGCGTGACCGGGTCGTCCCTCTCGCTGCGGACAAGACGACGCTTGACGAAACCCTTCAGTGGGCATGGCACGCCGCGATGGGCCCGGTGCTCGAGCAACTCCCTTCTGCCCGGCACCTGGTGATCGTGGCATGCGGTGCACTGGGCCTGCTGCCGCTGCACGCCGCGTGGACGCAGCATGGCGACCGGCGCATGTACCTGCTTGACCGTGTGTCGGTCAGCTTCGCGCCCAACGCACGCAGTGCACGGGTAACGCGGCGATCCCGGTCCGGTGGCGCACTGGTCGTCGCGAACCCACTGCCCAGCACGGCTGCCCCGCTCCCGTTCAGCGCCGCGGAGGCCGAAGGCGTCGCCGGGGCGCATCCAGGCGCACTCGTCCTGAACAAACGGGACGCGACGCTCGCGGCGGTGCGAGATGCGATGGCCGGCCGGGAACTAATCCACTTTGCCTGCCATGGTGTGGCAGAGCTCGACGACCCGCTGGCCAGCGCGCTGTTGCTGGCCCATGACGAGAAACTGACTCTCCGCGAGATCCTGTCATCATCGATGGACACCGGACTGGCCGTGCTGTCGGCCTGCGAGACGGCGCTGCCTGGCCTCCAACTGCCCGACGAAGTAATAGGGTTCCCCGCCGGACTGCTAGAAGCCGGGGCGGACGCCGTGATCGCAACGCTTTGGCGGGTTGACGACAACGCGACCATGATGCTGATGCGCCGAATGACGCAACTCCGGGTCCAGGACGGCGAGCCGCCTGCCGAGGCGTTGCGCAAGGCCCAGCAGTGGTTGCGGGACAGCACCAACGAGGAGAAGAGCGCAACGCTCAGCCTGCCCTCACCGCCATTGGGCAGCGACGGCGCCCGGCTGCTGTGGGGCCGAGCCCGTGTCCACACCCACCCGTACTACTGGGCAGGGTTCACCTGCACCGGCGGCTGATCGCTCTCGCGGACCACGTAGACGGGAGTATCTCGGTCCGAGCCCCGGACAAGGAACGTCGTCACGTCCCTGCCGACCTCCTGTTCTTGCGCCGGGCTGGAGGGAAGCGGCCACCTGAGTTGCTCGTAGAGCTGAACACGGTACAGATCGGCGGTCGACTCGACCAGATCCGCGAATGCCTCGCCGCGCTCCTGCAGGAGGCAGCGGTGACACCAAACCAGCGCGACCGTGGCAACGAGCGCCGCCCATGCCGTCCACACGGTGAACGCGAAGAACGTCATTGACCACAGGCATCCGCCCACAGCGGTGTCCAGACGCGCTCGCGCCGCGGTCAACTCGGCCCGTGCGTGTTCCGGGAGGACCAACCAAAGGTGTGACCAGACGGCGACGACGTCCAAGCCGTACTTGTCGACCGGGCGGCTCTCACCCGCCCGAAGCGTGTTCCCCAGACGTGTGGGCATGACCCTTTCACGGATCGCGGGGTGCCGGCGGAGTCTGCGGTCCAGACGTTGGAACTCGGCCAACTCAGCAGTGGTCGCAACGCCCTCGTCGCCGAGTACCCGGGGGGCGAGTTCCTGCATCCTGGCTCGGTAGGCGTCGATGTTGCTCATGTGGCGGGCCGAGAGCCAGGAGGCCGGCCGCCGGGCGGGGCCGGGCCAGTAGCCCTCCAGCAGGCGCAGCACGGGAAACGACACCTGCCGTACTACCAGGCCGCTGGCGACCAGCCCGATGAGGACCATGACCAAGACGAAGATCTGCGAGGCGGTCGGCTGCCTGCCGAGGCAACCGACGGCCCTGGAAAACTGGTCAGGAAAGCCGGTCAAGCTGCCATGCCCGTGAAGCCATGCAAGCGCACCACCAACCCAAAAGACCAACGTCGGCCCTGCGATCGCAGCGAACCGATCAGCGAGCTTGCCCGCAACGCCTTCCAAGAATTTGTCCACCTTGACTCACCCCGAAGCCGCTACGAGCAGTAGACGGTGCGTCGGGCACTTCTGCACCCGCTCACCGACGGCGAGGCGATACCACGCGTAGTCACCCTGCGGACATTCGTATCGCAATGCCGGCACCGGCTCACCGGTACCCGGTAACTGGTCCAGCGCACGTTCCGAACGTTCCTGGAGAGCAGGTGGTCGCTTGTGCGGATCCTCAAGGACCCGTGCCACCCAGTTCTCCAATTCCGGCTCTGAGGACAGGACGCTGACCAATTCCGGAAGCGCGGCCTCCGAATCCTGCCTCGCCAAGGACAAAACTCCGGACAGTCGGCCATCCAGCACGACGACTCGCCCCACCTCGACAAGTTCCCGCAGATGCCCACGTAGCAACCGGACTACATCGAGAACGTCCTCATCCATCACACATACATATCGCATTGCCGACGTCTAGGCTTGTCCCGCAACGGCCGGTCATACTGAGATGATCTTGATGTGGCTGGTGTGATCACGGCGTCGGAGCCGTCCTGGATAAGCCCGTTCACCGGGTTGAGCCCGCGCTGCTTTGGCAAGTTGGTGACCGCCGTCCAGCGCGAGCATGGTGGCCATCCCCAGCGGGGCCGCCCGTGGGGCCTCCCCTTGGAGGGCCGTATTCTGCTGGTCACGGCGTACTGGCGAACCAACTTGACGATGCGCCAGCTAGTGCCGACTCTGA
>NZ_JBSGZA010000025.1:0-4624 GCF_053610745.1 Streptomyces sp. NPDC054866
CACAACACCGACCTGTCCCCCCACCTCCCCCAACAACAAACCACCCACATCAACCTCCCCACCTACCCCTTCCAACACCACCCCTACTGGCTCCAGATACCCGCCCATCTGACGGACGCCGGCGACCTGGGTCTGACCACCACCGACCATCCGCTGCTCAGCACGGCAACACAGCTCGCAGGCACGAATCACATCGCCCTGTCCGGCCGCATCGGTCTGAAGACCCACCCTTGGCTGGCCGACCACGCGGTGTCCGGGACCGTCCTGCTGCCCGGAACGGCCCTGGTCGACCTGGCACTCCACGCCGGAGACCACACCGGCGCCACCCACCTGGACGAACTCACCCTCCACACACCCCTCACCCTGGACGACACCACCAGCCGCGACCTCCAGGTCACAACGGTCCCCGAGGCGAACGGCTGGCAGGTCACCATCCACTCCCGCCCCCACACCCACGAGCCCGACGGCATCGACTCCGAGTGGACCTGCCACGCCACCGGCACCCTCACCACAACCCAGGAACTCGCCGAACCCCTCACCCAATGGCCACCCACCGGGGCAGAGCAGGTCGAGATCTCGGATCTGTACGAGCAACTGGCTGCAGCCGGCTACGAGTATGGGCCTGCCTTCCGCGGCGTCACCGCTGTCTGGTCCCAGCCCGACGGCACCCTGCATGCCGAAGTCACCCTGCCCAACACGGCCGAACCCGCCGGACACACCATTCACCCGGCACTTCTCGATTCCGCCCTTCACCCTCTCGCAACCGCCAGGGGCATAAAGAGTGACGTACGGCTGCCCTTCGCCTGGAACGGCGTCACCATCCACGCCACCGACGCCACCCACCTACGCGTCACCCTCACCACCACAGGCAACGACATCACCATCCAAGCCTGGGACCCCACCGGCACACCCGTCGCCACCATCAACACCCTCACCACCCGCCCCATCGACCCCACCACCCTTCACAAGAACACCGGCACGGGAACCCGCAACAGCCTCTTCCACCTCACCTGGAAGCCCACCGAAGCAGGCACCACAGATGTCGACCCCAACGAAGTCGACATCTACCGGCCAGAGACGTATCCCCAGGACAATCCGCAGGCCGCACACGACGCAACCGAAGCGCTCCTCCACCACCTTCAGTCCTGGCTGGCCACCAACGACGCCACCAACCGACGCCTCGTCATCCTCACCCGGCACGCCGTGGCCACCAGCCCCACCGAAGACATCCACCTGGCCCACGCCCCCTTGTGGGGCCTGGCCCGCACCGCCCAGAACGAAAACCCCGACCGCATCCACCTCATCGACACCGACAACCCGGCCGCCGACACCTCATACCTGACCAACGCTTTGGCCACCGGCGAACCCCAACTCGCCCACCGCAACAACCAACTCCTCGCACCCCGCCTCACCCGCACCACCACAACAGCCGACTCCACCGTGCAGCCCCTCAACCCCAACGGCACGGTTCTCATCACCGGCGGCACCGGAGGACTCGCCACCCTCACCGCCCAACACCTCATCACCACCCACGGCATAACCCATCTGCTCCTCGCCTCCCGCACCGCACCCCAACACACCACGCTCCGCGACGAGCTGGAAGCCCTCGGAGCCCAGGTCACCCTCACCGCCTGCGACACCACCGACCCCCAAGCCGTCGAAGAACTCATCGCCTCCATCCCCGAGGAACACCCCCTCACCGCGGTCATCCACACCGCCGGCACCCTGGACGACACCACCCTCACCAGTCTCACACCCGACCGCCTCCACCCCGTCCTCGCCCCAAAGGTCGACGCCGCCTGGAACCTCCACCACGCCACCCAACACCTCAACCTCACCGCCTTCATCCTCTACTCCTCCGCCGCCGGCACCCTCGGCAACCCCGGACAAGCCAACTACGCCGCCGCCAACACCTACCTCGACGCCCTCGCCCACCACCGCCACCACCACGGCCAACCCGCCACCAGCCTCGCCTGGGGCTACTGGAAACACACCACCAACCTCACCCACCACCTCACCGACACAAAACTCCGCAAAATCACCCACGGCACCCAACCACTCGAAACCGACCACGCCCTCCACCTGTTCGACACCGCACTCACCACCACCCAACCCCACCACCTCTGCCTCCCCCTCAACCCCAACGCACTCCGCACCACCGATCGCCTACCTCCCCTCCTCCACGACCTCGCACCGGCAATCCGCCATACCGCCGCCACGGCCCACCCGACCGACACCGACCTCGCAACCCGACTGCGTTCGCTGCCGCCGGAGTTGCAGGAAAAGCTGGTGCTCGAAGTGGTCTGCGCCGACGTCGCAGCAGTGCTCGGCCACAACGGTGCGGACACCATCGATCCTCAACGGCCCTTCAACGAGCTGGGGTTCGACTCGCTCACGGCAGTACAACTCCGTAACCGCCTCAGCGAAGCCACCAGCTTGCGTCTCACTTCCACCCTGATCTTCGACTACCCGACGCCCGTTGACTTGGCTCGGTACGTCGGCACAGCCCTCGGCGTCGGTGAGGCATCGATCGAATCGGCGTTCCTGGCCGAGATCGACGAGCTCGAACAGGCCTTGATCGAACGTGCCCAGGACGACTCCGGACGGATGAAGGTGACCCGTCGGCTTCAGGCTCTCCTCTCTCGCCTCAATGAGAGCGGACGGCCGACGACAAGCGGCGAGGACATCGAGGACAAACTGCGTTCGGCGTCCAACGAGGAACTCTTCGATCTGATCGACGGCGATCTCGACCTTTCCTGATCCACAGCGGCTCACCACCAGAGCAATTCCGCATAGAGGAGCGACGACCCATGTCGGACGAAGCCAAGCTTCGGGAATACCTGACCCGTGTAGTGGCCGAACTGCACCAGACGCGTCAACGCCTCCAGGACGCCGAGTCGGCAGGGCAGGAGCCGGTGGCGGTCGTCGCGATGGCCTGCCGGTACCCGGGCGGGGTGCGCTCGCCCGAGGAGCTGTGGACGCTGGTGGCCGAGGGCGCGGACGCGATCTCCGGCTTCCCGGCCAACCGCGGCTGGGACCTCGACGGCCTCTTCGACCCCGACCCGGACGCAATCGGCAGGAGCTACGCGCGCGAAGGCGGATTCCTGTACTCGGCCGATGAATTCGACCCCGAGTTCTTCGGCATGAGCCCGCGCGAAGCGATGGCGACCGACCCTCAGCAGCGGCTGCTCCTGGAGACGGCCTGGGAGACCTTCGAACGCGCGGGCCTGGACCCACACACCCTCAAGGGGAGCAAGACCGGCGTCTACGCGGGCGTGATGTACGACGACTATGCGGGCCGTCTCATGCACCGCGCGCCGGAGGGCTTCGAAGGCTTTCTGGGCAACGGCAGTGCGGCGAGCGTGGCTTCGGGCCGTGTGGCGTACACCTTCGGGCTGGAGGGCCCGGCCGTCACGGTGGACACCGCGTGCTCGTCCTCGCTGGTCTCCCTCCACCTGGCGGCCCAGGCGCTGCGCAACGGTGAGTGCGAACTGGCCCTCGCCGGCGGTGTCACCGTGATGGCCACCCCCGGTACCTTCGTCGAGTTCTCCCGGCAGCGGGGGCTGGCACCCGACGGCCGCTGCAAGCCCTTCGCCGACGCGGCCGACGGCACCGGCTGGGGCGAAGGCGCCGGACTCGTCCTCCTCGAACGCCTCTCCGACGCCCAGCGCAACGGCCACCCCATCTTGGCGGTGCTGCGCGGCTCGGCCATCAACCAGGACGGCGCCTCCAACGGCCTCACCGCACCCAACGGCCCCTCCCAGCAACGCGTCATCGAACAAGCCCTCGCGGATGCGGGGCTCACCGCGGGTCAGGTGGATGCGGTCGAGGCGCACGGCACGGGCACGACGCTCGGCGACCCGATCGAGGCCCAGGCCCTGCTCGCCACCTACGGCCAGGCCCGCACCACCGAAACACCCCTCTGGCTCGGCTCCATCAAGTCCAACATCGGTCACACGCAGGCGGCGGCGGGCGTCGCGGGCGTGATCAAGATGATCGAGGCCATGCGGCAGGGGGTGCTGCCCTCGACGCTGCATGTCGATGAACCGTCCCGGCACGTCGACTGGAGCACGGGCAGTGTCTCGCTGTTGACCGAGTCCCGGCCGTGGCCGGAGACCGGCCGCCCGCGGCGGGCCGCGGTGTCCTCCTTCGGCATCAGCGGGACGAACGCACATGTGATCCTGGAGGCCGCGCCGCAACCCGCCCAGACAGAACCGCAGGAACAGCACTCCGGCCCGGTGCCCGTCGTGCTCTCGGCCCGCTCGCCCCAAGCCCTCGCCGAAACCGCAGGCCGGCTCGCCGGCTTCGTCGAAACCCACCCGGAGGCGGAAGTCGCCCCGCTGGCCGCCCGCCTGTGGTCGGGGCGCGCGAAACTGGAACACCGCGCCGGGATCGTCACCGACAACCCCGACGAACTGCGTGACGCGCTGGCCGCGCTGGCCGGCGGCCGGGACCACCCCGCCCTGATCACCGGCCCGCCCCGCACCACCACCACGGGCGCGGCCCGCTGGGCCCTCGTCCTCTCCGGCCAGGGCAGCCAAAAACCCGGCATGGGAGCCCACCTCCACCAGACGTTCCCCGCCTACGCCGACGCCCTGGACGAAGTCTGCCAAGCCCTCGACCC
>NZ_JBSGZA010000026.1:0-4286 GCF_053610745.1 Streptomyces sp. NPDC054866
CATTTTTTCCCCTGCCACATGAAGCACTTCCCTGAGTCACCACTCCGAACTAACATATTAAGCCAGTATACACTCCGCTAGCGCTACGTGACTGGTTCAGGGCTGCGCCCCGAAACCCGCTAAAACCACTGACGCGCCTGCGGCTTGTCCAACACCGCGCCGAACGGGAAAAGATTTCCCGCCCGTCCCGGCGTTATCAGGAGGCCGGATTGGCAGACAAACGCAGCAAAATGCTCACCATGTGGGTGACCGAAGATGAGCACCGCCGTCTGCTGGAGCGCTGCGACGGTAAACAGCTCGCGGCCTGGATGCGGCAGACGTGCCTGGACGAGAAGCCCGCCCGAACCGGCAAACTTCCCTCGCTCTCGCCGGCGCTGCTTCGTCAGCTTGCCGGCATGGGGAACAACCTTAACCAGATTGCCCGGCAGGTTAACGGCGGTGGCGGCAGCGGGCACGACCGCGTGCAGGTTGTCGCCGCGCTGATGGCCATCGATGCCGGACTCGAGCGGCTGCGGCACGCCGTGCTGGAAAAGGGGGCAGACGATGATCGTTAAGTTTCACCCCCGGGGGCGCGGCGGTGGCGCCGGGCCTGTGGATTACCTGCTGGGCAAAGACCGCCAGCGCGAAGGTGCCAGCGTTCTGCAGGGGAAGCCGGAGGAAGTCCGGGAGCTTATCGACGCCTCGCCCTACGCCAAAAAATACACATCCGGCGTCCTGTCTTTTGCCGAACAGGACTTACCGCCCGGCCAGCGTGAAAAGCTGATGGCGAGCTTCGAGCGGGTTCTGATGCCCGGACTCGATAAAGACCAGTACAGCGTGCTGTGGGTTGAGCACCGGGACAAAGGGAGGCTGGAGCTGAACTTCCTGATCCCGAACACGGAGCTGCTGACCGGCAGGCGTCTCCAGCCGTATTACGACCGCGCCGACCGACCGCGCATCGATGCCTGGCAGACCATTGTGAACGGCAGGCTGGGGCTGCACGATCCAAACGCGCCGGAAAACCGGCGGGCGCTGGTCACGCCGTCCGCGCTGCCGGAAACGAAGCAGGAAGCCGCCCAGGCGATTACGCGGGGTTTACTGGCCTTAGCCTCGTCCGGGGAGCTGAAAACCCGTCAGGACGTCACTGAGGCGCTGGAAAGCGCTGGTTTTGAGGTGGTGCGCACTACAAAAAGCAGCATCAGCATTGCCGACCCGGACGGGGGGCGAAACATCCGACTGAAGGGAGCCATCTATGAACAGTCTTTTAACGCTGGCGAAGGACTTAGAGCAGAAATCGAAAGCGCAGCAGCAGAGTACCGGCGAGATGCTGAAAGCCGCATTCAGCGAGCACGAGAAGTCTGTCAGAGCGGAACTGAGCGAAAGCGAGAAGAGAATCAGCGCCGCCATCCTCGAGCACGACCGGAAGCTGTCCTCAGCCATGAGCCAGCGCACGAAAGGGATGCTGCGCATGGTCAGCCAGACGTGGCTGACCATCGTCCTGGTGTCCGCGCTGCTGATCGCTTCGAGCGCGGCCATTCTGTGGTGGCAGAGTCAGCAGATACTCGACAATTACACGACCATCCGGGAGCAGAAGAGCACGCAGGCTATGCTGTCCGATCGGAACAGCGGCGTGCAGCTCTCGACCTGCGGCGATCAGAGACGCCGCTGCGTGAGGGTGAACCCGGAAGCGGGACGGTTCGGAGAGGATTCGAGCTGGATGATACTGGCGGGGAAATAGCACATGACGGAGCTGGAAAAACAGTTGCTGAGCGCATTAGAGCAGCTACAGCAGGACTACTCGAAAAGGCTGGACGAGTGGGAGAACGCCTTCGCGGAATGGCGGACGATGTCTGGTCTTATGCAACGGGAGAACGCGGCGCTGAGCGAGCGCGTCACGGTCTTGAGCAGGCAGGTGCAGAGTTTGAGCGATCAGCTGCGCCGGTTGTCGCAAGGCTGAACGGAATCGAGGCGCACCGGGAGCAGCAGCGGGCGGCGCAGCACCAGAAAGCGCTGGAGCTGGAACGATCGCAGCGCCAGCGGACGTATGACGGTCCGTCGCTGTAACAAACCGGATAAAACGGGGGGGGCGGCGCAGATCCCCGCCGAAAGCCGGTGCCATTCACCCGGTTGCATGGCTATGCAGTCGGGTGAAATTTATCTGACGCGGAATGCGCGATTTAGTGGGGAGTTTACTGCCGGTTTTACCGGGCTGACGCCGCTTTCGCGCCGAACCCGCCCTGAGGCGGTGCCGGAAAGCACTGTTATGGTAAATGCGGAGTTAATGCATGCTCTTTTGACGTCACTTTTAAACTAAATTGACGTCCTGACGTCTAGTTAGTATTATTATTTTATACAAAAATACTGGATTTATAAACATGTCTTTGGCTCCTGGTGTTGTTCGTGACTCGATAATTGAATGTTTTTTAAGGCTTGGAAGAGAAGCTTCTATTGAGGAGATAACCAACGCTGTTTATTTGAAAATTGGAGAAATTTCAAAATCTTCTGTACGTTCATATCTGAGTTTAAATACCCCTGGTCTGTTCGAACGAGTAGATCGCGGTGTCTATCGCTTAAATGGTGATGCTGGTATTACTCCCTCCTTAGATTTGACGTCTTCACCTAAGGCTGTTGGGAAATCGACGATTTTTTTTGATGATGCAATTGAATGGTTAAAAAGGCAAAAAGATAATTCAATTCATGCAGTTGTAACCGATCCTCCTTACGGATTAGTCGAGTATACAAAACAGCAGACTGAGAAACTAAGGGCAGGGAAAGGTGGTATTTGGAGAAAGCCGCCTTCCTTTGATGGACATAAGCGTGCGCCATTACCTCGCTTTACGGTTTTGCGGGAAGAAGATCTTAGAAATATATCATTATTTTTCAAAGAACTATCCTCGCAAGTCGAAAGGGTGGTTGTTCCTGGCGGGAATATAGTTATCGCATCCAACCCTCTTCTATCGCATATAGTCGCGGACTCTATGTCTACGTCTGGCTTAGAGCTACGAGGTTACATCGCGCGTCAGGTTATGACCATGAGAGGAGGGGATAGGCCCAAAAACGCCCATGATGAATTTGGAGATGTTTCTGTCATGCCACGTTCTCAATGGGAACCATGGATAGTGCTGAGAAAGCCTCTAGATGGAAGGGTTCAGGATAATCTACGAAAGTGGAAAACAGGTGGATTCAGGAGAATTTCAGCTGACAGGCCATTTGGCGATGTCATTAAATCTCATCCGACGCCAGCACATGAAAAAAAGATAGCGCCACATCCGTCATTAAAGCCGCAAAATTTCATGAGGCAATTAGTGAGGGCAGTGCTTCCTTTAGGAGAGGGGATTATTCTCGATCCATTTATGGGGGGCGGCTCCACATTAGCAGCTGCAAACCATATAGGTTATGAGAGCATTGGAGTTGAAATAGACCGGGAGTTCTTTGATTTGGCGGAGAAAGCTATCCCCGCGCTATCAGCCCTTCCAAGCAAGGAAAATAACTAAACTAAATCCTTGTAAACCCAGCTTTCTCTGAGCTTCTTCAACCCTTCTTTGTGAAGGGTTGCTGTTCTGGTTCCTAATGCACCACGATCATTACGACGGAAGTCATTTTCATCAACGTGGCAAAGATATACCTCGGTAAATTTCATCGACTTTCTGTCTGAGGCCGGTTCAGTCTCATTATCTACATTGTAGACAAATACGCACATCCATTGAGATCTTGCCCCATGAGTATCGACGGCACCCCCATTTTTCCTGGTGGTTTTTATTTCAATGCCGTCTTCCCCTGAGGAGATACTGTCATTCGGATACTTGCCTCTAACAACTAGGTCTGGATGTCCATTGAAATGCTTGTTTTCAACAAGTGATCTTGAAAATTTAGCGAGGGAAGCTGTGATCATATCTGAAATGAGGCCAGACATAGCTGCTGGTCTCATCATGTCATCAAGCCTATGCAATCCTTTGTTTGATAGTAAATTGTTCACATCATGGAAGAAGTCATAAATATCTTCCATTGCGTGCTCAAAATCACTAATCCTTAGCGAATACGGCAGATCGAGCTCTGGGTTAAACCCCTGTCGATTAACTACTGACCTGTCTTGCATCTTAGTTCCTTGAATAAGATATAAAAGTTCGAAAGCTCTTTGTCATATCTTACCAAGAAGATCCTTGACGATCATTGTCGTTTGGGCGTAGCCTCTTGAAACGAAAAAACCGCCTGGGGAGGCGGTTTAATCGAAGGTTAAGTCAGTTGGGGAACTGCTTAACCAGGTAACTGGCTTGGTGGAGCGCAGATACCAAATACTGTCCTTCCAG
>NZ_JBSGZA010000027.1:0-3619 GCF_053610745.1 Streptomyces sp. NPDC054866
ACGCCGGCGGCGGCCTGGGTGTGGCCGATGTTGGATTTGATGGAGCCGAGCCACAGCGGTTGTTCCACCGTGCGCTCCCGCCCGTAGGTGGCGAGGAGGGCCTGGGCCTCGATCGGGTCGCCGAGCGTCGTGCCCGTGCCGTGTGCTTCTACGGCGTCGATCTGGTCGGCGGTCAACTGGGCGTTGGCGAGGGCTTGTTCGATGACGCGTTGCTGGGAGGGGCCGTTGGGCGCGGTGAGGCCATTGGACGCGCCGTCCTGATTCACGGCCGACGACCGGAGCAGGGCGAGGACGTGATGCCCGTTGCGCTGGGCGTCGGAGAGGCGTTCGAGGAGGACGAGTCCGGCGCCTTCGCCCCAGCCCGTGCCGTCGGCTGCGTCGGCGAAGGGCTTGCAGCGGCCGTCGGGTGCCAGCCCCCGCTGCCGGGAGAACTCGAGGAAAGCGGACGGTGTGGACATCACGGTGACACCGCCGGCGAGCGCCAGATCGCACTCGCCCTGGCGCAGGGCCTGGGCGGCCAGATGCATGCCCACCAACGACGAGGAGCAGGCCGTGTCCACCGTCATGGCGGGGCCCTCCAGCCCGAAGGTGTACGCCACCCGGCCCGAAGCCACGCTCGCCGCACTGCCGTTGCCGAGGTACCCCTCGAAGCCCTCGGGTGTCCGGTGCATCAGGCGCGGTCCGTAATCGGCGTAGATGACTCCGGTGAAGACGCCGGTGTTGCTGCCCTTGAGGGTGGTGGGGTTGATGCCGGCGTGTTCGAAGGCTTCCCAGGCGGTTTCGAGGAGGAGGCGTTGCTGGGGGTCGGTGGCGAGGGCTTCGCGGGGGTTCATGTGGAAGAAGTCGGCGTCGAACTGGTCGGCGTCGTGGAGGAAGGCGCCGTGGCGTGTGTAGGTCTTGCCGGTGGCGTCGGGGTCGGGGTCGTAGAGGTTGTCCAGATCCCAACCGCGGTTGGTCGGGAAGCCGGAGGTGGCGTCCTTCCCTTCGGCGACCAGCAGCCAGAGGTCTTCGGCCGTGCGGATGCCGCCGGGGTAGCGGCATGCGGTGGCGACGATGGCGATGGGGTCGTCGGTGGTGGGGGTGGTGTGGGTGGTGGCTGTGGTCTGGAGCGGGGTGTTGAGGAGTTGGTTGAGGAGGTGAGTCGTGAGGGCTTGTGGGGTGGGGTGGTCGAAGATGAGGGTGGCGGGGAGCCGCAGGCTGGTGGTGCCGGTGAGGCGGTTGCGGAGTTCGACGGCGGTGAGGGAGTCGAAGCCGAGGTCTTTGAAGGGGCGTTGTGGGTCTACGTTGTTGGGCTGGCCGTGGCCGAGGACGGCGGCGATGTGGGTGCGGACGAGTTCGAGGATCAGGCGTTGTTTGTCGGCCGGCTCGGTCAGTGCGGCCAGCCGTTCGGAGAGTGCGGAGCCGCTGGTGGTGGGGGTTGTGGCGGCGGTGCGTCGGGTGGGGTGCGGGGTGAGGTCGTGGAGGAGTGCGGGGGTTGTTTCGGTGGTGCGGAGTGCGTTGGGGTTGAGGGGGAGGCACAGCTGATATGGCTGAGGTGCTGCTAGTGCGGTGTCGAACAGGTGGAGGGCGTGGTCGGTTTCCAGCGGCCGGGTCCCGTGGGTGACTTTGCGGACTTCTGTGCCTGTGAGGTGGTGGGTGAGGTTGGTGGTGTGTTTCCAGTAGCCCCAGGCGAGGCTGGTGGCGGGTTGGCCGTGGTGGTGGCGGTGGTGGGCGAGGGCGTCGAGGTAGGTGTTGGCGGCGGCGTAGTTGGCTTGGCCGGGGTTGCCGAGGGTGCCGGCGGCGGAGGAGTAGAGGATGAAGGCAGTGAGGTCGAGGTGTTGGGTGGCGTGGTGGAGGTTCCAGGCGGCGTCGACCTTCGGGGCCAGGACGGGGTGGAGGCGGTCGGGTGTGAGGCCGGTGAGGGTGGTGTCGTCCAGGGTGCCGGCGGTGTGGATGACCGCGGTGAGCGGATGCTCCTCGGGGATGGACGCGATGAGTTCTTCGACGGCTTGGGGGTCGGTGGTGTCGCAGGCGGTGAGGGTGACCTGGGCTCCGAGGGCTTCCAGCTCGTGTTGCAGGTCGGTGTGTTGGGGTGCGGTGCGGGAGGCGAGGAGCAGATGGGTTATGCCGTGGGTGGTGATGAGGTGTTGGGCGGTGAGGGTGGCGAGTCCTCCGGTGCCGCCGGTGATGAGAACCGTGCCGTCGGGGTTGAGGGGCTGCACGGTGGAGTCGGCTGTTGTGGTGGTGCGGGTGAGGCGGGGTGCGAGGAGTTGGTTGTTGCGGTGGGCGAGTTGGGGTTCGCCGGTGGCCAGGGCTTGTTGCACGTATGAGGTGTCGGCGGCCGGGTTGTCGGTGTCGATGAGGTGGATGCGGCCGGGGTTTTCGTTCTGGGCGGCGCGGACCAGGCCCCACAAGGGTGCATGCGGGAGGTGAACGTCCTCGGCAGAGCTTGTCGCCATGGCGTGCCGGGTGAGGATGACGAGACGCCGGTCTGTGGCGTCGTTGGCGGCCAGCCAGGACTGAAGGTGAGCCAGGACCGTTTCTGTCGCCGTGTGTGCAGCTGCCGGGCTTCGGTCTTCCAGGTCGGCTGGGACCGCGTAGACATCGACCTGGTCGTGAGGCACGCCTTCATGGCCCGTTTCGGCAGGCTTCCAGGTGAGGTGGAAGAGGCTGTTGCGGGTTCCCGCGTCGGCGTTTTTGTGAAGCGAGGTGGGGTCGATTGGGCGGGTGGTGAGGGTGTTGATGGTGGCGACGGGTGCGCCGGTGGGGTCCCAGGCCTGGACGGAGATGTCGTTGCCCGTGGTGGTGAGGGTGGCCCGTAGGTGGGTGGCGTCGGTGGCGTGGACGGTGACGCCGTTCCAGGCGAAGGGCAGCTGGGTCTCGCCGGTTGATGTGGTCTGGGTGGCGAGGGGGTGGAGGGTTGCGTCGAGGAGGGCCGGGTGGATGGTGTGTCCGGTCGGGTCGGCCTCTTCGGGGAGGGTGATCTCGGCGTGGAGGGTGCCGTCGGGCTGGGACCAGACAGCGGTGACGCCCTGGAAGGTGGGCCCGTACTCGTAGCCGCTGGCGGTGAGTTGGTCGTAGAGGGTGGAGACGTCGACCTGTTCTGCCCCGGTGGGTGGCCATTGGGTGAGGGGTTCGGCGGGTTCCTGGGTTGTGGTGAGGGTGCCGGTGGCGTGGCAGGTCCACTCGGAGTCGGTGCCGTCGGGCTCGTGGGTGTGGGGGCGGGAGTGGATGGTGATCTGCCAGCCGTTCGCCTCGGGGGTGGTGGTGACTTGGAGGTCGCGGGTGGTGGTGTCGTCCAGGGTGAGGGGTGTGTGGAGGGTGAGTTCGTCCAGGTGGGTGGCGCCGGTGTGGTCTCCGGCGTGGAGTGTCAGGTCGACCAGGGCCGTACCAGGCAGCAGGACGGTTCCGGACACTGCGTGGTCGGCCAGCCAGGGGTGGGTCTTGAGCCCGATGCGGCCGGACAGGACGATGTGATTCGTGCCTGCGAGCTGGGTGGCTGTGGTGACGAACGGATGATCTGTGGCGGTGAGCCCCAGGTCGCCGGCGTCGGTGAGCTGGGCGGGTATCTGGAGCCAGTAGGGCTGGTGTTGGAAGGGGTAGGTGGGGAGGTTGATGTGGGTGGTCTGCCGCTGGGGCA
>NZ_JBSGZA010000028.1:0-2734 GCF_053610745.1 Streptomyces sp. NPDC054866
TCGCCGGCCAGGACGGTGGTGGCGGGTCCGTTGACGGCGGCCAGGTGGACGCCGTCGGGCAGGTCCGTCAGCTCGTCCGCGGGTAGCGGGAAGGATGCCATGGTGCCGGTGCCGGCAAGTTGGGTGAGGGCCTGGGAGCGCAACGTCACCACCGCGATGGCGTCGGGCAGGCTCAGGGCTCCGGCGATGTGGGCGGCGGCGATCTCGCCTTGGGAGTGGCCGATGACCGCGTCCGGGGTGACGCCGTAGTGTTCCAGCAGGCGGGCGATGCCGGTCATCACCGCGAACAGGGCGGGCTGTACGACATCCACCCGCGCCAGAGCATCCTCGTCGTCGCTGGCCAGCACGTCGAGCAGGTCCCAGTCACACCAGCGGGCCAGCTCCTCCTGGCAGGCGGCCAGATGCGCGGCGAACAGCGGCTCTTCGGCCGCCAGCCGGTGTCCCATACCGGCCCACTGCGAGCCCTGGCCGGGGAAGACGAACGCGGTCCTGCCCGGCGCTGTTGTGCCGGGGCCGACGACTAGGGCGGGATGGCCGTTGCCGTCAACCAGTGCGGTCAAGGCGGCCTGCAGCTCCGCGCGGTCGTCGGTGACGATCCCGGCGCGATGCTCGAGCTTGGCCCGTCCGCGCCACAGGTGGGTGGCGAGGGAGCCCGCCTCTACGTCCGGGTGGGCATCCACGAATGCGGCCAGCTGCCCGGCAGCCTCGGCTAGGGCGCTTGGCGTCCGTGCGGAGAGGACCACAGGCACCGGCCGGGACCGCTCCTGCGGTTCCGCATCGGGCTCTTCCGCGGCCTGCGCGGAGGTGGGAGACGCGGATTCCAGGATGAGATGGGCGTTCGTGCCGCTCATACCGAAGGAGGAGACGGCGGCACGACGAGGCCGGCTGGTCTCGGGCCACGGCTGGGGCTCCGTCAGGAGCGCGATGTGGCCGGACTCCCAGTCGACGTGGGTGGTGGGCCGGTCGACGTGCAGGGTGGGCGGCAGTGTGCCGTGCCGCATGGCTTCGATCATCTTGATGACGCCTGCGACGCCGGCGGCGGCCTGGGTGTGGCCGATGTTGGACTTGATGGAGCCGAGCCAGAGGGGTGTTTCGGTGGTGTGGGCCTGGCCGTAGGTGGCGAGGAGGGCCTGGGCCTCGATGGGGTCGCCGAGGGTGGTGCCGGTGCCGTGTGCTTCTACGGCGTCGATCTGTTCGGCGGTCAACTGGGCGTTGGCGAGGGCTTGTTCGATGACGCGTTGCTGGGAGGGGCCGTTGGGCGCGGTGAGGCCGTTGGACGCGCCGTCCTGGTTCACGG
Organism: Streptomyces sp. NPDC054866; assembly: GCF_053610745.1. NCBI lineage: Bacteria > Bacillati > Actinomycetota > Actinomycetes > Kitasatosporales > Streptomycetaceae > Streptomyces > Streptomyces sp. NPDC054866. The sequence goes on from NZ_JBSGZA010000028.1 coordinate 1,298, forward strand.
CCGAGCCGCGCAGTACCGCCAGGACGGGGTGCCCGTTGCGCTGGGCATCGGACATTCGTTCCAGCAGGACCAGGCCGACACCTTCGCCCCAGCCGGTGCCGTCGGCCGCGTCGGCGAAGGGCTTGCAGCGGCCGTCGGGTGCCAGCCCGCGCTGACGGGAGAAGACCTGGAAGGTGCCCGGCGTGGCCATGATGGTGGCGCCGCCGGCCAGAGCCATGTCGCACTCACCGTTGCGCAGCGCCTGGGCCGACAGGTGCAGGGCGACCAGGGAAGAGGAGCAAGCCGTGTCGACCGTGATTGCCGGGCCTTCGAGACCGAACGTGTACGCCACCCGGCCCGATGCGATGCTCCCGGAGCCGCCCGTGGCGAAGTAGCCCTCCAGATGATCCGGCGCGCCGTGCATCCGCATCAGATAGTCCTGCGAGATGACGCCTGCGAAGACACCTGTGCTGCTGCCCTTGAGAGTGGTGGGGTCGATACCGGCGTGTTCGAAGGCTTCCCAGGCGGTTTCGAGGAGGAGGCGTTGCTGGGGGTCGGTGGCGAGGGCCTCACGGGGGTTCATGCGGAAGAAGTCCGCGTCGAACTCGCCCGCGTCGTACAGGAACGATCCCTTGCGCGTGTACATCTTGCCCGGGGCGTCCGGGTCTGCGTCGTACAGTGCGTCGAGGTCCCAACCGCGGTTGTCGGGCAGGTCACCGAGCGTCTCACCGCCCTCGGCAACGAGCCTCCAGAGATCCTCGGACTGCCTCACCCCTCCGGGATAGCGGCAGGCCATCGAGACGATCACGATCGGATCGTCGTCGACCACGGCCGACACCGCCTTGGGCGCCCGCATCTGCGGTTGCTGGTCCAGCAGCTCGGCTCGCAGGTGTGTGGCGAGCACGGTGAGCGTCGGGTGGTCGAAGACCAGTGTGGACGGGAGCTGGAGCGCGGTGGCGTTGGTGAGGCGGTTGCGGAGTTCGACGGCCGTGAGGGAGTCGAAGCCGAGGTCCTTGAACGGCCGTTGCGGATCGATCGTCTCGGGTCGGTTGTGGCCGAGGACGGCGGCTACGTTGCTGCGGACCAGGTCGAGCAGAAGGCGCTGCTGTTCCGGTTCGCCCAGGGCGGCCAGTTGTTGGACCAGCCCCGAGCGCTGCACAGCACTCGCTCCAGCCGCTGCCCCACGACGCCCCGAAGCCGGAACGAGATCCCGGAGCAACGCCGGCACATCAGCACGTCGGCGGAGACTCGCCGGTTCGATCGGCATACAGACCAGGGAGGCCTCCGCGCGTTCGTCGAGCGCGACGTCGAAGAGCCGCAGGCCCAGTTCCGTGCTGAGTGCGGTGTTGCTGTGGGCGAGTTCTGTGTCGGTGAGGTGGTGGGTGAGGTTGGTGGTGTGTTTCCAGTAGCCCCAGGCGAGGCTGGTGGCGGGTTGGCCGTGGTGGTGGCGGTGGTGGG
>NZ_JBSGZA010000029.1:0-2486 GCF_053610745.1 Streptomyces sp. NPDC054866
GGTTCTGGCTCAGCTTCTGTGGAGCGACTACGAAGAGCTAGTTACTTGCGATTCACGGTGCCTTCGCCGATGGCGACTGTCCCTGCTGCGCCTGGCGAATGCGCTGGGCGAGCATGCGGGTGACAGAATTTAGGATCTTGGCATCGGCTGCGGCTGGACCATCCGTGTTGATGTTCACGTAAGCGAAAACGGCGGCCAGGCGGAAGTTGATCGAGGTGCTGCAGTAGTTCTTGCCGATGCAGTAGGAGGCTGAGAACACTGCGTCCGTGCCCGTAATCTGCGCGGGACCAAGCTGGGCGCTCCCCATCTGAGACTTCTTCTGCGCATACCTGCCGATTGCCTGAGCTCGGGTCTGGAAGGACTCGATACGGAACCCAACAGTTCCTTCGAGGTCGGGCGCCGCATATCCCTGAGTGCCAGAAGCCCGAATGCCTCCATCTTTGGGGTTGGCGCCCAGGAGACGAGGCGTGCCGGCTTTCTCCCATCCTGGAGGCACATCCTCCAAGTTCGGCAGCGCCGCTTGCACTTGCTCCTTGCGCAGGACTGCGGCGGCTTGAGACGAAGGCGCGTTGCCCTGGGTTGGGCTGTGCTTCCCAGCGCCGGTCCCTGAACCGCACCCGAAGATGCACGTAACCATCCCAAATAGGCATAGTCCTTGGACTGCCCTCTTGGCTCGCAACACTGTTCCCTCTCCGGTAGCAAGCAATCGCCCGACGATCATATGGGCGCCTTCGCGCTGCGGTTGTGGGAGCGCCCCTGTGCATCAGGACAACAGGACGCGTTTGCGCAGGAGTTGGAAGCCTGCGCGCCCGAACATCTGGCGCTTGAGCATCTTGATCCGGTTGACATGACCTTCGACGACGCCCGAGCTCCAGGGAAGGGTGAGGCCGGCGATGACGGCTTCGCGGTCGCGGTCGATGCCCGCGGCGAGCGTGTGGAGGCTGGGGAGGTCGTCCTGTCTCACGGCAGCAAGCCAGTCCGGCAGAAGCTCGCCCCGGCGCTCGGTGAGCATGGTCGCGAAGGACCGGACGTGTCTGGTGAGTGCGTCAATTTCGGAACAGTTGGCCCGGACGTTCTTCAAGTGGAGCTGTTCAGTCTCAGAGAGGTTTTCCGGACGACGGAGGATCCATCCGGCGACGCTCCGGGGCGAGGGTGGCCGGGCTGAAACGAGCCGTGGCGAGGTGCGCTTCTGACTGAGATAGGCGCGAACCCGTTGGTAGCTGCCCTGATAGCCGAGCGGGACGATCTCTTCCCATAGTTTCCAGGCATTGGTGCGGCCCTCGTTCCAGCGGTCGTCGAGGTAGGGCTTGTACTCGTCGAGAACCGAGGTCCTTGCCTGCCACTGCCCAGTGAAGAGGTCTTCCGGCCTTGCAACGTCCGCGTACCGTTTGACGGTTCGGCTCGTCATGCCGAGCTGCCGCTGGATCGCACGGCGGCTGTGACCCGCCTCCACCAGCGCGTGGATCGTGGCGTGAACGGTGCGGGTTCGATCAGCGAACCGGTGGCCCGTCGGCCAAGGTGAGCCGGACGATTCCTGTGCAGGTTCAGGCTCCGTCTCGGGCGTTTCAGGTGCCTCGGGCACCAAGGCGCGCAGACATCGGCGGTGCTGGGCGATGCTCCTCTCGGCGGCCTCGCTGAGGTTGTGCCAGAGATGCCACCGGTCCGCGACCTGCACGGCCTGCGGTGCACCGGCGCTGGCGCCCTCGGCGAAGAACGGAGCACGGTCCCGGCACACGACCTCGATTCCTGGCCGCCGGGCCAGCCACGCGGCCAGGCTCGACGACTCCCGGTCAGGCAGCAGGTCGATCGGTCGGCGGGTTTCCACGTCGACGAGGACCGTGCCGTAGTGGCGACCCTTGCGGGTGGCGTACTCATCGACGCCGACCACCCGTGGAGCGGGCCCCTCCGGCTCGGGAAGTGCGTTAACCAGACGCAGGACCGTGCTGCGGCTGACTGCCGCACCCACAATGTCGGCCAGGCGGGCGCCGGCCCGGCCCGCGAGGGCGAGACCAATCGCTGCCAGGATCGAGCGGAGCCGCTCGGTCCTCTGACCGTTCCTTCGGGTTAGACCGGGTATCTGCTCGACGAATGTGCGACGTCCGCACTCAACGTTGCGGCAGGTGAACCGGCGGACCCGTAGCTGGAGAACAACGCTTCGTCCCGCACTAGGAACATCAGCGGGAAATCGCAGGTAGGAGCCGTGAACCTGGTCTGACCATGCTTCACAACCCGGACACGAGGCGCCGCCTGCGGTGCACCGCACATCAACACGCACTATCGCGATGTTCACGTCTACCGACAGCACCGCGATGTCCGTGACCGACGGGAACAACAACTCCTCCAGCCGGAACAAGGTCTCATTCACAGCCACGAACTGTCGGCCCAGTCATTCGTGCCACTGCTTGTTTTGAGGCAACTTTCCGAGACGCTCCAGGGAGTTCAGTCGTCACTCACAGTGCACGGATCACAGAAGCTGAGCCAGAACC
>NZ_JBSGZA010000030.1:0-2072 GCF_053610745.1 Streptomyces sp. NPDC054866
AGACCCACACCCTCACTCCACCCCGTGCCGTCCGCCGCCTCCGCGAACGCCTTGCACCGACCGTCGGACGACAACCCCCGCTGCCGCGAGAACTCGATGAAGGTGTTCGGGGTGGCCATCACAGTCACACCGCCGACGACGGCCCTGTCGCACTCGCCGTTGCGCATCGCCTGGGCGGCCAGGTGCAGGGCGACCAGCGACGACGAGCACGCCGTATCGACGGTCACCGCCGGACCCTCAAGCCCGTATGCGTACGCCACGCGTCCCGAGAGCACGCTGGACAGGTTTCCGGTGAGCGCGTAGCCCTCGATCTCCTGGTGCTCGGTCGACGTGCGGGGTGCGTAGTCGTGGTACATCACACCGACGTAGACGCCCGTCGGGGAGCCGCGCAGAGCGTCCGGGTCGACACCCGCCCGCTCGAACAACTCCCACGACACCTCCAGCACCAACCGCTGCTGCGGATCCATCGCCAACGCCTCACGCGGCGAAATACCAAAGAACTCCGCATCGAAGTCACCCGCGTCATGCAGAAACCCGCCGTGCCGCGTGTACGACTTACCCGACCGCTCCGGATCGCCGTCGAACAGGTCCACATCCCAGCCACGATCCTGCGGAAACTCCGAAACGCCCTCACCCGCCGACCGCACCAGCCCCCACAGGTCCTCCGGAGACGCCACACCCCCCGGGTAACGGCACGCCATCCCCACCACCACAACCGGGTCATCCACCTCGGCGGTGGAAAGGGCTACGGAGGGGGTCACGGCGTCGGTAGCGGCGGCTCCAAGGAGTTCGTCGCGCAGATGGCGTGCGAGAGTTGCAGGGGTCGGGTGGTTGAAGATGACTGTGGGGGCGAGCCGGGTGCCCGCTGCCGCGTTGACCTGGTTGCGCAGTTCCACGGCGGTCAGCGAGTCGAACCCGAGGGCCTTGAAGTCCTGTTCCGGGTCGATCGTGCCTGCGCTGTCGTGGCCGAGCACGCGTGCCGCCTCGGCGCACACCAGTCCGAGCAATTCGGCGTGGATCGCCAGCTCGTCGAGTCCGGCCAGCGTGGCGGTCAGGGCGGATGTACCGCCGGCCGTGGTCGAAGCGGCCGTCCTGCGCGCGGGACGTGTCGCGAAGTTCCGGAGCAGGAAGGGGATTTCGCCGGCCCCGGCCTGGGCACGCAGCGCCGGGAGGTCGAGGCGCACAGGGACGATGTTCGGCATGCGGGAGCGCAGCGCCGCGTCAATTGACGCGAGTCCGAGTGCCGGGGACAGCGGGGCAATGCCGGTGCGGGACCAGCGGGCGAGGTCGACGTCGCGGAGCGCCGCACCCATGCCCCCAGAGCCACCAGAGCCACCAGTGTCGCTGGTGTCACTGGTGTCACTGGTGTCACTGGTGTCACTGGTGTCGCCCCACAGTCCCCAGGCGAGAGCCTGGCCGGGCAGCCCCCGCGCGCGGCGCTGCCCGGCCAAGGCGTCCAGACAAGCGTTTGCCGCCGCGTAGTTGCCTTGGCCCGGCGTACCGAGCAGGCCGGCCACCGAGGAGAAGAGCACGAACGCGTCGAGATCGAGGTCGCGGGTCAACTCGTCGAGGTGTATCGCAGCGTCCACCTTGGGTGCGAGGACAGCGTCGACCGCTTCCGGTGTGAGCGACGTGATCGTCGCGTCGGCGAGCACGCCCGCGGCGTGTACGACCGCGGTGAGCGGCCGGTCCTCCGGCACTGACGCGAGCACCTCGGCCAGGGCCTCCCGGTCGGCGACGTCGCACCGGGCGAATGCCACTTCGGCGCCCAGCCTCTCCAGTTCTTCGCGCAGTTCCCCCGCTCCCGGCGTGTCACTGCCGCGTCGGCCCGTCAGGAGCAGGTGCCGTACGCCGTATGTCGCTACCAGGTGGCGTGCGACGAGGCTCCCCAATGCACCCGCACCGCCGGTGATCAGCACCGTCCCGTCTTCACGCCAAGTCGATACTGCGTCGGGATTTTCCGGAAGGTGGAGGCGGGTGAGGTGGGGGGTGTGGAGGGTGTTGTTGTGGAGGGCGAGTTGGGGGGTGGTGGTGAGGGCTTGGGGGAGGTGGGTGGGGTTGTTGTCGGTGTC
>NZ_JBSGZA010000031.1:0-1845 GCF_053610745.1 Streptomyces sp. NPDC054866
CTCACCCACCACCTCACAGGCACAGAAGTCCGCAAAGTCACCCACGGGACCCGGCCGCTGGAAACCGACCACGCCCTCCACCTGTTCGACACCGCGCTGGCAGCGCCTCAGCCGTATCAGGTGTGCCTCCCCCTCAACCCCAACGCACTCCGCACCACCGAAACAACCCCCGCACTCCTACGCGACCTCGCCCCGCACCCCACCCGACGTACTGCCGCCACCGACTCCCCCACCACCGCCGGCGCACTGGCCCAAGAACTGACCGCCCTACCCGAAACTGACCGGCATCGCCGCCTGCTCGACCTCGTCCGCAGCAACGTTGCCGCCGTCCTCGGTCACCACTCCCCCGAGGCCATCGACGCCCAACGCCCCTTCAAAGACCTCGGCTTCGACTCCCTGACCGCCGTCGAACTCCGCAACCGCCTCACCGGCACCACCAGCCTGCGGCTCCCCGCCACCCTGATTTTCGACCACCCCACCCCACAGGCCCTCACGACCCACCTCCTCAACCAGCTCCTCAACACCCCGCTCCAGACCACAGCCACCACCCACACCACCCACACCACCGACGACCCCATCGCCATCGTCGCCACCGCATGCCGCTACCCCGGAGGCATCCGGAACGCGCAAGCGCTGTGGGATCTCGTCAGCGCCGGCATCGATGCCGTCGGCGATCTTCCGACCAACCGCGGTTGGGATCTGGACAACCTCTACGACCCCGACCCCGACGCCACCGGCAAGACCTACACACGCCACGGCGCCTTCCTCCACGACGCCGACCAGTTCGACGCCGACTTCTTCCACATGAACCCCCGCGAGGCCCTCGCCACCGACCCCCAGCAACGCCTCCTCCTCGAAACCGCCTGGGAAGCCTTCGAACACGCCGGCATCAACCCCACCACCCTCAAGGGCAGCAACACCGGCGTCTTCACCGGAGTCATCTCGCAGGACTATCTGCTGCGGCTCCACCAGAACCCGGAGGGGCTGGAGGGCTATATAGCCACGGGCAGTTCGGGCAGTGTGGCCTCGGGCCGGGTGGCGTACACCTTCGGGCTGGAGGGCCCCGCCATGACGGTGGACACGGCCTGCTCCTCGTCACTGGTCGCTCTGCATCTCGCCGCCCAGTCCCTCACCCAGGGTGAGTGCGACATGGCTCTGGCCGGCGGCGCCACCATCATGGCCACGCCGGGCACCTTCCAGGTCTTCTCCCGCCAGCGCGGACTGGCACCCGACGGCCGCTGCAAACCCTTCGCCGACGCGGCCGACGGCACCGGCTGGGGCGAAGGAACTGGACTCGTCCTCCTCGAACGCCTCTCCGACGCCCAGCGCAACGGCCACCCCGTCCTGGCGGTGCTGCGCGGCTCGGCCATCAACCAGGACGGCGCGTCCAACGGCCTCACCGCACCCAACGGCCCCTCCCAGCAACGCGTCATCGAACAAGCCCTCGCCAACGCCCGGCTGACCGCCGACCAGATCGACGCCGTAGAAGCACACGGCACCGGCACCACCCTCGGCGACCCCATCGAAGCCCAAGCCCTCCTCGCCACCTATGGGCGTGAGCACTCCGCCGAACGGCCGCTCTGGCTCGGCTCCATCAAGTCCAACATCGGCCACACGCAGGCCGCGGCGGGCGTCGCAGGCGTCATCAAGATGATCGAAGCCATGCGACATGGCCGGCTCCCCCAGACCCTTCATGTGGACCAGCCCTCCACCCATGTGGAGTGGGGGACGGGCCATATCGCTCTGTTGGCGGAGGCGCAGTCGTGGCCGGAGACGGGTGAGGCACGGCGGGCGGCGGTGTCGTCGTTCGGAATGAGCGGGACGAACGCGCATGTGATCCTGGAG
>NZ_JBSGZA010000033.1:0-1523 GCF_053610745.1 Streptomyces sp. NPDC054866
GTAGTAGGTGAGTGATGGGGTGACGCAGGAAGGTAGTCCAGCCCGGGCGGTGGTTGTCCCGGGGTAAGGGTGTAGGACGCAAGGTAGGTAAATCCGCCTTGCATTAAGTCTGAGACCTGATGCCGAGCCGATTGTGGTGAAGTGGATGATCCTATGCTGTCGAGAAAAGCCTCTAGCGAGTTTCATGGCGGCCCGTACCCTAAACCGACTCAGGTGGTCAGGTAGAGAATACCGAGGCGTTCGGGTGAACTATGGTTAAGGAACTCGGCAAAATGCCCCCGTAACTTCGGGAGAAGGGGGGCCATCACCGGTGATGAGTCTTGCACTCTGAGCTGGGGGTGGCCGCAGAGACCAGCGAGAAGCGACTGTTTACTAAAAACACAGGTCCGTGCGAAGCCGTAAGGCGATGTATACGGACTGACGCCTGCCCGGTGCTGGAACGTTAAGGGGACCGGTTAGTCAAACTTCGGTTTGGCGAAGCTGAGAACTTAAGCGCCAGTAAACGGCGGTGGTAACTATAACCATCCTAAGGTAGCGAAATTCCTTGTCGGGTAAGTTCCGACCTGCACGAATGGCGTAACGACTTCTCGACTGTCTCAACCATAGGCCCGGTGAAATTGCACTACGAGTAAAGATGCTCGTTTCGCGCAGCAGGACGGAAAGACCCCGGGACCTTTACTACAGTTTGATATTGGTGTTCGGTTCGGCTTGTGTAGGATAGGTGGGAGACTTTGAAGCGGGCACGCCAGTGTTCGTGGAGTCAACGTTGAAATACCACTCTGGTCGTGCTGGATGTCTAACCTGGGTCCGTGATCCGGATCAGGGACAGTGTCTGATGGGTAGTTTAACTGGGGCGGTTGCCTCCCAAAGAGTAACGGAGGCGCCCAAAGGTTCCCTCAGCCTGGTTGGTAATCAGGTGTTGAGTGTAAGTGCACAAGGGAGCTTGACTGTGAGACCGACGGGTCGAGCAGGGACGAAAGTCGGGACTAGTGATCCGGCGGTGGCTTGTGGAAGCGCCGTCGCTCAACGGATAAAAGGTACCCCGGGGATAACAGGCTGATCTTCCCCAAGAGTCCATATCGACGGGATGGTTTGGCACCTCGATGTCGGCTCGTCGCATCCTGGGGCTGGAGTCGGTCCCAAGGGTTGGGCTGTTCGCCCATTAAAGCGGTACGCGAGCTGGGTTTAGAACGTCGTGAGACAGTTCGGTCCCTATCCGCTGTGCGCGTAGGAATATTGAGAAGGGCTGTCCCTAGTACGAGAGGACCGGGACGGACGAACCTCTGGTGTGCCAGTTGTCCTGCCAAGGGCATGGCTGGTTGGCTACGTTCGGAAAGGATAACCGCTGAAAGCATCTAAGCGGGAAGCCTGCTTCGAGATGAGTATTCCCACCCCCTTGAGGGGTTAAGGCTCCCAGTAGACGACTGGGTTGATAGGCCAGATCTGGAAGCCCGGTAACGGGTGGAGGTGACTGGTACTAATAGGCCGAGGGCTTGTCCTCAGTTGCTCGCGTCCACTGTGTT
>NZ_JBSGZA010000034.1:0-1458 GCF_053610745.1 Streptomyces sp. NPDC054866
TCGGCGAAGAGGTAGGGCACGGCGTCCAGGCGGAAGCCGTCGATGCCCAGGTCGAGCCAGAACCGCAGGGCGGAGATGATCTCTTCCTGGACGGCCGGGTTCTCGTAGTTGAGGTCGGGCTGGTGGGAGAAGAAGCGGTGCCAGAAGTACTGCTTGCGCACCGGGTCGAAGGTCCAGTTGGAGGCTTCGGTGTCGACGAAGATGATGCGCGCGTCCTGGTACTGCTTGTCGTCATCCGCCCAGACGTAGTAGTCGCCGTAGGGGCCGTCGGGGTCGGTGCGGGAGGCCTGGAACCACGGGTGCTGATCGCTGGTGTGGTTCATCACGAAGTCGATGATCACCCGCATGCCCCGCTGATGCGCGGAGTCCACGAACTCCACGAAGTCGGCGAGATCGCCGAAGTCGGGAAGAACCGCGGTGTAGTCCGAGACGTCGTAACCACCGTCTCTCAGAGGCGACTTGAAGAACGGCGGCAGCCACAGGCAGTCGACGCCCAGCCACTGCAGATAGTCCAGCTTGGACGTGATGCCCTTGAGGTCGCCGATGCCGTCGCCGTTGCTGTCCTGGAAGGAGCGGACCAGGACCTCGTAGAAGACGGCGCGCTTGAACCACTCGGGGTCTCGGTCCTTGGCGGGCGTGTCCTCGAATGTGTCCTGGACGGGCTCGTTGACGATCATGGTGTGGGTGACCCTCCGATCAACGGTGAGGACGGTCGCAGGACCCTGAAGATGTGCGCGGGCGCGCGGCCCGGCTCGAGGCGCACATAGTTGGTCCTGCCCCAGTGATAGGTGTCGCCGGTGAGCTCGTCGCGCACCGGCACGGTCTCGTGCCAGGGGAGGCCGAGTTTCGGCATGTCCAACGAGACCGTGGCCTCCTGGGTGTGGTGGGCGTCGAGGTTCACGACCACCAGAACCGTGTTCGATCCGTCCTTGTCACTGGCCGTCTTCGAGTACGCGATCACCGCTTCCTGGTCCGTGGGATGGAAGTGCAGGTCACGCAGTTGCCGCAGGGCGGGGTTGGTGCGCCGTACGCGGTTCAGCGTGGTGATGAGGGGCGCGATGGTGGAGCCGGTGCGCTCTGCCGACTCCCAGTCGCGCGGCCGCAGTTGGTACTTCTCCGAGTTCAGATACTCCTCGCTGTCTGCCCGCGCCGGGGCGTTCTCGCAGAGTTCGTATCCGCTGTAGACGCCCCACGTCGGCGCGAGGGTTGCGGCGAGCACCGCGCGGGCCTCGAAGGCGGGGCGGCCGCCGTTCTGGAGGTAGGCGTGCAGGATGTCGGGGGTGTTGACGAAGAAGTTCGGCCGGAGGTAATGGGCGGTCTCGCCCGACAACTCGCGCAAGTAGTCCGTCAGTTCCTCCTTGGCGTTGCGCCAGGTGAAGTACGTGTAGGACTGCTGGAAGCCGATGGCGGCCAGGGTGCGCATCATGGCGGGGCGTGTGAAGGCCTCCGCCAGGAAGA
>NZ_JBSGZA010000035.1:0-1162 GCF_053610745.1 Streptomyces sp. NPDC054866
TGGAACCACGGGTGCTGATCGCTGGTGTGGTTCATCACGAAGTCGATGATCACCCGCATGCCCCGCTGATGCGCGGAGTCCACGAACTCCACGAAATCCCCGAGATCACCGAACTCGGGCAGGACGGCGACGTAGTTGGCCACGTCGTAACCGCCGTCCCGCAGCGGTGAGGTGAAGAACGGGGGCAGCCACAGGCAGTCGACGCCCAGCCACTGCAGATAGTCCAGCTTGGACGTGATGCCCTTGAGGTCGCCGATGCCGTCGCCGTCACTGTCGTGGAAGGAGCGGACCAGGACCTCGTAGAAGACGGCGCGCTTGAACCACTCGGGGTCTCGGTCCTTGGCGGGCGTGTCCTCGAACAGGTCGGACACAGGCTTGTTGATGGTCATGCATCCTCCGTTGCCGCACGGCTGGGGGCGCGTGCTTCCTCACTCGACCGCGCATACATGCGCGGGGGACACGCCCGGCGTCAGACGGACGTAGATGGCCTCGCCCCACGTGTAGGTCGCGTCGGTCAGTTCGTCGCGCACGCGGAAGGACGAGCCGGGCGGGATGTCCAGACGCGTGAGGTCGAGGCGTACGGTCGCTTCCTGGGCGTGGTGCGGGTCGAGGTTCACGACCACCAGCACCGTGTCGCCGGGCACATGACGGCTGTACGCGATCACCTGATCGTTGTCCACGGAGTGGAAGTGCACGTTGCGCAGCCGGTGCAGCGCCGGATGGCGTCGACGGATCGCGTTGAGCGTGGTGATCAGCGGCGCGATGGTGCGTTCCTCGCGTTCCGCCGACTTCCAGTCACGGGGCCGCAGTTGGTACTTCTCGGAGTCCAGGTAGTCCTCGCCGCCGGGCTTGAGGGGCGTGCCCTCGCAGAGTTCGTAGCCGCTGTAGAGGCCCCACGTCGGCGCGAGGGTCGCGGCGAGCACCGCCCGCAGCTCGAAGGCCGGGCGGCCGCCGTTCTGGAGGAACTCGGGCAGTATGTCGGGGGTGTTGACGAAGAAGTTCGGCCGCATGTAGGCGGCCGCTTCACCGGCCAACTCCTGGACGTATGAGGTGAGTTCAGGCTTGGTGTTGCGCCAGGTGAAGTACGTGTAGGACTGCTGGAAGCCGATGGCGGCCAGGGTGCGCATCATGGCGGGGCGTGTGAAGGCCTCCGCCAGGAAGA
>NZ_JBSGZA010000036.1:0-1162 GCF_053610745.1 Streptomyces sp. NPDC054866
TAGATGTCGGCGCCGGTGTGTTGGGCGAGTTGGAGGGCTGCTGAGCCGACTCCTCCGGTGGCGGCGTGGAGGAGGAGTGTTTCGCCGGGTTGCAGATCGGCGAGGTCGTACAGCGCGTAGTACGCGGTCAGGAAGGCGACGGGAACGCCCGCGGCCGTCGTGAAGGACCAACCCTCGGGCATAAGGGTGACCAGACGGTGATCGGTGACCGTCCGCGCACCCGCGCCATCGATGAAGACGCCCATAACCCGGTCCCCGACCGCCATGCCGGTGACGTCGTCGGCGATTTCTGTGACGACACCGGCGCCTTCGCTGCCGAGGGGTGCGTCGCCGGGGTACATGCCCAGGGCGATAAGGGTGTCGCGGAAGTTCAGCCCGATCGCACGGACGTCGACGCGCACCTGCCCGCTGGCCAGGGGGGCATCCCACTCGGGAGTGACCGCGCAGGTGACCGCTTCGATGGTGCCGGCGGAACCGGCAGCCAGCTTCCAGCTCTGCTCGGGCAGGTCGAGTACGCCGTTGCCCTCGGCGCGTTCCAGACGGGGCACGAAGAACTGACCACGGCGGTAGGCGAGTTGAGGTTCACCTGTGGCCAGGCCCTGGGTGATGTACGAGGTCTCGGCCGGGTCGTCGGTGTCGATGAGGTGTATGCGGCCCGGGTTTTCGTTCTGGGCCGTGCGGACCAGACCCCACAAGGGGGCGTGGGCCAGGTGGATGTCCTCGGCGGGACCAGTGGCCACGGCGGACCGGGTCAGGATCACCAGACGGCGCTCGGTGGCCTCGTTGGTGGTCAGCCATGATTGCAGGTGAGTCAGGACCGTTTCTGCCGCGGTATGCGCAGCTGCCGGGCTTCGATCCTCCAGGTCGATTGGGGTCGCGTAGACATCGATCTGGTCCTCATCCACACCTTCATGGCCTGCTTCGACCGGCTTCCAGGCCATGTGGAAGAGGCTGTTGCGCGTTCCCGTGCCGATGTTCTTCTGCAGTGCGGTGGGGTCGATCGGGCGGGAGGCGAGTGTGGTGACGGTGGCGACGGGTGCGCCGGTGGGGTCCCAGGCCTGGACGGAGATGTCGTTGCCTGTGGTGGTGAGGGTGACGCGTAGGTGGGTGGCGTCGGTGGCGTGGATGGTGACGCCGTTCCAGGCGAAGGGCAGCCGTACGT
>NZ_JBSGZA010000037.1:0-1025 GCF_053610745.1 Streptomyces sp. NPDC054866
AAACGCCGACGCTGGAACGCATACGTCGGCAGCACCACCCGCCGCCCACCAGCACCCGCGAATACCGCCCGCCAGTCCACACCCGCCCCGGCGGCAAACGCAGCACCCACACCCGACAACAACACCTCAGCAGCAGGCGACCCCTGCCCACGCGACAACGCCACCCACGTCACCGCCTCATCCCGCACACACTCCTGCCCCATCGCCGTCAACACCGGCCCCGGACCCACCTCCACAAACACCGACACACCAGCCGAACGAGCCGCCCGCACACCATCCGCGAAACGAACCGGCTCCCGCACATGCCCAACCCAATACTCCGGATCACACACCGCAGCCGGATCCACCAACTCCCCGGTCACGTTCGACACCAGCGGAATCACCGGCGCCCGATACTCCAACTCCCGCACCACCCCACGGAAATCCTCCAGCATCGGCTCCATCAACGGAGAATGAAACGCGTGCGAAACCGTCAACCGACGCGCCCGACCACCACCCGCCTCCCACCGCGCCACCAGCCCATCCACCACCACACCAGACCCGGAAATCACCACCGACCTCGGCCCGTTCACCGCAGCCACCGCCACCCCCGACACACCCTCCAACAACGCCTCCACCTCACCAAGACTCCCCCGCAACGCCACCATCGCCCCACCCGCCGGCAACGCCTGCATCAAACGCCCCCGCGCCGCCACCAGACGACACGCATCCCCCAACGACCACACCCCCGCGCAAAACGCCGCCGCCACCTCACCCACCGAATGCCCCACCAACACACCCGGCTCAACCCCCCACGCCCGCAGCAACCGGAACACCGCCACCTCGAACGCAAACAACCCCGCCTGCGCAAACTCCGTCCGATCCACCACCCCCCCACCATCCGCCAACACCTCACCCAACGGACGACTCAACAACCCATCAAAACCCGCACACACCTCCTCAAACGCCTCCCGGAACACCGCAAACCCAGTCAACCCCGAACCCATCCCCGACCACTGCGACCCCTGACCGGTAAACAACAACCC
>NZ_JBSGZA010000038.1:0-1008 GCF_053610745.1 Streptomyces sp. NPDC054866
GCCGCCGGGGCGGGTGTGGACTGGCGGGCGGTATTCGCGGGTGCTGGTGGGCGGCGGGTGGTGCTGCCGACGTATGCGTTCCAGCGTCGGCGTTTTTGGCTGGAGTCGTCGAGTGGGGGTGGGGGTGCGGAGGGTCTGGGGCTGGGTGCTTTTGGGCATGGTCTGCTGGGTGCGGCGGTGACGGTCGCGGGGACGGATACGACTGTTCTCACGGGGCGGGTGGCGCGTTCTTCGCATGGTTGGCTGACGGGGCATGAGGTCCGGGGTCGGGTGTTGGTTCCGGGGGCGGCGTTGGTGGAGATGGCGTTGCGGGCGGGTGATGAGACGGGTTGTCCGGTGTTGGAGGAGTTCACTCTCGAAGCGCCACTGGAGCTGCCCGGCACATCCGGTCTGCAACTCCAACTCACCGTCGAGCCGTTCGAAGCCGATGGATCTGGTCTACGCACTGTTGCCGTTCACGCCCGCCCCGATGACGATCCCACTCGACCGTACGCTCGTTGTGCCGCGGGACGGCTTGCTCCGCAGCGCGACCAGGGCGCCGAGGACTGGCAGGGGGCGTGGCCTCCTCCCGGTACGCAGCCCGTGGATCTGGCCCGTGTGTATGAGGAACTGGCCGAACGCGGTTATGCCTACGGCTCTGGCTTCCAGGGCTTGACGGGTCTGTGGCGTGGAGGTGACGGTCACGTCCGCTATGCCGAGGTCACTCTGCCCCAGGAGCACACCGGCGGCCACGGCCCCGACGCCTTCGGCCTGCATCCCGCCCTGCTCGACGCGGCCCTGCACACCCTCCTCGTCGACAGCGACAACACCGATATACGAGTCCCCTTCGCATGGACGAGTGTCTCCCTGTACGCCACTGGCGCCACGCACCTGCGGGTCAAGGCCGTCCAGACCGGGCCGGACATGGCGGAGATCACCTTGTACGACGGTGAGGGCGGGTTGGTCGCGGAGATCGGTGAGCTGACCCTGCGTACGCTCTCTCCGGCCGAGGCACAGGCCGATGCACCG